>NZ_JBEYTK010000003.1:132833-633611 GCF_040643015.1 Micromonospora sp. NPDC047527 | reverse complement strand
GGGGCGAAGACCGCGCGCGGGGGCGGTGGGGGTGGCTCGGCGGGGGGGTGGGGTCGGGAGTTACGGGTGGGTTGTGGGGTGGGTGGGGCGGGGCCAGTGGGGGCGGTCGGCGTCGCGGAGGGCGGCGGTACGCAGGGCGGCGAGCTGACGTTCCACCTCGACGAACTGGTCTGCCGGCAGGGGACCTCGGTGCAGTGCTGCGGCGTTCTCCTCGACCTGGCTGACCGTACGACAGCCGGGGATCGGGATGGTGCGTCCGCTGCGCGCCCAGATCCAGCCCAGCGCGCCCTGCGCGAGGGTGCGCCCGTCGGCGGTGAGCGCGGCGCGGACCGCGCCGACCCGGCGCAGCCACTCCGGTGCTGGGCGGCCACCGCGGAACCACTCCAGCCAGCCGGGGGCCAGCCCGCGTACGTCGTCGCGGGGCAGCGTGGAGGCGGCCGTGTACTTGCCGGTGAGCAGGCCCATCCCCAGCGGCCCCTGGTTGATGCTGGCCAGGTCGTACTTGTCGCAGACGGCGAGCAGTTCGGGGGTGTCGCGCAGCACCGACAGGTTGTGCTGCACGGCGGTGGCGCCGGGGGCGGCGTGCCCGAACGCGGTGGCCCGGTCGGGGCGGTCGGTGCTCCACCCGTACGCGCGGATCAGGCCCTCGGTGATCAGGCCCTCGCAGGTGCCGATCAGCGCCTCCGCCCGGGGCATCGGCAGGTCGGCCAGGTGCAGTTGGTAGAGGTCGATCCGGTCGGTACGCAGCCGGCGTAGCGAGGCGGTCACGGCTCGCCGCAGGTACGCCGGTGACGCGTCGTCCCCGGTCGCCTGGCGGGTCGCCTCGTCGAAGGTGTAGCCCCACTTGGTGGCGATCACGGCTTCGTCGCGGCGGCCCGCGAGCGCCCGGCCGAGCACCCGTTCGCTGTGCCCGGCCCCGTACGTGTCGGCGGTGTCGAAGAGGGTCACGCCCAGGTCGAGGGCCCGGCGTACCGCCCGCACCGACTCGTCATCGTCGACGGCGCCCCAGCCCAGCGGCTGTGTCCCCTCCGCCCAGGGACCGCCGATCGCCCAGCACCCCATGCCGAGGGCGCTGACCTCGATGCCGCTGCGCCCCAACATCCGCGTCGTGACTGCCATCGGCCGATCGTGCCACCTCGGCGGGGTCGGGGCGTAGCAGATCCCGCGTGCGAATCGTGGGTGCGCGTCCACCGGTTCGGTGCGGCATGATCGGCCGCATGCGGAGGCTGGGTGTGGATATCGGCGGCGTGATCATCCAGCCGTCGGACGAGGACGCCGACACGTCCTTCTTCGGCGCGCACTACCTGCGTACCCCGGTGGTCGACGGGGCGTTCGACGCGCTCGCGGCGCTCGGGCCGGCGTTCGACGAGGTGCACCTGGTGTCCAAGTGCGGCGAGGCCACCGAACGGCGGACCCGCGGTTGGCTGGCCCACCACGACTTTCCGGCGCGCACCGGGATCCCCGCCGACCGGGTGCACTTCTGCCGGACCCGGCCGGCCAAGGCGCCGATCGCCCTGCGGCTCGGGCTGACCCACTTCGTGGACGACAGGCTGGAGGTGCTCGGCTACCTCGACTCGGTGCCGTACCGCTTCCTGTTCCGACCCCGCCCGGCGGAGGTCGCCGCGCACGCGGCGCTGCTGCCCCGCGTACACCGGGTGGAGAGCTGGCCGGAGTTGACCCCGCTGCTGCGCGCCGACTAGCCAGACCGGCGCGGACGTCGCGCACCAGCGGCGGTAGGACGGCCAGCGGACCAGCGACGGTCAGGACGGCCAGGCGCGGGCGAGCAGGTCGCGGGTGTCGCCGAGTAGTTGCGGCAGCACCTTGGTGCGGCCGATCACCGGCATGAAGTTCGCGTCGCCGCCCCAGCGCGGGACGACGTGCTGGTGCAGGTGCGCGGCGATGCCGGCGCCGGCCACCCCGCCCTGGTTCATCCCCAGGTTGAAGCCGTGCGCGTTGCTCACCTTGCGGATCACCCGCATCGCCGTCTGGGTGTACGACGCCAGCTCGGTGGTCTCCGGCACGTCCAGGTCGGTGTAGTCGGCGACGTGCCGGTACGGGCAGACCAGCAGGTGCCCCGGGTTGTACGGGTAGAGGTTGAGCACCACGAAGACGTGCTCGCCGCGGGCCACCACCAGGCTCTCCTCCGGTGGGAGCCCCGGGGCCAGGCAGAACGGGCAGCCGGTCGGCTTCTCGTAACCCTCGGCGGGGCGGTCCTCGCCGGAGATGTAGGTCATCCGGTGTGGCGTCCAGAGCCGATCCAGGCCGTCCGCCATGCCACCGCTGTCCGTGTGCCGCTCCGCCCCTGTCACGAGCCGATCCTACGGAGCCGCGCCGACGGGCCGCGACACCCTCCGCCCGGGAAAACTCCTTGCTGCAAGTTCTTGACGGATCGATGCCCGAACCTGAAAATTCCATGCATCCACGTACTTCCATTTACTGATGGAGAGCTACATGATCCGACGGCTCGGCAGAATCCTCGCGGCACTCGCGCTGACCGCCGCTACTACCATGACCGGCGTCACCCTCACCGCCAGCGCGGCGCAGGCGGACGGCTGCTACACCTGGGGTCGCGCCCTGTCCCAGGGGATGTCCGGCGAGGACGTCCGGCAGCTCCAGATCCGGGTCGCGGGCTACCCCGGCTACGCCGCAGTGCTCACTATCGACGGCGCGTACGGCCCGGCCACCCGCTCCGCGGTGATCCGCTTCCAGCAGGCGTACGGGCTGTCCGCCGACGGGGTGGCCGGCGCGCAGACCTTCAACCGGCTCTACGCCCTCCAGGACGACGACTGCACGCCGGCCAACTTCAGCTACGCCGAGCTGAACAACTGCAACAGCACCTGGGCTGGCGGCGCGGTCGCGGCGAGCACCGCGCGGTTCAACGCGCTCGTCTCGATGTGGAAGCTCCAGGCCCTACGACACGCCCTCGGGGACGTGAACATCGTGATCAGCAGCGGCTTCCGCAGCGCCGCCTGCAACAACGCGGTCGGCGGGGCATCGAACAGCCGGCACATGTACGGCGACGGAGTGGACCTGGTCGGCTCCCCGTCGTTCTGCCGGCTGGCCCAGCAGGCCCGCTACCACGGCTTCGGGCAGATCCTCGGCCCCGGCTACCCGGCCCACAACGACCACACCCACGTGGCGGCCGTCGGAGGCTGGTCAGCGCCGAACTGCGGCGTCTGACAGCCACCCCGGCCGCGCCGCCGCGCCGGCCATGATCGTGCTCGAACATGGATGTAGTGGCCTCCCAGCACGGGGAGGCCACTACATCCTGGATCGAGCACGATCATGAACGCGGCCGGAGCGACCGCGGCGCGTTACTCCGCGGCGGCGGACGGGCCGATGTTCGTCCGGGAGGACACCACGTCGAGCACGTGGGTCACCGCCTCGGCGATCGGCACCCCGTTGCGCTGGGAGCCGTCGCGGTAGCGGAACGACACCGTCCCGGCGGCCACGTCGTCGTCGCCGGCGATCACCATGAACGGGATCTTCTGCTGCTGAGCGGTGCGGATCTTCTTCTGCATCCGGTCGTCACCAGCGTCCACCTGCGCTCGGATGCCCTCCGCGCGCAGGGCCGCGACGAAGCCGTGCAGGTAGTCGGTGTGGTCCTCGCGGATCGGGATGCCCACCACCTGCACCGGGGCAAGCCACGCCGGGAACGCCCCCGCGTAGTGCTCGGTGAGCACCCCGAAGAACCGCTCGATTGAGCCGAACAGCGCCCGGTGGATCATGACGGGTCGCTGCCGGCTGCCGTCGGCGGCCTGGTATTCCAAGCTAAACCGCTCCGGCTGGTTGAAGTCGACCTGGATGGTGGACATCTGCCAGGTGCGGCCGATCGCGTCGCGCGCCTGCACCGAGATCTTCGGCCCGTAGAACGCCGCGCCGCCCGGGTCGGGCACCAGGTCCAGGCCGGAGGTCGCGGCGGCGGTCCGCAGCGCCTCGGTCGCCTCCGCCCAGTCCTCGTCGGCGCCGATGAACTTGGGCGAGTCGTCCCGGGTCGACAGCTCCAGGTAGAAGTCGTCCAGCCCGTAGTCGCGCAGCAGGTCGAGCACGAAGCTGAGCAGCGTGGACAGCTCACCGGCCATCTGCTCGCGGGTGCAGTAGATGTGCGAGTCGTCCTGGGTGAGGCCACGAACCCGGGTCAGACCGTGCACCACGCCGGACTTCTCGTACCGGTAGACCGTGCCGAACTCGAACATCCGCAGCGGCAGCTCCCGGTACGACCGCCCGCGCGACCTGAAGATCAGATTGTGCATCGGGCAGTTCATCGCCTTGAGGTAGTAGTCCGCGCCTTCGAGCTGCATGGGCGGGAACATGGTGTCCGCGTAGTACGGCAGGTGACCGGAGGTCTGAAACAGCTGCGCCTTGGAGATGTGCGGGGAGTTCACGAACTCGTACCCCGCCTGCTCGTGCCGTTGGCGGGAGTAGTTCTCCATCTCCCGACGGATGATCCCGCCCTTGGGGTGGAAGACCGCGAGGCCGGAGCCGATCTCGTCGGGGAAGCTGAACAGGTCCAGGTCCGCGCCGAGCTTGCGGTGGTCGCGCCGGGCGGCCTCCTCCAACAGCTTCAGGTACGCCTTGAGCTCGTCGCGGGTCGGCCACGCGGTGCCGTACACCCGCTGCAGTTGGGGGTTCTTCTCCGACCCGCGCCAGTACGCGGCGGCCGAGCGCATCAGCTTGAACGCGCCGATCAGCCGAGTGGTGGGCAGGTGTGGGCCCCGGCACAGGTCCGACCAGCAGACCTTGTCCTCCTTGGCATCGACGTTGTCGTAGATCGTCAGCTCGCCGCCGCCGACCTCCATCACCTCGTCGGTGTCCAGGCCCTCGCCCTTGACCTCGATCAGCTCCAGCTTGAACGGCTCGTCGGCCAGCTCGGCGCGAGCCTCGTCGAGGCTGCCGAAGCGACGCCGGCGGAACCGCTGCCCGGACTTGATGATCTCCTGCATGCGCTTCTCGAGCTTGCCGAGATCGTCGGGCTGGAACGGCTTGTCGACGTCGAAGTCGTAGTAGAAGCCGTTCTCGATCGGCGGCCCGATGCCCAGCTTGGCCTCGGGGAAGATGTCCTGCACGGCCTGCGCGAGCACGTGGGCGGTGGAGTGACGCAGCACGTTGAGCCCGTCGGGCGAATCCAGGCTGACCGGCTCGACGACGGTCTCCTCGGCCGGCGCCCAGTCCAGGTCACGCAGCTGACCCTCCGGGTCGCGGACCACGACGATCGCCTTGGGGCCGTTCGCGGGCAGTCCGGCCGCGGCCACCGCGTCGGCCGCCGTCGTCCCGGCGGCGACGACGACAGGGTCGGCCACGGCGGGGGTACGGGGTGCGGACACGGTGACTCCTTCAGGTGGTACGAAACGGGGCCGTCCTCGGCTCCTGCCGATGCTATCGGTCCACCCACCCCCGCCAGGGAAGGGCACCTTCCTAACGGCCGCCGTTGAACCTTTCGCGCCTCGGAGCCGAACTACCAGGTGTGGCCGGAACCGGTGCCGGCCGCGTCGACACGGATGGGGGCACGAGATGGCGAGCACGCACGGCGGTGACCGGCGGCGGATCGCGGCGGTGACCGCGCTGACCGCCGCCGGTCTGCTGCTCGGATGGCCCGGCACGGCGCACGCCGCGGACGTGACGACCACCCCGACCGAGGCCCGGCAGGGCGACGCGGTACGGCTGGAGTTCAGCGTGCCCGAGGAGCGGGCCGGCACCACGACCCGCCAGATCGAGGTCCGGTTGCCGGCCGACGCGCCGGTGGCCGAGGTCTACCCGATGTCGGTCGACGGCTGGGCACCCAAGATCAGCTCCCGTACCCTCGACAAGCCGGTCGCCGGAATGCACGCCCCCGGGGTGACGACCGTGACCACCGCGGTGACCTGGGTCCGCGTCGGCGAGAGCGCGCCCGGCCCGGCCCGGCTGGCGTTGTCCATGGGCCCGCTGCCGCAGGCCGAGCGGCTCGCCTTCGAGGTCGTCCAGACGTACGCCGACGGCACGGTGGTTCGCTGGGCGGACACCGACGGCGCGCACCGCGCCCCGGTGCTCACCCTGCTGCCGGCAGCCGCCGGTGCCGCCGGACCGGTCGGGCACGGCGGCCACGGCGCCCCGGCAGCCGGCGCGGCGACCGGCCCCGACGCTGGCGCGAACGGTGGTGCTGGTCGTGACGGTGGTGCTGGTGCCGACGGGTCGGCGGTGGCCGGGGCGGGCGCTGGCGGCGAGGAGTCCGGCAGCGCCGACGCCATGTTGGCGGCCGGCCTGTTGGCGGGGCTGGGCGGCGGCGCGGCGATCGGCTGGCTGGTCAGCCGGTTGCGCCGGCGCGACCCGGCCGAGGACGCCGCGCTCGCCGAGGTGACCGGTAGTGCGGACGAGGCTGCGACGCCGGCCGACCGGACGGAGGCCGACCGGACGCCGGCCGACCGGACGGAGGCCGACCCGACGCCGGCCGTTTCCACGAAGGCGACACCGGCACCGGCGGCGTCTGACGCCTCGGCATCAGCCGAGGCGGAGCCTGCGTCCGTCGGCGACCCGGTGCGCACCGGCTGAGCGACCATCATCAACTCCAGCTCGCCGACATGGCGGCATCCCTCGCCCGGGACACCGCCATATCGCCGATACTGAGTTGATCATCGTCAGGGCGCCCAGGTGGGGCGGGCGCGGACGGCCAGTCACAGCTCGGGCGTCGTCGTCAGGGCGCCCAGGCCGGTAGCGGCTCGCGCGCGGCCAACCACGGCTCGGGCACTCCGCCGGGCGTGCCGACACCGGTGTACGCGGCCACCACCGCGCCGGCGATGGCGGCCGTGGTGTCTACGTCCCCGCCGGCCCGCACGCACGTCTGGATCGCCGCCGGATAGTCGTCGAGGTGCGTGGCGGCAACCCAGAGGGTGAACCCGACGGTGTCCTGGGCGGTTACCCGGGAGCCGTTGCCGAGCGCCGCCACCACCCGGGGCAGCGGCCGGCCGAGCAGCCCGATCGCCCGGTGCACGCCGCGGTGCACCTCGGTCCCCGGCTCGATCGCGGCGGCGATCCCGGCGAGCAGCCGGTCCGGGGCCGGCCGATGTCCGTCGAGGCGGGCCCGGGCGGCGAGCGCGGCGGCGACCGCCACGGCGACCGCGCCAGCGATCCCCTCGGGATGCGCGTGGGTCACCTCGGCCGAGGCTCGAGCCTGTGCGGCGGCACGGGCGGTGGAGTCGGCGAAGTACGCGCCCAGCGGGCCGACCCGCATCGCCGCGCCGTTGCCGCAGGATCCCTGCCCGTCGAAGGCGAACGCGGCGGCCACCGGCCACGGGGTGCCGGTGCGGATCAACCGCAGGATCAGCATCGCGCCGGCGCCGTAGCCCCGCTGGGCGCCGCAACGCTCGGCGAACGCCAGCGCCAGCCGGTCCCGGTCGATGTCGCCGGACGCGGCAAGCTCGGCGACCACCGAGCAGGCCATCTCGGTGTCGTCGGTCCACTCCCAGGGCGCCGGGGGCAGGGTCGCCTCGGTGAGGTGCTCCGGCGCCGGCCCCGACAGGAAGAACTGCGCGCCGAGCGCGTCGCCGGTGGAGAGGCCGGCGAGGCTGTCCCGGGCGAGCGCCATGCGGGCGTCGGCAAAGAGGGTGAAGGACATCGTCGTACCAGCTTGCCCGGTTCCCAGGTACGTCGCAACGCGATCAACTTGCCAGGCCAAGTACGGTCTTGTCGTGGCCTCCGTGCTCCTGGTCGAAGACGATCACGTCGTACGCGGCGCGATGCTGCGCTCCCTCGCGGACCGGGGGCACGCGGTGCACGCCGTGGGCACCGCCCTGGACGCGTTGCGCCGGGTCGCCGCGGAGACACCCGACCTGGTGGTGTTGGATCTCGGTCTGCCCGACCTGGACGGCTCGGACGCGCTGCGGATGCTGCGCGGCATCACCGACGTCCCGATCATCATCGCCACGGCCCGGGACGACGAGCAGTCGGTGGTCAAGCTGCTGCGCGCCGGGGCCGACGACTACATGGTCAAGCCGTTCACGGGCGCGCATCTGGACGCTCGGATCACCACGGTGCTGCGTCGGGCCGGGCGGGCCAGTCGGACGGTGCAGCCCGCCGTGCACACCGTCGGCGGGCTGCGGGTGGACGTCGGTGAGCGCAGCGCCGTCCTCGACGGGGAGCCGCTGGCGCTGACCCGCAAGGAATTCGACCTGCTGGCGTATCTCGCCGCACGACCCGGGCGGGTAGTGTCCCGCCGGGAGCTCTTGGAGGAGGTATGGCGGCAGCCATCGGTCGGCGAGGATCAGACCATCGACGTTCACCTGTACTGGCTCCGCCGAAAGATGGGCGAGTCCGCGGCGAAGCCGCGCTACCTGCGCACCGTGCGGGGGGTCGGGTTCCGGCTGGTGGCACCGGACTGAGGACGGCGCTGGCCCTGCTCACGGCCGGCATGTGCAGCCTCGTCGCGCTCGCCTTCCTGATTCCACTCGGGCTGAGTCTGCGCGAGCAGACCCGGGACGAGGCGATCGCCGACGCGGCTCGTCGTAGCGCCCTGGTGACCGGGGCGCTCGCGGTGAGCACCGAGCCGGCGGTGGTCGAGCGGGCCGTGGTCGCCAGCGGTGCGGGCACGTCCGACCCGCCGGTGGTGCACGGGCTGGGGCTCGACGAGTCCGCCGGCCGCGCCAGTGGCAGTGACCTGGCCCAGGCCCGCGCCGACCGACGCTCGCTGGTCGTCGACGTCGAGGGCGGGGTGGTCCGGCTCGACCCGGTGGTCCTGGGCGACCAGACGGCGGTCGTCGAGGTTTTCGTACCGGATTCGAGGCTGGGTGAGGGTGCCGGCGGCACGTGGCTGCTGTTGTTCGCGGTCGGCGCGGCGATGGTGGGCGCGGCGGTGCTGGTGGTCGACCGGGTCGCCGCCCGCGCGGTGGACTCGACCCGGGGCTTGGTGAAGGCGGCCCTGTCGATCGGTGACGGCGACCTGGGGGTACGCGTCGAGCCGACCGGTCCCCGCGAGCTGGCCGAGGCCGGGTACGCGTTCAACCGGATGGCCGACCGGCTGGACGCGGCCCGCACCGACGAGCGGGAGCTGGTGGCGGACCTGTCGCACCGGCTGCGTACCCCGTTGACCGTGCTGCGGCTGGACGCGGAGGCGTTGGAGTCCGACGACACCAGCGTGGGTTCGTTCAGCCAGGCGGAGCTGGACCGGCTCCGGGGCATCCGGCGGATCCGGCAGGCGATCGTCACCCTCGAGGGTGAGATCGACGTGCTGATCAAGACCACCCGCAAGGCGGTGGCACACGAGGCCGGGCCGGCGATGTGTGACGTCAGCGAGGTGGTCCGGGACCGGATGGTCTTCTGGGCCGCGCTGGCCGGCGACCAGAACCGGCCGCACCGGGTGATCGGCGCGCAGCTGCGCATCCCGGCTCCGGTGCCGCGCGCCGAGCTGGCCGCCGCGCTGGACGCGGTGATCGGCAACGTCTTCCGCTACACCCCGCAGGGGACGGCGTTCGAGGTGGCCGTGTCCCGCCGCGACGGGTACGTGGCGATCCGTGTCGACGACGCCGGCCCCGGCATCGCCAACCCGGATCGGGCGCTGCGCCGGGGCACCAGCGACCAGGGCTCGACCGGGCTCGGCCTGGACATCGCCAAGCGGGTGTCGTTGCAGGCGAACGGGTCGGTGAGCATCGACCGGGCGCGGCTGGGCGGTGCCAGCGTGGTGATGCTGCTCGCCGACCCGGAGGCGACGCCCCGGCAGGTCAACCGGTTCGGCCTGGTGGGTCGGATGGCGCGCGACGCCCGGGACCAGAAGACCAGCGGTCGGCGCTGGCCCCGCCAGCGCCCCACCGACAACTGAGCGGCTGAGCCGCCCGACGGGCGGCCGCCAGGGGCGCGGGCTGTGGGCCGGCGCAAGTCTTCCTTAGATCGCGGTTAACGACCGCGATGAAGCGGTCGCGGGCTGCCAGGATCAAGGCACGAACCCACCAGTTCCACCGGCCAGCGCACCGCGCATCAACCGGCCGGTGGAGCCGTGCGCGCGGCGGGAGCCCAGGTCCCCCCACACCCACACTCCCGCCGCGCGCCCTGCTCCCCCACCCCGATCCCGGCTCAGCCGGCGGTGGCGAGGTGGGCGTCGATCTCGGCGATGATCCGCTGCTTGCCGGCGGGGTCGAGGAACGACGCGGTCACCGCGTTGCGGGCCAGCCCGGCCAGCTCCCGCGGCCCCGCCCCGAGCAGTCGGCCCGCCACCGCGTACTCGTCGTTGAGGGTGGTGCCGAACATCGGCGGGTCGTCGGAGTTGATGGTGACCAGCAGCCCGGCCTCGACCAGTCGGGGCAGCGGGTGCTCGTCGAGGGTCGCCACGGCACGGGTCCGTACGTTGGACGTCGGGCAGATCTCCATCCCGATCTGCCGCTCGGCCAGGTACGTGAGCAGTTCCGGGTCCTGTGCGGCGGAAATGCCGTGCCCGATCCGTTCGGCGCCCAGCTCGCGCAGCGCGTCCCAGACCGTCTGCGGGCCGGTGGTCTCGCCCGCGTGCGGCACCGAGCGGAGCCCGGCCGCGCGGGCCTGGTCGAAGTAGGGTCGGAACTGCGGCCGGGGTACGCCGATCTCCGGGCCGCCCAGACCGAAGCTGATCAGCCCGTCCGGGCGTTGGTCGAGCGCGATGCGCAGCGTCTCCTCGGCGGCGGGCAGTCCCGCCTCACCGGGAATGTCGAAGCACCAGCGCAGGTCGAGGCCGAAGTCGGCGGCAGCGCGCTTGCGGGCGTCCTCGATCGCCTCGCAGAACGCCGGCGCGGGGATGCCCCGGCGTACGTGCGAGTAGGGGGTGATGGTCAGCTCCGCGTACCGGACCTGCTGGCGAGCCAGCTCCCGGGCCACCTCGTGGGTGAGGATCCAGACGTCCTCCGGGTCCCGGATGAGGTCGACCACGCTCAGGTAGACCTCGATGAAGTGCGCGAAGTCGCGGAACTCGAAGTATTCGGCGAGGGCGTCCGGGTCGGCCGGCACCGGTGAGCGTCCCTCGTGCCGGGCGGCCAACTCGGCGACGATCCGGGGCGAGGCGGAGCCGACGTGGTGCACGTGCAGCTCCACCTTGGGCAGGCCGGCGATGAAGGTGGACAGGTCGGTCACGGATTCTCCTGGGCACGGTCGCCGGTGTGGGCGACGACGAAGACACGACGGAACGGGAAGTACACCTGACCCTGCCGCACCGGGTACGCGGCGGCGAGCCGTACCCCCAGCTCGGCCCGGAAGGCCGACCAGCCGGCGGCGTCCAGCGCGGCCCGGACCGGGCGCAGCGCGGTGCCCTCCATCCAGGCCAGCACCGGGTGGTCGGCGGCGGGAGAGGCCGGCAGCAGGTGCACGTAGGTAGTTTCCCAGGCGTCCACCGCGCAGCCGGCGGCGGTCAGCAGTTGCGCGTAGTCGGCCGGGTCGTCGACGGGGTCGGCGCGCAGCAGCGGGGTCAGCTCGGCGCGCCAGTCGGGGCGGTCGGCGACCTCGCGCAGCGCCCGGTGGGAGGGTGCGTCGAAGTTGCCGGGGACCTGCATGGCGAGCCAGGCGCCGGCGGGCAGGTCGGCTGTCCAGCGCCGCAGCAGCTCCTGATGGCCGGGCACCCACTGCAGCGCCGCGTTGGTGAGGACCACGTCCTCGTCACCGGTCGGCCGCCAGTCGCGCAGGTCGGCGACGGCGAACTCGGCCGGGGTCGGCAGGGCGTTGGCCCGGTCGATCATCTCGGGCGAGGAGTCGAGGCCGAGGACCCGGGCGGCGGGCCAGCGTTCGGCGAGGGTGGCGGTGAGCTGGCCTGGGCCGCAGCCGAGGTCGACCACCGTGCGGGGCCGGGCGGCCGGGATCCGGGCCACCAGGTCGTGGAACGGTCGGGAGCGCTCGTCGCCGTAGCGCAGGTACGTCGTCGGATCCCACATCGTCGCCTCCCAAACCGTACGTCCGTCTTGTTTACGATATGACTCGCGTGGCAGGCCGGCAACCCGATCACTAGGCTCAGGGCATGGAACAGCGCAACTTCACCCGGCTCGGCCGGACCGTCGGAGTGGTCGGCCTCGGCGCCTGGCAGCTCGGCGCGGACTGGGGCACCGTCAGCGAGGCCGACGCCATGGCGGTGCTGACGGCCGCCGTCGACGACGGGGTCACCTTCCTGGACACCGCCGACGTGTACGGCGACGGCCGCAGCGAGCAGCTCATCGGTCGCTTCCTGCGCTCCCGCCCCGACGCCGGCCTGACCGTGGCCACCAAGATGGGCCGGCGGGTCGAGCAGCGGCCCGAGGCGTACACCCTGGCCAACTTCCGGCAGTGGACCGACCGGTCCCGGGCCAACCTCGGGGTGGACACCCTGGACCTGGTCCAGCTGCACTGCCCGCCCACCGCCGTCTTCGCCGACGACGCGGTCTTCGACGCCCTGGACACCCTCGTCGCCGAGAAGGCCATCGCCGGGTACGGCGTCAGCGTGGAGACCTGCGACCAGGCGCTCACCGCCATCGCCCGGCCCGGCGTGGCGAGTGTCCAGATCATCCTCAACGCGGTCCGGCACAAGCCCCTGGAGCAGGTGCTGCCGGCGGCCGCGCGGGCCGGGGTCGGCATCATCGCCCGGGTGCCGCTGGCCAGTGGCCTGCTCTCCGGCCGGTACGACGAGCACACCGAGTTCCCGGCCGACGACCACCGCAACTTCAACCGGCACGGCGCGGCGTTCGACGTCGGCGAGACGTTCTCCGGTGTCGACTACACGCAGGGCCTGGCCGCCGTGCGCCGGCTCGCGCCGCTTGTCGACGCCGACCGCACGATGGCGCAGTTCGCGCTGCGCTGGGTTCTGGACCAGGCCGGCGTCACCGTCGTCATCCCCGGCGCCCGCGACGCCGAGCAGGCCCGGCGCAACGCGGCCGCTGCCGACCTGCCGCCCCTCACGGCCGCGCAACTGGCCGGGGTACGCGAGGTCTACGACGAGCTGATCCGCCCGCAGGTGCACGACCGGTGGTGAACCGCGCACCCGGGATGCTCGCGTCGGGTCAGGTGAGCGGCCATGCTGGGTCAGCGGGGTCGGGCTCGGCCCGATCCGGCCCGAAGGAGGCGTGATGAGGGGCTGGCTGATGCTCACCCTCGGCCTGCTCGCGCTGGTCGTCGGTGCGGTGTGGACGGTGCAGGGCCTCGGGTACGTCAGCGGCAGTGTGATGACCGACGAGCCGCTCTGGGCCGTGCTCGGGCCGATCGTGGCCCTGGTGGGGCTGGTGACGCTCTGGCTGGGCCTGCGCTCCCGGCGTCGCTGACCGGTCGGGCTCGCCGCCGTCCACAGTGTCGCGAAATGACCGGCCATCGGCTGGCCCGGGGGGTTGACCGGTCGCCGCTGGACGTGAAAAGCCCCGCATCCCGGGCGGGATGCGGGGCTACACAACGACCCTGCTCGGATCGTCCCGGTTGCCGGTGGGGGCCGGCCACCTTGGTCAGAGCGGACGGACCTGCTCCGCCTGCGGGCCCTTCTGACCCTGGGCGATCTCGAACTCCACCCGCTGGTTCTCCTCCAGCGTGCGGTAGCCGCTGGTCTGGATGGCCGAGAAGTGGACGAACACGTCAGCACCCCCGCCGTCGACGGTGATGAAGCCGAAGCCCTTGTCAGCGTTGAACCACTTCACGGTTCCCTGCGCCATGTGTATCTCCTTCTAAAACTGGCGGCCGTGCACGCCGTGCGGCCGATTGGCCGTTTTCGAGCAGCGGCGTCTGAGGCGGCCCCCACGAAGGAGACTTCTCTCAACCCACGCCATCTCGCAACAGCGTGGAAAGCAAATCACGTACGCAAAAAGTCTGCACGACCTGTCCGACGAATTTCTCCGACATGTGACCTGACGGATGCCTCACATCGCTGGGCGGTCCGCAAGGGCATGCGAAAGGCCCCCTTCCCGCCGTTGCGGAAAGGGGGCCCTGGAGTCGTTGCCGGTCAACGGGCGGACACTGCGCCGGGTGTGGCGGCTGTCAGTCCGGCCATCGGCCGGTCATGCGGCGGACGCCCACCGCCCCGCCCCGGTCCACGGCGGCCCGGACGACCGCGAAGATGGCCCCCTGCAACGCCGCGGCGGCCAGGACCTCGCCCCAGCGACGGTCCTCGTCGGTCGCGTTGGGCGCCTCACCGTCGCCTGCGGTGATCTTCCAGACCTGCCGGAAGATCGAGCCGGCCACCGCACCCGCGGCGATCCCCAACAGCACGCCGACCGGCCGATACGCGGCCCTGCCGATGCTCCTGCTCACCTACGCCTCCCACGCACGATCATCAGCACGACCACGGTCGCCACCGCGCCGGCGGCGATCGCCGCCCACGGCAGCGGGTTGCGTCGCACCAGCTCGCCCTTCTGCTGCGCCTGTGCGCGCACCAGCCCACCCTTGTCGTACGCCTGGGCGCGTGCCATCCCCGCACCACGCGCGGCCTGCCCCCGAACCCGGGCCACGGTCTGCGCCGCCTGCTCGCGCATGCGTTCCCGCGCCTGCTCGGCGGACTCCTTCAGTCGGGCCTTGACGTCCGCCCTGGCGGCCAACGCCTCCATCGTCTCGCCCAGCTCGACCCGGGTGCGGCGGATCTCCTCACGGAGCGCCTCCGTGTCACCCGTCCCGTTACCCGTCATGCCCGTCCCCTGTCCTTCACCGCGGCGGCGACGGTGTCCACATCAGCCCGCAGACTGCGGACCGTGGCCGCCGGCACCGGTGGGACCGCACGGCTGACCTGCTTCTTGCCCAGCAGGGCGAGGATGCCGGCCACCAGGAAGAGCGCCACCGCCACGATCAGCGCGGCGGCCCAGGCGGGCAGCACCAGGTCGAGCAGCAGAATCGCCGTGACGACCAACGCGCCCAGGCCGTAGAACGCCAGTGCGCCGCCGCCGCCGAACAGGCCGATCCCGATGCCGGCGTGCTTGCCCTTCTGGGTCAACTCCGCCCGGGCCAGCGTCAGTTCGTCCCGCACCAAGCGGGAAACCTGCTCGGCGGCCCGCTGCACCAACTCGGCGGTGGAGGGCTCGCTCCCGTTCCGGGATGTGCGGGCATTCGCCACGTCAGCCATGCTGTCCTCCTTTCCTCATCACCGCGCTGTATGCCCGGAGTCGTCGCTCGTCAATCCTAGAGCGCTCTGACCCGGTCACCGTTCTGGTTGTCCGGCTCGCCGCGCCGCCAATCCGCGGTCACCCCGACCGCGCAAAAGACACCCGGCAGCAGATCCCCACCCCAAGCCCAACCAAACCTCCCACCCACTCCCATCCCCGCCCACCAAGTTCCCACCCGCCCCCAACACCGTTCTCGCACCGTTCTCGCACCGTTCTCGCACCGCTCTCACACCGTTGATCATGAAGTTAGTGACGCGACACGCCGGCAGGGCCGCCGCTAACTTCATGATCAACCGGGGGGTGGGGGTGGGCCGGGGGGTGTGGGCCGGGGGTGGGTGGGTCAGCGGGGGGTGGGTTGTTCTTCGGGGCCCACGAAGGCTTCGCTGCGGGCGTCGCCGTCGTCGCTGCCGCCGAAGACCCGGGCGTCGTCGGGCGCCTCGGTGTCGGTCGCGCGGCGGGCCGGGCGGCGCGGCTGCACCCACTGCCAGGGCAGGTTGCTGCTGGCGTCGCCCAACTCGGTGCGTATCCGGGGCATCGCGGTGGGGCGGTTGTCGCGGATCCAGGCCACCAGGTGCTCGCGGACCAGGCAGCGCAGGTCCCACAGGCTGCCCGCGTCGGCGGCGCTGACCAACGCCCGCAGTTTCACCATCCCGCCGGTGGCGTCGGTGACCTGCAGGACGCAGACCCGACCGTCCCACAGCTCGGTGCCCTCGACCAGGCGCCGCAGTTCCTCCCGCATGACCTGCACGGGCACCGCCCAGTCGACGTCGAACTCGGCGGTGCCGAGCACCGCCGCCTCGGTCCGGGTCCAGTTCTGGAAGGGCTTGCTGGTGAAGTACGAGGTGGGCAGGATCAACCGCCGGTCGTCCCAGATCTGGACCACCACGTAGCTGAGGGTCAGCTCCTCGACCCGGCCCCACTCCCCCTCCACGACCACGACGTCGTCGAGGCGCACCGCATCGCTGAAGGCGAGTTGCAGCCCGGCGAAGACGTTGCCGAGCAGGCTCTGCGCGGCCAGCGCGGCGACCACACCGACCACACCGGCGGAGGTCAGCACGCCGGCCCCGATGCCACGCACGCTGGGGAACGTCATCAGCATGACGCCGACGGTCAGGATGACGATCACCGCGATGGTCAGCCGCCGCAGCATCACCACCTGGGTACGCACCCGTCGGGCGTGGCGGTTGTCCGGCACGTCGACCCGGAACCGGGCCAGCGCGGTGTCCTCCACGACCACCAGCAGCGACGCCACCAGCCAGGCCGCGCTGGCGATCACGCAGAGCACCAGCAGGTGCAGCAGGATCTTGCGCCAGGGGGTGCCGACCGCGTACCCGGTGCTGAATCGGACGCCGAGCTGCACCGCGAAGACCGTCGCCGCGACCTGGAACGGACGGTGCGCGTGGTCGGTCAGCTCGGTGAGCAGCAGCGACCGGCGGCCGAACCGCCGGATGAGCCGGTGGGTGACCACGGCCAGAAAGAGGGCGACCGCCGCCGCGACGAGCGCGGCGACGGCCGTTTCGACATAACTCTGCACGATTTCGGTGCTTCCCTTCGACCAGGCGTCGGGCACTTCGGGCAAAAGCCCAACAGTGCCCGACGTCCTCGGAATCGACCAGCTCAGACCTTGCGGTACCGGGACTGGAGGAAGCAGTAGACGCCGAAGGCGGCGATACCCAGGGCGACGAGGGCCAGCAGGAACGTGCCGTAGGACTGCTCGCGCAGCGTGTGCAGCGCGGCGTCCAGACCGCGTGCCTTCTCCGGGTCGTAGTTGACCGCCGCCGTGATGATCAGCAGGCCGGAGATCCCGAACGCGACGCCCTTGGCCGTGTATCCGGCGATGCCGAGGCGACGGGCCAACTGGCGGGTCTTCGGGCTCATCTCGCCGGTCTTCAGGTGCCTCTCGAACTTCTTGCGGATGCCGTAGATCACCAGGCCGACACCGAGCGCGGCGAGACCCAGCCCGGCCAGACCGACGAGCCAGCGACCACCGGTGGAGGTCATCAGCTGGCCGGTCAGCGCCTCCTGCTTGTCGGCGCTGTTCGAGTCGGCGTCGGAGAAGACCTTGAACGCGGTCCAGGCGAAGTAGAGGTAGACGATGGTCCGCCCGGCCGAGGCGACCCGTTCCATGACCCGTTCCTTGCCCCGCTCGGCGCGGTGCCCGACCGCCGCCTCCAGTGCCTGCCAGATCGCCATGGCGAGCAGACCGACAGCGATGGCGATGACGAGGAACTTGCCCAGCGGCTGCTGGGAGAGCGTCCGCAGTGCACCGGACTGGTCGCCGTCCTCGGACGGCGAGCCGAACGCGATCTGCAACGCCAGCCAGGCGAAGAGCAGGTGGACGATGCCGTAGCCGATGAAACCGGCACGGGCGAGGAGTTCCAGCCACCTGCTGTCCGCCGTGCGGGAGGCGGTGGCTTCGGCGTTACGAGTAAGTGACATGGCGCCACAATCTCCGATTGCGAAGATTCTCAAACGTCGACCACCGCCGCCCGCCCCAGGTCAGTTGCCCGGGTTACGCGAGACGCGGATCTTGACCTGTTGGTCGGTGACGCTGTCGAGGGTGACCGCGAAGCCTCCGGCCTCGGTGGCCTGCTGGCCGGTGGTGAGGGTGAGCTGCTCGCCGGCGACCTCGACGGTCACCTGGTCCCCCTCCGCACCGACGAGCTTGGCCTCGACGCCCAGGATGGTGGTCCTGGCGTCGACACCCCGATCGAAGGTGACTGTGCAGGCGTCCAGCCCGCAGTCGGTGGAGGCGCCCTGGGAGCTGCAGCCTGCGAGCACGGCGAGGCCGAGCGCCAGGCCGGCGAACAGACCGGCGGCGCGGCGGACGGGGGGCAGCGAAATGGTGGCGGATCGATTCGTCACCTCGCCAAGAGTACGAGACGTCGGCGAACCCTCCGCCCAACGCCGATCACCTCGGCGTTAGGGCACCGGCTAGGGTCCGGGACATGCCGTTCGACATCGCCCGCACACGGGCCGCCTACCCCGCCCTGACCGAGGGTTTCGTCCACTTCGACGGTGCCGGGGGCACCCAGACCGCGGCCGGTGTGATCGACGCGGTCACCGACGCCATGCGCGCGGCCGTCGGCAACCGCAGCGCCGCCTCCGTCCCGGGCCGCCGCTCCCTGGACATGGTGGCCGCCGCCCGCTCGGCGGTGGCCGACCTGCTCGGCGCCGACCCGGCCGGGGTGGTGCTCGGCCCGAGCGCGACCGCGTTGACGTACACCCTGGCCCGTACGCTCGGGGCGGGCTGGCGCCCGGGCGACGAGGTGGTGGTCTCCCGGCTCGACCACGACTCGAACGTGCGCCCGTGGGTGCAGGCCGCCGAGGCGGCCGGCGCGACGGTGCGCTGGGCCGAGTTCGACCGGCACACGGGCGAGTTGCCCGCCGGGCAGTACGCCGACCTGGTCGGTGAGCGGACCCGCCTGGTGGCGGTGACCGCCGGCAGCAACGCCATCGGCACCGTGCCGGACGTGCCGGCGATCGCCAAGACGGCGCACGCGGTCGGTGCGCTGGTCTACGTCGACGGCGTGCACGCCGTGCCGCACGGGCCGACGGACCTGGCGTCGCTCGGCGCCGACGTGCTGGTCACCAGCGCGTACAAGTGGTCCGGGCCACACCTGGCGGCGATGGTGGCGGCCGACCCGGGCCGCTGGGCGGCGCTGCGTCCGGCGAAGTTGATCCCGTCCTCCGACGCGGCGCCGGACCGCTTCGAGTACGGCACCCCGAGCTTCCCGCTGCTGGCTGGCGTGACCGCCGCGGTGGATCACCTGGCCGGGCTCGACCCGGACGCGGTCGGGGACCGGCGGGCGCGGCTGCGGGCCGGGCTGGCCGCCGCGCAGGCGCACGAGGAGGCGCTGCTGGACCGGCTGCTCACCGGGCTCGCCGAGCGGCCCGCGATCACCGTCTACGGCACCCCGGCGCGGCGCTGCCCGACGGTCTCCTTCCGGGTCGCCGGAATGTCGCCGGAGGCCACCCAGGAGGCGCTGGGCGCCGCCGGGTTCTGCCTCTCGTCCGGCGACTACTACGCCTACGAGTACTTCCAGGCGATGGGGCTGCGCGACAGCGGCGGCGCGGTGCGGGCCAGCATCTACCACTACAACACGGCGGACGAGGTGGACCGGTTGCTCACCGAACTGGACACGGTGGCCGACGGCGGAGAGAGAATGGCCAGGTGAGCACCCTCGTCGAGGACAACCCCGCCAAGAACCGCTTCGAAATCCTGGTCGACGACGCGCTGGCCGGTTTCACCGCGTACGTGCCCCGCGGGGAGGTGCTGGTTTTCACGCACACCGAGGTGGACCGGAGCTTCCAGGGCAAGGGCGTCGGTGGCGCGCTGATCCGGGGCACCCTGGACCAGGTCCGTGCCCGTGGCGGCCGGGTGGTCCCGCAGTGCCCGTTCGTGGCCGCGTTCATCGACCAGCACCCCGAGTACGCGGACCTGGTCGCCGAGCAGCTGTGACGCGCGGCTGACCGGCCGTGGGGGCTGACCGGCGCCGAGCCGAGCGGGTCAGTGCAGCCGGCCGGTCAGCACCTCGGCGGCGGCCTGTCCGCTGGCCCGCGTCCCGCTGTGGGTGGCCAGGTGCACCGCTCCGGTGACCAGCTCGGGCACGCCCAGCTCGACCACTATCGCGTCCGGTCGGGCGGCCAGCGCTCGTCGCACGGCGGCGCGCATCCAGTCGTGCCGGTGCAGGTCGCGGACCACCAGCACCAGCGGGCGGTCGCCGGCCTCGGCGCCCGGATCCGCCGGCACGTCGGGCTCGGCGTAGCGGACCGTCGTCGTGCCGGGCAGCAGGCCGCCCAGCGGCTCGCCGATGCCCCACGGCGTCTCCGCCCCGATGGCGATGTTGCGCGGCGGCTCGAACTCGACCACGTACGCCGCGCGGGTCAGCGGCAGCGTGGCCCTGCCGGCCGGGGCGGTGCTGACGCGTACGGCTCGGCGGGCGGCGACCAGCCCGACATCGGTGACGCCCCGCGCCGCGCCGGTGTTCGCGCCGCGTGCGGCGACGGTCCAGGCCGCGAGCTGCCCGACCCGCTTGGCGGCTTCGGCGAGGCGTTCCTCGGGCAGTTCGCCCGCGATGACCGCGGCCACGATGGCGTCGCGCAGCTCGCGGGCCGACTGCTCGTCGGCCCGTTCGCCGCCGATGCAGATCGCGTCGGCCCCGGCGGCGAGCGCGCGGACCGCCGCGCCGGCGAAGCCGTACCGGTCGGCGACCGCGCGCATCTCCACCGCGTCGGTCACCACCACGCCGGAGAAGCCCAGCTCGTCGCGGAGCAGCCCGCCCAGGATGCGCTGGCTCAGCGTGGCCGGCAGGTGCGGGTCGAGGGCGGGCACCAGCAGGTGGCCGGTCATCACCGCCTGCACCCCGGCGGCCACGGCGGCCCGGAACGGGGCCAGCTCGCAGGCGTCGAGCCGGTCCCGGTCGGCGGTGATCCGGGGCAGGTCGTGGTGCGAGTCGACGCGGGTGTCGCCGTGCCCGGGGAAGTGCTTGGCGCAGGCGGCCACACCACCGGCCTGGAGGCCGCGAACCCAGGCGGCGGTGTGCCGCGCGACAAGCGCCGGGTCGGCACCGAACGAGCGGACGCCGATCACCGGGTTCTCCGGGTTGGAGTTGACGTCGGCGTCCGGGGCGTAGTTGAGGGTGACCCCCGCCTCGGCCAGCTCGACGCCGAGGTCCCGGGCGACGGCCTCGGTCAGCGCCGGGTCGTCGACCGCGCCGAGGGCGAAGTTGCCCGGCCTGGAGCTGCCGTGGACCGACTCGATCCGGGTGACGTCGCCGGCCTCCTCGTCGATCGCCACGATGACGTCCGGCCGCTCGGCGCGCAGCGTCGCGGTCAGCGCCGCCACCTGGGCGGGGTCGACGACGTTGCGGGCGAACAGCACCACCGAGCCGAGGCCCTCGCCGAGCCAGCGGCATACCCACGGTGGCGGGGTGGTGCCGACGAAGCCGGGTTGCAGGACGGCAGCGGCCAGCTCCGGAAGGTGCCCGGTCGGCGCGGTCACGCCGCCTCCTCCTGGCGCTCCGCGTCGGTCGCCGGTGCCGGCGCGGTTGCGTCGACCCGCTGGTTGCGCTCGCTCATGCGGCTCCCGTACCCCATCTCTCGCGCGCCCTCGGCGCACCGCCACCGGCAGGCGGTGCTGCCATGGTCACACCGAGCGATGAAATAGTCAATAAACCTTACAGTTGCCTGACAGCGCGCTCCCCGGGAGAGTGCGGGGATGGAACCCGCCCTGCTGGCCGACGCGACGAGCCCGGCCGACATCCCCGGCGTACGCCTGCTCGGCCTGGTGGTCGGCGCCCTGCTGCTGCTCGCCGCGATCCGGGCGATGTTCGGCCGGCGCTGAACGCGGCCCGCACGCCGGAGCCGGGTGTGGCCGACGGCGACCGGGGTACGGCTGTCCCCATCAGCAGGTCCGCGTGCCGAAGGGGAAGCAATGAAGATCGGTTATTTCCTGTCCAGTGAGGAGTTCACGCCAGCAGAACTGGTGGAGCAGGCACGCGGCGCCGAACGGGCCGGGTTCGAGGCGCTGTGGATCTCCGACCACTACCACCCGTGGGTGGACGCGCAGGGCCAGAGCCCGTTCGTCTGGTCGATGATCGGCGCGCTCAGCCAGGTGTGTTCGCTGCCGGTGACCACGGCGGTGACGTGCCCGACCGTGCGGATCCACCCGGCCGTGATCGCCCAGGCGGCGGCGACCAGCGCGGTGCTGCACGGCGGGCGGTTCGTGCTCGGCGTCGGCACCGGCGAGGCGCTCAACGAGCACATCTTCGGCGACGCCTGGCCGCAGGCCGACGTCCGGCTGGAGATGCTGGAGGAGGCCGTCGAGGTGATGCGCGAGCTGTGGGGCGGCGGCTTCGTCAACCACCACGGCACGCACTACACCGTCGAGCACGCCCGCATCTACACGCTGCCCGACACTCCCCCGCCGATCTACGTCTCCGGGTTCGGCCCGAAGGCCATCGACCTGGCCGCCCGGATCGGCGACGGCTACGTGAGCACCATGCCCGACGGCGAGATGGTCCGGCGCTTCCGCGAGAACGGCGGCGGCGACAAGCCGTGCCAGGCCGGCTTCAAGGCGGCGTACGCGGCCAGCGAGGAGGAGGGCCTGCGGATCGCGTACGAGCGCTGGCCCAACGCGGGGGTGCCCGGTGAGCTGTCCCAGGTGCTGCCCTCGCCGCGGCACTTCGAGCAGGCCGCCCAACTGGTCACGCCGGAGATGGTGAAGGACGCGTTCGTCTGCGGCGACAGCGCCGACGCGCACCTGGAGATGATCGACCAGTACGCCAAGGCCGGCTTCGACGAGGTGTACGTGGCCAACACCGGCCCGCACCACCAGGGCCTTTTCGACCTGTACCAGCGCGAGGTCCTGCCCCGCCTGCGCTGAGCCCCGCACCAACGAGCCCATGATCGTCCGAACGTGTTTCGGCGGTCATGGGCTCGGGTACCTCCGGCCCTCGATGAAACTGTCCACGCATTCGATGACGTTGCGCCGCGCGGCCCGGAGCCTCTTCGGCTGGAAGGCGCTGCGGCCCAACCAACTGGCCGCCATGCGCGCGGTCATGAAGCGACGCGACGCCCTGGTGGTGTTGCCCACCGGCGCCGGCAAGTCGGCCATCTACCAGATCCCGGCCAGCCTGATCCCCGGGCCGACCGTCGTGATCTCTCCGCTGCTGGCCCTGCAACAGGACCAGATCGCGGCCCTCAACGAACGCCAGCGCCCCGAGCTGCGGGCGGTACGGATCAGCTCGAACGAGTCGCCCAGCCAGCAGGCCGAGGCGATCGCCGAGATCCGTACGGGCCGCGCGGAGTTCCTGTTCATCACCCCGGAGCAGCTCAGCAACCCGGACCGGATGGCCGAGGTCGCCGCGCTCAAGCCCGCGCTGGTGGCGATCGACGAGGCGCACTGCATCTCGGCCTGGGGGCACGACTTCCGCCCCGACTACCTGGCGCTCGGACACCTCATCGAGGGCATCGGCCGGCCGCCGGTGGTCGCGTTGACCGCCACCGCCTCCCCACCCGTACGCGACGACATCATCGCCCGACTGCGGCTGCGCGAGCCGGAGGTTGTGGTGTCCGGGTTGGACCGGCCGAACCTGTTCCTGGAGGTGGCGCACTGCCCCACCGAGGACTACCGGTGGCGGCGGCTGGTCGCGCTGCTGCGGGACGACGAGCGGCCGGGGATCATCTATGTGCCGACCCGCCGGTCGGCCGAGGAGCTGGCCTCCCGGTTGACCGACGCGGGCTTCCCGGCGCAGTTCTACCACGGTGGAATGTCGGCCGGAGCGCGCAACGAGCTGCACGAGGCGTTCCTCGCCGACCAGGTGCCGATCATGGTGGCCACCTCGGCGTTCGGCATGGGCATCGACAAGCCGAACATCGCCTGGGTGGTGCACATGGCGCTGCCCGACTCGCCGGACAGCTACTTCCAGGAGATCGGCCGCGCCGGGCGCGACGGGCAGCCGGCCCGGGTGCTGCTGCTCTGGCAGGCCGAGGACGTGGGCCTGCAACGCTTCTTCAGCGGCGGTCTGCCGGACGAGAACGAGCTGCGGGACCTGGCCGCGCTGCTACGCCGCAAGCCGGCCACCAAGACCGAGCTGCGCGAGGTCACCGGACTCGGGCCGCGCAAGCTGGGCCAGTACCTCTCCCTGTTGGAGCAGGTCGGCGCGGCCGAGCCACGCGCCCGCCAGCGCATCGGCGCACCCCGCTACGCCCCCACCCCGGCCGACGCCGCCGCAGCGGCGCTGGCCGAGGCGGAGCGGCAGCAGACGGTCACCCGGTCCCGCACCGACATGATGCGGGCCTTCGCCGAGACCACCGCCTGCCGGGGGCAGACCCTGCTGGCCTACTTCGGCGAGCAGATGACCAAGGTCTGCGCGCACTGCGACAACTGCCACAACGGCACCAGCGCGGCCGACCAGGGCGCGGTCGGGCCGTTCCCGGTGCACAGCCAGGTGCGCCACCCGGAGTGGGGGCGCGGCATGGTGCTCTCCTACGAGGACGACAAGATGACGGTTCTCTTCGACGAGGTCGGGTACAAGACGCTGTCGGTGCGCGTGGTGTCCGAGCAGGGTCTGCTGACGCTGGACTAGCCTGACCCGGCCAACCGATTGACCAGAGCAGAGCAGGGTGGAAGGGGCGTTGCCGTGATCGAGCAGCCGGCGTACACCGGTTTCGGTTTCTCCGACGGGGAGTGGGGGCTGCTGGTCGGCCTGCCGCAGTCGGTGCTGACCGCGGCGAGCGCCGCCGAGTCCGACGGCACCCGCCGGACCATGGCGGAGAACGCGGCCGGGTTGGAGACGATCGCCGCCGGCCGGGAGTCGGCCAGCCCGCTGGTCGCCGCCGTGGCCGGCGAGATCGTGACCCGGGTCGGCGACCCGGAGACCGGCGAGGAGTTGCCGACCATCGCGCCCGCCGACCCGCGCGCGATGATCGACGACGTGTTGGTGCGGGCCGGTGAGGCGTCCGCGCTGCTGGCGGCGCGGGTCGACGAGGGTGCGGCCGGCGCGTACCGGCACTGGCTGGTGCAGATCGCCGAGCAGGTGGTCGGCGCCGCGTCCAGCGGTGGGCTGCTCGGCCTCGGCGGCGAGACGGTCAGCGACTCGGAGCGGCGCTTCCGCGACCGGCTCGCGCAGGTGCTCAACGACTGAGCGGCGACAACGAGGTATCAGTCGGACCGGTCGGCTCGGCGGCCACCGCCGCGGGGTCGACCGGCCGGACGCCACGGAGCGCGACCAGCGCGGTGACCGCGCCCGCCAGCATCGCCACCGTGGCGGCGATCGCGGCGAGGTGCAGCCCGTCGGTGAACGCGACCCGGGCGGCGTGCAGCACCGCGTCGGCCAGATCCGCCGGCAGCTCCCGCGCCACCGCGAGCGCTCCGCCCAGGGTCTCTCCTGCCGCATCGCCGGCCTCCACGGGCAACCCGGCCGGCAGGCCGTCGAGGATCTCGCGGCGGTACACGGCCGCGCCGACGCTGCCGAGGATCGCCATCCCCAACGCGCCGCCCAGCTCGCTGCTGGACTCGGTCAGCGCCGACGCCACCCCGGCCTGCTCGGGCGGCGCCGCGCCGAGCACCAACTCGGTGACGAGTGACATCACCATCACCAGGCCACCCGCGTAGACGCTGGCGCCGACGAGCAGCAGCCAGAGCGGCGTCTCAGGGGTGACCCGGGTCAGCACCACGAAGCCGAGCGCGGCGCTCCCGAAGCCGGCCCCGATCAGGTACGCCCGCTCGACGCGCTGGGCGAGCGCGGCGGCGGCCGGCGCGATCGCACCCACCGCGAGCGACGGCACCAGGCTCCACAGTGCCGCCCGCAGCGGGCTCAGGCCGAGCACCAACTGGAGGTGCTGGGTGGTGAAGATGGCGAAGCCGACCAGGGCGAACATCGCCAGCAGGTTGACCGCGAGCGACCCGGCGAAGCCGCGGCGGCGAAACAGCGCCAGGTCGATCATCGGGTACGCCCGGGTCCGCTGCCGGTGCAGGAAGAGCGCACCGACCAGCAGACCGGCGACGATGGCCAGCACCCGCGCCGCGTTGACGCCGTCGCGGGCCATCTCCTTGATCCCGTAGATCACCGGTAGCAGCGCGGCGAGTGACAGCACCGCGCTGAGCAGGTCGAACCGCCCGGCCAACCGGTTGCGGAACTCGGGCACCAGGACCGGGGCGAGCAGGAGCAGCAGCAGCATCGCCGGGATGTTGATCAGGAAGATGGAGCCCCACCAGAAGTGCTCCAGCAGGACGCCGCTGAGCACCGGACCGATCGCGACGCCGCCGGTGAGCGTGGCGGTCCAGATCCCGATCGCGGTGCCGCGCTGCCTGGCGTCGTGGAACATGTTGCGCACCAGGGCGAGCGTGGACGGCATCAGGGTGGCCCCACCCACGCCGAGTACGGCGCGGGCGGCGATCAGCGTCTCGGCGCTGTCGGCGTACGCGGCCAGCAGGGACGCCGCCCCGAACGCGACGGCGCCGATCAGCAGGAGCCGGCGACGGCCGATCCGGTCGCCGAGGGCACCCATGGTGATCAGCAGCCCGGCCAGCACGAAGCCGTAGATGTCGAAGATCCAGAGCTGCTGGGTGGCCGTGGGGCGCAGCTCCTCGCTGATGAACGGGACGGCGAAGTAGAGCACCGACACGTCCATCGAGACCAGGAGCAGCGGCAGCATCAGCACCGTGAACCCGATCCACTCCCGCCGGCCGGCCCGCGGTGCCGGCGTGATGGTCGTCGTCATGATCAACCCTTTCTGCGTATGGCGTACGCTGTTATGCGTAGACCATACGCAGAACTAGGATGGCGGAGCAAGGAGGACATGTGGCGGCGAAGACAGACGACAGCGGGCCAGTGATCCCGCCGGCCATCGAGAGCGCCTGGGGGCTGCGGGAGCGGCCACCGAAAGGCCCCCGACCGGGGCTGAGCGTGCCCACCATCGTGGACGCCGCCGTACGGGTCGCCGACGCCGACGGGCTCGCCGCCGTCTCGATGAGCAGGGTGGCCAAGGAGCTGGGCGCCGCCACCATGGCCCTCTACCGGTACGTCAGCGCGAAGGACGAGCTGCTGATGCTCATGGTGGACACCGGGTACGGCCCGTCACCCGGCCCGCCCCCGCCGGAGCACGACTGGCGCGCCGGCCTGACCCGCTGGGCCTGGGCCGAGCACGAGGTGCTGCGGCACCGGTCCTGGCTGCTGCACGTGCCGATCACCGGCCCGCCGATCACGCCACAGCAGCTCGGCTGGCTGGAGGACGGGCTGCGCTGCCTCGACGCCACCGCTCTCGCCGAGGGCGAGAAGATGTCGGCGCTCCTGCTGATCACCGGGTACGTCCGCAACGAGGCCACCCTCACGTCGCAGATCGCCGAGGGCAGCCGGGCCGCCGGCATCGCGCCGGGCGAGGTGATGCCGGCGTACGGTCGGATGGTGGCCCGCCTCATCGACCCGGCCCGCTTCCCGGCGCTGCACCGGGTGCTGACCGCCGGCGTGCTGACCCAGGACGACGACCCGGACGACGAGTTCACCTTCGGCCTCGACCGCATCCTCGACGGCATCGAGGCCCTGATCCACCGCCGAGCCGCCTGAGGAGGCCGGATGCTGCACCGGGACACCGTCGACACCACCGTCCTGCCGCCGGGTGAGCGGTTCGGGATGTGGCTGGACCTGGTCGCGCGCACGTCGGCGCCCCTGCGGATCCAGTCCGCGCACAGCGCCGACTTCGCCGCCCGCGCCGACTTCCTCCACCTCGGCCCGATCCAGCTGGTGGAATACCGGTACCCGTCGCTGGACGCCACCCGCACCCGCAAGCTGATCCAGCGCTCCGACCCGGAGTTGTACGTCCTCGCCCTCACCACCGGCGGCGTCGGCACCTCCAGCCAGGACGGTCGGCACAGCGAGATCCAGACCGGCGAGTTCACCTTCTACGACGCCTCCCGCCCGCACGACGTCTGTCACCACGCCACCGAACCGGAACGCGACCAGGCCACCTCGATCATCACGCTGATTCCGCACGCCGCGCTGCCGTTGCCGCCGCAGCGGCTGGCCGCGCTCTACGGCGGCCGGATGCCCGGCAGCGAGGGAGTCGGGGCGCTGCTGGCGCAGTTCCTGCTCCGGATCAACGGGCACCCCGAGCAGTACCACGCCGCCGACGCCAACCGGCTCGGCGCGGTGGGACTGGACCTGGCCACCACCATGCTCGGGCGGCACCTGGTCGCCGAGGACGCGGTGCCCACCGAGGTACGCCGACGCGCGCTGGTCACCCAGGTGCAGGCGTACGTCCACCGCCACCTCGGCAACCCGGCACTCACCCCGCAGGTCGTCGCGGACGCCCACCACATCGCGCTGCGCACACTGCACCGGCTGTTCGAGGGTGAGGAGTCCACCGTGGCGTCGTACATCCGGGACCTGCGGCTGGCGCGGTGCCGGCGTGACCTCACCGACCCGGTGCTGCGTACCCAGCCGGTGCAGGCCATCGCCGCCCGTTGGGGCTTCTCCGACAAAGCCCACTTCAGTCGGGTGTTCCGGGCCGCCCACGGGCTGAGCCCGCAGGCGTACCGCGAGAGCCACTCCGATCCGGCGCGGATCGTCAATCAACCGGCACCCATGCGCAACGCGCCCCGGGCAAACTGACAACCATCGGGGGCTGTGGCGAGGCGCCCGCCGCCAGGCGGCGGCGGGCGGCCGCCCGGGTGTCGCCTCAGGCCTTCTCCAGCAACTCCAACACGACGCGTTCGGCCTCCTCGCGCGGCGCCCGCGGATCCAACGACGCCACCACCCCGTCGTGGTAGAGGTCGACCACGCGGGGGTCCACGTAGGAGGTACGCGCCACCGTGGGCGTGTTGCCCAGCAGTTCGGCCACCTCGCGCATCACCGCCACGACGGCCTTGCGCCGGGCGGTCATCGAACGCGCCGGGCCGACGGTGGCCAACTCGGTGGCGGCCAGCACGGTGGCATGCCAGGTGCGGAAGTCCTTGGCTGTCATCTCCCCACCGCTGGCGTCGCGCAGATAGACGTTGACCTCGTCACTGCGCACGTCGCGCCACTCCCGACCGTCCCAGTAGCCGAACAGCCGGTCCGCCGTACGCCGGCGACGGCGCAGGTTGGTCAGCACCTGGCACAGCTCCGGATCCTCGATCCGGCGCACCTGCTCGATGCCGCCCTTCGCGGGAAACTCGAAGACCACACAGCCCTTGCGGGACCGGGCGTGCTCGGGCCGCAGGGTGGACACCCCGAACGTCGGCTCGTCGCCGGCCGCGTACTGGTCGCTGCCGACCCGGAACATCCCCATGTCCAGCAGCCGGGCCACCGTGGCCAGCACCCGGTCCCGACCCAGCCCTCGGCCGTCCAGGTCGCGCCCCACCCGCTCGCGCAGCACCGGCAGCCGGCGGGCCACCTCCAGCATGTGGTCGAACTTCGCCTCGTCCTGCTTCTCCCGCCACAGCGGGTGGTAGAGGTACTGCTTGCGGCCGGCCACGTCAACGCCGATCGCCTGGATGTGCCCGTTCGGGTACGGCGAGATCCAGACGTCCTGCCAGGCCGGCGGGATGACCAACTCACGCAGCCGGGCCAGGACGTCGGGATCCTTGACCGGGGCGCCGGCCGGATCGACGAAGAGCCACCCCTTGCCACGCCGTCGACGGCCGTACCCCGGCCGACCCGGATCGCTACGCCGCAACCGCACCGGAGACCCGCACCACCCGTTCCACCTCGTCCACGGCGGCCAACACCTCGTCGAGGTGCACCGCCGCCAACGCCGGATGGCTTCCTACCCCGTCCCACCTGGGCTTATGCTCGTCGCCGGCCCAGAGCACCCGGTGCCGGGGCCGATCCGGCGGCGGGCCCCACCGGGCCGGCGGCACCGGCCCGAAGAGCACCACCGACGCCGTGCCGTAGCCGGTGGCCAGGTGAGCCACGCCGGTGTCCCCGCTGACCACCAGCCGGGCGTCGGCGACCAGCGCGGCCAGCGCGCCGAGGTCCGTCCGACCGGCCAGCACCGAGTCGGGTGGCAGACCGGCCGCGTCGGCCACCCGGGCGGTCAGCGCCCGCTCGTCGGCCGAGCCGGTGAGCAGCACCCGGTGCCCCCGGTCGGTGAGCGCCCGCGCCAGCGCGGCGAACCGCTCGGCGGGCCAGCGCTTGGCGGGGACGTTGCTGCCGGGATGCAGCACGGTGGCCCCGACGGGCAGACCGCTCGGCGCGGGTCGCCGCAGCGCGAGGTCGGTGCGGTCGGCCGGGATCCCGTACCAGGACAGCAGCCGGCACCACCGGTCCACCTCGTGCTCCTCGTCGACCCAGCGCGGGCCGTCGCCGAACCCGGCGTCGGTGTTGGCGAAGGCCAGCAGCCGTGCGGGACGGGCGGCGGCGAGCAGCCGGTGTGACTGTGGGCCGCGACCGTGCAGGTTGACCGCGACCAGCGGGGCCGGACCGGGCCAGACCGGCCCGTCCAGCCCGGAGGTGTCCACCAGCCGGTCGACGCCGCCCACCAGGTCGACCAGCGGCGCCAGCGCGGTGGGCGCGGCGAGCGCCAGTTCCCGACCCGGGTACGCGGCGCGCAGCGCCCGCAGCGCGGGCGCGGCGGTGACCAGGTCGCCGACGCCGAGGGCGCGCAGCACGAGGATCACGGGTACGACGTCTCCTGCTCGGCGCAGACCACCAGCTCGCGGACCGCGCAGCCGGGCGGCTGGTTGAGCGCGAACATGACCGCCGCGGCCGTGTCCACCGGATCGTTGAGGTTGGCGTCCGGTCCCGGTTTGTACTGCGGGTCGCGCTCGTCGAAGAACGCGGTCCGCATTCCCCCGGGAATGAGCAGGGTGACCCCGACCTGGCCGGCCAGCTCGGCGGCGAGGGCACGGGTGAAGCCGACCACGCCGAACTTCGCCGCGCAGTACGCGGTGGCGTCGCTGACCGCCTTGACGCCCAGGGTGGACGCGACAGTGACGATGCGTCCCCGCGAGGTCAGCAGGAACGGCAGCGCGGCCCGGATCACCGCGGCGGTGGCCAGCAGGTCGACGGCGACGATCCGGTCCCAGGTCTCCCCCGGCACGTCGGCGAGGCGACCCGGCACGTCCATGCCGGCGGCGGTGACCACGGCGTCGAGGCCACCGGCCTGCTCGGCGAGGTGCTGGGTGGCCACCTCGGCGGCCCGGGTGTCGGCCAGGTCGCACTCCGTCCAGGACACCCCGTCGACCGGCGGCTGCCGGTCCAGCACCAGCGGCCGGCCACCCGACGCGGCCACCGCGGCGACCACCGCCGCGCCGAGCCCGCTGGAGCCGCCGGTGACCAGGACGGTGGGCCCGGCACCGGGGCTCATGGCGGTCATCGGGTCCCCTCCCGCGTCATCGACACCGGCGCGACGACCGGATGCTCCGCTCGGCCGAAGGCGGGGTCGACGCCGGCGCCCCGCCCGCCGGAGCGGGCGATCATGTCGGTGGTGGACCGACCGTCCAGATAGGGCACCACCACCGTGTTCCCACCCCAGCGGCGCAGGACCTCCGCCTCGGGCAGCGTGGTGGCGTCCCCACCGCCTGTCGCGTAGTCCCCACCCTTGACCCAGACGTCCGGCCGCAGCCACGACAGCACCGCGTCCGGCGTCGGCTCGTCGAAGACCATGACCGCGTCCACGCAACCCAGCGCGGCCAGCAACCGCGCACGGTCACCCTCGGCCATCACCGGCCGGTCCGAGCCCTTGAGCCCGGCGACACTCGCATCGGAGTTCACGCACACGATCAGGCAGTCACCCAACTGCCGGGCGGCCTGCAGAGTGGCCACATGCCCGGCGTGCAGCAGATCGAAGCAGCCTCCGGTGGCCACCACCGTGCCGCCGGCGGCCCGTACCTCGGCGAGCAGCCCCGCGACCGCCGCGACGCCCACCCGGTCAGCGCCCGACCCCACGACGCCGGACAGGCTCGGTGCCGACCGCCGGGTCCGCGACACCGGCTCACCCCTCGCGCCCACCGGCGGCGGCAGGGCCGCGGCCACTCCCCCACCGGCAACGTACGCGGACGCCTCGGCGACCGCCGCCTGCACCGCCTCGGAGACCAGCGCGCCCTCGGCCAGGGCCAGACTGGCGGCGGCGGCGAACCGGTCACCGGCCCCGCAGGTGTCCCCCTCGGCGCTGCCCGGGGTCGGCACCACCAGCGGTGTCGACCCGGCGTGGCAGAGCAACGCGCCGTCCCCGCCCAGGGTCACCGCGACCGCGCCGGCCCGCCAGCGCCGCCGCAGCCCCTGTGCGCCCCGGGAGGCGGTGGCCAGGCGGGACGCCCCGGGCAGCGCGGGCACCAGCTCGCGTACCTCCGACTCGTTCGGGGTGGCCAGGTGGACGCCGGGCACGGCGGCCGGGCCGCGCGGGTGCGGATCCCACACCACCGGCGCGCGGGTGGCGGCCAGCGCGGCGCGCAGCGCGGGCTGCCGGGCCACCCCCCGGCCGTAGTCGCTGACCAGCACCGCCGACGCCGCACCGATCACCCGCAGCACCTCGTCGGAGGGCTGGCCCGGCTCACCGGACGCACCGCCCCGGTCGTGCCGCAGCAGCACCCGACCCCGGGCCCGCAACCGGATCTTCTCCGGCGTCGCCCCGCACAGGGCCAGCGGGTACACCCGCACTCCGGCGGCGGCGAGCAGCGCACTGAGCCGCGCGCCCCCGGCGTCGTCGGCGAGCGCGGTCACCAGCACCACGTCGGCACCCTGGGCGGCGGCGAACACCGCCGCCAGGCCCGCGCCGCCGGGCCGGTCGACCGCCGAGGTCTCGTCGAGCACCGGCACCGGGGAGTCCGGGCAGAGGCGGTTCACCATCCCTTCCACGTCCCGGTCGAGCAGGGTGTCGCCGACGACCACCACGGGTCCCCTCACGCTTTCCTCCTCATCCTCACGCGTCGACCTGTTGCTCCGCACCGCCGTCGAGCACCACCTCGACGCCGGTGCGTACCGGCCTGCCGGACGGAAGCCGACCGGCCGGCGCGGGCTCGGTCGGCGCCGGTCGGGCGGGTACGGCAGCGGCCAGCGCGGCGGGCAGTTCCTGTTCGAGGTACTCGCACAGCAGGTGGCTGGTGACGAGGTGCAACTCCTGGACGACCTGGGTGTCGACCGACGACACGGCGAGCACCTCGTCGCAGGCGTCGGCGAGGGGGTTGGGGGCGGGCCCGGTGAGCGCCCAGGTGGTGAGGCCGGCCTCGCGGGCGGCGTGCGCGGCGGCGAGCAGGTTGGGGCTGGCGCCGCTCGTGCTGAGCAGCAGCAGGACGTCGCCGGGGCGGCCATGGGCGCGCACCTGGCGCGCGTAGACCTCGTCGTAGCCGTAGTCGTTGGCGATGGCGGTCAGCGCACTGGTCTCGGCGTGCAGGGCGATGGCCGACAGCGGCGGACGGTCGTCGTGCAGCCTGCCGACCAGTTCGGCGGTGAGGTGCTGGGCCTCGGCCGCGCTGCCACCGTTGCCGGCGACCAGCAACCGGCCGCCGCCGGCCAGCCGGTATGCCAGGTCCGCGCCCCAGCGCGCCAGCTGCGGCTCACACCGCCGGTAGGGCGGCAGCGCCGCCGCGAGGTTGTTCAGGTGGGTGTCGAGCAGGCTGCCCGCCGGCATCAGGCCACCACCCGCGTCGGCCGGCGCACCGTGGCGACCTCGCCGTAGATCCCGGCCAGGCGTTCGGCGGTGGCCGCCCACGAGTACCGCGACCGGGCCCGCTCGCCTGCCGCCGTGGCGTACCGGAAACGCCGGATCCGATCATCGAGCAGACGCTGGATCGCGGTGGCCAGGGCGTGCGGGTCGCGCGCCGGCACGAGGTCGCCGGTCGTCCCGTCGACCACTGTGTCGCGGATGCCGCCCACGGCGGTGCCGACGACCGGCACGCCGCAGGCCATCGCCTCCAGCGGGGTCAACCCGAACGGCTCGTACCAGGGGGCGGCGACCAGCAGGTCCGCCGAGCGGTACCAGCGGCCCATCTCCTCCCGGGGCACCGCGCCGACCAGGTGCACCCGGTCGGCGACCCCGCACGACTCGGCCAGCGCCCGCAGCCGCCGGGCGTACGGGTCGGTCTCCAGCAGCCCTTCGGGCGGCCCGCCGACCACCACGCACTCGGCGTCGGGGACCAGCGCCATCGCGCGGACCACCGTCTGGAAGCCCTTGCGTTCGACGAGCCGGCCCACCGTCAGGATCCGCGCCCGACCCGGCTCGCGGTCGGCGACCGGCCCGAGCGGGGTGAACGAGGCGAGGTTGACCCCGGAGGGGACGACGGTCATCCGGGACCGGGGGACCCCCATCCGCACCAGCTCGCCGACCTCGTCGCGGCACTGCGCGACGACCCGGTCCACCGAACGGCCCAACTCCCGCTCGTAGGAGATGCGCCGGGCCGGGCTGGTGTCCTGCACGCCCTGGTAGCGGCGCTTGACGGTGCCCAGCGCGTGGTACGTCTGCACCACCGGCACCCCGGTCTGCCGGCCGGCCGTCAGCGCCGCCAGGCCGCTCATCCAGAAGTGCGCGTGGATCACCTCGGGCACCCAGTCCCCACCCCGCCACCGCTCGACCAGCCACCGGCTGAACTCCCGCATGTGGGGCAGCAGCGCGTCCTTGGCGACCGGCTCGGCCGGGCCGGCCGGCACGTGCACCACGTCGTACCCGTCCGGGGTGCGGACGGTCACCGGCAGGTCGGGGGCGTCACGGCGGGTGTAGACCCGCACCTCGTGCCCGGCGGCGGCGAGCGCGGCGGACAGTTCCGCGACGTGGGTGTTCTGGCCGCCGGCGTCCTCGCCTCCGAGGATGGCGAGCGGGCTGGCGTGCTCCGAGATCATCGCGATCCGCATACTTCCTCCTCCAGCAGCCGGTCCCAGTCAGCGAGGAAACGGTCGAGGCCGTACCTGTCGCGCGCGGCGGTCCGCGCCGCCGCGCCCGCCTGACGTGCGGCGGCCGGTTCGGCGATGAACCGGCTGGCGGCGTCGAGCAGGGTGTCCATCCGGGTGGCGAGGGCCCCCGCCTCCGGGGGCACCGCGGTCACCGCCTCGGTGGTGGCGAGCGCGACGACCGGCATGCCGATCGCCATCGCCTCGATGAGGCTGAGCCCGAGCGAGGTCCAGCGGCACAGGTGCAGGTACGCGCGCCGCCGGGCCAGCTCGGCGTGCATCCGGTCCTGGGGTACGTCGTCGTGGCTGGTGAGCCGGTCGGCGGGCAGCCCGAGGTGGTCGGCGAGACCGGCGACGCCCATGCCGAACACGTCCAGCGGCGCGATCTCGGCGAAGCGGGGCAGCAGGTCGGTGCCGGTGACCCGTCCCCGCCGCACCGGCTCGTTGATTACCACGGCGAGCCGGTCCAGTTCGCCGGTGTACGAGACGGCGGGGGCGACGATGCCGTGGTCGACCACAGTGGTGCGGGTGGTGCCGGTGTCCCAGAAGATCTGGTTGAACCCGGTGACGTGGGCGACGAGCAGGTCGCTCCGGTCGGCCATCGGGTGGCGGGTGTTGGGCACGTCGCCCTTGGGGGTGTTGTGCTCCACGTAGATGGCGGGGACGTCGCGGCCGGGCCGGCGACCCAGCCACTGTTCGGCCAGGTCGACCTCTTCGGGACGTTGCAGGATGACCAGGTCGACGTCGCTGCCCGGCAGGTCGTCGGGGGCCACCTCGACGGCGCTGTCCGGCCAGGGATAGGTGCGGGCCCGGCCGAGGCCGTACGGGCCGCGGTCGGGTGTGGTGGGGACCAGGTAGCGGTGTTTGCCGTGCACGAACGACGTGGTCCAGGAGCCGTGCACGTGCCAGAGCAGGATGTTCATCGGTCACCACCACCGCTGACCAGCGTCCGAACCGCGTCGACCACCTCGGCCGGGTCGACGCCGCTCAGGCACGGATGCCCCGGGACCGGGCAGGTGGCCGCCCGGGTGTCGCGGCACGGCGCACCGGCGTCGCCGAGCCGGACGGTGGGCACCCGGTAGGGCCCCCACTGCCCGAAGGGGACGGTCGGCGCGAAGAGGCTCACCACCGGCACTCCGGCCGCCGCCGCCAGGTGCGCGGGGCCGGTGTTGCCGACCACCACCGCGGCGGCGTCGGCCACGATCGCGGCCAGCCCGGCCAGGTCGGTTCGGCCACCCAGGTCGGTGCCGCCGGCCGCCGCCACCGTCGCGGTGACCGTGCGCTCGTCGGGTCCGCCGGTGACCAGCACCCGGTGCCCGGCGGCGGTCAGCGCCCCGGCGATCCGCGCCGCCAGCGCGGTCGGGCAGGCCCGGCTCGACGCGGCCGACCCGGGGTGCAGCACCACGTAGCCGGGTTCACCGGCGTCGACCGGGCGGGGTGGCACGGCGTCGGGCCGGAGCCGGAGCAACGGTTCGTCGCCGTCGGGCAACCGGTGCCCGGCGGCGGCGGCGAGGGAGAGCGCCCGTTCGGATTCGGGAACGCCCACCGGGACCCGGTGGCGGATGTCCACGAGGGACCCCGGGTAGTCGTCGCTGATCGCGGCGATCCGGGAGATCCCGGCCATCCGCAGCAGCAGCGCCAGCGGCAGGGCGGACTGGTGGAACGAGGTGAACACCACCGCCTGGTCCGCGCCGACGGCGGCGAGGCGGTCGGTCAGGGTTCGCATGGCGGCCGGGTCGACCGGTGCCGGCGTCGGGTCGACCCACGGCAGCGGATGCTCGATGATCTCGTCGACGCAGGGCAGCAGCTCGGCGGCGGCCCGCCCGCGTGGCCCGCACAGCAGCACCACCCGCTGGGCGCCGGCCGCGACGGCGCGGATCGCCGGCCCGGTGACCAGCACGTCCCCGGCCGAGTCCGACCGCACCACCAGAGCCGTCCCCACCGGCTCGGTGACCTGCGCGGGCCGCACCGCCTGCTGGCGGCGCAGGATCTCCCGTACCGCCGATGGCAGGTCGCTGGCCACCCACCCGGCGGCGGCGACCTCCTCCGGTCGGGTCACCGGGGTGGGCACCAGCACACCGGCGGCGCCCGCCGCCAGCGCGGCCGCCACGTCGCGACCGATGTCGCCCACCACCACGCACCGCGTCGCACTCGTGCCCAACTCCCGGGCGGCGGCGTGCACCAGCCCGGGTGCCGGTTTGCGGCAGTCACACCCGTCGGCGTCGTCGTGCGGGCAGACCAACCACGCGTCGAAGCGGCCCAGCAGTTCCTCGACGCGGGCGTGCACGGCCCGCATCTGCTCCTCGCTGAAGAAGCCCCTCGCCAGGCCCGACTGGTTGGTCACCACGCCCAGCCGCAGCCCGGCGGCCCGCAACTCGTCCAGCGCCGCCCGCGCGCCCGGGACCGGCCGCACCTTCTCCGGGTCGCCGTTGTACGGCACGTCCTCGATCAGGGTGCCGTCGCGGTCCAGCAGCACCGCGTCGTACAGGGCACCTCGCAGAGACCCGACAGACCCGGAAACGACCCGACCAGCACCGGCATAAACCCGGGCTGACCTGCGCTGATACGGATCCTCCTGGTCCTGTCGCACAGCCGGCGGGTTCCCTGCGCCCCGAGGAGTAAACGTCGTCGGCGCCGTGGGCCAGCGCCGCCAGCGGTGCCCCGCGTCGGCCTTACCCACAGCCGAAGAGAAGCTAACCCGACGCCTCTGTTAGCCCTCGCAAAGGCGCGGGTATGGGAGCACAGTGGCGATAGTGGAGAAAGTGATCGAGGCTTCCCCGCAGCAGGTGTTCGACGTGCTGGCCGACGGGTGGACGTACAGCGACTGGGTGGTCGGGACGGCGCACGTCCGCGACGTGGACGACGCCTGGCCCCGGGTGGGCAGTCGACTGCACCACCGGGCCGGGCCGTGGCCGCTCTCGTTGCAGGACGCCTCGACGGTGCTGGTCTGCGAGCCACCGCACCGGCTGGTGCTGCGGGCCGGGCTCTGGCCGGCCGGCGAGGCGATCGTGGCGTTCACCCTGGAACCGGTCGACGGAGGCTCCACCCGCGTGCGTATCGGGGAGGATTTCGCCGCCGGGCCGCTGCGCTGGGTCCGCACCAAGGTCAACGACCTGGTGCTGCACCTGCGCAACCGGGAGACACTCAACCGGCTCTCCGACATCGCCACGCGGCAGAAGGGGCCGCGGTGACGCGGACCGTCGTGGCGCCGGGCGTGCGCGCCACGCCCTGCGGCCAGCCCAGCGGCCTCCGGACGGGGAGCCTTTTCAATCCGGATCGGGCAACTGGCTACCCTCTGAGGTAGCCGTGTCCGCAAACCGAGGATGTCCGACATGATCGAGCCCGTCCAGTTGCCGTCGCCGTGGCGAGACGCACACCTGACTGTCGTGGTGCCCACCTACAACGAGGCGGGCAACCTCCCGGCGCTGGTCGAGCGGCTGCTCGCACTGCCGCTGCCGGGCCTGCGCATCCTCGTCGCCGACGACAACTCCCCCGACGGCACCGGCGACGTGGCCGACAAGCTGGCCATCGAGCACCCGGAGCGCATCGAGGTGATGCACCGGGCCGGCAAGGAGGGCCTGGGTCGGGCGTACGTCGCCGGGATGACCCGGGCGATCGAGGGCGGCGCCGAGTTCGTGGCGCAGATGGACGCGGATCTGTCGCACCCGCCGGCGGCGCTGCCGGGGATGCTGGGCGCGCTGCTCTCCACCCAGGCCAGCGTGGTGATCGGTTCCCGCTATGTGCCCGGCGGCGAGCTGGACGAGAACTGGCCGCTCTACCGTCGGGCCCTCAGCGGCTGGGCGAACCTCTACGTGCACACCCTGCTGCGGGTACGCATCCGGGACCTGACCGCCGGCTTCAAGATCTGGCGGGCCGACGCGCTGCGGGACATCGGCCTGGAGCGGGTGCAGTCCAACGGCTACAGCTTCCAGGTGGAGATGCACTACCTGGCCACCAAGCTCGGGCACACCATCCTGGAGGTGCCGATCCGCTTCGAGGAGCGGCGCGACGGCGAGTCGAAGATGACCACCGCGACCAAGGTCGAGAGCGCGCTGATGCCGTTCAAGCTGCGCAGCAAGCACCGCAACATCACCGGCTGACCGACGCCCGGCCGGCCCGCGCGGCGGGCCGGCCGGGTCAGTCGGGGTAGACGGCGCGGTGGGCGGTGGCGATGGCTGCGGCGTACGCCCGCCCGGTGAGGGCACGGTCGCGCGCCAGCGCCGCGCGGGCGGCGTTCGCGCCCGGCGCGCCGTGCACCCCGCCGCCCGGGTGCGCCGAGGCGCTGGCCAGGAAGAGCCGGTCCACCGGCGTGTCCGCCCGGCCCAGACCGGGGATCGGGCGCAGGAACAGCTGCTGGTACGCGGCCGCGGTGCCGCCGCCGAGCGCCCCGCCGACCAGGCTCGGGTTGCCCCTCTCCAGGTCTGCGGGGCCGGCCACGTGCCGGCCGACGACGAGCTGCCGGAAGCCCGGGGCCGCCGCCTCCAGGACGTCCTCCATCCGCTGCACGTGCCCGGCGATGTCCTCGGCCCGCCAGTCCCGGCGGAACGGCAGGTGGGTGTACGCCCAGAGCGACTCGGTGCCCGGCGGGGAGTGGCTGGGATCGGCCACGGACATCTGCCCGACCAGCAGGAACGGGTCCCGGGGCAGCTCGCCACGGGCCAGCTCACCGGCGTAGGAGGTCAACCCGTCGAGGTCCGCGCCGAGGTGCACGGTGCCGGCGCCGGCGATCTGCCGGTTGGTCCACGGCACCGGAGCGGAGAGCGCCCAGTCCACCTTCAGCGTCGAGCCGTCCCACCGGAAGTGCGCCAGGTCCTCCACCAGCCGCGACGGCAGCATCGCCGCACCGACGAGGTCGAGGTAGAGCGCCGGCGCCGGCACGTCGGCGAGGACCGCCCGGCGGGCCCGCCACAGCGTGCCGCCGTCGGTGCGTACCCCCATGGCCCGGCCCCGGGCGGTGAGCACCCGGTCGACGCGGGCGCCGTAGAGGATGCGTCCGCCGCGCTCCTGTAGCCGGGCCACCAGCGCGTTGGTGATCTGCCGCGCGCCGCCCTCGGGCACCGGCCAGCCGACCTGCTGCCCGAGCATGGCCAGCAGCCAGCCGTACACGCCGGACCCGGCCTCCTCGGGGGACAGGTCGGTGTGCAGGGCGCAGCCGGCGAGCAGCGCCGGCCCGCCGGGGCCGTCGAAGAGTTCGTCGCCGAGCTTGCGGACCGGCACCACCAGGCGCCGGGCCAGCCGCAGGGCGCCCGCGATCCGCAGCTGGCGCAGCAGGCCGAGCCCGCCGCGCACCGGCGGGAACGGCGTGGTGATGGAGGTCAGCATCGGCTCGGCCACGTCGAGCCAGTCGGAGTACGCGTTGAGCCAGCGCTTGCCGTCGCCGGGGGCGAACTGCTCCAGCGAGGCGGCCGTGACGTCCGGATCCCGATTGATCACCGCGGCCCGGCCGTCGGGCAGCAGGTGCGCCAACACGTCCGGGGCGTGCCGCCAGCGCAGCCCGTGCCGGCCCAGGTCGAGCCCGCGCAGGACGGGCGAGGCGTACCCGAGGGGGTAGAACGAGCTGTAGAGGTCGCTGAGGTAGCCGGGCGCGGTCACCTCGGCGGACTGGACCGCGCCGCCGGGGACCGAGGTCGCCTCCAGCACCACCACGTCCCAGCCGGCGTCGGCGAGCAGGTTGGCCGCGACGAGGCCGTTGTGCCCGGCCCCGACGACGACGGCGTCCGCGTTCTGCGCGCCGGTGGTTGTCATCGGATCCGCCTACCCGGCGCGCAACCGGGCGAAACGCGTTTGCCGGGCCGGGGCCGGGGCATGCAGCGCCGCATGTACACGGTTGCGCAGTTGGTGGGCGGGGTGTGGGGCGCGGGCGGTGCGGGCGGCGAGCTGGTCGTCCACGATCCGGCGGACGGCTCGCCGGTCACCTCGGTGCCGGTGGCGACGGCCGACGAGGTCGGTAAGGCGGCGCAGGCGGCGCGGGAGACGGCCGCCGAGTGGGCGGCGACCGCGCCGGCCGCGCGGGCGGCGGCGTTGCACCGGGCGGCGGACGCGGTGGCGGCGGTCATCGACGAGTTAGCGGCGGCGGTGACCGCGGAGATGGGCAAGCCCCTCGCGGACGCCCGGGGCGGGGTCGAGGCGGGCATCGGCACCCTGCGACAGTACGCGGAGCTGGCACCGCTGCGCGGCGGGCGGACACTGAACGGCGGCGCGGACGCGGTGGACTTCATGACCCCGCAGCCACGGGGTGTGGTGGCCGCGATAACCCCCTGGAACGACCCGGTGGCGGTGTCCTGCGGGCTGCTCGGCGCGGCCCTGGTCACCGGCAACGTGGTGCTCTACAAACCCAGTGAACGGACGCCCGCGACCGGCTGGCTGCTGGCCCGCGCCCTGGACGAGGCGCTGCCCGCGGGTGTGCTGTCGCTGCTCACCGGCGGCCCGGAGGTCGGTGCGGCCCTGGCCGCCCAGGACGTCGACGTGGTCGCGCACGTCGGTTCCACCGCCACCGGGCGCTCGATCGCCGCCGCCGCGGCCCGCACCGGTGCGAAGGTGCTGCTGGAGAACGGTGGCAGCGACCCGTTGATCGTCGACGCGGACGTCGACCCGCTGTGGGCGGCCGGTCAGGCCGCGCTCGGCGCGTTCGCCAACGCCGGGCAGATCTGCGTGGCTGTGGAGCGGATCTACGTGCACCGGCAGGTTGCCGAGGATTTCGTGGCAGCGCTCGTGGGGCACGCTGACGCGCTGCGGGTAGGGCCGGGCCGGGACCCGGGCACCGAGCTGGGCCCGTTGGTCGACAGACGGCACCGCGACCACGTGCACGGTCAGGTGACGGCGGCGGTGGCCGACGGCGCACGGGTCCTCGTCGGCGGTGCGGTGCCGGACGGGCCGGGGGCGTTCTATCCGGCCACGGTGGTCACCGACTGCCGGCACGACATGCCGCTGGTGCGGGAGGAGACCTTCGGCCCGGTCGCCCCGGTGGTGGTCGTCGACTCGTTCGACGAGGCGTTGCGCTGCGCCGCGGACTCCCCGTACGGGCTGGCCGCCACGGTGTTGACCCCCTCGATGAGTCACGCACAGCGCGCCTGGCGGGAGCTGCCGGTGGGCACTGTCAAGGTCAACGCGGTGTTCGGGGGCGCACCGGGTGGCGCCGCGCATCCGCGCCGGGCCAGTGGGCAGGGCTTCGGGTACGGCCCGGAACTGCTGGACGAGTTCACCGCCACGAAGGCGGTGCACATCGAGGCGCCGGGCGGCGGGCACTGGTGAACGGGGTACGGGCGGACGCGCCGCGTCCGCCCGTACCGCGTCGGTGTCTGTCTGCCGGTGGTCAGTCGCCGCGGGCCCTGCGGGTGGCCCGGTCGTTGGCCTTCTCGATCGCCTTGACCAGTTCCGGCTTGGTCATGCTGGAGCGGCCGGCAACGTCCAGCTTGCGCGCCACTGACAGCAGGTGGTCCTTGGTGGCGTTGGCGTCCACCCCACCCGCCGTGGGTGCCCGCCGCTCCGGTCCGCCGCCGGCGGCCTGCTGGTCACTCGGGCCCTTGCGGCCCTTGGGCTCCCAGTGGTCGCCCACCTTCTCGAACTCGTGCTTCACCGCGGCGAAGGCGGTGCGGTGCGACCGCTCCCCCTCGCCGTAGGTCTCCACCGCCGAGTCGTGCGTCTTCTCCCAGGTGCGCTGCGCCTTATCCGGGGAGCGTCGCAGCGTGCTGGGCATGTCCTCGCGCCCGGGCATCTCGTCCTCCTCCGTGTGGACAGGGTCACCGTGACCGTTCCCCGCTGGCGGGGCGGCAAACCGTAGACGGCGTCGGTACGGCGCGGGCGGGTTTGTCGATTTCCCGCCGCGGGTACCGGCCGGGCCAGGCTCGACCGGATGATCGGTCATCCGGCGGCCGGGGGCACAGGGAGCGGGCATGACGACCACGGAGCCCGGTACGGCGATCGACGGCGGACCCGGCGGCCGGGTGCCCCGGCGGATTCGGCAGCTGAGCTGGCGGACCTGGCGGGGGGTGCTGGTCCGCAGCGTGCGCAACTTCGTCACCGACAACTGCTCGGACTGGGCCGCCGCGCTGACCTACTACGGCGTGCTGGCGCTCTTTCCGTCCGCCATCGTGGTGGTGGCCCTGGTCGGCCTGGTGTCCAGCGGCCAGCAGACCGTCGACACGGTGGTCGACCTGGCCGAGCAGATCGGCGCCGGGTCGGTGGTGGCCGACGACGGCGTGGTCGGGGTGATCCGGGCCGTGGTGGTCGAGCAGAGCAACGCCAAGGTGCTGTTGAGCTTCGGTCTGCTGGGCGCGCTCTGGTCGGCGTCGGGTTTCATCGGCGCGTTCACCCGCGCCTCGAACGCGATCTACGGGGTGACCGAGGGCCGGCCGGTCTGGAGGCTGCGGCCGTTGCAGATCGGCCTGGCCGCGATCACGCTGGTGCTGCTCGCGGTGGTCGCGCTCGGGCTGATCGTCAGCGGCCCGGTCACCGACGCGGTCGGCGACCTGATCAACGCCGGTGGCCTGGCCCGCACGGTGTGGAGCGTGGCGAAGTGGCCCGTGCTCGCCATGATCATGATGGCGTTGCTGTCCCTGCTGTTCTGGATCGCCCCGAACGTGCGCCAGCCCCGGTTCCGCTGGCTCACCCCCGGCGGGGCGGTCGCCCTGCTCTCCTGGGCGGCGGTGTCCTTCGGCTTCGGCCTCTATGTGGCCAACTTCGGCTCGTACGACACGACCTACGGCAGCCTCGGCGCGGCCATCGCGTTCCTGGTGTGGCTCTACCTGTCCAACTCGGCCCTGATGCTGGGCGTGCAGATCAACGCCGAGGTGCAGCGGGGCCGGCGGTTGCAGGCCGGCGACCCCGACCCGGAGGAGCCGGTGCTGCCGCCGCGCAGCCCGGCCGACTCCTGACCGCCGCAGGTCCGACCGAATGTCCGGTTCGCGTCCGGCCCGGGGGACGGTTCGTGGCTCCGTGCCGGTTTACCCGGCGGGGTGCCGGGTAGCGCAGAAGGCATGGAGCGTGGCAACAGCAAGCACGGACCGAGGATCGACGAGCAGATGAGCCAGGAGGTCAGCGGCCTCGTTCAGGGGCCGGGGACCGGTGGCTCTCGGGTCGACGAGTCCCGGGTGCCGGAACCGGCTGGCGAGGACCAGCCGGAGACCACCACGGCCCCGGCCGGCGACCTGCGCACCGGCACCCCGCAGGGGATGAGTTCCGCCGACGTCGAGCAGCGCAGCCGGCTCGGCCGGTTCATCTCGATGAGCGCGCTGCCGGGCGACCGGCTGGTGCTCATCGCCAGCGCCCGCGAGAACGATGCGCCGGACGACATCGTGGCGGCGCTGGAGCGGCTGCCCGACGGCACCGAGTACCAGACGGTCTCCGAGGTCTGGGCCGCGCTCGGGCACAAGAACGAGACAACCCGCTGGTGAGAGGGATCGCCCCCCGATCCTGACGACAACCGGCGACCGAAGGAGGTTCCTGAGATGAGTGGCGTTACCGAGCACGTCGAGGTTTCCGTACCCGTCCGCACCGCCTACGACCAGTGGACGCAGTTCGAGGAGTTCCCCCACTTCATGGAGGGTGTGCGGGAGGTTCGGCAGCTCTCCGACACGATGACCCACTGGACGGTGGACATCGCCGGTGTGAAGCGCGAGTTCGACGCCGAGATCACCGAGCAGCTCCCCGACGAGCGGGTCGCGTGGCGTTCCACCGGTGGCACGCAGCAGGCCGGTGTGGTGACCTTCCACCGGCTCGACGAGGACAAGACCCGGGTCACCCTGCAGCTCGAGTTCGAGCCGCACGGGGTGGTCGAGCAGGCCGGCGACAAGCTCGGCATCGTCGACCGGCGGGCCAAGGGCGACCTGGAGCGGTTCAAGACGTACATCGAGCGGCGCGGTCAGGAGACCGGCGCCTGGCGCGGGACGGTGGACCGACCGCAGCCGTGATCGTGAGCTGCGTTCGCGCGATGGCCGCCGGGGTTCCCGGCGGCCATCGCCGTCTCTCCGGCCGGTCACGACCGTTTGCGATCATCGCGCCCGGGTACGGCTGATGTCATGACGGACGACAGGGTGTGGCGGGACGAGGAACGACTCCCACTGGAGGAGTTGGAGCGCGCCGTGGCGGGCTCCAGCATCGACGGGCAGGCCGACGACGTGACAGGCAACGACGCCGGTGAGGAGGCCGCGTTCGGGCACGGGCCCGCGGCGGCGGATCGTGGCGGTCAGGCCGAGGGCGCCGGGCGGGTACCGACCGACCCGGAGCGCGCCTACCGTCCGTCGACCACCGGCCGCACCGGCCCGGACACCGGATAGTCCCCGCTGGGCGTACCAGCCCTGGACTGGGCGGGCGCACCGGCACCGGGCGTACCCGCTGCGGTGTGCTCCCCGCCGGCCCCCGCATCGGGCCGGCGGGCGCCCAGCTCGTAGAGCACGACAAGCGCCAGCGCGAGCACCACCAGCGCCGGGCCGAGGACCTGCACCGACGTGGCGCCGATCAGCATGCCGAGCCCGGCCGGGACGAGCGCTCCGCCCAGCCCGGCGGCGCCGATCTGCAGGCCGATGGCACGGTCGGCGTGCGCCGCGCCGACCCGCTCGGCGGTGGTGAGGGTGAGCAGCGGAAACACCGGCGCGGCGGCGAAGCCGACCACGACCAGGCCGAGCACGGCGAGCGCGGCCGGCCCCGGTACGGCGATCAGCGCCGCGCCCGCGGCCATGCCGGCCAGGCTGGCCCGCAACACCAGCCGGGGCCCCAACCGCTCGGCCACCACGCCCTGCACCACCCGGCCGACGAACAGGCTGCCCCAGTACGCGGAGACGCAGCCGCCGGCCACGGCCGCGCTCAGGCCACGCCCCTCGGTCAGCAGCAGGAACGCCCACAGTCCGGCGGACACCTCGATGGCCACGTAGAGCGTGAAGGCGAGCGTTCCCGACCAGACCGCCGGCAGGCGCAGCGTGGCCAGGATCGGGACCGGTGCCTTTGGCGTGGCGGCCGACGTCTCGCCGCCCGGCGCGGGGATCGGGTCGCGGCGCTGCCAGGCCCGCACGGTGAGCGCGAACGCGGTGGCGAGGACGAGTTGGGCGGCGGCCACGATGCCGTACCCCCACCGCCAGCTCAGCCCGGCGCTCAGCACGCCGGTCATGACCAGCGGTCCGATCGCCACGCCCAGTCCGAAGAAGGCGTGCAGCCAGTTCATGTGGCGCGGGCCGAAGGCGCCGGCCGCGTACGCGTTGAGCCCGGAGTCGATCGCCCCGGAGCCCAGCCCGAGCAGCAGCGCGCAACCCACGATCACTGCCATGGTGGGGCTCAGGGCGTAGCCGGTCAGCGCCAGGCTGGCCAGCAGGGTGCTGCCGGCGAGCAGCGCGCCCACGCCGAGGCGGGCCAGCGTGAACCCGGCGAGCACGCTGGAGGTGAGGTAGCCGACGGTGCCCGCGGTGAGCAACAGCCCGACCGCCCCGGTCGGTACGCCGAACTCCGTGCGGATCGACGGCCAGCCGACCCCGAGCAGCCCGTCGGGCAGGCCGAGGCTGACGAACCCGAGGTAGGCCAGCAGGAGCAGCGAGGCGCGGGGCGGCGTGGGCGCGGTCACGAGACACCATCCTGCCGCAGCGGCAGTTTAGTGCCGAGGCCAGGCGGCCACCGGACGCGACAGGAAGTGCCGTCCGAACGGTCGAGAAAGCGGACAGCTCATCCAGAATCGGCCGATCGGGTGACGGCAAGGCGGTTGGTTCGCGTCAGACTTTCGGGATGCATCAAGGCACCGGAATCCTCTCCACGCGTCAGCGCCGCCTCGCCTGGCTCGGCTTCCTGCTCGCCGCACTGCAGGCGCCCGTGTCGGCCTGGCTCGTCTCCGACGAGTCGTGGCTGTTCAGCGTCTGCGTCGCGATCATGGTGGCGACCGTGATCATCGCCGACGACGCGGCCCGCCGCCGACCGGCCGACGCCACCGCCGGCGACTAACCCTCGCCGGCCGGTCGGGCCTCGTGCCCCGGCCGGCCCCGGCTACGGCGGTGCTCCTTCATCTCCGCCTCGTACAGGTGCCGCCGTCCGCCCACCAGCTCGTCGCGGGCCTGCTGGTCCAGCTCCCGAAACAGTGCGTGGTAGCCGTCGTCGAAGTCCTCGACGATCTGGAACGTCCACCGGCCGGCGATCACGTTGCGGCCCAGCAGCTCGGTGTCGATCCGCTCGGCGATCCGTGGGTGCCCGGCGGCACGGAACCGCTCCACCGCGTCGTCGAGCATCAGGTCGGCGTGCCCGATCAACTGGTGCAACGAGTACAGGTGCCCCCGGGCCCGTTCCACGCATTCCAGCGCCTCGCTGAGCTTGCCGAGCGCGGCCACCGTCGCGTCGCTCACCCCCGCCGGCCGTCGGTGCTGCTCATCCGGCCCGTCCACCTGCTCCCCCATCGGTACCTCCGTGTGCCCTCCTGTGCCCTGCCTCTCCTGCTGCCCCGTCTGTGCCGGATCAACCCTCGCGGCCAACCCCGAGTCGTCCGGTGGCACCACCCACACCCGCCGAGTGGACGAAGCCGATCCGCTCACCGATCGGTTAGCCTCGGTCACCATGCGTGTGCCGTTCAGCCGGGTCGCCTCCCGTACCGCCGTCGACTCGGCGCAGTCGAGCCTGGCCGCCCTCACCGTCTCCGTGGGCACCGCCGGGCTGGCCGCCGCGGCCGCGCGACCCGGGCTGCTCGCCCTGGTCGACCAGCACGCGGCCGCCGTTCGGGACAGCCTCGACGGGGACCGCCGGCCGCTGACCGCCGCGGCGCTCGCCGGTTACGCCGAGGGCGTCCGCACGGTCGCGTACGAGCACGGATGGGTGCCGCCGACCGGCCCGGTGGACTGGAGCGAGCCGGAATGGCCGCTCACCCGGTTGGTCGCGGTCTGCGCGCTGGCCCGCTCGCTCCAGGGCGCCTGAGAGCGTCGGGCAGCGGCAGCACGCGCGAGAGGGCGCCCGCGCCACAACGCGGACACCCTCCCCTGACGATCCGTTCTGGTTCGCCCCGCTACGGGCGGCGCTGCTGGGTTTCGTCGGCCGCACCGGACTGGTACGTGCCGCGCCCACCGGACATCGTCGACTGCTCGTCGACCCGGGGCATGTTCTGGGTGCGCTCGCCGCCACGGTCGGCCATCTGCCGCTCCATGTCGCCGCGCCCGGCAGCGGTGGCCCGCCGGTTCTCCTGCACCGCCCGGGCTTCCTCGGCCGCCCGGTGCAGCCAGCCGTCCCAGCGGTTCTGCATCGGTTTCACCAGACCGCCACCGACACCGACGATCAGGATGCCGGCCACCGTGGCGAGCACCGCGATCAACACCGGTGTGGTGACCGTGGTGGCGATACCCACCTGGTTCAGCGCGGCGATCACGCCGAGCGCGATGATGAAGATCGCCGTCAGGTCGGCCAGGACCTTGCCGTACGAGAGACCGCCCAGCGCCCCGGTGACCAGATCCCGGACGGCGTTGGCGATCGCGGCTGCCACCACCACGACGATGATCGCGACGAACGCCCGTGGCAGCCAGGCCACCACGCCCCTGATCAGGTCACTGATCGCGTTGGGCCCCCAGACGCCGAAGGCGAACTGCAGGGTGAACAGCAGGACCGCGTAGTAGGCCAGCCTGGCCAGGATGTCGCTGGCGTCGTACTTCGTTCTCTCCAGTGCCCGTTTGATGCCTCCGCGTTCGACCGCTTCGTCGAACCGCAACCGTTCCAGCACCGTGTCCACGATCTTGAGGACCGCTCGGGCGATGAGCCAGCCGATCACGAGGATGACGATGAAGGCCACTGCCTTCGGGATGAAGAGCAGCACCGACCTCCACGTGTCGGCGATGGCATCGCCAATGTCGGCCTGCCGAACCGCGAGGGTTTTCAGCATGATGTCCCTCCTGTCGCATGGACTGCGACGGGCGCATACCCGGTCACCGGTGCGGCAGTCCGAGCGGCTCGCAGCCATTTTTCCGACAAGTCGACCGACAGTGGTCCTGACCAGCCCGGACAGGCACGGCTCCAGACCTGGTGGCGACCCGCCGCCATGATCAGATGCAGCTGTCCGGCGGGCGACTAGGCTGCGAACATGCCAGGAACGGTCGGGCGAGTCCCCACGCCAGCAACCCCGGTCCCGGGCGCAACCACCGGGCCCGGCGCGACCGCTGCCGTGCTCGCCCACGACTGGGCAGCCACTGCGCTGGGCCCTCGTGACAGCTGGGACCCGGCGCTGCGGGCCGTGGTCGAGCTGATGCTCGCCTCGCCGATGCCGATGGCACTGGCGTACGGCGACGACCACATCCTGCTCTACAACGACGGCTACGCCGAGTTGCTGGGTTTCCGCCACCCGTCCGCTCTGGGCCGTCCCGCCGGCGAGGTGCACGCCGAGGTCTGGACGCTGCCCGGGTTCGGTGAGGTGGCCGAGCGCGTCTACCGGGAGGGCGTGTCGTTCCTGGAGAAGGAGTCCACGGCTCTCGTGGCCCGTGGGCACTCCGGCGTGGCCGAGCAGATGGTCTTCACCAGGGGCCACTCGGCCGTCCGCGACGGCTCCGGCCGGATCATCGGCGTCCTGACCGTCGCCGCCGAGACTACCCACGTGGCCGAGCAGTTGCAGAGCCTCAGCCAGGTCGCGGCGGCGCTCGCCGGCACCCTCACCCTCGACGACGTGGCCCGGGTCGCCCTGCGCTACACGATCACCACGTTCGACGCCGACCGGGTCTCGTTCGTGGTCGACGAGGGCGGCGGTGGTTGGCGGATGGTCCGCCGGGTACGCGGTGAACTGCTGGACGAGGTAGACGAGCGGTTGCCACCGCTGTGGCGGCGGGCGTCGGCGGACTGGTCCGGCCCGGTGGCGCAGGCCGTCCGCTCCGGCGAGCCGTCGTTCACCGGAGACGGGCAGCCGCTGCGCGAGACGGCCACGGACCGTCACGACCAGAAGGTACGGTCGCTTGCCGTGCTGCCGCTGGGCACCTCGGTGGTCCAGGGGGGGTTGACGGTCGGCTACCAGGTGCCGCACGCCTGGTCGGCCGCCGAGCGGGCGCTGCTGGCCGCCTCGGCGGAGTTGATCGGCCAGGCGGCCGAGCGGGCCCGCCGGTTCGAGACCCAGCACGGCACCGCCCAACTGCTGCAACGCAGCATGCTGCCGGAGAACCTCCCGGACCTTCCGCGGCTGCGGATCGCTGCCCGCTACGACCCGGGGGTGGACGGCAACGCGGCCGGCGGGGACTTCTACGACGCCTTCCTCCTGCCCACCGGCGGGCTCGGAGTGGTGCTCGGCGACGTCGCCGGGCACGACGTGCAGGCCGCGGCGCGGATGGGCCAGGTGCGGGCGGCGTTGCGGGCGCTGGCCCTGTCCGACCCGGCGCCGGACGCGGTGCTGGCCGGGCTGGACCGGCTGGTGACCAGCCTCGGCGCCGAGGCCCGCACGCACGAGCTGTTCGTCACCGTGGTGTTCGGCGTCATCGACGCGCAGCGGCGGGAGCTGACCCTCGCCAGCGCCGGTCATCCCGCTCCGCTGATCCGTCGGTGCACCCCGGACGGCCGGTCGTACGCCGAGTACGTGGACGTGCCGGCCGGCCCTCCGCTGGGGTTGGGCGGGCGGCCGGCGACGACCACCGTCGCCTTCCCCCCGGGCGACACGCTGCTGCTGTTCAGCGACGGCGTCGTGGAGCGTCGCCGGCAGAGCCTCACCGCCGGGTTGGACGCCCTCGGCGATGCCGTGGCCAAGGCCGGCAGCAGTGATCCCCGTGCCCTCTGCGCGGTGGCCACCGCGTCGGTGCCCGGCGGCACCGAGGACGACGTGGCCGTGCTGGCGGTCGAGCACGCGCTCCAGCCGAGCCGCTCGGCGGCGATGGAGGTTCCGGCGGAGCCGACCGCGCCGAGCCGGGTCCGGCACTGGATGACCGGTCAGCTCACCGAGTGGCAGGTCGCCGAGTCGGTGATCGGCGCGGCGGTGCTGTGCACCAGCGAGCTGACCACCAACGCGCTGCTGCACGCGGGCACGGCCGCCCGGGTGGAGATCGACCTCAGCCCGGAACGGCTGCTGGTCTCGGTCGCCGACTCCGGCACCCGGGGCACCGTGACCCGGGCGCGCACCGACACGTTGAGCAGTCGCGGTCGTGGTCTCGGCCTGATCGAGGAGCTCAGTGATGCCTGGGGCACCGACCCGTCGGTGCGCGGTTCCACGGTCTGGTTCGAGATCCTCGTTTCGCCGGCCGAGCCTCGCTGAGGTCGGCCGGGCGCCGCACGGTCCACACGAATCAGCCGGCAACCGGACGGGTAGGAGTGCCCCCATGGCTACCGAACGACCCACCGGAGTCCTCTTCGACGTCGACGGCACCCTCGTCGACACCACCTTCCTACACACGGTGAGTTGGTGGGAGGCGTTGCGCCAGGCCGACCAGCCGGTGCCGATGGCGACCGTGCACCGCTCGATCGGGATGGGCGCGGACAAGCTCCTCGATCACCTGCTCGGCCCGGAGCGGGACCGCGACGACGACCCGAAGCTGCGCGACGCGCACGACACCCTGTACGCCGAGTACTGGGAACGGCTCACGCCGCTGCCCCGGGCGGCGGACCTGCTGCGCGCCTGCGCCGAGCGGGGGCTACGGGTGGTGCTCGCGACCTCCGCCGCCGAGCACGAGGTCGGTGCGCTGCGCCGGGCGCTGGACGCCGACGACGTGATCGACACCGTCACCTCGTCGGCGGACGCGCGGCAGAGCAAGCCGGCACCGGACATCCTGGTGGCGGCGCTGGAGCAGTCCGGGCTCGCCGCCGAGCGGGTCGTCTTCGTCGGCGACTCGGTCTGGGACGTCGCGGCGGCGGGCAAGCTGGACATCCCCTGCGTGGGGCTGACCTGCGGCGGCACCAGCCGGGGCGAGTTGGCGGGCGCGGGCGCGGTGGCGGTGTACGACGACCCGGCCGCGCTACTCGCCGGGCTGGCCGAATCACCGCTCGCCAGGCCCCGATAGGTCACATCGGATGACGTGAGCGCGTACGCATAGCGGCACGCCGTTCGGGGCATCTGTGGCCACCTGCCCGCACCGCGCGGGTGCGGCGAAGGGGTGGTGCGGTGGACCCGGTAGACGTGGTCGACGTCGAGTTCGCGCTGGTGGGCCTGGGAACTCTGCTGGCGGGCGTCCTGCCCCGGGTGTTGGAGCGCCGCCCACTGTCCATGCCGATAGCGTTCCTCGTCCTCGGCATGGTGGTGTTCCTGCTGCCGATCGGGCTGCCGACACCGGACCCGCTGGCCCACCCGGAGCTGGCCACCCACCTGACCGAGATCGGGGTGATCGTCGCCCTGATGGGCGCCGGCCTGAAGATCGATCGTCCGTTGAGCTGGGCCCGCTGGTCGTCGACCTGGCGACTGCTGGCCATCGCGATGCCGCTGTGCATCGCGGCGGTGGCGCTGCTCGGTTGGTGGTGGGCCGGCCTGGTGCCGGCGGCGGCGCTGCTGCTGGCCGCCGCGCTGGCCCCGACCGATCCGGTGCTCGCCGCCGACGTGCAGGTCGGCGAGCCGACCGATGTGGAGGATTCCGAGGACGAGGTCCGCTTCGCGTTGACCTCCGAGGCCGGCCTCAACGACGGGTTGGCGTTCCCGTTCGTGTACGCGGCCATCGCCATCGCCTCGACCAGCCTCGCCCCGCGCGAATGGCTCGCCGACTGGTTCGCCGTCGACGTGCTCTGGAAGGTCGGTGTCGGTGTCGGCGGCGGCCTGCTCATCGGTTGGCTGCTCGGCAAGCTGTTCTTCCGGGCGCCCAGCCAGTTGCGGCTGGCCCGGCACGCCGAGGGGTTCCTGGCGCTGGCCGCCACCTTCCTGGCGTACGGGCTGGTAGAGGTGGCAGGCGGGTACGGATTCCTGGCGGTGTTCGTGGCCGCGCGGGCGATCCGGGCCGCCGAGCGGACCCACGAGTTCCATTCGGTGCTGCACGACTTCGCCGAGCAGATCGAGCGGTTGCTGACCCTGGTGCTGTTACTGCTGCTGGGTGGCGCCATCGTGGGCGGCCTGCTGGCACCGCTGACCTGGCAGGCGGCGGCCGTCGGGCTGATGCTGGTCTTCCTGGTCCGACCGGTCGTCGGCTGGCTGTCGCTGCGCGGCGCGCCGGGCCGGCCGGCCGAGCACTGGGTGATCTCGCTGTTCGGCATTCGCGGGGTGGGCTCGTTCTACTACCTCGCGTACGCCACCACGAAGGCGGACTTTCCGCAGGCGGAGCTGCTCTGGGCAACGGTCGGGCTGGTGGTGCTCGTCTCGGTGGTGGTGCACGGGGTCGCGGCCACCCCGGTCATGCAGTTGTTGGACCGGCAGGGCGAGCGGACCGGGGACCCGTCCGAACGCGACGGCGACGCCCGGCCCGTCGCCGCCGGGCACGCCTGAGCCCTGGCCGTCAGGTGAGGCGGGCCGCCAGCGCGCGGCCGAGGTCGCGGCCGGAACGCCAGGCGCTCTGCACCCGGGGCTTGCCGAACGCGTCGCCGGCCAGGCCGATGCCGTCCCCGTCGAGGTGACAGGTGTCGCCGGTGGCGTCGCCGGTCGGCTTCGCGTACGTCCAGCGGTGCACGTGCACGTCGGTCGCCTCCTCGGGCACCCCGAGCAGGTCCCGCACGGCCTGTTCGATCGCCGGGCCGGCGCCGGTGGGTTGGGCCAGGTGCCCGGCGGCGAACTCCGGCACGGTGTGCGCGACAAGCACCGGCGCGTCGTCCCCTCGCCGGTCGCCGTCGTCGCAGACCAGGTTGAGCACCGGATGGTCGTTGACGAACGCGCCGTGGAAGGCCGGCCAGCGCCGGGACGGGAACCGCAGCACCGCGGACAGCGTGGGTGACCAGGACTGCGCCCGCACGGCCCGGGTGGCCTCGGCCAGGGCCGGGTCGAGCAGCAGGGCGGCCTGCGTCCCCGGCATCGCCAGGGCGGCCGCGTCGAACCGCTCGCCGTCCACGGTCGGCCCGGGTTCCACGGTGAGCACCAGCCGGTCGACGGTCACCGGCACCGGCCCGGCCAGGTGTTCGACAAGCGACCGCAGCCCGCGTGGCGCGGCGTAGCGCATCGGGCCGGGCGCGTCGTGGCGGCCGTGCGCGTCGTACGACTGGAAGGTGTCGGTCCACTCCCGGACCAGGCCGGCGGCGCGCCACTGGTCGACCACGGCGGCGAAGTCCGGGTCGCTGACGGTGAAGTACGCGGCGCCGATGTCGGCGGGGCGACCTGCGAACCGCTTGCTGGCCATCCGGCCGCCACACACGTGCCCCCGCTCACGGACCCGCACCGGCACGCCGGCCCGGACCAGCTCCACCGCGCAGGCCACCCCGGCGATGCCCGCCCCGACCACCACCACACCCCGGTCCCCGCTCATCGGTTGATCGTAGGTGCCCGGTCGGCGGCATGGACCGGTGCCGACCGGCAGGACTAGCGGCGGGCCGGCAGCCGGTGCAGCTCGACCTCGGTCAGGCGCGCGGCGCGGATCTCCGCGGTGAGGTAGGTGGCGTGCGGCTGGGACCGGCGGTCGGTGGGTGAGCCGGGGTTGAGCAGGCGCAGCCCGCCGGGGGCCACGGTGTCCCAGGGGATGTGTGAGTGCCCGAAGACCAGCACATCGACGTCGGGGAAGCGGGCCGCGCACCGCTGCTCGCGACCGGTCCGGGGGCCGGTTTCGTGCACCACGGCGACCCGCAGGCCGTCGAGGTCGACCCGGGCCACCTCGGGCAGCCGGGCCCGCAGCGCCGGGCCGTCGTTGTTGCCGTACACCCCGATCAGTCGCCGTGCCCGCGCGGTCATCGCGTCGAGCAGCGACTCGTCGACCCAGTCGCCGGCGTGCACCACCACGTCCGCCGCCTCGATGGCCGTCCAGAGCGGCCCGGGCAGGTCCCGGGCCCGCTTGGGCAGGTGGGTGTCCGCCGTGAGCACCAGCCGCATCCCGGCATTGTCCCGCGTTCGTGACACGCCCCTGTGCCGGGGTGGCTCAGGACCGCGCCGGGGTGAAGTGCGCCGGCGGCATGCCACGATCGCGCAGCTCCGGGTCCCGCTCCACATCGGTGAGGATGCCGGCGGCGTTGATCAGCCCGATGTGCGAGAACGCCTGGGGGAAGTTGCCCAACTGCTCCCCGGTCAACGGGTCGATCTGCTCGGCGAACAGACCCAGGTCGTTGACCCGGGCGGCCAACGCGCAGAACAGCTCGTGCGCCCGACGCCGCTCACCGGCGAGCGCCAGGCACCCCACCAACCAGAACGAGCAGATCACGAACCCCGCCGGGTCACCGTCCCAGCGGCGCAGCAGGCCGTCGTGCGACAACTGCCGCTCCACCGCGCGGACCGTCGAGCGCATCCGCGGGTCGTCGGCCGGCAGGAACCCCACCAGCGGCATCACCAGCACCGACGCGTCCAGGTCGTCGGAATCGAAAATCCCGGTGTACGCCCCGAGCCGCTCGTTCCACCCCCGCGCCAGCACGGTCGCGCGCACCTCGTCGCGGGCGGCTGCCCAGCGGGCCACGTCCTGCGGCGAGCCGAGCCGGTCACCGAAGCGGACGGCCCGGTCCAGGGCGGCCCAGCACTGCACCTTCGACGACACGTGGTGGTGCTCGATCCCGCGCTCCTCCCACATGCCCGCGTCCGGTAGCCGCCAGTCCCGCACGGCCTGGTCGGCGAAGAACCGGAGCAGATGGTGGATCTCCGGGTCGAACGGCTCCAGCCGGTCGCGCATCAGCCAGGCCGCATCCAGCGCCTCGCCGAAGATGTCGGTCTGCCGCTGCCGCCACGCGTCGTTGCCGATCATGACGGGCGGACTGTCGCGGTAGCCGTCGAGCTGTTCCAGGCGGTGCTCGGTGAGGTCCCGCTCCCCCAGCACCCCGTACATGATGGGCACCAGCCCGTCGTCGACCCGACCCATCGCCTGGCTCAACCAGGCGAACTGCCGCTGCACCTCGTCGAAGCACGCCGACCGCCACAACGCCCGCAGGGTGAGGCTGAAGTCGCGCACCCAGACGTAGCGGTAGTCGTAGTTGCGGTCCCCGCCGACCTTCTCCGGCAGCGAGGTGGTCGCCGAGGCCACCACCGCCCCGCTGGGCCGGTACGTCATGCCCTGCACCACCAGCGCGCTGCGCCGCACCTGCTCGGCGTAGGGGCCGTCGTACCCGTGCTGCCGGACCCAGGAGCGCCACCCTTCGACCGTGTCGGCGATCGTCTGGTCGGCCCGCGGCAGCTCCGGTGGCGGGGCGTCGTAGGTCGGGGCGTACCCGAGGGAGAAGTTGTGGGTCGTGCCGGCGCGGGCGGTGAACGTCGCGGCGGCGTCGCCGTCGCCGCAGCTCAGCCGCACGCTGCCGCGCAGCCTGAGCCGGGCGGCCCCGGCGACCGCCTCCAGGGCGCCGTCGCGTTCGACCAGGTACGCCGTGGTCCGCCCGTACTCGAAGCAGGGTCGGTAGTGCACCCGCATCGGCACCTCGCCGGAGAGCCCGCGCACGCTGCGGACCAGCACCTGCGGCGAGTGCATGCCGATGTCGTGCCCGCGTGCGCCGGGTTCGAAGGCGAGCGCGTCGGTCAACGCCACCTCCCCCTGGTCGGTGCGGAAGACCGTCCGCAGCACGAGGCTGTCGTCGAGGTAGCGGCGCTTGACGGTGAAGTCGGCCTCCGGCCGGATCGACCAGTGCCCGGCCTTCTCGTCGAGCAGCCGGGCGAACACCGACGGCGCGTCGAAACGGCCCGGGCACCACCAGTTCACCGAGCCCGAGCGGTCCACCAGCGCCGCGCTGCGGCCGTCGGCGAGGAAACCGTGGTCGCTGATCTGTCCGCTCTGCACCTGGCTACCTACCCGGGCCGGCACGGCACATGCCTTACCCGCGACGGCATACGCCGTGGCGGATGGCGTTACCGCTCGACGCTTACGGGAACCCGGTGCTCTGACGAGGGAGGATGCTCATGACCTCAGCTTCGGGGCCGGCCGCCGCGTGGCGGCCCGGCACACAGGGCGGCGACCTGCTCCCGGCCGGTCCGGCAGGGCGCCTGTCGACACCGGCCGGCGACGGGCACGGGCCGGAGAGCGGCCCGCCCACCGTGACGATCGGTTCGTATCCGGACTATCCGTCCGCGCAGCAGGTCGTCGACCATCTGGCCGACAACCGCTTCCCGGTGGAGCACAGCGCCATCGTCGGCACCAACCTCACACTGGTGGAGACGGTGCTCGGGCGGATGACCACCGGCCGTGCCGCCCTGCTCGGCGCCGGCACCGGCGCCTGGTTCGGGCTCTTCATCGGCCTGCTGTTCGGCATCTTCACCGTCGGCAACTGGGTGGCGGTGATCCTGGTGGGCCTGGTCATCGGTGCGATCTGGGGTGCCGTGTTCGGCGCCGTCGCGCACGCGATGACCGGCGGGCAGCGGGACTTCACCTCGGCCAGCTCGCTACGCGCCGGCCAGTACGCGGTGATCGTCGACGCGCAGCTCGCCGACCAGGCCCGGCAGGTGCTGGCCCGGCTGCGGATGCCCCAACCGGCGCCAGCGAACGCCCGCTGAGCCACCGACCACGCACCGGCCGTCCCGGCAGCACGCCGGGGCGGCCGGTCAGTCGTGGTACGCCAGCTCTCCGGCCCGCAGCGGCACGTCGACGCGGTTCTCCGGCGGCGCCAGCGGGCAGGCCCAGCGGTCGTCGTAGGCGCAGCTCGGGTTGTAGAGATAGTTGGCGTCCAGCCGAACCCGGTCGCCGGGCAGCAGCTCGACGCCCCGACCGAAGGTGCCCTTCACCGTGTCGGTGAGGTACCGGCCGCCGCCGTAGGTCTCCTGCCCGCAGGTGCCGTCGCGCAGGGGCACGAACAGCCCGCCCCCGTACGCCTCGATCCACCACAGGGTCAGCGGCCCCCACGGCGTCTCGGCCACCGCGACCCGGCGGTACGCGACCACGCCGTCCGGGCCGCCGGTGTCCACCCGCAGCTCGCCGGTGGCCGGTCGCAGCGGCGCCTCGACCACCGCCTCCGGATTGGGCGGGAAGTAGCGCACCCCGGTGAAGCCGGCGCGGTCGGCCGGCGGGATCGGGCTCTGCGGGTGGGTGGCGAAGAGGTCGTCGCGGCCGGCGCGGAAGCCGGCGAGGTCGACGTCGGACAGGTACAGCCGGGCCACCCGCTCGCGCCAGTCGGCCAACTCGAGATCCTGCACCCCTGCGAGCCTAGGCGGTGGCCGGCCAGTTGCTCAGGACAGCGTCGAGGGCGTCGAGGGTGCGCGCCCAGGAGTCGTCGGCGGAGCGGGGCGTGTGGCGGAACCCGCCGGTCCTCTCCAGGCTGACGAAGCCGTGGAAGGTGCTGTGCATCATCCGCACCGCGTCGGTCTGGTCCGGCTCGGCGAGTCGGTAGCCGCGCAGGATCGCCCGGGTCATCTCCGCGTGCCGGACACCCGCGCTCGCGGCGGCCGTCTGGGGGTCGAGGTCGATCTGCATGGCGGCGTACCGCCCGGGGTGCTGTTTCGCATAGTCCCGGTACGCGTTGGCGAAGGCCACCAGCGCGTCCTTGCCGGCGCGGCCGGCCAGCGCGTCGGCGACCCGGTCGGCCAGCTCCGCGAGCGCCAGCAGCGCCACCCGGACGCGCAGGTCCTGTGCGTTCCTGAGGTGGAAGTAGAGGCTCGCGTCCTTGACGCCGAAGTGGCGGGCGAGCGCCGCGACGGTGACGTTGGGCAGGCCCACCTCGTCGGCCAGGTCGGCGGCGGCCAGGGTCAGGCGCTCGACGGTCAGCCCCGCACGTGCCATGCGGCAGCCTCCAAAACTAGCCTCCTTATTCGTTTGCCTAGGAGCGCTAGGCTACTACCTATGTTAGAGGTTACCGAATCTGCCATCCGCAAGTCCTTCGTCAACTGCACGCAGGGTGAGGCGAAGCGGATGGCCGTACCAAACGATCTTGAAATGCGCCCCTGGGACGACCTCGACTTCCTCGGCTGGCGGGACCCGGCGGCGCCGCAGCGGGCCTACCTGGTCACCGAATCCGACGGGAAACTCGTCGGAGTGGTGCTGCGGGCCGCGACGCACCAGACCGGGCGCGGGCGGCACAGCATGTGCTCGCTCTGCCTGACCACGCACGTCGGCGACGGCGTCTCGTTGATGACCGCCCGCAAGGCCGGTCCGGGTGGCCGGCAGGGTGACTCCGTGGGCACGTACATCTGCTCCGACCTGGCCTGCTCGCTCTATCTGCGCGGAAAGAAGCGCGCCGAGCCCCGCATGCCCGAGCCCCTACCCCTGCCGGAGCGGATCGACCGCGTCAGGACCGCCCTCGCCGCGTTCCTCCGCAAGGTCGCCGAGTGACACCCTCCGACTAACGGTCGGTCGCCAGGCGGGCGTGCAGGTGCTCGTCGTGGCGGCGGCCGTCGCCGTACTGGTACGACTCGCGCAGCGTCCCCTCGGCGAGGTAGCCGGCCCGGTCGGCGACCCGGCAGGAGGCCGAGTTGGCCACCGCGTGGCACAACTCCACCCGGTGCAGCCGCAGGTCGGCGAACGCCCAGTCGGTGAGCCGACCGACGGCGCGCACCGCCACCCCACGGCCACGCGCGGCCGGCACCGTCCAGTAGCCGATCGAGGCGTCGCCGTGGTGGATGTGGTGCAGTGACACCGAGCCCAGCAGGTCGCCACCGGTCGCGGCGGTCACCGCCATCGAGGCGTGGTCGCCGGCCGACCAGTCGGCCCGGCGCCGGACCCAGAGCAGGGCGGCCTCGTCGTCGACCGGGCCGCCACCCTGCGGGTTCCACTGCGCGATAGCCGGGTCGCGCAGGGCGTCGCGCACCGCCGAGGCGTCGGCGTCCCGCCAGGGACGCAGCAGCAGGTCGCCGGCGGCGAGTTCCACGTGTTCCACGAGGCGGGAGTCTGGCACACCCCGCGCCGACTCCGCCGCCCCATTTCCGCAGTGTTCCTTCAAAGCTGCACCACTCAGGTGGAAAGGCGGACTCAGGGTGATGCAGACGACGGGTTACGGCACTAGTTAAATTTTTAACGAGTGCTATCGTCGAAGCCGTGACAGAGAACCTGGACAGCACCCGATCGGCCGCCTGGCGCGCCTACATCGAGGCGAGCCAGCGCCTGTTCACCCAACTGGAAGACGACCTGCGGGCCGACAGCGGCCTCAGCTTCGCCGACTACCACGTGCTGGTCCTGCTCTCCGAGGCGCCGGGGCAACGGCTCCGGATGGGTGAGCTGGCCGGCCGCCTGGTCTTCTCCCCCAGCCGTCTCACCTACCAGATCTCCTCGATGCAACGCCGCGGGCTGGTCAGCAAGCAGGCCTGCCCGGACGACCGGCGCGGCAGCGAGGCGGTGCTCACCGCCGCCGGGCTGCTCACCCTCTCCGAAGCCGCACCCCACCACCTGGCGTCGGTGCGTACCCATCTGATGGACGACCTCGACGACGCCGAGGTCGCCTGCCTCACCCGGGTCTTCGACCGGCTCGGTCACCGCCTGCGGGCGGCCCGGACCACCCCGAACACCCACGCCACGAGTCAAGGAGCCTCCGATGCCCGCGATCACCGTTGACAACGTCCTCGTCCTGCCCCGCCTGCCCCGGCTCGACGAGAGCACCAGCTTCCGCAAGGTCCGCACGGTGACCACCGCGCCCAGCGGCTTCGAGGGCGAGGGCTTCCCGGTCCGCCGGGCCTTCGCCGGGGTGTCGACGAGCGACCTGGACCCGTTCATCCACCTCGACCAGATGGGTGAGGTCGACTACGCGCCGGGCGAGCCGAGGGGGACATCGTGGCACCCGCACCGCGGCTTCGAGACGGTCACCTACATCATCGACGGGGTCTTCGACCACCAGGACTCGCACGGTGGCGGCGGCACCATCACCGACGGTGACACCCAGTGGATGACAGCCGGCAGTGGCCTGTTGCACATCGAGGCGCCGCCGGAGCACCTGGTGGTCAGCGGCGGGCTGTTCCACGGCACCCAACTCTGGGTCAACCTGCCCCGCGCGGCCAAGATGAACCCGCCCCGCTACCAGGACATCCGTGGCCGGGAGTCGGCGCTGCTCACCACGCCCGACGGGGGCGCGCTGATCCGGGTCATCGCCGGTGAGGTGGCCGGGCACCGCGGCCCGGGCTCCACCTTCACGCCGATCACCATCACGCACGTCACCGTGCAGCCGGGGGCGCAGGTCGACCTGCCCTGGCAGCCCGACTTCAACGCCCTGGTGTACGTGCTCGGTGGGCGCGGAACGGTCGGCACCGACCGTCGGCCGGTGCGTACCGGTCAGCTCGCCGTGCACGGGCCGGGTGACGCGTTGCGCTTCAGCGCCGACCCCACGCAGGACGGCAACACCCCCGCGCTGGACCTCTACATCATGGGCGGCAAGCCGATCCGGGAGCCGGTGGCGCAGTACGGCCCGTTCGTGATGAACACCCGGGACGAGCTGATCCAGGCGTTCGAGGACTTCCAGGCCGGCCGGCTCGGCGTGATCCCCACCGAGCGGGTGCCGCACACCGACGGTCAGGGCTCGCGGCCCTGACCTCGGTCGATCTCTGAGATCGGCGCCGGCACCCCGGAGGGTGCCGGCGCCACCTCAGGAGACCGCAAAAATCCCAGCGACGCCCAAAATCACCATCACCAACACCGCTACCAGCGCCCCCCGTTCGCTCTCCACCGCCGGCTCGCGGTGCTCGGTCACGGGGTTCGTCGTCTCGCGGGGCATGGTGTGGCCTCCTCGGTTGTCGCGTCGAACGGATGGCGGCGGTCCGACCGGTCAGGTCGGCCTGGCGTGCGTATGCACGGCCGGGGTCCTACCGTGAGGACCTTGTCGACCTCGGGGAGGGCTGGATCGTGCCGTTGCGGGACTGGTTCCTCACCGCGCAGGAACGCGCCAACCCGGTCTCTGGGTTACCCGTATGGACCACGGGAAACCTCGCCGAGCCGCTGATTCACGGTGCGGCGTACTTCGACAGGCTGGTCGACGAGGTGCAGACGCTGGCCGCCGGTGACCACCTGTTCTTCACCGACTGGCGGGGCGACCCGGACCAACTCCTGCGCCCGGACGGCCCGACGGTGGCCCAACTCTTCGCCCAGGCCGCCCAGCGCGGCGTGGTGGTCAAGGGGCTGATCTGGCGCTCACACCTCGACGCGCTGGCCTACAGCGAGGCGGAGAACCGCGACCTCAGCGAGACGATCGCCGCGGCCGGCGGTGAGGTGCTGCTCGACCAGCGGGTCCGCCGCGGCGGTTCGCACCACCAGAAGCTGGTGGTGCTGCGGCACCTGAACGCCCCGGAGCGCGACATCGCGTTCGCCGGTGGAATCGACCTGTGCCACAGCCGCCGCGACGACACGGCACACCACGGCGATCCGCAGCCGGTGCCGATGTCCCCCCGGTACGGCCCCCACCCACCCTGGCACGACGTGCAGCTCGCGGTGCGCGGCCCGGTGGTCGGCGCGCTGGACACCCTGTTCCGGGAACGCTGGACCGACCCGATGCCACTGGACTCGGAGAACCCGATGGCGTATTTGCGGGACCGGCTGCGCGGCGCGGACCTGCGCCCGGACCCGCTGCCCGAGCAGCCCGCCGACCCGCCCGAGTGCGGGCCGCACCAGATCCAGGTGCTGCGCACCTACCCGGCCGTGCGGCCGCGCTACTCCTTCGCACCCGACGGCGAGCGCACCGTGGCGCGGGGCTACACCAAGGCGGTACGCCGCGCCCGCCGACTCATCTACCTGGAGGACCAGTACCTCTGGTCGGCCGAGGTGGCGGACCTGTTCGCACATGCCCTGCGGGACAATCCCGAGCTGCACCTGGTCGCCGTGGTGCCCCGGCACCCGGACGTGGACGGCAGAATGGCGCTGCCACCGAACATGGTCGGCCGCGAGCAGGCGCTGTCGCTGTGCGAGCGCGCCGCACCGGACCGGGTGCACGTGTTCGACGTGGAGAACCACGCCGGCGCGCCGGTCTACGTGCACGCGAAGGTCTGCGTGGTCGACGACGTCTGGGCCAGCGTGGGCAGCGACAACTTCAACCGCCGGTCCTGGACGCATGACAGCGAGTTGTCCTGCGCGGTGCTCGACGACACCCGCGACCAGCGGGAGCCCACCGACGCACCTGGCCAGGGCGACGGGGCGCGGGTCTTCGCCCGGGACCTTCGGCTGCGACTCTGGCGCGAGCACCTGGACCGCGACCCGGCCGGCACGGACGACGCCGACCTGCTCGACCCGGCGCGGGCCGTCGCGGCCGTCACGGCCGCGGCCGACGCGCTGCAACGCTGGTACGACGGCGGTCAGGTCGGCGACCGGCCGCCCGGCCGGCTGCGCCCGCACCGCCCCGAACGTCTGCCGTGGTTCACCCGGGCGTGGGCGTTGCCGGTCTACCGGTTGGTCTACGACCCCGACGGCCGGCCACTGCGGGCCAGGCTGGCCGGCACCTGGTGAACCTGCCGCGCCGGCTCGGGCAGGTCGGCCCCGCCCGGGTACACGCTGAACCCGCCGGGGTAGGCGAACGATGAGCGCGGCGAGTAGTAGCCGAAGCCGATGATCAGCGGGTTGGCCGGGCGCAGCGCGTACATCGGGTGCCCGGGCAGGAACTCCACCGACTCGATCTCGAACGGCGCGACCGGCTCCGCCACGTACGGGTAGACCGAGCTGAGGAGTTGACCGTCGCGACGGGTGAAGTAGCGGTGGTGCCCACTGCTGATCAGGTGGCCGGTCTCCCCCACGCGGCAGCGCGCCCGGACCAGCGGCGTCCCGTCGACCTCCGTCTCGGAGAACAGGTCCTCGCCGTCCGCCTCGATCCGGGTCCGGCCGGCGAGCACCGGGGCGCCGCGGGCGGTGGCGTAGTCGCGGACCATCCGGCTGGACGCCACGTAGTGGGTCCACCAGCCACCCGGGCTGATCCCGCCGGGGGCGTCGACGCCGACCAGCGAGACACCGAGGTAGGTCAGCGAGTAGGCGCCGAAGCCGGAGGTCTGCGTCTCGTCGTCGACGACGTACTGGTTGAGGAACACCTGCCGATCCGGGCGCGGGCGCAGCCCGGGCGGGACCAGCGCGGCCACCGCGTCCGGGTCCGCCGGCAGCCAGCTGACGTAGAGCGTGCGACTGTTCACGACGAGCTGGGGAGCGGCTGGATCGAGCACGGTGCCTCCGAACCGGGTGTGTACACCGAAGCTACGGGCAGTCCCGCCGACGGGACAACGACAGATAGACGACACTCCGGGCCCAATGTCGGATTTCGTGTTGACCGATCGGCGGGTCCGACGAACCGGCCGGACAGGAAGGAACGGGACGGCCGGCTGCCGAGGGATCACCCGAAGATTGGGTACGTGACCTCACAGCCCTGCCAACTGTCGTCCCGCTTTGTTCCGTTTCATGGTTCAACACGGCTTAAGTACATCAGCCTTTCGGCTGGATTTCCGAGGGCCGATCAGGCTAAGGTGAGTCCCGAACGGCCCATTCACAGCTAAACCAAAGCGTCACGCCTTTTTGTCCGCGGACGAGGTGCAGGGAGGACCACCCATGACCGCGCCAACGATCACCGAGCAGCCGAGCACCGCCGCTGCCGAGCAGACGAGCACCACCAAGCTCGACCCGCGGGCGCTCACCGACAGCGCCGCCGATCTGCTCAACGCCATGGCCGCGCTGCCCGTCAACCACCCGTCGCGCGCCGCTCTGCGGGACCGGGCCATCGAGGCCTGGCTCCCCCTGGCCAACCACCTCGCCCACCGCTACAGCGGGCGGGGCGAGCCGACCGACGACCTGGCGCAGACCGCCGCCGTCGGGCTGATCAAGGCCATCGACAAGTTCGACCCGTCCCGCGGCGTCGACTTCGCCGGGTACGCCATCCCCACCATCATCGGCGAGCTGAAGCGACACTTCCGCGACCGCACGTGGGACATCCGGGTGCCGCGTCGCCTCCAGGAGCTGCGGCTGGCCATCTCCGACGCCAACAGCTCGCTTCTGCAGACCCTCGGCCGCTCGCCGACGGTGGCCGACATCGCCGCCCACCTCAAGCTCACCGAGGAAGAGGTCCTGGAAGGCCTGGAGGGCGCCCGCGCCTACAACGCGGTGTCGCTGTCCACCCCGACCGGCGACGGCGAACGCGCCACCGAGCTGGGCGACATGCTCGGCGGCGAGGACAGCGAGTTCGAGCTGGCCGAGCTGCGGGTCGCTCTCGGCCCCGCGCTGGCCACGCTCGACGAGCGGGAGCAGAAGATCCTCACGCTGCGGTTCTACGGCAACCTGACCCAGTCGCAGATCGCCGACCAGATCGGTGTCTCGCAGATGCACGTCTCCCGGCTGCTGGCCCGGGCGCTGACCAAGCTGCGCGGCCAGCTCGACGGCACGTACTGATCGCACCGCACGCTTTGAACGGTTGACGGTCGAGGGCCGGGTCGGCGGACCCGGCCCTCGACCGCGCCTACACACCAGCACACGCTCGGCGTACCGGCCGGGTCACTGCCCCCCGGACAGCGGCCCGGCCGGTTTCGTCAGCGCCCCGCCGGCTCCCGCCACATCGGCCAGAACGGCGTGCCGTCCGGCACCCGGAACGGCTCGCCGGCCCGGTAGCCGTGCCGGGCGTACAGATCCCGGCTGCGGGGATCACTCGCCTCCAGGTAGGCCGGCATGTCGTTGGCGTCCAGCCAGGCGTGGTGGTGCTCCAGCAGGGCGGTGCCCAACCCGTGCCCCTGCCGCCCCGGCTCGACCGCCAGGAAGGCGAGGTGGTGATGGTCATCATGGGGGTGGTTCGCCGCGAACAGCTCGTCGAGATGCTGGAAGCGGTCGGTCCACTCGCCGCAGGCGGCGGCGAGCCGGGCGTCGTAGTTCGGCGGTGGCGGGGCCGGCTCACCGACCGACGGCAACCAGACCGCGACTGCGGACCGGTCCGCGGTGCCGAACACCAGGCCGTGCCGCATCGCGTGGTCGACGATGATCTCGAAGTCCCCGGCCAGCACGGCCTCCCGCTTGCTCGCGTCCGGCACCAGCCACCGGGTCACCCGCAGGGCGGTGAACGCCTCGGCGATCCGACCCGCCACCAGGGCCGTGTCCTCGGGCCCGAGCCGGTCGATGTCCGCACTCATCGGGCTGCCTTCGTTCGCGACTGCGGGGCTCGCAACCCCGGCTCACTCCTCGCGCTCACCGAACCGGCTCCGTTCGCGACTGCGGGGCTCGCAACCCCGGCTCACTCCTCGCGCTCACCGGGACGCCTCCGCACTGGCCGGCGCCGGTGGCTGCTCCGCCGGCCGTACGGCCGCTGCGGCGCTCGCCGCGCCGAGGCCGATCCTCGCGTACGTGTCCGGACGGTTGCTGCGCAGCAGCAGCGCCCAGCCGATGCCCAACGCGGCCGCCACCGGGTACACGGCGGGCAGCATCCAGCGCAGGCTGGAGTCCGGGGCGACGCCGAGCAGGTTGGCGAAGTTCGACACGGCCAGCCAGATGATCACGACGAGCGCGATGGTGGCCACGCCGGGTGCGATGGCCCGCCGCCACAGCGTCTCGGTGCCGCCGGAGCGTGCGAAGTAGGCGATCACCGCCACCGAGGTGGTGGCGATCAACAGCAGCACGCCGAAGCCACCGCTGGTGCCGACCCAGAAGAACAGCTTGACCACTGGATCCCAGCCGTTGACGGCGTAGAGCAGGATGACCAGCAGGCCGAGGACGCTCTGCGCCAGCGAGGCGGCCCGGGGAGCGCCGCTGCGCGGCGAGGTTCGCCCGAACACCGCCGGCAGCACCCGCTCCCGGCCCAACGCGAACGTGTAGCGGGCCGTGGTGTTGTGGAAAGAGATCATCGCGGCCAGCACCGAGGTCAGGAAGAGCACCTGGCCGATGGTGACCGCCGTCTCCCCCAGTTGCGCGGCGGCCAGGTTGAAGATCAGCCCGACGCTCTGCTCGCCAGCCTCGGCGACGATCCGGTCCGACCCGACCGCGACGGTCATGGTCCAGGAGGAGAGCGCGTACAGCGCGGCGACGATGCCCACCGAGAGGTACGTGGCCAGCGGCACCGTCCGCTTCGGGTCCTTGCTCTCCTCGCTGAACACCACGGCGGACTCGAAGCCGACGAAGCCGAGGATCGCCAGCACCAGCACCGCGCCGACCCCGGGCACGAAGAGGTTGTCCGGCGAGAACCCAGCGAAGTCGACCTCGCCGCCGGCCGGGTTGCCGAGCTGACCCAGGTCGAAGATCAGGACCACGACGATCTCGGCGACCAGCAGCGCCGCCAGGACCAGACCGTTGATGTCCACGCGGAGCAGGCCGAGCAGCCCGACCAGTGCCCACGCCACCAGGGCGACGATCGACCAGTGCGGGTGCCCGCCGAAGATCCGGTCGAGCACGGGCTCGGCGGCGATGCCGATGGTGCCGTAGAGCCCCACCTGGAGCGCGTTGTACGCCACCAGTGCCATCCAGGCCGCCCCCACGCCGGCCGGGCGGCCGAGGCCACGAGAGATGTAGGCGTAGAACGCGCCGGCGTTCTCCACCCGGCGGGACATCGCCACGTAGCCCACCGAGAAGAGGGCGAGCACCGCGGCGACCACCAGGAAGGCCAGCGGGATACCGGTCACGCCGATGACGCCGTAGCCGGTGGTGACGACACCGGCCACCACGGTCAGCGGCGCGGCGGCGGAGAGCACGAAGAAGATGACCGACGGGATGCCGAGACGGCCACGGGCGAGGGCTTCGGAGACGTTGCTGGGTCTGTCGACTGTCGATGTCGAGGGCATACGACTACTCCGGTTGTCGAGAGGGGTTGGGGATTACCGGGGGGTCATGGAACACCGCGCAGGACTGCCGCGCCGACGGCGGCCTCGGTGTGGCCGACGAGTTCCTTCAGAGGCGGCGGCAGCGCGGGGATGAGGACGTTCAGGCGGTGGTGGGCGCGCGGTCCGGCGCTCCACAGCACCTCACGGGTCAACCCGGCGGCCACGATCAGGCCGAGCAGCAGCGCGTCCGGCACGCTCGGCGGGTCCGGCCGGTCCAGCAGGGCCCGCAGCCGGGTGGCCGGCCACGCCACGGCGTTGAGGTCGATCGGCAGATAGCTGACCGAGGTACGCAGCAGCCGGCGGCTCTCCTGGCGGCGCAGCACGCCGGCCCGGGCCAGCCGCTCGCCCACCGAGGTCGTCGCGCTCTGGGCCAGGAAGCTGAGCCAGGTGGTGACCGCGTGGTGTTGTGACTCACCGATCAGCTGGTCGAGCACGGTGTGCGCCAGCGCGTCGGCCGGCGGGCGTCGGTCCAGGACGGCGACCTGCCCGCCCGAGACGGTGATGTGTCCGTAAAGGATCAGCTCACCGAGCAGCCCGCCGGCCAGGCCGAGGCCGGTCGCCGCCGGGTGGAGTTTGGCCTTGCCACGACTGTCGTTGTGAGCGATGAGGAAGAACTCGTCGGCGATGAGCAACGGCCCTCCCGCACAGTGTGTGTCCACAGTGATCGCGACCGGGAAAGGATGCACCCACAGCTACTGCAATGCAACTCCCAGATTTGAAAGTTGCACTCCGTGCACTCGCGACCTGCGGATCTTGTCGTGTCAGACTCGGACGGTGACCGTCTCCCGCACCCTCCGGCCCGCCGCCAGCCCGACCGTGCGCCGTCGACGCATCGCTCGGGAGCTCCGCCAACTCCGCGAGCGCGCGGGCATGACCCTCGATGTGGCAGCCCGCCAACTCGACATGTCCAAGAGCAATCTCTCCCGGATCGAGAACGCGCAGATCGGCATCAAGCCGCGCGACGTCCGGGCGGCGCTCGCGCTCTACTCGGTCACCGGCGCGGACGCCGAGGCGCTGATCGAGATCGCCCGGGGGGCGCAGCAGCGCGGCTGGTGGCAGAACTACAGCGACGTGCTGCCGGAGTGGTTCGAGTTCTACGTCGGGCTGGAGGCCGAGGCGGCGGCGCTGCGCACGTACGAGGCTGAGTCGGTGCCCGGGCTGTTGCAGACCGAGGCGTACGCCCGGGCGATCTTCCGCCGCACGGCGGGCGAGGACGGGCTGGAGCGCAAGGTCGCGGCCCGGCTGCACCGGCAGGGGGTGCTCCGCCGCGACGAGCCCGCCCAGCTGTCGGTGGTGCTCAACGAGGCGGTGCTGTTGCGTCCGGTCGGCGGCCCTCTCGTGATGGCCGAGCAACTGGCGCACCTGACGCGCATCGCACAGCTACCCAACGTGACGGTCCAGGTACTTCCGTTCGCGGCCGGCGGGCACCCGGCGATGAGCACACCGTACGTGATCCTCAACTTCGCCGACGCTGCCGACGCGTCCGTGGTTTACCTGGATAACCTCACGGTGGGGCTGGCTCTGGAGGATGCCGATCATGTGCTCGGGTATAGCCTTCTGCACGAGGAGCTGTGCCGGATGGCACTCGATCCGGGGGCATCGATGACCCGTCTCGAGGAGGCTTCTCGTAACTTTGCGTGACCGCATCTGTGGCACGCCGACACAGACGAGAGGTACGGCGGATGACGGCGCTCGACCTGACCCGGGCGGACTGGCGCACCAGCACGCGCAGCAGCGGCAACGGCAACTGCGTGGAGGTCGCGACAGCCGACGGTCAGGTCGCCGTCCGGGACAGCAAGGACCGCTCCGGCCCGGTGCTCGCCTTCGGGCCGACGGCCTGGCGCCTCTTCCTGCGGGGCCTCGGCGAGGTCCACCGGGGCTGAGCCCCACGAGCCGGTGCGAGACTGTGCCGTGCTCTCCGACGTAACCCTGGACCTGCCGGTACGCCCGGCGCTGCCAGCGCTGACGGCCGCGCTCGACGCGGCCGGCGCCGCGGTCCTGGTGGCCCCGCCGGGTACCGGCAAGACCACCCTCGCCCCGCTGGCCGTGGCCGACCGGGTCGACGGCCGGGTGGTGATCGCGCAACCCCGCCGGGTGGCGGCACGCGCCGCGGCCCGGCGGATGGCCGAACTGCTCGGCGAGCGCGTCGGTGAGCGCGTCGGCTACGCGGTACGCGGCGAGCGCCGGGTCGGCCCGGCCACCCGGATCGAGGTGGTCACCACCGGCCTGCTGGTCCGCCGGCTGCACCACGATCCGGAGCTGCCCGGCACCGGTGCCGTGCTGCTCGACGAGTGCCATGAGCGGCAGCTCGACGCCGACCTCGCGTTGGCCTTCACTGTGGAGGCGCGGGCCACCCTCCGGCCGGACCTGTGGCTCCTCGCCATGTCCGCCACGCCCGACACCGACCGGTTCGCCGCGCTGCTCGGCGGGGCCGACGCCGCCCCGGTGGTGCGGGCCGAGTCGGCGCTGCACCCGGTACGGCGGATCTGGGCGCCGCCGTCCCGGCCGATCGCGCCGCCCGGAGCCGGACCGGTGGACCGCGCCGTCCTCGATCACGTGGCGGCCACCGTTCGGCGGGCACTGCGCGAACAGGACGGTGACATCCTGGTCTTCCTGCCGGGGGCCGGTGAGATCGCCGCGATCACCGGCCGACTCGCCGACCTGCGGGACACCGTCGCGCTGCTGCCGCTGCACGGCCGTCAGCGCGCCGCCGAGCAGGACGCGGCCCTGCGGCCCCGAGCCGGCGCGACCGACGACCGGCGGCGCGTGGTGCTGGCCACCGCGCTGGCCGAGACCAGCCTCACCGTGCCGGGCGTGCGGGTGGTGGTGGACGCCGGACTCTCCCGGGTGCCCCGCGTCGACCTGGCGCGCGGGCTGGGCGCGCTGATCACCGTGCCGGTCTCCCGGGCCGCCGCCACCCAGCGCGCCGGGCGGGCCGGCCGGGAGGCGCCCGGGTACGTCTACCGCTGCTGGTCCGAGGCCACCCACGAGCGGCTGCCCGCCCGGCCGGAGCCGGAGATCGCCACCGCCGACCTGACCGGGTTCGCGCTGGAGCTGGCCGCCTGGGGCCAGCCGGACGGCGTCGGACTCGCCCTGCCCGACCCGCCGCCAGCCGCCGCCATGGCGGTGGCCCGGGACACGCTGGAGACGTTGGGCGCCGTCGGCGCGGACGGGCGGATCACCGCGCGGGGGCGGGCGATCGCCGCCGCTGGCGCGCACCCACGGCTGGCCCGGGCGCTGCTCGACGGCGCCGGGCGAGTCGGCGCGGACCGGGCGGCCGAGGTGGTGGCCCTGCTCGCCGAGGAGAGCGCGGCCGGCCCGGGCGACGACCTGGTGGCCGGCTGGCGACGGCTGCGCACCGGGGTGGACGCGGGAGCCACCGCCCGCTGGCGCACCGAGGTACGCCGGCTGCGCGCCGCGCTGCCCGCCAGCTCTCCACCGCGGGGACGCGCCGGCTCGGCCGGGCTCACCGACGATCTCGCCGCCGGGCTGCTGGTCGGTCTCGCGTACCCCGAACGGTTGGCGCGGGTGCGGCGGCCGGGCGGCTCGGCGTACCTCATGACGGGCGGCACCGCCGCGGAGCTGGCGGTCGGGTCGGGGTTGACCGGTTCCGACTGGCTGGCGGTCGCCGTCGCGGACCGCACCCCCGGCGCGCCCTCGGCGCGGATCCGCCGGGCCACCCCGCTGGACGAGGCCACCGCCCGTGAGGCCGCCGGTCCGCTGCTGTCCACGCGCCGGGAGGTCGGCTGGACCGACGGGGACGTGGTGGCCCGGGAGGTGACCCGGCTCGGCGCGATCGAGCTGGTGGCGCGGCGGCTGGACCGCCCGGACCGGACGCAGGTGGCGGAGGCGCTGCTGACCGGCCTGCGCCAGGAAGGGCTGGGACTGTTGCCCTGGACGCCGGCGGCACGGGCACTGCGCGAACGGATGGCGTTCTGCCGGCACCACCTCGACGGCGAGTGGCCGGACGTCGGCGACGAGGCGCTGCTCGCCGCCGCGCCGACCTGGCTCGGCCCCGAACTGGCCGCCGCCCGGCGACGTGCCGACCTGGGCCGGGTGGACGTGACCTCGGCGCTGCGCCGGCTGCTGCCGTGGGCGCAGGCCGCCCGGCTGGACGAGCTGGCCCCGGAGCGGATCGAGGTGCCCAGTGGTTCACGGATCCGGCTGGACTACGCCGACCCGGCGGCGCCGGTGCTGGCGGTGAAGCTCCAGGAGACCTTCGGCTGGCCGGCGGCGCCCCGCATCGCGGGCGGCCGGGTGCCGGTGCTGCTGCACCTGCTCTCCCCCGCCGGCCGGCCGGTGGCCGTCACCGCCGACCTGGCGTCGTTCTGGCGCACCGGCTACCCGCAGGTCCGCGCGGAGCTGCGGGGGCGCTACCCCCGCCACCCGTGGCCGGAGGACCCGGGCACCGCGACGCCCACCCGGCGTGCCGCGCCGCGGCGGCGCTGACGTCCGGCTACTCCTCGACCACGTCCGCCACCACCACTGTGACGTTGTCCGGCCCGCCCGCGTGCAGCGCCAGGTCGATCAGCTTGCCGGCGCAGGCGGCCCGGTCCGGGTAGGTGGTGAGCACCTCGGCGAGGGTGTCCGGGCGGACGACGTTGGAGAGGCCGTCGCTGCACAGCAGCCACCGGTCGCCGGCCCGGGGCACCATCGTCGCGTACGACGGTGAGACGTTCTCACCCTGCAACGCCTGGGTGACGACCGCCCGGCGCGGGTGGCTGCTGGCCTGGTCCGCGGTGATCACACCCTGGTCGACAAGCATCTGGACGAAGGTGTCGTCGCGGGTGACCTGCTTGAGCACGCCCTCGCGGAACAGGTAGGCCCGCGAGTCGCCAACATGGGCGAGGGCCAGGCAGGTGCCGGTGCGGGCGAAGAGCAGCGCGGTCAGCGTGGTGCCCATGCCCTGGCGCTCCGGATCCTCGGCGACCGCCTGCCGGATCCGGGCGGTGGCCAGCGCGATGCCGCCCTGGAGGGCGGCCACCAAGGCGTCCTCGGGTGTCTCCACGTCCAGCGGAGCGACCGCGTCGATGGTGAGCGCGCTGGCCAGGTCACCGGCGGCCATTCCGCCCATGCCGTCGGCCACGGCGACGAGCCAGGTGCCGGCGTGCAGGGCGTCCTGGTTTCCGCTGCGGATCAGCCCACGGTCGCTCGTTCCCACGGAACGCAGCTTCAGGGTCATGGGTGGCAGCCTGCCAGGCGAAGGGCGCAGTTGTCTCTAGGAGATCAGGACGACGGCGCGTGGCGCGGCGAATCTCACGTCCGCGCGTCGTCGTGTCGGGGCGGGTGGGCCGACCGACCGCCCTCGCCGGACGCGACAACCCATCCAGTCAGATCAATTGACAGGACGTACGGCCGCTGGAAATATCGAGCCGATACCTGGGAGCGCTCCCAAGTTTCCCACCACCACCCGCCCCACTTCCCGTCCCGGAAGGACTCCCCGTGACGCCATCCCGACGCCGCCTCCTGCTGGCCGCGGCGACCACCCTGGCCCTCGTCGGCGCAGGCGCCGGCGCGGCCCACGCCGACCCACCACCGGACGCCCCCGAGCAGATCGACAACGGCGACTTCAGCGCCGGCGTGAGCCCGTGGTTCTCCTACGGCACCGACGCGCTCGCGGTGACCGACGGCCGGCTCTGCACCACCGTCCCCGGTGGGCTGGCCAACCCGTGGGACGCCGGCATCGGCCAGGACGGCGTGCCACTGATCGCCGGCGCCGAATACACCCTCGGCTTCGATGTCTCCGCCACCCCCGGCACCGCCGTCAAGGCGGTGCTGCAGCTCGGCACCGCCCCCTACACCACGTACGCCGCCGTGGACGCCGCCGCCACCGGCACCGCCCAGCGCTTCGAGCAGACCTTCACCGTCCCGGACGACAACCCCAGCGCCCAACTGATCTTCCAGGTCGGCGGCAGCGCCGAGGCGCAGACCATCTGCCTCGATGACGTGTCGCTGCGCGGCGGCGAACCGCCCGAGCCGTACGTGCCGGACACCGGGCCACGGGTACGGGTCAACCAGGTCGGCTACCTGCCCGGCGGGCCGAAGAACGCCACAGTGGTCACCGAGGCCACCGGGCCGCTGCCCTGGCAGCTGCGCTCGGCCGCCGGCGCCGTCCTGGCCAGCGGCACCACCACCGCGCGGGGCGTGGACGCCGCCTCCGGGCAGAACGTGCAGACCCTCGACTTCTCCAGCTACCGCACCCCCGGCAGCGGGCTGACCCTCACCGTGGACGGCGAGACCAGCCACCCGTTCGACATCTCCGGCACCCTCTACGACCGGCTGCGCGCCGACTCGTTGCAGTTCTTCTACGCCCAGCGCAGCGGCATCGCCATCGACGGCGACCTGATCGGCGACGAGTACGCCCGCCCCGCCGGCCACCTCGGCGTGGCACCCAACCAGGGCGACACCAGCGTGCCGTGCCAGCCGGGCGTCTGCGACTACTCGCTGGACGTACGCGGCGGCTGGTACGACGCCGGCGACCACGGCAAGTACGTGGTCAACGGCGGCATCGCCACCTACCAGCTGCTGAGCACCTTCGAGCGGACCAAGACGGCGGCCACCGCGGCCGGCGGCGCCGGGCTGGCCGACAGCACGCTGCGGGTGCCCGAGCGCGGCAACGGCACACCGGACATCCTCGACGAGGCCCGCTGGGAGCTGGAGTTCCTGCTGCGCATGCAGGTCCCGGCCGGCAAGCCGCTCGCCGGCATGGCCCACCACAAGATCCACGACCGGAACTGGACCGGCCTTCCGCTCGCCCCGCAGGACGACGCGCAGCCGCGCGAGCTGCACCCGCCGTCGACCGCGGCCACCCTCAACCTCGCCGCCACCGCCGCCCAGTGCGCGCGGCTCTTCGCCCCCTACGACGCGGCGTTCGCGACCCGCTGCGCCACCGCGGCGAAGACGGCCTACAGCGCGGCCAAGGCACACCCCGCGGTGTACGCCAGCCCGACCGACGGCAACGGCGGCGGCGCGTACGACGACAGCAACGTCTCCGACGAGTTCTACTGGGCGGCGGCCGAGCTGTACCTGACCACCGGGGCGCAGACCTACCTGACCGACCTGACCGCCTCGCCGCACCACACCGGCGACGTGTTCGACCCGCGGGGCTTCGGCTGGCAGAGCGTCGCCGCGCTGGGCCGCCTCGACCTGGCCACCGTGCCCAACGGGCTGCCCGCCGCCGACCTGACCCGGGTCCGCGCCTCGGTCACCTCGGCCGCCGACGCGTACCTCGCCGAGCTGCGCCGGCAGGCGTACGGGCTGCCGATGCCCGGTGACGCCAACAGCTACTTCTGGGGCGGCAACAGCAACGTCATCAACAACGCCGTGGTGCTGGCCACCGCGTTCGACCTGACCCGCAACCCCGTCTACCGCGACGGCGCCGTGCAGGCGATGGACTACATCTTCGGCCGCAACGCGTTGAACATCTCCTACGTCACCGGCTGGGGCGAGCACGCCGCGCAGAACCAGCACAGCCGGATCTTCGGCCACCAGCTCGACCCGAGCATGCCCCGACCGCCCGTTGGCTCCATCGCCGGTGGCCCGAACGCCGCGCTCCAGGACCCGTTCGCGGCACAGTTGCTCGACGGCTGCGCGCCGATGTTCTGCTACGTCGACGACATCAACTCGTACGCCACCAACGAGGTGGCGATCAACTGGAACTCGGCGCTGACGTGGATCTCCTCGTTCCTGGCCGACCAGGGCGAGGCCGGCGCGGTGCCGGCGACCACCTGCTCGGTGCGCTACGACAACTACGGCACCTGGCAGGGCGGCACCGGGTTCACCGCGCAGCTGACCATCAACAACACCGGCGCCACGGCCGTCAACGGCTGGAGCGTGCGGTTCGCGTTCACCGGCGACCAGCGCGTCCGTGAGGCATGGATGGCCAAGGTCACCCAGGCCGGCGCGACGGTGACCGCGAAGAACGAGTCGTACAACGCCAAGATCGCACCCGGCGGCACGGTGACGTTCGGCTTCAACGCGACCACCACGGGCGGGGCCAACCCCGACCCGGGCCTGGTCACCGTCAACGGGGCGGCCTGCTCACTGACCTGACCCTGACCCCTCTGGCCGGTAGGGCTGGTGGCCGCTTCTTCGTCGAGCGGCCACCAGCCCTCGCCGCTGATCCGACGTCGACCAGGGCGACTGCGCGTCGAACCGCGCCGCGCCCTCGGGCCTTCGGCGGTAGCGATAGGCCCTCTACGGGTCCTTTGGAGCTGATGACGTAAACGATTCGCCCCCCGGTCCCGGGGGCGGCCAGCGGCCGCGTGAAGCACGTCGGTGTGCCGACGGTGCAGTTCAGCGGTGGCACCAAAACCCGGTCGACCGCAGCCGGGGACGTCAGCCATGGTGAGGGCCATGGACGGGCGCGAACTGACCGACGCCGAGCGCCGAGTGTGGGCGGCGATGCCAGCGGGGACGCGAGCCGCGCTGGTCGGCCTACCTGCCACGGACCTGCGTACCCTGCTGCTGACCGTGGCCCGCGACCGCGCGGCCACGGTGCGGCCGTCCGATGTCGTTCGTCGCTGGCACGAGGACCGCTTCGTCCGCCCGGCCCGCGCCGACCCCGGGGTGCTCGCTCAGGTCGAGGCACGAATGTGGCAGTTGCTGCCGGCCGACGTCTCGGGAGTGGAGCTGTCGCCGGTCGTACCGGTGGGCACCTGCTCGGCGGTCACACCGGTCAGCCAGAACAGGATCGTCACCACGATGCGCGCCAGCGAGGTGCTGAGCGATCCCACCAACGCCCTCGCCATTGAGGCGGCGGTGCGCCGTCGTCGCAGTAGCGAGGTGCACCTTGCCGCTGCCCACCGGGTGCTGCGGGCGCAGGACTTCGGCGCCGACGCGTCGGCGCACTTCCGGCTGTTCGCCCTGGTGTCCAGCGCTCGGGACGCCGGTTCGGGCAGCACGCAGGCCCGGCTGCTGATCCGGCACCTCACCTACTGGCAGACCGTCCTCACCGAACTGGCACCCGCGGCCGCACCCCAGTTGCACGTCACGGTCTTCGACGACCCGGCCGTCCGGGAGCGACTGGCCGACACCGTCCGCCCGGCACTCGACGGTGGCCCGGTGCCGCTCGTGGACGAACCGGAGCGGGAACGGGGCCGCGGCTACTACCGTGGCTGCGCCATGCGAATCACCGTCCAGGGTGGCAGCCTGGAGGTCGGCGACGGCGGCCTCACCGACTGGACCGCCCAGCTCACCGGCGACGCCAAGGAACGCTGCCTCGTCTCCTGCCTCGCCACCGAACGCCTCGCCGAGCACGCGGACCGCTGAGCTCTGGCGACGGCCGGCGACATCCGATACCTCCATCCGGGGGACCGGCGTCCAGCGAAGAACCCGGCTTTCAGCACCGCAACGCAGCCGCAGGAAACGTCTGTCGTCGTCCGCGCCCGCGAGCACGGCGGCGCCGGATTCTGTTCGCCAGGCAATCGAGAAAGACGTGGACCTGCCGTCGGCTGGCCTACGCGTCGTCAACGAGACGTCGCCGAGCAGCCGAGCCCGCCGCTCGCCAAGCAAAAAGTTGTCGTACGCATGTTCTAATCTGGGTCAGTGATGGAGGAGTTGGCGCAGGCGGAGGCGGCAGTCGCCGTGTGCGTCGACGCGGCGCCGTGGGCTCTGGGCGAGCACGACCTCGTCGCGGCGCTCGACGCCACGCACCGGCTTGAGCAGCGCTTGGCGGCCGTGAAGCTCGCTCTGGTGCGCGAGCTGGACGGCCGGGACACGGCTACGGCGCAGGGTGCGTCGTCGACGGCGGTCTGGCTGCGCGACCGGCTGCGGCTCACCGTCCCCGCCGCTCGCCGGTTGATCGACCTCGCCGCAGCGCTGGATGCTGGGCCACCCGGGGTCCGGGCCGCCCTAGCCGACGGGGACATCAGCGTGGAGCAGGCCCGGGTCATCGGCGACGCGGTTGGCACGGTGCACGCCGCTGCTGGCGCGGAAGCCGCCGACAAGGCTGTCAGAGTGCTGGTCGAGTGGGCCGGGCAGTTCGAGCCGACCCTGCTGCGCAAGCTGGGCACCCGGATCCTCGACCACGTGGCTCCGGAGGTCGCCGAGACCACCGCGAGGTCAGCGCTGGAGGCCGAGGCGCGCCGAGCCGACCGGGATCGTCATGTCACGCTGTCCGAGCTGCCAGATGGCCGCCTGCGGTTGACCGGCAGCCTCGACGCCGAAGCCGCCGGTTTGCTACGCGCCGCGATCGACCCGTTGACGGCGCCGTCGGGGCCGGACGATCCGCGCAGTCCCGGGCAGCGCCGCCACGACGCGCTCGCCGACATCTGCCGACTCGCCCTGCGGACCAACGAGCTGCCCGAGCACGGCGGCGAGCCCGCCCAGGTCGTCGTCACCACCGGCTTCGACGCGTTGGCCCGGCAGTTCGACGCCGGCACACTCGACACCGGCCTCCGGCTCACCCCGGAGACGGTACGCCGGCTCGCCTGCGACGCCGCGATCCTGCCCGCCGTCCTCGGCGGCGCAGGCCAGGTCCTCGACGTCGGCCGACAACGCCGCCTCATCACCGGCCCACTGCGACGCGCCCTGGTCCTGCGTGACGGCGGCTGTGCCTTCCCGGGCTGCGACCGCCCGCCCCGCTGGTGCGACGCCCACCACATCCGACACTGGGCCGACGGCGGCAACACCAGCCTGGCCAATTCCGTGCTGCTCTGCGCCCATCACCACCGGCACCTCCATCACGGCGACTGGGCCGTTCGACTGGGCGGCGACGGTCACCCCGAATTCGTGCCGCCGGCCTGGCTCGACCCCGACCGACTCCCCCGCCGCAACCAGTACCACCGGCGGACGTGACCACCGGGGACCTGAACACCGGCGGCGGACATCGCAGCCCCACCAGCCAAGGCTGCGGACCGGAAACGCGCAGCGGGCAGCGGGCAGCGGGCAGCGCACCCTTCACGGGGGCGCGCCTCCGGGACGGGGCAGGGGCCGATATGACCAGCCTCGCGTCGTTCGGGACCACGAACGTCGCCCGGCCTGCCTAGCGTCGGCGTCATGACTGTCAACGGGGACGCAAACAATCGACACACCGGGGCTGCGCGGCTCGCCTTCTCGGCTCTACGCACCGGGCGCTGATGCGGGGCGTGTCGCCCCTACCGCCGCCGGGGCGACTGCGCACACTCTCCCTCGCCACGCTGGCGAACACCGTCGGCTCGGGACTGTGGCTGACCGGCGCGGCTCTCTACCTCACCCGGGACGTGGGGCTCTCCGCCGTCCAGGTGGGCACCGGGCTCAGCGTGGCCGGGCTGATCGGACTGACGGCGAGCGTGCCGCTCGGTGGCTTGGCCGACCGCCGGGACCCACGGACCCTGCGGGCTGTCCTGCAACTGGTGCAGGCCGCCGTGGCCGGCGCGTACCTGATGGTCGGCTCGTTTCCGGTCTTCCTGCTGGTGGCCACACTGGACGCGCTGCTGGCCTCCGGCAACCTCGCGGTCCGCGCCGCGCTGGTCGCCGCCGTCGCCGGCCCGCAGGGGCGGGTGCACGCCTTCGCCACGCTGCGGGCGGTGGCGAACCTGGGTATCGCGGTCGGGGCAGGGCTGGCCGGGTTCGCGCTGGCCGCCGACACGCACCTGGCGTACCAGATCCTGGTGGCCGGCAACGCGGCCACCTATCTGGTGTCGGCGGCGCTGTTGTTGCGGCTGCCGGCCTTGGCACCGGCCGCGCATTCCCCGATGGCCGCCGGGATCTCTCGGAGGCGGCCGCTGCGCGACGGTCGTTTCCTCGCGGTGAGCGGCGCGGCGGCGATACTCGGTCTCCACCAGACGGTGCTCACGCTGGTGGTGCCACTGTGGGCGGTGACCCTGATCGGGGCGCCCCCGCCCGTCGTGTCGGCGGTCCTGCTGACCAACACGCTGCTCACCGTGCTGCTGGCGGTACGGCTGAGCCGTGGCGCAGACACGGCGGCCCCGGCGGCCCGGCAGATGCGCCGGGCCGGCCTGGTGCTGGCGGTCGCGATGTTGCTGTACGCGGCCGCCGCCAGCCTGCCCACCACCGTGGCGATCGCGCTCCTGCTGGTCGCCACCGTCGTCTACACGGTTGGCGACCTGTGGCACAGCACCGCCGGGGCGGGGCTCGCCTACGATCTCGCTCCGCCGGACGCGGTCGGCGCCTACCAGGGAGCGGACGGGATGCTCGCCGGCCTGGCCCGTGCCGTCGCCCCGGCCGTGCTGACGCTGGTGGTGCTCGACGGTGGCGTGCCCGGCTGGCTGGCGGTGGGTGCTCTCTTCGCCGCGGTCGGCCTGGCCGGGCCGGCGCTCACCCGGTGGGCGTTGGCCGCCCGCCCGGGGTGTAGCAGCATGACGGCATGACCGACCAGCAGAGCATCACCATCCGCCCCGGCGGCCCCGACGACGCCGCGACCGTGCTGCGGCTGCTCGACGGCGCTACGGCCTGGCTGGCGGCGCGCGGCCGGACCGGCCAGTGGGGCACCGAGCCGGCGTCGACGGATCCACGCCGGATCGCCCAGGCCGACGCCTGGACCTCGGGCGGCGGCCTGCACCTGGCGATGCTCGGCGAGCACCCGGTCGGTGCGCTGGTGGTCGGGGACGCCAGCGACGACGTGCCCCCGGCCACCGAGCCGGAACTCTACGTGCGGCTGCTGGTCACCGACCGGGAGCACGCCGGTCTGGGGATCGGGGCGCGGCTGCTGGAGCACGCCGCCGACCTGGCCCGGTCGCGAGGGCTGGGGCTGCTCCGGGTGGACTGCTACGGCGGCGACGATCGGGCGCTGGTCCGCTTCTACGAGGGCTGCGGCTTCACCGCCACCGACACGTTCACCGTCGTGCGACCGGGACGCGACCCGTGGCCGGGGCAGCTCCTCGTCCGGCGGCTCGGCTAACCGCCCGACGCACGAGGCCGACGCACGAGGCCGACGCACGGCGCCCGAGGCCGGCGGTTGCCGGATCCTCAGCCGATCTCCTCGTCGACGAAGCACCAGCGCCAGGCCTCGCCGGGCTGCGCCGAGCGGATCACCGGGTGACCGGTGGACGCGAAGTGCTTGCTCGCGTGCTGGTTCGGCGACGAGTCGCAGCAGCCGACCTGTCCGCAGCTCAGGCAGGTACGCAGGTGCACCCAGTAGGTCTCGCCGGCGGCGACGCAGTCGGCGCACTCGTCGGGGGTACGCGCCTCGGCGGCACCGGCCTCGGTCAGGTGTTGACAGCTCATTTCTCGACCTCCCGCAGCAACGACTCTTCCAGGTCCAGGTCACGATAGGCCCGCACCAGCACCTCCTCAGGGATCCGACCGGCGTCCCGGGCAGCCCGGAAGACGTCCCGCTCGGCGTCGATCATCTTTTGTCGCAGCCGACCGTACGCCTCGGAGGGGGTTTCCCGCTCGGTGCCACCGAGCCGTTCCCAGGCCATGTTCGTCCGGTCGTCCAGGGCCCGGCGCAGCCGGTCCACCACCGCCGGTGGCGCGTCGTCGGCCAACTCGTCGAGGCGGTCCCGAGCAGCCCGGCTGGCCTGCTGCTGCACCCCGGCGGCCGACAGGGCGTCCTGCACCGGGTCGTCCTGGGGAAGCTTCAACCGGCGGGCGACCAGCGGCAGCGTGGCCCCCTGACCGACCAGGGTGAAAACGATCACCGCGAAGGCCAGCCAGATGAACAGCGCCCGGGGGTACGGCTCGCCGTCGGCCAGGGTCAGCGGCAGTGCCAGCGCGGCGGCCAGTGTCACCACGCCCCGCATCCCGGCCCAGCCGATGACGATCGGGACCTTGGGCGACGGGGCCGGATCGCGGCGGCGGACCCGGGGCACCAGCCGGGCCAGGTAGGTGGCCGGGAAGAGCCAGACGAACCGGGTCAGGAAGACCGTGGCGAGCACCGCGACGGTGATCAGGACGAGCGAGCCGACCGGCTCGTCGAGGTCGCTGAGCACCTCCCGCAGTTGGAGGCCGACCAGCAGGAAGACCAGCCCCTCCAGCAGGAACCGGGCCAGCCGCCAGAACGCGCCGACCTGCAACCGGGAGGCCGCCGAGAGCAGTTGGGGCAGCTTGTGGCCGAGCGCGAGCCCGGTGACCACCACGGCGACCACACCGGAGGCGTGCACCGACTCGGCGGCGAACACCACCGCGAACGGGATGATCAGCGACAGCGCGTTGTCCAGCAGCGGGTCGGTGATCCGCCGGTGGAAGAAGCCGAAGACCAGCGCGCCGAGCGCGCCGATGAGGATGCCGCCGCCGGTGGCCCGCAGCACCTCGGTCGCGACGTCGGCGGCGCCGACCGCAGAGCCGATGGTGGCCATGGTGGCGACCCGCAGCAGCACCAGCGCGGTGGCGTCGTTGACCAGGCTCTCCCCCTCCAGGATGGTGACCACCCGGCGGGGCAGCCCGACCCGCCGCGCGACCGCCGTGGCGGCCACCGCGTCCGGCGGGGCGACCACCGCGCCGAGGGCCAGGCAGATCGCGTACGGCACCTGTGGCAGCAGCAGGTGCAGCACGGAACCCACCACGAACGCGGTGAACAACACCAGACCGACGGCGAGCAGCAGGATGGGCCGGATGTTGTTCTTGAACGCCGGCACCGAGGTCTCCAGCGCGGCGACGTAGAGCAGCGGCGGCAGGATGCCGATCAGCACCAACTCCGGGTCGAGCCGCACCTGCGGGAAGCCCGGCACGAAGGAGAGCGTCAGACCGAGTACGACAAGCACGATCGGCGCGAGCAGACCGAGCCGGCGGGCCAGCGCGGCGCCCAGGGTGGCGATCGCCAGGAAGACGACGACCGGGAACAGACCTTCCATGGGGTACGAGCCTAGGGCCGGGTGGAATCAGTGCTCGATCAGCCGCCCGGGCGCAGCTTCGGCAGCACCTCGGCGCCGAAGGCGTCGATGAACCCGCGCTGCTCCTGCCCGACGTGGTGCAGGGCGATCTGGTCGAAGCCCAACTCCACGTACTCCTGGAGCCAGCCGACGTGCCGGCCCAGATCCGCGGAGATGTTCACCACCTCGGCGACCCGCTGCGCCGGCACGTCGGCCGAGACCGCGTCGAAGTGCTCGGGGGTCTCCAGATCCCAGCAGACCGGCGGGGGGAAGACGTTGCTGCGCCACTGGTCGTACGCGATCGCCTCGGCCTGCGCCTGCTCCGGCGCCCAGGAGACGTGCACCTGGAGGTGCAGTGGCCCACGCCCGCCGGCGTCCCGGTACGCGTCGATCATCTCGCGCAGGTGCGCCACGGGGGCGTTCACGGTGATCAGCCCATCGGCCCACTCGGCGCACCAGCGGGCGGTGGCGACGCTGACGGCCGCGCCGACCAGCGCGGGCGGCTCCTCGGGGCGGGTCCACAGCCGGGCGCGGTCCACCCGGACCAGGCCGTCGTGGCTGACCTCCTCGCCTGCCAGCAGCGCCCGGATCACGTCCACACACTCGCGCAGCCGGGCCGCGCGGATGTCCTTGCGCGGCCACACGTCGCCGGTGATGTGCTCGTTCGCGGCCTCACCGGTGCCCAGCGCGGCCCAGAACCGGCCCGGGTACATCGCGCCCAGGGTGCCGATCGCCTGCGCGATGATCGCCGGGTGGTAGCGCTGGCCGGGTGCGTTGACCACGCCGTACGACATGCCGGTGGCCTGTAGCGCGGAGCCCAACCAGGACCAGGCGAAGCCGGACTCGCCCTGCCGCGCGCTCCAGGGTGAGAAGTGGTCGGAGCACATGGCGGCGTCGAAGCCGGCTCGCTCGGCGTGCATCACCGCCGACAGCAGGGCGCGGGGATGGATCTGCTCATGGGAGGCGTGAAATCCGAACAACGTCATGGAGGCACTTCCTACCCACGCCCGCACCCCCTGATGCTTGCAAGTGCTACTCGGCGTGCGCGCCCGCGCCGGCCGAGGCCGCGCCCTCGCCCACCCAGACCGTCTTGGTGTTGCAGAACTCCCGCATGCCCAGCGCGGACAGTTCCCGGCCGTAGCCGGAGTTCTTCACGCCGCCGAACGGCAACTCCGGATAGGACGTGGTCATGCCGTTGACGAAGACGTTGCCGGCGTCCAGGTCGGTGGCGAAGCGTTCCTGCTCGGCCTCGTCCCGGGTCCAGGCGTTCGAGCCGAGCCCGAAGCTGGTGCCGTTGGCGACCTCGATGGCCTCCTCGTACGAGGACACCCGGTACAGGCCGGCGACCGGGCCGAAGACCTCCTCGGACCACATCCGCATCTGCGGGGTGAGGTCGGTGACCACCGTCGGCGGGTAGAACCATCCGTCGCCGGCCGGCGGTTCACCGCCGCAGAGCACGGTGGCGCCGTTGTCCGCCGCGTCGCGGACCTGGGCGTGCACCTCGTCGCGACCACGCTCACTGGCCAGTGGCCCCACGTCGGTGTCCGGGTCCATCGGGTCGCCGACGCGCAGCGCGGCCATGTTCGCGGCGAACTTCTCGGCGAACGCGTCGAAGACGTCGGTGTGCACGATGAACCGTTTCGCGGCGATGCAGGACTGCCCGTTGTTCTGGCAGCGGGCGGTGGTGGCGACCTCGGCGGCCCGGTCGATGTCGGCCGAGGGCATCACCACGAACGGGTCGCTGCCGCCGAGTTCCAGGACGGTCTTCTTCAGCTCCCGGCCGGCGATCTGGGCGATGGAACGACCGGCGGCCTCGCTGCCGGTGAGGGTGGCGGCGCGTACGCGGGGGTCGGCGAGGATCCGCTCGACGGCCTCCGAGCCGACCAACAGGGTGGTGAACGCTCCCTCGGGGAACCCGGCGCGGCGGAACACGTCCTCCAGCAGCAGCGCGGTCTGTGGCACGTTCGAGGCGTGCTTGAGCAGGCCGGTGTTGCCGGCCATCAGCGCGGGGGCGGCGAAGCGCATCACCTGCCAGAGCGGGAAGTTCCACGGCATCACCGCGAGCACCACGCCGATCGGCTGGTAGCGGATGAACGCCCTGGTGGCCTTGACGGCGGTGGAGTCGGCCGGTTCGTCGGCAAGGAACGCCGGCGCCTTGTCGGCGTAGAAGCGGGCGGCGGTGGCGCACTTGGTCACCTCGGCCTGCGCCGCGACGTACGTCTTGCCCATCTCCGTGGTCATGATCCGCGCGATCTCGTCCCGTTCGGCGTCCAGCAGGTCGGCCGCCGCGTTCATCCAGCGGGCGCGCTGGTCGACGGTGGTTCCGCGCAGCTGGTGGTACGCGAGGTCGGTGCGCTCGATGGCCGCGTCGAGTTGCTCGGTGGACATCGCCTCATAGGTCTTGAGCACCTGTCCGGTGGCGGGGTTGGTGGTGGCGATGTGGGGCATCTCGTCCTCCTGTCACTCGAACAGCGAGTGCCGTACGCCCGGCTCCTCGCGGCGGCGAGCGGCACGGCGGCGCTGAATCACGACCAGGTCGACCACGGCGACCACCGCGAAGATCACGCAGAAGACGCCGAGCCAGGTGATCCCGGCCCAGAACGCCAGCACCGCGAAGAGCACCATGATCACCAACCCGAAGCTGGCCAGGGTGAGCCGGAGGTTCAACGCGCTGTAGGCATGGCCGACCGTGCCACGGGCACGCCGGGGCTGCGATCTCGTCATACCCCACGATCTACCCTCGATCGGCAGCGTTAACCGGCCCCGGGCGGCCCGGTCAGCAGCGCCCTGGACCGACACCCGGGGCAAACACCCGGCCGCCCGGTGTGCTCGGTTACATCCGTTCGCCCAAGCGGCCGTGGCGACCGCAGGATGGACGCATGCTCATGACCCAGACCGTGCCGGTGACCGTCGCCATCGCACGGCGCGCCGACCCGGCCCGGGCCAGCGAGATGGTGGCCTGGATGCGGGCCGGCACCGCGCTGGCGGAGGCGTTTCCCGGGTTCCTCGGGGCCGGCTGGGTGCAGAGCGGCCAGGGCTCGCCGGAGTGGCACATGCTCTACCGCTTCGCCGACGCCGAGACCCTCCGCCGGTGGGAGGAGTCGCCGCAGCGGCACTGGTGGCTCAGTTCGGCGCAGGGCATCGTCGAGCACACCCGGGTCGAGCGGCGTACCGGAATCGAGGGTTGGTTCGACCCGCCGCTGGAGCACTGGGTGGACCCGGTCGAGCCGCCCGCGCCGCCGACGCCGCCGAGGTGGAAACAGGCGGTGACCATCTGGCTGGCGTTCTTTCCGCTGAGCCTCACCGCCACCCTGCTGACCAGCCACTTCCTCGACGCTGTGCCGCTGGCGGCGCGGGTGCTGTTGATGACGCTCTGCCTGACCCCGCTGATGACCTATCTGGTGCTGCCGCTGATCACCCGGGCGCTGCGCTGGTGGCTGCACGGCCAGCCGGCTCCCTGGCGCCGCTCATAGCACCCCGGCGGTGTCGCCGCAGCCACTTCGCCGCATACCCGACAGCACCTTCCCGCCACACTGCGTCCTGCGCATAGAGTTACCGCGCTGTCGCTCTGTGCTGCGAGACGGGGGTTGTCATGCCTCGACGCTGGGTCGCCGCGCTGGCCTGCATCGCGGCGCTGGTCGCGCTGGCCTGTGAGGGTGGCACCTCGGCGACACCCCGTCCCACGAAGAGCGCGCCGCAGTCCGGCGGGCCCGGCGGCATCGCCGCGCTCGGCGACTCGATTAGCACCGGCTTCGCCTCCTGCCTGGTGCTCACCTCCTGCGAGCGCAACTCCTGGTCGACCGGCGACGGGCTGCGGGTGCAGAGCCACTACCGGCGGCTGCTCGACCAGAATTCCGCGATCCGCGGCCGGACGTACAACCACGCCCGGCCCGGCGCCCGTGCCGACGCCCTCGAAGGTCAGGCCCAGGCGGCGGTACGCGACCGCGTCGACTACGTCACCGTGCTGATCGGCGCCAACGACATCTGCCGGAGCGGGGTGGACGCGATGACCCCGGTGAAGCAGTTCCGGGCCGACGTCGACCGGGGCCTGCGGGCACTGCGGACCGGTCGGCCGAAGGCACGGGTGCTGGTGGTGAGCATTCCCGACCTGTACCGGCTCTGGGAGGTCGGGCACGACGACGCGCGGGCGACACGCGCCTGGCGGCGGGGCGTCTGCCCGGCCCTGTTGGCCGACGCCACGTCGACGGCACCCGCCGACCGCGCCCGCCGAGCCGCCGTGCGGGAGCGGATCGACGCGTACAACGCGCAGTTGGTGGCGGCCTGCCGGGCGTACGGCTCGCGCTGCCGGCACGACGGCGGCGCGGTGCACAAGGTCCGGTTCACCCTGGACCTGCTCAACCCGCTGGACTGGTTCCACCCCAACGCCGCCGGGCAGGACCGACTCGCCGAGGTGACCTGGCGCGCCTCCGGCCTGGCCGGCTGACCGGCCGGAGGCGCGCCAGGGCGCACGGATCACCGGCGGCGAGGCTCCGGAACGGCGGTGCCGCGCTGGCGGTACAGCGCCCGGGACCGCTGCGCGAGGTCCTTCGTGGCGGACGAGTTGGCCCAGGTGCCGAGCACGATCGCCGCCCCCGGCACGATCTTGGCGAACATCCGCTTGGCCGCCCGCACGCCGGCCATCTGCGCCAGCCGGACACCGAGCTGCAGCATGACCCGGCCGAGCGGGCGCTGGCCGCCGAGACCGAAGAGCGCGTCGGCGCGTTCCCGGCCGGCGGCCACCCCGAGCGCCAGCCGGGCGCTCGCGGCGACCTTGTGCACCCGTTGGAGCACGAGCAGGTCGGTGGCACGGTCGCTGTGCAGAGGGTCGACGTCGTACGCGGCGGCGATGTGCAGCACCATCCGCGCCTGGGTCCAGGCCAGCACGCCCACGTCGAGCACGGCACCGGGCAGCCCGGCCACGCCGGAGACCGCCCCGGAGAGGCGGGCCAGGTTGACGAACTTGCGGGCCGCCTGGTCGGCCAGGGCCTCGGCCGAGACCCCGGGGTGCTCGGCCCGGGCCCGGGCGGCCCACTGCGCGGCCTCCGGCCCGAGCCGGCGTACCGCCTCCAGGGCAAGGTGCTCCGGGGCGTACTGCGGATCGCCACGCATCCGGTCCCACAGCCGAGCCGGCGGGCCTTCGGGGGCGGCCGGCGGCACCGCCGGCACGTCGGCGGACGGTTCGGGGGTGGGCGTGGCGGGCTGGCCGCCGACGGGCGGGGTGTCGGTCACCGAGGCTCCCCAGGGGTCACGGCGGGCAGGACGACCGGCTCGACGGTCAGCGGCGGCGGTTGGACAGCCGCGCCGCCAACCCCTTGAGCTTCTGCTGGTTGCCGGGCTTGGCCAGCTCGCGCCGACCCCGGTCCACCAACTGCTGCCCCTTCGGCGATCTCAAGAAAGCGCTGATCCGCTGCATCAGTGACATGACGTCCTCCTGTCGACGATCCCTGTGTCATGTGTACCCCGTAGCCGCAACGGATGAACCCGGGACGCGACAGGATCAAGCCCCATCGTCCACAGTGGTCGGTAGGCTACTCCGCGGCCGGAACGATGGCGTCGACGACCCGCACGGCCCGCCATTCGTGCTGCTGGTAGTGCTCCGGGTACGCGGAGATCTGCACCGCTTGGGCCGCGTCGGTGAGCCGCATCTGCTGCCAACCCGGCACCTGCTGCAGCGCCGAGAGGAACTGCCGGGTGGCGAACGCGGGGTCCATCAGCCGACCGACCGGACCCCAGCCGCTGCTGGAGCGCTGCTGGAACAGCCCCACCGAGTCGTGGTCCCAGCCGACACCCTGGTGCGGGTAGTTCTGCGACTCGGGCAGGACCCCGCTGGCGACGTTGTAGAGGTTGCTCTCCTGCATGGCGGTGGCCACCGCGATGACCAGGCCACGGCGCGGGACGCCCATGTCGCGGCCGGTGCGGACGATCGCCTCGGCGTTGTCCATCTGGGCCCTGTCCAGCCCGGCGACCGGCGCAGGCTTGGTCGGCTTCGCCGAGGCGGTCTTGCGGGCCCGCGCGGTGGTGTCCGGATTGGCGGAGGTCGCGGACGCGGACGGGGTGGCGGCGGGGGTCGTCGGAGCGGCGGAGCGGTCGAGGCTGCGGGAGGCGTGCTGCTGCTCGGCGCGCTGCGTCAACTCCGCGCTGGCGGTGGGGTCCACCCGGGTGGCCGCGCCGGCGGTCTCGTCGCGGACCTGCACGACGGCGGCCAGGCCGAGGCAGCAGACCACGCCGGTGGCGAGCGCCACCTGCGCCCGACGCCGCCCGGTCAGGTCGCGGGCGTACGCCCGGAGCCGACCAGCGGCGGTTGTCCGTTCGGTTGAGGTGCCCTCCTCCATTTCGGCAGTGGGGCTGCTCGGGGCGTTCGGGTCGTCGAGGGTGCCGTCGTCACGCATCAGCCGAGGCTAGGCAGGCGACATCCGCGATCACGCACGGTGATCATGTGGTCCTCGCCACAGATTGGGGGTGTCCGGGTGGACGAGCGGGGCGGGTGGACGCGCCCGGGGAACGTACCTCGCGTACCGGATGAAGCCGGTGCCACACGCAGGCCGGCACGGGCGGTGACAGGCATGGACATCGGGCCGCCCGGACCGACATGATCGACAAACTCGGCCTTTGGGCCGAACCCGCCATCAGCCGAAAGGCGTATTGGGGTGGTTAGTCCGATCGTGCCCAGCCGGCGGGCAACGGATCGCCCGACGCAGGAATGCATCAGGATGGCGGGTACGTTGCCCGAACCGGGTGCCGTCCGTCGCGTCGGCATCCCGTAGGCACATTCCAGGGAGGTCCGCACCGGTGCTCGACCCACACGAGCTCTACCAGCTCACCGACGATCTGCCCGACCTTGGGCAACCGGTCCTGATCCAGGCCCTCACCGGGTTCGTGGACGCCGGCAACGCCAGCCGGCTGGCCCGCGAGCAGTTGCTCACCTCGTTGGAGAGCCGGCCGATCGCCACCTTCGACGTGGACCAACTCTTCGACTACCGCTCTCGGCGACCGGTGATGACCTTCGTCGAGGACCACTGGGAGAGCTTCGACGCGCCCAAGCTGGAGCTGCACCTGCTGCACGACGACGACGAGACGCCGTTCCTGCTGCTCACCGGCCCCGAACCGGACCTGCAGTGGGAGCGATTCACCGCCTCGGTCGCCGGGCTCGCCGCCCGGCTGGACGTCCGCCTCACCGTCGGGCTCAACTCGATCCCGATGGCGGTGCCGCACACCCGACCCACCGGGGTGACCGCGCACGCCACCCGGCCGGAGCTGATCGGCGGGTACGAGCCCTGGCTGCAACGCGTCCAGGTGCCCGGCAGCGTCGGCCACCTGCTGGAGTTCCGCCTCGGCGAGCAGGGCCGCGACGCACTCGGCTTCGCCGCGCACGTGCCGCACTATGTGGCGCAGACGGAGTACCCGGCCGCCGCCGAGGTGCTGCTCACCTCGGTGTCCCGCAGCACCGGGCTGCTGCTGCCCGGCGACGGGCTGCGCTCGGCCGCCGAGGTGGTCCGGGTGGAGATCGACCGGCAGGTCGCCCAGACCGAGGACGCCGCGGCCCTGGTCCAGGCCCTGGAGGAGCAGTACGACGCGTTCGCCCGGGGTCGCGGCGAGAAGAACCTGCTCGCCGCCGACGCCGGCCCGCTGCCCACCGCCGACGAACTCGGCGCGGAGCTGGAACGGTTCCTGGCCGAACAGACCCGTCCCGGCGACACCCCGGGCAGCTGACCGGGCGTCGCGGGGGCGGATGCGGCAGGCTGGGGGCATGCGCCTGGCGACCTGGAACGTGAACTCGGTGAAGGCCCGGCTGCCCCGGCTGCTGGAGTGGCTGGCCGGCACCGGGCCGGACGTGGTCTGCCTGCAAGAGACCAAGTGCCCGGACGGCGCCTTCCCGGTGGCCGAGGTGGGCGACCTGGGCTACACCGTGGCCAGCCACAGCGACGGCCGGTGGAACGGGGTGGCCATCCTGTCCCGGGTCGGCCTGACCGACGTCCGGGTCGGGTTCGCCGGTGAGCCCGGCTTTCCCGACCCGGAGGCCCGGGCCATCTCCGCCACCTGCGACGGGGTGCGGGTCTGGTCGGTGTACGTCCCCAACGGCCGCACGCTGGACGACCCGCACTACGCGTACAAGCTGGCCTGGTTCGCGGCGCTGCGCGACGCGCTGGACGCGGAGCTGACCGACGGCCTCCCGCTCGCCGTCTGCGGGGACTTCAACGTCGCCCCGACCGACGCCGACGTCTGGGACCCGGCGGTCTTCACCCACTCCACGCACGTCACCCCGGCCGAGCGAGCCGCCCTCGCGGCACTGCGCGACCTGGGTCTCAGCGATGTGGTGCCGACCCCGATGAAGGGGCCACACCCGTTCACCTACTGGGACTACCGGGCCGGGATGTTCCACCAGAACAAGGGCATGCGGATCGACCTGGTGTACGCCTCGGCGCCGTTCACCCGCGCGGTCCGCTCCGCGTACGTCGACCGGGAGGCCCGCAAGGGCAAGGGTCCCTCCGACCACGCCCCGATCGTGGTCGACGCCGACCTCGTACCGGCCGTCGAGACGTTCTGAGCCTCTGCCCGCTGGCGGTGGCTAGGGTGGGCAGATGGCAGTCGTGAAGATCAACGCAATCGACGTTCCACCGGGTGCTGGCGAGGAGTTGGAGAAGCGGTTCGCCGCCCGGGCGGGCACCGTGGAGAACTCCCCCGGCTTCCTCGGCTTCGAACTGCTCCGGCCGGTGGCCGGCGAGACCCGCTACTTCGTCTACACGAAGTGGGAGAGCGAGGAGGCCTACCAGGCCTGGGCCGCCGGGCCGTCCCGTGCCGCGCACGCGAACGCTCCCGGCGAGAAGCCCCGCCCCCCGGTCGCCAGCGGCGCGAGCCTCCTGGAGTTCGAGGTGGCCCTGCACGTCGGCCAGCCGTAACCAGCCCACCCGGCGCAACCAGCCCGCCCGGCCGTTGATCCACTCCAGGTCGGCGATGTGGGGGTGTCTGGATGGCGGGATACCCCGACATCGCCGACATGGTGTCGATCATGCGGATCGACGGCCCGACGTGGTGGGCGGTCAGGGCTTGCGGGAGGACTGCATGGTGGCGAACGCGATCACGTTGTCGGCGTATCCGGTGCGACCGCCGATGAACTGACCGCCGCAGGTGATCAGTCGAAGCCCGGCGGGCCCGTCGTGCCCGTAGATGCGCTCGGCGGGCAGCTGGTCCTTCGGGAAGTGCTCGACGGTGTCGACCTTGAACACCACCACCGACCGGTCCGCCCGGGCCACCTCGATCAGGTCCCCCGGCTTGAGCTTGCCGAGGTCGTAGAAGACCGACGGGCCGCTCTTGGTATCCACGTGCCCGACGATCACCGCCGGGCCGGGCTCGCCGGGCGTCGGGCCACGGTCGTACCAGCCGGTCTCGTTGTGCCGCTCCAACGGGGGTACGGCGATCGAGCCGTCGCGGGCCTGCCCGACGGGTGCCACCGGCGCGGCCACCTTGATCGCCGGCACCGCGAGGCGCACCGGGCGGCTGGCCGACATCCCGACCGTCGTGCTCCGCGCGGGGGGTTCACCACCGGCCGGAGCCCAGTCGAACGGGCCGACCGAGCGACCCAGCCCCGCCCCGGTCGCGAACACGCCAGCCAGCACCAGCACCACGGCCAGCGGCACGGACCAGGGGCTGCGCCCGGACGGACGACTGCGCCGGGGCGCCACGGCGGTCGGCGCGCGGGCGACCACCGAGGGCCGACCACCGGAGGGCCGCGACCCGACCGACGGCCCCTGATCCGCAGGCGGTCGCCCACCAGCGGGCGGGCGCGCACCAGCGGGCGGGCGCGAACCGGCCGGCGGTGGCGTGGGGCGGAAGATCTCCATGGCGGGCTCAGCGGCGCGCGGTGCCACGGACGGTACGCGGCCGACGCAGGGCCAGCACCGCGACGACCAGCCCGGCGATGGTCAGCGCGGCACCGCCGGGCAGCAGAAGCTTGCCGGTCATGCCACCGGAGGTGCCGCCGAAGCCGGTCGCCGGCCCCCGGCTGGGTTTGTCCGGGACCTTCTTGACTACCTGCAGCATGGTCGAGGCGGTCTCGCCGTCGCGGCACTCCAGCTTGACCCGGTAGTTGCCGGGCCGGGTGCGCTCGCGCACCATCGGGGCGGCGGTGAGCACGCCACGCTGCGGTTGTACGCCGATGGCGCCGAAGGCGTCGGAGACGACGGTGGCGCCCACCGAGTTGTCCCGGCAACTGGCCCGGATGCCGACGAGGTAGCCGGGCTGCACCGTGCTGGGGCTCACCTCGACGAAGACGTCGACCGGAGGTGGCGGCTGAGGCGCGGCGACCGGCAGGCCACTCGGCTGGGACGCGTCCGGCGCGGGAGCGGCGAGCCACGACGCGGTCAGACCGGGCGCCTTCAGACCGGGCGCCTTCAGACCGGGCGCCGTCAGACCGGGCGCGGTAAGGAACGGCCCAGCGAGCGCGCCCAGGCCAGGCTCGCCGAGGGCGGGCGCGGCCAGCACGCGGGTGGCGGCCACGGGGTCGATGGGTCGGGGTACGCCGTGCGCGAGGGCTGCGGCCAACAGAGGGCCGGCGAGCACGGTCACCACCGACAGGGTCACACCGCCGCGGGTCACTGGCACGATGCCCCCTCTCGACGCGGTAGGACCGCGCCGGGCAGCGGACCGCCCGGCCTGCCGTACCAGATGGATCCTCTCATTCCCGGTCGCACATCACATCCGATCCGCCGACGGGGTCGCGTACTCTCGGATTGCTGTGACCGCCACCGACCATGATCCCGCCGCCGTCCCGCCCGTGGGCCACATCCGCACCTTCCACCCCCGTCGGGGTCGGATGAGCGGCCGGCAGACGGACGCGCTCGGTCGGCTCTGGTCCCGGTACGGCCTGGACGTGTCGGACGAGCCCGTCGACCTGGCGGAACTCTTCGGCCGTCGCGCCCCGGTGGTGCTGGAGATCGGCTCGGGCATGGGGGACAGCACCGCCGCGATGGCCGCCGCTGACCCGGATCGAGATTATCTGGCGGTCGAGGTGCACACGCCGGGAATCGCCAACCTGCTGGACCTGGTGGAGCGCGGTGAGCTCGGCAATGTCCGGATCGGCCAGGGCGACGCGTTGGACCTGGTCAGGGGCCTGCCCGAGGGTTGCCTGGACGCCGTGCACATCTACTTTCCGGACCCGTGGCCCAAGGCCCGCCACCACAAGCGGCGGATCATCCAGCCGGCGCACGTGGCGCTGCTGCGCTCCCGTCTGAGGCCGGGCGGCACGCTGCACTGCGCGACCGACTGGGCCGAGTACGCCGAGGCGATGCGGCTGACCCTGGACGCGGACCCGGGGCTGGTGGACGCCTACGGCGGTTTCGCGCCGCGTCCGGCGCACCGCCCGGTGACGAAGTTCGAGCGGCGGGCGATCGTCGCCGGCCGGGCGGTCGCGGACCTGATCTACCGGCGCCGGTGACCGTCGACGCCGCGTCGGTGCCCGGACGAGGGCCCGGCGGGCGGCGGGTTGGCGCCCGGGGGCATGATCCAGGCACCATGGACAGGCTATGACGCTCACTGCCGCGCTGCCGACAAGCGCCGACCCCGACACCCTCTTCGACGCGTTCGCCGGCTGGGCGAAGGAGCGCGGCCTCGACCTCTACCCCCATCAGGAGGAGGCGGTCATCGAGATCGTCTCCGGCGCCAACCTGATCATGAACACGCCCACCGGCTCGGGTAAGAGCCTGGTGGCGATCGCCGCGCACTTCGCGGCCCTCGCGGACAGCCGGACGACCTTCTACACCGCGCCGATCAAGGCGTTGGTGTCGGAGAAGTTCTTCGCGCTGTGCGAGGTCTTCGGCGCCGAGAACGTCGGCATGCTGACCGGCGACGCCAGCGTCAACGCCGACGCCCCGATCATCTGCTGCACCGCGGAGATCCTGGCCAACCTGGCGCTGCGCGAGGGCGCGAAGGCCGACGTCGGCCAGGTGATCATGGACGAGTTCCACTTCTACGCCGAGCCCGACCGGGGCTGGGCCTGGCAGGTGCCGATCATCGAGCTGCCGCAGGCCCAGTTCGTCCTGATGTCCGCCACCCTCGGCGACACCACCCGGTTCGTCGACGACCTGACCCGGCGCACCGGGCGGGCGACCGCCGTCGTGCGCTCGGCCGAGCGGCCGGTCCCGCTGATCTTCTCGTACGCGATGACGCCGATGCACGAGACGCTCGAAGAGCTGCTGGAGACCAAGCAGGCCCCGGTGTACGTCGTGCACTTCACCCAGGCCGCCGCGCTGGAACGCGCCCAGGCGCTGATGAGCGTGAACGTCTGCAGCCGCGCCGAGAAGGACATGATCGCTCAGGCGATCGGTGGTTTCCGGTTCACCTCCGGCTTCGGCAAGACGCTGTCCCGGCTGGTCCGCCACGGCATCGGCGTGCACCACGCCGGCATGCTGCCCAAGTACCGCCGGCTCGTGGAGACTCTCGCCCAGGCCGGCCTGCTCAAGGTCATCTGCGGCACCGACACCCTCGGCGTCGGCATCAACGTGCCGATCCGCACCGTGCTGTTCACCGGCCTGTCCAAGTACGACGGGGTCCGTACCCGGCTGCTCAAGAACCGGGAGTTCCACCAGATCGCCGGGCGGGCCGGCCGGGCCGGCTACGACACCATCGGGCGGGTCGTGGTGCAGGCCCCCGAGCACGTCATCGACAACGAGAAGGCCCTCGCGAAGGCCGGCGACGACCCGAAGAAGCGCCGCAAGGTGGTCCGCAAGAAGCCACCGGAGGGCTCGATCGGCTGGGGTCAGCCCACCTTCGACCGGCTGGTCGACGCCGAGCCCGAGCCGCTGACCTCCAGTTTCCAGGTCAGCCACTCGATGCTGCTCAACGTCATCGGCCGCCCCGGTGACGCGTTCACCGCGATGCGGCACCTGCTCACCGACAACCACGAGGAGCCCGCCGCGCAGCGCCGGCACATCCGTCGGGCCATCGCCATCTACCGGGCGCTGCGCGCCGGTGGGGTGGTCGAGGAGCTGCCCGAGCCGGACGAGACCGGCCGGCGGATCCGCCTCACCGTCGACCTCCAGCTCGACTTCGCGCTCAACCAGCCCCTCTCCCCCCTCGCCCTGGCCACCATCGAGTTGCTCGACGCCGAGTCCCCGTCGTACGCCCTCGACGTGCTCTCGGTCATCGAGTCGATCCTCGACGACCCTCGGCAGATCCTCTCCGCGCAGCAGTTCAAGGCGCGCGGCGAGGCGGTCGCCGCGATGAAGGCCGAGGGCATCGAGTACGAGGCCCGCCTCGAACTGCTCGACGAGGTGACCCACCCCAAGCCGCTCGCGGAGCTGCTGGAGGCCGCGTACGAGATGTACCGGCAGGGCCACCCCTGGGTCGCCGACCACCAGCTCTCCCCCAAGGCCGTCGTCCGCGACATGTACGAGCGGGCCATGACCTTCACCGAGTACGTGCAGTTCTACGGGCTCACCCGCTCGGAGGGGCTCGTCCTGCGCTACCTGGCCGACGCGTACAAGACGCTGCGGCAGACCGTGCCCGAGGACGCCAAGACCGAGGAGCTGATCGACCTCATCGAGTGGCTCGGTGAGTTGGTCCGCCAGGTCGACTCCAGCCTGATCGACGAGTGGGAGCGGCTGCGCAACCCGTCGGACGTGGCCGAGGTGGCCCAGGCGCACGCCGCCCTGACCGATCGGCCGCCGGCGGTGACCCGCAACGCGCGGGCGTTCCGGGTGCTGGTGCGCAACGCGCTGTTCCGCCGCGTCGAGCTGGCCGCGCTACGCCGCTGGGACCTGCTCGCCGAACTGGACGCTGGCGACGGCTGGGACTACGACGCGTGGGCCGACGCGCTGGCGCCGTACTTCGAGGCGTACGACTCGATTGGTGTCGGGCCGGACGCCCGCGGACCGGCGCTGCTGATGATCGAGCAGGGCCGGGAGCGGTGGACCGTCCGGCAGATCTTCGACGATCCGGACGGCGACCACGACTGGGGCATCAGCGCCGAGATCGACCTGGTGGCGTCCGACGAGGTCGGCGCGGCGGTCGTCCGGATCACCGACGTCGGTCAGCTCTGACGCCCACCGATCACCCGGCCTGAGCGGCCGCCTTGATCCGGCGCACCGCCTCACCGGCGCCCTCGTTCCACGGGGTGCCGTGGCCGGGGAGGATCCACGTCGCCCCCAGGTCCTCGATGCGGGCGAGCGAGGCGAGCGCCAGCGCCGGGTCGTCGGTGAACGGCGCCGGCTGCGGGCCCGGCTGGCCGGTCAGCACGTGTCGGGTGGTGAGCGCGTCGCCGACGAACACGGCGTCGGCGATCGGCACGTGCACGGCGATGCTGCCCGGCGAGTGCCCGGGCATTCCGATGACGCGCGGGGCGCCGGGCAGGTCAAGCACCTGACCGTCCTGCACGGTGACCACCTCGCTGAGGTAGGTCGTGCGCAGGCCGCCCTTGCGGCTCGCGTACCAGAAGAAGCGCGCCACGGCGCCTACCTTGAACGTCCCGAAGGGCGTCTTGGACTTGACCTCGCCCCGGGCGCGGGCGGCGTCCTCGGCGTGCACGTAGACCGGTACGCCGTGATCGCGCCGGAGCCGCTCGGCGAAACCGATGTGGTCGGTGTCGCCGTGGGTGAGGATCAGGCCCCGGACGTCGGCGAGCGAGCGGCCCATGGCGGACAGCTCCGCGACCAGGTCGGCCCAGTGACCGGCGAGGCCGGCGTCCACGACTGTCACACCCTCCTCGGTCTCGATCAGGTAGGCGGCGACGATGTCGTTGCCGATGCGGTGCAGGTGCGGGCCGAGCTTCATGCTGCCTCCCGAAGTGGCGTGACGTTCTGATGGCTACGATACATAGCCATCATGCCTAAGCGCCATAGCTATCATGGTGACGGTCGTCGCCCACCCGGAAGGAACATCGCATGCCCACCCCCGACCGGACGTCCCTTACCGACATCGTCACGGCTGCCCGCCAGATTCTGGAGTCGGAAGGGCTCCCGCGCCTGACCATGCAGGCGGTCGCCGAGCGGGTCGGCGTACGCGCCCCCTCGCTGTACAAGCGGGTCCGCAATCGCGACGACCTGATCCGACTCGTCACCGAGGCCGCGGTCCACGACCTGGGCGAGCGGCTCAGCGCCGTCGCCGGCAGCGGCGACCCGGGCAGGGACCTCGGCGAGTTGGCCCGCGCCTTCCGCGCGTTCGCCCACGCCCAACCGGCCGGCTACCACCTGATCTTCGCCAACGGCCCCGAGGAGACCCGCCCCAGCCTCGACACCCTCACCCTGGCCAGCGCCCCTGCCCTGCGCGTCGCCGCCGACCTCGCCGGGCCCGAAGATGCCCTGGCGGCCGCCCGTACGTTCACCGCCTGGGCCAACGGCTTCATCAGCATGGAACTCGCGGGCGCCTTCAACCTCGGCGGTGACCTCGACGAGGCCTTCGAGTTCGGCATCACCCGCCTGACCGCCGCCCTGACGACCCTGCGGCGGTGACCGCCGGCGTCGGCCCTACGCCCCGGGCGGCGCCGTCGAGGCCCGGACGACGACCTCGGTGGGCAGGATCAGGGCCGCCCGGGTCAGTGCCGGCCGCAGGAGCATCCGGACGGCCTCGGCGCCCTTGCGGGCGTGCGGCTGCCGCACGGTGGTCAGGGGCGGGGTGGCGGCAGCCGCCGCCGGCACGTCGTCGAACCCGACGACGGAGAGTCCACCCGGGACGCGGATGCCCCGGCAGGTGGCGGCGGCGATGACGCCGAGCGCCAACCGGTCGCTCATCGCAAGGATCGCCGTGGGCGGCTCGGCGAGGTCCAGCAACATCCCCGTGGCGGCGGCACCGTCGGCCTCCTCGGCCCCCCGAGCAGCGACGACGACGACCCGGCCGCCGTCGGCGAGCACGGGGCGCAGGGCGTCCCGGTAGCCGTCGAGCCGAGCCCGGTTGGCGACGGACCCGATGGGCGCGTCGACACCGGCGGGCACCACGGCGGCCTCCGCGCCACGGGCCGGGGCCAGGCTGATCACGCCGATCCGTCGGTGACCGAGGTCGACGAGGTGGGCGGCGGCGGCGCGGGCGGCGGCGCGGTGGTCGATGCCGACGTACGGCTCGCCCGGTGCCACGGGGGCGTCGAGCCCGACGACGGGCAGCCGCCGGGCACGCAGCGTTTCGCGCCGCTCAGGTTCCAGCGGGTCGCAGAAGGCGATGAAGCCGTCCACCAGCGCGGAGGCCACGACGTCCGGCACGCCGGCCTCGGCGCGGGGAACCAGCACCAGCGCGGAGCCGTGCTCGCCGCAGATGCGGGCCACCCCGGCCATGGTCAGTCGCGCCGCCGGGTCCTCGAAGAGGTGCCGCAGTGGCTCGTGGATGATCAACCCGACAGAGCCGGTCCGCCCCCGGCGGACCGTGTTCGAATGTCGGTCAGGGTCGGGAGAGCCGAGCTCCCGTGCTGCGGCCAGGATCCGTTCGCGCAGCTCGCGGCTGAGCTGGTCGAGTCGACTGAACGCATTGCTCACCGTGGCCTGGCTGGCACCGCAGGCTTACGCGACGTCGTGCGTGCGCGGGGGTGGAACGCTGCCCATTTGGAGCCTCCACTGCGCCGTACCGGGTCCACTGACACGGACACGTTACCCGCGCAGGCGTCGATGTGTTGTCCGGTGCACGTGCCCGGACCAGCGGCGACCGGCGCGTGCCGGAGTCCGGTTATGGCTCCCAGATTCGCTGGGCGATGTCAGAGGTGTCGATTAGAATATATGTACTAATCGAGTTCCTGACCTGGGAGGACGCCCGTGACCGCGCCCGCCTCCACGCCCCTCACTCCCTACGCCACCCTGCTCGGCTTCACCCGCTACGTCGACCGCACCGGCCCCACCAAGGCGACCTTCGTGGGCGGGCTGCGAAAGCAGCGCGCCAGTCGCTCCGGCTTCAACCCGCACGGCCAGTTCGTCAAGGCGCTCAAGGCCGACATCGCCTTCCACACCGGCGGCACCCACCTGACCGGGGTGGTCGACGTGGTCAAGCCACGCTGGCGCCCGCTCTACCAGGCCCTGGTGCCTGGTGCCACGGCCTGGCTGCACTCCCTCGGCGACCCGGCCGCCATCGATCTCGCGCAGACCCGCGACGCCCTGGCCATGCTGGGCGACCTGCCAGTCAAGATCAACCCCCATTTCGGGGTACGCCACAGCGACGGCCGCGCCGAAGCGGTCCGGCTGCACTTCGACGAGACCCCACCGAGCGAGGAATCGGTGCTCGCAACCCTGCACCTGATGGCCCGGCACATGGACGCGGTCCTCCCGCACGCCGAGCCGGTCCTGGTCGACGTCCGACGCGGTCAGGCCCATCGCATGCCCGCCGACGCCAAGCCCGAGCACATCGAACGCTGGCTGGCCGGCGAAGCAGCCGCCTTCCGCGCCATCTGGTCCACCGCCGCCTGACACCCACCACCTGACATCCGCCGCTGCCCGAGCGCCTGCCGCCGTTGACCGGTCGGCTTGTCGCTCGGGCTGCGGCCTGTTGGTGGAGGCCGCCCGACCGCCTCCAGACTGCACTGGACCCCACTTCGACCTGGGCGATGTCGCCGGTGTCCGCGACCTCCGTCCCTCCGACGGCCGCGGAGAGTGCGGTGAGCCTCAGCCGAGGACGCGGTCGAGCGCCGTGGCCAACCGTGGCGCGAGGGTGGCGGCGTATGTGGCGGTGATGTGGTTGTTGTCGCGATAGACGAGCGCGCCGCCGATAACCGGCGCGCACCGCTCACGCGGGCAGATGGCCGAGTTCAGATCCACCAGGTAAACCTTCTTGTTGTCCCGGGCGGCCATTTCGTGAGCCGGGCCACCGCCACCCGCGAGGACCTTGTCGCGCGGTGATGCGCAGCGGGTCAAGTTCCTCGGATTGGCGGACACGCACTCCGCGATGTCCCGGTCGTGGTAAGGGGTGTCGCGTAGCACGATCACGGGAATCCCGGCTGCCGCCGTCGTGGCCCAGGTGCGCCGGAGCGCGGCCGCGAAGGCGGCCTGCGCTCGACTGGTGACCCTCTCGCCGTTCTGGATCATCACGTAGAAGGAGCTGCTCACCACCAGCACGTTCGGTCGCTCAGCCCCGGTCAGTTGTGCGCGAAGCTTCTCGTTCCACTCGGTGCAACTGGGGTACGGCCGGTTGTCCAGGGCGACGACGCCGTCGATGAACGGGCAGGAGGACTTCGTGTAGCTCTTGAGACGCCACTTCTTCGACTCGGCTACCCGCTGAAGCGCCGGAAGCCACTGGGCGGCGTGGGAGTCCCCGGCGAGAGCCACGGTGAACGATTCGTTCGGGTCCCCGTACTGGCAGGCTCTGACCGCGCTGCTGCGCTGGTCCGTATGGCAGCCGTCACGCCACGCGTCGGGGCCATCCTTACTGGCCACCAGCGGATCCGGCACGAACGGGCCCACGCGGTCCACCGGACGCCCGGCGTCGCTGCTGGCCGGGGAGCCGCCCAGAGCGGCAGCGCCGAGAACCGTGGGTGCCGCCGCCACGGGGACCCCGGTGCCGCCCACCGTCGGCACCGCCAGGGCGGGTGGCAACGGCGAACTCGTCGGTGGAACGGTGAGCTGGAAGGCGAGCCCTGCCAGGAGGGACACTCCGGTGCAGAGCGCGCCGAGTTGCAGGGACCGCGCAGGTTCCCACGCAAGCGTCGTCGAGTTCCGGATCGGGTTCTCGATGAACCGATAGGTGAGCGCAGCCGGCACCACGGCGAGCGCCGCAACGGCCAGGCCGGTGACGGTGGTGAGTTCCCCGAACCGTGCCTCGGCAACGACGAGGAGCGGCCAGTGCCAAAGGTAGAGGGAGTAGGAGATCGCGCCCACTGCGCGTACCGGCCCCAGCGCCAACAGCACGGCAGGGCCGATGCCGCCCGCGGCCAGGCCACCGGCGATGACCGCGGCCGTGCCCAGGGTGGGGGCCAACGCCAGGTATCCGGGGAACGCGGAACTCTCGGTCAGGAGTACGGCGGACGCCACAATCGCGACGAGGCCGCACCAGGCGAGCGCGGCCGCTGCCAGCCGGGGCAGGCGTTGCAGATGTCCGGCAAGCAGGGCCAGGAAGCCACCAAGGGCCAGCTCCCACATACGGGTGGTGGTCACGAAGTACGCACGGGCGGGATTGTCTTCTGTCAGCCAGATGGACCAGGCGAAGGACGGCACCGCGACCAGCGTGAGAGCGAAGAGCAGGTATCCGGTGCGGGCGTACCGCCGCCGGCCGAGCCACACCGCAGCGGCCAGCAGGAGTGGCCACACCAGGTAGAACTGCTCCTCGACGCCGAGGGACCAGAAGTGCTGCAGGATGCTGGGCGCGCGGTTGGCCGCCAGGTAGTCGACGGACTGTTCGGCGAGCCGCCAGTTCATGGCGTACAGCCCGCTGAACACGACGTCCCAGCCGGTGGCCGACCACCGGGTGCGCGGCAGGAACGCGAACGTGAGCAGCAGAGTCCCGATGAGCACCACGACGGCGGCCGGAAGCAGCCGCTTGGCACGCCGGCCGTAGAAACCGATCAGCGAGAGGCGGCCTGTCCGGTTCACCTCGGCCACCAGCAGGCCGGTGATCAGGAATCCGGAGATGACGAAGAAGACGTCGACGCCGACGAAGCCGCCGGGCACCAGTTGCTGGCCGGCGTGTCCCACGAGCACCAGAACGACGGCGAGCGCACGTAGCCCTTCCACATCACCTCGGAATGCGGCCCGGGGATTGGCTTCCGGTCGCACGGCCGTTCGTGTCATTCGTTCCCCACCCCATGCCGAATTCGTGTCGCAGACACAACGGGGCGAAGGCGTGGGCGGTTACGATCTGTATCGGTCTGGTTGGCCGTTTTCGCCCGTGGCGCAGCCTGGTCGATCGATGGCCGCCGCGACGCGGGAGGCGCCAGGCGCCCCGAAATCCGGCACGACATGGAGGTAGTGGCCTCCCAGCGCTGGGAGACCACTACCTCGTGGGTGTCGCGGGATCCTGGCTTGGGGTGGGTCAGGCGGCGGGGAGGTGCTTGGCCAGGTCGTCGAGGATCTTGTTGGCCGCGCCGACGCCGATGCCGGTCATCCAGATCTCGTCGGAGACCGGGTACGCCTTGCCGGCCTTGACCGCGCCCAGGCCCTTCCAGAGGGTGCCACCGCCGACCTTGGCCTGCTCGGCCGCGGCCTTCTCGCCGTACGCGGTCACGAAGATGACGTCACCGTCGACCTCGTTGACCCGCTCGGGGCTGACCAGGTCGAAGCGCTTGTCCTCCTTGTTGGCGAGCAACTGCCGCTCGGGGCGGCCGAGGCCGGTGTCGCCGATGACGATGCCGGAGAAGGAGTCGGGGCCGTACACCCGGATGTTGCCGGGAACGAACCGCACGATCGACACCTTGCGGGCGGTGGGGTCGCCGAGGGTCGCGCCGAAGTCCTTGGCCCGCTTCTCGTACGCGCCGAGGAGGTCCTTGGCCTGCTGCTCGCGGCCGAGCGCCTTGCCGTCGAGGAGGAAGTTCTCCTTCCAGGTGATGCCCACCTTCTCGGTGAACACGGTGGGCGCGATGGCGGCCAGCTCGTCGTAGAACTTCTCCTGGCGGAACTTGCTGCCCAGGATGAGGTCCGGCTTCAGCGCGTTGATCGCCTCCAGGTCGGGCTCGGTGAGCACCCCGACCTCCTTGATGCCGGCGAGCTTGTCCTCGCCGAAGTACGTCGGCCAGCTCTTGGCCTCACCGGCGGTGGCAGCACCGATCGGTGTGATGCCCAGCGAGAGCGCCGTGTCGATTTTGTCGGTGTCGAGCACGATGACGCGCTTGGGTTCCGCCGGGACCTTGGTGGTGCCCATGGCGTGGGTGATCTCCCGGGTCTCCCCGGCGGTGGAGCTGGCGACCGGGTCGCTCTCACCGCAGGCGGTGAGTCCGACGCCAAGGGCGGCGGCCGCGGCGAGAACGGCGACGAGACGACGCATCAGAGTCCTTTCGAGGGGTACGAGACGGCGAGCGGGTTGACCGCGTCGCCAGCGGGTCGGGCGTCCGGCAGGGACGCATCCGACGGATCGGGGCCAACGGCAGCGGCGGGCGCGGCCGGAGCGGCAGTCGGGGCGGAGGTGCCGCCGGTGAGGGCGGGCACCACCAGGGGCGCTCCGGTCACCGGGCAGGGCACGACCACGCAGGCCAGCCCGAAGACGTCGCGGACCAGGTCCGCGGTGAGGATCTCCCGGGGCGGCCCGGCGGCCACCACCGCGCCGGCGCGCATCGCGACCAGGTGGTCGGCGTAGCGGGCGGCCTGGTTGAGGTCGTGCAGCACGGCGACGACGGTGCGACCGCGCTCGACGCGCAGCCGGTGCAGCAGGTCCAGCACCTCCACCTGGTGTGCCAGGTCGAGGAAGGTGGTGGGCTCGTCCAGCAGCAGGGCATCGGTGTCCTGGGCGAGGGTCATGGCGATCCAGACCCGCTGCCGCTGGCCGCCGGAGAGGCTGTCCACTGGCCGGTCGGCCAGGTCCGCCACGTCGGCCAGGGCCATCGCCTCGTCGACCGCGGCGCCGTCCTCCGTCGACCACTGCCGCCACCACCGCTGGTACGGCTGCCGACCCCGCCCGACCAGGTCGGCCACGGTGACGCCCTCGGGCACGAGCGGGCTCTGCGGCAGCACGCCGAGCCGGCGGGCGACTTCCCGGGTCGGCAGGTCACGGATCGCGGTGCCGTCCAGCAGGACCGCGCCGCGTCGGGGGTTGAGCAGCCGGGCCATGGTGCGCAACAGGGTGGACTTGCCGCACGCGTTCGGCCCGACGATGACGGTGAACGCGTCGGTCGGCAGGTCGAGGCTGAGCCCGTCGAGCACGGTCCGCTCGTCGTAGCCGACGACCAGGTCGCGGGTGGAGAGCATCACACGACTCCTTAGGTGCGTCACGACGACCGCCGCCGTCCGCGAAGCAGCAGGAAGATCAGGTACGGGCCGCCGATCGCGGCGGTCAGCACACCGGCCGGCAGTTGGGTGGGCGCGAACAGCCGCCGGCCGGCGAGGTCGGCGAGCACCAGCAGCAGCGCGCCGAGCAGGGCGGCGCAGACCAGCGGTGGCCGCTCGGCGCGGACCAGCCGGCGGGCCAGTTGGGGGGCGACCAGCGCCACGAAGTCGACGGCGCCGACCTGGGCGGTGACCATCGCGGCGACGAGCACGCCGGTCCCGGCCAGGCCGATCCGGCGGGCCACCGGGCGCAGCCCGACGCCGCGTGCGGTGTCGTCGTCCAGGGCGGTGCTGTTGAGGGCCCAGCCGGCCCAGGCCAGCACGGGCAGCAGCACCAGCAGGGTGCCGGCGATCCAGGTGGCCTCGGTCCAGCCCTTGCCGGCCAGGGTGCCGATCAGCCAGATCTGCGCGCGTAGCCCGTCGATCGGGTCGGCGGTGAGCATGACCACCTCGGTCAGCGCCCGGAAGGCGAAGGCCACCGCCACCCCGGCGAGCACGAACCGCTGGGCGGCCAGCCCGTGCCGGGCGCCGAGGGCGAACAGCAGGCCCGCCGCGACCAGCCCGCCGACCAGCGCGCTGGGTGCCACCAGCACCGCGGCCGCCCCGCTGGTCAGCGCCACGGTCGCGGCGAGGCCGGCGCCCTGGGTGATGCCGATGACGTCCGGGCTCGCGAGGGGGTTACGCGCCACGCTCTGGATGAGCGTGCCGGCCACGCCGAATGCCGCGCCGGCCACCGCGGCCAGCATGACCCGGGGCAACCGAAGATCAAGGACAACGAGGTCGTACGGGGTGCCGACGCCTGCGAGGGAGCGCACGACGTCGGCCGAGGCGACGTACGGGGTGCCCAGGGAGAGGCTGAGCAGCATCGCCAGCAGGAGCAGGACGGTCAGCGTGGCGGCGACCAGCACGGCGCGGCGGCGGATCTGCAGGCTGACCGGGCCGATCCGCAGCAGCGACCGGCCGGGCAGGTGGGCGTCGGAAGGGGTGGTTGGGCGGCGGGTCGTGGTGGTCACGCGGTCACCACCCGAGCGCGGCGGACCAGGAAGGCCAGCAGCGGGGCGCCGATCAGGGCGGTGACGATCCCGGCGGGTATCTCGCCGGGTGGGGCGACGAGCCGGCCGACGACGTCGGCGCCGAGCAGCAGCGCCGGCCCGAGCAGCGCGGAGACGGCGAGGGTCCAGCGGTGGTCCGCGCCGACCAGGGCACGTGCCAGGTGCGGCACGGCGAGCCCGACGAAGGCGATCGGCCCGGCCGCCGCCACCGCCGCGCCGGTCAGCAGCACCGCGGCGAGGCCACCGCCGAGGCGGACCAGGCCGATGCGGTGGCCGAGGCCGCGAGCCACGTCGTCGCCGAGGGCCAGCGCGTCCAGCCCTCGGGCGACCACGGCGGCCAGCACGAGCCCGACCAGGACGAAGGGCAGGAGCTGCGCGGTGACGGTCAGGTCGCGGCCGGAGAGTCCGCCGACCACCCAGAACCGGTACTCTTCGAAGGTACGGGCGTCGATGCTCAGCAGCGCGTACACCCCGGAGGCGAGACTGGCGTCGAGCGCCGCGCCGACCAGCGCGAGGGTGACCGGGCTGGCGCCCTCGCGGGCCCGGGCGGCGATGGCGAAGACCAGCAGGCCGGCGATCAGCGCCCCGGCGATGCCGAACCAGACGTACCCGGCGAGCGTGCCGACGCCGAAGACGGAGATGGCGAGCACCACGCCGAACGACGCGCCGGCGCTGATGCCGAGGATGCGCGGCTCGGCGAGGGGGTTGCGGGTGAGCGCCTGGAACAGCACGCCGGCCATGGCGAGCGCGAGCCCGACGGCGAGCCCGAGCGCGGTGCGCGGCATCCGCAGCTCGCGGACGATGGTGGTGGCGTCGCCGCTGTCCGGCGCGACGAGGGCATGCCACACCTGGTCGACGCCGAGCGGCCGGCTACCGAGGGCGAAGCTGGCCAGCACGGCCAGCAGCAGCACCAGCGCGGCCCCGACGGTGACGGCCACCCGACGGCCGGTGCGGGTGCCGGCACGGTTGGAGACCCGGGCCGGCCGGGTGGCGAGGGTGGTCACGAGTCTCCTGCACGTTCACGCTTAGGGTCGCCTAACCGTAGCCGAGGCACTGAGGGTTACCTAACTGGTGTGCGTCGATCCGAGAATCGCGGACCGGGCGGACGCCCACGCCGTCGCGCCTAGGGTGGGTTCATGCGATTCGACCAGCACACGGTCGTACTCCTGGCCCGGCCGGCGGACGCCCCCGAGCTGCCGCTCGACGCGGCCGACCGGTTGCGGGACGCCCACCTGGCCCATCAGGCCGGTCTCGTGGAGCAGGGCCTCGTGCTCGCGGCCGGCCCGTTCCTGGCCGGCGACGACGAGCGGTTGCGGGGCTTCGTCGTGCTCTCGATCGGCCCGGACGAGGCCCGCGAGCTGTTCCACAACGATCCGGCGGTACGGGCCGGCCTGCTGGCCGTGCGGGTGATGAGCTGGATGGTGCCGGAGGGCAACGTACGGTTCGAGGGCGTGCCGATGCCCCGGTCGATGCTGGAGGCGGCGTCCGGCGACTGAACCCACCGCCGGGCCGGGGCCAGGCGGGCAGCGTCAGCCGAGCGGGGCCACCCGCAGGGCGTCCATCGGGCCGACGATCACCCGCAGCGACGGGAAGTGGTCCCGCAGGACGGCCTGGCACCTGTCGCACGGCGCGACGACCTCGCGGCCCCGGTCGGCCACCGTGACGATCGTCTCCAACTCGGTCACGCCCTGGGTCGCGGCGGTGCCGATGACGACCAGTTCGGCGCAGGCCCCTCCGGTCTCGTGGTGGACGTTCACGCCGGTGAAGACCCGACCGTCGCCGGTTCGCGCCGCCGACGCGACGGTGTGGTGCTGGCTGCGGCAGCGCAGCTTGGCGACCGCCGTGGCGGCCTGCACCAGCGCCCGGTCCGTGTCCCGCAGTTCCATCCCGGCCCCCTGGCGCTCGACATCGGCCGCCAACACTAGACGGCGGCGCACCCGACCAGCCCTCAGGCCACCGGGCGGCGGCCGGGGCGATAACCCGGCGGCGGTACGCCGCCGCGCTGCCTATTCTTGGGCACGACATGCAGAATCCAGCCGCCGCCGCCGCGACCGATCCCGTCCGCGAGCTGCACCGCCGCCTCACTCCCCTGATGTTCCGCGACCAGCGCCGGCTCCAGCGGCGGCTCGACGGTGCCCGCAAGCTGCGTGACCCGCAGCGTCGGGAGGCCGCACTGGCCGAGATCACCGCCGACGTCGTCCGGGCCGAGCAGCGGATCGCCACCCGCCAAGCGGCGGTACCGGTCATCACGTACCCGGCGGGGTTGCCGGTCAGTGAGCGCAAGGACGACATCGCCGCCGCCATCCGCGACCACCAGGTGGTGATCGTGGCCGGCGAGACCGGCTCCGGCAAGACGACCCAGCTACCGAAGATCTGCCTGGAGTTGGGGCGCGGGGTGCACGGCCTGATCGGGCACACCCAGCCCCGGCGGCTGGCGGCCCGGACGGTGGCCGACCGGATCGCCGACGAGCTGGGCACCGAGCTGGGTGACGTGGTCGGTTACAAGGTGCGCTTCACCGATCAGGTCAGCGAGCGCAGCCTGGTCAAGCTGATGACCGACGGCATCCTGCTGGCCGAGTTGCAGACCGACCGGATGCTCCGCCAGTACGACACGTTGATCATCGACGAGGCGCACGAGCGCAGCCTCAACATCGACTTCATCCTCGGGTACCTGCGGGAGCTGCTGCCCCGGCGACCCGACCTCAAGGTGATCATCACCTCGGCGACCATCGAGACCGACCGGTTCGCCCGGCACTTCGCCGGACCGCCCACCGCCGACGAGCCGGAGGGCGTACCGGCGCCGGTGGTCGAGGTGTCCGGGCGCACCTACCCGGTGGAGGTGCGCTACCGGCCACTCGTCGAGCTGGCCGAGGGCGAGGAGGACGGCGACAGCGACGAGGAGAACGTCCGCGACCAGATCCAGGCGATCGGGGACGCCGTCGAGGAGCTGGCCGCCGAGGGGCCGGGCGACATCCTGGTCTTCCTCAGCGGGGAGCGGGAGATCCGGGACACCGCCGACGCCCTGGGCAAGCTGGTGCAGACGAAACGTTCGCTGCTCGGCACCGAGATCCTGCCCCTGTACGCGCGGCTGTCCAGCGCCGAGCAGCACCGGGTGTTCGCCGCGCACACCTCGCGCCGCGTGGTGCTCGCCACCAACGTCGCGGAGACCTCGCTGACCGTGCCCGGCATCAAGTACGTGGTGGACCCGGGCACGGCGCGGATCTCCCGCTACTCCAGCCGGCTCAAGGTGCAGCGCCTGCCGATCGAGCCGGTCTCCCAGGCGTCGGCCAACCAGCGCAAGGGGCGCTGCGGGCGGACCTCCGACGGCATCTGCATCCGCCTCTACGACGAGCAGGACTTCCTGTCGCGGCCGGAGTTCACCGACCCGGAGATCCTGCGCACCAACCTGGCGTCGGTCATCCTCCAGATGACCGCGATCGGGCTCGGCGACCTCGCCGCGTTCCCCTTCATCGACCCACCGGACAAGCGCAACATCGCCGACGGCGTCAACCTGCTGCACGAGCTGGGCGCACTGGACCCGACCGAGGCCGACCCGGCGAAGCGGCTCACCGCGCTCGGCCGGCGGTTGGCGCAGCTGCCGGTCGACCCGCGACTGGCCCGGATGGTGGTCGAGGGCGAGCGCAACGGCTGCGCCACCGAGGTACTGGTGATCGCCGCCGCGCTCTCCATCCAGGACCCCCGCGAGCGGCCGGCGGAGAAGCAGGCCCAGGCCGACCAGGCGCACGCCCGGTTCGCCGACAGGGAGTCGGACTTCGTCGCCTACCTCAACCTGTGGCGTTACCTGCGGGAGCAGCAACGCGAGCTGTCCTCCAGCGCGTTCCGCCGGATGTGCAAGGCGGAGTACCTGAACTACCTGCGGGTCCGCGAGTGGCAGGACATCGTGGGCCAACTGCGCCAGGTGCTGCGTACCCCGTCCGACGGCGAGCGGCGTGGTGGGCGGCCGGAGCGGGACACCTCGGGCGACGCGGACGCCGGCCGAGGTCGGCACGCGGCCGACCTGCCGGAGGAGATCGACACCCCGAAGGTGCACCAGTCGCTGCTGCCCGGCCTGCTGTCGCACATCGGCCTGAAGGACGCGCAGAAGCACGAGTACCTGGGTGCCCGGGGCGCGAAGTTCGCGCTCTTTCCCGGCTCGGCGCTGTTCAAGAAGCCGCCGCGCTGGGTGATGGCCGCCGAGCTGGTGGAGACGTCCCGGCTCTGGGGCCGCATCGCCGGCCGGGTCGAGCCGGAGTGGGTCGAACCGCTCGCGCAGCACCTGGTCAAGCGCAGCTACAGCGAGCCGCACTGGGAGAAGAAGCAGGCCGCGGTGATGGCCTACGAGAAGGTCACCCTGTACGGCGTTCCGCTGGTCACCTCCCGCAAGGTCAACTTCGGGCGGATCGACCCGACGCTGAGCCGGGAGCTGTTCATCCGCCACGCCCTGGTCGAGGGCGACTGGCAGACCCACCACCACTTCTGGGCCGACAACAAGCGGCTGCTCGCCGAGATCGAGGAGCTGGAGAGCCGGGCCCGACGCCGGGACATCCTGGTCGACGACGAGACCATCTTCGGCTTCTACGACCAGCGGATCCCGGCCGACGTGGTCTCCGGCCGACACTTCGACTCCTGGTGGAAGAAGACCCGCCGGGACCAGCCCGACCTGCTCACGTTCACCCGGGACCTGCTGATCAACGACGGTCGGGCCGGCGTGGACGAGGGCGACTACCCGGACGAGTGGCAGGCCGACGGGGTAAGCCTGCCGCTGACGTACCGGTTCGAGCCGGGCACGCCGACCGACGGCGTCACCGTGGACATCCCGCTGCCACTGCTCAACCAGGTGCCGGCGGAGAGCTTCGACTGGCAGGTTCCGGGGCTGCGCGAGGAGACGGTGATCGCGCTGATCCGGTCGCTGCCCAAGCCGGTACGCCGCAACTTCGTCCCGGTGCCGGACTTCGCGCGGGCCGCCCTGGCCGCCATCACCCCCGGCGAGGAGTCGCTGCTGGACGCGCTCACCCGGCAGCTGCGGCGGATGACCGGGGTCACCGTGCCCCGGGACGCCTGGGAGCCGGCCAAGCTCCCGGCACACCTGCGGGTCACGTTCCGGGTGCTGGGCGACGACGAGAAGCCCGTCGCCGAGGGCAAGGACCTGCCGGCCCTGCAACGTCAGCTCCGTCAGGAGGTACGCCAGGTGGTGGCGGCCGCCGCGCCGGAGGTCGCCCGGACGGGCCTGCGCGAGTGGAGCATCGGCACGCTGCCGCGCACCATCGAGCAGGTCCGCGCCGGCTACGCGGTGACCGCGTACCCGGCGCTGGTCGACGAGGGCGCCACCGTCGGGGTGAAGGTGTTCGACTCCCCCGCCGAGGCGGAGGCGGCGCACTGGGCCGGCACCCGGCGGCTGCTGCGGCTCACCGTGCCGTCCCCCGCCCGGTTCCTGCAGGGCCGACTGAGCAACGAGGCGAAGCTGGCGCTGAGCCGCAACCCGCACGGCGGTGTGCAGCAACTGATCGAGGACGCGGCGGGCGCGGCCATCGACCGGTTGATCGGCGACGCCGGCGGGCCGGCCTGGGACGCCGAGGGCTTCGCGGCGCTACGCGAGAAGGTCCGCGCCGACCTGGTCGACACCGTGGTCGAGGTGATGGACCGGGTACGCAAGGTGCTCGCCGCCGCGTACGCCGTCGAGCAGCGGCTCGGCGCCACCCGCAACCTCGCCGTGGTGGCGGCGCTGGCCGACATCCGCAAGCAGCTCGCCGGGCTGGTGCACGCCGGTTTCATCACCGAGACCGGGTACGCCCGCCTGCCCGACCTGCTGCGTTACCTCACCGGCATCGAGCGCCGGCTGGACCGCCTCGGCGGCAACCCGCAGCGTGACCGCCAGCAGCAGGACCGCATCGCCACGGTGCAGAAGGAGTACGACGATCTGCTCGCCGCGCTGCCGCCGGCGCGTCGGCAGGAGACCGCCGTCCGGCAGATCCGCTGGATGATCGAGGAGTTGCGGGTGAACGTCTTCGCCCAGGCGCTGGGCACCCCGTACCCCGTCTCGGAGCAGCGGATCTACCGGGCGATGGACGACGCCGAGGGCCGCTGACGGCGCTCAGCGCGGGTCCACGCCCGGCGGCAGGTCGTCGCGGTCGATCGCGGACTGGATGTAGTCGAGCAGGATCCGCCGCAGTTCCCGGCCGGCGTGGGTGGGCACCACGTCCCGGCGGCGGGCCACCGCGATGGTCCGCCGCACCCCGGGTGGGGCGAGGGGGGTGATCCGCACCCCGGGGCGGCGGGCCAGCACGATGCCGGGCACCAGCGCGATGCCGAGCCCGGCTTCGACGAAGCTGAGGACGGCGTCCATCTCGCCGCCGTCGACCGCGAAGGTCGGCTCGAAGCCGGCTTCCCGGCACGCCTGGATGGTGGCGTCGCGCAGGTCGTAGCCCTCCCGGAACATCACCATCGGCTGGTCGCGCAGGTCGGTGATGTGCAGTTCGCCGGTCGTCGAGGCGGTCGGCACCTCCTCCACCGAGGCCACCACCAGGCTCTCCCGCAGGATCGGGTCGACGCGCAGACCCGGGTCGGCGCCCTGGGCCGGCATGATGATCAGGGCCAGGTCGAGGTCGCCGCGGAGCAGGTCGCGGACCAGGTCCTGGGAGCCGCCCTCCTCGACGCGCAGGTCGACGGTGGGGTGGGCGTCGCGGAACCGGCGCAGCACCGGCGGGGCGAGCGAGGTGGCGAGGCTCGGGGTGGCGCCGAGCCGGACGCGGCCCCGCCGGAGCCCGACCAACTCCTGCACCTCACGGGTCGCGGTGTCCACGTCGGCGAGGATCCGGGTGGCCAGCGGCAGCAGCACCTCGCCGGCCGCGGTGAGTGTGATGTTTCCCCTTACCCGTTCGAAGAGGGGGGCGCCGAGGTCGGTTTCCAGAGCGTGAATTTGCTTACTGAGAGAAGGCTGAGTGATGCCGACGATGTCGGCCGCCTGGGTGAAATGTCGTACTTCGGCTACCGCGACGAAGTACCGAAGCTGATGGAGCTGCATCTACATAGCTTACGGCTATCAACACTGCGAGTTCGATGCATTGGACGACTGATCCAAGTGCTCCTAGCGTCGGTCACGTGGTAATGACGAAAACTCGGTCGCCCATCCGCTCGAACGTCGGTCTCAAGGCCGTCATGGCGGTGACGGGCATTGTGCTGGTGCTATTCCTGATCGCGCACATGCTCGGGAACCTGAAGGTGTTCACGGGGGCAGCCTCGTTCGACCACTACGCGCACTGGCTGCGCGACATCGGGAAGCCGCTGCTGCCCGGCGTCTGGTTCCTGTGGATCCTGCGCATCGTGCTGGTGGTGGCCGTCGTCGGTCACATCTGGGCCGCGACCGTGCTGGCGCTGCGAGCCCGCGCCGCCCGCCCGGTGAAGTACGCCCACCGCAAGAAGGTCCGGGCCAGCTACGCGGCCCGCACGATGCGCTGGGGTGGAGTGATCATCCTGCTCTTCGTGATCTACCACCTCCTCGACCTGACCACCGGCACGCTCAACCCGGTCGGCGACCCCAGCAAGCCGTTCGGCAACGTCGTCGCCGACTTCGCGCCGGAGCGCTGGTACGTCACGCTCTTCTACACCCTGGCGATCGTCGCGCTCGGCTTCCACCTGCGCCACGGCGCGTTCAGCGCGTTCCGCAGCCTCGGCCAGCAGACCCCGCGGGGCGAGCGCCGGGCGCGCAACGCCGCGCTGGTCTTCGCCGTCGCGCTGTGCGCCGGATACCTGGTGGTCCCGTTCGCCGTTCTCACCGGATTGGTGTCCTGACATGGAACTCTTCACCGAGGGCGACCCGATCGCCGACACCAAGGCTCCCGCCGGCCCGGTCGAGAAGCGCTGGGAGACCCGGCGCTTCGAGGCCAAGCTGGTCAACCCGGCCAACCGCCGCAAGATGACGGTGATCGTGGTCGGCACCGGCCTGGCCGGCGGCTCGGCCGCCGCCACGCTGGCCGAGCAGGGCTACCACGTCAAGTCCTACTGCTACCAGGACAGCCCGCGCCGCGCGCACTCGATCGCGGCGCAGGGCGGCATCAACGCCGCGAAGAACTACCGCAACGACGGCGACTCGGTGCACCGGCTGTTCTACGACACCGTCAAGGGCGGCGACTTCCGCTCCCGCGAGTCGAACGTGCACCGGCTGGCCGAGGTGTCGGTCAACATCATCGACCAGTGCGTCGCCCAGGGCGTGCCGTTCGCCCGCGAGTACGGCGGCCTGCTGGACACCCGCTCCTTCGGCGGCGCCCAGGTGCAGCGCACCTTCTACGCCCGGGGTCAGACGGGCCAGCAACTGCTGCTCGGCGCGTACCAGGCGCTGGAGCGGCAGATCGGCCTCGGCACCGTGGAGATGAACGCCCGGCACGAGATGCTGGAACTGGTCCTCGTCGACGGCAAGGCCCGGGGCATCGTCGTCCGGGACATGGTCACCGGCGAGATCAGCACCGAGATGGCCGACGCCGTCGTGCTCGCCTCCGGCGGTTACGGCAACGTCTTCTACCTCTCCACCAACGCCAAGGGCTGCAACGTCACCGCCACCTGGCGGGCGCACCGCAAGGGCGCGTACTTCGCCAACCCCTGCTACACGCAGATCCACCCGACCTGCATCCCGGTCTCCGGCGACCACCAGTCGAAGCTGACCCTGATGAGCGAGTCGCTGCGCAACGACGGCCGGGTCTGGGTGCCGAAGACCAAGGGCGACGACCGCAACCCCCGGGACATTCCCGAGGACGAGCGGGACTACTACCTGGAGCGGATCTACCCCTCCTTCGGCAACCTGGTCCCCCGTGACATCGCCTCCCGCGCCGCGAAGAACGTCTGCGACGACGGCCGGGGCGTGGGGCCGACCAAGCTCGGCGTCTACCTGGACTTCGCCGACGCCATCGGCCGGCTGGGCCGCAAGGCCATCGAGGCCAAGTACGGCAACCTCTTCGAGATGTACGAGCGGATCACCGGCGAGGACCCGTACGAGGTGCCGATGCGGATCTACCCCGCCGTGCACTACACGATGGGCGGCCTCTGGGTCGACTACGACCTCCAGTCGAGCATCCCGGGCCTGTTCGTTATCGGCGAGGCGAACTTCTCCGACCACGGCGCGAACCGACTCGGCGCCTCCGCGTTGATGCAGGGCCTCGCCGACGGCTACTTCGTGCTGCCCACCACGATCGCCAACTACCTGGCCTCGGGCCCGCTGGAGAAGGTCGACGCCAGTCACCCGGCGGCGATCGAGGCGCGTACCGACGTCGAGGACCGGATCCAGCGGCTGCTGGCGATCAACGGCGACCGGACCGTGGACTCGTTCCACCGGGAGCTGGGCCAGATCATGTGGGAGCACTGCGGCATGGAGCGCAGCGAGGCCGGGCTGCGCAAGGCGATCGACGAGATCCGCGGCCTGCGCGAGCAGTTCTGGCAGCGGGTCAAGGTGTCCGGCACCGGCGAGGAGTTCAACCAGTCCCTGGAGAAGGCCGGCCGCGTCGCCGACTTCTTCGAGTTGGCCGAGCTGATGTGCATCGACGCCCTGCACCGCGAGGAGTCCTGCGGCGGCCACTTCCGGGCCGAGCACCAGACCCCCGACGGTGAGGCGCAGCGCGACGACGACCGCTTCGCGTACGTGGCGGCCTGGGAGTTCACCGCCACCGGCGAGCCCTCGGTGCTGCACAAGGAAGACCTGAAGTTCGAATACGTCCACCCCACGCAGCGGAGCTACAAGTGAACCTGACCCTGCGCATCTGGCGCCAGAAGGGCCCTGAGGACAAGGGTCGGATGGTGACCTACCCGGTCGACGACGTGTCCCCGGACATGTCGTTCCTGGAGATGCTCGACGTGCTCAACGAGCGGCTGATCCTCGACGGTGAGGACCCGGTCGCGTTCGACCACGACTGCCGCGAGGGCATCTGCGGCATGTGCGGTCTGATGATCAACGGTGACGCGCACGGCCCGCAGCGCGGCACCACCGCCTGCCAGCTGCACATGCGGCAGTTCAAGGACGGCGAGACGATCGACATCGAGCCGTGGCGGGCCAGCGCCTTCCCGGTCATCAAGGACCTGGTCGTCAACCGGGGCGCCTTCGACACGATCATCGCCGCCGGCGGCTACATCACCGCACCGACCGGCAGCGCGCCCGAGGCGCACTCCACCCCGGTGGCCAAGGCCAACGCCGACGCCGCCTTCGAGTCGGCGGCCTGCATCGGCTGCGGCGCGTGCGTGGCGGCCTGCCCGAACGGCTCCGGCATGCTCTTCACCGCCGCCAAGCTCACCCAGCTCTCGCTGCTGCCGCAGGGCCAGCCGGAGCGCTACACCCGGGTCATCGGCATGGTCGACGCGCACGACGAGGCCGGCTTCGGCGGCTGCACCAACGCCGGCGAGTGCACGGTGGCCTGCCCGAAGGGCATTCCACTGAACACGATCGGCCGCCTCAACCGCGACTACCTCGCCGCCACCGCGAAGGGCGCCGGCAACACCCCCGGTTCCTGAGGTCCACCGCATCACCCGGACCGCCGTACCCCGCACCTCGGGGTACGGCGGTCCGGTGTTTGGCCCGCCGGCGGCCTGCACGCCACGCCCGCGTGATCCACGGACAGCGGCCCTGGAGCGCTGCCCGGTTCAAGTGCCCGCGCCCGGGTAGCAGTCTCGGGAGACAGCGGCGAGAGGGGACGAGGGCATGAAGGCGTTGACCTGGCAGGGCAAGCGTGATGTACGGGTCGAGGAGGTGCCGGACCCGAGGATCGAGGAGCCGACCGACGCGATCGTGAAGATCACGTCGACCGCGATCTGCGGCTCGGACCTGCACCTGTACGAGGTGTTGGGGCCGTACCTGAAGCCCGGTGACATCCTGGGTCACGAACCGATGGGCATCGTCGAGGAGGTCGGGTCCGCGGTGACCGGGCTCAAGCCCGGCGACCGCGTGGTGATCCCGTTCAACATCTCCTGCGGCAGTTGCTGGATGTGCCAGCGTCAGCTCTACGCCCAGTGCGAGACCACCCAGGTCACCAGCGAGGGCAAGGGCGCCGCGCTGTTCGGGTACACCTCGCTCTACGGCTCGGTGCCCGGCGGCCAGGCCGAGTACCTGCGCGTCCCGCAGGCCCACTTCGGACCGATCGTCATCCCCCAGACCGGGGCCGACGAGCGCTACCTCTACCTGTCCGACATCCTGCCCACCGCCTGGCAGGCGGTGAAGTACGCCGACACCCCGCCCGGCGGCACCCTGGCCGTGTTCGGGCTGGGGCCGGTCGGGCAGTTCTGCGCCCGGATCGGCCGCCACCTCGGCGCGGGCCGGGTCATCGGGCTGGACCTGGTGCCCGAGCGGCTGGAGTTGGCCCGCCGGCACGGCATCGAGGTGCTCGACGTCCGCGAGCTGTCCGACGTGCCGGGCGCGCTGATCGACCTGGTCGACGGCCGTGGCCCGGACGCGGTGATCGACGCGGTCGGCATGGAGGCGCACGGTTCGCCGATGGGCAAGCTCGCCCAGACCGCCGCCGGACTGCTGCCGGACAAGCTGGCCCAGACGATGACCGACCGGGTGGGCGCGGACCGCCTCTCGGTGCTGCACGCCGCGCTCAAGGCGGTCCGTCGCGGCGGCACCGTCTCGGTCTCCGGCGTCTACGGCGGCGAGGCGGACCCGATGCCGCTGATGGAGATGTTCGACCGGGGCGTCCAACTGCGGATGGGGCAGTGCCACGTGCGCCGGTGGACCGACGAGATCCTGCCGCTGCTCGCCGGCGACGACGACCCCCTGGGTGTGGAGGACCTGCGGAGCCACCGGTTGCCGCTGGACGACGCGCCGCGGGCGTACGAGATGTTCCAGAAGAAGGAGGACGGCTGCGTCAAGGTGGTGCTCGCACCGTGAGCCGGGTGGTCGTGATCGCCACTGCGGCCAGCCGAGCCCGCCGGCCAGCGCGGCTCGGCTGAGCGGCATCGGGTACACCATGTATCGATCAACTCGCATAGGGTGGGGGGCCGGCAAGCGCTTCGGCGCCCCACGACGGGAGAGAAGATTGACTATCCGGCTGAACCGCAGGACAGCGCTCGGGCTCGGAACCGTGGCCACCGCCGGCACGGTGCTCGGCGCCGCGACACCTGCGAGCGCCGAGGTCACCGGGGCCGCTCCGACCACCCCCGCGCGGGCCGCCCGCCGCGTCGCCACCACCTACACCAAGTTCAGCACGCAGGCCGGCGGCAACTGGCAGGCGTACGTCAGCGTGGCCCGCCCGGACGGCCCGCCGGTGGTCGCCCTGGCGGCCCAGGCCGACCAGCGGATCGAGGCGTACAGCGTCAACAAGATCGCGGTGGCCACGGCGGTACTGGACAAGATCGACCGAGGGCTGCTCACCCTGGACCAGCGGGTCGAGGTGACCGCCGCCATCGTCGTGCCGGGCGGCGACGGGATCTTCAGCCTGGACGGCGCGTACCCCAGCAGCGTGACCCTCGGCCACGTCCTGGCGAACCTGCTCACCGTCTCCGACGACACGGCGGTGCGGCTGTGCGGGTCGGTCTGCCCGGCCGCCGAACTGAACGCCATCCTGGTCGGCAAGGGCTTCCCGAACACCCAGGTCGAGCCGGTGGCCAACCCGAACCGCTTCTTCCTGGGCACCAGCACCCCCCGCGAGACGCACGACCTGCTGCGGGCCCTGGTCGCCGGCACCCTGCTCTCCCCCGCCTCGACGAGTTTCCTGCTCGGGCTGCTGCGCTCCCCGGTGGCCTTCGCCGACGGCATCCGACGCACCATGTCCTCCGACGACCGGGCTCGCATCGCCACCAAGGCGGGCTGGTTCGCCGATGCCCGGCACGAGGCGGGGGTGATCTTCGACCGGTCCGGGGCGGCGGTGCTCACCTACGCGCTCTTCGCCGACGGGCAGGCCAACCCGGACGACTTCGGGGCCACCCACCCGGCGGTGCAGGCCCGCGCCGCCATGGGGCCCCGGTTCCTGACCGCGGTGGACCGGCTCAGCGGGACGGGCGCGACGCACCGGGCGGCAGCTCGACGGCCGAGCAACGGCGGCTGATCCTTTCGGCGGGCCGGTCGCCGCACGGCGACCGGCCCGCTCGGGCGACCGGCGACGCGCGGGCGGCCCTCGGTGACTACCGTGTAGTGCGGACACGGCGGAGGGACGGCGATGGCACCAGCGGATCGTACGAACGGTGATCGGTCGCGCGGGCGACTGCTGCGGGGCACGGCAGGGCTCGCGGCGCTGGCTGGCCTGGCCTGGGTGGCCCGGGACGTGCCGGCGGCACTCGGCGGGCGACTCACCGGCGCCCGCGCCGAACGGGCGGCCCGCTCGCCGCAGTTCCGCGACGGCACCTTCCACAACCAGGCCGGCAGCACCCCCATGATGGCCGCCGACCCCGGTCGCAACCTGCTCCGCGAGCTGATCTTCGGCAAGCAGAAGCGACGCCCCACCGCGCCCGTGCCGCTGCTGCGCCCGGCCGCGCCGCAGGCCGCCGACGAGCTCACCATCGTCTGGTACGGCCACGCCTCGGCGCTGATCGAGATCGAGGGGCGGCGGGTGCTGCTCGACCCCATCTGGAGCGACCGGTGCTCACCGTCCGGGTTGGTCGGCCCGCGCCGACTGCACGAGCCCCCGGTACGCCTGGACGAACTGCCCCCGCTGGACGCCATCCTGATCTCCCACGACCACTACGACCACCTGGACATGGCGACCGTGCAGGCGCTGACGGCCGGGCAGTCCGCGCCGTTCCTGGTGCCGCTCGGGGTGGGCGCACACCTGGACCGCTGGGGCGTACCCGCCGAGCGGATCATCGAGCTGGACTGGACCGAGTCGCACCGGGTCGCGGGGCTGGAGATCACCGCCACCGCCGCGCAGCACTTCTCCGGGCGGGGCCTGCGCCGCGACGGCACGCTCTGGAGTTCCTGGGTGATCGCCGGGGAGCGGCGCAAGGTCTTCTACACCGGCGACTCCGGCTACTTCGACGGGTACGCGGCGATCGGCGCGGAGCACGGGCCGTTCGACGTGACGCTGATGCAGATCGGCGCGTACGACCGGGCGTGGCCGAGCATCCACATGTTCCCGGAGGAGGCGGTCGACGCCCACCAGGACCTGCGCGGCGGGCTGCTCATCCCGGTGCACTGGGCGACGTTCAACCTGGCCCTGCACGACTGGTCCGAGCCGGTGAACCGGCTGTGGGCGGAGGCGAAGGCCCGCGACGTCCGGCTGGCCGTGCCCCGCCCAGGCGAGCGGGTGGTCGTCGACGAGCCGCCCGCCGTCGACGGCTGGTGGCAGTCGATCGCCTGAGCTCAGAGCACGAAGGCGTCGGTCCAGAGCGCGCCGGACCGCCCGGAGAGGGCATCCAACATGGCCACCGCCTGACCGTCGGTGAGCTGCGCCACGAAGTCCACGATGGCCCGCCCCCGGGCCCGGCCGATCCGGTCCGGGGTACGCGGGTGCAGCTCCGCCTCGGCCAGCTCGACCAGGTCGTGCAGCCGGCGGGGCAGCCGGGACTCCTCCTCCGGGTCGAGCAGCCACTCCCACAGCGCCTCGACCAGGGTGCCCAGCAGCCGGGCCTGGCCGCGCTGGTGCAGGGCGAGATCCGGGCGGGCCAGCACGAACCGGTGGTGGACGAACTTGAGCACCTGCACCTCGTGCCACTGCGCGCAGCCGAGCAGCACGTAGCCGGAGCGGATCGATGGCTCGTCGGTCATCGTGATCGCCTCGACGAAGCGGGTGGACCAGCGGGCCGAGAACCGCGAGACGTACTGCTCCGCCTCGATGGAGCCGTCGAACGGCATCGCCAGCAGCCCGTCGACCAACTCCTCCCGTACGTGCTCGACGGCGGCGGCGAACGCGTCGTCGTCGGCGATCCACGCGTCCTTGCGGTGCAGTTGCCGGCGCAGTCGCTCGATCGCCGCGCCGGGCCGGCGGGACGCGGTGGTCAGCGCCGCGTCGGTGATCGCCCGGAAGTGCCCGCTCTCCCGCTGCCAGGCCATCAGCTCGGCGGAGACCGCGCCCTGCTGGAGCACACCGACCCGGTAGAAGTCCTCCACGTCGTGGATGGCGTACGCGATGTCGTCGGCGGTGTCCATCACGGACGCCTCCACGGTCTGCTGCCAGTCCGGGATGCGGCCGACGAACGGCTCCCGGGCCTGCCGCAGGTCGTCCAACTCGGTCCGGTACGCGCCGAACTTCAACGAGCCGCTCTCCGGGTCGTCCGGCGGGGGCGTGGCACCGCGCGGCGGCGGGTTCAGCAGGCGCGGGTGCGGGTCGGGGTAGTCCAGCCGGGTCCACGGGTACTTCAGCAACGCCGCGCGGACCGCGGCGGTCAGGTCCAGCCCGGTGGTGGCCGCGCCCCGGATCTCGGTGCTGGTGACGATCCGGTACGACTGGGCGTTGCCCTCGAAACCGTCGGCGAGGCCGAGGCGCTGGCGGGCCAGCCGGTCCAGCACCCGCTCCCCCAGGTGCCCGAACGGCGGGTGGCCGAGGTCGTGGGCGAGCGCCGCCGCCTCCACTACATCCGGGTCGCAGCCGCCGAGCTTGTCCAGCAGGTCACGCCACCGGTGGTCGGCGGTCAGCCGCTCGGCGATCGCCCGGGCCACCTGGGCGACCTTCAGGCTGTGGGTGAGCCGGTTGTGCACCAGCAGGCCGGAGCCGACCGGGCTGATCACCTGGGTGACGCCGCCGAGACGGGCGAAGAACGGCGAGCCGACGATCCGGTCCCGGTCGGCGCGGAACGGGTTGGCCGTGAGGTCGCCGAGGGCCCGGGCGCTGCCGCCGAAGAGCCGCCGGGTGCGCGGCTCCACAGGTGTTTCCATGATCGCCACGCTAGCGCAGGCCGGGCGGGACCGCCGCCGGGTCACCCGGCCGGGTGCGGCGGGTCATCCCGGCCCGGCGGGACGGATCGCCCCGGCCGGGCGCGGCGGGTCATCCCGGCCGGGTGCGGCGACGCCGCCGGGGAGCGCCCGGCACAATGCAGGCGGTACCCGCTCTTTGAAGGCGGATCGAGTCGAAGGCGGATCGAGATCGTGACCCAGTCTGTTCATCAGCGGATCGCCGACGAGCTCGGCGTGGCCGAGCGTCAGGTGCGGGCGGCCGTGGAGCTGCTCGACGGCGGCGCCACCGTGCCGTTCATCGCCCGCTACCGCAAGGAGGCCACCGGCCTGCTCGACGACACCCAGCTGCGCACCCTGGAGGAGCGGCTGCGCTACCTGCGGGAGCTGGACGAGCGGCGGGCCGCCGTCCTGGAGTCAATCCGCGGCCAGGGCAAGCTGGACGAGGCCCTCGAAGCGCAGATCATGGCGGCCGACTCGAAGTCCCGGCTCGAGGACATCTACCTGCCGTACAAGCCGAAGCGGCGGACCCGGGCGCAGATCGCCCGCGAGGCCGGGTTGGCGCCGCTGGCCGAGACGCTGCTGGCCGACCCCAGCCAGGACCCGAAGGCCACCGCCGCCGGGTTCGTCGACGCGGAGAAGGGCGTCGCCGACGTCGCCGCCGCGCTGGAGGGCGCCCGGGCGATCCTGATCGAGACCTTCGCCGAGGACGCCGACCTCATCGGCACGCTGCGCGAGCAGATGTGGTCGCGGGGGCGTCTGGTCTCCCGGGTACGCGATGGTCAGGAGACCGCCGGCGCGAAGTTCGCCGATTACTTCGACTTCTCCGAGCCGTACCCGAAGCTGCCCTCGCACCGGATCCTGGCGATGTTCCGGGGCGAGAAGGAGGGCGTGCTCGACCTGACCATGGACCCGGAGGAGGCCGGCGAAGCGGACGCCGTTCCGACCGGCCCGAGCCGGTACGAGGCGGCCATCGCCGGCCGGTTCGGGGTGTCCGACGCGGGCCGCCCGGCCGACCGCTGGCTGGCCGACACGGTCCGCTGGGCCTGGCGTACCCGGATCCTCATCCACCTCGGGGCGGACCTGCGGATGCGGTTGTGGCAGGCGGCCGAGGAGGAGGCGGTGCGGGTCTTCGCCACCAACCTGCGGGACCTGCTGCTCGCCGCGCCGGCCGGCAGCCGGCCCACGATGGGGTTGGACCCGGGCCTGCGCACCGGGGTCAAGGTGGCCGTGGTGGACGCCACCGGCAAGGTGCTCGCCACCGACACCATCTACCCGCACGAGCCGCGCCGACAGTGGGACGCGTCGGTCGAGACCCTCGCACGGCTGGCCGGGGCGCACGGCGTGGAGCTGGTGGCGATCGGCAACGGCACCGCCTCCCGGGAGACGGACAAGCTGGCCGACGACCTGATCAAGCGATACCCGCAGCTCAACCTGACCAAGGTGATGGTCTCCGAGGCTGGCGCGTCGGTCTACTCCGCGTCCGCGTACGCCTCGCAGGAGCTGCCGGGGATGGACGTGTCGCTGCGCGGCGCGGTCTCCATCGCCCGCCGCCTCCAGGACCCGCTCGCCGAGCTGGTCAAGATCGACCCACGGTCGATCGGGGTCGGCCAGTACCAGCACGACCTGTCCGAGGTGAAGCTGTCCCGGTCGCTGGACGCGGTCGTGGAGGACTGCGTGAACGCCGTCGGCGTGGACGTCAACACCGCATCCGCGCCGCTGCTGACCCGGGTCTCCGGGATCGGCGCCGGGCTGGCCGAGAACATCGTGCTGCACCGGGACGCCAACGGGCCGTTCCGGTCGCGGACCGCGCTGAAGAAGGTGGCGCGGCTCGGGCCGAAGGCGTTCGAGCAGTGTGCGGGCTTCCTGCGCATCCCCGACGGCGACGACCCGCTGGACTCGTCCAGCGTGCACCCCGAGGCGTACCCGGTGGTCCGTCGAATCCTCTCCACCACCGGGCAGGACCTGCGCTCGGTGATCGGCAAGAGCGGCATCCTGCGTGGGCTGCGGGCAACTGATTTCGTCGACGACCGGTTCGGTCTGCCCACCGTCACCGACATCCTCGCCGAGCTGGAGAAGCCGGGCCGCGACCCCCGGCCGGAGTTCCGCACCGCCACCTTCGTCGAGGGGGTGGAGAAGATCAGCGACCTGACGCCGGGCATGCTGCTGGAGGGCGTGGTCACCAACGTGGCCGCGTTCGGCGCGTTCGTGGACGTCGGCGTGCACCAGGACGGGCTGGTGCACGTGTCGGCGATGTCCCGGACCTTCGTGAAGGACCCCCGCGAGGTGGTGAAGTCCGGTGACGTGGTGCGGGTCAAGGTGCTCGACGTGGACGTACCCCGCAAGCGGATCTCGCTGACCCTGCGGCTGGAGGACGAGCCGGGCGCCGACGCCGGCCGGGGCGGCCGGACCAACCAGGAGGGTCGCGGCGGCCCGACGCAGCGCGGCCCCGAGGGCGGTCCCGGCGGACAGCAGAGCGGACGCGGCGGTCAGACCGGCGGACGCGGCGGCCAACAGGACGGACGCGCTGGTCAGGGCAGCCGCGGCGGACAGCCCGGCGGACGCGCTGGTCAGGGGGGACGCGGCGGCCAGCAGCGGCAGAGCGCGCCGCCGCCGGCCAACGACGCGATGGCCGAGGCCCTGCGCCGCGCCGGCCTGGCCTGACCCGCGCCTGAGCGCTCCTCGGGCTCCGGGACGCTGCCCGTGCCCGGGCAGCGTCGCGCCCACACGAGATCTCGGACAGTTTCCGTCAGGTGCTGACGGAAACTGTCCAAGATTCGCGGCCGCCACGTCTCCCCGGGGAAATCGGATCGCGGGGCGGCGGGGTTCGGGGTGATGATCTCGCGGTGAAGATGCACGCCGACCAGGTCGAGGTGAGCGCGGACGCGGTCGCCGCGCTGGTGGCCGAGCAGTTTCCACAGTGGCGGGCGCTGCCGGTCCGTCCGCTCACCTCGACCGGCACGGTGAACGCCCTGTTCCGGCTGGGTGCGGAGATCGTGCTGCGGTTTCCGCTGCTACCGACCGCCGACCCCGAACTGCGCGCCGAACTGCGGCGGGAGCAGGAGCATGCGCGGCTGCTCGCCGCGCACCTGCCGGTGGCGGTGCCCGAGCCGCTCGGCCTGGGCGAACCGGGCGAGGGGTACCCGGGGCCGTGGACGGCGTACCGCTGGATCGCTGGCGAGACCGCGCAGGCCGACCAGGTCGGCGGCTCGGACGCCTTCGCCCGCGACCTCGCCGCCGTGGTGGCCGCGCTGCGCCGCGTCGACACCGGCGGGCAGAGCTGGCCCGGGTTCGGCCGGGGCGGGCCGCTGGCCGACCAGGACGCCGACGTGCGGTCGGCGCTCGCCGTCAGCGGCGACCTCGCGGACACCGCCCGGCTCGCCGAGGTGTGGGCACGTTGCCGGGACACCCCCCGGCACGATGCCGCCGACGTGTGGATCCACGCCGACCTGATGCCCGGCAACCTGTTGGTACGCGACGGGCGGCTGGTCGCGGTCATCGACCTCGGCACGGTCGGCGTGGGCGATCCGGCGGTGGACCTGATGCCGGCGTGGAACCTGCTCGATGCCGGGTCGCGGGAGACGTACCGGCGGGTGCTCGGCGTGGACGACGCGACGTGGGAACGTGGACGCGGGTGGGCCCTGTTACAGGCGATCAACGCGCTGCACTACTACGTCGAGACCAACCCGGTGATGGCCGACATCGCCCGGCGCACCCTGCGGGCGGTCCTGCGCTGAGTCGGATCGCGTACCGTCGGCTCGTGGGTGAGGGCGACGGCCGGGAGTGGCGGGAGCGGCAGCAGCACGCGGTGCGGGCGCACGCCGACGCGGAGGCGCGGCGGCGAGCCGCCGAGCAGACGCAGGCGGCGGAGCTGGTGGCCTGGTTCGTGGCTGAGGCGACCCGGCGCGGGCTGCCCACCACCCGGCTGTTCGCCCGGGGCTACGACGGTCGCGGACGCTACCGGACCCGGTTGACCGGCTGGTACGTCGACCGGGCCGAGACCCGGGCGGTGGACGTGGCGGGCCGGTTCCACCTGCTGACCGTGCCGGGCGGCCTACGGGCCCGGCTGTTCGGCGTCGACCCGCAGCCCAGCCCAGCGCCGCTGGTCGTCGGCGCGGGCGGGCGCGACGGTGAATCGATCCCGTTGCGCACGCTGCTCGCCCGACTCCTCGGCGACGGGCCAGATTCCACCACCTCCACCCGGTAGCAGCGGCAACCGCACACCGCCGCCGGGACCGCCAGGCAGGTCACGGAGGTCGGGCCCCGACCGGGCTGCCCGACTTCGACGCCAGTTTCAGCCGCGTGCCGCACACCGATTACAGGTAAAGGTCGTTTGTCCATAGTAGCGACCTCCTATGATTGATTTATCCCCGCATGGACAGTTCAACCTGAAGGTCCAATTAGTGAAACTCGTACGCGTTTTTGATGATCCTCGTTGGCCGTCGGCCGGAACCAGGCCATGTTGAGCGTTCCGCTGGCCGGCGGAATCCTGCTCGCACTCATCGTCGGCACCCTGCTACAGCCACTGATCCTTCGGCTGCTGACCGCAGCCGCCGTCCTCGACATACCGTCGGAGCGGTCCGCACACCACACCCCGATCCCCCGCGGCGGCGGCGTGGGCGTCGCCGCGGCGGCCGGGCTCGCACTGCTCCTGAACGAGCACGCGCGATCGATAGCCGTCCCGCTGCTGCTGTTCGCGGCGATCGGGCTGCTGGAGGACGTCCGGGGTGTCCCGGTCCGGATGCGGCTGCTTCTGCAGTCGCTCGCCGGCGTGGCCACGGGCCTGGCGTTGGTGCCCAGCGGCCACGTGGCGTATGTCCAGGTGGCCCTCGTCCTCGCGCTGGCGGCGTGGCTGACCGCCTACGTGAACGCCTTCAACTTCATGGACGGCGTCAACGGCATCTCGGCCGTCCACGCGATCCTCGCCGGAGTGGTCTACGCCGGCCTCGGCGTGCTGCAGGACCTTCCGCTGCTGACCGCGGCCGGCAGCCTGATCGCCGCCGCGTCCCTGACCTTCCTGCCCTGGAACGCCTGGGTCGCCAAAGTCTTCCTCGGTGATGTCGGGTCGTACGCCCTCGGCGGCGCGTTCGGCGCGCTCGCCGCGTACGCGATCGTGCGTGGCCTCCCGCCGGAGGCAGCCGTGGCGCCACTCGCCCTCTACCTCGCCGACACCGGTTGGACGCTCCTGCGCCGCATCCGCAACGGCGAAGCCTGGTATCGCCCCCACCGCAACCATGCCTACCAGCGGTTGACCGACAGCGGGTGGTCACATCAGAGGGTCACCGCGGTCACCGCCGGCATCGGCGCGGTCGTCGCCGGCTGCCTCGTGACCGCGTCTTTCAGCGGGCCAGTCACCCGCGCCGTACTCGATGCCGCAGCCGTCGCCATCCTCGCCGCGTACCTCGCCGCCCCCGCGTGGCTCACCGTTCAGCGGTCTCGGCCCACGTCAGAAGGAAGGACGATCCATGCCACAACTGTCAACTCCGCGAGCCGGTGACCTGGGCGGGGCCGGGCCTCAGCCGGTCCGGCGGGTCGCGGTGCTCGGCAGCAGCGGCTTCGTCGGCCGAGCGGTCGTGGCCGCACTGAGCAGCCAGGGAGTCGAGGTCCAGCCTGTCCGTGCGCCGCGCCTGTCGTGGCCGCTCGCCCAGGCCCTCCGGGTCGATGCGGTGCCGTCGGGTCTGGACGAAGAGGTCGTCGCCGAACTCGCCGAACACCTCCACGGCGCGCAGACCGTGATCAACACGGCCGGGTTGCCGGACGGGTCCGCCCTCGACAGCGCCGAGTTGTACGGCGGAAACGCCCTCCTGCCCACCCTGGTCGCCCGAGCCAGCGCTCTCGTCAACGCCCAGCGGCTGGTCCACGTCAGCTCCGCCGCGGCGCAGGGACCGATGGCACTGGACGAGACCCCACGGACGATGCCCTTCTCCCCGTACTCCCGTTCCAAGGCGATCGGTGAGCGCATGCTGCGGCGCGAGGACTGCGTCGACACCGTCATCTACCGGTCGACCTGGGTCCACGACGTGGACCGGCCGAACACTAGAGCGCTCATTCGGCTCGCACAGTCACCGATGAGCTGCGTCGCCGGGGATGGTGACGCACCGACGCCGCAGGTCCTCATCGAGGACGTCGTCGCGTCGATCGTCCACCTCGGTCTCGTCAGCGGCCCGGTGCCACCCATCGTGCTGCAACCCCCCAACGGCATGACGACCGGGCTGCTGCTCCGCCTTCTCGGTGGCCGCGAGCCACGGCACCTCCCACCGCTGCTGGCGTGGTACGCGACGAGCTTCGTCAACGCGTACGGGAAGACGAGCCTGCGGGCCAACGCGCACGCGCGGCGGGTGGACATGCTCCTGTTCGGCAAGCGTCAGGCGCCCGGCTGGCTCGCCGAGCAGGGGTTGGCGCCCCAACTGCGCCCCGAGGCATGGGAGCGGCTGAGAACGGCCGGCACCTCACTGGCGCCCACGCCGGGCGCCGACGCCGTCGCGCGCCCGAGAACAGGCGACTCGCAGCCGCGCGACATCGACGAGTCGGCGGCCGAGCGATCCAGCCGGGCGGACGCGACCCGAGGCATCTGACGCATCCGCTCCCCCGCACCAGGAAGGTTCTCCATGGCTCTCACCCGCGTGTCGGGCAAGGACGGGTCGATCGTGGCCAGGTGGTTGGTTCGGGCCGTGGTGGTGACGTCATGAGGATCGGGATCATCACCCAGTGGTACGACCCGGAGGGCGGCTCAGCCGTCCTGCCGGGGATCATCAGCCGGTCGCTCGCCGCGCTCGGGCACGAGGTGCACGTGCTCACCGGCTTCCCGAACTATCCGTCCGGCCGGCTGACTCCCGGCTACCGGATCCGCCCGTACCAGTTCGAGATGATGAGCGGGATCTCGGTGCACCGGGTGCCGCTGGTGCCCAGCCACGACCGTTCGGCGATCGGGCGAGCCGCCAACTATCTCAGCTTCGCCGCTTCTGCGGCGGTCCGGCTCGACCTGCTGCGCAAGGTGGACGTGTGGCTGGTCTACTCGTCGCCGGCGACGGTGGCGCTGCCCGCGATCATGGCCCGGCGACTGCACGGCCGCCCATACGTGATCCTCATGGAGGACCTCTGGCCGGACACACTGGCGGAGAGCGACTACGTCCGCCCCGGCCGGCGTACCGACCTGATAGTCCGAACACTGCACCGGTTCTGTGACGCGGCGTACCGCTCGGCGTCGTCGGTGGCCGTCATCGCGCCCGGAATGGCCGACATCCTGGCCAGCCGTGGGGTCCCCCGGGACAAGATCTCGGTCGTCTACAACTGGGTCGACGAGCGTGTCTTCCGGCCGAGGACACCTGATCCGCAGTTGGCGGCCAGCCTCGGGCTACACGGCTTCGTCGTCATGTACGCGGGGAGCATGGGAAACCTCCAGGGGCTCGACGTCGCCGTCGATGCGCTGGAGTATCTCGCCGACATCCCGGACCTGACGCTGGTGTTCGCCGGCAGCGGCGTCGAAGAGCGCCGGCTGCGCGAGCGGGCCGCACGGCACGCGCCCGGGCGGGTGGTCTTCCTCGGTCAGCAGCCGATCGAGCGGATGGTCGAGTTGATGCCGCTTGGCGACGTCCAGTTGATCTCCCTGCGCGATCAGCCCTTCCTCCGCTCGATCATGCCCAGCAAGGTGCAGAGCACGCTCGCGTGCGGGCGTCCCATCGTGGCCGCGCTGGCCGGCGACGCGGCCCGACTCGTCGACGAGTCCGGCGCCGGATTCGTGGCGCAGCCCGGCGACGCTCCGGCGCTGGCCGACGCGATCCGTCGGATGTACGAACTGGGCTCCGAAAAGCGCGAGGAACTGGGCCACGGCGGCCGCCAGTTCTACCTGGAACGGCTCTCGGAGCGGGTCGGCAGCGTCGCCCTCGCCGGCCACCTGGAGGCAGCGGTCGCCGGGCGGCCACAACCGTAACCGGATCTTCGGCTCAGATAACCCGAAACCCGCCATCGGCGCTGCTTTGCCATGTAACAAGGACAAGGAGCATCAAACCTCCCGCTGCCTGGCGGCGGAAGAAGTCAGATGACGGAACAGGGAGCCAGTACATGCCGCAGGACACGGAGCACACTGAGCGGTCGGACCAGCGGACGCGGTGGGCCAGGGCTCGTCGCCGCACCGTCGGATTCCTCGCGGTTGACACCACCGCATGGGTGGGCGGTCTGGTCGCGGCCGCCTGGACCCGGTTCGAGTTCCAACTCCCTCCGGGCCAGCTCGGCCGGGCCGCGGCGATCGGATCGGCCGCAGCGGTCGTGCACGTGGCAGTGGCGGCGTTACGCCGGCTCTACTCCGGCCGACACCCGCTGGGCAGCCTGCAGGAGGTGCAGGGCGTCGCCGGCACCACCATCACCACCGCCGGCATCGTGCTGCTTGGCCTGCTGCCGTCCGGAGATCGGCCGGTCCCCGCGAGCACGCCGCTGGTCGGCGGCGCGCTCGCCCTGCTGTTCATGCTCGGCGCCCGGTTCGCGTACCGGCACCGGCGCGACCTCGCCATGCGGCCGGATGTCCGGTCGTCGACGCCGGTGCTGCTGTTCGGGATGGGTGACGCCGGACAAGGGCTGCTGCGGGCCCTGCTCAGCGACCCACGCGGCCGGTACCTTCCGGTCGGCGCGCTGGACGACGACCCGGACAAGCGCGATCTGCGCATCGGCGGGGTACGCGTGCTGGGAGGGCGGCACGATGTCGCCGCCTCGGTCCGGCGTACCGGCGCCAGCGCCGTCATCTTCTCGGTGGCCAACGCGGACGCCGCGCTGATCCGCCAGATCCGCGAGGCCACCCTTGAGGCGGGCGCGGTGTTCAAGGTGCTGCCCCCGGTGCGGGACCTGGTGGACCACCGGATCACGGTCACCGACGTCCGGGACGTTCAGATCGATGACCTGCTCGGCCGACGCCAGGTGGTCGGTGACCTGCCGCTGAGCACCAACAGCCTGACCGGACGACGGATCCTGGTCACCGGCGCCGGCGGGTCCATCGGCTCTGAGCTCTGCCGCCAGGTGATGAAGGCCAACCCGGGCGAGCTGATGATGCTGGACCGGGACGAGTCCGCCCTGCACAGCCTGCAGATGTCGCTCGCCGGGCGGGCCATGCTGGACGGCCCCGAACTGATCCTCGCCGACCTGCGCGACGACGAGGGGATCCGGCGGATCATCCGGGAACGTCGTCCAGAGATCATTTTCCACGCGGCGGCGCTCAAGCACCTCACCCTGCTGCAGCGGCACCCTGGCGAGGCGGTCAAGACCAACGTCTGGGGCACACTCTCGGTCTTGGACGCCTGCCAGGATGTGGCGAAGTTCGTGAACATCTCCACGGACAAGGCGGCCGACCCGATAAGTGTTCTCGGCTACTCGAAGCGGATCACCGAGCGGTTGACCGCGCACGCCGCGTCCCGGTTCCCGGGGACGTTCCTCAGCGTCCGATTCGGCAACGTGCTGAGCAGCCGCGGCTCCGTGGTGACGGCCTTCCAACGCCAGATCGAGGCCGGGAACCCGCTGACCGTCACCCACCCGGATGTGAGCCGCTACCTGATGACCCTTCAGGAGGCCGTCCACCTGGTGCTCCAGGCCACCGAGATCGGCCGGGACGGCGAGGCGTTGGTGCTCGACATGGGCGAGCCGGTCCGGATCCTCGACCTCGCCCGCCAGATGGCGGACCAGGCGTCCAGCTCGGTGCCCATCGTCTACACGGGGCTGCGGCCCGGCGAGAAGCTGCACGAGGACCTGCTCGGCACCGGCGAGGTGGACACCCGGCCGTTCCATCCGTTGGTGTCGCACGTGGGCGTGCCGCCCCTCGACCCGATGGAGGTCAGCGGGCTCGACCCGTTCGACGACGCGGCGAAAATCGTCGAGCATCTCGCGCTGCTCTGCGCCCAGTCGACGGGCCCGGCGATGGACGGTCCGGTGGTGGGCGGCCCGCTCGGCGTACCGCTGCAGTCACACTGATCGCACGACTCGACGGGGCGACGCCGGCCGGCGTCGCCCCGTCGAGTCGTGCGACGAGTCCCGTCGCGGTCCAGGCAGCCTGGTCCGGTGAGCGCCGGCGGGGCGCCGGGGCGAGCGACGCGGCCAGTCGCGCACGAAGGACCAAGCGCACAGGCGAAGGAGCCGGCGACCGCGGTCGCCGGCTCCTCATGGCTGGCTGTCGTGCGCCGGCTGGCTAGCGGCGGATGCCCGCCCAGTCGTGGTGGCGGCGCACGGTGGACAGGATGAAGTCGAGCACCCGCCGGGAGGTGTCGGGCACCTGGTAGTCGACCGGGCAGGGCACTCCCTGCGCGGCGACCTGCGCCACCGTCACCTCGACCGCCTCGACCACGCCCTGCGGGTCGAGGCCGGTCATGATGATGCCGCCGACGTCGAGCGCCTCGGGACGTTCGATCGACTCGCGCAGCGTCACCGCGGGGAACCCGAGGATGGCGGACTCCTCGCTGATCGTCCCGCTGTCCGACAGCGTGCAGTACGCCTTCGTCTGCAGGTGCACGTAGTCGAGCAGGCCGAACGGGTCGTGGAAGGCGATGCCGTCCAGGGCGGTCGCGTCCGGGGCCAGTGCCTCCAGCCGCTTGCGGGTCCTCGGGTGGGTGGAGACCAGCACCGGGAAGCCCCACCGGTCACGGACCGCCACCAGGCAGTCCAGCAACCGCTGAAGCCGCTCGGGCCGGTCCACGTTCTCCTCCCGGTGCGCGCTGACCAGGAAGTACCGGCCCCGGTCGAGTTCCAGCTGGCGCAGGATGGTCGAGCCGGCGATCGGCGCCCGGTAGTGCTCAAGCACCTCCCGCATCGGCGAGCCGGTGTGCAGGATCCGGCGCGGGTGAAGGCCCTCGGCGAGCAGGTTTCGCCGGGCGTGTTCGGTGTAGACGAGATTGAAGTCGGCCACGTGGTCGACCAGCCGCCGGTTGGTCTCCTCCGGCACGTTCAGGTCGAAGCAGCGGTTGCCCGCCTCCATGTGGTAGACCGGCACCCGCATCCGGCGGGCCATCAGCGCGGCGATGCAGCTGTTGGTGTCGCCCAGCACCAGCAGGGCATCCGGACGCACCTCGGCGATGGCCGCCTCCATGCCGACGAGCACCCCACCGAGGACCCGGCCCAGCGACGAGGTGTCGACGCGGAGGAACCGGTCGGGTTCCCGCAGGCGTAACTCCTTGAAGAAGACGTCCGACAGGGTGCTGTCCCAGTTCTGCCCGGTATGCACCAGCGTGTGGTCCACGGTGTCGTCGAGCCGGGCGAGCACCCGCGACAACCTGATGATCTCTGGTCGGGTGCCGACCACCGTCATGACCCGGGTCATTCCCGTCCTCCCTGCGCTGCCATCTGGACCGGCGGGGTCCGAAGGGCGCCGCGCCTCACGCGCGGGCCGCCAGCGGCACCGGCCGGGCCGCCTCGACCGGCTCGGGCCAGGTGTCCGGCCGATCCGGGTCGAAGATCTCGTTGGTCCAGAACATCGTCACCAGTTCGTCCGAACCGGTGTTCACCAGCTTGTGCACCCACATCGTGGGCATGTCCACGAGCACCGGTTCGTCACCGCTCACCGGGAACCGCAGCACCTCGGTGTCGTCGACCCGGCGCAGGCTGATCTCGGCCGAGCCGCGCAGCACCACGAACCGCTCCACCTTCGCCAGGTGAAAGTGCTCGCCCCGGGTGATGCCCGGACGGGTGGTGGAGCAGAACGTCTGCCCCGCGCCGCCGTGTGCCTTGACCGTCTCGACCAGCTCGCCTCGGGCGTCCGCCCGGCGGGGCAGCGCGAGCGGGTAGTGCGCCGGAAAGCAGTGCGACCGGTAGGTGTTGAACAGGCGTACATCATGCCGATCCGGCAACGACGGGATCTCCCCGGTCCGGTATGTCACGGCCATGGCGGTGAGCCGGTCGGCGAGGGCCTGGACCCCGACCCGCAGCGTCGGCATGCCCGGGTCCCATGACCCGCCGGCCGGCGCACCGATGAGTCGGGCAGCGGCGTCGGTGACGTGCACCAGCCCCAACTCCCGGTCGGCGTGCACGTCGGGTCGCCCACCCTCGGCGAGCACCCGGCAGAACGTCGCCACCGCCGAGTTGTAGTACGGACGGCCGTGCTCGCCATAGAGGTTCGGCAACAACACGTCGTCGAGGTCGACGCCCGTGCCGGCCAGCAGTCGCGCCGCGGTGGCCTTGGCGTCGCCGTACGGGGTGCCGTTACCGGCTTGCGTCGAGTTGGCGTAGACCACCCGTGTCGGAGGGTCCGCACAGTGCTTCAGACCGTCCGCGAGCTGCGCGGCCAGTTGGACGTTGCCGGCGGCGACGTCGGCCGGTTCACCCCGGTTGACGCCGGCCAGGTGCAGCACCTGGTCGACCCCGGCCAGCTTCGCCGCGACCACCCCCGGATCGGTGAGGTCGCCGCGGGTCAGCACCACCGGCTGCGGCCAACCCATCGCGCGCAGCAGCACCCGTACGTGCCAGCCGATGAATCCCCCGGCGCCGGTGACGGCGAGCTTCAGCACGCCAGCACCGGATCCCGCAGCGCCAGCTCCGCGCGCACCTCGGGCAGCGTCTTCAGCAACTCGACGATCTCCGGTACGCCGAGCTGCGGCGCGTTGGCCGAGTTGAAGTCCTCCATCGGCCCGTCACCGAGACCACCCTCGGAGACGTAGAGCGCGTAGTTGAGGTCGCGGGCGTCCAGCGGCACCCGCAGGAAGTCGCCGAAGTCCTCGGCGTGGGCGAGTTCCTCCCGGCTGGCCAACGTCTCGGCGTGCTTCTCGCCGTGCCGTACGCCGATCACGTCGAGCTTGACAGGTGCGTCGAAGAGCTGACACACCGCCTCGGCCAAGTCGCCCACGGTGCAGGCCGCAGCCTTACGAATAAAGATGTCGCCCGGTCGCGCGGTGCGGAACGCGTGCTCGACCAGCTCGACGGAGTCGGCCAGCGACATGAGGAACCGGGTCATCGTCGGGTCGGTAACCGTGGGAGCCCGGCCCGCCTTGATCTGCTCGATGAAGAGCGGGATCACCGACCCTCGCGAGTACATGACGTTGCCGTAGCGCACACAGGAGACGGTGGTGGCGCTGTTCGGGTTGTTCCGGGCGTGCGCCTGGGCGACCTTCTCCATCATCGCCTTGCTCATGCCCATCGCGTTCACCGGGTAGACGGCCTTGTCGGTGCTGAGGACCACCACCGAGCTCACGCCGTTGCGCTCGGCGGCCTCGACGACGTTGCTGCTGCCCAGCACGTTCGTGCGGACCGCCTCCAGCGGGAAGAACTCGCACGACGGCACCTGCTTGAGAGCGGCCGCGTGGAAGATGTAGTCGATGCCCCGGCTGGCCTTGAGCACCGAGTCGTAGTCCCGAACGTCCCCGACGTAGTAACGGACCCGCTCGTCGCCGAGCAGCCGACGCATCGCGTCCTGTTTGGCCTCATCCCGGCTGAGCACCCGGACCTCGCCGACGCCGCAGTCGAGGAGTCGGCGCACCATGGTCTGTCCAAAGGAACCCGTGCCGCCGGTGATCAGCACCCGGCGTCCGGTGGTCGAGTAGCTCACTGACGCTCCGTTCGTTCATGGTGGTTCGCGTAGGCCTGCTGGTCGAGGCCGCACTACGGCCACAACTGCCGCAACGAGCGAATGCCCACTGGAGAAACGCCCACAAACGGGACTAATGGCACAACGGGTTCGCGACGATCCCGAGCCATCTCGGCGGGTGCCGGGACGGTCAGCCGCCGAGCTCGTGTAGCGCGGTCATCATGCACGCGTCGTCGGCTGGGGACGGCGGGCAGCGGCTGGTCGGCGTTGGCCGACCAGGTGGTTCGGCATCTCCTGCCCCGAGACCCGCCAGCCGATCACCAGAATCACCGCAGCCAGTACCAGCAGCCGAGCACCGCCACGCACCACGTAGGTGAAGCTGCCCACCCAGAGGAGGTCGAACAGACCGACCGCGGTGACGATCGCACCGGCGTAGACGCCAATGGCATACGGCGTGGTGAGCGGGCTGGACGAGGCCCAGGCCAGCAGCCTGTCGATGAGTCGAACCGCGAGGCCGATCACCGGGATCATCAACCCCAGTCCCAGCAGACCGAAGTTGTACAACCACTCCCCGTGCGCGAGCGCCGCCGCGGAGTGTCCCGTACCAACCAGTTCAGGTGACAGGAACGGGACGAGGTCGGCGCCGAAGCCGATCGGTTTGCCTTCCCACACGGCACGGGGCACGAGACCGACCGCCGCGTTGGCGAATGTCTCCCCCCAGGCCCGGGGCAGCAGCCCAACCTCATCCAGATGCAGGAGTTGGGCGAACGAGCGAAGCGGACTGATCGCGGACCCGAAGCCATCCTGGTCGACCGTGAACGGCGAGCCCTGTGAGGCGGTGGCGCGGAGTCCGGCGAGGAACAGCAGTGCCGGGGCTGCCCCTCCGAGGATGAGGAGCTTGGTGTACGGCCGCTGGTCATTGTGGGCCGACATCACCAGCAGCGCGAGCGCCAACGTGCCGACGACAATCCGTCCGAAGCCGGTGAAGAGGTAGGTGAAGTAGACCGCGAAGGCGATGAGGAGAACCACGCCCCAGAGGAACCTGTGGTGCGCCATCGGCCCCCGCAACAGCCCCACGGCGAGGAGCACGACACCCACAAAGCCGACCGGGTTGGCCACCGGCATCGAATCCGGAGCGATTGTCGCCATCGCCACGGCGAGCACCAGCAGGAGCAGGCCCGACTTCACCGCCCATCCGGCCGTCCTGCCGTCTGCCTGTCCTGCATTCGTCGGCAGCCGATGCGGAACACCGCCGCTCCAGAACAGCAACCACGTCACCACCTGGACGAAGTAGCAGATGGCGACGGCGGTGAAGAGCGGGATGCCGGGATCGAGCGTCCACGCCTTCACCGTCTGGTAGAGGCCGCTGAAGCCGACAAAGAATGCGAAGGCAAGGTTGTAGAGCCCCACCGCTGTGATCCGCCGACCGCCGTCCCGCCAGAAGACCCACGCGCCGAAGAGAGTCGCCAGGAGGCTCATCGCGAGGGTTCCGTCCCTGTCCCACGCGGCCGAGGGGCTCTTTGGGACAAGCAGGCACGCCACGCCCAACGCGAGCCAGGCCAGCCCGAGGAGGCAGCGCCGGACTGCGCTGGTCGAGGTCTGCGGGCGATCGTCGGGCACACCACGCGCGTGACGCGGGTGCGCGCCTTGATTCCCACCTGCCATCGCACGCGCCCCTGTCACTGACTCCATGAGAGCGGAGCATATATTCGGATATCCAATTCGGCCGCTTGTCTCATGAATTTCGAGCCAGACTCCACCACATCACGTCGGGCCGATAGCGACGCCGTCACCGATCCGCGCCGCTGATCGTTAGCCGAACGTGGCTGACACCTTCGACATCCTGCGCGACGACAGCACCCCCGCAGCCGCGAACACCATTCACAATTCATCCTTGACGGTTCGCGACCCGCGTGGCGTCGCACCTGCCACAGAGTCAAACCCTGCACCGCCGTACCGCGTACTGTTGACGTGCGATTTCTTTGAACCGGGATTCCGGGCCGGCGGTCCTGTCCGATCGGTTGCCCAACTGCTCGACACCGTATCGCCAGCGATCGAAGTAACGATGGTGACGAGAGACCGCGATCTCGGCTCAACGGAGCCGTATCCGGGTCTATCGGGTCGCTGGGCGCACCGGGGCCCCGCCCGCATCTATTACCTTGATCCGGGCCGAGTCCGCCAGTGGTACGCGATGCTGAGAACGCTCCGATCGAGCAAATTCGACCTTCTTTACGTCAACAGCCTTTGGGCGATGTCGTCGATTCTTCCGATTCTCGCCGCGCAAATACGCATCGTCCAGGTCGACCGGATACTCCTCGCACCACGAGGTGAGCTAGCGGCGAGCGCACTCGGGGTCAAGAGCCGGAAGAAGCGCTTGTTCCTACGCGTGTGGCGACCCATCCTCAGACGACTCAAGGTTCGGTGGCACGCCACCAACCCGCACGAAGCGCAGCTGATCAGGGACGTCTTTCCATGGGCCCGGATCGAGACGCGACGCAACGAGGTGTCACTTCCGTCAGAGCCAATCCCACCCGCCGAGATCGGTGACCCTCCGCGTCTCGTATTCATCGGTCGCATCAGCCCGATCAAGAATCTGGCGAAGGTGGTCGAGGCTCTCGCACTGGTGACGCAGCCGGTGGTGTTCGATGTCTACGGCCCGATCGAGGACAGGTCCTACTGGGCTGAATGCCAACTGCTCGCCCAGCGCTTGCCGGCGTCCGTGACGTTCTCCTATCGGGGAGAGCTCGCGCCCCGCGCGGTCCGGTCCACCTTCGCGCGATACGACATGTTCGCCTTTCCGACCCAGGGGGAGAACTTCGGCCACGTGATCGCAGAGAGCCTCTCCGCGTCATGCCCGGTGATCTGTTCGGACGAGACTCCCTGGAGCCCGGTGCTCCGGGCAGGCGGTGGAGCCGTCCTGACGGATGCCACGGTGGCGACTCTGGCTCACCAGATTGACCAGTTCGCGCAGCGCAGCCGGGAGCAAAGGCTTGCGGCACGCCGGGCGGCGGGGCAGGCCTACCGGTCCTGGCGGGCCGAGACCGACGGGCCGAACATCCTCGACCGGATCAGGTTGACAGTCGCGGAACGCTGACTCGCGCCCCGGCGGGCGGTGCCCAGTCGCCGCGAAAGGACCACGGTTGAAGGAACCCTTGACTTCGGAGCAGACGCTGGCCGGGCCCACCGAGGCGGCCCGCTCCCACGGAAGCCGCCGGCCAGGGGTGCGGTCCAACACTGTCGTGGCGTCGGTGTCCAGTTTGGTGAGCGGCCTGCTGAACGCCGGGATACTCGCGTACAGCGCGCGGCAGGGTCAAACCGCCGAAATCGCGGCTTACAGCGTGATGACGGCCGTGCTGACCTGGGTGGCCAACCTGGTCATGGGTGGATCGTCCTTGCTGTATGTGTCCGGCAATGACGAGGAACGCCGCGCGGCGCACAGTCAGCGGCTCCTGGTGGCGGTGCCGGCCATGGCCACCGCGACCCTGCTGATCGCCGCGTTCTATACCGACCAGGGATACGGCGCGGCAGCCCTGATCAGCGCCGGCGGCGTGATGATCCTCAACAGCCTCGCCGACCTGCGTTTCAGCGACCTCGCCCGACAGATGCGCTTCATCGCGGCCTCGGCTGCGATAGCGAGCACCCGCCTTCTGTCCATGGCGCTGCTGATCGCCGGGATTCCGCTCACAACCGCGCTGCTGATTGGCGCCGCCATCTACCTGCTCAGCACGGAGATACTCGCCTGTCGCGGCCCCGGCGCTCCACTTCCGATGTGGAGAGGGCTATCGCTGCGGGCCGCTGGACGCGCATTCCGGTTGAGCCGTCGGCTGTTCGCCTACAGCCTTGGCGAGGCGTTCACCGGCCGAGCCAGCACGATCGCCCTCTCATTGGTGGCGAGCCCTCAGGTCGTAGGCTGCTATGGCGCCCTGGTCAACATCTATCAGGCGCTGGTCGCGGTCACGTTCAGCGGACTCCGGGTGCCCATGGCGATCCGGACCCGGCGGCGGCACAATCTCGATCCCACGGCGGCGATCAGCCGGGAGAGCGAGGTGATCGCCGTCATCGGTGCGACCGTCATCGCCACCGGGGTCATCGTCACGGCGCCGTGGCTCACGACAAGCCTGCTCTCGCTGCCGATACCTGAATCGGCGCTCTGGCTGCAGCTGTTGGCGCTTGCCCTACCGTTCACCACCGTGAACCGTGCCTACACGCTCAACCGTATCGGCGACGGGAACTACGCCGCCGCCACCCGTCTCGCACTGTCGATCGCCCTACTCCTGGGCGGCGCGCTGCTCATCCAGGCGGCGACACTTGGACCGACGGGTGCCGCCGCCGCCACAACCGTCGCGGAAATGCTGGTCGCGGGGATCCTCGTGCTGGCCGTGGTGTCGCGTCGATACCGGCGGCGCAGATCTCACCGGCTCGCGTCTGCAGCCTCTGCCCAGGAGCGTGACCCGGCGCCGCCGGTCGACCTCCTCGGCAGGTAGGTGCCGCGGTGTCGCTCGGGATCAGGAAACAAACAGGGCGTGCTTGCCGGCGCGAGTGCGACCCTGGTCGGCCACCTGGTGGAACGTTATCGACTCGGCGCGAAGATCAGGGTGGTCCTTCCGCAGCTCCCGAGCGAAGTACATGCTCACCGCGTCGAGATCAAGCTCATGGTCGGCCTGTACGTAGATGTGCAGGGCATCAGGTCGTTCCTGGCGGAACTGAACGCCGACGATTCCCGGAAGGGTCTTGAGAATGTGCACCGGCAGGATCGGGGAAAGGTCGAGCGTCCCGCGTGCAGAGCCGACCTGAACGATTTCCTGCCGCCGGCCGAGGATCGAGCGGAACTCGAAGGCGTTGCCCTCGACGACGTCAGCTGGTTCGACCCGGTCCCCGATGGCGTAGTTGACCAGTGGGAACAGACGGTCGTCGAGGGTCGTGACCGCTAGCGAACCATCATCGGCGACGAGACAGATGAAGCTGTCCCAGATGACCTGGATGGGCCGTGCCTGCTCACGGGACATCGCCATGAGACCGGTCTCCGCAGCGCCGTACTCGATGACCGCGCTTGCCCCGAAGACCCGTTCGATCATCGCGATGTCCGCGTCACTGGCCGTCTCCGCTGTCAGGATCACGGCCCGCAACTGACTCATGTCGCCCAGGTCCAGCGCGTTGCGCTCGATGTAGCGCGCGACTTTGAAGATCGCCGAGGTGTATCCGACCAGCAACACGGGTCGCCGGGACCGGATCGCCTCGTAATGCCCTCGAAGCGCAGGATCGCTGAGGTCGTAGGCGTTCAACCGAGTGATGTTCACCAGGCGGTCGGCGACGTCACGCTTCAACCGAGCGACCCGGCTACCTATCCCTTCGCCGAACAGATGCGAGTGCCCCCACAGCAGGACCTGTGGCTCAAACGGCTGGACTCCCCGCCACGCTCGCCCGAGATAGTTGTTCGCCCACCGATCGGTCGACTCGCCCCGCCCTCGAGGAAACTTGGTGGGCTGGCCGGTGCTCCCGCCGGTGCTGTAGGCCTGCTTCGTCGAACCACCCGCGAAGACCTCGGCAGAACGGCTGATCAGCAGCTCCTTGTCGAGCATCGGGAAATGGCGAAGGTCCGACGGCCGCAAGATACCGCTGGGCAGACCGTGGTCCTTTCGCCACGAACGGTAGAACGGCACCCGGGTCAGACAGTACGCCCACATCTTGTTGAAGCGTTCGACCTGGATCCGCTCGATTTCCGCACGGGACAAGGGTTTGCTGTAGAGGGCGATCTTCCGTTCGAGTCGCCGGCGGCGTTCCGGGAACAGCCACCCGTGCTTCATCAGCGCACACACGTCAAGTCGCCTCCTGGCTCCGCTGCCCCGTTGAGAGCAGGGCTGACGTCCGCCAGCCCGCGTTCATCAGCACCCCCGTTCAACGATGCGACAAAATGCCAGTTACGAGTCGAGTCGCCCGACCGTCACGTGGGGCGGTGACGCCGACACGGCCAGCAACCGCGCCCCCATCGACCGATTGACATTGATCAGCCCACACCGAAGGCTCGCGCCTACAGGTCCTTCACCCAAGGAGGCGCGATGAGACCGAGACCACTGGCGATCGCCGGCGTGGTCACCCTGCTCGGCGCACTGGCACTGGCCCCACCGGCGAGCGCACGGCCACCGTCGGACCCGGGTCCCCGCGACGGCCTGGAGGTGTACGTCGGCACGGTCGACGCGAAACAGCGCGACCAACTACGCGCGGCGGGGGTGGACCTCGGCCACGACGCGAAGGCGGACTCGGCCGGTCGTACCAACGTCGAGACGGTCCTCACCCGTCGGCAGGCGAAGCGACTGACCGACAAGGGCGTCCCCCTCACGGTGAAGAAGGTCCGCGGCAAGGACGCCTCGCAGGCGCTGCGGGAGCAGAGCGCGGCCGGCTGGACGGCGTTTCGCCCGTACGGGAAGCCGGGTGGCATCCGGGACGAGCTGAACGCCACCGCCGCCCGGCACCCGAAGCTCACCAAGGTGGAGACGATCGGCCGCACCCAGCAGGGTCAGCCGATCCTCGCCGTGAAGGTCACCAAGAACGCGCGGACCGTTCCGGACGGCCGGCGACCGGCGGTCCTCTACGCCGGCGCCCAGCACGCCCGGGAGTGGATCACGCCGGAGATGACCCGCCGGCTGATGCACCACGTGCTGGACAGCTACGGCAAGGACCGGGAGATCACCCGACTGCTGGACACCACCGAGTTGTGGTTCCTGCCGGTGGCCAACCCGGACGGCTACGACTTCACGTTCACCCCTGGCAACCGGCTGTGGCGGAAGAACCTGCGCGACAACAACGGCGACGGACAGATCACCTCCGGTGACGGTGTCGACCTGAACCGCAACTTCGCCTACAAGTGGGGGTACGACAACGAGGGCTCGTCGCCGGAGCCGAACAGCGAGACGTACCGGGGCCCGCGGCCCAACTCGGAGCCCGAGACCAAGGCCCTGGACAATCTCTTCCGCCGGGTCGGCTTCGAGTTTTTCGTCAACTACCACTCGGCGGCCCAGCTGCTGCTCTACGGCCTCGGCTGGCAGGTGAGCACACCCACCCCGGACGATGTGATCTACGAGGCGATGGCCGGTGACGACGCGCACCCGGCCGTACCCGGCTATGACCCGGACATCTCCGCCGAGCTGTACACCACCAACGGTGACACCGACAGCCACGCCACCGTCAAGTACGGCACGCTGGGCTTCACCCCGGAGATGTCGACGTGTGAATCCGTCTCGGCCATCGACCCGAACGACCAGTGGCGCCCGGAGGACTGCGTCAGCGGCTTCAACTTCCCCGACGACGAGAAGCTGATCGCCGGTGAGGTCGGCAAGAACCTGCCGTTCGCGCTGGCCGTGGCGCGCTCCGCGGCGGACCCGGACGACCCGGTGTCGGTCGTCGGCCGCAGCACCCCGGACTTCGTGGTGGACTCGTTCGACACGTCGTACGGGCGCACCCAACAGGTCGCCTCGATCACCCGTCGGGCGTTGAAGAACGTGCGGATGCACTACGCCGTCAACGGCGGTCGACCGAAGACCGCGCCGGTCCGTGAGTGGCGCGGTGGCGAACGGTACGGCGGCACGCACGACGACTACTACGCCGAACTGCGTGGCACGGTCACCGGGACGAAACCGGGTGACCGGGTGGAGGTCTGGTTCACCGGGGTCAAGCAGCGGGCCGGGGTGGTGACCAGCGAGCACTTCACCTACCGGGTGCACACCGACATCGGCGGTGACGTGCTGGTCCTCGCGATGGAGGACGTCACCGGGCTCAGCCCGGCGCAGACGGGCACCACCGCGAAGTACGCCGACGAGGTCGCCGCGTCCCTGACCGCCGCCGGGCGCAGCAGCGACGTGTACGACTTCGACGCGCGGGGACGGACGGCGCCGCACCCGCTCGGCGTGCTGTCGCACTACAAGGCGGTGGTCTGGGAGACCGGCGACGACGTGATCCTGCGCTCCCCCGGCCAGGTGCCCGGCACGGCGGCGAAGGCCGCACTGGACACCGAACTGGCTGTGCGGGACTACCTCAACGAGGGTGGCAAGCTGCTCGTCAGCGGCCAGTACGCGCTGTTCGCGCAGGGCGCCAACGGGTCGTACGTGTACCAGCCGGGCGCGCCGCCGGAGTGCACCAACGGCGAGGACCCGACCTGCCTGCCACTGCTGAACGACTTCCAGCAGTACTGGCTGGGCGCCCACACCTACGTCTCCGACGGCGGCACGTCACCGGAGGGTGACCCGTACCCGGTCGCCGGCAAAAACGCGGCGTTCACCGGGTTCACCGGGCAGCTCAACGCTCCCGGGTCGGCGCAGAACCAGGCGCACACCGCCTCGTTCCTGACCACGTCGAGTTTCCTGCCGCCGGACCAGTTCCCGCAGTTCGCCAGCTCCGCGCCGGTGGGCTGGACCAGGCCGGGCGGCGCGCCGTTCGACCCGCGCACGGGCGAGTGGTACCTGTACGGCGGTCAGGCGGACGAGTCGTACAAGCGGCTCTCCCGCACTGTCGACCTGACCGGGGCGACGAGTGGCGAGTTGCGCTTCTTCACCTCGTACGAGATCGAGCAAAACTGGGACTTCCTCTTCGTCGAGGCGCACGAGGTGGGCAGCGACGACTGGACGACCCTGCCGGACGCCAACGGCAAGACCAGCACGGCCACCGGGGACAGCTGCGCCGCGGGTTGGGTGGCGCAGGTGCACCCGTTCCTCGCGCACTACCAGGGCGCGGACTGCTCCTCCACCGGCAGCACGGGCAGTTGGAACGCGGCGACCGGCTCATCGGGCGGTTGGAAGGAGTTCGTGGTCGATCTGTCCGCGTACGCCGGCAAGCAGGTCGAGGTGTCGATCTCGTACGCCTCGGACTGGGCCACCCAGGGCCTCGGCGTCTTCGTGGACGACGCCCGGGTGGTCGTCGACGGGTCCACGGTCACCGAGACGTCGTTCGAGTCGGCTGACCTGGGCGGCTGGACGGTGGCCGGGCCGCCGGCCGGCAGCGCCGGCAACGCCAACGACTGGTCGCGCAGCCAGCAGGCGTTCGAGGAGGGTTCGGTGGTGGTCACCGCCGACACCGTCTACCTGGGCTTCGGGTTGGAAGGGCTGTCGCCGGCGGCCCGCAACGACCTGGTCGCCCGCTCGCTGACCCATCTGACCGGCCGACCCCGCCGCTGACGGCGGGAGACAGCGCAAGGAACGGCAGGTGCCCCGGACGCGGTCCGGGGCACCTCGCTCGTCCGGCTCAGTCAGTGGGCCGGGGAGTGACCGTGGCCATCGCGAGGGTCGGGCCGTCGATCGGCGACCGCGGTGCGTCCGGCACGGGCACCGCGTCAACGACTGCCGTCGCCGGCACGGGCTCGGCCGCCGGGCCGTCGGTCGACACCGGCGGGGGCGGACGCAGCCAGGACGGCGCACCGCCCGCCGGGTTCCGCAGGTACGCCGACTTCCGGGCCTCGGCGAAGCGGCGCCGCAGCCAGCCGGAGACGGGCTTCTCGACGAACCGGTGCACGAGCCACGAGGCGACCAGGAGGATCACCACCACGATGAGCCCGGTCAACCAGGCCGGGAGCACCTGGTGCAGGTAGTGGATCATCACCCAGCCGATGTACTCGTGCAGCAGGTAGAGCGGGTAGGTCAGCGCCCCGGCGGTGGTCAGCCAGCGCCAGCCGACCGCGAGACGACCGGTGGCCACCGCCGCCAGGACCAGGTAGAAGAGCGTGACCAGCGCCGCCTCGACCATGCTGATCTGGGTCGACGACAGCATGGTCCGGTTCGGGGCGTACGGGTTGACCGTGCCGATCATCTGGAGCGCGACGAGCCAGGACGCGCCCACCAACCCCCAGAGGTAGATGTCGGAACCGTGGCGATAGATCAGGAACAGGGCCATGCCGCCGACGAAGCAGGCCGCGCTGCGGGGCACCAGCAGATCGGTGAGCATCGGGATGGAGCGGTACGCGAAGAGGCTGGCGATCAGCCAGCCGGAGGCGAAGAACAGCACCCGCCGCGGGGTGTATCCGCGGACCAGCACGAAGAGACCGAAGAGGAGGTAGAAACGCAGCTCGTGGGCGAGGGTCCAGTAGACGGAGTCGACCGCGTCCACTCCCATGAGGTCGTTGAACATGGTGAGGTTGGTCAGCACGTCGCCGGGGCGCTGCGGCTGGCGGACCACCGGCCAGAGGGTGAGCACCGCGGTGGTGGCGAGCACCCCGAACCAGTACGCGGGGTAGAGCCGAATGATCCGAGCGGCGGCGAACTGCCCCAGGCCACGCCCCTCCGCGCTCATGCAGATCACGAAACCGCTGATCAGGAAGAACAGGTAGACCCCGAGCCACCCGAACTGGGTGTAGAGGCTGAGCGTCGGCAGGGACGCGCCGTCCGGACCACCCCAGGCGTCGCCGAAGACCGTGAGATGGAAACCTACGACGAACAGGGCTGCGACCAGTCGCAGGCCATCGAGCACATACAGGCGTGAGGGCGCGACCCCGGAAGGCGATTTCACACGAACTCCCCGTTAAGGGGACCCTGGCCCCGTGCCGGCCCCCAATGTGCCGTTGCACAATGGCGATCGGCGAAGGGCAAGTTAGCAGGCCGGCACGAGGGCGGCAATCCCGTCCGAGAGCCGGGGCCGGGCCGTCGTCGGCCGGCGGCCTGCCCGGTACGCCGGACGCGTCCGACGCCGGTGTGATGAGCTGTACGGGTGTCGGGGCTGGGACTGGTACTGCACCCCACCCGGGATGTCACCGAGGTGGTCGGGATCATCGAACGGTGGGCGACGCGTCACCACAAGTCGTTGATGGTGCGCACGGAGGACGCGCACCGCGTACCGGCCAGCATCGAGCCGGTGCCGGAGGCCGAGGTGGCGGCACGCGCCGACGCGTTGATCAGCATCGGCGGTGACGGCACGATGCTGGGAGCGCTGCGTTCGGCAGTCCTCGACCCGAAGCCGGTGCTCGGCGTACACCTGGGTCGGCTCGGTTTTCTCGTCGAGGTCGAGCCGCCGGCGCTGCCGGAGGCGTTGAGCCGGTTGCTGTCCAAGGACTTCACCATCGAGTCGCACGCCTGCCTGGCCTGCGACGTGTGCGGCGACGACATCGTGGCGTTCAACGACATCGCGCTGGTCCGCCAGCCCGGCTCCGGTTTCGTCACCGCCACCCTCGCGGTCGACGGCCAGCAGTACGGCTACTACCGCGCCGACGCCGTGGTGATCAGCACGCCGATCGGCTCGACCGCGTACAGCTACGCCGCGGGTGGTCCGCTGATCTCCCCGGCGGCGGACGTCGTGGTGGTCACCCCGTCGGCGCCGATGGCCGGCATCTCCCGGTCGGTGGTGCTCTCCCCGGACGAGAAGATCCGGCTGGAGTTGGAGCCCCACTCGTCGGCTGTCGTGGTGGAGATGGACGGGCTGGTGTTCCGCGACGCGGCGACCGAGGGTGCCGTGGACATCAGTTACCGCCGCAACGCCGGCCTGGTGGTCCGCTTCGACCCGCAGCGCTACCAGGAACGCAACCAGTTGAAGATGACCCTGCTCGATCTGCCCTTCCTACCCGAGCAGCTCCGCGAGCTGCTCCCCAAAGAACTCCACAGATCCCCCGACCAAGAAATCCCCCCACGCTGCTGACCCCACCACCCCCACCGCGTCGATCATGAAGTTAGCGGCGGCGGTGTCGGCGTGTCGCGCCGCTAACCTCATGATCAACATGGCCGGGCGGAGCCAGGCCGGGTGGAGGGGTGGGGTGGGGTGGGGTGGGGTTCAGGCGTTGGTGAGGGCCTGGTCCACCAGGGTTTTGGCTTCCTGTTGGATGCGCGTGAGGTGCTCGGGGCCCTGGAAGGACTCGGCGTAGATCTTGTAGACGTCCTCGGTGCCGGAGGGGCGGGCGGCGAACCAGCCGGAGGTCGTGCTGACCTTGAGGCCGCCGATCGGGGCGCCGTTGCCGGGCGCGGTGGTCAGGGTCGCGGTGATCGGCTCACCGGCCAGCTCGGTGGCGGTGACCTGGTCCGGGGAGAGCTTGGCGAGCACGGCCTTCTGCTCGCGGGTGGCCGGGGCGTCGATGCGGGCGTACGCGGGCGCGCCGAACCGGTCGGCCAGCTCCGCCCAGTGCTCGCTCGGGCTGCGCCCGCTGGTGGCCAGGATCTCGGCGGCGAGCAGGCAGAGCAGCAGGCCGTCCTTGTCGGTGGTCCAGGTGGAGCCGTCACGGCGCAGGAACGACGCGCCGGCGCTCTCCTCACCGCCGAAGCCGACCGCGCCGTCGAGCAGCCCCGGCACGAACCACTTGAAGCCGACCGGCACCTCCAGCAGCGGCCGGCCCAGGTCGGCGGCGACCCGGTCGATCATCGACGAGGAGACCAGGGTCTTGCCCACCGCGGCGGCCGGACCCCAGTCGGCGCGGGTACGGAACAGGTGGTCGATCGCCACCGCCAGGAAGTGGTTGGGGTTCATCAGGCCGGCGTCGGGGGTGACGATGCCGTGCCGGTCGGCGTCGGCGTCGTTGCCCGTGGAGATCTGGTAGTCGGCGCGGGCGGCGATCAGCGACGCCATCGCGTTCGGCGAGGAGCAGTCCATCCGGATCTTGCCGTCGCCGTCGAGCGTCATGAACCGCCAGGTCGGGTCGACCGTCGGGTTGATCACGGTCAGGTCCAGCCGGTGCCGCTCGGCGATCTCACCCCAGTACGCCACGCTCGCCCCGCCGAGGGGGTCCGCCCCGATCCGGATGCCCGCGTCACGGATGGCGTCGACGTCGATCACCGCCGGCAGGTCGTCGACGTAGTTGGCGAGGAAGTCGTACTCCCCGGTGGTGTCGGCGACCCTGGCCCGCGCGTAGGTGATCCGGCGGACCTCCTTGAGCCCGGCGGCGAGGATCGCGTTGGCGCGGTCCTGGATCCACCGGGTGACGTCGGTGTCGGCGGGCCCGCCGTTGGTGGGGTTGTACTTGAAGCCCCCGTCGTCCGGCGGGTTGTGCGACGGGGTGATGACGATGCCGTCGGCGAGGCCGCTGGTGCGCCCCCGGTTGTGGGTGAGAATCGCGTGCGACAGCGCTGGCGTCGGGGTGTAACCGTCGCGGCTGTCGACCAGCACGGTGACCCCGTTGGCGGCGAGGACCTCCAGCGCGTCCACCGCGGCCGGCGCGGAGAGCGCGTGGGTGTCCCGAGCCAGGAACAGCGGACCGTCGAGGCCCTGCTCCCGCCGGTAGTCGCAGAGCGCCTGGGTGACCGCGAGGATGTGGTCGGAGTTGAACGCGTTGCGCAGGCTGGAGCCCCGGTGACCGGAGGTGCCGAAGGAGACCTGCTGCGCCGGGTCCGTGGGATCGGGGTGCTCGGCGTAGTAGGCGGTCACCAGGCGCGGCACGTCGACCAGGTCGGCGGGCTGGGCGGGTTGGCCGGCACGGGGATGGGTCACTGCGGGAACCTCCTGGAGCAGGTACGGGTGGTCACAGCTCGACCTTCTGGCCCTTGCCGATCACCACGATGCCGTTGTCGGAGACGGTGTAGCGCTGCCGGTCCTTCTCCAGGTCGACGCCGATCTCGGCGCCCTCTGGGACGAACACGTTCTTGTCCAGGATGGCCCGCCGGACGACCGCGTGCCGGCCGATCTCCACACCCTCCATCAGCACCGAACCCTCGACGTGCGCCCAGGAGTGCACCCGCACCTTCGGCGACACGATCGAGTTCTCCACCAGCGACCCGGAGATCACCACGCCCGGGGAGACCATCGAACCGACCGCCCGGCCGACCCGCTCCCCCCACTGGTGCACGAACTTCGCCGGCGGCCACGGGGGCTGCTCGGTGTAGATCGGCCAGTCGAAGTTGTACATGTTGAAGACGGGGTGCACGTTGATCAGATCCATGTGCGCGTCGTAGAACGAGTCGAGCGTCCCGACGTCGCGCCAGTAGCCGCGGTCCCGGTCGGTGCTGCCCGGCACCTCGTTGTCGCGGAAGTCGTAGACGTTCGCCTCGCCCCGCGCCACGAGCATCGGGATGATGCTGCCGCCCATGTCGTGCTTGCTGGTCTTGTCCTCCGCGTCGCGCTCGACCGCCTCACACAGCGCCCGGGTGGTGAAGACGTAGTTGCCCATCGAGGCGTAGATCTCGTCGGGCGCGTCCGGCAGGCCGACCGCGTCGGTGGGCTTCTCGCGGAACGCCCGGATGCGCCGGCCGTCCTCGCCGACCTCGATGACGCCGAACTGGTCGGCCGTCGACAGCGGCTGGCGGATGCCGGCGACGGTGACCGCCGCGCCGGACGCGATGTGGTCCTCCACCATCTGCCGGGGGTCCATCCGGTAGATGTGGTCGGCGCCGAAGACGATCACGTAGTCGGGCTGCTCGTCGTTGATGAGGTTGAAGCTCTGGTAGATGGCGTCGGCCGAGCCGGCGAACCACCAGGGGCCGCGACGTTGCTGCGCCGGCACCGGGGTGACGTAGTTGCCGAGCAGCGTCGACATCCGCCAGGTCTTGGTGATGTGCCGGTCGAGGGAGTGGGACTTGTACTGGGTCAGCACGACGATCTTGAGATAGCCGGCGTTGGCCAGGTTGGAGAGGACGAAGTCGACCATGCGGTACATCCCGCCGAACGGGACGGCCGGCTTGGCCCGGTCCGTGGTGAGTGGCATCAGGCGCTTGCCCTCACCACCCGCCAGGACGATCGCGAGCACCTTGGCAGCCATGCCCAGACGCTATCCACCCGCGTCGGACTTCACCACTCGTACGGGGAGTCTTCTGCACTAGGGTGCGAGGTCATGACGGAACCCACCCCGCTGCGCGTCGACCTGCTCACCCGTGAGTACCCGCCGGAGGTCTACGGTGGCGCCGGGGTGCACGTCGAGTACCTGGCCCGTGAGTTGCGCCGCCTCGCCGACGTGCGGGTGCGCTGCTTCGGTCTGCCGCGCACCGAGGCGGGCGTCACCGCGTACCCCGAACCGCCCGGCCTGACCGGCGCGAACGCCGCGCTGCGCACGATGGGCGTGGACCTGGAGATGGCCGCCGGCACGGCCGGCGCCGACGTGGTGCACAGCCACACCTGGTACGCGAACCTGGCCGGACACACCGCGAAGCTGCTGCACGGGGTGCCGCACGTGCTGACCGCGCACAGCCTGGAGCCGCTGCGACCGTGGAAGGCCGAGCAGCTCGGCGGCGGTTACGCGCTCTCCTCCTGGATCGAGCGCACCGCGATGGAGGCCGCCGACGCGATCATCGCGGTGAGCGCCGGCATGCGGCGCGACGTGCTGACCGCCTACCCGCAGGTCGACCCGGACCGGGTCCGGGTGGTCTACAACGGCATCGACACCATCCAGTACGCCCCGGACCAGGGCACCGAGGTGCTCGACCGGCTCGGCGTCGACCCGTCCCGACCCAGCGTGGTCTACGTCGGGCGGATCACCCGGCAGAAGGGGCTGCCCTACCTGCTGCGAGCCGCCCGGAAACTGCCCGCCGACACTCAGCTGGTGCTGCTGGCCGGCGCTCCGGACACGGCCGAGATCGCCGCCGAGGTGCAGGAGTTGGTCGCCGAGCTGCGGGCCAACCGCTCCGGAGTGGTCTGGGTCGCCGAGATGCTGCCCAAGACCGAGGTCATCCAGGTGCTCACCCACGCGACGGTCTTCGCCTGCCCCTCGGTGTACGAGCCCATGGGCATCGTCAACCTGGAGGCGATGGCCTGCGAGACGGCCGTGGTGGCGACCGCCACCGGCGGCATCCCGGAGGTCGTGGCCGACGGTGAGACGGGCCTGCTCGTGCCGATCGAGCAGGCCACCGACGGGTCGGGCACCCCACTGGACCCGGACCGCTTCGTGGCCGACCTGGCGGCGGCGATCAACACTCTGCTGGCCGACCCGGCGAAGACCACCGAGATGGCCCGCGCCGGCCGGCGACGCGCGGTGGAGCACTTCTCCTGGGACGCCATCGCCGCCCGCACCCTCGACATCTACCGGGAGGTCCGTGCCGCCGGCTGACCGGCGGCGGGCGGCGGGCAGCCGGCAGCCGGCAGCGCGCGGGTCGACCTCAGATCGCCGTACCCGGCGGGGATTTGAGCAGCGACGTCGCGTCGGCGGGGTGACCACCGAGCCCGTTCCGTAGCGCGTTGGCCGCGATCCGAATGAGGTCGATGTTGACCCCCGCGGCACCACTCGGGTCGTGCACCGTCAATTTCACGTCCAGGCTCACCGCTGTCTCACCCCAGCCCTGCGCCTCAATGTTGAGGTGTGCCACCTTCCGCGATTTCAGCTGCGACAGGTAACCCAGTGGGGCCAGCTCGACTTTGTCGTCCGCCGATAACGCATTGAGCTTGGACTGCTTCTTGGTACTGGGGTTCTCCACCAGGTTGCGGAAGTCGTCGGTGCCGCCAAGATTGACCTGGTAGGAACTGACCAGGGCGAGGCCCCGCTCCTCCAGCAGCCGCAGCAACGCGTTGTGCAGCACCGAGGTGCCGAACTGGCTGGCCAGATCATCACCGATCAGCGGCAGGCCGGCAGCCTCGAACCTGCCCATCCACCCCGGATCCCGGGCAACCGGGTCGGAGGTGGTGTTGACGAAGGCCGCACCCGCCTCGTACGCGGCTTCGGCGTACGCCCGGGCCGTCTCCGGCCGTCCGCTCGGGGCCGAATAGAGCAGCACCTCCGCCCCTGCCAGCGCCGCCGCCACCCGACCCACCTCGGTCGCGTCGACAAGACCCCTGGTCACCGGGACATCCGCCCGGGGGAGCTCACAGTCGAGCCGAGGAAAATTGTTGGGCGGCATGAAGATCGCCTCGGTCAGGTCCCTACCGATTTTCTCCTCGGAGGTGGCGAAGGCCGCGACCACGTCGATGTCGTCCACCCCGAGCCCGTCGATCATCGGCCGCCGGATACCCACCAGGCTGCCGGTCTGACGGTAGAGAGCCATTCCCTGCACCAACGCCGACGTGTTGTTTCCGACGCCCACAACCGCAACTCTCGCCCGTTCGATCATGGGCGGGAGGCTACGTCACCTGAGCCGGTCCGCTGGTTCGGTGACCCGCGCGCCGGCAGCACAACCACAGCGCCGGAAAGTGTCGTACACCTGTTCTAGTCTTTGCTGGTGATCGATGCGTTGGCGCAGGCAGAGTCCGCTGTGGCGGCCTGCCTCGACCGCGCCACCTGGGCCGCCGACGAGCAGGACCTCGTCACCGCCCTGGACGTCGCCCACCGCCTGGAGCAACGGGTGGCCGCGATCAAGCTGACGCTCGTGCGCGAGCTGGACGGTCGAGGCACCGCAACCGCGCAAGGCGCGTCCTCGACGGCGGTGTGGTTGCGCGACCGCTTGCGCCTCGGGGTCGGCGCCGCACGCCGTCTGGTCGAGCTCGCCGCGACGCTCGACGCCGCCCCGGTCGGGGTGCGCGACGCGCTGGCCGGCGGGGCCGTCACCATCGAGCAGGTCCGGGTCATCGCCGAAACGGTCGAGACCGTGCAGAGCGTCGCCGGTGCGGCGGCCGCCGACAAGGCTGTCGGCGTCCTCGTCGACTGGGCGGCGCAGTTCGACGCCGCCCTGCTGCGCAGGCTCGGCACGCGGATCCTCGGCCACGTCGCCCCGGAGGTCGCCGACGCTGCCGCCCAGGCGGCACTCCGGGCCGAGGAGTCGCGTGCCGCCCGCGACCGGCACGTGACCCTGAGCGAGCAGCCCGACGGGCGGCTGCGCCTCACCGGCAGCCTCGACACCGAAGCCGCCGCCCTGCTGCGCGCTGCCATCGACCCGCTCACCGCACCCGCCGGCCCCGACGACACCCGCACGCCCGGCCAGCGCCGCCACGATGCCCTCGCCGACGTGTGCCGCCTCGCCCTGCGCACCGGTGAGTTGCCCGACCACGGCGGTGACCCCACCCAGCTCGTCGTCACCACCACCTACGACATGCTGCGCCAGCACCTCGACACGGGCACCCTCGACACCGGCGGGCACCTCACGCCCGAAGCGGTGCGGCGCCTCGCCTGCGACGCCGCCATCCTGCCCGCCGTGCTCGGCAGCACCGGCCAAGTCCTCGACGTCGGCCGGCAACGCCGCCTCATCACCGGCCCCCTGCGACGCGCCCTGGTCCTGCGTGACGGAGGCTGCGCCTTCCCCGGCTGCGACCGCCCGCCACGCTGGTGCGACGCCCACCACATCCAGCACTGGGCCGACGGCGGTGACACCAGCCTGGCCAACGCGGTGCTGCTCTGCGGTCACCATCACCGTCACATCCACCACGGCGACTGGACCGTGCGTCTCGGTGGCGACGGCCATCCCGAGTTCATCCCACCCGCCTGGCTCGACCCCGACCAACTGCCCCGCCGCAACCACTACCACCGGCGCAGATAGCCGGCGACGGGTGTCAGGTGACGCGGAGGGTGGCGGCGAGGTGGGCCAGGCCGGCCGGGACGTCGGCGGACCGCCACGCGACGGCGACCAGCTTCCGTGTCGCGGGCCGGTCGTGTACCTCGCCGTGGGCGGTGCGTTCCGCTTCGAGCAGGGTCCGGCCCGCCCGGAGCATGTCGCCGACGAGGGCGTACGCGCGGGCCACGTCGAGAAGGCACGCGGCCCGATGCTCGGGCGGCAGCCACCGCCACTCGTCGGTGACTACCAGCCGCTCGTGCCGTACGGTCGCCGCCGCGACGCCGCCGAGAGCCGCCTCGGCCACCACCCGTGCTGCCTCGACCGCCGCAGGGCCGAAACCCCAGCCGCTGCTGGAACCACCGCCACCGAAGCCCCAGCCACCGGAGTCACCGCCAGCAGAACCAGCAGGGCCGTCAGCAGGGCCAGTGGAGCCGCCAGCAGGGCCGCCGTCGAACCCGTCGTGTCGGGCGATCCTCGCTGCCTGGTCGAGCGACCGGGTGGCACCTCGTGCGTCTCCCCCAGCCGCGGCGGCGAAGGCGGCCTGGAGGAGCAACGTCCCGCGCAGCGAGGAGACTGCTGGAGTGCCACCACCGTCCCCGGCCCCCTCGATGCGGTCGGCGGCGACGAGCGCGGCATCCAGGGCCGACCTCCGCCGACCTTGGGACCGTAGCGCCTGGCTCAGCGACACGGTGGCAACGCCGGCGAGCTGTGCGTCATTCGTGGCGAGGGCGACGGCGATCCCGCGATCGGCGGCCAGCCAGGCCAACTCCCCCTGGTCGACCTTCACCAGCACCAGGGCGGTCAACCCGTACACCGAGACCAGCAGAGCGTCGGTCGTAAACCCGGGGCGGGCGGCCTGCGCCTCGCGGGCGGCGTCGAGCAGGTCGGGCAGGACTGCGAGCAGCGTCGGGTACCGGGCATGTCGGTAGCTCTGTTCGGCGTGGGCCAGCCGGGCACGCAGCTCCTCGATGAGCGGTGGTCGGGTCGAGCCCCGCAGGCGGTAGCGAGCCAACGCGGTTCGGATCCCCTCCACCCCGGTAGCGACGGGATCGGGCCGCACCGGCCGGGCGGTCAGCAGGACCTCCAGGTCGATGCGGAGCGTGTCGGCGACCTCCCGAAGGTTGGACACCCGCTCCAGCCGGCGTACCCCGCGCTCCACCTTGTCCACCCAGCTCTTCGACTTGCCGAGACGGTCGGCGAACTGCTGCTGCGTCATGTTGCGCCGCACCCGCCACTGGGCGATTCGGCGACCCACCGGCAGCTCGTTCACCGCGGGCCCGTCCCGCTCACCGCAGGACCCCCAGCACGAACAACACGAGTACGACCACAGCCATCGTGAGGCCATAGGCGTACTGCCGGCGGGTGAGCGGCGCGCGGGGCGTACGGGGTAGACAGGGCACCCGATCCCCGTCCGGGCATGGAGGCCGGGCACCCGGCACCGGGTACGCGGGCGGCAGCGGCCCGTCCGGCGGACGCTCGTGCACCTGCGCCTCCTCAAGGGCCACGGGAATGGTGGTGATTGGCCATGTGTTCAGGGCGGGGCGGAGCACAGGAACCACCCCGCCCCGGATGGAGGCACTCCGCTGCGCGGCCTAGATCCACACGACTTCCAGGAAACCGCTGCATCCGGGTCGCACCGATACAGCGGTTTCACTGAATGCGTGTGATCTTGATGGTGGTGGCCGGACGACGGCCTAGCGGCGGTCAGTCGTTCGGCGTGATCAGCGTCAGGGTCGGGAAGTACGTGCGGTATCGCGACCCGTCACGGGTTAGCAGGTTGTATCGGCAGACGGCCGCATGCGCGCCGATGTAGAAGTCGGCCAACGGCGACCGCTTCGCGCCGTCCAGCCTCCGATATCGCGCGTACGCCTTGCCGGCGAGGAAGCCCGCGGGGTACGGAAGCTCCTCGCGAAGGAAGTCCGCGGCAGGCAGCGCCTCGTCCAAATCCTCGATGCGGTCGAAACGGACCGACACCTCGGCGTACACGATCGGGTTGATCACCAGGCTGCCGGCATCGCGAGCCTCGGCGAGAGCAGTGCCGGACCACTCCGCCCACTTGGGGTCATCGGTCAGGATGTCCAGCAGCACATTGGTGTCGACAAGCGTCGTCGTCGCGTCCGGCGAGCGGGACGGCAGGGCGCGGAGCCGATCACTCGCCACGCAGCATCTCCATCAACTCCTCGGTGGACATGTGCTCGGTGTCCTTGGCGCTCCCACGGCCCCGCATGTGACGGACGAGCCGCTGCCCCCGGGTGTCCGCACCGTGCACGCGGACGATGCGCAGAGCACCGCCCTCCTCCACCACATCGACCTCGTCGCCCTCATGAAGGTTGTACTGAGCTCGCAGCGCCGCAGGGATGGTGACCTGACCCTTGCTATTCAACCGCATACCCAACCCCCTGTCACGTATCACACATGATACGCGACACGTCGGAGCATGCGTCACGCTTGACGCCTTCTATCGGCCGCGTCAGGTTGCCAACGTCCGATGCTTGGCCGCGCGCGAGCCGATCTCGCACAGTAGGTTGGCGGGGTGACTGGACGGTTCCCGATCGAAGACGTCTCCCCCGTCGTCTCGTGCGGGCGGTACCCGGCCAAGGCGGTGGTCGACGAGCCGATTCCGGTGTCGGCGCGCGCCTACCGGGAGGGGCACGACGCGCTGGGCTGCAACGTGGTGTGGAGCGGCCCGGACCGTGACGCCCGGCCGTTCACCCGGATGCGCCCCGGCGAGCCCGGCCAGGACCGCTGGCACGCCACCATCGCGCCGGACGCCGTCGGTGAGTGGACCTTCTCCGTCGAGGCGTTCCAGGACCCGTATCTGACCTGGCAGAACGCGGTGACCAAGAAGATCGCCGCCGGGCAGGGGCCGGAGGACCTGGCCAACGACCTGGCCGAGGGCACACGGGTGCTCGCCGCCGCCCGGGGCCTCGTCCCGGCCGCCGACCAAGCCCGGGTCGCCGACGCGCTCACCGCCCTCGCGGACACCGACCTGCCGCTACCGCAGCGGGTCGACCCGGCGCTCGCCCTGGCCGACCTGCTCTGGGAGCACCCGGTGCGGGAGTTGGTCACCGCCGGTGAGACGTACTCGATCTGGGTGGACCGCAAGCGGGCCCTCTACTCGGCCTGGTACGAGTTCTTCCCCCGCTCCGAAGGAGCGCAGGGGGGTCGCTCCGGCACCTTCGCCACCGCGACCGACCGGCTTCCGGGCGTGGCCGCGATGGGCTTCGACGTGCTCTACCTGCCGCCGATCCACCCGATCGGCCGGGTCAACCGCAAGGGCCGCAACAACGCGCTAACCGCGGGGCCCGACGACGTGGGCTCGCCGTGGGCGATCGGCGCCGCCGAGGGCGGCCACGACACCATCCACCCCGATCTGGGTACGCCGGCAGACTTCCGCGCCTTCATCCAGGCGGCGGCGGCGCAGGGCCTGGAGGTGGCCATGGACCTGGCGTTGCAGTGCGCGCCGGACCACCCGTGGGTCACCGAGCACCCGGAGTGGTTCACCACCCGGGCCGACGGCAGCATCGCGTACGCGGAGAACCCGCCGAAGAAGTACCAGGACATCTACCCGGTGAACTTCGACAACGACCCGGAGGGCATCCGGGCCGAGGTGCTGCGGGTGGTGCTGCACTGGGTGGGCGAGGGCATCCGGATCTTCCGGGTGGACAACCCGCACACCAAGCCGTTCGACTTCTGGCACTGGCTGATCGCCGAGGTGAAGAGGGTCGACCCGGACGTGCTCTTCCTGGCCGAGGCGTTCACCCGGCCCGCGATCATGCACGGCCTGGGCAAGATCGGCTTCACGCAGTCGTACACCTATTTCACCTGGCGCACGACGGCCGCGCAGATGCGGGAGTACTGCGAGGAGCTGGTCGCGTCGGCCGACTACATGCGGCCGAACTTCTGGCCGAACACCCCCGACATCCTGCACGAGTCGTTGCAGCACGGCGGCCCGCCGATGTTCAAGATCCGGGCGGTGCTGGCCGCGCTGCTCTCCCCCTCCTGGGGGCTGTACGCGGGCTACGAGCTGTTCGAGCACGTGGCCCGGCCGGGCGCCGAGGAGTACCTGGACAACGAGAAGTACGAGCTGCGGCCCCGCGACTGGGCCGCCGCCGAGGCGCAGGGCCGCTCGCTGGCGCCGTTCCTGACCACCCTCAATCGGGTACGCCACGACAACCCGGCGCTGCACCAGCTGCGCAACCTGCGCTTCCACGAGATCGACAACCCGGCGCTGCTGTGCTGGTCCAAGCACGACCCGGCGACCGGCAACACGGTCATCGTGGTCTGCTCGTTCGACTCGCGCGAGGTGCAGTGGGGCAACACCACGCTGGACATGCCGGCCCTCGGGTTCGACTGGCACGAGCGGTTCACGGTGCACGACGAGCTGACCGGCACCAGCTACGACTGGGGTCAGCGCAACGCGGTCCGGCTCGACCCGTACCTGCAACCGGCGCACGTGCTGACCGTGCGCCGCCCGGCCCCGCCGGCCGTGCCGCAGCCGACGGGCGCGGAGCCTGCGGACCTCACCGTCGCCGATGTGCCGGACGACCTCTCCGGCGGCACCGCACCGGCGACCCCGGCCACCGTGGCGTCCCGCCTGGCGAACGCCCGCTCGGCGGCGCCCCGACCGTTGGCTGCCCGCTCGTCCCGCTCCGCACCGACCGACGCCGCCCCGAAGGACGCCCGATGGACCAGCTGATCACCGGCGCGACGCACGACCCGCACGCGCTGCTCGGCGCGCACCCCACCGACTCCTCGACCACGATCCGCACGATGCGCCGGGGTGCCGGCGACGTGGTGCTGCTCGTCGGCGACGAGCGGTACCCGATGAAGCGGGTGCACGACGTCGGCGTCTTCGAGGCACAGGTCGAGGGCAACGTGCTCGACTACCGGGTGGAGGTCGACGGCACGGCGCACGACGACCCGTACCGCTACCCGCCGACGCTCGGTGAGCTGGACCTGCACCTCATCGGCGAGGGCCGGCACGAGCGGCTGTGGGACGCGCTCGGCGCCCGGGTCTTCGACGAGGGCGTGGCGTTCAGCGTCTGGGCGCCCAACGCCCGTGGCGTACGGGTGGTCGGCGACTTCACCGGCTGGTCACCGGACGACGGCTGGCCGATGCGCTCGCTCGGCTCCAGCGGCGTGTGGGAGCTGTTCGTGCCCAACGCCCGCGTCGGCGCCCGCTACAAGTACCGGGTGCTCGGCGCCGACGGGCAGTGGCGCGACAAGGCCGACCCCCTCGCCGCGTACGCGGAGGTGCCGCCGGCCACCGCGTCGGTGGTGTACCACTCGACGTACCGGTGGAACGACGCGGACTGGCTGGCACGGCGGGCCGAGCGGCAGCCGCACCAGGAGCCGATGAGCGTCTACGAGGTGCACCTCGGCTCGTGGCGGCCCGGCCTGGGCTACCGCGAGCTGGCCGAGCAGCTCACCGCGTACGTCACCGAGTTGGGCTTCACGCACGTGGAGTTCCTGCCGGTGATGGAGCACCCGTTCGGCGGTTCCTGGGGCTACCAGGTGACCGGCTACTACGCGCCGACGTCCCGATTCGGCGACCCGGACGAGTTCCGGCACCTCGTCGACGAACTGCACGCCGCCGGCATCGGGGTGATCCTGGACTGGGTGCCCGCGCACTTCCCCAAGGACGAGTGGGCGCTCGCGCGCTTCGACGGCACCCCGCTCTACGAGCACCCCGACCCGCGCCGAGGCGAGCATCCCGACTGGGGCACGTACGTCTTCGACTTCGGCCGCCGCGAGGTGCGCAACTTCCTGGTCGCCAACGCGCTCTACTGGTGCGACCAGTTCCACGTCGACGGGCTGCGGGTGGACGCGGTCGCGTCGATGCTCTACCTGGACTATTCCCGCAACCACGGCGAGTGGGAGCCCAACAAGTACGGCGGCCGGGAGAATTTGGAGGCCCTCGCGCTCATGCAGGAAGTGAACGCGACGGTCTACAAGCACCACGCCGGTGTCGTGATGATCGCCGAGGAGTCCACCGCCTGGCCGGGCGTCACCCGGCCCACCGCCGAGGGCGGGCTGGGCTTCGGGTTCAAGTGGAACATGGGCTGGATGCACGACACCCTGCTCTACACCTCGAAGGACCCGATCTACCGTCAGCACCACCACCACCAGCTCACGTTCTCCCTGGCGTACGCCTGGAGCGAGAACTACGTGCTGCCGATCAGCCACGACGAGGTGGTGCACGGCAAGGGCTCACTGGCCGGCAAGATGCCCGGCGACACCTGGCAGCGGCTGGCGAACGTCCGGGCGCTGCTCGCGTACATGTGGGCGCACCCCGGCAAGCAGTTGCTGTTCATGGGCTCCGAACTGGCCGACGACCGGGAGTGGAGCGAGGAACGCGGCCTCGACTGGTACCTGCTGCACGACCCGGCCCGCGCCGGCGTGCAACGGCTCGTCGGCGACCTCAACCGGGTCTACCGGGACACCCCGGCGCTCTGGGCGCAGGACACCGAACCGGCCGGGTTCCGCTGGATCGCCGGCGACGACGTCGCCAACAACACCGTGTCGTTCATCCGGATCGCCCCGGACGGCTCGACGCTGGTGTGCGTGGCCAACTTCTCCGCCCAGCCCCTGCATGACTACCGGATCGGCCTGCCGGCCGGCGGCACGTGGGCCGAGGTGCTCAACACCGACGCGCAGCACTACGGCGGGTCGGGGGTGGGCAACCTGGGCGCGGTGCACGCCGAGGACGTGCCGTGGCACGGAATGGTGGCGTCCGCGGCCCTCCAGGTCCCCCCGCTGGGTGCCGTCTGGCTGCGCCAGGGCTGACCCGTGCCGCCGCCGACACCGGCCGAACACCCGCTGCTCGACCATGCACTCTCCATCGTGGAGAAAGACGTGCAGGCAGAACTCGGCGATGCCGAAGGACTACGCCTGGTCACCGACAGGGGCGAGGTATTCGTAGCTTTACGTGATGGCCGGTTTCACGGTGACCCGGTCCAGGTTCGGCCCGGGGACACTGCCGCCATGATCATCGCGGTGGTCGCCGAAGCCGCTCAGGACACCGTCATGGGTGTCCTCTGGAAGGCATGGCCAGAGTGCCCCGTGCACCGGACCGTCGCCAGCGTCTATCGCCTACGAGGTGAGTCGCAGGGATCGTCAGCGGCCGAGGTGGGAGACGACGTGAGCTGGCGCTGTTACGGACAGGAGGGAACGCACGCGGTCGCTCCGGTGGGCTCGCTACGCACCGCACGAGAGTCGCCATTCCCCGGAGGCGATTAGCTCACGAGACCCGAGAAGCGCCGATCACTTCTCGGGGGCTTTAAGACTCCAGCGAAGGGTCACCAGATCCACCAGGAGCATGCGAGCGAATCGAATCTGGCGTTCGTGAATGCCTCTGCCAAGCGGGTTGGACGCAAGATAGGCCGCTTGGATCCCCAGCGTCACGATCCCCGTCGTCGCGGAAACAACGAAGACCACGGCAAGTGGGGCTACCACGCCCACCGATACTTCATGGCGGACCAGGTGATAAGCCTGTAGGACCTGAGTCGACGCGATGACGGCGAGCGACAAGAACATCGCCCGCCACGACAGCACGTGCAAGCGGTACGACCTGCGCCTACGGATGTCGTCTCTCTGGTCGCTGAGCATGACTACCTCCCACCGCCGTCGCGTCGGCCGCGCTCGCCCCAGCCCCGGTGATCCAACCGGCGGTCTCAAACCAGGCCGGCGTCGCGCAGTAGTTGCCACAGGCCGGCGCCGTCCGGCGCGGAGAGCCACTTCTGCCCCACCGGTCCCGCCGACGACGCGCCCGCCGGGGCGGGCAGGCTGCCGGCCAGCACCGACTGCGTCGGGGAGAGCCGGCGGATCGCCACCCCGGCGACGTTCTCCGGGTGGGCGGCGGCGAACTCGCGGTAGATCTCCTGGTCGTGCTGCCCGTCGTCGCCGACCAGCAGCCAGCGCACGTCCGGGAACTCCTTGGCCAGCCGGGCCAGGGTGCTGCGCTTGTGTTCCATGCCGCTGCGGAACCAGCGGTCGGCGGTCGGCCCCCAGTCGGTGAGCAGCAGCGGCCCGGCCGGGTAGAGGTGCCGGGACAGGAACCGGGTCAGCGTCGGCGCGACGTTCCACGCGCCGGTGGAGAGGTAGAAGACCGGGGCGCCGGGGTGCGCGGTGACCAGCCGCTCGTAGAGCACCGCCATGCCCGGCACGGCGTTGCGGGCGTGCTCGTCGAGGACGAACGTGTTCCACGCGGCGAGCAGCGGCCGGGGCAGCGCGGTCACCATCACCGTGTCGTCGATGTCGGAGAGGATGCCGAACGTGACCTCCGGGTCGAGGATCCGCACCGGCGCGTCGACCGGCTCGGCGTCGGGGACGCTGAGCCGGACCGTCCCCCAGCCGGGTGGCAGGTCGGCCTCGACGAGCGTGTCGACGAAGCCGCTGCGGTCAGCCTGCGTCTCGTGCCGCACCCCACCGGCCTCGATGTGCACGGTGACGTGCTTGGCGGGCAGCGTGGTAAAGCTGCGCCAGCCGCGGACCTTGTCCAGGCGGCCCCGCTGGCGGGTGTCGGGGCGGCCCAGCAACACCCGGCACATCACCCGCACCCAACCGGGGCGGCCGTAACCGGCGTACGCGACGATGTTCATCCGCCAGCCGGTGCGCCGCAACCGACGCTCCACGAGCTGGTGCACGGCGTCCTCGATCCGCGCGGCCCGGTGCAGGTTCGGCACGGCCAGCTGGCCGGCGGGAGTGGGTGGCACCCGCCAACCCTGCCACACGTCGACAATCGCGGCCACGCGAGCCGGCCCGGCTCTGCTGATCCACCTCGACGGCCCCGCCAAACGTGAAACACTCCGTCGGAGCGACGACGGGGGCGTGGTCGTGACACATCCAGAGCAGCACCGTGGGCGGTGGCGTCCGCGACTCGACCGGCCGGCGCTCGTGGCGCTGCTGTTCGGGCTGATCGGCGTCGGGTACCGGCTGGTCCTCACGCTGTACACCGTGCCGGCGTCGAACAGCGACGAGGCGACCTTCGGGCTGGCCGCGCTGCACATCGGGCAGGGTCGGGAACGGCCCGTCTTCCTCTACGGCCAGCACTACATGGGCATGCTGGAGTCGTACCTGGCCGCGCCGTTGCTCGCGGTGACCGGGCCGAGCTGGCCGGTGCTGCGGCTGCCGATGGTCGCCCTGTACGCGGTCTTCCTCTACCTGATCCACCGGCTCACCCGGCGGATCTACACGCCCTGGTTGGCCGTCCTCGTCGTCGGCCTGCTGGCGCTCGGGCCCGAACGGGTGGTGCGCGACCAACTCACCGTCGTCGGCGGACGGCCGGAGGTGAAGCCGGCCGTGCTGCTGATGCTGCTGATCACCGTGGGGCTGGCCGCCGGGACGGTACGCCACCGCCGGCTCGCCGTCGCGCTGTTCGGCCTCCTCGTCGGGCTGGCCGTCTGGTCGGACTGGCTGATCCTGCCGTACCTGGCGGTGGCCGGGCTGGCGCTGGTCTGGGCGGTGCGGCGGGAACTTCTCGGCTGGGCCGGCCTGCTGCTGATGGCGGGCTTCGCCGTCGGCGTGGCACCGATGATCTGGGACAACCTGCGCGCCGGGCCGGGCGAGGACTCCCTGTCGGTGTTCCAGGAGGTCAGCACCAAGGCCGGCCCGCTGCCGCCGTGGTCGGATCGAATCCGGGGCGGCCTGCTGGAGGGGGTGCCGCTGGCGCACGGGCTCTGCCCGGTGGACGGGTGCGGCCGCTGGCAGCAGTGGTTCGGTCTGCTCTACCCGGCGCTGCTGCTGGCCGCCGCCGTGCTGGCGGTGCTCGCGTACCGCCGGGCCGCCGCCACGCCACGCGGCGAGCGGGTCGGGCCGGTGGTGCACCTCGCGCTGGTCGTCGGCGCGGCGTTGACCCTGCTGTCGTACGTGCGCAGCCCGCTCGCCGCCACCAGCCCGCTGGACAACGCCCGCTACCTGTCGGTGCTGCAACTGTCGCTGCCGGCGGTGCTCTGGCCGCTCTGGGTGGCGGCGGTCGCCTGCTGGCGGGGCACGGTGGGCGCGCTCGGCCGGCTCACCGGCGCGCTGGCCACCGCCGTGCTGGCCGCGCTCACCGCGACCACGCTGGTGATCACCGTGCTCTTCGCGACAAGCGGCGTCGCGGCGCCACGGACCGAGGAACGCCAGGCCCGGGAGTTGGCCGCCGCGCTGCGCGCCCACGGCCCCCACGAGGTGTACGGGGACTACTGGACCTGCAACCGGCTGGTCTTCAACACCGACGAGACGGTGGTCTGCGGGGTACTCGACGGCGACCTGTCCCCCGGGCAGAACCGCTACCGGCCGTACTGGCGGCAGGTCGGGCGAGCCGAGCGACCGGGCTACGTGGTGGAGGTCGACTCGCCGATGGACCGGCGGCTGCGCCGGCTGCTCGCCGACCGGCCCGACGCCGCCCCGGTGCGGGAGGTTGGCGGGTATCGCGTGTACCACCCCGACACCCCGGTCCGGCCCTGGCGGTAACGGCGGGTCGTACGCTGGCCGGGCCGGCGCGTGAGGCGCCGTACCGCCCGTCGAGGAGACCCGATGCTCATCCTGCTGCCACCCTCGGAGGGCAAGGCCGACGCCAGCACCGGACGACGGTGGACCCCGGACAAGCTCTCACTGCCGGAGCTGAACCCGGCCCGCGAGCGGGTCCTCGACGCGCTGGTGACACTCAGCGCCGGCCCGGACGAGGAGGCGGCGCGGGCCGCCCTCGGGCTCAGCGAGGGCCAGCGCGCCGAACTGCGCCGCAACGCCCGACTGCGGGCGGCGGCCACCGCCCCGGCCGCGCGGATCTACACCGGGGTGCTCTACGAGGCGCTGGACCTGGCGTCGCTGCCGTCCGAGGCGCAGCGGGCGGCACGCCGCTCGATCCTCATCAGCTCCGGACTGTGGGGCGCGGTACGCCTCGCCGACCGGATCCCGCCGTACCGCTGCCCGATCGGCGCGCGGCTGCCGGACGTCGGGGCGCTGTCGGCGTACTGGCGTGGGGAGCTGGCGCCGGTCCTAGCCGGCGCGGCCGGCAGGGGCCCGGTGCTGGACCTGCGCTCCGGGGCGTACGCGGCCACCTGGACGCCGCGCGGGGAGCTGGCCGAGCGGACGGTGACCGTGCGGGTGCTGCACGAGCGCGACGTCGACGGCGTGCCGGTCCGTTCGGTGGTGAGCCACTTCAACAAGGCCACCAAGGGGCGGTTGGTCCGTGACCTGCTGCTCGCCGGGGCCCGGCCGCGAACCGCCACGGAACTGGTCGACGTGTTGCGCGAACTGAAGTACACGGTCGAGGAGGAAACCCCCGCCGCCGGTCGTATCCGGCGGGTAGATCTGGTGGTCAGCGACCTGTAGGCGCGATCTGCCGCAAGATTTCCTCAAGGCTGGGCGGGAGGCGTTCCGCAACGGCCACGCAGAGGCGACGGTAGGGGAACCCAGACTCCGACAAGGGAGCCCTCCGTTGGCCCGCGATCCCGCCCTGCTCGACCGGCCCCGCCCTCCAGCGACCCCACCCCCGCTGGACTGGCTGACCCTGGGCGACGCGTTCGAGGCCGCCTGCCTGCTGCGCTGCACGGCGGCGCCGACCCCCACGCGGCCGAGCGTGGCACTCGGGTCGCACTCGCCGGGGGTGGAGTTCAACCGGGAGGACGCCGCGCAGCGGATGCGGCAACTGCTCGCCCGACTCGACATCCCGGTTACCCAGGAGGTGGCGGTCGGCGGTCTGCGCCGCCGCTACGAACTGCACCGACTCTGGGTGCCCCCGGAGCACCGGGGGACGTACACCCGGATGATGAACGCCGGTTGGTGGCAGGGTCGTCGGGAACTGCTCGGCGGTCCCCTGCCGGGCGCCTCGCCGGCCCGCCGGCGATGGGTGTCCCGGCTCGCGGCGGCAGCGTGGCGGTCGGCGCTGCTGGCCGGCGGGCGGCACGTCCGGCGGCACATCCTCGGTGTCCGGATCACCGACCGGGAGTTGGCCGCCGTGCTGATCCGTGGCGCGACCGTGTTGGACGTGCCGGCCGAGCTCCGCCCGGGCACCGGTTGCTTCCTCGTGAGCGTGGCCGACGGCCCGGACCGGGACCGCATCCTGCGGAGCGCATCGATGGAGTCGGCACGCGGCACGGTGCTGGAACCGGCCCACCAGGCTGGCTGAGCGAGGTTCGCGCCACGCGGCGCGACGGCCCACGGCCGAGACGAGCTTGCGCACCGCCACTCCGACAGCGCACAGTGCACCGCGTGAGTCGTACCTCGTCGGGCCGGTTCGGTCAGCACCGTGCCAGCGCGGCCGCGCTGATGCTGGTCGCGGCCCTCCTCACCGCCGGCTGCCGGGACGCCCGGGCCGAGCCGGTGGTGATCCGGATCGCCACGGGCAGTCCCACCGCCGTCTACTACGCGTTCGGGCAGTCCCTGGCGGCCATCCTCAACCGGGAACTGCCCGGGGTACGCGCCAGCGTGGTGGTCACCGCCGCCTCGGCGGAGAACGTGCGCCTGGTCGGCTCCGGTGCGGCCGAGCTGGGCTTCACCCAGGCCGACGTGCTGCCCGCCAGCACGACGGCTGTCCAGACGGTGGACGCGGTCGCCCGGGTGTACGACGACCAACTGCACCTGGTCGCGATCGGCGGCGGGCCAATCCGCACTATCGACGATCTGCGCGGCCGGCGGGTCTCGGTGGGCGCGCCCGGCTCCGGCACCGAGATCACCGCCACCCGGCTGCTGGACGTGGCCCAGCTCGGCAGGGACGAGGTACACCGGGCGCGGCTCGGGTTGGACGACTCGGTGGCCGCGCTGCTCTCCGGGCGCATCGACGCGTTCTTCTTCTCCGGCGGCCTGCCGGTCCTCGCCATCGAGGAGCTGACCCTGCAGAGCGCCACCCGGATCGTGGACCTCGGTGACTGGACCGAGCCGCTGCGCGCCCGCTACGGCCAGGTCTACGTCTCCCGAGACATCCCCCGCTCGGTGTACGGCGTGAGCCCCATGACCACGGTGGCCAATCCGAACTACCTGATCGTCCGGCCCGACCTGCCGGACTCGCTGGTGCGGGACGTGACCCGGCTGCTGATGGAACGGCGGGCCGAGCTGGCCGCGGCGCATCCGGCGGCCGGACGGATGAGCCCCCGGTCGGCGATCGTCACCGCACCGTTGTCGCTGCACCCCGGGGCCGCCGCCTGGTACCGGGCCGCGAAACCCTGACGCCCGGCCGCTACCGCGCCAGGGTGGGCCGCAGGTCGACGGCCCGGTCCTCGTCGTCCACCGGGCCCGCCGCCGCATCGGGTGGGGGCGCCGGGAACCACAGGCCGGCGACCAGCCCGCGCGGCTGTCCGGCGCGCATGGTGAGCCGACCGTCGGACGCGTCCACCAGCACCGCGACGATGGTCAGGCCGAGCCCGGCGCCGTCGACGTTCTGCGCGTCCGGCGCCCGCCAGAACCGCTCGGTGGCCTGACCGAGCTGCCTCTCGGTCATCCCCGGGCCGGTGTCGCGCACCTCCAGGGCCACCCCGTCGTCGTGGCGGGCCACCGTCACCGTCACCGTCGCGCCGGCCCCACTGAACTTCACCGCGTTGTCGATCAGGGCGTCCAGCGCCTGGTCGACGGCGGTCGGCACGGTCCGCGCGTACGCCGGGGCATCGCTCGTGGCGAGCCGCAGCGCGACAGACCGGTGCCGGGCCAGCGGCGCCCACGCCGCCACCCGGGACGCGGCCACCGCAGCGGCATCCACGGTGATCCGCTCGTTCTCCTCACGTTCGGCCCGAGCCAGGGTGAGCAGGGCGTCGAGCACCAGCGCCAGCCGGTCGGTCTCCTCCAACGCCAGCCGGTGCTCGGCGCGCCCGTCCGGGTCGGTGAGGCTGGGCCCCAGCTCCTCCACCCGCAGTCGCAACGCGGTGAGCGGGTTACGCAACTGGTGGCTGGCGTGCGCGACGAACGCCCGCTGCCGGTCCATCACGTCGGACACCACGTCGGCCATGTGGTTGAAGCTCGCCGCGAGCCGACGCAGCTCCGGCGGACCGAGCCGATGCTGCACCCGGGCACCCCGGTCACCCTCGGCGATCTCGTGGGTGACCGCGTCCAGCTCGGTGACCGGGCGCAGCACCCAACCGGCCAGCCCGAACGCCGTCAGCACGCACGCCAGCACGACGAGCAGGCCGGCCAGTGCCAGCAGCAACCACCAGGCGACGACGGCCCGGCGAATGTCGTCGGCCGACGACACGATCACCACCGCGCCGAGCACCTCGCCGCCGTCGTTGATCGGCACCGCCACCACCACCGGGCCGGCCGACCAGGGCCAGACCGACTCGGGGGCGGTGGTCTGCTGTCCGGACAGCGCGGTGTCCAGGACCGCAGCCGTACCGGTGGACTCCCAACTCGTCGAGTCGACCACGATGCCCCGCTCCCGGTCGACGACAGCCGCGCCGATCCCGTACAGCTCGTCGTAGCTGCGCAGCTCGGCCTCGATCGGGCCCGGCACACCGCCGCGCAGCGCCGGCCCTGCCAGCGAGGCGAACCGGGTGGCGTCGGCGAGCCGGTCGGCGCGTACCCGCTCGGTCTCGCTGCTGGCCAGGGTGATCGCGAGTGGGGTCTCCAGCGCGACGAGGACGAGCACCATCAACAGCAGATAGCTGATCACCAGTCGACGGCGCACGACAGCCCCTCACGCATCGCGCAGCCGGTAGCCGACCCCGCGTACGGTCTCCACCAGGCGCGGGTCACCCAGCTTGCCCCGCAGCGACCCGACGTGCACCTCGACGGTGTGCCGGTCGGCCCAGGTGGTGCCCCAGGCGTCGAGGAGGATCCGGTCGCGGGGCACCGCCACGCCGGGCTGCCGGGCCAGCGACAGCAGCACGTCGAACTCCTTGCGGGTCAACGTGACCGTGCGGCCGTCGACGGTCACCATGCGGGCGGCCACGTCGATACGCACCGTTCCCGCCTCGATCAGGTGCCGCTGGGGCGCGGCGTTCGCGGCCCGGCGCAGCACCGCCTCGATCCGCGCCTGCAACTCCACCATCGAGAACGGCTTGACCACGTAGTCGTCGGCGCCCAGGCGCAGGCCGAGCACCCGGTCGCGTTCCTCGCCCCGCGCGGTCACCGCGATGATGCCGAGGTGGCTGCTGCGCCGACGCAGCTCCCGGCACAGGTCGGTGCCGTCCCCGTCGGGCAGGGTCAGGTCGAGCAGCACCAGGTCGCACGGGGCGGCGGAGAGCGCGGCGGCGACGGTGGCCGCGTGCTCGACCTCGTACCCACGGCGGGTGAGAGCGGACGAGAGCGCGGCGGCCACCCGGCGGTCGTCCTCCACCAGCAGGATTCGCACCCGTGCCCCCGTCCGTCGCAGCGTCGTCCTGCGAATGGTGGCAGAAGGGTGTTGCGGGCGGGAGCGCCGCCTCCCGTCGTCTCGGACTACAGACCGAAGACGTCGTCGGCGACGGCGTCCCGGACGCCGTCGGCGAAGCCCCGGAAACCCGGGTCGTCGTGGCGGGCCGGCACGCTTGTGACGTCGACCCCGCTGGCCTGGGTGACCGCGTCGACCAGGGGCGGATAGTCGATCTCCGCGTCGTTGAAGGCGTCGTCGTCCGCCTCGGCGAGATTGATCACATGCTGCACGTCGTCGGACGGGGTGTCCGGGTCCTCGGCCCACTCGCCGCCGGCCCGGTAGCACTCGTCGTACAGTGCGCGCTGGCTGTCGGTCCAGTCGTCGTCGTAGCTCGCCATCGTCCATCCCTCCACGGCCGCTCCACCTGAGCATGCCGGGCCGCGACCGGCGTCGGCGGCGGTACGGCCGAAACGCGTGCCGGTCGACGTAGGCTGCGGAGGTGATCTACAAGCTGTTGCCGACCGTCGAGTGGGACGATGCCCGTGCCGCCGGCAGCTTCACCGGCTCGGCGGTGGACCGGCAGGACGGTTTCATCCACCTCTCCGCCGTCGACCAGGTGGTGGAGACGGCCCGGCGGCACTTCACCGGCGCCACCGGGCTCACCCTGCTCAGCGTCGACGAGCAGTCGCTGGGCGACGCGCTGCGCTGGGAGCCGTCGCGCGGCGGCCAACTGTTCCCGCACGTGTACGGCCCGCTGCCGGTGACGGCGGTGGTGGCGGCGCAGGCGTTGCCGGCGGACACTCCGGTGGCCGACGCGGTGGCCGCCCTGCTCGGCTGACACGACCGCGCCCGGTCCGACGGGTGTCGGGCCGGGCGCGGGTCGGCGCACGCGAGGGTCAGCGGCAGAGGCGGGCGATCTCCTCCTGGAACCGGTCCATCGGGTTGGCCTCGGCGGGGCCGAGCAGGTAGGTCTTCAGCTCCCGGCGAGCGTCGGTCATCGGGTCGTCGCCAGCCCGGGTCACCGTCACGATCTTCTCCAGCTCACCGCAGTCCTTGGAGAGCAGGTACGCGGCCCGAGCCGTCGGGTACTCGCGGCGGAAGTCGTCCTCCGAGAGGCCGGCCGGGTTGGCCACCACGTACGGCCGCTGGCTCTGCACGAAGTCGGAGACCACACTGGACACATCGCTGATCAGCAGGTCGGTCTGGTTGAAGCAGTCGAACAGCGCCGGCGTACGGCCGGTGACCACCAGATGCGCGGTGCCGTCCAGAGAGGACGCGTCCGTGTTGCCTCCGGCGGCGCGGATGGCCGTCACCAACCGCTCGTGCGCCACCCTGGCCGCCCTGGACCGCGACCCGGTGAGCGGGTGCGGCTTGTAGATCAGGCGCAACCGGGGGTTCGTGGCGAGCAGCCCCTTGACGATCCGCTCACCCATCAGCACCAGCGAGGTGTGGTAGGGGTCGTCGTCGAGCCAGCCCTCCCAGGTGGGGGCGTAGAGCACGGTGAACGGACGATCCACCGACTCGGCGCCGAAGGTGTGCACCCCGGCGAGCTGCGGCCGGCCGATCTCGACGATGTCCGAGTCGAGCACACCCACCCCGGCCCGGGCGTAACGCTCCCGGCCGGCCAGACCGGCGACCCAGACCTCGTCGTACACCTTGCTGTAGGGGTTGACGCTGGCCTGCTTGTCGCTGTCACCGTGCCCGACGAAGATGTGCTTCGTGCTCGGCTCGCGGAGCATGTGGATGTTCGCGCCGACGTTGGCGGCGTAGAGCGCCGCGCGGACGCCGCTGAGTTCGAGGTTCATGAAGTCGACCCCGGCCGGTACGCAGATCACCGGCAGCCGGGTGTCGGCCAACTCCAGGAACGCCTCCTTGCTGCGCAGCAGCACCACCGCGCGCTGCTGGAGCGCCTCGGTCGGTGCGAGCCACATGTTCGCCTGGTAGACGTCCTTGGCGGGGCCGGCGAAGTAGAGCGCCACCTCGGGCCGGTAGGTGTCCAGCCACCGCTGAACGGCGGACAGCACCGGGCCCTGCCCCACGCCCTGGCCCCGACCCCGCAGCCAGGTCAGCGCGACGATGGCACCCACCACACCGGTCGCCACGACCGCCACCGCGCCGGCGACGAAGAACGGCGTCGGATCGTGCTGCACGGCAGCGGCCACGGCGGCCGGCACCAGCAGCAGGTTGAGCAGGGGCATCCGGTCCCCGGCGACCGCCGCCGCCCAGGCCGGCGGCTCGGGGGCTGCGCGCAGCGGCCCCAGTTCGATGTTGCGCACCATGGCGGAGAGCGGGTTGCGGCGCTCGATCATGGTGGAGAACGCCCCGGCGAAGACCGACACGACCCACACCGCCGCCGGCAGCACCAGCAGCAGGGTCAACTCACCGCCGCTGAGCCGCACCTCGGCGGCGACCAGCAACACGGCCGCGAGGTCCCGGGTCAGCTGCCGGTACGACCAGTGCAGACCGACCTTCTCCAGGAGCAGCTGCGACGGCGGTGACCAGCGGGCGACGGCGAACTCGCCGATGATGGCGGCCAGGCCGGCGACGGCGAACAGGCCGATCCAGCCGAATACGCCGGCGATGAGCATGACCAGGTAGGCCAGCACCAGCAACGCGCTGTAAGCGGCCACTCCGAGGCGTCCTGTCAACGTGCCGAACAACGAGTTCGCTCCCTACGATTTTCGGGACGGGCCGAAGCCCGCAGTGGGTCGACGACACTCCCCACCGCACACGGGCGACCACGCCCAGGAGTGCGGCGGGTCACGGCGGCTGTGGTCCGGATTCCCGTGTGGCGGCCGGCAGCGCGTGACTGCGACCTTAACGCGAAGGGACAAGGAGGTGTCGCTCGGGTATCCACCATCATTTCGGTCAAAGCCTCGTACCTCGGCCGGCCGGGCCCACGGCGGGGCCCGGCCAGACCGGCGGGCGATGTGCTCAGCCGACCCGCCCGAAGCAGGTCATCGCGCCGGGAGCCCGGCGCTTCGCGAACTCCTGGTAGCCGAGCTGGGGCGCCGACTCACGGGCGTACTGGTTGCCGTTGTAGACGCAGATGGTGCCCACGTCGAGCCGGTCGAGCGCCGGCGCCAACTCGGTCGACGTCGGTGTGGCGGTGCCGTCGGCGAAACCGGCGAGCAGCAGCCGGTCCTTGGCGAACTGGGAGTCGAGGTCGTACTCGACGAGGTAGAAGTCGCGGGGCAGGACGACCCGGACCTCGCTGGTAACGACCAGGGACGTTCGCATGATCGTCTTCGGTGCCAGCAGCAGCCCCGCCGGCCGGTCCAGCCCCTTGATCCAGAAGGCGATGGACTGGCGCTGCTGGGGCAGCTTCCAGGTGGGCCGGTTGTGCACCTCGACCCAACTCGTCGCCGACCACATCGGGGTGGCGAAGATGGCGAACGAGGCGACCAGCAGCGCCGCCAGCCCGCCCGCCGCCGCGCGGCGCAGCACCCGCGTGGGCGCCGGCACCCGCACCGTGCAGAGCAGCCCGATCAGCGTGGGCAGGGCGAGCAGCCACGGCACCCGCCAGAGCACCACCGAGATGCCACTCAGCGCGCTCAGCGCTTCCAGCACGCCGGGGACGAACAGCACGCTCAACGTCAGCGTCGCGCCGGCGGTGAGCAGGGCAGGAGTGCGTCGACGGGCCAGCAGCGGGCCGCACCAGAGCGCCAGACCGCTGATCACTCCGACCACACCGACCATCAGGGTCCGCTTGTAGGTGTAGGCCGCGTCGAAGAAGGCGTCATCCGCGCCGTCCGCGGACAACCCGCCGAGGACCAGCCGGGACACCACGAGCGAACCGATCGGGTACGCGAGGGCCGCCACGCCCGCCACCACGGCGGCCTTCCACCGCCCGACCAGCAGCATGGCGAAGCCGGCGGCGCCGACCAGCATCGGCAGGATGATCGCGGCGGTGGTGGTGAGGCCGATCGCGGTGATCGAGAGCGCCACGATGAGCACCAGGCTCCGCCGGGACCGGTTGTCGAACCACTCCGTCAGGTAGAGCCACATCAGCGGGATGACGGCCGAGACGAACATGCCCTTGCCCTCGTAGAGGCGGGGCAGGTGGAAGGTGCCCAGCGCGGCGTCCCCGCCGACGACCAGGTAGAGGTACGCGACGGCCACGGTGAAGGCGAGCACCGGGCGACGGGGCGCCCACCGGTGGGTCAGCCGCCACAGCGCCAGCACCGCGAGCACCGCCATGATCGGCAGCATCAGGTACCAGGTTGCCGAGGCGGCGTGAATGCCCAGCACGTGCGCCAGCGCGCCGTCGAACACCTCGATCGAGGGGATCGGCGGCTGCGATCCCATCGCCGGCAGGACGTTCTCGGAGAACAGGAAGTCGTTGAGCGGGATGAGATCCCGCTCGGCGATCCAGACCGACTTCCCGACGTAGTAGACGTCGTCGGGGGTGTTGCGGGCCAGGAAGAACGAGGAGATCGCGACCAGCACCGAGACGACGAGCGCGTACATCGACTGCGGCGCGGTGGGCATCGGCGCGATCGACGAGGACGTCGGACCGGCCAGCCAGACCCGGCGCAGCAGCAGGATCCCTCCGACGGCCGCGAGCAGGCCGGACAGGGCCGGAATCCACCAGGAGACGTTGGCGCCGGTTCCGACCACACCTGCGGTGAGCGCGGCCACCACGGCGGCGGCCAGCACGCCGATCAGCAGACGGCGGTCGACAGCGGGTCGCGGGTCGGCCGGCGCGGCCCGCTCGTTCTCCGCGCGGGTGGCAGCGGAGCGGCGGCGGGCGCGCAGCAGGGCCGCCACAGCGAGCAGCACGCAGGCGAGCAGCCAGATCCGGAAGGTCACCGACGGACGCAGGTCCACCAGGAAGGCCGCGTGGTAGAGCACGGTGAAGAGCGCGAACGCGACCACGGCGCCATCGGTGAGCAGCGCCGGGGCGGTGGCCACCAGCGCGCGTATCCGGGCTGTCGGGCTTTGGTCGGGGCCGGCGGCCGGCCCGGGTGGCTGCGCGGACCGCGGCGGGTCCGAATCGGTGGGCGCGACGGCGATGCTGTCGACGTTGGCCACGGGCGTCCTTCTCGTCAGAGCGGATCAGGGGAGGCGTCGGCTTGGTGACGGCCGGGTGTCAAGGGGGCAGCCTAGCCGAGGCGAACGGGGTGGCCGCTCTCCGCGCGGCGGGTGTCGCGGGCCGGTCAGCCAGAGACAGGCGCCACTCTCGGCTGCGGCAGGGAAACGCTCGCACCGAGCCCGGACGCCACGGATTCGACCAGGTTGTCCAGGTAGCTGTCGGTGAGCGGCAGCCGGGCGATGGCGAGCCGCCAGTAGAGCGGGCCGACGATGAGGTCGACGGCGGCGTCCGGGTCGGTGTCGGCGGGCAGCTCGCCGCGCTGCACGGCACGGGTGACCAGGCGACCGCCGATCTCCTGCTGCCGGGCGTGCAGCACCTGACGCAGGGTCTGGTCGATGGCCGGGTTGCGGGCGGCCTCGGCCAGCAGGTCCGGGATGATCTGCGACGCGAGGGGGTGGCGCAGCGCGTGCGCCACCGCCTGGAACAGCAGCGCGAGGTCGCCGCGCAGGGTGCCGGTGTCCAGCACCGGCAGCTTGCCGTGCGCCGCCGCGGCGACGATCTCCACCACCAGGTCGAGCTTGGAGCTCCACCGCCGGTAGATCGCCGTCTTGCTGACGCCGGCCCGACGGGCCACCGCCTCGATGGAGAGCCGGCCGTAGCCGACCGCGGCGAGCTCCTGCATCAGCGCGCGCCGGATGGCCGTGGTGATCTCGCCGCGCAGCACCGCCGCACCGGCCGGGGCGCGCCTCTTCTCGGTCGTCACCAGGATCTCTTCTCGCAGGTCACGCCCATCAGCGTAGCGCAACGACGGTACGGTTGCGTCCCGACGTGTTTCGGACTACTGTCCTCGCAGCGACGAGGCGGCGCCCCGCGCACACTTCCCACTAGGATTCCATCGTCGCGAGCCACCCGTCTGCACGAAAGATCGGAGCGCCATTTCCATGGCCACCACCGCGCTGGTCGACCCCGACACGGGCCTGACCCAGGCGCAGCTGGCCGCTCGACACGGACTGCGGGTCGCCGGTGAGCGCCCCTCTCTGGTCGAGTACAGCCGCCGACTGTGGGCCTACCGGCACTTCGTCGCCGCGTACGCCAATGCCAAGCTGGTCGCCTCGTACAGCAATGCCAAGCTGGGCCAGCTCTGGCAGGTGCTCACCCCGCTGACCAACGCTGCCGTCTACTACCTGATCTTCGGGGTGGTGCTGGGGCAGAACGACCGGATCCCGAACTTCATCGGCTACCTGACCACCGGGCTCTTCATCTTCAACTTCACCCAGAGCGCCGTGCTGGCGGGCACCCAGTCGATCAGCGGCAACCTCGGGCTGATCCGGGCCCTGCACTTCCCCCGGGCCAGCCTGCCGCTGTCCACCACGGTGACCCAGTTCCAGCAACTGCTGGCCTCGATGGTGGTGCTGATCGGGATCGTGCTGGTCACCGGCGAGCCGATCACCTGGAAGTGGCTGATGCTGGTGCCGGCCCTGCTGCTCCAGGCGGTGTTCAACGCCGGCGTGGTGCTGTTCGTCGCCCGGCTGGGCTCCAAGGCGAGCGACCTCAAGCAGGTCATGCCGTTCCTCATGCGTACCTGGATGTACGGCTCCGGCGTGCTCTACAGCGTCAGCCTCTTCGCGCGGCTGCCCGGCTGGGCGGCGACGCTGGTCCAGTACAACCCGCTGCTGGTCTACATCGAGCTGGCCCGCTACGCGCTGCTCGACGAACCGCCGTTGCTCAACGAGTCGCTGACCCAGCTCTGGCTGGTCGCGGCGGGTTGGGCGGTGGCGGCCGGGATCGGTGGCTTCATCTACTTCTGGCGCGGCGAACAGGAGTACGGCCGTGGTTGAGCACATCGGGGCCTCCAGCGAGGCGACCGCGACACTGACCCCGGCGCGGGAGCGCATCCCGACCGTGGTGGTGGACGACGCGCACATCATCTACCGGGTGCACCAGGGCGCTGGCGGTGGCACCACGCCGGTGGCCGCGCTGCGCCGGCTGGTCAAGCGCACCAACGCGCCGAACGTCCGGGAGGTGCACGCGGTCAAGGGTGTCTCGTTCACCGCGTACCGGGGCGAGGCGATCGGGCTGATCGGCAGTAACGGCTCCGGCAAGTCCACCATCCTGCGGGCCATCGCCGGTCTGCTGCCGGTCAACCGGGGCGCGATCCACACGCAGGGGCAGCCGTCTCTGCTGGGCGTGAACGCGGCGCTGCTCAACGACCTGTCGGGTGAGCGCAACGTCGTCCTGGGCTGCCTGGCCATGGGCATGCATCCCGACGAGGTCGCCAAGCAGGCCGAGGGGATCATCGACTTCTCCGGGATCAACGAGCGGGGTGACTTCGCCAGCCTGCCGATGCGGACGTACTCGTCCGGCATGGCGGCCCGGCTGCGGTTCTCCATCGCCGCCGCCAAGAAGCACGACGTGCTGCTCATCGACGAGGCGCTCGCCACCGGCGACAAGGGCTTCCGCAAGCGCAGCGAGCAGCGGGTGCGGGAGCTGCGCGAGGGCGCCGGCACGGTGTTCCTGGTCAGTCACCAGCTCTCCTCGGTACGCGACACCTGCGAGCGGACGATCTGGCTGGAATCGGGCGTCCTTCGGATGGACGGCCCCACCGACGAGGTCATCCGCGAATACGAGGCGTACGCGAACAGCAAGTAAGGTGCCGGCGAACCTCCGGCATCGACACGGTGCCATGGGCCGCGTCGCCCACGTTGGGGCGGCGCGGCCCGCGCGTTAAGGTTCATTCCGTCGCCGCTCGGGCGGAACCTTCCGTTAACGCATTCGGAGAGAGTGAGGATCCGGCAATGACGCAGGACCAGACCACTGGCCCGGACGCCGCAACGGAGACTCCCGTGCCGTGGCGGCCCTCACGGACAGTGGCCGTGGTGCTGGCTGGCGGCACCGGGACCCGGCTGGGCCTCGGCATCCCCAAGCAGCTGCTGAAGATCGCCGGCAAGCCGATCATCGAGCACACCCTGGCGGTCTTCGAGGCCGCACCGGAGATCGACGAAATCATCGTGCTGATGGCCACCGGCCACGTCGAGGACGCCCAGCAGATCGTCGAGAAGGCCGGCCTGCGCAAGGTCACCAAGGTGATCGAGGGCGGCGACACCCGCAACGCGACCACCCGGATCGCCCTGGACGCGGTCGGCCCGGCCGACTGCAACATCCTCTTCCACGACGCGGTACGCCCGCTGCTCAGCGGCCGGATCGTCCGCGAGTGCGTCAACGCGCTCTGGACCTACGACGCCGTGGACGTGGCCATCCCGTCCGCGGACACGATCATCCAGGTGGACGAGAACGACTGCATCACCGACATCCCGGTGCGCTCCCGGCTGCGGCGCGGCCAGACCCCGCAGGCGTTCCGCTCCCCCACCATCCGCGAGGCGTACCGGTTCGCCGAAGGTGACCCCGACTTCGCCGCCACCGACGACTGCGGCGTGGTCCTGCGCTACCTGCCGGGCACCCCGATCAAGGTGATCGACGGCTCGGACGAGAACATCAAGGTCACGCACCCGGTCGACGTACACCTGGCGGACAAGCTCTTCCAGCTCGCCGCGGCGCAGGCGCCCCGGCTGACCGACCACCGCAGCTACACCGAGGAGCTGACCGGGCGCACCATCGTGGTGTTCGGCGGCAGCTACGGCATCGGCCACGAGCTGACCGAGCTGGCCCGGCGCTACGGCGCCCAGGTCTTCCCGTTCAGCCGCTCCACCACCGGCACCCACGTGGAGCGCGCCGAGGACGTCGAGGCCGCCCTGAAGACCGCCTTCGAGGCCACCGGCCGGATCGACCACGTGGTGGTCACCGCCGGGATCCTGGAGCGGGGCGCCCTGGCCGAGATGGACGAGGAGACGATGGACCGGCTCCTGCAGGTCAACTTCGTCGGCCCGGTCACCATCGCCCGTCAGGCCCTGCCCTACCTCCAGCAGACCAAGGGTCAGCTGCTGCTCTACACGTCCAGCTCGTACACCCGGGGTCGGGCTCGCTACGCGCTCTACTCGGCCACCAAGGCCGCCCTGGTCAACCTGACCCAGGCGCTCGCCGACGAGTGGGCCGACGTCGGCGTCCGCGTCAACTGCATCAACCCGGAGCGGACGGCCACCCCGATGCGGACGCGGGCCTTCGGCGAGGAGCCGGAGCACACCCTGCTCGCCGCGGAGGCCGTCGCCCAGTCGTCGCTCGACGTGCTCGTGTCCGACCTGACCGGCCAGGTCATCGACGTACGCCGGGCGCCCGGCGACGGGCCGACGCAGGCCACCGTGCCGGCCCAGCCTGGGTCGGGGCGGGTCGAGGTGTCGGCTGGCACCATCGCCGCGAGCTGACGCGGGCACCGGAAGCGGGACGGCGGCGAACGGAGCGGCATGCGTGGTGACCTGATCCGAAAGCTGGCCGCTCGGTGCCTGAGCGTCGGCTTGGCCGTACTGGCGTTCGTCGTGGTGGCGCTGACCGGTGCCACCGGATGGGGGCTGGCGCTGGCCATCGCCGCGCTGGTCGCGGCCGCCGCCGAACAGCGGATCCGGCCCGGCGCCGACCTCGTCGCCGAGACCGCGCTGATCGCCGCCGCCGTGCTGGTCGGCTACTCCCGGCGCCTGGACGACGGGGTCGACCTGGCGCTGGTCGCCACCGCGCTGGTCCTGCTGGGGCTGGTGCTGCTGGTGGGGCCGCTGCGCGCCGCCGGCAACCTGGAGATCCGGGCGGCCAACCTGCCGGTACGGACCTGGACCCCGCTGATCGCCGGTCAACTCGGTGTGGGCCTGCTCGGGTTGCTCGCCGCCGTGGCCCTGGCCGCCGCGCTCACCCTGCCCGCCACCGTCGCACTGGCCGCCAGCCTGCTCGTGGGCGCTGGCGCCGGTGCCGTCGCGCTGGACCTGGCCCAGCGACGGTTCCGGCCGAGCAGCGGCGGCGGCCCGGTCGCCCGCGCGCTGCGTCGGCACCAGCCGGAGTTCCTGCTCCACTTCTCCGCGCCGTCCGGCTCCGAGTACCAGGTCACCATGTGGCTGCCGTACCTGGAGCGGATCGGCCGCCCGTTCATGGTCATGGTGCGAGAGCCGGAGTTCCTCGCGCCGATCGCCGCGGCCACCAGCGCGCCGGTCGTCTACTGCCCCACCCTGCGGGCCATGGACGACGCGCTGGTGCCGAGCCTGCGGGTGGCCTTCTACGTCAACCATGGCGCGAAGAACAGCCACTGCATCCGGTTCACCCAGCTCACCCACGTGCAGCTGCACCACGGCGACAGCGACAAGGCGCCCAGCGCCAACCCGGTGTCGGGAATCTTCGACCGGATCTTCGTGGCCGGTCCGGCGGCGATCGACCGGTACGCCCGCGCAGGGGTGCAGATCCCGGCGGAGAAGTTCGTCGTGGTGGGCCGACCCCAGGTCGAGTCGATCGAGGTACGCCCCGAGCCGGCGATCGGGCTGGCCCACCCCACGGTGCTGTACACGCCGACCTGGACCGGGCACCACGCCGACGCCGACTACTGCTCGTTGCCGGTGGCCGAGGAGCTGCTGCGGCGGCTGCTGGAGCGCGGCGCGACGGTGATCCTGCGGGCCCACCCCTACACCGCGCAGAACCCGACCTCGGCCCGTCAGCTGGGCCGGCTCACCGAACTGCTGGTCGCCGACCGGGGCCGCACCGGGCGGCAGCACGTGGTCGGCGCGGCAGCCCGGGAGCTGAGCCTGACCGAGTGCGTCAACCGCTCCGACGCCCTGATCTCCGACGTGTCAGGGGTGATCTCGGATTACCTCTACTCCGGCAAGCCGTACGCGGTCACCGACATGGGCGACGAGGGCGACCGGTTCACCGAGAACTTCCCGCTGGCCGGGTCGGGCTACGTGCTGCGGCGGGACATGTCGAACGCGGTCGAGGTGCTGACCTCGCTGCTCGACACCGACCCGCTGGCCGAGGCGCGCTGGGCCACCCGCCGACGCTACCTGGGCGACTTCCCCGCCGACGCGTACGCCGAGGCGTTCCTGACCGCCGCCCGCCGGGAGCTGGCGCCGACGCACCAGGCGACCGAACGGCCGGCGCAGCTCACTCCCCTGACCTGACCCACCGCTCAGCGATACGCGTCCAGCAGCGCCAGCACGGCCGCCGGGTCCTCCACGTGCGCGTTGTGCCCGAGCCCGGGCAGCGTGGCGACCGGCACGCCGTACTCCTTGAGCTGCGCGTCGGTGACCATCGGGTCGTGCTCGCCGCGCGCCAGCACCACCGGCACGTCGGTCGCCGCCAGCAGCGCGGCGAGATCGGGCTCGCCGACGGCGAACGCGCTCGTGTCCATCGCGAGGCGCCACCGACCGTCGACCTGGCGCAGGCCGGCGTCCACCATCGGATCGTCCGGTGGGACCAGGCCGGCCAGGCCGGCGACCCGCAGGTAGCGGCGGGCCGCCTCGGCGCGGCTGGCGAACCAGCTGACCGGGCGGGCGGCGAGGTCGACGGCGCGGGTCAGCTCGTCCGGTGACCAGACGGCCTTGATGCCCAACCCGACCACGGCGTCCACCGGCGTCCCGGCCGCGCGGGCGGCCAGCGCCAGGCCGACCACCCCACCCAGCGAGTGCCCGAGCACCACGATGCGGTCACCGGGCGCCAGAGCCTGGGCGACCCGCTGGGCGAAACCGCTGAAGGAGTACGACGGCAGCGGGGCCGACCAGCCGTGGCCGGCGAGGTCGGGTGCCAGCCACCGCCCGGGCCAGTGCTGCTCCAACAGTGGCGCCCAGGGCAGCCAGACGTCACCTGTCGCCCCCATGCCGTGCAGCAGAAGCAGGACCGGCCTACGGTCGGCGTGACCACCCGATTCATCCACCACGGCCGCAGTCTCCCACGGTTCGCAGCCCGCGACGAGAGCCGTCGCCCCGGCATCGACGAAGACGCCGCGGGCGCCGGCCCCTCGTGGGGGTCGGCGCCCGCGGCGTCTTCGGACTCCACCTGGGTCAGGCGGAGTAGCCCCGGGTGGCGATCCAGTTGGCCAGGTCGATCGTGGTCATCCAGTACTCGGCGTTTGCCGCGTCGGCCGAGTCGGCGATCCGCACGGTACGGCCGTCGTCCTTGTAGCCCACCACCGCGACGTAGTGCCCGCCGCCGTAGGAGTGCCAGCCGCCGTTGGTGTCGACGGCGTCCCCGGCCACGTTGGCCACCACGCCGCGACCGTCGGTGATCGCGGTGACGACATCAGCCTGGAGGCGGTCCATCTGGGCCGGGCTGGGCGAGCCGGCGAACATCCGGGTCTGGTACGGAGAGCCCTTGACCTCGGCGTTGAGCACCCGGGTGGTGTCCAGGGCCGAGTTGGTGCCCATCTCGGTGGTGCCCAGCTCGGCGCCCAGCTGATTCTGGGTGCGGTTGATGCCGGCGGCGCTGAGGGCGTTGCGGGTGGCCGCAGGGCCGCAGTTGTAGTACGTGTTCTGCACCTGGTAGTCGTAGTCGAGCACCTTGGTGGCGGGTGGCTTCGGTGCCGCCTTCTTGGCGGTCACGTCCGGGTCGCTGCTGGCCTTGGCGGCGGGCGACGCGGCGCTGGCGGACGGGGCGGCAGTGCTCGGGGCGGTGCTGGCCGAGGGGGACGGGACGCGGGCCTCGCTGCGGGAGGCGGCGGTGTCGCTGCGCATCTCGGCGACCGTTGTCGCGGTGTGCTGGCTGGCCGGGGCGTCATCGCCGCCGGCAACCAGGGTGCCGGTGGTGGTCGCGATGGCGAGGGCCGCGACGGAGGCGGCGGCGATCTGGTACGGACGTTCGGTGGCGAGACGACGCAGCTGACGCTGCAGGGTGTGCTTCACGGTTCCTCCACGGTTCGGGGGGAGAGCGGCACACCGGGGCAGCCCGATATTCGGGCAGGCGCCAGCGCGCGGACCGTGGTCCGCGGATGGTGAACCGCTCAGGGGAACGCCCGGCGCGGCCGGGCGGGAAAGGCGGTGACCCGGGGGGTCAGCTCACCGTCACGAGACGGACAAGCGCGGGTACCGCTACGCCGTGAAGGCGGAGGAATGGCCGAGGGGTGCAGGGGTGCTGCATGAGGATGGAACTCCTTCCGACACCGCCTACCGGGTTAGCTGACGGATTCGGGCGGGAAGATCGCCCTACCGCGGGCCGTGGCTCGCGGATTCACCCCGGACTTACTGGTGGGTCCCCGGTTCGTTGATCACGATTGAGCGGGTCAGCGCGGCGTCGCCACTTGCGATCGATTACCGCACCGGACGGGACGACACTACTGGCCGGCCTGAACCCTGCCAAGCCTGGTTCAGCTGCGTAAACCTCAGGCGGCGCGACAATTTCTGGGCGTATTGCCACTGACGTGACTCGATAGGACGAGCGGTTACGGCGGCACCTCAGGTCGACAAGCGGACAGGTCGTCGACAATGCCGACACATCCGCGCGAACAATCCGGCCGAACGCGTCAGCCGCCCGGTTTCCGGAAGGTGTGACCGGGCTCACCGAATATTCGGGGCGTTCAGCCCACCCGGGCCGGACGCCAGCGCGCCGCAGCAGCCGGAAGGGCCGCCACCCGCACGGTTCGGCGGGGCATCGCCCGGGTCGGCCGCAGCCGAGCCGCCGCCGCGTACGCCTCGTCGGCCAGGGCACGCGCCGAGGACGCGGCCAACTCGGCGTCGCGCCACGCCAACCGTTCCCGCGCGGCGGCGACCTCGTAGTCGGCCCGCCTCGCGTTGCGGATCGCCCGGTGGAGCAGCGCCTCCTGCTCCACCGGGTGCCGGCGCGGATCCCAACCGTGCCGGTGGCCGAACACGTCGCTGAGCTGCCGCATGGCCAGGTCTCCCCGCCAGTGCGCCGCCATCGCCGCCTGGTGCAGGTAGCGCTCCCGGGCCGCGTACTCGGTGGGCGTGCGGGGCGTACGCGGGGTGGGCAGCGCCCCGGCGCCCGCGAACCGACGGGCGGCGGCGTCCGCCTCGTCGTACCTGATCCAGGCCTGCTCCACCTGCTCCTGAGCGGTCAGCCAGTCGGCGCGCCGACGGCGGGCGGTCTGCGCCGCGCCGGCCGCGGCGACGGCCACCTCCTCGGCGTACCGGCGCAGGTCGGCGGCCTCGGCGGCGGCCAACTCCCGGGCGGTGGGCGCCGGGTCGACCGCCGGGGTGTCCCGCTCGGGACGGGCGACCAGGACGGCGAGCACGGTCAGCGCCAGCAGGAGCAGGGCCGACCAGATGGCGACGGCCTGCGGCACCTCGGTCAGGAACTGGTAGAAGACGACGGTCTCCATGGTCGGCACCTCGGCAAGAGAGCGTTGCGATGGGAAGCCGCACGACCGTCCGGGCCAGGGCGGGCCACGGGTCGGCGGGGTGCGGAGCGGTGTGTCGACAGGTGCGGTGGCGGGACGGGCGTCCCGCAGGGCTCGGGACGGGCGTCCCGAGGGTCAGCGCCCGGGTGGGTCGCGAGGACCCGCGCTGGCCGGGTCGTCGGCGCGGGGCAACCGGTCGGCGGCCGGGCCCACCGGCAGCAGCCCGACCGCGGCGGCGGGCAGGGCACCCTCGCCGCCGGGCGGTGCCGGCTGCGGGTCGGTCGCGCGCACCGAGCCGGCCTCGTCGGCCGTGATCTCGGCGGCGGAGGCCGGGTGCCCGACGCCGACCACCGAGGCGGGCCGGTACGACGACACGGCCGACCCGACGGCGACCGTCGACGCGCCGGCGGCCGGCGTCGACGGCGCACCCGGTGAGGTGCCCGCGCCCAGCGCGAGGGCGGCGACGACGGCGAGGCCGGTCAGCACCCGTGTCGCCCAACGCGCCACCCACCACAGGGGACAGGTGAGGGCGACCGGAAGCACGGTCCCACGCTACCGCCGGCCCCGATCGGGCGCATCGGCACCGGGCGTGTCGACCCACGCCGCGCCGACCGCGTCCGACCAGGATGGACCCCGTCAGCGCGAGTCGGCGTACGTCGATCGCTCGTCGGGCTTGTCGGTGCCTCCGCTGCCACGGGCCTCGCTGCCGGCGGCCTCGCTGCCGGCGGCCTCGGCGTCACCGGTCCGTTGCCGGGGGACGGCCGCCGGTCGGGCCGCGCGGCGCGGCGCGAGCCGGCGCATCAGCGGCGTCTCGACGAAGCGGTGCAGCAACCCGGCAAGAACCAGGCTCACCACCAGGAACCCGAGCACCACCGCCGGGCCGCGCCAGCCACGGAAGCCGGTCCCCCAGTCCCCGCTCCAGCGCAGCACGCTCGTCATCACCAGCACATGCACCAGGTAGAAGGCGAAGGAGACCTCGCCGAGCCAGACCAGCGGGCGGGACCGCCACGGCGAACGCCGGGACCGCACATCCGCGTCCGCGGCGGCGGTGATCACCAGCAGGTACGCGACCGCGAGCAGGGTGGTCCACAGTTCGGCGCGGATCCACTGCGAGGCGGCCACCCAGGTCGCCACGAAGAGGACGGTGGCCGTCGTCAGGCCGGGACCACGCCACAGCCCCCGGCGCATCAACTCGGCCGCCACCGCACCCAGCCAGAACTCCAGCGACCGCACCGGCGGGAAGATCTGGGTGAACCACCACCGACTGACCTCCGGCACCAACTGCTGCGCCGGCCAGAGCGCGAGGATCACCAGCGGCAGCGCGACGATCAGCACCCAGAGCGTCGACGGACGGGCCCGGCGCAGCAGTGGCAGCGCCAGCGGCAGGCAGAGGTAGAAGAAGAACTCGCAGGAGAGCGACCAGCTCACCGTGTTGATGCTGTAGAACCAGCCCGGCCGGGGGTCCCAGGCCTGCAACAGCAGCAGGTTCTCCAGGGCCGCCGCCGGCAGCACCGGATCGGCGAACCACCAGGCGACCAGCAGCGCCGCCGCCCACAGCACCAGGTGGTTCGGATAGATCTTGGCGACCCGCCGCCGCCAGAAGGTTCGCCGCGAGTCGCCCGGGCGGGCCGACCAGACCAGCACGAAGCCACTGAGGATGAAGAAGAACTGCACCCCCGACAGGCCGAGGGCGAACACCCCGTCGACCACTGCCTTGTAGTCCGGCTCGGCGATGATCCGCATGGTGCCTGCATGGAAGCCGAACACCAGCAGCGCGGCGATCCACCGCAGCCCGGTCAGCGAGGGAAGCCGCGCCACGGCGGGTGCGGGCGCAACAGCCGAGGCGTCAGCGGTGCTCGTCATGCCGGGGTCCCGACGCTCCGCAGGGTCACCAGCACGTATGTCTCCTCCCCGGGGCGCGTCAAACGACGCGACGGCCCGGAAGGGCCGCACCGGGGCACCTTACCGGGTCACTCCCGGGTGAACCGGGCGGCCGTTGTTAACCTTCCGCTTCGCCGGAGTTCAGGAATTTCACCTTCCACAGCCACGTCAGGTTCCGGGACTGGCCACTCTCGTCGTCAAAGGTGGCGACGTGGTCAATGAGCCGACGCACGCACCGCTGCTGAGCATCGTCGTGCCGGTCTACGGTGTCGAGGCGTACCTGTACCAGTGCCTCGAATCGATCCGGGCCGACATCCCGGCGGGCGAGTCGGACGCGGTCGAGCTGATCGCCGTCGACGACGCCTCGCCGGACGGCTGCGGCGCGATGCTGCGCTCGTACGCCGCCGGGCGCGACGGCGTCCGGATCGTGCACCTGACCAGCAACGTGGGCCTGGGCCTGGCCCGCAACGCCGGCCTCGACGAGGCCACCGGCCGGTACGTCTGGTTCGTCGACAGCGACGACTGGCTTCCCCCCGGCACGGTCGGGGCGGTGCTGGACCGGCTGCGCGAGCACCAGCCCGACGTCCTGATGCTCGACCACCTGCGGGTGCACGAGGACGGTCGACGGGAGGTCGACGCGAGCAGCCACCTGCTGCGCGGGGTGTCGGGCGTCGCCCGGCTCGCCGACCAGCCGCACCTGCTGCGGGTGCAGCACACCGCGTGGAACAAGGTGGTCCGCCGGGCGTTCCTCGACGAGTTGGAGCTGCGCTTCTTTCCCGGCTGGTACGAGGACATCCCGTTCAGCCACCCGCTGCTGATCGGCGCGGAGAAGATCTCGGTGCTGGACCGCATCTGCTACCTGTACCGGCAGGGTCGGCAGGGCGCGATCACCTCCACCCGCAGCGGCCGGCACTTCGACGCGTTCGCCCAGTACGAGCGACTGATGGACTGGGTCAGCCGGCGGCACCCGGACGAGGGCCTGAGGGCCGAGTTGTTCCAGCTGATGATCAGCCACTACCTCGTTGTGGTCGGCAACGACGACCGGCTGCACCCACACCTGCGGCGGGCCTTCTTCCACCGGGTCGCCGAGCACTACCGCCGCTACCTGCCCACCGGCGGCTACCCGATGCCCTCCGGGGTGACCGGGCTCAAGCACCGGCTGGTCGGGCGCGGCGACTGGTTGGCGTACTCGGCGCTGCGCCAGGCGCACCGGGTCGCGGGCCGGCTGCGCCGGTCGGGCGCAACCGGCGGCACCGACCACAGCGGCGGAGGCTCGGCCTCGGCCTCCGCCGACGAGGACCCGGGTCGACCGGCCGACAGCGCAGGCGAGTCTGATCCCGGGCACAGGTCCGACGCCGCGCACAGGTCCATTGCCGAGCACAGGTCCGACGCCGCGCACAGGTCCATTGCCGAGCACAGGTCTGACGCCGCGCACAGGTCCGTCGCTGAGCACGCTGCCGGCGTTGAATCGGCGGGCCACGCTGATGCGTTGGCCGGGTGCCGCCTGCCGTGATCGTCCGCACAGCACCCCACGCCATGCCGGGAGCCGTGTCGGCTCCCGGTGCCCTGGTTTTCCAGGTCGTCCGCCCGCCGGGCGGACGACAACAGCACCACCGCACCCTGGTGCGGGTACCTGAGCAGAGGTCGGGATGACGGCGACAATCAAGATCGGACCGCACGCGGTCGGTGCCGGGGAGCGACCCTTCGTGGTCGCCGAGATGTCCGGTAACCACAACGGCGACCTGGGCCGGGCGCTGGCCATCGTCGACGCGGTGGCCGAGAGCGGGGCGCACGCCCTCAAGCTCCAGACGTACCGCCCGGACACGATCACGATCGACGTCGACACGCCGGCATTCCGCATCTCCAGCGGTCACGAGCTGTGGGGCGGCGAGAACCTGTACCGCCTCTACGAGCGGGCGCACACCCCGTACGAGTGGCATGCCCCGATCTTCGAGCGCGCCCGCGAACGTGGTCTGACGGTCTTCTCGTCACCGTTCGACGCGACCGCGGTGGAGCTGCTGGAGTCGCTGGACGCGCCGGCCTACAAGATCGCCTCGTCGGAGTTGGTCGACCTGCCGCTGATCCAGCTGGTGGCCAGTACCGGCAAGCCGATGGTGATCTCCACCGGGATGGCGACGGTGGCCGAGATCGACGCCGCCGTACGGACCGCCCGGGACGGCGGCGCGGCGGGCATCGTGCTGCTGGCCTGCACCGCGTCCTACCCGGCGCCGCCCGCCGACAGCAACCTGCGCCGGCTGCCGGTGCTGGCGGGCGCCTTCGACGTGCCGGTCGGGCTCTCCGACCACACGCCCGGCATCGGCGTGGCGGTCGCCTCGGTCGCCCTCGGCGCCTGCTTCATCGAGAAGCACGTGACCCTGGACCGGGCCGACGGCGGCGTGGACTCGGACTTCTCGCTGAACCCGGCCGAGCTGACGGCCCTGGTCGCCGAGTCCGGCCGGGCGTACGCGGCGCTGGGCGGCACCGCGATCGGCCCGACCCCCGCCGAGCGGGAAGGCCTGCGGTTCCGCCGTTCGCTGTATGTCGTCGAAGACGTCCGGGCCGGCGAGACGGTGACGGCGGAGAACGTCCGATCGATCCGGCCGGCGGGCGGGCTCGCCCCGGTCGAGATCGAGCAGGTGCTGGGCCGCACCTTCACCACCAACGTCCCCCGCGGCACCCCCCTGAGCTGGAACCTAATCTAACCGCTGCCCTATTCGGCGATCTTGCACTTACTGCCCGGGCGAAAGGCGTGTAAGCCGCGATTCGGAGTCAGTAAGTGCAAGATCGCGGGGAGGGTGTGTCGGGGGCGAAGCCGACCGTGACCACTAGGTCGGCCAGCCGCAGGGTTCGCCAGATCGCCGCCCCGTCGGACGGTGTGCCCAGGCCGTAGCGGCGCCACCAGGCAACCACCGGCACGTCGGCAAGCTTGCAGCAGCACTCGGCCCGAGTCCACCGGGCCCAGAAGTCCCCGGCACCGAACCGGCGGGCAAGTGCCGGGGGCACCGGGGCCTCAGCGCGCTCCGCATCGATCGCCACCCGCCACCCGGGCGCTGGCGGGCCGTACCAGCCAACGCAACGGCCGTCGTCGAGATAGCTGCGGGTCACCGCGTCGGCCAGCGCGGCCGCGGGGCCGATACGCAGGTGCCGTTCGGCGGCGGCCAGCAGTCCCGGCACGGGACGCGGCCCACCGGCACCGCTCGGGCGCAGCCCACCGGCACCGCTGAGGAGCTGCCCACCAGCACCGCTCGAGGACAGCCCACCAGCACCGCTCCCGGACAGCCGACCGGCACTGCTCGGGGACAGCCCACCAGCACCACTCCGGGACAGCCCACCAGCACCGCTCCGGGACAGCCCACCAGCACCGCTGAGGGCCGGCCCACCAGCACCGCTCGGGCGCGACAGTGCGGCCGGGACGGCGAGAGACATCGGCCCGGCCGCTTCCGGCGGATCCCGGCGCGGGTCAGATGGAGGCGGCACCGTCCACCACGATGACCTGGCCGTTGATGTTGGTGTGCTCGCGGAGCAGCATCCGCACGACGGGCACGACCTCCGCCGGCTCGGTCAGGTGACCGGTCGGCGTGCGGCGCACGATCTGGTCGAGCTGGGTCGGGCCGAGCACGGCGGACATCTCCGAGGCGAAGAAGCCGGGGGCGACCGCGTTGACCAGCATCCGGCCGCCGAGTTCCCGGGCGAGCGACCGGGTGGCGGCGTCCATGCCGCCCTTGGTGGCGGAGTACGCGACCAGGCCCGGGAAGCCGCGCTGCGCGCAGATCGAGGTGATGTTGACGATCCGCCCTCGCAGGCCCTTGCCGAGCATCCGCCGGACCACGAGCCGGGTCAGTTGCAGCGGCGCGGTCAGGTTGGTCTCGATGATCCGGGCGATGTCGTCGGTGGCGGTGTGCACGTGCAGGGAGTCCTGCCCGATGGCCGCGTTGTTGACGATGCCGTCGATCGGGCCGAGTCGCTGCTCCACCTCGCGGACGAAGCCCTGGGCGGTACGCAGGTCGGTGACGTCGACCGAGCCGACGTGCACCCGGTCGGGGTGCTCGGCGGCGAGCTTCTCCAGCTCCGGCGTGACGGTACGGGCGAACGCGGCCACCCGTACGCCCGCGTCGAGCAGGTCGGTGACGATGGCCAGGCCCAGCCCTCGTGAGCCGCCGGAGACGAGGACCACGGAGCTGGGCGGTACGAGTGGGGTGTCGGCGAGGTCAGACATCGCTCTTCAGGGTCTCCTTGACGGGAATCTCGGTCAGCACACGGATCCGGCGGGGCACCGCGTGCTCGGGCAGCCGGTCGGCGCACCAGCGGACCAGCGCGGCCTCGTCCGGCACGCCAGCGGCGGAGCGGTCGGCCAAAGAAGCGGGACCACCGGCCGAGGCAGAGGAACCACCGGCAGGGCCATCGGCCGAGGCAGAGGAACCGCCGGTGTGGGCGAGGACCACGTCGGCGACCACCATCGCGCCGAGCACCGGAGCCCGGCGGCCGGTCACCCGGGCCCAGGCCACTGCGGGGTGCCCGGTCAGCACGCCACGGACCACACCGGCGGAGACCTTGCTGCCGCCGACGTTGATCTCGTCGGAGTCCAGGCGGCCGGTGATCAGCACCCGGCCGTCGATCACCTGCACCCGGTCGCCGGTGCGGATCGGGCCGGCCAGTCCGGCCCCGTGGTGCGGGGAGGTGACGACCAGTTCGTCGTCGTGGACGGTGAGGGTGGGTCGGCCCGGGGTTTCCCGCCCCAGCCACTCGACCGGGAACCCGGCCCGCCCGTCGTGCACCACGATGGACGCCCCCACCTCGGAGGACGCGTAGATCCAGGAGATCCGCGCGGTGGGGAAGACCTCCCGCAGTCGGTCCAGGATCGCTTGGTCCACCGGCTCGCCGCCGAGGGTGATCTGCCGCAGCGGCACCCGGGCGAGCGCGTCGGCGTCCCGGTAGAGCGTGCGCCGCCAGAAGGTCGGGGTGCCGGACGCGGCGTCGACCCCGTGGGCGGCGGCGACGGCCGGCCAGTCGTCCAGCTCGTCCGGTTCGACCACGACCAGGTGCTGACCGGGCTGGGTCAGCGACAGGGTCACCACCTGCCACCAGGCGTACGTGCCGGGGGCGTACGGGCACAGCCAGGTCCGGGACGGCTGGTCGCCCCGCACGGTGGTGAGCGTGTCGAGGGTGTGCCCGACCCGCTTCGGGCGACCGGTCGAGCCGGAGGTCAGCAGCCAGAGCCGGCCGGGCTCGGCGGCCCGCGGTCGGGGCGGCGCGCTGGGGTGCACGCCGTCGTCGTCGACGAGGGTGACGGTGAAGCCGGCGTCCAGCAGCTCCGAGCGCATCGCCGCGCCGACCCGGCTCGCGGTGCTGAGCAGCAGCTCGGTGCCGTGCGTGGCGTGCTGCCGGGCGGCGGCGAGCGCGTGCCCGGCGCTGTGCGCCAGCACCGCGGCGGGGTCGGGCAGGACCGGCGTCGGCAGCGTCCGCCAGGTCAGCGGGGCGCCACCGACGACGAGCCGGTTGTCGACGCCGGCCGGTTCCGGGCGCGCGGAGGCCGGGTGGGCGGGCGCGACCCTCACTGCTGCTGGAGCTCGACGAGGAAGTCGAGGACGTCGGAGACGGTGGCGATGCGCCGTAGGCCGGGGGCGTCGAAGTTGAGCTCCTCCCCCGTCTCGTCCTCCACCCGCAGGGCCAGCTCGGAGAAGTCCAGCGAGCGGAAACCGATCTCCCGCAGTTGCGCCGCGTCGTCGGCGGGCAACTCCTTGTCCTGGTTCTTCAACACCTGAGCCATGAGGTCGCGGATCTGCGCGCGACTCAATTCGTTCATGCGCCGGAGTCTACAACCCAGCGAATGGATATTCGATTTGCCGGTGCGCCCGGTAAGGTGCCTCCGACCGGATGTGAACAGATGGGAAAGCGAGAGGCACGTGCTGCGCGAAGCGACGGCGGACGACGTTCATCTGATGTTGTCCTGGCGTAATCAGGAAACCAATCGTCAGGTCAGCAAGACCAGCCACGAAATCACCTCCGACGAGCACGCCCGGTGGTGGTCGGCGGTGCGCGACGACCCGTCGCGGCGGGTTCTGGTGTACGTCCGCGACGATCTGCCCTGCGGCGTGGTCACCTTCTTCGACCTGCGGTGGGACGGCCCCCGCACCGGCGCCTGGGGCTTCTACCTGGACGCCGACGGGCTGGCCGAGCGGGGCGAGACGCTGCCCGCCTGGCTGGCGGTCATGCGGGAGGCCGTGGAGTACGCCTTCGACGGGTTGCACCTGGATCGACTCGACGGGGAGGTGCTCGCGCACAACACCGTCGTACGGCAGATGAACCGGCGTTTCCGATTCGTCGAAGGCACGCCGCGACAGGAGTCGTCCGACGGTCGGGAAATCACCGTCATCCCGATTTCGCTGGCCCGGGCCGACCGCCGTCAACGCTGATTGTCGCCGGCTATTTCCCACGATTGTCGAGCACCATTAACCGCCGATGCCCCGGGTGGACATCTCCCGTTCATGAAAAGGAATGTCCACCCGGATCCACACAACGGCTCCTCAGGCTCGCCGCCAGGCCGCCCAGTGCTGCTGCGCGTTGCCGCCGAGCCGGACGAAGCCGTACTTCGCGCCGTCCCAGTCGTCCGGTTGGCCGGGCGCCCAGCGCGTGAACACCACCTGCGCCGCGGCCGGCGGCTGCTCGCGGAACCACCGCACGTCGGTCCAGGTCACCTGGTGGCTGAGGTTGAACCGCAGGATGTAGTGCACTCCCGTGGAGGCCCAGACCCGCTCGCCGGGGCGTACCCCGACGTCGGCGACCCGTGGGGTCGGCGCGGTGCTGGCCGCCATCGGTCGCACCAACCTCTGGTCGATCACCTGCATGGTGACGAGGTTGACCACGACGAGGGCGCCCAGCATCGGCAGCCGTAGCCGGGGCACGCGGACCGCCGCGACGAGCAGCAGGCAGCCGGCGATGCCGACCAACGATCCGACGACGGGTCGCATCTCCCGCCAGCCGTCGGTCAGCGCCATCAGGTCCGGCGCGCCGAAGCCGCCGTAGCGCAGGGTGTGTCCTCGGCTGGCCACGTAGGCGAGCCGGGCGGCGATCAGCGCGCCGCCGGCGACGAGCAGCGCCACCGCGACGGCGGCCCGGCGCAGCACCACCCGGCGCCCGGCGGTGGGCAGCACCCCGAGGCCGACCAGCAGCCAGAACGGGGCCAGCATCTGGACGTAGCGGCCGTAGATCGCGTCCAGCGGCTTGCCGGTGATGCCGGCCAGGATCACCGACGCGCCACTGGCCACCCCGACGCTCACCACCAGCGCCACGCCCATCGTCCAGCGGGTGGCGTCGCCCCGACGCGGGCGCCACAACTCCCGGACGGCGGCGGCCCAGGCCACCCCGGCCATCCCGAACGTGATCACCACGAGGTACCAGAGCTGGGTGGCGACGGCCGCGCCGACGCGGACCACACCCTGGCCGGAGGCGACCGCCGCGACCGTGCCGCCGCCCGGCGTGCTGCCCAGCAGATAGACCTTGTCGCCGAGGAAACGGATGCCGGCCTCGTTGACCAGCGCCATGGCCAGCACCGGCAGCAGCGCCGCGAGCACCGCCGCTGGCGTGATGCGGCGGCGGACGAGCAGCAGCAGGACCAGGCCGGCGTGCACCGCCACGATCACCAGGCCGCGCGAGTGCAGCAGGTGGAACGCGCCGACCAGCAGGCCGACGGTGGCCGCGGCGAACGGGCCGGGGCGGTCGATCCAGCGGTGTACGGCGAGCAGCCAGGCGACCACCAGCGGCGCCATCACCGTGTCGATCATCGCGACGCCGGCGTAGAAGGCGGTGGCCGGCAGGGTCGCCGCCACCACCGCCGCGAGCAGGGCGTACGGGCGGGGCAGGCGGAGCACGCGCCGACCGAGCAGGTACGCCAGCGGCAACAGCGCCGAGTTGACCATCGCGTTGATCAGCTGGACCAGCCGGTAGCTGTCGGTGAAGTCCCGGTCGCCGAGGAAGGCGGGCGAGATCAGCATCGGGTAGCCGACCCGCCGCAGCAGGTCGTTTTCGCTGCTGAACCCACCCGGCCCGCCAGCGAGGGCGCGGGCGGTGTTCAGGTAGCTGTCCTCGTCGGTGTGCGCGATGGGCAGCACGATGTGCCGGGACAGCCACATCCGCCAGGCGACGCTGAGCACCCAGCCGACGACCAGCAGGAGCGGCACCAGCCACCGTCGCGCGGACGCCGCGGGCGGTGTCTCGGCCGGGACCGCCGGCCGTTCCATCACGTCGCTGCCGGATGCCATCAACGCCTCCTGAAGTGCCGGCCGGACCGGCCCCCGCGCCCGCCGGTGGGCACGCCGGCCCGGCCGGTGACGCTCGGGGATGACCCGCTCGCACCGAGGTGGTGCGGATGTCGGGTGAACGCGGGAACCGGCGGCGCACAGGGCGGCCGGGTCGCTCGCGCGGCCACTGTAGCGGCCGGATTCGGGCTGGTCAGCCCGCCTTCCGGGTGGTCGGAAGTGTTCGCCCGCCCGCTGCCCGCCATTCACCTCGGTCGGTCTGGCGGTTAACCCGCGAGCGCCGACCCGTTAACCCGCCGGGGTTAGCGTCTCACCCCGGTCGGCCGGCCGAGGGCCGCCCGTTCATCCACGATCACGGGAGCACCAAATTGAGTGAGTTGAATGGATCGTCCATTCTGATCACCGGGGGAACGGGTTCCTTCGGCAGGACCTTCCTCAAGCACATTCTCACCGAGGCTGACCCCGCCCGGGTGGTGGTCTTCTCCCGCGACGAGCTCAAGCAGTACGAGCTGCGCCAGCAGCTCGGCGACGACCCGAGGCTGCGCTGGTTCATCGGCGACATCCGGGACCGGCACCGCCTCACCCGCGCCATGCACGGTGTGGACCACGTCGTGCACGCCGCCGCGCTCAAGCAGGTGGACACCGCGGAGTACAACCCCTCCGAGTTCATCGCCACCAACATCACCGGCTCCCAGCACGTGGTCGACGCCGCGATCGAGGCCGGCGTCCGGAAGGTCATCGCGCTCTCCACCGACAAGGCGTCCAGCCCGATCAACCTGTACGGCGCCACCAAACTGGTCGGCGACAAGCTGTTCGTCTCGGCCAACCACTACGCCGCGCACCACCCGACCCGGTTCGCGGTGGTCCGCTACGGCAACGTGGTGGGCAGCCGCGGCTCGGTGGTCCCGCTGTTCCACCGGCTGGCCGCCGAGGGCAAGAGCCTGCCGATCACCGACAAGCGGATGACCCGGTTCTGGATCACCCTGGAGCAGGCCGTCCAGTTCGTCATGGACTCGTTCGACCAGATGCAGGGCGGCGAGCTGTTCGTACCGCGGATCCCCAGCATGCGGATCCTCGACCTGGTCGAGGCCGTCGCGCCGGAGGCCACCACGCACGAGATCGGCATTCGCCCCGGCGAGAAGCTGCACGAGGAGATGATCGCCCCGGACGACAGCCGGCGGACGCTGCGCGCCAAGGACCGCTACATCGTCCAGCCGACCATCGCCGGCTGGGGTTACCAGCCGCCGGTCGACTGCGAGCCGGTGCCGGACGGCTTCGCCTACCAGTCGGACACCAACGACGAGTGGCTCAGCGTCGACCAGCTACGCACCATGCTCGGCCTCACCGCGTGATGCCGATGCTCCCGTACGGCCGGCAGTCGGTCACCGACGCGGACGTCGAGGCCGTCTCGGCGGTGCTGCGCAGTGACTGGCTCACCACCGGCCCGCAGGTAGACGCCTTCGAGGCGGACCTGGCCGAGGTGACCGGCGGGGTCGGTGTCGCCGCCGTCTCCAACGGCACCGCCGCGCTGCACGTGGCGTACGCGGCGGCCGGTGTCGGCCCCGGCGACGAGGTGATCGTTCCGCCGATGACGTTCGTGGCGACCGCCAGCAGCGCGGTCGCCCTCGGCGCGAAGATCGTTTTCGCGGACGTGGAGGAGGAGACCTTCTGCCTCGACCCGGCGGCGGCGGCCGCCGCGGTCACCTCGCGGACGAAGGTGATCTCGGCGGTCGACTACGCCGGCCACCCGGCCGACTACGACGCGCTGCGCACGTCGGTCGAGGGCAGCGACGCGCTGCTGCTCGCCGACGCGGCGCACTCGATCGGCGGCACGTACCACGGCCGACCCGTCGGGTCGCTCGCCGACCTGACGACGTTCTCGTTCTTCCCGACGAAGAACCTCACCACCGCCGAGGGCGGCGGGGTCGCCGCGCTCGACCCGCAGATCCTGAAGCGGGCCCGCCGGTTCCGCGGCGTCGGCATGGTGCGCGAGCGCGACGACCTGCGCCGGCCCGACGAGGGCGGCTGGTTCTACGAGGTCCCCGAGTTCGGGCTGAACTACCGCCTGCCCGACGTGCTCTGCGCGCTGGGCCGCAGCCAACTGCGCCGGCTCGATGAGTTCGTCGCCCGCCGGGCCGAACTGGTCGCCCGCTACAACGAGACGCTGGCAGACCTGGACGGGGTGCGGCTGCCGGTCCAGCAACCGTGGGCCGAGCCGGCGTGGCACCTCTACCCGATCCGCGTCCTGGATGGACGCCGCCGCGAGATCTACGACGCGATGCGCGCGGCAGGCATCGGCGTCCAGGTCAACTACATCCCCGTGCACTGGCACCCGGCCTTCGCCGACCTGGGTTACCGTCGGGGCTCCTGCCCGGTGGCCGAGTCGTTCTACTCCCAACAGCTGTCGCTGCCGCTCTACCCGGGACTCAGCGACGCCGACCAGGACCGGGTCATCGACGCGCTGACCGCGTCTCTGCGGGTCGGCTCGGTGCGTTCCGCCGCCTGATGGGAATGTGATGCACCACGCCAACCACTTCTACGGCCACGCGCACGTCCTGGCCCGCTACGCCGGGCTCGGCGACCGCCACCCACCCCGGATCAACGGGTACGTGCAGCACGGCTGGAACATCGGCGACGGCCTGGCCCCCGGCCACCCGTACGCCGACCGTACCCCGAGCCTGCTCTGGTCCGAGCAGACCCGCCGCCGCGCCTGGTCGGTGGGGCGGCGCAACGTGGTGGTGATCGGCGCCCCGTTCGTCTACCTGCTGGGCATGCGGCCCGAGGACCCGCCGACCGAGGAGCGCGAGGGCACCATCTGGTACCCGTTCCACGGTTGGGAGGGCCAACACGTCAAGGGTGACCACCGGGCGCTGATCGCCCTGATCCGGGACACCGAGCCCGGCCCGGTCACCGTCTGCCTCTACTGGCACGAGTACGGGATGCGCCACGTCCGCCGGCTCTACGAGCGCGCCGGGTTCCGGGTGATCTGCCACGGCTACCGGGGGCACTGGTGGAAGGACACCGACCCGGAGTTCCTCGACAAGCAGCTGACCGAGCTGCGCCGGCACCGCCGGGTAGCATCCAACCGCCTGACCAGCGCGATCTTCTACGGCATCGCGGCCGGCTGCGAACCAGCGGTCTACGGCGACCCGATGATCCTGTCCAACGAGGACCCGACCTTCGGCGGAACAGCCCGCATCCGGCGGCAGTGGCCGGAGTTGCACGGCACGGCGGTCGACCTGCCCAACGCGGTCGAGATCGCCCGCGCCGAACTGGGCACCGATCACCGCTGCACCCCCGCGGAGCTGCGTGAGCTGCTCGGCTGGGCGAACCTCCCGCAAGAGGAAGAGGACGACCGTGAAGACTGAGACGGCACCCGCCGGCCGGATGACCCTGCCGGGCGGCGAGATGCTGGCCTGGTCCGACCTTCCGAGGGAACGGTTGGCCGACGGAGGGCCCCTCGCCACGCTGGCCGCCCGGATCGTGCCGCCCGGCGGCCGGGTCCTGCTCGCCGGCCCGCACGACCCGGCGCTGCTCGACCGGCTCGCCCACGCCGAGGTGACCTGCCTGCTGCGTAGCCACCCGGACGCGGTGGCGCTGGCCGAGCGGGCCGCCCGCGTGGTGGTGGGTGGCCCGACCGGGCTACCCGACGACGAGACGTACGACGTGGTCATCGCCGGTGCCGGGCTGGACCCGGTGGAGTCGGTGGAGGGCACCCGACTCGGCTGGGACGGCGTGCTGGCGCGGCTGGCCGCGGCGGTGCGGCCGGGTGGCACGCTGCTGCTGCGCCTGGACAACCCGATCGGGCTGCACCGGCTGGTCGCAGCCACCCCCTGGTACGCCGGCCGCGACGACTCCGCCTGGGTCATCGGCGGGGTGCTGGACCAGACCCGTCCGGCCAACCGGGACCAGCTGCGCGAGCGGCTCATCGGCGCCGGGCTGCGCCCGAGCGCCTGCTGGGCCGCGTACCCCGATGGTGGAACCGCGACGGCGCTGCTCGACGCCGACCAGCTCGACCGGGGCGCGGGCTCGGGGCTGTTCGACGCGGTGCTGCACGGCGCCTGCGCCGGGACCTTCGGCACCGCGACGGTTCTCCAGGACCCGGCGCGGCTGGCGGTGGACGCGCTGCACGCGGGGCGGGCCGCCGACCTCGCGCCGGGCTGGCTGATGCTCGCCAGCCGACCGGGCGGCCCGGACGCCCCGGTCACGCCCGCCGACGGTGACCTGCCGGTGGCGCTGGTGCAGACCGGGCGGCCCGGTCGACAGGGGATCGGTGTGCTGGAGGTGCTGGACGGCCCGTCGGGCTGGCGGTGGGGCCTCGTCGCCGGGGGTGATGCGGCCGCGCCGGCCGCGCCGCTCGCCGCTCGCGAGGCGGCGTACCGGGACCCCGAGGCGTTGTCCGGGCCGGTGCCGTCCGGACGGCTGCTGCGCACCCTGCTGCTCGACGCCGCGCTGCGCCGCGACCTGACGACGCTGCGCACGCTGCTGCACGGGTACGCGGGCTGGCTCGCCGACCAGGCCGACAGCGACGGCCGACTGGCCGGCGCGGTGGCGCTGGCCAGCACCGACAACGTGGTGGTCAGCGGCGAGCGCTACGCGGTGCTCGACCCGAGCTGGCGAGCCACCGGCACGCTGCCCGGCGACGTGGTGCTGGCCCGCGGCCTGTGGCGCTTCGCGGCGGGCCTGCTCACCGGTGGGTACGCCCACCCGTGGCCGTCCACCCTCGACGTGGCGGGTCTGACGGTGGTCCTCGGCGGGCTCGCCGGGCACGAACTCGACCGGGCGACCGTGGCCGAGGCGGTGCGGGCCGAGGCGGCGATCACGGCCGCGCTGCACGGCCTGGACGCCGACGGTCAGGCAAACCTCGCCAGCGAACTACGGGCTGTCGAGCCGACCGACCCACCGGTCGGCTCGCACAGCTACCAACAGCTGCGCGAGGCGTGGCTGCGCCAGCGCGAGGAGATCAGCCGGCTCGTGGCGCTGACCAGATGGACCGACGAGCTGCTCACCTCCCGGGAACGCGCGCTGCGCCGGGCCGAGGCGAAGATCGGCCTGCTCAGCGGGTCCATCAGCTACCGTGTCGGCCGGCTGGCCATCACCCCCGCCCGGCTCGCCAAGCGGGGTGCCCGGGCTGCCAAACGCCGGGCGCGGGCCGCGCTCGCGCCGAGGCAGGAGGAGCAGCGGTGACCGGCGACAGCCACGCCCTCGTCGGTGCCGAGACGACGGGTGGGACGGCCCCGACGGCCGACACGGGGGTGGCCGTCGGGGCACAGACCGCCGGGCCGCAGGGCGGCGGGCTTCGCGCCGTCGGGGCGCAAGCCGGCGGGCCGCAAGTCGGCGGGCCGCGCATCGTCGGGATCGTGCAGGCCCGGATGGGCTCGTCGCGGCTGCCCGGCAAGGTGCTCCGCCCGCTCGCCGGGCGATCCGTGCTGGGCCGGGTGGTGCGGGCCGCCCGGGACAGCGGCGTCCTCGCCGACCTGGTGGTCGCGACCAGCACGGACCCGGTCGACGACGCGGTGGTGGCCGAGTGCCGGCGACTGGACGTCCCGTGCCACCGCGGGCCGGTCGACGACGTGCTGGGCCGGTTCGTGGGTGCCCTGGCGGCGTACCCGGGAGACACGGTCATGCGGTTCACGGCCGACTGTCCACTGCTCGACCCGGAGATCATCACACTGGTCGCCTCCGTGTACCGGGCTGTGCCGGGCCTGGACTACGCGAGCACGTCGATCGCCCGCACCCTGCCCCGAGGGCTGGACGTCGAGATCATCCGCGCGGAGACGCTGCGTACCCTCGACCGGCTCGCCACCGGGCACCACCGAGTGCACGTGACCTCGTACGCGTACACCCATCCGGAGCTGTTCCGGGTGCTCGGGGTGACCCTCACGCCGGACCGTTCGGCGCTGCGGCTGACCCTCGACACCGAACAGGACTGGGCGCTGGTGAGCGCGGTGACCGACCACTTCGGCGACGTCAGCGTGCCGCTGGCCAAGCTCGCCGACTGGCTGGACGGGCAGCCCCGGCTACGGGCGCTCAACGCCGACGTACGGCAGAAGCGGTTGGAGGAGTCCTGAGCACGCTACGCGTCGGACTGCGCTGCGACGCCGGGCCACGGCGCGGTGTCGGGCACCTCGTCCGCTGCCTCGCGCTCGCCGAGGAGTTCCTGGCCCGCGGCGCCCACGTCGCGGTGTTCGGCACGGTGGAGCGGCTCGACTGGGCCACCGCCGAGTTGGCCGCTCGCGGTATCCCCCTGCACCCGGGCCCCGAATCGCCGGCCGACCTGGTCGAGGCGGCCCGGCGGCACGACCTGGACGTGCTGGTCCTCGACTCCTACGAGCTGGACCCGGCCGGGGCGGGTGCGCTACGCGCCGCCGGGGTGTTCACCCTCGCCATCGTCGACGGGGACAGCCGGGGTCAGGACGCCGACCTCTACCTCGACCAGAACTTCGGGGCGAAGCTTGCGACACTGCCCGGGCGGCTGCTCGCCGGCAGCGGGTACGCCCTGCTGCGCGACTCAGTCGTGGCCGCCCGACCGGCAACGCCCCGACCCGCCACGGCCGTCAGCCGGCCCCGGGTGCTGGCCTTCTTCGGCGGAACCGACGCCCTCGGCGCCGCCCCGGTGCTGACCCGGGTGCTGCTGGCCACCGGCCACCCAATGGACCTCACGGTCGTCGTCGGCCGACCCGAGATCGAGGCCGAACTGGAGGAGATCACCCCCGGTCGGGGGCAACTCGTCCGTACCGTCCCACCCACCGGCTCACTGCCGTCGCTGATCACCGAGGCGGACCTGGTGGTCAGCGCCGCCGGCACCTCGACGTGGGAGCTGTGCTGCCTCGGCGCACCCGCCGCTCTGGTCTGCGTGGTCGACAACCAACGCGAGTCGTACGCCCGGGTGGTCCAGCACGGCCTGACCGCCGGCCTCGGCGAACTGCCGGAGCTGACCGCCGCCGGCCTGCCCGGACGCACCGCCCGCGCGGCGGCGGCACGGACCCTGCACGGGCTGCTCAGCTCACCGCCGCGCCGCGCCGCGCTGGCCGCCCGAGCCTGGTCCACCGTCGACGGGCAGGGCCGGGCACGAGTCGTGGACGCGGTGTTCGAGTCCGTACGCCCGGCGGCTGACCGCCATGGTCACGCTCGAACCTGGAAATAGTCCCCTCGATCCGCGCGGATGGCACTACATCCAGGATCGAGCACGACCTTGAGGGATGGGGACGCGGGCATAGCACGGGTGTACGAATGTGCTGTTAGGGTGGCCGCATGACGCAGGCCGCCTATCAGCCGTCGATGCTCGACCTCGCCGACGCCGGGCCGGCCCTGGGGCCGCTGGCCGGTCAGATCCGCCGGCACCAGCTCAGCCGGGGCGCCTGGGTCGACCACCTGCCCGGCTGGGTGCGCGGCTCCGACGCGGTCCTCGACACCCTGCTCACCGAGGTGCCCTGGCGGGCCGAGCGACGCACCATGTACGACAGCGAGGTCGACGTGCCCCGCCTGCTCTGCTGGTACGCCGCCGACCGGCAACTGCCGCACCCTGTGCTCACCGCGGCACGGGCGGCCCTGACCCGCCACTATGCTCCCGAGCTGGGCGAGCCGTTCGTCACCGCCGGCATGTGCCTCTACCGTTCCGGCCGCGACAGCGTCGCCTGGCACGGCGACACCATCGGCCGCTCCGCGCACAGCGACACCATCGTCGCGATCGTCTCGTTCGGGTCACCCCGACCGCTGCTGCTCCGTCCGCGCGGCGGTGGCGACAGCCTGCGCTTCCCGGTGGGCCACGGCGACCTCATCGTCATGGGCGGCTCCTGCCAACGCACCTGGGAACACGCCATCCCCAAGACCGCCCGCCCGGTCGGGCCCCGGGTGAGCGTCCAGTTCCGCCCCATCAACGTCGCCTGACCCCACCCACCCCACCCCCACCCGCGCCCCGCCCGGCTCCGCCGGGCCGGGGGCAGGGGGCGGGAGGGTGGGGGTTAGTCGCGTTCGATCAGGTGGCCGATGACCGTTGGGCCGAGCATCACCGCGAAGCCGCTGCCGTCGCGGCGGGGGTCGGCGGCGGGCAGCTCGACCGGCTCACCGGTGCCGGTCGCGCCGACCGGGCGCGGCCCCACCCAGGCGACCGCGACGTCCGTCTCGTCCTTGAGGAAGCGGTGCGCCCGCACGCCGCCTGTCGCTCGGCCCTTCGCCGGGTACGCCTTGAACGGCGTCACCTTGACCGTCGCCCCGGTGGACGTGACGACCATCGGCTCACCGTGCCCCGGATCGTCGGTGCGTACCGCCCCGAAGAAGACCACCCGTGCCCCGGCCGGCAGGTTGATGCCGGCCATTCCGCCACCCTTGAGGCCCTGCGGGCGGACCACCCCGGCGGCGAAGCGCAGCAGCGACGCCTCCGAGGTGACGAAGGCCAGCGTTTCGGCGCCGTCGGTCAGCCAGGCCGCCCCGATCACCTCGTCGCCGTCGCGCAGGCCGATCACGTCGAACTCGTCGGACCGCACCGGCCACTCCGGCGAGCAGATCTTCACCACGCCCTGCCGGGTGCCCAGCGCCAGCCCGGGCGAGCCGTCCGCCGATCCACCGAGCGGGGCCAGGCCGACCACGGTCTCCCCCGCCTCCAGCGGCACCAACTCGGCGGCCGACATGCCGCCGCGCAACGACACCGTGCCGGCCTGCTCGGGCAGCACCGGCAGCGGCAACACATCGATCTTGAAGGCGCGGCCGGCGCTGGTCACCAGCAGCACCCGGCCACGGGCGGTGGAGTGCACGATCGCGCGTACCGTGTCGTGCTTGACCCGGCCGTTGCGCCGGCGCCCCTCGGCGCTCTCCTCCGACTCGGCCGCGGTCCGGGCGACCAGCCCGGTGGCGGAGAGGATCACCTGGCACGGGTCGTCGGCGACCTCCAGTGGGCCGGCCGGCGCGGACGCGGCCAGCACCTCCTTGAGGTCACCGTCGACAAGCGTCGTACGCCGGTCGGTGCCGAACTGCTTGACCACGGCCGCCAGCTCGTCGGAGACCAGCTTCTTGAGCACCCGCTCGTCGTCGAGGATCGCGGACAGCTCGGCGATCTCGGCGCGCAGACGCTCCTGCTCGGCCTCCAACTCGATCCGGTCGAACTTCGTCAACCGGCGTAGCGGAGTGTCCAGGATGTAGGTGGCCTGGATGTCGGAGAGACCGAACTGGCTCATCAGCCCGTCCTTGGCGGCCTGCGCGTCGTCGCTGCCCCGGATCAGCCGAACCACCCGGTCGATGTCCAGAAGCGCGATCAGCAGACCGTCGACCAGGTGCAGCCGCTCCTGACGCTTACGGCGGCGGAACGAGGTGCGCCGGGTGACCACCTCGTACCGGTGGGCCAGGAAGACCTCCAGCAACGCCTTGAGCCCGAGGGTACGCGGCTGCCCGTCGACCAGGACCAGGTTGTTGACGCCGAAGGACTGCTCCAGCGGGGTCAACCGGTAGAGGTCGGCGAGCAGCGCCTGCGGGTTGACCCCCACCTTGCACTCGACGACGAGTCGGGTGCCGCTCTCGCGGTCGGTGAGGTCCTTGACGTCGGCGATCCCGGTCAGCCGCTTGGTCTTGGTGACCTCGTTGGTGATCGCGGCGATGACCTTCTCCGCGCCCACGCCGTAGGGCAACTCGACCACGGTGATCGCCTGACGGCCCCGGCTGCCCTCGATCGGGCCGATCTCCACCTTGCCGCGCATCCGCACCACGCCACGCCCGGTCTCGTACGCCCGGCGCACCTCGTCCAGGCCGAGCAGCACGCCACCGGTGGGCAGGTCGGGGCCGGGGACGAACTCCATGAGCCGGTCCAGAGTGGCGTCCGGGTGATTGATCAGCCAGCGGGCGGCGGAGACCACCTCGGCCAGGTTGTGCGGGATCATGTTGGTGGCCATCCCGACCGCGATCCCGGACGCGCCGTTGACCAGCAGGTTGGGGAATGCGGCCGGCAGCACGGTCGGTTGGGTCAGCGACCCGTCGTAGTTGGGCTCGACGTCGACGGTGTCCTCGCCCAGCTCACCGACGAGCAGCATCGCCTCGCGGGACATCCGCGCTTCGGTGTATCTGCTCGCTGCCGGGCCATCGTCTGGAGATCCAAAATTTCCATGCCCATCGATGAGTGGCACGTTGAGCGAGAAGTCCTGCGCGAGGCGGACCATGGCGTCATAGATCGCCGTATCGCCATGCGGATGGTACTTTCCCATTGTATCCCCGACAATTCGGGCAGACTTCACATGCCCGCGATCCGGGCGGTAGCCCTGCTCGTACATCGACCACAGGATGCGCCGGTGCACGGGCTTGAGGCCGTCGCGCGCGTCCGGCAGAGCGCGGGAGTGGATGACCGAGAACGCGTACTCCAGGTAGGAGTCGGAAACCTCGGTTACCAGCGGATTGTCGAAGACCCGCGCGCCAGCCTGGTCGAACGAGGAGAGATCGACCTTGTTTTCCTTACGGCGTGCCATGGTTCAGCTCTTCCTTCTGCCGTCAGGCGTCGATGGCGTCACGGTCGACGCGGTCGGCGGAGTCGATCAGCCAGTTGCGGCGCGGCTCGACCTTCTCCCCCATCAGCAGTTCGAGGATCCGTTCGGCGGCGTCCACGTCCTCGATGGTGATCCGGCGTACGGCGCGGGTGGCCGGATTCATCGTGGTGTCCCACAGCTCGTCGGCGTCCATCTCACCGAGGCCCTTGAAGCGTGGGATGGGCGTGACGATCTGCTTGCCGGCCTTCTCCAGCTTGCGGACCGTCGTCTCCATCTCGGCCTGCGTGTAGGTGTAGACGGTCTGCGGGTTGCGCCCCTTGGTAGTGATCTTGTGCAGGGGCGGCATCGCGGCGTAGAGCCGGCCGGCCTCGATCAGCGGGCGCATGTACCGGGCGAAGAGAGTGATCAGCAGCGTACGGATGTGGGCGCCGTCCACGTCGGCGTCGGCCATGATCAGCACCCGGCCGTAGCGCAGCGCGGACAGGTCGAACGTCCGCCCCGAGCCGGCACCGAGCACCTGGACGATGGCCGCGCACTCGGCATTGTCCAGAACCTGCTGGAGGTTGGCCTTCTGCACATTGAGGATCTTGCCCCGGATCGGCAGCAGCGCCTGGTATTCCGAGGAGCGGGCCATCCGGCTCGTCCCGAGGGCGCTGTCACCCTCCACGATGAACAGTTCGCTGCGGTCGATGCCGGTGGCCCGGCAGTCGACCAGCTTCGGCGGCATCGACGCGCCCTCCAGGGCGGTCTTGCGCCGAGCGGCGTCCTTCTGTTGCTTCTGGGTGAGCCGCACCCGCGCCGCGTCGACGATCTTCTGCAGGACGACGCGCGCCTCGGCCTTGGTGCGCCGGTCGTCCAGCCACGCCTTGACGTGCGCGTCGACGAGGGACTGGATCACCTTGGTGATGCCGGTGGTGGAGAGCTCGTCCTTGGTCTGCGAGGTGAACTGCGGCTCCGGGATCCGCACGTGCACCACCGCGGTCATCCCCTCCAGGACGTCGTCCAGGGTGGGCGGCTCCTCCTTGGCCTTGAGCAGCCCGCGGGTGTTGCGGACGGCGTCACCGAGGGAGCGGACCAGGGCCCGCTCGAAGCCCTTGCGGTGGGTGCCGCCGTGCGCGTTGCGGATGGTGTTGGTGAAGCACTCGACAATGCGCTCGTAGCCGGTGCCCCAGCGGAACGCCACCTCGACCTCGGCGCGGCGCTGCACGTTGGACTGCATGACGCCGTTGGCGTCGGCGGCGTTCTCCCGGTATGCGCCCTCGCCGTTGACGAGCAGGATGCCGGAGACGGGCCGGTCGCCGGCCGGGGCGAGGAACTCCACCATGTCGCTGAGCCCGTTGGGGTAGTGGAACCGCTCCTCGACGGGCGTCTCGCCGGTCAGGTCGCGCAGCAGGTAGCTCACGCCGGGGACCAGGAACGCGGTGTTGCGCAGCTTCGTGCGGACGGCGTCGACGTCGAGCGCCGCGCCGGTCTCGAAGTAGCGGGCGTCGTGCCACCAGCGGATGGAGGTGCCGGTGCGGTGGCCGCGCTTCATCGCGCCGGTCACCTGGAGGCCGGGGCCGGCGGTGAAGGGCGCCTGCGGGCCGTCGCCGTCGAAGATCCCGGGGACGCCGTGCCGGAACGACATCGCGTGGACCTTGCCGCCGCGGCGGACGGTCACGTCGAACCGGCGGGAGAGCGCGTTGACCGCCGAGGCGCCGACGCCGTGCAGGCCGCCGGAGGTCTTGTAGCCGGAGCCGCCGAACTTGCCGCCCGCGTGCAGTCGGGTGAGCACCAACTCGACGCCGGAGATGCCGGACTTGGCGTGCACGTCGGTGGGGATGCCGCGACCGTCGTCGTCGACCTGCACCGAGCCGTCGGCGTGCAGCGTCACCTCGACCTTGGTGGCGTGGCCGGCGACACCCTCGTCGGTCGAGTTGTCGAGGATCTCGTTGACGAGGTGACCCACGCCACGGCTGTCGGTGGAACCGATGTACATGCCGGGCCGCTTGCGGACGGCGTCCAGCCCCTCAAGGTGGGTGAGGTCATCGGCCCCGTACAGGGTGTCAGGCTCTGCGGTCAACTGGTCGTACTCCCCGGTCTCGGCGGTCTGCTGCCGGTCACCGGCGAGATCAGCCGGCGTGGCGCGCCGCAGCGAGCCTAGCCCGAGGCCCAGACAACATCCGTAGGCCCCGCGCGACCCGCCGTGCGGCGGCCCCCGAACGTGAGCCAGGAAACACCCCACCGGTACGCGGGTCGGCGGTTGCGTTCCGGGCGGCCTGCTGGCCGTCCAGCCGCGCGGCCGTGTCTTTCATCGAACGATTCTGTTACGGGCCATTGACGCCCGTCACACGCGGGTGATGTGATCGCGCCCTCAGAGAATCTTTCATCTTTCGATGGATGGGGGCCCCATGCCCAGAATCCGGCGTACCGCGCTCGCCGCGGCACTCACGATCGTCACGGCCGCGTTGTCGACGGCCGTCGCGCTGCCCACTCCCGCGGTGGCCGCGCTGCCCACCGCCGCGGTGGCCCTCGGCGACAGCTTCATCAGTGGCGAGGGCGCCGGGGCGTACACCCCGGTGGTCGACGCCAACGGGGTCGCCCAGGGCTTCCCGGGCTGGACGGCTCCCAACAACAACGCGTACTTCTGCCACCGGTCGGCGAACGCCTCGCTGCACAAGGCCAACCTGCCGGGCATCCAGAACCGGTTCAACCTGGCCTGCTCGGGCGGCCAGCCACACGACATCGCCAACGCCTCCGGCGCGCGGGCCAACGGCCGTACGGTGGCCGCGCAGCTCGCCCAGCTGCGTGCCGTCGCGCAGACCCAGGACATCGACCTGGTGCTGATCGGCCTCGGGTCCAACAACAGCTCGTTCACGTTCGGCAGCGTCGCGGAGAAGTGCGCCAACCGCTTCATCGCCGACGCCTGGACCGGCTGGTGGGAGTTCTGGGCATACCTGGGTGGCCCGGTGGAGCAGAAGCCGTGCACCGACGCCGACCTGGCCACCGCCGCGCAGCTCAGCGCCGCCACCGCGGAGACGACCGCCGCCGTACGCCAACTGCTGACCACTCTCGACCAGGTGGATACGGACGGGCAGCACCGGGTGGTGTTCCAGGACTACACCAACCCGCTGCCGTTGGACCTGAACTCGACGTTCCACACCGAGGACGGCCGCGACGACACCCGGGACAAGTTCCGCGACCTCGGGGCCGAGCGGTACGCGGCCGGCTGCCCGATCCACCGGGCCAGCCTCGCTCCCGGGCACCGCTTCTCGCAGGGCCTGGGCACCATCGTGAAGACCACCCGGGACACGCTGGCCGCCGAGTTCCCGGCCGACGACCTGGTCTACCTCAACGTGCAGCGGGCCTTCGACGGCGCTCGGCTCTGCGAGACGACGACCAGCCCCACCGGCGCGCTGGCCACCCCGATCCGGTTGCAGGACAGCAACCCGAACGGCACCTTCGTCACCAGCCTCTCCGGCAAGGACAAGATCGCGATTCAGCGGATCGCCAACACGTGCGTCAGCTACTTCCAGACCTGCCAGGAGTCGTGGCACCCGAACGCCACCGGGCACCAGGTGCTCGGCCAGTGCCTCGCCGGCGCGGCGGCCACCAGCGCCCGCGCGGTGAGCTGCGTCCGGGCCGGCAACGGCGCCATCTCCGTCTCCTGAGGCGTCCGCGTCACCGGAGGCCCCGCCACCCCGGCGGGGCCTCCGTCGCGTCCGGCCGCCCGACCCCTGCGGCTACCAGCCGGTAACCTCGCGCGGCTAGGCTGAACCGGTGAACGGTGACCCGGAGTACGCGCAGGAGTTCATCGAGGTCGACGGCGCCCGGATCGGTGTGCAGATCTATCCGGAGCCGGACGGCCCGGAGGGCGCGCCCGTCGTGGTGATCTGGCCCGCGATGGGGGTCCGGGCCCGCTACTACCGGCCGTTCGCCGCCGAGCTGCGCGCCGCCGGGCTGGCCGTGGTGGTCGCCGACCTGCGCGGCACCGGGACGAGCACCCCCGCGCCGAGCCGCGCCGACCGGTACGGCTACACCGAGCTGGCCGGCGACGTCGGCGCCGTCCTGGCCGCGCTGAAGCCTCGCCTGGACGGGCGTACCCGACTGCTGCTCGGCCACTCCCTCGGCGGCCAGGCCGCGCTGCTGCACCTCGCCCTCGACGGCGGCGACGCGGTCGACGGATTGGCGCTGATCGCGGTCGGCATCCCCTACTGGCGCAGCTATCCGGGCCCGCGAGGGTTCGGCGTGCTGCCGTACACCCAGGGGATCGCCGCCACCGCGGCGCTGCTCGGCGTCTGGCCGGGGTGGGGTTTCGGTGGCCGGCAGGCACGCGGCGTGATCCGCGACTGGGCGCACACCGCGCGGACCGGCCGTTTCCCCCGCCTCGACGGTACGGACACCGAGGCGGCGGTACGCGCCGTGCGGACGCCGGTGCTCGCGATCAGCGTGGACGACGACCAGTACACCCCGCACGAGACCGTGGACCACCTCTGCGCGAAGCTCGCCGCCGCCCCGGTGACCCGGCAGCGCTACACGGCGACGCAGGCTGGCGCGGCGCTGGACCACTTCGCCTGGGTACGCGCGAGCACCCCGCTGGCGCAGCAGGTGGCCCACTTCGCCGGCGACCTGCCGCCCCGCTGAGTCGCACCGAGCGCCCTCGGTTCACTCATCCTCCAGCGGGATCAGCTCACCGTCGCGTTCCACCTGGATCTCCGCGTGATCCTTGCGCGGTGCGACCTCCGCGGTGTTCCGGTGTGGGTCGTTGCCCGGGTGCATGAGCACCGCGTCTGTTTTGGGGGTCTTCTCTCGGCTCTCGTCCGGCTGCGACATCGCGTTCCCCTCTCGTCGGCGACGCTCGGGGTCTACCCGCCACCGCCCCGACGACTCCTGTCCCGGACCTCCGGACCCGGATGTCCGTGACGTGCCCGCTGGGACAGGGATCGGCCAGCCCGGGGCGGGGTTAGCCACCCGGGCGGCGGGTAAGCCGCAGCGCCCGACACGGCGGAAGGGGATCAGATGTCCGAACGGCATACCGCACTGCGCTCCATGCACGATCTGGGCCTGGCGGCCTGGTTCGGAGGCTCCCTGATGGGAGCACTGGGCGTCAACGGCGCAGCGGCGAAAATCAACGACTCGACCCAGCGGCTCCCGGTCGCATCGGCGGGATGGTCCAAGTGGACTCCGGTCAACGCGGCCGCGATCGGCGCCCACCTGGCCGGTGCGGTCGGCGAACTGGTGACGGAGAGCCCACGGGTGGCCGCCCAGTCCGGGGTGGCCCGGGCCAGCGCCCTCAAGACGGCGTTGACGATCGGCGCGCTCGCGGTGACCGGCTACAGCCGCCTGGTCGGCATGCGGCTGGAGAAGGCGGGCAGCCCGCCGGTGAACGGCACCACCGAGCCGAATCACCAGACACCGGCCAGCGTGGCCTCCTCACAGCGGCAGATGAAGCTGCTCCAGTGGGCCGTTCCGGCGATAACCGGAACCCTGGTGGTGGTGACCGCGTACATGGGCGAGCAACAGAAGCCCGGCCAGGTCCTTCGGGGAATTCTCAGTCGGTCCGGTGGGCTGATGAGCGCCCCGAAGTCGATGGCCAAGATGGGCATGAACATGGGGATGGGCGCCGGCAAGCGACCAATGGCGATGGCCGGGCGCTGACCGCCCGGCCCGGCCGGCGTCCCGCCGACACCTCGACGGCGGGGCTCCGGCCGGCCTACGCCCGGGCCAACCCCGGGTACGACGCCACCGTCACCCGCACGGCACACGGCCCGGCGGGCACAGCAGGCCGGCGGGCACAGCAGGCCGGGAGGCACAGCGGTCCGAGGACGGGCAATCGTCCGCCGGTTGCGGCGGACCGACGAGCGAGGTGGCCATGACGGCACACGAGGGACGCAGTGGCGAGGGCGACCGGCTGGAGCCGGAGGCGACCCAGCCGTGGAAGGCCGACGACGGCTTCGACGCCGAAGCGCCCTGGGGCACCGACGAGGACTCGCCGCTGGACGAGGGCAGCGAGGAGACCGCGGTGCCGCCGGGGCGGCGCGGGGAACGCCGCGCGGGAGCCGCGGCGGGCCGGCACGACCCGGCCGGACGGCACGGCTTCGGCTCGGTGGAACCGACGCGTACGACAGCGGCCGGACCGACCGCGCCTCCGGACCCGGCTCCGAGCGGCCGGTCCTTTCCCGACGACGCGGACGTCAACGACCGAACCCAGGACGCCCTGCGCAGCCGGGGCCGACGCTCCTGAGGCACCCGCCGGCCCGACCCACGCGCTGGCTGCCCGCCGATCCGGTCGTCAGCTACCGGAGACCGCCGGGACGGTCGGCCGCCCGGCCTCGTCGCCGATCAGGGTCTCGGTGAGCACCTGCGCCATCCGGGTCGCGTCGCGCTGCGCCTGGCCGGCGCAGCAGTTGTTGAAGAGCACGTGCAGCTCGTCCACCGGGTCGGCCAGCTCGGCCAGCCGCCCGGCCCACCGCCGCAATTCCTCCTCGGCGTACGCGTAGCGGAACTTCTCCTGCTTGTCGCCGTCCCGCCAGGCGTCGCTGTGGCCGTGGAACCGGACGATCGCCGGCTCCGCCGTGGTGGTGACGATCGGCGGCACCGACGACGGGTGCCCCTGGGGCATGTCGACGCAGACCAGCGACAGGTCGTGCGCGCGCAGCAGGTCCAGAGTGTCGGGTGCGGCCGGACCGTCGAACCAGGACCCGTGCCGCAGCTCCACCGCGACCCGCCACGGCCGGCACCGCTGCGCCAGCTCGACGATCCGGTGTTGCGCGGCGGCGCCGCGCGCCAGCCACGGCGGAAAATGCAACAGCACCACGCCCAGCTTGCCGGCGCCCGCGATCGGGTCCAGCGCCGCGCGGAACCGGGCCCACAGCTCGTCGTACGTCGGCTCCGGCAGGTCCCGGCGGCGGACCCGGCTCGGGCCGGCGGCCGGGCGAAGGTCGCGGGGCAGCGTTGCCACCGGAGTGGGGTGGCCGGTGAAGAGGCTGAACGCCTTCACGTCGAAGGTGAAGTCGTCCGGTGTGGCGTCGACCCAGCCCTGCGTGACCTCTGGCACGGGGATCGCGTAGTAGGAGGTGTCCACCTCGACCAGGGGGAACCTGCTGGCGTAGAAGCCCAGCCGCCGGGCCGGCGTGTTGGCCGAGCGCGGTACCACCCCGAGCGCAGCAGTGACTGGTCGGCCCAGGAGGACGTACCCACCCTAATGACACCCATGTCATTCAGTGGACCGCCCCGCGGGCGGATCGGCAACCGCTGGCGTCGCGTCCGAAAAGTGTCGGTGGACCGCCATACGCTGACCCGCGGCCGCACATCGACGGAGGGACATCACCATGACCAGCACCACCCAGCTCACCGGCGAGCGGGCCGACCTGCTGCAAGCGCTGCGCCAGCACCGGGGTTTCCTGCTGCATACCGTCAACGGGCTGACCGACGAGCAGGCGGCGACCCGCAGCACCGTCAGCGAGCTGTGCCTCGGCGGCCTCGTCAAGCATGTGGCCGGCGTCGAGGAGCGGTGGATGCGTTTCGCCGTGGGCGGCGCCGAGGAGATGCAGCGCGTGGCCGTCGACTGGGCCGGTCAGTTCCGGATGGCGCCGGGCGAGACCCTCGCCGGGTTGGTCGAGCGGTTCCGTGCGGTGGCCGACCAGACTGACGAACTGGTCGGCACCCTCGACCTGGACGCGGCCCACCCGCTCCCCGAGGAGCCGTGGTTCGAGGCGGGGGCGACCTGGACGGTTCGCCGCGTGCTGCTGCACGTGATCGCCGAGACGTCCCAGCACGCCGGGCACGCCGACATCCTGCGCGAGGCGATCGACGGCGCCAAGACGATGGGCTGAGGCCGACGCGTCGTGACGCGATCCTCCTGATCGGGCGGTTCGACGCTAGGCCTTTGGTGGGCGGGGTGCCGTGCGGTCTCCGGCGTAGGCGTCCAGGTGACCCCACCGGCCGGGAATGCCCAGCAGCTCGATGCGGCCGAAACCCGCGGGCAGGGCCGGGTTCACCAGCAGGTTGTCGCCGGTGGGTCGCAGGCCCAGCAGGGTGCCCAGCAGCATCAGCAGCGCGCCCGACGACCACGACTGGGGACGGCCCGCCAGGGGCAACTGGACCGGATACTTCGTCAGGCTGCGCTCGTAGCCGGCGATCACCTCCGGCACCGCGCCGCCGAGCGTCTGCGCCATGTCGAAGATGCCGGCCGCGATCCGGGCCGCCTGCTCGTCGAAGCGGTAGTGCCGCAGCCCGGCGGCGATCAGCGCGTTGTCCGACGGCCACACCGACCCCAGGTGCGAGCCCATCGGGTTGTACGGATGCTGGTCGGTGGCGAAGGTCCGCACTCCCCAGCCGCTGAACAGCCGCGGCCCGACCAGGTGTTCGGCGACGGCCTCGGCTCGATCGTTCGGGACGATCCCGCTCCACAGCAGGTGCCCGATGTTCGACGACAGGGCGTCGACCGGCTCGCCGTACGGGTCCAGGGCCAGCGCGTAGTACTCCCGGTGCGGCAGCCAGAAGTCCCGGTTGAACCGCTCCTTGAGCGCCGCCGCCTCCCGTTCCAGCCGGTCGGCGTACTCGGGATCTCCCCAGCACTCGCGGGCCAGTCGCGCGCCGCGCCGCTTCGCGTCGTACGCGTAGCCCTGCACCTCGCAGGTGGCCCGGGGGAACGCCGGCTGGCGCCCGTACGCGTCGATGATGGCGTCCGTGGAGTCCTTCCAGGACTGGTTGATCGTGCCCTGCCGTTCGTTTCGGCGCTCGTAGCGCAGGTAGCCGTCGCCGGTCATGTCGCCGTATTCGTCGATCCAGTCCAGCGCCATCCGGGCCGGGTGCCGCAGTTCGCGGACCAGGTCGGTGTCACCGGACCAGCGCTCGTACTCGTCGAGCAGGACGACGAACAGCGGAGTGGTGTCCACCGCGCCGTAGTACCCGGCGTACGGCAGCTCGCCGAACGCGGCCGACTCGCCGTAACGCAGCCGGGCCAGGATCTTTCCCGGCTCCTCCTCGTGCTCGTCGTCGAGCTGGCAGCCCTGGAGCAGCGCCAGCATCCGCAGCGTCGCGGGGGCCAACTCGGGGGTGAACGCGACGGTCTGTAGGCAGGTGATGAGGCTGTCCCGCCCGTAGAGCGCCATGGCCCACGGCAGGCCACCGACCGGCACCCGCTCGCTGTACGCCAGCGGCGTGTACCGCAGCGCCGCCAGGTCGGCGAGGCTGCCCTGGTACATCCGCTCCAGGCTGCCGCGTTCGGCCACCAGCTGCGGCGCCCGGTCCAGCCAGGCCGACAGGTCGTCGTGCATCCCGCTGCCGACATCGCGCTGGTGGGACTCCAGGCCGGCGCGCATGTCCCGGCCGCCCTCGCCGCGCATGATCATGGCGACGTGCAGGGTGGTCTCCCACGTCCCCGCGGGCGCGACGCGGATCCGGAACGTCAGTCCCCGCTCGTCGATCTCGGCGGGGACGCTGCTGCTCACCGTGGTCTCGCGAGCGAACCGCTCCCGCTCGTAGCGCAGCACGAGCCGCTGGTTTCGGTCGTCGACGGTGACCTGGACGTCGCGCTGCCGGACGTTGCCGACCTCGGCGATGTCGGCGAAGTCGCTGCGCACCTCCATCCGCACGGTGAACTCGGCGGGCTCGGACGAGTGGTTGAGCACGGTGATCCGCTCGTGCAGGCGGTCGTGGATCGAGCGGTGCCGGATGACCGACACGTCGGCGTCGATGTAGTGACTCGCCACGCCGGGCACCAGGACGAACCGGGTCTCGAAGTACGCGATGTCGTCGCGGGAGAGGGCGTGCAGCCGTTCCCCGTCGATGCTGAGCACCCAGTCGGACAGGAACCGGGTGTCGAACGAGAAGAGACCGACCGGCTCCCGGGGATCGACCTCCATATCGCCCTGGGCGTCGCTGATGGCGAACACGTTGCCGGCGATGACGTGCACCTGCTCCTGCTTCATGAACGCGTCTCCCGTCGCGCCAGCGCGGCCTGGCCCAGCTCGCGGGGGTGCCGTGCGCCGGCCGGGCCGGGAAAGATCCGGCGAAGCATCATCAACAGCGCCAGGTTGCCCCGCACCTTCAGCTCGTTGCGCAGCAGGGCCACCGCGAGGTGCATCTGGCCGTTGGCCAGCTGATCGAAGATCTCCCGGGAGGCGCTGACCACCAAATCGGCGTCGTCGGCCGACCGGGTGACCCGGACGTGCTGGTCGGCGATGGTCAGGTACCAGTGCTCGGTGCAGCCGTCACTGCGGATGTCCAGCCGCAGTGTCCCTGCGGTGGTCTCCGGCAGATCGGGCCGCCGACGGGTGTCCAGGTGTTGCAGGAACTGCGCCGCGGTCGTGGCCATCACGTCCCCTCTTCCGGCATAGCCGCAGGATCGCCCACGTCGGGGTGAGCCCAACTCACCCGGACCGGGTGACGCGGGGCCTGGGCGGCACGGCTGTCACGCCGAGCATCCGGAGCCGGCCCGTTTGTCGGCCCCGGGAGTGGGCAGGCCAGGCCATCGGGAGGAATCGGCAGGCCGAAACCAACGGGAGGCATCGAATGCGTGCGCTGCGACTACGGCAGTGGAAGTCGGAACCGGAACTGGTGGAGGTCCCCGAGCCAACGCCCGGACGCGGCGAGGTGGTGGTACGCATCGGCGCTGCCGGCGCCTGCCACTCCGACCTGCACCTGATGGACGAGTTCGAACCGGGCACCGTGCCGTGGAACCCGCCGTTCACCCTGGGCCACGAGAACGCGGGGTGGGTGCACGCCGTCGGTGACGGCGTGAGCGGGCTGACGATCGGTCAGCCCGTCGCCGTGTACGGCCCGTGGGGCTGCGGCACCTGCGCCCGCTGCCGCGTCGGCGTCGACCCGTACTGCGAGAACCCGGCCGGCGCGCCGGTGCCCGGTGGCGGCGGCGGGCTCGGCCTGGACGGCGGCATGGCCGAGTACGAGCTGGTGCCGGACGCGCGGCACATCGTGCCGTTGCCGGACGGGTTGGATCCGGTGGACGCGGCGCCGCTGACCGACGCCGGTCTCACCCCGTACCACGCCATCCGGCGCTCCTGGCCGAAGCTGCCACCGGGCAGCACCGCCGTCGTCATCGGGGTCGGTGGGCTGGGCCACGTCGGCGTGCAGATCCTTAAGGCCACCACGGCCGCCCGGGTGATCGCCGTGGACACCCGCGCCGAGGCGCTGCGGTTGGCGACGGAGTGCGGCGCCGACCAGACCGTCGCCTCCGGCCCTACCGCCGCGGAGGAGATCCGGGCGGCCACCGGGGGCCGGGGCGCCGACGTGGTGCTCGACTTCGTGGGCGCGGACGCCACCCTGGCGCTCGGCGTGGCGGTGGCCCGCACCGTGGGCGACCTGACGATCGTGGGCATCGGCGGCGGCACTCTGCCGGTGTCGTTCTTCTCGGTGCCGTACGAGGTGAGCATCGCCACCACCTACTGGGGCAGCCGCCCCGAGCTGGTCGAGGTGCTGGACCTGGGTGCCCGTGGTCTGATCCGGCCGAAGACCACCACCTTCGCGCTCGACGACGCCCTCGACGCGTACCGCCAGATGCGCGACGGGACGCTGGAGGGCCGGGCCGTGATCGTGCCGTGAGCCCGGCGGTCAGCCGGCTTCGAGCAGGCCCCGGACGTAGTTGGCCTGCCCGGCGTGCTGCTGGTCGTCCTCGGCGATGCTGACCAGCCGCACGCCAAGGGTGACCGGCGGGTCCCAGGTCTCGTCGACCACACGGTCCAGGTCCGCCGGTCGAAGCCCGGCCAGGAACGATCCGGTACGCCTCGCGACGGCCGCGTAGTAGTCGATGAGCGCCTGCGCGCTCTCCGGGCGGACCCCCGCGACCTGCGCCGACGAGTGGCCGTAGCCGGTGTCGTCCGGGTCGGCGGGCAGCCCGAACCGCCCCGCCCAGTCGCCGCTGGCCCAGATCTGTTCGACGTCGAGCAGGTGCGCGACGTGGTGGTCCTGCACCCGGGTCAGGTGCCAGACCAGCCAGCCGATCGAGTTGGCGCCCGGGCCGGGCGCCCAGCGCAGTTGCTCCGGGGTGAGCCCGTCGACCGCCGCGCGGACGAGGTCGGGCAGCCGGTCGTACGTCTCGGTCAGCAGGTCACTCACGTCCACGGGTCACGCCTCCTGGTCTGTTGCGGATCAGGTACCGCCGACACCGACGCGTCAAACCTCGGCCGCAGCGATGATCATGCCCCTTGGCCGTCGGCGGCGCGACCAGGGACGTTGGTGCGTGATGTCCGGTTTGGCAGGCGACAGTCGGGAAACTGAAAACATGCGGTGCGGAGGCGGCCGGGCGTGGGATGGTTCGACGTGGATGCCGTACCGGTGTCGACCCGCCCTCGGGTGGCCCGGCCGGTGGCGCGGGTGCACATCGCGCGCCGAGGGCGGCTTCGACGAGGAGAGGCAGGGCCCATGCAGGCTCAGCGCAGGCCACCGCGCAACCAGCGGAGCCAGACCCGGGACGACCGCACCGGCGGCGGCATGACCGGTGCCGCCACGCCACTGACCATCTGGGCCGCAGCCGTGCTGCTCGGCCGCATCGGCGCTGGCGAGGACGACCTCGAAGACGAGCGGCACATCCTGCGCGGCATCGAGTGACGCTCGGCTGCCCGGTCACAGCCAGCCGCGCCGCTTGAAGATCAGGTAGAGGGTGCCGCAGACCAGCAGCATGAGCAACAGCGCGAACAGGTAGCCGAAGCGCCAGTGCAGCTCGGGCATGTGGACGAAGTTCATGCCGTACACGGTGCCGATCAGCGTGGGCGCGAACAGGATCGCGGCCCACGAGGACACCTTCTTCAGCTCCTCGTTCTGCGCGTAGCTGGCCGCCGTGAGGCTGCGCATCTCCTCGTTCTGCTGCTGCGAGACGAGGGTGGCGTTGACGGTGAGGATGTTCTGTAGCAGGTGCCGGAAACCGTCCACGCGCTCCACCACCTGCGTGAGGTGGTCGGTGACGTCCCGCAGATAGCGGCGCAGCTCCTCGTCGCTGGTGTAGCTGCCGGCGCCGTTGGCGAGGGCGTCGAGCATGGTGAGCAGCGGTCGGGCCGCCCGCTGGAACTCGATGACCTCCCGGCTCAGCCCGTAGATGCGCCGGCTGGCATTCGGGTCGCCGCCGAAGACCTGCGTCTCGATCTCGTCGATGTCGTTCTCCAGACCGGCCACCACCGGCGCGTACCCGTCGACGACCTGGTCGAGGATCGCGTACAGGACCGCCTCGGGGCCCTGGGCGAGCATCGGCGCGTCGGCCTCCATCCGCCGCCGTACGGCGGCCAGGTCGGGGGCCTCGCCGTGGCGGACCGTCACCACGAAGCCCGGCCCGATGAACAGGTGCAGCTCGGAGAACTCGACCTCCTCCCGCAGGTCGTCGTAGCGGGCGGCCCGCAGCACCACGAAGAGGGTGTGCCCGTAACGCTCCAGCTTGGGCCGCTGGTGGGCGTTGATCGCGTCCTCCACCGCCAGGTCGTGCAGGCGGAACTCCCGGGCCAGCGAGGTGACCTGGTCGATGTCGGGTCGGTACAACCCGATCCAGGCCATCGCGTCGTCCTGCTCCTGAAGGCAGCGGTAGGTCTCGGCGAGGCCGCTCGGCGAGGCGAACCGGTGGCCCCGGATGTAGACGGCGCTGTCCATCAGGCCGCCGGCGGGTGCGGCGGCCGGCTCCCCCACCGGCGGAACACCGACGCGGGTCTCGTACTCGTCGAGCTGACGGCCGAAGCCACCACCCGGGCGGAACCGACGGCCGCCGACCATGACCCGCTCCCCTTTCCCGGTGCCGCCCGTCCGGCGGCGTGCCGACCCACCCGGGGCAGTCGGGGTGGCGCCGGGAGGCGCTGCTTCCCCCCTGCCTCCGGCCCGAAACCCACCGACACGGCGCTCACCCGGACGCCACGACGGGCGGGTTCCGCGCACCGGCGGACGGGCGCCGGGTTACCGGCGGATACTCGCGGTGACCATGGGCGGGACGACGGGGGTAGCGCCGATGGAGGTCGACAGGCGCGCCGGCCGGCGGACCGACCGGCTGCGGCGCTGGCTGCTCACCGACGCGTCGGAGCGGCCCGTGCCGCAGGGCCTGCACGTCCGCCGCCCGCAGCAGCGGCACCACCCGTGGTGGAGGGTGATGTGTCTGACCGGCGTCGACTACTTCTCGACGCTGGGCTACCAGCCGGGCATCGCGGCGCTGGCCGCCGGGGCGCTGTCGCCGGTGGCGACCCTGGTGCTGGTGTTGGTGACGTTGCTGGGCGCCCTGCCGGTCTACCGGCGGGTGGCGGTGGAGAGCCCGCACGGCGAGGGCTCCATCGCGATGCTGGTACGCCTGCTCAGCTACTGGCCGGGCAAGCTGTTCGTGCTGGTGCTGCTCGGCTTCGCGGCCACCGACTTCATCATCACCATCACCCTGTCCGCTGCCGACGCCACCGCGCACCTCGACGAGAACCCCTTCTGGCCCAGCGGCCTCAAGGGTCACGAGGTGCTGCTCACGTTGCTGCTCGTGGCGCTGCTCGGCGCGGTGTTCCTCAAGGGATTCGGCGAGGCCATCGGGATCGCCGTCGTGCTGGTCGCGGTCTACCTGACGTTGAACGCGGTGGTGATCGTCGACGCGCTGTGGCGGGTGGTGACCCATCCGAGCGCGGTCGGGGACTGGACCCACACGCTGACCACCGGACACGGCGACCCGCTGATGGTCGTCGCGCTGTCGCTGCTGGTGTTCCCGAAGCTGGCGCTGGGCCTGTCCGGCTTCGAGACCGGCGTGGCGGTGATGCCGCACATCCGGGGGAACCGCCAGGATTCGGAGGATCGGCCGCTGGGTCGGATCCGGGGCGCGCGTCGCCTGCTCACCACCGCCGCCGCCACCATGAGCGTCTTTCTGATCACCAGTAGCGTGACCACCACCGTGCTGATCCCGCCCGAGGCGTTCCAGCCGGGCGGTCCGGCGAACGGGCGGGCGCTGGCCTACCTGGCGCACGAGCACCTCGGCCAGGTGTTCGGCACGGTGTACGACCTGTCCACCATCGGGATCCTCTGGTTCGCGGGCGCCTCGGCGATGGCCGGTCTGCTCAACCTGGTCCCCCGCTACCTGCCCCGCTACGGCATGGCGCCGGCCTGGGCCCGGGCGGTCCGGCCGTTGGTGCTGGTGTTCACCGGGGTGGCGTTCCTGATCACGATCGTCTTCCGGGCCAGCGTCGACGCGCAGGGCGGCGCGTACGCCACCGGTGTTCTGGTGTTGATCACCTCGGCGTCGACGGCGGTGACCCTCGCCGCGCGGCGGCGCCGGCAGCGCGGGCGCATGGTCGCGTTCGGGATCATCGCGGTGGTGTTCGTCTACACCACGGCGGCGAACGTGGTGCAACGTCCCGACGGCGTGAAGATCGCCGCCTGCTTCATCGGCGGGATGATCCTGGTGTCGGCGCTGTCGCGGCTGATGCGGGCCTTCGAACTGCGGGTCGACCGGGTCGAGTTGGACCCGGCCGCGTCGTCGTTCATCGCCGAGCGCAGTGGGCGTCGGATCCGGCTCATCGCGCACGAGCCGGCGCGACGTGATCTGGCGGAGTACCGCGACAAGCTGGCGCAGACGATGGCGGACAACGACTTCCCGGACGACAGCGACGTCATCTTCGTCGAGGTCCACGTCACCGACCCGTCGGATTTCGAGACCGGGCTGCTGGTGCGCGGCAGTGTGGCGCACGATCGCTTCCCGGTGCTCAGCCTGGCCAGTTCCTCGGTGCCCAACGCGCTGGCCGCGCTGCTGCTGGAGATCCGCGACCGCAGCGGGCGACGCCCCCACATCTACTTCGAGTGGACCGAGGGTGGCCCGGCCCGCAACGTCCTGCGTTACCTGGCGTTCGGGCAGGGCGAGATCGCCTCGGTCACCCGGGAGATCCTGCGCCGCCAGGAACCCGACCAGACGCGCCGGCCGCACGTACATGCCGGCTGACCAGGCAGCGGACGGTGAGCATGGTCATATCGGCTGGACGACCGGCGGGGCTCTGCTGCTAGCCTCGGCGCAGGTCATGAGTGCCAGCGCGAAGCCCCGGCTCGCTGGCCGGCAACCCTCCTCCGCGGTGGGGTGCCCCGGGTGAAGACCAGGCACCGGCAGCACGCCGGTGCAAGCGTGGCCTGGCACCCAGGTCAGCACAGACCCGGGAGACCTTCATGCACATCCTCAGCACCGCTCCACCCGCCGTCGGCGCGTACGTCCGCGCCGGTCAGACCTCGCCGGCACTGATCCGGCGGCGGCACGTGGACATGATGCGAGTGTGCAGCGCCGCCTGTCGCGGCCGCGCCGCGCACTGACGCGCCCCTCTTTCACCACCCGCACCAGCGGTACGCCCTCATCGGGCGCACCGTCGGCGGCGCACGCCCATGCCCGCCCAGACGCGACCCCTCGGAGACACTGATGCGATTCCTTCCTGCCCTGACCCGTGCCGCCGCCGTCGGCGCCGCCGCCATCCTGGCCGCGACCGCGCTCACCGCCTGCGGCTCCGACGACTCGTCCGACGCCGACAGCAACCCGTACGGCCTCGCCCAGGCCGGCGTGCTGCGCGCCGGCACGCTGTCCGACGCCCCGCCGAACGTGTACCTCAAGGACGGCAAGTTCACCGGCTTCGACAACGACCTGCTCACGGCGGTCGCCGAGAAGATCGGCCTGAAGGTCGAGTTCGTCGGCACCGACTTCTCCGCGCTGCTGTCCCAGGTCAACAACCGCAAGTTCGACGTCGGCAGCTCGTCGATCACCATCACCGAGGCGCGGAAGAAGACCGTCGACTTCGGCAACGGCTACGACTTCAGCTACTTCGGTCTGGACGTTCCGGCCGGCTCGTCGATCACCGGCTTCGACCAGCTCGCCGGCAAGCGGGTCGTCGTGGTGCAGGGCACCGTCCAGGACGACTACGCCACCGGTCAGAAGCTCGACCCGGTGCGGGTGCCGGACTACAACGGCGCGATCAACCAGCTCAAGGCGGGCACCGCCGACGCGTGGATCGCCCCGGCGGAGATCGGCGAGAAGTTGGCCGACGAGAGCAAGGGCAAGATCACCGTGGCGGCCAAGCAGCTCAGCAACGCCCCGACCGCGTACGCCGTGGCCAAGGGCAACGACAAGCTGCGCGAGGCGCTGAACAAGGGCCTCGACGAGGTCATCGCGGACGGCACGTGGAGCCGGTTGCAGTTGCAGTACTACCCGGGCCGGCCGGTCCCGGAGGACTTCAAGCCGGGCAGCGGAACGGTGGCCGTGCCGTCGGCGTCCCCGTCCGCGTCCGCCGCGTCCTGACGTACCGGTGACGAGCGAGCAGGGCGGTAGGAGAGGCGACCGATGGATCCGTTGAGCACCCTGTGGGAGACCTTCTTCGACTGGGACGCGATGCGCGAGGCGCTGCCCGACATGGTGACGGTCGGGCTGCCCAACACGCTGATCCTGGCGGTCTCCGCCGCCCTGCTCGGCTCGGTGCTGGGCCTGCTGCTCGCCGTCGCCGGCATCTCGCGCAGCCGGTGGCTGCGCTGGCCGGCACGGGTCTACACCGACGTGTTCCGAGGGCTGCCGGCAGCCGCGACGATCCTGCTGATCGGCGTCGGGCTGGCCCCGCTGGGCATGCAGGTCTGGGGGCCGAACCCCTACCCGCTGGGCATTCTGGCGCTGTCGCTCATCGCGTCCGCGTACATCGGTGAGATCTTCCGCTCGGGCATCCAGTCGGTGGAGGCCGCCCAACTGGAGGGCGCGCGGGCGCTCGGCTTCTCCTGGGCCGACTCGATGCGGCTGGTGATCATCCCGCAGGGCATCCGGCGGGTGCTGCCGGCCTGGGTCAACCAGCTCATCGCGCTGATCAAGGACTCCAGCCTGGTCTACTTCCTCGGACTGGTGGCCAGCCAGCGGGAGCTGTTCCGGATCGGGCAGGACTACGCGGCCAACACCGGCAACCAGTCCGCGCTGCTGCTGGCCGGGCTCTTCTACCTGGCGTTGACCGTCCCGCTGACGCACATCGTCAACTGGATCGACCGGCGGCTGCGCCACGGACGGCCGGCGACCGCGCCACCGGACGACGACGAGGACGAGCCGGCTCCGGCCGGCACCACCGAAGGAGACCGCCGATGACCATCGCGACGACCACCTCGGTCAGCCTCGACGCGCGGGACGTCCACCTCGCCTTCGGACCCAACCGGGTGCTGCGCGGCGTCGACCTGACCGTGCCGCGCGGTGCGACGGCCTGCGTCATCGGGCCCTCCGGGTCGGGCAAGTCCACTCTGCTGCGTACCCTCAACCGGCTCATCGAGCCCGACCGCGGCGACGTGCTGCTGGACGGGCGCAGCGTGCTCGGCGACGACCCGGACGCGCTGCGGCAGCGGGTGGGCATGGTCTTCCAACAGTTCAACCTCTTTCCGCACATGAGCGTGCTGCGCAACATCACCCTCGCACTGCGCCGGCTGCGCAAGCTCGGCGAGGACGAGGCGGTCGCGGTCGCCCGCACCCAGTTGGAGCTTGTCGGGTTGGCCGGCAAGGCCGACGCCCGGCCGACGCAACTCTCCGGTGGTCAGCAGCAGCGGGTGGCGATCGCCCGGGCGCTGGCGCTGCGACCCGAGGTGATGCTCTTCGACGAGGCCACCTCGGCGCTCGACCCGGAGCTGGTCAAGGGGGTGCTCGGGGTGATGGCCGACCTGTCCTCCGCCGGGATGACCATGGTGGTGGTCACCCACGAGATGGGCTTCGCCCGGCAGGTCGCCGACACCGTCGCCTTCATGGACCGGGGCGTGGTGCTGGAGGCCGGCCCGCCGGAGGCGATCTTCGAGCGGGCCGAGCATCCTCGGCTGCGCCGCTTCCTCGACCAGGTGCTCTGAGCCGCGCCTGCGACGGCCCGGACCCTGGCGTCAGGCGGCCTGCCGGCGCAGGTGCACGGCGAAGGCCTGCGGGTCGCCGAGCAGCACGAGGATGGCGTTGCGGTAGGCGACCGACGCCCACAGGTGCAGCTCCTCGTCGTCCAGCCCGCCGAACGCCGTCGACAGCGCCTTGCGCCGCCGTCGGTCGAGCACCTTGTGCGGGCGGGCGAGCAGGTCAGCCGCGCGGCGCAGCGCCTGCACATAGGCCGCCACCGCCTCCTGGTAGTGCCGGCCGGCGACCCGCTCCAGCAGGGTGAACTCGAAGATGTGCAACGCCGCCTCGGACTCCCAGTACGCGCTGTCCCGCTCCGGCGCGGTGGCGACGTGCCGGCCCATCGCGTGCCGGGCCTCGTAGAGCAGCAGCACCCCGCGGCCGGTGGCGCTCAGGGGACGGCGGGGCGCCGGCAACCGCAGCGTCCGCACCGGCGCGGCGGCGCTCAGGTCCACCGCGCCGGCGTACGTCGGCATCCGCTGCGCCCCCGGCACCGGATCCGGCACCAGGCAGGCCCGCTCCTGATAGGCCGGCGGACGGGCGCCAGCCGGAAGGGCGCGCACCGCGGCGGCGTGCAGCTCGGCCAAGGGCCGGTCGTCCGGGGCCAGGCCCGACCCGAGGGTGAGAACGAGCCCGTCGGCGCCGGGCACCGGCACGCCCAGCACGCACGAGTTCCGCAGGAACGCCCAGGTCGCCGCCGCCTCGCGGATGCCGCTCGCCACCGCCTGCGCGTCGGCCCGCCAGTCCTGGGCGATCCGTAGCCGATGCGAGAGATCCGCCGTCGCGGCGCCGTCGTGCGGGTACAGCTCCCGCACCGCCCGAGGCAGCGACCCGAGGCGCAGCGCCAACGGGTCGCCGTTCGGCGCGGGCACGACGTGTCTCGGGCAGTCGGCGTCGGTGTGCGGGTCGCCGACGACCGCGTGGCAGTCGCCGAGCCAGCTCGCCCCGGGCGGACCGGCCGGCCGGGCGAACGCCAGGTGGGGCAACCGGCCGGTACGCAGCACCGTCTCGTACTGCGGGCGGGTGCGCCCGGCACGCATCAGGTCCAGTGGCAGCACCGGCGCCAGCGCCTGCGCTCCGGCGAGGATGACGCAGTGCGGGCAGGCATCGCGCACCCGGTAGCGGCGCAGATGGTCGATGCCGGGCTGCTCCCACTGCACGCCGACGACACCGGCGCCCTGCGCCATCAGGTAGAGAAACTCGGTCGCGGTGCGCGCACGGCTGATCGAGACCAACTCGTCGACGAACTCCCGCTCGGTGACCACCCGTGGGTCTGCCTCCGTCGCGCCGGTGGTCACACGCACCCCCTCGCGGAACCGAGACATCGACCGATGCCGAACCGGCTCCCACCGTACCCGTCGGGCACACGGCGGGGCCGCAGCCAACCTGGGCGGGGCGCTGTCACCAATCCGTCAGGAGAGCAGGCCGCGAGCGGGATGGCGGCCGGCGGGGTTCAGTCGTCGGGCCCGCGACCCAGCAGCCGGATCTCCTCGTTGTCCAGCGCGGCCTGCAACTCCAGCAACACGAGGTCGTCGATCTCCCGGCTGTCGCGCAGCCGGGTGACCTCCCGCCGCTTGTGGGCAAGGATCCCGAGGCGCAGTTGGCGTTCCAGGTGGCGTTCCTCGGCGGTGTCCCCGCCGCCCTCGTTGACGTCCTCGAGGTGCCGTTGGTACTCGGCCCGCAACCGGCGTACCGCATCCTCCCCGGCGCCGATCTCGGCGGCGACCCGGGGCAGCGCGTCCAGGCCGACCTCGGTGGCCCGCAGTCGGGCCTGCCGCAACTCCTCGGCGCGTTCGGGGTCACCGCCCAGCCCCGCCCAGCGCACCACCAGCGGCAGGGTGGTGCCCTGCACCAGCATGATCAGCACGATGACCAGGGCGGTGACGAAGATGATCAGGTCGCGTTCGACCACCGGTCGACCGGCCACCGTCACCGTCGGGACGGCCAGGGCGGCGGCGAGCGAGACAGCCCCCCGGAAACCGGACCAGCCGGCGACGGTTCCCACCCGCCAGCCGGACATCTCGGCGCTCTGGTCATCCGTCATCCGGCGGCGCAGCAGCTTCGCCGACTCGGAGGTCAGGTAGACGAAGAGCAGCCGGGTGCCGAGGACGACCGACGTCACCACCACCACGATCACCAGGGCTCGCTGCGGCGACGTGCTGGTGATGCCCCTGACGGCCCCGGGGATCTGCGTACCGAGCAGGACGAACAACCCGCCGTTGATGAGAAACGTGGACAGGTCCCAGAACGCGTACGCCAGCACCCGGGAACGGGCCCGGATCACCCGTGGGCCGGCGTAGGCGAGGACCAGGCCGGCGACGACCACCGCGAGCACACCGCTGGCGTGCACCGCGTCGGCGAGCAGGAACGCGGCGAACGGCGTCAGCACGCTCAACGCGCCCTCGCGCAACGGATCGTCGAGCCGTTTGCGCACCAGCACCACGGCGCCGCCGACCAGCAGACCGGCGAGCACGCCGCCGAGGCTGGCGCCGACGAACTCCTCGCTGACGCCCAGGACACCCGGCTCCGCTCCCCCGGTGAGCAGACCCACGGCCACCGCGAAGATCACCAGGGCGGTGCCGTCGTTGATCAGGCTCTCCGCGTGCAGGGTGGTGAGGAGCTTGCGGGGCAGCCGTTTCGCCAGACCGGTGACCGCGGCGGCGTCGGTCGGCGCGAGAACCGCGCCGAGCACCCACGCGGGGGCGGGGTGCACCCCGAACGCCTGCGCGGTCATCGACACCGTGACCATGGTGAGCAGCACGAGCACTACGGCGAGCAGGCCGATCACCGGCAGGTTGGCCCGGATCTCGCGCAGGCTGATGGTGAGGCTCTCCCGGTAGAGGATCGCCGGCAGGAAGATCAGCAGCACCAGGTCCGGTTCCAGGGTCAGCTCGGACAGCGGCGGTGTCAGCCCGAGCAGGACCCCGAGCGCGATCAGCAGGACCGGCGGCGCGACCCGGTACCGGCCACCGAGGGTGGTGCCGACCAGGACGGTGACGCCCAGCACCACGATCAGGACAAGCACCTCCACGCGTACCCCCTCGATCCGTGTCGGTCGGCGGCACGCGCCGGTGGTTCCATCTGACCGCACGTCGGCGGCCGGTTCCGCGAGATCCGGTAAGTCGCCTCGGACGCGGGTGATGGCGACGCTCAGGCCGGGTCGACGGTGGCGCGGGCACGCGCGGTGACCGCGCGGGCGGTACGGCGGTGGTGGGCCGCCTCCTCGTCGCGGCCCAGGGCGGCGGCCAGATCGGCGAGGTGACCGGCCACCGGGCCGACGGTGAGCACCCCGCTGCCGGCGGCCAGCTCGGCGGCGGCCGGCCGGAGCGCCCTGGCGACGTGCTCCATGGTCGCCCGGTCGCCCACCGCGAGCGCCGCGCGGGCGGTGAGGCAGAGCCGCGCCTCCCGCAGCAGGTCGTGCGGTCCGTCCGGGAGTGCCCGCAGGGCCGCTCGGGCGGCTTCCCGGTCGCCGTCGGCCGCGAGCAGCAGCGGTCGCACCCAGGGCTCGTGCGGACCCCAGTCCAGGCTCGCCCAGTCCTCGTCGTCCGGCCCGGGGATCGGCGCACCGGTCAGTCCGAGGACCGGCCGCTCGGCACCGGGCGAGCCGGCGGCCGGTGGGTCGGTGCTGGCCGGCGAATCGACCGACGGTTCGGCCAGACGCAATCCGAGCAGCGCGAGCGGGAGCAGCCCACGGGTCAGACCCGGCATGCCGTCGGTCGGCAGCCGACCGGCCGCCGCCCGGTACGCGTCGGCCGCCGCCGCCCGGTCGCCGTCGAGGGCCAGGCGCAGCGCGGCGTACCAGCCGGTGAAGACGCCGACCAGCGGCAGCTCGTACCGCTTCGCGAGGCGGTCGGCGGCGCGGGCGTGCACGTCGGCGCCGGCGCGGTCCGCCTGCGCGCAGCACGCCTGGACCAGGATGAGGTGACCCAGCACCTCGAAGGTGACCAACTGGTGCCGGGCGGCCAGGTCGACCAACTCGGCGCCGATCCGGGCCCGCTGGGCGGCCTGCCCAACGCGGTCGAAGGCGTGCATGAAGCGCGCGTTGAGCGCGAAGGCCAGCAGCCCGGGGTCTCCGGCGGCCCGGGCGATCGTCTCGGCCTCGGTGGCGGCCCGGCGACCACGGTCACCGGTACTGCCGCGCAACTCCAGCGCGAGCGTGCTCAACAACCGACTGCGCTGCGCGGAGCCGGTCGGGCCGAGCCCGGCCAGAGCCTGTTCGGCGGCGCGGACGATCCGCTCGGAGAGCAGATCGTCGTCGTTGCGGGTCCAGATGGCGGGCACGTCGAAACCGGCCAGCACCTCCGCGATCAAGCGCGCGTCACCGACGGCCTCGGCGTCGCCGATCGCCTCGGCCCGATATCGCCGCGCCTCGGCGAGCCGGCCGGTCACCGCCAGGGCGCGCCCCAGGCCGAGCACCGCGCCCAGCCGCTCGCGCCGCTCGGTCCCACCGGCCCGGTCGTACGCCTCGATGACCTGCGCCCACAGCCGGGCCGCCTCGTGCGGATTGCCGTCCCGCTCGGCCAGTTCGGCGGCGGTACGGGCGTAGCCGGCGGCCCGGTGGGCGGCTGCCCGTCCGCCGGCGTGCAGCAGGTGGTGGGCGAGCGCGGCCGGGTCGACGGGCTGGCGCTGTTGCAACGCCTCGGCCACGGCGGCGTGCCAGGCCGCGCGGCGCGGCGCGGACAGGTCGGCGTAGAGCGTGTCGCGGACCAGGATGTGGGTGAACCGTAGCCGTCCGTCGGGCTCCTGCTCGGTCAGGAACCCGGCTCGCAGCGCGCGTTCCAGGGCGTCCAGCAGGGCCGCCGGGTCGCCGGTCAGCGCGTCGAGCACCTCCGGGTCGAGGTCCCGGCCGAGCACGGCCGCCTGCCGCAGCACGGTGCGGGTCGGCTCGGGCAGCTGTGCGAGGCGGTGCCGGATGACGTCGCGCACCCCGGGCGGCACCGCCGCGAGCGCGGCGGCGCCCTCGGCCGCGTACAGCTGGGCCAGCTCCCGGACGAAGAACGGGTTGCCGCCGCTGCGGTGGTAAATCAGCCGGACGGTGGGTGGGTCCAGTTCGACCCCGGCGACGACACGGGCCAATGCGCCGGTCGCCTCGCCGGCCAGGCCGCCCAGGTACTCCCGCGCCGGTTCGAGGCCGGCAGCGCGGGCCAGCGCGGCGGTCAGTTCCGGGCTGATCTCGGTGGCCCGGTAGGTGCCGAGGATCAGCACCGGCCCGGTCGCCGGTTGTGGGCCGGTGAGCAGGGCGGTCAGCAGGTCCAGCGTGTCGCCGTCGGCGCGGTGCAGGTCGTCCAGGACCAGCAGCACCGGTCCCCGGTCGGCGGCGGCCGAGACCAGCGCCGCCACCGCGCGGTGCCGGCGGAACCGGGCCACGGCGGGATCGCTCGCGCCATCGGCACCGGCGGTCCGGGCGGTACCGCCTGGAAGCGGCCCGGTCGGCCCGGCAAGCGCGTCGGTGATCTGCGTCCACGGCCAGGCAGCCGGTGCGCCCTCGTACTCCGGGCTGCGGCCCCACGCGGTGGTCCAGCCCTCGGCGGCGAGCCGCCGGGTCAACGCCTCGGCCAGCGCGGTCTTGCCGGCGCCCGGGTCACCGCTGAGCAGGGCGAGCGCGGGTCGACCGTCGCGGGCGGCGGTCTCGGCGGCGTGCCGCAGCCGATCCAGCTCCGCGTCCCGCCCCACGAAGGGCCGTTGCGGCACCGGTCCGGACACGCCGGCCCGGAGCGGCCCGGCCGGGTTCGCCGTGGCGGGGGCGACAGTGAGGTGTGGCGCCTGGGCCAGGATGTCGGCCTCCAGCCGCCGCAGCTCAGGCCCCGGATCCAGGCCCAGCTCGGCCACCAGGACGTCGCGGGCCTGGCGCAGCGCGGCCAGCGCCTCACCCTGCCGACCGGCGCGGTACCGGGCCATCGCGAGCAGTCGCCAGGCGTCCTCCCGCAGTGGATGGCTGGCGAGGTGGGCGGGCAGGTCGGCGGCGGCCTCGTCCGGCCGGCCCAGCGCCAGCAGCGCCTCGGCCCTCCGCTCGACGGCCAGCGTCCGCAGCTCGTCCAGCCGGTTGATCTCCGCGACCGCCCAGACCTCGCCCGCGCAGTCGGCGTACGCGGGGCCACGCCAGAGGCCGAGCGCCGCGTCCAACGCGTCCAGGGCCGGCGCGGGCAGCCCCGCCGTCAGCAGCCGTCCCGCCTCGCCGACCGCAGCCTCGAACCGTCCGGCGTCGACCGCCTCCGCAGCGGCCCGCAGCACGTACCCGGGGGGCTCGGTCACCAGGAGTCGGGGCGGCTGCCGGGGCGGCCGGTCGGGCTCCAGCGCCCGTCGCAGGTCGGCGACGAAGGTCCGGATCGCACCGACCGCGCCGTCCGGCGGGACCTCCCACAGATCGTCGACGAGGCGCTCCACCGGCACGACCCGGTCCCGGGCGATCAGCAGCCGGGCCAGCACCGTGCGCTGCCGAGGCCCCTTGAGCGGGATGGGACCGTGCTCCGCCACGGCGGTCACCGGCCCGAGCACGCCGAAGGTCACCGCCAGGGGTGCGGTCGGCTGCCTGGTCATGGCACCAATCTAGGCGGGTCGTCCCGGACGGCCCGGCCGCCGGCACTGATCCGACGCTGACCGGCCGCTGATCGCCGCCGCGCAGGCTCGACAGCGTACGACGGCGACGGGCACCGCCCCCGCCGGCCCCGCTCACCAGGAAGGTTCCCCCGTGGACCTGAGGATCAACGGTTTCGACTACCGGCGCGTCACCGTCGCCGACGGCGTGACGCTCACCGCCGCCGTGGGCGGCTCCGGGCCTCCGATCGTGCTGCTGCACGGCTTTCCGCAGACCCACCTCATGTGGCGCCACGTCGCGGCCGACCTGGCCGCCGACCACACGGTCATCTGCCCCGACCTGCGGGGGTACGGCGACAGCGACAAGCCCGCCGACACCGACGGCAGTGTGTACGCCAAACGCACCATGGCCGCCGACATCGTGGCGCTGGCCGGCGCGCTCGGCCACGAGCGCTTCGCGCTGGTGGGGCACGACCGGGGCGCGCTTGTCGCGTTCCGTGCCGGTCTCGACCATCCGGCGGCGATCAGCCAGCTCGCCCTGCTCGACATCCTGCCCACGCTGGACATGTGGGACGTGATGCACGGGGTCTCCGCGGCCGTCGGGTTCCACCTGTATCTGATGGCGCAGCCGCCCGGCCTGCCCGAGGAGATGATCGGCGCCAGCCCGGACGCGTTCTTCGGCCACTTCCTGGACGTCTGGACCCGCGATCCCGACGCGCTGCCGGCCGACGTGCGGGCCGCGTACCTGCGCGCGTCCCGGGAGGCGGTCACCTCGATCGTGGCCGACTACCGGGCATCCGCCGGGGTCGACGTCGCCCACGACACCGCCGATCGGGAGGCGGGTAACCGGCTGCGGATGCCGGTGACAGTGCTCCAGCAGGACTGGGGTGCGGCCCTCGGCTACGACGCGGCCGCGGTGTGGCGGGCGTGGGCGGCGGACCTGGAGCACCAGACGGTCACCTGTGGGCACTTCATGGCCGAGGAGGCACCGGCCGTGGTGGTCCGGGCGCTACGCGCCCTGCTGCTGCGGTGATCGAGCAGCCCCATAACGATTAGTTAGATATCCGACACGAGAAGTAGTCAGTGGCGTGGAGGGGTCGGCGAACCGGCCCCTCCACCCGCGTGCGCCGCCCAAACCCGCTCCGCACCCGCTCCAACCTGGCCCTGACCTGCGGAAACATGACGTTACGCAAGTGGACGCAAACCGCCCGCCGGTGATACACAGGCAGATACCGGCCAGCCAACGGCGGCGAGTCGCTCACCTCCTCGACCATCGACCGTCCACACGTACCGCCTCCACAGGGGCGCGCCGCGGTCGCGTGACCAGCAGCACGCACGGCCCCGGGCGGGCGGCGGGTGACCACGGTCCTCGACCAGGGAGTTGCCGTGGGAAATCTGCGATACCGGGCCAAGCACCAGCCGTTCGAGGTGGCCGCCCTGGTCACGACGTCCATCTGCGGTGTCCTTCTGATGGCGCTCGGCGCCCGACCGCAGTCGGTCGAACTGTCCATGCCGGGCCCCCTCCAGCTCGGCTGGGAGGTCTCCCTGGTCGTCGTCGGCGTGACCGGGCTGCTGGGCATCCTGTGGCCCGGTCGGCTCTCCACCGGCCTCGGCATCGAGTTCGCGGCCGTCCTGGTGCTCGGCACCATCACCGGCATGTACGCGGTGGCGCTCGTGGCGGTGACGGGCCAGCAGGGCGTCGTCGCGGCGTCGTTGATCAGCGCGGTGCCGGCGGGGTCTTTCTGGCGGGCCGCCCAGATCGCCGTCGACCTGCGCTGCCTGGCCTACGGCCACCAGTGCGCGAGCCATCAACGGGTCGTCGGAGGTGTCACGTGATCTCGGCACCCACCCCCGAGGCGCCGCAGTGGGTGCAGGTGCTGCTCAGCCTGCTCGGCATCCTCGGCGGAACCACCGGCCTGGCCGCCATCGCCACCGTCCTGGTGCAGCGCGGCAAGTTCAAGGCCGACGCGGCCGACACCCTCACCGAGGCCGCCCTGACCCTCGTGCAACCGTTGCAGACCCGGATCACCGAGTTGGAGAGTCAGGCGATAAGCGCCCGATCAGAGCTGGGGCTGCTGCGCGAGCAGGTCAACCAGTTGCAGTTCGTGGTCCGGGTGCTCACCCGCACACTGGACCGGTGGCGGGTGGCGATCCGCGCACCCGACGCGACCCTGCGCAAGGTCCGGGCCGTCGTCGCGGAGTCCGACCGGCAACCCGAAGGCTCATGAGCTGTCTCCTGGCTCCCGATCCGCGCGGCGACGGTCCAGGTCGCGGAGCCGTCCGGCGAGGTCGCACACCGCCGCCCGGAACTCGGGGTCGGACTCGCCCGGGTGGTGCCCCCGCACCGGCGGCGGATGACGCTCTCCCGGCGCCGGCGACACGTCCCGTGGGTCCCGCAACCGACGGTCGACCCGCCCGGCCGGGTCGGCGGCGTCCGCCGGTGGATCGCCGGGCCGGTGCGCGACGAAGATCCAGCCGCCGACCGGGTCGGTGTCGCGCCACAGGTTGACCCACCGCCACCCGACCCGCTCCCCCACCTCGCGCAGCACTCCCAAGCCGAGATACGCCGGGAACAGCCGCGCGTACAGGCGGTCCAACGGGGAGCCGTAGGTGAGCAGCGCGACCCGTCGACGCACCCGCGCCGGAAGCCGCAGCACCGCCAGAGCCAGCAACACCGAGCCGTGGCTGTGCCCGCAGAGCAGCACCCCGGTGTGCCGCTCGGCCAGTCGGGTGATCCGGTCGACCAGCTCCGGCACCGCCCGGTCGGCGTAGCTCGGCGGCGCGAACGGGTGGGCCGTCCGGGGCCAGAACGTGCCCAGGTCCCACAGGATCCCGACGTGCCGGCGGAACCACGTCGTCCGGTAGGCGAACAGGCCGCCCAGCACCAGGGCGATCACCACGCCGGCGACGAGATAGCTGCCCAGGGCGAGGCCGACGCCGACGGACCCGTCGGACAGCCCGAGCACCTGCTCCGCCAGCCGGTCCGGTTCGAGCCCGAACAGCCCCGGCACGCTCGTACAGAGGCCGACCACCGCCAGCAGCGCGTACGTGACGGCGAGCAGCCCCAACCACTCGGTGATCCGGGCCCGCGCGATGGCCGCCGTCACCCGCCGCAGGTGCCCGCCGGCCGCCGCGGGCGTGCCCGGGAAGTCCCGCGCGGTGATCGCCTCCGCCGCGCGCCAGCGGCGTCGCCACGACAGCAGCAGCAACGCGCCGCACAGCACCGCCGCCGAGACGACGTGCAGAAAGAACGCCAGAATCGTCCACCGGTACGCCGGTGGCGGCCCACCGTCGCCCCGGTAACCGCCGAGCAGGTCCCCGGCCTGGTAGACGAGGTTGGCCGAGAACGCCCCGGCAAGGCCGACCGCGAAGGCCGCCACGACCGCCGCGCCGAGCCCACGCGAGAGAGCCGACCGCCCGCTCCTGCCGGAGGGCCGCCACAGCACCACCCCACTCAACGCCACCAGCAACGTCATCTGGCCCAGCAACGCCCCGGAGACGATCCGGTCATAGCCGGGCAGTCCGGCCGACGACGGCCAGCCGCGCGGGTCCAGGGCGACGGTGACGAGGGTGGCGACGCTCAGGGCGTACGCCACCACCCGCGTCGCGTGGGCGACCCGGGTGGCACCGCGCTCGACAGTCACCCCGCCGAGCCGGCCGCCGGGTACGGCGATCAGACCGACGTCGACCAGCAGCACCGCGACGGCGAGCACCAGCAGTGTGGACGTCCAGGTCATCGCCCCGCCCGCCGACCGGGCCACGAGCAGCAGCACGTCCAGCACCACGAGCGCGACGGCGATGTGGATCACGCGCAGCCGTCCCACCATCGGTTCGACGGTCGCCTGCGGGGCGTCGACCGGGCGGGGTCGGCGGGTGCCGAGCAGGCGCAGGAAGGCCACGGCGGCGATCGGCAGCAGAGCCAGCACCGCCAGCCGCTGCCCGACCTGCCGGTCGTCGAGCCCGGCCAGAGTGTCGAACGGGCCACGGCAGCGGGCCGCACCGAGACACCGCCAGGCCAGCAGGTCGAGTGCGACACCGGCGGTCGACAGCACGTACAGCATGGTGAGGTTGAGCGCGAGGAGCCGGCACAGCACGGTGACCGCCGGCCCACGACGCCGGCCGACCGGCCGCATCCAGACCGCCACGTTGCTGAGCATGAACGGCAGCAGGAAGACCAGGGACAGCGTGCGGGCCACGGTGCCCGAGGGCAGATCACCCCACCGGTACGCCTCCAGCGTCACGCCGTCCGGGTCGGTGCCGTCCGGTGTGTCGGGGCGGTGGAAGCCGCCGTGGTCATCGCCGGCGACCTGCCGGACGCGCGCCCGGTCCAGAATCCGCTCCGGTCGTGCCCCCGACACGCCGTGCACCCGCAACTCCACGACGTCGCGCCGCCGCGCCGACCCCGGGCGGCTACGCACGGCGCCGCTGGTCGACCGCGTCGCTTCCGTCGGCGGTCTGCTGCCTCCACATGCCGGGCATCGCGTCGAGCAGGACGATCAGGAGCAGCAGCACGGTGATGACTCCGCTGGCGGCGAGCTGCGAGAGCCGCATGCTCACGATCCCGCCCACGATGATGGCCGGCACACCGATCAGCCGGGCCCAGGGCAGGTTGGAGTCGACAAGCGTCGAGAGCAGGATCCGGCCGGTCAGGAACAGCGCCGGGCCGACGACGCCCACGACCAGGTGCCCCTGATCGCGCAACCCCGGGTTGTCGATCGTCATCTCCAGGGCGACGGAGGTGGCCAGCACGCCCGCGATCATGACGAGGTGCAGGTAACCGGCGAGGAGCGCCAGCTTGCTGCCGGGCGGGCCGGCTGCCTGGATGGCGGTGCCCACCCGCCCACCGGCGGGCACCAGGTAGAGCCGGGCGAGGGCCGCCGCCGTCACGAACGCCAGGACGAACGCCATGGTGCGCTGTTGATCGAAGCCGGCGTCGCTGTAGGTGACGCCGGCCATCAGGATGAGTTCACCCAGCGCGATGATGAAGATCTGCTGGTAGCGCTCGGAGAGATGGTCGCCGTTCACCTGGAGGTCAGTCCACGAGCTGCGGCCGAGCTTCGGCGTCGGCCAGCCCAGCCGCGCCAGGCCGTACTCCAGCAGCAGGGCGAGCGCCCAGAGCACCTCCCGTGCCCGGGCGACCACGGCGCCGACGATCCACAGCACGCCGGAGACCGCGAACCAGATCGCCACCCGCGCGGTCCGCAGCTGCGCGGGGTGTCCCCACAGGGCCGGCAGCAGCAGCGCCGCCCGGCCCAGGTGGATGGCGACGTAGGCGACAGCGAACACGAGGGCGTGCTGGTCGAACGCGGTGGGCACGGCGGCGGCCATGAACAGGCCGCCGAACATCACCCAGAGCAGCAGGACGACGATCAGCGGGGCACGCGGGTCGAACCAGTCGGCCGACCAGGCGGTCACGAACCACACCCACCAGATCGCCGCCAGCAGCACCAACACCCGAAAGCCGCCGTGGATGCTGAGGTCGTCGAGGATCGCCCGGGACAGCCGGGTCAACGCGAAGATGACGGTCAGATCGAAGAAGAGCTCCAGGAACGACGTGCGGCGGGGATCCTCCCGCCGTTGCAGCAGCCGCCCCGGAAGCCCGCTCGCCATTCGCCGTCCTCCCCGGGCCGCAGCCGACGTCGCCGCCACAGTCGTACCACCTGGGCGGAGGGGGCCGAGGTGGATTCCGGCGGACGAGCCGGTGCTGACCCGGGGCTGTGCCGGTGGCCGCTAGCCGACCTGCCCGGCGGACGCCCGCTCGGCGACCACCACCGCGATGCCGTCGAGGACGCGTTGCAGGCCGAACTCGAAGGCGTACTCCGGGGCGTACGCGGCGCCGTGCTGCTGACCAGCCGCCGTGCCGACCCGGGAGGCGGTCGGGAACCGGTCGGCCGTCAGGAACGTCTCCAGCCACGGCGCGTGCGACTGCCACCACTGGCCGTCGGTCAGGCCGGTCTCCCGCTCCAGGTCGAGCACCTCCGACGCGGCACGCGCGGCGGTCTTGACGTGCCCGAGGACGAGGGTGAGCACCGCGTCCATCTCCACGTCGGTGAGCCCGATGTCGGCGACCGCGCCGAGTTCGTGGTCGTACTTGGCCACCATGTGCGGCCCGAGCACCGGCCGGGTCGTCTCGGCCCGCAGCATCCACGGGTGACGCTGGTAGAGCGCGAGATTGTCGCGGGCGATCCGTTCCAGCCGAGCCCGCCAGTCGCCCGGGACGGCGGCGCGGGGCATCTCGCCGTACGCCGTGTCGATCATGACGTCGACGAGTTCGGCCTTGCCCGGCACGTACGTGTAGACCGACATCGTGCCGACGCCCAGCGCCTCACCGACCCGGCGCATGGTCAACGCGTCGAGGCCCTCGGCGTCGGCGATCTCGATCCCGGCGCGGACGATCCGGTCGACGGTGAGCCCCGGCCCGGCGCTGCGGCTGGTCGGCTCCCGGGTGCGCCACAGGATGGCCAGGCTGCGGGCCGGGTCCGCGCTCGCCTTACGCTGACTCGCCATGGTGCGGCCATCCTAGCAACGCGGCCGTACGCCGTACGCCGCAGCGGCGGGGGTAGGGCTGGCCCTACCCCCGGAAGTGGATCTGGACGGCTGGGACGCCCGGCCACCGGCGAATAGCGTCTGCGGCATGACCCCGGAACACCCCCGTCACCTGGCCGAGGCGCTGCGCCGCCGCGACTGGCTGGTCTCCGCCTGGCCCTGGCGTGCGCTGGCCTACCTGGTCAGCACCGTACCGATCGCCGGCGTGCTCGCCGTCGGGCTAATCGTCATCGGCGCGCCGCTGCTGGCCGCCGTCAACGCGTTGCGGCTGCACGGTCGACCACCGGACGTCCTCCTCATGTTGTTCCTGGCGGTCGGCAGCCTCACCCTGCTGGCGCTGGCACCGATCGTGAGCTTCCCGGTCGCCGTCGTCGAACGCTGGCGGCTCGGGCTCGTGGACGGCCGACCGCTGCCGGCGCCCGCCTGGCCGGGTCTGGCCGCCCGTTACCGTGGTGCGGCCGGCTGGCGGGAGGTGGCGTACCTGTTCTGGCTGGGCGGGCTCGCCCCGGTGGCGTACTGGGTGTTCCTGCTGCTGGTGCTGCTCGACCTCGGGTTGATCGCGAGCCCGTGGCTGGCGTTCAGCAACACGTCGGAGGCCGGCGACGCCGCGCAGGTCATCGTCGTCTGGGGCACGGTGGACACCGCCGGTGAGGCCGTCCCGTACGCGGTCGTGGGCGTGCTGCTCCTTCCGGTGCTCTGGTACGCGGCCGGACTGCTCGCCGCCGGCCAGGCCGCGGTGGCGCGGTGGACGCTGGCCCGGCCGGTCGACGCGGCGGCGATGCGCGAGGTCGCCCGGTCCCGCACCCGGCTGGTCGGCGCGTACGAGGCCGAACGGCGCCGGATCGAGCGTGACCTGCACGACGGCGCGCAGCCCCGGCTGACCAGCCTCACGCTCCAGTTGGGCCTGGCCCGGCTGGACGTACCCGAGGACTCCCCCGCCGCCCGGCCGCTCGCTGTCGCGCACGACCAGGCCCGGGGTCTGATGGTGATGCTCCGACAACTGGTGCACGGCATCCGGCCGCAGAGCCTCGCCGACCTCGGCCTCGCCGGCGCGGTACGGGAGCTGGCCGACGCGGCCCCCGTCGCGGTCACCGTGTCCGCCGACCTGGACGGGGAGCTGCCGGAGATCGTCGAGACCACTGCCTTCTTCGTGGTGTCCGAGGCGCTGGGCAACGTGGCCCGGCACGCCGGGGCGACCCGCGCGGAGGTCCGTCTCAGCCGGGTCGGCGCCGACCTCGTCGTCGAGGTGTCCGACGACGGGCGCGGCGGCGCCGACCCCTCCCGGGGCACGGGCCTGACCGGTCTCGCCGATCGCGTCGCCGCCGCCGACGGCCGCCTGTTGCTGGCCAGCCCGCCCGGTGGGCCTACCCTGGTCCGGGTGGAGCTGCCGTGGCGCCGGTGACCCGGGTGGTGCTCGCCGAGGACGAGGTGCTGCTGCGGGAGGGCCTGGTGGCGCTCCTGACCCGCTTCGACTTCACGGTCTGCGCCGCTGTCGGCTCCGCGCCCGAACTGCTCGACGCGGCCCGCGCGCACCAACCGGACCTGGTGTTGACCGACATCCGGATGCCGCCCGACCGGCGCGACGACGGCCTACGCGCGGCCGTCACGCTGCGCCACGAGCGGCCCCGACTGCCGGTGGTGGTCCTCAGCCAGTACGTGCAGACGGGGTACGCGGCGGCATTGCTGGACAGCGGCGACGGCCAACGGGTGGGCTACCTGCTCAAGGATCGGGTCGCCGAGTTCGCCGAGTTCGTCGACACGCTGCGCCGGGTCACCGCCGGCGGCACCGCCATCGACCCGGACGTGGTGCGGCAACTGCTGCACCGCCCGCGTGATCCGCTCCGGGCGCTCTCCGCCCGGGAACGCGAGGTGCTGGCGCTGCTGGCCGAGGGCCGCTCCAACGCGTCGATCGCGTCCCGTCTGCACGTCACCGAGGCGGCGGTCGGCAAGCACGTCGGCAACATTCTGCTGAAGCTCGACCTGCCGCCCAGCGACGACACCAACCGCCGGGTGCTCGCCGTACTCACCTATCTGCGCGCCGATTCGGCCGGCTGACCAGCACCGGGCGCGGATCGGTCCGGGCTGGTCGGGGCGTAGATTCGACCAGCGGTGCCGCCGCCACCCAAGGGCGCGGGCCGGGAGGGAGCACGGCATGTCGGAGGCGTTGCGGGTCGGTCTGCTGGGGTACGGGTTGGCGGGGCGGGTGTTCCACGCACCGCTGATCGCCGCGACGCCCGGGTTGCGGCTCGACGCCATCGTGACCCGTGATCAGCAGCGGCGCGAACAGGCCCGGCAGCACCACCCCGATGCTCGCCTGGTCGACGACGCGGACGAGCTGTGGCGTACCCCCGAGGCCCTGGACCTGGTCGTGGTGGCGACGCCGAACCGGCAGCACGTGCCGATGGCCCGCGCGGCGCTGGCCGCCGGCCTGCCGGTCGTCGTCGACAAGCCCCTCTCCGCGACCGCCGCCGAGGGCCGCGCGCTGATCGACGAGGCGGCCGACCGTGGGGTGCCGCTGACGGTGTTCCAGAACCGGCGTTGGGACGGTGACTTCCTGACCGCCCGGCGCCTGGTGGAGCAGGGCGAGCTGGGGCGGGTGCTGCGCTTCGAGTCCCGGTTCGAGCGTTTCCGTCCGACGATCAAGCCGGGCTGGCGGGAGCTCGCCGGTCCCGAGGAGGCCGGCGGCGCCCTCTTCGACCTCGGTGCCCACCTCATCGACCAGGCGGTGCAGTTGTTCGGCCGGGTCGACCGCGTCTACGCGGAGGTGGACCGTCGCCGCGCGGGTGCGGCTGTCGACGACGACGCCTTCGTGGCGTTGACCCACGCCAACGGCGTGCACTCGCACCTGTGGATGGGTGCGGTGACCGCGCAACTCGGGCCCCGGCTGCGGGTGCTGGGCGACCGGGCCGGCTACACGACGTACGGGCTGGACGTGCAGGAGGCGGCGCTGCACGCCGGCGGTCGACCGGACCAGCCGGGCTGGGGTGAGGTCCCGTCGGAGCGGTACGGGATGCTCGGCGTCGACGGTGACCTGCGCCCGGTGCCGACCGAGCCCGGGGCGTACCAGAGCTTCTACGAGCAGGTGGCGGTGGCGTTGCGCGACGGCACGCCGATGCCGGTGGACCCACGGGATTCGGTCGCCACGGTCGAGCTGATCGAGCTGGCACACCGGTCGGCCACCGGGGGTGTGACGCTCCCCGTCCCGACCGCCTGACCGTTGTCAGCGGCACCGGTGCCCGGGTGACATGGACACCGGGCCGGCCGGCTAGCGCGCCGGGCTGGAGCCCAGGAGCGTTGCCGGCCCGGCCCGGTGCCGGATCAGCGCTGCTTCAGCTCACGCCAGGATGGGTGGGTGCCGCGCCAGGCGTCGGCGAGGATGGCCGCCGAGGCCCGGCTGGGGCACTGCTGCACCCGCTCACGACCCGACGCCCCACCGATCTGGGCGCGGACCTCCCAACCCTGCCCATCAGTACGGATGTACACGTCCCGGCGCCCGCGCGGAGTCGTGTCTCCGTTCCACCAATGCTCCTCGACCTTCATTCGCCGACCGTATAGCAAATTCTGCGCCGGGGGTACGGCGCAGGAATGGCCAGAACGGGGCAAGGAGTGCAACTCGGGCGCAAATCCGGCCCAGTGTTAACGGTTAGCAACCTTCAACGGGCGGCCCGCCCCCTCCTGAGCGCCAGCTCAGGTGGCAATGCCCCCCTTTCACGGGTCAGACCCGCGCGGTGAGCAGGTAGTCGTCCGCCTCCGGGCTCCACCTCAGGTCGACCGCGCCACTGGTGGCGGCGGCCTTACAGAACTGCAGGAAGCTGCGGTACCCGAGTTTCTTCTCACTGAAGTCCGGGCGGGCCCGCCGGAGCTGGTTCTTCAGGCCGGACAGCGCCACCGGGTTGCCAGCGCTGCCGAGGTCGCCCACCACACCACGGAGCAGACCGAAGGCCACCTCCCGGTCGCCGTGCTCGGGCAGCGAGACCTCGGGATCACCCTTCGCCGGGCCCTCGGCCAGATCGACCACGTTGTGCTCGGCGAGGTGGCGCAGCAGCTCACCGAAGGTGCGGAAGCCGTAGTCGGACTCACTGAAGGTCGGGTCCTTGCGCAGCAGGGTCCGCTTGAGCCGGGAGGCGGTCACCTCGCCGCTGGCGCTGCCCTGCAACCCGGCCACCGTCTGGGCCACCAGCACGGCGAGGGCGTCCACGTCCCGGCCGGGCTCCTCCCCCGCCGGCCGACCCTCGGCCTCCTGCTCGCGCTCCTCCTCCTGCTCCGGCTCGGGTGGTCGCTGGCCCGGGCCGGTCTGCCGGGCCGGGCGGCCCCGCCGGCTGGAGGTCGGCGGGATGTCCACACCCTCCAGCCGGTCGTAGTAGAGGAACTCGTCGCACGCCGGGGGGAGCAGCGCCGAGGTCGACCCCTCGACGCCGACGCCGATGACCTTCTTGTTCAGCTCGCGGAGCTTGTGCACCAGCGGGGTGAAGTCGCTGTCGCCGCTACAGATGACGAAGGTCGAGATGTAGTCACGCTCGAAGGCCAGCTCGATCGCGTCCACGGCCATCTTGATGTCTGCCGCGTTCTTGCGGGAGGCGCCCATGCGCTGCGGGATCTCGATCAGCTCCACGTGGGACCGGGTGAGCATCCGGCGGTCCTCGTCGAAGAACGACCAGTCGGCGTACGCCCGCCGCACCACCACCCGCCCCCGCTCGGCCAACGCGTCGGCGATCGGCCGGAAGTCGAAGGCGGCGCCGCCACGATGGTCGCGGGCCCCCAACGCGAGGTTCTCATAGTCAAGGAAGAGGGCGATTCGGTCTTCTTGCTCCACTCGGCCAGCCTACGCCGGGCCGGAGCGGCCGGGGGCGCACGCGACGCGCGACACCCCAACCCGACGACCGTCCACTTCTTTCGGTCAGACAGTCGGTTCTTTTCGCTCTTCGCTTGTTGTCTTGCAGCAGGGCGTTCGGCGCTGGCATCATGACGATCAATGTCGGGCGTGGGGGGAGCGCCGGACGGGCCTCCCACCACCACCCACAGAGGAGTGTCACCGATGTTTCGGATGTCGATGCCAGCGCGGGGGCGCCCAGGCCGGCCGGCCATGACCGCCGTCACCCTCGCGACCACCGTCACCCTGCTGGTCACCGGCGGGTCCACAGTCGCCGTCGCCGGCCCGCCCGCGTCCACCGCGAGGCCGGTGGTCACCCGGGCCGCCCTCGACCCGGCGCTTGTCGCCGGGCGCGGCGCCGACGTCGACTTCGTCGAACAGGAGGCCGAGAACGCCCGCACCAACGGCCAGATCATCGGCCCCGACCGGTCCGCCTACACGCTGCCCTCCGAGGCGTCCGGCCGCCGCGCGGTCCGGCTCACCCCCGGCCAGTACGTCGAGTTCGTCCTGCCCAGCGCGGCGAACGGGATCACCGTGCGGTACAGCATCCCGGACGCACCGCAGGGCGGTGGGATCACCGCGCCGCTGCGGGTGGCGGTCAACGGCAAGCACCTGAGCACCATGACGCTTACCTCGCAGTACTCGTGGCTCTACAACCAGTACCCGTTCTCCAACGACCCCCGGGCCGGGCTGCTGCACCCGGACTGGTGGATCACCGAGTGCCAGTGCGTGCCGGCGGCCACCACGCCGTACCCGAGCATCAGCACGCCGTTCCGGCCCACCCACTTCTACGACGAGCAACGGCTGCTGCTCGGGCGCACCTACCGGGCCGGTGACACGATCCGGCTCACCGCGCCGCCCGGCAGCGCCGCCGCCTGGACGGTCATCGACCTGCTCGACTCCGAACTGGTCGCGCCACCGCGCATCCGGCTGCTCGCGGCGAACGTGCTGGCCTTCGGTGCCGACCCCACCGGCCGACGGGACTCCGCCGACGCCCTGGACCGGGCCATCGCCTTCGCCCGGCGCACCCACCTGAAGGTGTACATCCCACCGGGCACCTACCAGGTCAACCGGCACATCATCGTGGACGACGTGACGATCGAGGGCGCCGGCAACTGGCACACGATCATCAAGGGGCGCGAGGTCACCCTGCCGACGCCCGCGCCGGACGGCTCGGTGCACACCGGCGTCGGCTTCTACGGCCGCGACGCCTCCGACGGCGGCAGCCGCAACGTCCACCTCTCCGGCTTCGCCATCGAGGGTGACGTCCGAGAGCGCATCGACACCGACCAGGTCAACGCGATCGGTGGCGCGATGAGCGACTCCACCATCGACGGCCTCTACCTGCACCACACCAAGGTGGGCCTGTGGTTCGACGGGCCGATGCGCAACGTACGCGTCACCAACAACATCATCGTCGACCAGATCGCCGACGCGCTCAACTTCCACACCGGCGTTACCGACTCGCTCGTCGCGCACAACTTCGTCCGCAACACCGGCGACGACGGCCTGGCGATGTGGTCGGAGAAGACGGCGAACGCGCGGAACACGTTCGACCACAACACCGTGCAGTCACCGACGCTCGCCAACGGCATCGCCATCTACGGCGGCACCGACACCACTGTGTCGCACAACCTCGTCGCCGACCCGGTCCGTGAGGGCAGCGGCATCCACGCCGGATCCCGTTTCGGTGCGGAGCCGTTCACCGGTCACCTGCGGATCACCGGCAACACCACCGCCCGCGCCGGCACGTACGAGCTGAACTGGAACATCGGGCTGGGCGCCATCTGGATCTTCGCCCTGGACCGGAGCATCGACGCGAGAATCGAGGTGACCGGTGACGCGTACCTCGACAACACGTACAACGCGATCATGCTGGTGAGCGACTGGCCCGTGAAGGACCTCTACTCGATCACCAACGTGCGGTTCCGCGATATCCGCGTCGACGGCACCGGCACCTCCGTGGTCAGCGCCCGCTCGGCGGGGTCGGCGTCGTTCGCCAACGTGGACGCCCGCAACGTCGGCGCGGTCGGCGTCAACAACTGCGGGTCGTTCCACTTCACCCCGGCCGGATCGGAGTTCACGCTGACCGACCTCGGCGGCAACGACGGCGGTTGGCTCGCCCCGTGGCTGCTGCCCAACACCATCACCTGCGACGACCGGCCGCCGGTCTCGCCGCCGCCGCCTCCGTCGCGGTGGTGAACGCGGTGGGCGGCCCGATCTCGTCGGGCCGCCCACCGCACGGCTTCTCCGACCGCCCCGACGTCAGAGCGTCCGGGCGTACGCCAGCGGCACGGTCATCGGCTGCCTGTCCCAGCTGCCGCTCAGGGTGGCGCCGGCCGCGCCGACGGCCCCGTCCTCCGCGGGTCGACGCACGACGACCAGCTCGACGGAGTCGGTGAGGATGACCGTGCTGTCCCCGTCGACCACCCGACGGATCTCGCCGACCGGGCGCATGCTCGTGTCCCCCGCGCCGCTGGCGAGGACCGTCACCGTCGGCTCGCGCACCTCACGTCGGCCGTCGACCTCGAAATACTGCTCGGCCTGACCGGTGCCGGACAGGATCGCGTGGGCCAGCGCCGCCGCGTAGACCGGGTCGCCGCAGCCGTCGTACACCCAGCGCGGGCCGAGCGCCGAGTGTTCGGTGGTGCCCACCAGCCAAACGTCTGCACCGTCGAGGGGCGCGTCACGGTACGTCAGCGGCACCTGGTGCACCGGCCAGCCGGGGGCACCGACCAGCATCGTCTCGATGCCGACCGCGCCGGCCGGGTCGTCGAAGCGGTAGGCGCCCGGGCTCACCACGTCCACCCCGGCCGGCCCCTCGTACCAGGATCGGCCCGGCAGCCAGGTCGTCAGCAGGTCGAGCTTCGTGGGGCGCAGCGTCGCCCGGTGCAGCAGTGCCATGTCGAGAGCCTAGGTCAGACCCGCGCACGGGTTGCCGTCCACCGTGCAGCCCACCGGCTCCCTGGCTTTCGGCCGGCCGTCCCGGACGTCGAAGCGGATCGTCCGCGAACCGCCCGCCGGCACGGCCGGCCCGGTGAAGGTGATCGCCCGCCCGTCCTGCCGCCAGTCCGCGCCGTCCACGTCGTCCACGCTGCTGCCCTCGGCGAGGGTCACCACCACGAACCACTGATCCGCCGGTGCTCTGCCCGGATTGTTGACCACCACCTCACCGGTGTAGCCGAACAACCGGCTGGAGTCGGTGTCGTAGCGGGCCACCAGCGGCGGTGGAGACGGCGGCGCGGCCGTGGGCCTACCCGAGGGCTTCGCCGTCGGAGTGCGGCTCGGGCTGGCGGTGGGCGACGCGGCCGTCCGGGACGGGCGCGCCGAGGGTGTCGCCTTCGGCGGTGCGCTGGGCGCGGCGGCCGGGGCGCTCGACTCCGGCGTCGTCGGCGACGACGAGACCGTCGCGGCGGTCTGCTTCGGCCCGTCCGGAAGCGTCATCCACGCCACCAGACCCACCACGAGGACGACCCCGACCAGCGCGGCGACCACCGCCCGGAGACGACGGCGGGCCCGGGCGGGGCCGAACGCGCCGATCATCGGTAGCTCGGTCGTCATCCCGGCCTCGCCGCGACGCAGGTCGACCTGTTGGAACGCGAGCCAGTCGAGAATGGCCGGCAGGCGCACGGTCAACGCCTGGCGGAGCTGCTGCTCGCGCGGCTCGTGCTGCTCGGCCGACCAGGAGCCGTGCGTGGGGACCTCCCGAACGGTCAGCCGGCAACCCTGCCGGGTGGCCGTGACAACGCAGGTCAGCTCGGTGAGCCGGCCGGCCTCGTCGCAGCTCAGCTCCAGCAGCTCCGGCACCCGCCGCTCGGTCACCTCGACCTCGACGTTGGCATCGAAGCCGGACAACCCGGCGGTGTGCAGCAGCAGCCGGTCCGGCACTCCCTCGACCATGTCGGCCTCGGCGAACCAGCGGCCGATCAGCTCCCGATCGGTCAATGCGAGCCAGACCCGGTCGGGCGGGTGGGACAGGTCGACGTGCGCGTCGATCTCGATCACGGCGAGACTCTACGGGTTGCCCACCCGGTGCGTCCCGCCCGCCCGGGCCGACCGCCGGTCGCCTGGTCAGCCCCAGCGGGTCGACCGCTCGGCCGCCGCCGTCAACGCGGCCCGCGCACCGGCGCTGACCTCGGCGACCAGCTGCGCCGCCGACACGTCCCGGGCCAGCGGGTGAGCCTGCCCGGCCCACAGGTTGGCCACCGAGGCGTCCTGATCGCGTCGGGCCGCGGCGAGCAGCGGTCGGGTCAGGTGCAGCACCTGCGGGTAGCCGGTCGGCGCCGCCGCGTCATGCGCCCGCAGGAAGGCGTTGACCACACCCCGGGCCCGCTTGCCGGTGTACGCCCGCGTCAACGCGGTCGGCGCGGCGCTGGCCACCGCCGCGCGGTGCAGGGGCGAGCTGCCCGCCTCCGGGCAGCGCAGGAACACCGTGCCGAGCTGCGCGGCGGCGGCACCAGCGGCCAACACCGCCGCCAGAGCCGGGCCGTCGGCGATGCCACCGGCGGCCACCAGGGGTCGGTCGCAGCGGGCGGCGGCCAGCCGGAGCAGCGGCAGCAACGCGTAGTCGTCGTCGTCCGGTACGCCGCCGCGATGCCCGCCGGCCTCGGTGCCCTGGAGCACGACAGCGTCCACGCCCAACTCGGCGGCGGCCGTGGCGGCGTCGGGACGGGTGACGGTGGCCCACACCTCGGTGCCCCGCTCGCGCAGGGCCGCCACGGCGGCCCGATCGGGCAGCCCGAACACGAAGGACACCACCGGGACCGGGTCCGCGAGCAGCGCGGCCAGCTTCTCCGGGTACGCGTCGTCGCCGCCCGCCGGCTCGCCCAGGCTCACCCCGAACTGGTCGGCCTGCGGAGCGAGCCGCCGCGCGTACGCCCGGATGGCGGCCTCGTCGACCGCGCCATCGCCGGGCAGGAAGACGTTGACCCCGAACGGCCGCTCGGTCCGCGCGCGGACCTCGGCGATGTCGGCGACCAGCCGCCCGGTGTCGATCATTCCGGCGGCCAGGAAGCCCAGCCCACCGGCCGCTGAGACGGCCGACACGAGGGCCGGCGTGGACGGGCCGCCGGCCATCGGGGCGGCGATGATTGGGTGGCGCAGCGCGGAGAGCACGGACATCCACCCATCCTGCCGCACCGATCCGGGCACTCGGGTCGGAGCGGGTCCGTCGCCCGTACGCCCCGGCCGGCTCGCCGACCTGCGCTTTGGCCGCTCCCCGGTGGGCCGGCGCCCGGCTGTCAGCGTCGGAGGGTGTGTCGCCGCCAGAGCACTCCGCCCACGGCGACGAGTGCCAGCAGCGTCCCCGCTCCCGCCGCCAGCGGCCAGACCCGGCCGACACCGATGCCTGCCACCTGCGCTGTCGGGCTACCCGGCGTGGAGGTTGACGGGGCGGCGGCGGTGGTGGACTCCGCGGCTTGCGGCGTCGGCGCGGCGCTGGCGGGGTAACGCAGAATCGTCGGGCGGGTGCCGGGCGGCTGGCTGGCGGACTCGGAGACGGTGAGCAACGACCGGCCGTCCCGGCTGTAGGTGATCGACTCACCCTGTGGCTCGTCCGGCAGCGCGACGATCCGTGGGGTGCCGGTGGTCAGCGCGGCGACCAGGTCACCGTCCGGCACGTCGTACTCGAACGCGTCGGCGTAGCTGCGCAGCGCCACCCGCCGGCCGTCCGGCGCGGTCGCCCCGCCGGTGATCACGCTCCGCCCGACGAACGAGTACGGGTTGCTGGTGGTGGTCGACGGCAGGGCCACCTGGCCGACCAGGGCCAGCGGCGTCGCGGCGTCCGCTTTCAGCGCGGTGGTCGGCGCGTACAGGAAGACGGTGCCGCTGCCCCCCTTGGTGATGATCAGCGGCCGGTCGGCCGCGTCGAGCAGCATCGCCTCCGCGTCGTGCGGCCGGTCCGGGTACGTCATCCGGTACAGCACCGGCTGGTCGGCGCCCGGGGCGAGCCGCCACAGCCCGATCGTCTCCCGGGTGCGGTCGTTGTCACCGATGTCGGCGACCCAGACGGTGCCGTCCCGGCCGACCGCCAGGTCCTCGGTGTCGCGGGGCCGGGAGGGGTAGCTGACCGCCCGCCGCACCGCGCACCGGTCGTCGAGGAAGAAGATCCGGCGGCGGGCCTCGTTGTCGGCGCCGTCGTTGACCACCACGTACCCGTCGTCGGTGGCGACCATCCCGGAGATCTCGCTGAGCCGGTCGTCGCGTATCTCGCACACCGTCGCACCGGCCGCCGCCGCGCCCGCCGCCCCCGGTGTCAGCATCACCGTCGGTGGGACCACGCCGGTGAGCAGAGCTGCCAGCGCCGCCCCCACACGGGCACGCCGCCCCCAGCTCAACCGCCCGCGTACCCGCATCGCCCACCCTCCTCGTCGCGGCCGTGACCCGGCCACCCGCCTATCCTGGCTGATCCCGGCCACCGGCGATGGTCATCGGGGTACGCGCCCGAACCCTTGTCGATGTGCTGTCGCTCGGCCTCATCGTGGATCTGCGAGTGGCCCCGCACGGGACGGACACCTCCCCTGGTGGGCACGACGGGCCGCGATCTTGTCGTAGCCGTAGTCCATGATCGTGTCATCGCAGCGCCGCCGACCCCCCGGCGGGCGTGCGCATCACCCTGGGTTTGTCGATGGGAGGGCGTGACGTGACGGACGCCGACGGAGCCGACTGGCGGCGGCGCAGCGTGCTGGCGGTGGTGCCGCCGGCGCGGCCCCGCAAACTGGCCAAGGTGCCGTTCGTCGAGTTGGCGGACGGGCGGTTGCAGGGCGTTGTCTCCAGCGGGTCGGACATCGAGCGGGTCTACGTCTCGTCGGTCTCCGCCGGCACCCACGCCTACCAGTGCAGCACCAACAACAACCGACCCTGCGGCGGCCTGCGCGGCGCACCGTGCAAGCACCTGCACGCGCTCACCGACGAGGCGCTCCTCCAGTACGGCGCCGACCGGGTCGCCCGCTACCTGCGGGTCGACATCGGCGACGGGGTGGCCGACGGCGCGGACCTGCTGGCCCGACTCGACGGCCAGCCCGAGCCGGCCTCGGCGGCGATGGTGTTCAGTCGCTTCCTGCGTCACCTGTCGTACCTGGAGCTGCCGGGCAGCACTGTCGCGCTGCCCGAGCTGCAGTGGTTCCCGGGCACCGGGGCGACCCGCTGATGCGCGGCACCCACCTCGCCCAGCTAGGTGAGGTCCCGGACGGGTTGACCGACGCGCTCGACGTGATCGCCGGCTTCGACGACGCCCTCACCAACGGCTTCGGCCGGGTCGGCGAGCGGGGCGCGGCAGCACTGGCCGCGTTCGCCGACGCGTTGGTCGGCACGCCGCTGGCCGACCCGGTCGCCGCCGCGGTCGGCGCGGTCACCGCCGGGTCGGTCACCCCGGAGCACCTCAGCGCGCTCGCCGGGGCACGCTCGGCGCTGCTCGGCGCGGCGCACGACGCTCTGCTCGGGCAGTTCGACACGGCGCTGTCCCGGGCACGGTCACCGTGGACGGCTCCGGCCGTCCGGCCCGCCGAGGCGCTGCCCGCCGTCGCGGGCGCGCGGGCGTGGTGGCACGAAGTGGCGGTCGCCGGCTGGCGGGGTGTCGACCACGAGCTGCTGTCGTCCGCCGCCTCGGTGGTCGAGGCCACCCTGGCCGTGCCGGCGCTACGTCGGCTCGCGGTGCTGCTCGACGGTCTCGCCGCCGAGCTGCGGGCCTGCGTGCCGATCGCCACCATGGCGCAGGTGCCGGCCCGGCGCTGGGCCGATCTCTGGGCCCGGGGCGTGCTGCTCACCGAGGGCAGGCAGCCCACCGACGAGGCACCACAGGTCTCCGGGCGACTGCTGCCGCTCGGGGTTGACCTGCACATTCACGACACGGCCGTGCAGGTGCAACTGCACGCCGTTCTGGAGCCGGCGGGGGGCGGGCAGCCGCGGCTGGTCCGCACGGCGGTCGCCGCCGCGAAGGTGGACACCATCGTGGGTCCGGCAGTCTGGCGGTTGCTGTCGGCGCACCCGGTGCTGCTCACGGCGCTGGCCGAGCAGCGGGCAGTGACCGTCACCGACCTGCCGCTGCACGGCGGCGACCTGGGCTGGGCCGACGATCGGGTCCGACTCGACGAGCCGGCGGATCCGTTCGCCACGGCCCGCGTGCTGCTGCCCGCGGCTGTCGCGGCGGCGACTGCCCCACTGGATCGACACCCGACCGCCATCGGCGAGCCCGTCCTCGTCGAGGGCACCCCGCTCCGCGACGAGGACGGGGCGCTCGCCGTCGAGGTGGACGGCGAACGGGTCACACTGGCCGTCAACCGGTTGCCGGCCGCCGGTCCCCTCACGGCAGAGCTGGTCGCCTCCGCGTCAGCCTGTCTGGGTCTGCTGCGCTGGGACGACGGCCGGTGGCAGCTCCAGCCGTTGGCGGTGCGCGCCACGGTGAAGCGGCGGGTGGTGCAGGCGCACAACGGCGACTGGGCGTGCGGCGTCACCGATCCGAAGATCGCCAAAGAGGAGGCCCGGGCAGGCGATGCCGTGGCCGTGCTGCGCGAGCGCGCGGGACGGTTGCTGCGCCGATGACCGAGCCGATCCCCACCGGCGGGTCCGCCGACGCCAACCGCCGTCAGGTCCTCTACTGGAGACTGCTGTCGCGCCTCTTCGACCGCGACGAACAGCCCAGCCTGGAGTCGGCGAGCGTCGCCGTGGTCGACGACCTCGGGCTGCCCGCCGCCCTGTTGGACCCGGCGGTCTCGGTGGACACCATCGTGCAGCGCTTCCCGGCCCTCGCGGCGGAGCTGCGCGGGCTGCTCACCTCCGACGACGAGAAGCCCGGTGCAGACGGTTCCGGTGACGACGGTCCTGGCGCCGATGGTCCTGGGGGCGACGGCCCCGGTGACGACGGTCCTGGGGGCGACGCGACCTACCGGCCGGGCGAGGCCGAGGTCCGTCGGGCCGCGCTCGTGTCGAAGGTGCTGCTCAACGTGTTCGCCACCGGCTCCGGTCCGGTCAGCGCCACCCAGCTGGCCCGCTGGCAGTCGGACGCCGGCTGGTTCGAGCAGGCCCTCGGGGGCGAGCCCGGCGACCTGCGCCGCCAGGGCAGCGGGCTGGGTGCGACCCTCGCGGGCCTGGAGGGTGACCTGGTCCGGCGGATGCACCTGCGGGAGGTGCTGGCCGACCCGGCGCTGGCCAAGGCGTTGACGCCGAGCATGTCACTGATCGAGCAGTTGCTGCGGGACAAGGCCAACCTCTCCGGGGTGGCGCTGGCCAACGCGAAGGCGTTGATCCGGCGCTTCGTCGACGAGGTGGCCGAGGTGCTGCGCACGCAGGTGCAGCAGACCAGCGCGGGCGTACTGGACCGGTCGGTGCCGCCCAAGCGGGTGTTCCGCAACCTGGACCTCGACCGGACCATCTGGCAGAACCTGACCAACTGGAGTCCTGAGGACGAGCGCCTCTACGTCGACCGGCTCTACTACCGACAGACCGCCCGACGCACCACGCCGGCCCGGCTCATCGTCGTTGTCGACCAGTCCGGCTCCATGGTCGACTCGATGGTCAACTGCACGATCCTCGCGTCGATCTTCGCCGGGCTGCCGAAGGTCGACGTACACCTGATCGCGTACGACACCCAGGCACTGGACCTCACGCCCTGGGTGCACGATCCGTTCGAGGTGCTGCTCCGTACCCAGCTGGGTGGCGGCAACGACGGGCCGGTGGCGCTGGCGCTGGCCCGGCCGAAGATCGTCGAGCCGAAGAACACCGTGCTGGTGTGGATCTCGGATTTCTACGAGTTCAACCGGTCCCAGCCGCTCTTCGACGGCCTCGCCGCGGTGCACCGCTCCGGCGTACGGGTCATCCCGGTCGGCTCGGTCAGCAGCTCCGGCCAGCAGAGCGTCAACCCCTGGTTCCGTCAGCGCTTCAAGGATCTGGGCACCCCGGTCATCTCCGGGCACATCCGCAAACTCGTCGTCGAGCTGAAGAACTTCCTCACCTAGGAGACCCACCCCTCATGTCCGAGATGCTGCGCGCCCCCGCCGAGGTCACGTACGCCGACGAGCTTGATTTTCTCGAGTCGGTCGACACCGGCCCGAAGCCGTTCTCCTGGCGACTGAGCCCACGCATGGTCCGTCTGTTCATCCTGGGCTCGGAGCGGGCCGACGGCCTGTCCCGGGAGATCCCGCAGAAGTGGTTCGGCGACCGCAGTTTCGTCGAGCGGGCCATCGTCACCCTCGCGTCGGACCGCGGCCTGCTGCTGATCGGTGACCCTGGCACCGGCAAGAGCTGGTTGGCCGAGTTGCTGGCCGCCGCGATCTGCCGCAACTCGACGCTGGTCGTGCAGGGCACCGCCGGCACCACCGAAGACCACATCAAATACTCGTGGAACGTGTCCATGGTGATCGCCAAGGGGCAGTCCCGGGAGTCGATGATCCCGTCGCCGATCATGACGGCGATGGAGCAGGGCGTGGTCGGTCGCTTCGAGGAGCTGACCCGTTCCACAAGCGATGTGCAGGACGCGTTGATCTCGATCCTGTCCGAGAAGTACGTCGCCATCCCCGAGCTGGACCACGACAACATCGTCTTCGCCCAGCCCGGCTTCTCGATCATCGCGACCGCGAACAGCCGCGACCGGGGCGTCAACGACCTCTCCTCGGCGCTCAAGCGGCGGTTCAACTTCGTCCGGATCCCGGTGGTGACCAACAAGCGCAGCGAGGCCGAGATCGTCCGCTTCCGCACCGAGGAGCTGCTGCGCCGGCACCGCATCGAGCTGGACGTGCCACCCACGCTGCTCGACATCCTGTTGCAGAGCTTCGCCGACCTGCGGGCCGGTGCCGCCGCCGCGACCAGCGACGACGAGAAGTTGGAGTCGGCGCTGTCCACCGCCGAGCAGATCGGCGTACTGGAGGACGCCATCCTGCACAGCCAGTTCTTCGGCGACCGCACGCTGCGGGCGGCGACGATCGCCGGGTCGCTGGTCGGCTCGCTGGCCCGGCGCAGCCCGGAGGACCTGGCGATCCTCAACAAGTACCTGCACGGCGTGGTGGAGCCGCGGGCGCGGAAGGACGACGACGGGTGGGCGGGCTTCCTCGACGGCGGTCGCCAGGCGATCGCGTCCCTGTCGTGACCGCACCCACCGTCGTCGGCCCGTTCGGCGCGCTGCGTGCGCAGCTCACCGACGCGGCCTCCGCGTTCGCGGGTTCCCCCGACGCGCTCGGTGCGATCCTCGCGGGCATCGTCGACGACGTCGACCGGGCGCTCGGCGAGCGGTTGGAGATCTTCCCGGTCTGCCATCACTCACCGGCCTCCGCGCTGGCCATGGTGCGCCGACTGCGGGCCAAGCAGCCCCGGGTGATCTACCTGGAGCTGTGCGAGGATCTCCAGCCACTGCTCGGGGAGCTGCGCAACTGCCGTCTGCCGGTCGCGGTGCAGGCGTTCGCGTCGGAGCTGTCCGGCTTCCCCGCCGACTGGGGCCCGCTCAGCGTCGTCGCGCCGGTCACCGAGGCGTCGGCGGAATACCAGGCCATCGCGTACGCGCTGGAGACCCCGGGCGTGGAGCTGGTGCTGGTGGACCGCTCCACCGACCACGTCTTCCAGTGGTCGCCGCGCGAGGATCCGGCCGCCGCGAGCACCGGGCCGGCCGTCGACACGGGTGACGAGTCCGGGCTGCACGGCGACGCCGTCGGGGTGGAGATCGGTGACCTGCGGCCCCGCTTCGCGGAGCTGGAGGCGTACCTGCTGCACCACGGCAAGGTGCGGCACTGGTCGGAGTGGTGGGACCAGTACGTCGAACGTCCGCTGGCCGACGCTGACTACGACACGTACCGACAGGTGATGGTGCTGATCGGCAGCCTGTTCCGGCGGCTGCGTCCGGCCGGCACGGACCGACTGGACCGGGACGAGGACCGCGAGCGGTACATGTGGACGCGGATGCGTCAGCACCTGGCCACCTCCGGCGTCGATCCCTCCGAATGCCTCTACGTCTGCGGCGCGTTCCACGCCGCCAGCCGGGTCGAGCAGTTCGGGTTGGGCTCTGTCGCCGCCGATTTCGACATCACCCCGCGCACCGACACCCGATGGCGGTACGGGCTGATCCCGTCCAGCCACTCCGCGATCGAGGCGCAGTTCGGCCTGGCGCCCGGCTCGGTGTCCATCGCGGCGGCGACGTGGACGAAGGCGGTGAGCCGTCACCGGCTGTCCCCGTACCGGCTGGAGGGTCAACGCGCTGCGGCGGCCCGGGGCCGGCGGGGCCGCGCCACGACGGCGCCCTCCCCCGTGGTCGGCCCGGTCAGCGACGTCCTCACCGGTTTCCTCTCCGCACCCCCCGACCTGGACGGCCTCGACGAGGCGGAGCTGCGCGGTTGGTGCGTCGACATCGTCCGGCTGGCCCGCCGCAACGGGTACCTGGCCAGCACCGCCGACGCGATCGCCGTCTTCGAGACCTCGGTCCTGCTGGCCGGTCTGCGCAATCGGGCCCGACCCACCGCGTACGACTTCGCCGACGCGGCGGTCACCTGTATCGAGAAGGACGTGGTGCCCGGCCGGCGGGACGTGCGGCGGCTCTGCGAGATCCTGTTGGGCGGCGACCGGATCGGTCAGGTCGGGTACGACGCTCTTCCGCCCCTGGCCCGCGACGTCCTCGACCGGCTCCAGCCGCTCGGCCTGGCGCTGGAGAAACGGCCCATCCAGCGGGCGCTGCTGGATCTGGCCGGCCATCCGGAGCTGGCCCCCTGCTCGGACCTGCTGTGGATCCTTCGGCACCTGCTGCCACCGGACGCGGTACGCCCGATCATGGGTGAGCGCCGGCTCGGGCACCGCTCGATCCAGGAGAGCTGGGACCTGGCGCTCGGCCGCAACCAGCGTGCGTTGATCGAGCTGGGCTACGAAGGGGTGACCGTCGAGCAGGTCCTGGAGCAGCGACTACGCCGGGCGGTACGCGGCTCCGGCGCCACCGCCTCCGGTGCGCTCGCCGCCGTCGAGGACGCCATCCGACTGCTCGACAGCCCGCGACTGGTCGACGAGTTGGGGGCGCGGGCGGTGGACCTGCTCGCCGCCGAGCGCACCGTCGACGACGCCCCGGACGTGCTGCGTCGTATCCGCCGATTGTTGGCGCACTACCGGGCCACCGCGCCGATCCTGCCGTCCTGGTGCGAGGCGTTCGTGACCACCGGGTACGCGCACTACTGCACCCTGCTGCCGACCGCCGTCACGGCGGAGGAGACGGAGGTCCGGCAGGTCGCCGCGATGCTCGGCTTCCTGTTCTCCATGGAGGGTCTGGCCCTGTCACTGGGCTGCGACCGGCACCAGTTGGAGTTGGCCGTCGCGCAGTCACACCCGACGGCGCCGGCGAAGGTCGCCCTGCTCTGGGCGGGTCGACACCAACTCGGTCTGCTGCCGCTGGCCGAGCTGCGGGCCCGGTGCGCGGAGTTGCTGGCCAATCCGCTCGTGGTGCCCGCGTTCCCGCAGTACCTTGCCGGGCTCGTGCACGCGCTGGAGCCGGTGCCCGGGTTGGCGCCGTTCGTCGTCGAGACGATGTCCACCGCCTTCGCCCGGCTGCCCGACCCGGTGCTGTTGCCCTGGCTGCCCACTTTGATCACGACACTGCGGGCCCAGGGGCCGGAGCTGGTCCCGTTGCTGGTCCGCGAGGCGGGGCGGACCTTCCCGGGGGCGCTGCCCGAGCTGGATTCCTGGGTGCCGCCGTGGCTGGCGCCGTCGGCCCCCACGGGTGCGGTCACGGTCGCCGCGCCGCAGCGGCGGGTGGGCGTGCTGCTGGCCGCCCACCCGGAGACCACGGAGGCCGTGGCCGCGCTCCTGAACGTCCGTGCGCGTGGGGGTCTCGCGGTGCGATCTCCAGGCGTGCCTGCGATGGCGGCGGGTAGGCAGTAGCCCGGCGGCATGTCGACAACCGCCGGGCACAGGAGGCTCTGATGAGCACGTACCGGGATGAACAGGGCGCGACGTTTCCTCCTCCGGAGGCGGATGCGCTTGAACAGCGGCAAAACGCCGTCGACTACGGGCCACCGGACCGGGTGTCGGGCGATGTCGACCCGGAGGCGTCCGAGGCGGATCTCGCCGAGCAGGGCGGCCTGCCGGCGGGCACGCTTGAGGAGGTCACGACGCTTCCGGCCGACGCCAACCCGGCGGACGCCCTCGAACAGCGCCAGGAGATCCCCACCCGCGACGAGGGCCGCCGGACCTGACCCCGGCCCACCCTGGCCGTCGACGCGGGCTCGGCCCGACACCATCCCCATACGACGTGATGCCTGTGAGTCATCAATGGTGACTCACAGGCATCACGCTTCTTTTCTGACGTCCGCACCGAGGCTGCCGGCTCAGCCGGCGACCCCGGCCAGCCCAGGCTGTTCGCGCCGACCCGGCCGCCGCCGCAGCCACGTGCCACACCGGATCAGGTCGGATTGGCGGCGACTCGCCGCGATGCCCTTGACAGCGGCGCATCATCGTCCGAGGCTGTCTATTAGTCCTACTGTCGTAGGACAACAGAGAGGATCATCTCGAGTGATCGAGTTCGTGCTGGACAGCCGGTCGAAGGTGAACACCTACATGCAGCTCGTGCAGCAGGTGAAACAGGCGCTGCGGGTCGGCCTGCTGTCGCCGGGAGATCAGCTGCCGAAGGTGCGGGACGTCGCACAGTCCCTGGCGATCAACCCGAACACGGTGCTCAAGGCGTACCGGGAGTTGGAGATCGAGGGTCTGGTCGGCGGCCGACCCGGAGTGGGCACGTTCGTCCAGCGCACCCTGGCCGGCGCCTCCCTGCCCAACCAGGCCGAGCTACGCGACGACCTGGTCGCCTGGCTGGACCGGGCGCAGGCCGCCGGCCTCACGGCCGAGGACGTCATCGCCCTGGTGGAGACCACCCTGCGCGCCACCCTCGCCGACGACGCCCCGCAGAAGGAACCCGCATAGCGGAACGAGAGGACAGAGATGGACATGGTCTTGGAGGCCGACCGGCTGGGCAAGCGGTACGGCGGCACGTGGGCGTTGCGGGACTGCTCGCTGCACCTGCCAGCCGGCCGGATCGCCGCGCTGGTCGGGCCCAACGGCGCCGGCAAGAGCACCCTGCTGCACCTGGCGGTCGGGCTGCTCAAGCCCGACGCGGGCGCGGTGCGGGTGTTCGGCCGGTCGCCGTACGGCGACACGGAGGGGCTGGCGGACATCGGGTTCGTCGCCCAGGACACCCCGTTGTACCGGGACTTCACCGCCGCCGAACTGGTCACGGCCGGCGGCAAGCTGAACCGACGGTGGGACGCCGCACTGGCCCGTACCCGGCTGGCGCAGCTCGGGATACCGCCCGACCGGCCGGTCGGGAAACTCTCCGGCGGGCAGCGAGCCCAGGTGGCCCTCGCCCTGGCGCTGGCCAAGCAGCCTCGGCTGCTGTTGCTCGACGAGCCGGTGGCCAGCCTCGACCCACTGGCCCGGCGGGAGTTCCTCCAGTCGCTGATGGGCAGCGTGGCAGACGCCGGGACCACCGTTCTGCTCTCCTCGCACCTGCTGGCCGATTTGGAACGCGTCTGCGACTACCTGATCGTGCTCAACGCCGCCCAGGTGCAGCTCGCCGGCGGTGTCGACGACCTGGTGGCCGAGCACCGCCAACTGGTCGGCCCACGGCACGATGGCGGCCCGATCGGGGGCGTCGCCGCCATCGTCCGGGCCAGCCACACCGACCGCCAGTCCACGTTGGTGGTCCGCGCCGACGGCCCGATCACCGATCCCGCCTGGACGGTGCGCGAGGTCAGCCTGGAGGACGTCGTCCTGGCCCACCTGGCCGACGGCGCCACCCAGACCAGCCACAGCGAGTGGGGAGTGCCGGCATGATCTGGTTGACCTGGCGGCAACACCGCAAGCAGGCTTTCTACACCCTGCTCGGGTTCGCGGCACTCGCCGCGCTGATGGTGCCGATCGGCCTGTCGATGCGGCACAGTTTCGCCGACCTCGGGCTGACGGACTGCGTACGTCAACTCGCCGGCACCAACGTGGCGGAGGCGACCCGGGAGACCTGCGATGCGGGCTTCCGGCGCTTCACCAACCGGTACGGCAGCCTCAACCTGGTGGCCGTGCTGCTCCTCACCCTGCCGGTGCTGGTCGGCCTGTTCTGGGGCGCCCCGCTCGTCGCACGCGAGGTGGAGCAGGGCACGCACCGGTTCGTCTGGACCCAGGGCGTCGGCCGCACCCGCTGGGCGCTGGTGAAGTTCGGGCTGGTCGGCGCCGCCGTGCTGATCCTCGCGATCGGCTACGGGCTGGGCATGTCGTGGTGGGTCGAGCCGCTCACCCAGGCGGCGCACGAGGGCCGACTCGGCATGATCGTGTTCGACCTGCAGGGCATCGTCCCGATCGGATACACCCTCTTCGCCGTGGCGCTCGGCATCTTCGCCGGCACCGTGTGGAAGCGGATGCTGCCCGCCATGGGCGTCACCCTCGCGGGGTTCATCGGCGTACGGGCAGCCGTGGCGGTCCTGGCCCGACCGCACTACCAGCCCGCCCGCACCCAGACCTTCCCGATCGAGGGAGACGGGACCCCGGAGATCAGCCGGGGGGACTGGATCCTCACCCAGGGCGTCCGGAACCCCGACGGCACGATGATCGCGGAGGACACCCGGATCCAGTGCCCGCCCGGCGGCAAAGGGCCGGACGGTCGGGCCTGCGGTGCCGAGCTGGGCCTCGAACCGGGCGCGTACAACTGGCAGCTGTACCAGCCGGCGGACCGGTTCTGGCTGTTCCAGGGCATCGAGACGGGCATCTTCGTCGCCCTTGCCCTGCTCCTGCTCTACGTCGCTGTGCGCTGGATCCGCCGCATCGCGTAGCCGGACGACGGCTGCTCGTCGGGGTGCGGGGGCCTCGGCGAGCACCCGTCAGTCGGCCGGGCGGCGGAGTCGGATTCCAGCCGGTCGCCAACGCGACTGAAGGCGTCTGTCCGATCTCGATCAGTGCTCCGATGTGGACCATAGAGCCCGCGTCCGGTGGGCCGCAGGGATCGGAGCGCACGCGTGAAGTCCAGAATCCTCAGTCGGGTCGCCGCGTCGGCCGTGGCGCTCGCGTGCGCCATGGCCGGCGCGGTGGCGCTACCGGCCGCCCCGGCCGCCGCCAGTCCGATCCGCAACGCCACCGCCTGGTCGGTGCTGCTGTGCAAGTTCAGCGACAAGCCGGCCGAGCCGCAAACGCCGTCGCACTTCGCCAACTTCCTCACCGCCGCCGGGATCGGCACCGGCGGGGTGGCGGACTACCTGGCCGACCAGTCCGGCGGGCGGGTGTCGCTGGCCGGGTCGGTCGTCCGGGGCTGGTACACCATGCCGTACACGCTGGCGCAGTTCCAGTCGGTCACCCGGTGGACCCGGATCCAGCGCTGCGTGGACACCGCGGCGACCGCCGGCTACTCGGTGCCGGCCGGCAACCGGATCGCGGTCATGCTCAACGACTGGGTGGATTCGGGTGCGTCCGGCGGTCGGGTGCTGCTCGACCCGGGCGCCTGGAACGTCGGCTTCGCCGCGCACGAGATGCTGCACGGCTACGGCCTCGGGCACTCGTTCTCCAACGACACCACCTACCAGAACGCGCCCTGGTCCCAGCCGGGCGAGTACGACGACCCGTGGGACCAGATGAGCGCCATGCACATCTTCGCGTTCAACACCGCGAACTACGGCACCAGCGCCGTCGGGCTCAACGGACCGAACCGCGACGAGTTGGGCTGGCTGCCCAGGAACCGGGTCTTCACCATGGCCGCCGACGGGGTCGGCTCGCGCACCTTCACCATGGCGCCGCTGGAGGTGCCCACCGCGGCCGGCCAACAGTTGATCCGCGTCCCGTTCGACCCGGCTGACCCCTTCCACTACTACACCGTCGAGTTCCGCCGGAAGACCGGTTGGAGCGCCGGCATTCCCGCCGACACCGTGCTGCTGCACGAGGTCCGCGACGGCACCCCCACCCTGCTGCGCACCGGCGCGGGTGGCGGGCCGGCCCAGTCGCTCAACGCCAACGGCGTGCAGATCGGGGTGAACGGGATCTCCGGCAACACCGCCACGGTGACCGTGACCACCGACGTGGTCAACCGCTGCCTGCAGGGGTACGTGTGGCGCGAGGCCCGCTCCGGTGACCGGGTCTGCGTCACCGGTGCCACCCGTAGCCAGGTGTGGGCGGACAACGCCTCGGCGGCGAGCCGCTGGGTGAACGGCCCGTACGGCCCGCACACCTGCGTCTCCGGCTACGTGTGGCGCGAGGCGTACGCCGGGGACGACGTCTGCGTCACCGGCACCCAGCGCAGCCAGGCCGCCGCCGACAACGCCGCCGCCGCGTCGCGGCGCAACCCGGCCCGGCTGGTGTCCGGCCCGAACACCTGCGTCAACGGGTACTTCTGGCGCGACGGCGACCAGTCCGACTACGTCTGCGTGACGGGGGCGACGCGTACCCAGGTGCTCGCCGACAACGCGGCCGCAGCGAGCCGCTGGGTCAGCGGCCCGTACGGCCCGCACACCTGTATCGCCGGCTACGTGTGGCGCGACGCGTTCATCGGCGACGACGTCTGTGTCACCGGGGCGCAGCGCAGCCAGGCCGCCGCCGACAACGCCGCCGCCGCGTCGCGGGTGTTGCGTCCCGAGGGCTGACCGACCGCGCCCCCGGTGGCCGGGCCCACCGGGGGCGCACCCGCCGGCTGCTCAGCCGGCCGGCCGCCGGTAGCGGGCGACCGAGAGTCGGAGGAACACGGCGACCAGCGCGATCGGCCAGGCCACGGCCAACCACGGGTAGTGTTGATCGAGTAATTTCGGCGGCATGACGATCTCGTTGGACGGTCGGCGTTTCGCCGCCGTGACGGATGCGGTGGCCGGCGAGGTGGGCACGGAGACGGTCTTCACGTACCACGAGCGGGCCGGCGAGGTGTGGGCCGAGTACGCCGGGGGGTCCATCCTTCGCGGCTACCTCGTCGGCACCCGCGAGGGCGACCGGCTGGACTTCCGCTACGTCCAACTCAACGCCGAGGGACAGACGTCCTCGGGGCACTGCGTCTCGGAGGTGACCGTGCTGGCCGACGGCCGCCTGGAGCTGCACGAGACCTGGTCCTGGGAGTCCCGACCGGGCAGCGGCACCAGCGTGGTGCAGGAGTTGCCCCGCCCCGCGCACCGGCAGCCCGAGGACAACACAAACGCCACGACGTAGGCCGGGCCGTGCGCGGGGCTGACGCCGCAGCGCCGATCGGGTCCCTACGCCGAGTCGGCGGATCCCGCCGGGCCGGCGACGCCGACGTTGAGCGGGTCGGCCAGCAGCTTGTCGAAGGCCAACTCGGCGGCGCCGATCAGGACCGCGTTCTCGTCCAGGGCCGCCGGCTGGAGCCGCAGGTGCTCGCGGGAGACCGGCAGCGGCATGGTGTCCAGCCGTCGCCGAACGATGTCCGCGCCGGCGGTGAAGATGTCGCGCAGCGAGCCACCGAACACCACGGCGTCCGGGTTGACCACGTTGACCAGGTTGCCCACGCCGAAGCCGAGCCAGTCGGCGACCCGCTCGACGGCCTCCCGGGCCCTCGGGTCGCCGTCGGCCGCCGCACGCAGCACCTCGGCCACCGCGGCGCGGTCACCGGGATCCCGGCCGGCGTGGCGCAGCAGGGCGGCCTCGCCGATCTCGGTCTCCCAACAGCCGCGCGAGCCACAGCCGCAGGGCAGACCGTTCGGGTTGACCACCATGTGGCCGACCTTGCCGCTGTGGCCGTGGTGGCCCATCAGCAGCCGGCCGGCGACGATGATGCCGGCGCTGATGCCCACGTCGCCGTGCAGGTAGATGAGGTCGTCGACGCCGGCGGCCACGCCGCGGACGTGCTCGGCCAGGGCGGCGATGTCGGCCAAATCGCCGGCCACGAAACCCGGGCCGGCGGGGAACTCGGCCTCAAGGGCGGTGCCCAGACTCTCATTGGCGCTGGCGATCCGGATCCTGCCGTCCGGATCGCGGGTGGTGTCGGTGACCGCTACCGCGCCGCCGACCAGCAGCGCGTCGGGGGCGACGGCGCGTTCCATGTCGCGGACCAGGTCAGCCAGGGGGCGGACGGCGTCGACCGCCGACATGCCACCGGGCCGGGGCGCCTCCCGCAGGTCGAGGATGCGCCCGCCGAGGCCGACCCGGGCGGCCCGCAACCGCTCCGCCTCGATGCTCAGCGCGTTGGCGTAGACCCGGTCGGAGCGAGGGCTCACCACCAGTGAGGGACGGCCGGCGCGGCGGGCGGTGGTCGGTGCCTCCTCGGTGACCAGGCCGCTGGCGGTCAGGTCGGCCGCGAGCGCGCCGATGGTGCTGCGGTTGAGGCCGAGTCGTCTGGTCAGCGCGGCGCGCGACGTCGGTCCGTTCAGGTGGACGTAGCGCAGCACGGCGCCGAGGTTCTGCCGCCGGATCTCCTCCTGGCTTACGCCGGGGATCGAGGGCAGCGGGGAATCGGGGTTGTTGCCGGCCCCGGAAGGCCTGGACCGTACGGGCGTGTCCACGGTCAGACCTCCTTCCGGGTTGGTGCCGGGTGGCACGGGACGATCAAACGACGATGGGTCCCGGAACAGGAGATCCGGGACCCATCGGCGTTACCTGCTGTGCGTGATTACTTGGTGAGCGGAGCGAGCTTCGGGTCGTTGGCGTACGCCTCGGCCGCGTTGGCCTTGGTGACGGCGACCGGCGGAAGCAGGAACGTCTCGACGACCTTGCTGCCGTTGTTGTAGGAGCTGGTGTCGTTCACCTGCGGCTTCTCGCCGGTCTGGAGAGCCTTGACCATGTTGATGGTCTCCTTGACCAGGTTCCGCGTGTCCTTGTTGATCGTCATGTACTGCTCGCCAGCGACGATCGACTTGACCGACTCAACCTCGGAGTCCTGACCGGTGACGACCGGGGTCGGCTTGCCGGCACCCTTGACCGAGGTCAGGATCGCGCGGGCCAGGGTGTCGTTCGGGGAGAGGACGCCGTCCAGCTCCTTGTTGCCGTAGGTCGAGGTGAGCAGCTGGTCCATGCGGGCCTGCGCACCCTCGGCCTTCCAGCCCTGGATGGCGGTCTGCTTCACGTCGGTCTGCTTCGAGGCGACGACCACGTTGCCCTTGTCGATCTCCGGCTTGAGCACGTCCATCGCGCCGTTGAAGAAGACACCGGCGTTGTTGTCGTCCGGCGAGCCGGAGAACAGCTCGATGTTGTACGGGCCGTTCGGCTTCTTGGCCTTCATGCCCTCAAGCAGGGCCTGGCCCTGGAGCTGGCCGACCTTGAAGTTGTCGAACGCGACGTAGTAGTCGAGGTCCGGCGTGTTGGTGATGAGCCGGTCGTACGCGATGACCTTCACGCCGGCGGCGTGGGCGGCCGCGACCTGGGTCGACAGCTGCGCGGCGTCGGTCGCGCCGATGACGATGACCTTGGCGCCCTTGGTGGTCATGGCGGTGATCTGGGCCTGCTGGTCGGCGACCGTGGTCGACGCGCCGGCGTACTGCACGTCAGCCTGGAAACCGGCCTCCTTCAGACCGTTGCTGAAGAGGTCACCGGCGAGGACCCAGTTCTCCGAGGTCTTGGCCGGCAGGGCCACGCCGATCAGCGAGTTCGCCGCGAAGCCCTTGGCGTCTCCGTTGGAGCCGCCGGACTCCTCGGTACGGCCGGAGCCGCAGCCGGCGAGGGCCAGCATGGCGGCGGCGCTGATGGCAACCACCGACGTGCCGAAGAATTTACGCATGGCAGGTCTTGCCTTTCTGAAAGGTGGAGACGGGTGGAGAGGTCGGTGGCCGTCAGCCGGACACCGCTGCCTTGGCGGGCTCGCGCTCCGCGTCCGGCGGTGAGGCGGGTGGTCCGGAGTCCTCGCGACGGAATGGCCGCATCAGACTTCCGATGATCGAGAAACGACCCTGGCTCTTGTTGTAGACGTCGATCGCGACGGCCAGCAGCAGGACCAGCCCCTTGATGATCTGGACGCGGTCGGTACCGACGCCCATGAGTTGCAGGCCGTTGTTGAGCACGGCCATGACGAGACCACCAACGATCGACCCGCTGATGGTGCCGATACCGCCGGAGACGGCCGCGCCGCCGATGAAGACCGCGGCGATCGCGTCCAGTTCCCAGCCGTTGCCGTCCTGCGGACCGGAGGCCGCCGAACGGGCCACGAAGATCATGCCGGCCAGCGCGGCCAGGACGGACATGTTCATCATGACGAAGAAGTTGACCCGCTTGAGCTTCACGCCGGACAGCTCGGCCGCCCGGGAGTTGCCGCCCACCGCGTAGATGTGCCGGCCGCCGGCCGTGTTGCGGGTGTAGAAGGAGTACGCCAGGACCAGCGCGACCAGGATGATGCCGGAGATCGGGAAGCTGGTGCCGACACGACCGCTGGCGAAGCGCAGCGCCGCGAAGGCGATCACCCCGACCATGACGGCCATCCGCAGGATCGAGACCCACATCGGCGCCGGGTCGGCGTCCATGGCGCGGCGGGTCTTGCGCGCCTGGAGTTCGCGCCACACCACGGCCACCGCCGCGGCCAGGCCGAGCAGCAGGGTGGCGTTGTTGTAGCCGGTGTTCGGCCCGAACTCGGGCAGGAAGCCGGAGCCGATCTCCCGGAAGCCCTCCGGCACCGGGATGGTGTTCGCGTTACCGATGAACTGGTTGCCGCCGCGGAAGAGCAGCATGCCCGCCAGGGTGACGATGAACGCCGGCACCCCGATGTAGGCCACCCAGAAGCCCTGCCAGGCGCCGATGAGGGCACCGATTCCGAGGCCGAAGAGGATGGCCACGGGCCAGGGCAGCGACCAGTCGGCCATCGACTTGGCCACCAGGATGCCCGCGAAGGCGGCGACGGAGCCGACCGAGAGGTCGATGTGCCCGGCGACGATCACCATGAGCATGCCGATGGCCAGGATCAGAATGTACGAATTCTGCTGGAACAGCGCGATCAGGTTGTCCGATCGCAGGGTCAGGCCATCGGTCAGGATCTGGAACAGGACGACGATCGCCACCAGGGTGAAGATCATGCCGAACTGGCGAGCGTTGGAGGTGGTTCCTCCGAACAGGTTCTTCTGAAGGTCCTTCAATCGGCTCATCGTGTGGCCATCTTCTTCGTCGAGGTCATCTGCTTCATGAGGTTTTCCGGGGTGGCGTCGGCCCGGGCGATCTCGCCCGTGATGGCGCCTTCGAACACGGTGTAGATGCGGTCGCAGAGCCCGATCAGCTCAGGCAGCTCCGAGGAGATGACGACGACGCCCTTCCCCTCGTCGGCGAGCCGCTGGATGATGCCGTAGATCTCGTACTTGGCACCCACGTCGATACCGCGCGTCGGCTCGTCGAGGATCAGCAGGTCCGGATCCGTGAACATCCACTTCGCCAGCACCACCTTCTGCTGGTTGCCGCCGGAGAGCTTGGAGACGCTCTCGTCGACCGTCGGCGCCTTCGTCCGCAACTCCTTGCGGTACGCCTCGGCCGCCTGGTACTCCTCCACCTGGTTCAGGACCCCGTGGTGGGAGATCTTGGACAGCTTGGCGGCCACCGTCGACGACTTGATGTCGTCGAGCAGGTTGAGGCCGATCGCCTTGCGGTCCTCACTGACGTACGCGAGACCGTTGTCGATCGCGTCCGCCACGGACTTCAGGACGATCTCCTTGCCGTCCTTGATGATCGTGCCCGACTCGTACACCCCGTACGAGCGGCCGAACACGCTCATCGCCAGCTCGGTGCGGCCCGCGCCCATCAGGCCGGCGAAGCCGACGATCTCGCCGCGGCGCACCACGAAGCTCTCGTTCTTGCAGACCTGCCGGTCGGCGGAGATCGGGTGCCGCACGTTCCAGTCGCGGACCTCGAAGAAGACCTCACCGATCTTCGGAGTGTGGTCCGGGAACCGGCTGCTCAGCTCGCGGCCGACCATGCCCCGCACGATCCGGTCCTCGTCGACCCCGTCGGCCTTGACGTCCAGCGTCTCGACCGTCCGGCCGTCGCGCAGGATCGTGATCTGGTCGGCGATCGCCTCGATCTCGTTCAGCTTGTGCGAGATCATGATCGAGGTGATGCCGCGCGAGCGGAAGCCGCGCAGCAGGTCCAGCAGGTGCCGGGAGTCGGCCTCGTTCAGCGCGGCCGTCGGCTCGTCCAGGATGAGCAGCTTGACGTCCTTGGCGAACGCCTTGGCGATCTCCACCAGCTGCTGCTTGCCGACCCCGATGTCCTTGATCAGGGTGTCCGGGTTCTCCTGCAGGCCGACCCGGGCCATCAGGTCCAGCGCCATCCGGTTCGCGGCCTTCCAGTCGATCGCGCCCCGCTTGCGCGGTTCGTTGCCGAGGAAGATGTTCTCGGCGATCGACATGTCCGGAATGAGCGCGAGCTCCTGGTGGATGATCACGATGCCGGCGTTCTCACTCGACCGGATGTCGGAGAACCTGCTCTCCGACCCCTGGTAGATGATCTTGCCGTCATAGGTGCCGTGCGGGTAGACCCCGCTGAGCACCTTCATCAGCGTGGACTTGCCCGCGCCGTTCTCGCCGCAGATGGCATGGATCTCGCCGGCGCGAACCACGAGGTTGACGTCGGAGAGGGCCTTGACTCCGGGGAACTCCTTGGTGATGGCACGCATCTCAAGGAGGATGGGCACGTCGCTCATCGCTCGTACCACCTCGCCAACGTCATCGTTGCCTCCGGAAGGTTGGACCTTCACTTGGTTTTGTTGTTGACGGCAACGTATTGCGGCGGACGGCCGATCTGCAAGGCGAGAGCCTGTTGAAAATGTAACAATCCGGCAATATAGACGTGGCGCAGTGTTCACACGTCCCAGCCGTCCCCGCAGCCCCTCGCCCACCTGAGGGCCGCTCCGCGCACCCCCGTCGACCTGGCGATCTCGCCCCGATCGACCCCGGCCGCTGCCCTCGAAGCTCTCACCAGGCAGGACCGGCGGACCGCCGCGTGTGGGGCGGCCATGCGCGGGTGGACAATCTCGCGCACCCTACCCGCCGGTCGGCGGTACGCGCCAAGGCCTCCACGACCAGGACCGTCGATGCGACAAACCCGGCTGGTGGCCGACGCCACACGGCCTCATCGCGGCCAGCGTCGATGGGTTCGATGTACCCCGGTGTCCCTCGACGCGTCGATCGTGGCCGTACGCCCGACCCGCACGAGCCGGGTCAGCTCGGGTGCAGCATTGCATCGGTGCGTCACGATGTCTTGGCGGACCACGTCACCGACCGGATCGAGCCTTCGACATGACGACCGAGCAGACCGCGTCACCCCCACGTACCGGCGGCGGCATCGTGGCCACCCGTCTGGGACAGACCGTCCGAGGTGGCCGCCGCGTCCTGGACGACATCTCGCTGACCGTCGCGCCGGGCGAGGTGGTCGCGATCATCGGCGTCAGCGGCGCCGGCAAGACCACCCTGCTCGAGACGTTGGCCGGGGTGCGACGACCGGCGGCGGGTTCCGTGGCGTACGACGGCGGCCCGGCCGACGGCACGGTCGGCTTTGTGCCGCAGGACGACATCATCCACCGCGAGCTACCGCTGGAACGCACCCTGCGCCACGCCGCCCGGCTGCGTCTCCCGCCGGAGGCCACGCCGGCCGACGTGGCCCGCCGGGTCGCCGAGGTGCTCGCCGCGCTGCGACTCGACGAGCGGGCCGACGTGCCGGTGGGTCGGCTCAGCGGCGGTGAGCGCAAACGCGCCAGCATCGCCGTCGAGCTGCTCACCCGGCCCGGCGTGTTCTTCCTGGACGAGCCCACCTCCGGGTTGGATCCGGCGATCGCCGTGGAGCTGCTGCGGGTGCTGCGCGCCCTCGCCGACGCGGGGACCACGGTGGTGCTCACCACCCACCAGGTCACCGACGTGGACCGCTGCGACCGGGTGGTCGTGCTGACCCGCCAGGGCCGGTTGGCGTACGCCGGCACGCCCGCCGGCGCCCGGGACTTCTTCGGCCTGCGCTCCCTCGCGGAGGTGCACCTGCGCCTCGACGAGGAGACGGACCCGGCCGTGTGGCCCGACCGCTTCACCGCGCACCGCGCTGCCGACCCGCCCGCCGGTACGCCCCACCCACCGTCCGGCACAGCCGACCAGGGCAGTGCCGGGGCGCGGCGCGGGCGGGTCGGCCGACTGCGGCAGTGGGCCGTCCTCACGGCGCGCAACGCGGAGATCGTCGCCCGTAACCGGCTGACCCTGGCCATCCTGCTCGGCTCGCCACTGATGGTGCTCGGCATGTTCGCGCTGCTGTTCCGCCCCGGCGCGTTCGACCCTGCGCGGCCCAGCCCGACCGTCACCGTGATGATCCTGTTCTGGATCGCGTTCGGCGGTTTCTTCTTCGGGCTGACCTACGGCCTGCTCCAGATCTGCACCGAGCTGCCGATCCTGCGCCGGGAGCGGTTGGCCGGGGTCCGACTCGGCCCGTACCTGTTGGCGAAGGTCGCGGTGCTGCTGCCGCTGCTGGCCCTGGTGGACCTGGCCCTGCTCGGGGTGCTGCGCGGCATCGACCGGCTGCCGCCGGTCGGCGGCGGCGACTTCGCCGCCCTGTACGCGACGTTGCTGCTCTCCTCGGCGGCGGCGCTCGCCCTCGGCCTGCTCTGCTCGGCGGCCGCCTCCGACGCCGCCCAGGCGACGCTGATGCTGCCGATGCTCTGCTTCCCGCAGGTGCTGTTCGTCGGCGCGATCCTGCCGGTGCCGGCCATGGCGGTCGGCGGCCAGTGGCTCAGCTACGCGATGTCGAACCGGTGGGCGTTCGAGGGCCTGGGGCACACCGCCGGGGTGGAGCGGCTCTGGCGCGACGGCGGTTCACCGCTCGGCCCGCCCCTGCTCGCGACGTACGGCGACAGCTTCGCCCAGCCGGTGTGGGTGAACTGGCTGGTGCTCGGCGGGTTCGTGGCGCTCTTTCTCGCGGCGACCTGGGTGGTCCTGGTGTGGCGGGAGGCCCGCCGTGCGTCCTGAGCACACCACACCGACGACCATGCCGGGGTACGCCGACACCACCCGCATCGACGACCTGCGCGCCAGCGACTACCGGCACCTCGACCAGGCGGGTCAGGTCTACCTCGACTACACCGGGGCCGGGGTCGCCGCGCAGGCGCAGGTGCGCGCCCACCACGACCGGCTGCTCGCCGGCCTGTACGGCAACCCACACTCGGAGAACCCCACCTCGGAGGCGTCCGGCGCGAGTGTGGACTCCGCCCGTCGCGCGGTGCTCGACTTCTTCCGCGCGGACCCGTCCGAGTACGCGGTCGTCTTCACCCCGAACGCCAGCGGCGCGTGCCGGCTGGTCGGCGAGGCGTACGACTTCGGCCGGACGGCGCCGTTCGCGCTGACCTGGGACAACCACAACTCGGTCAACGGCATCCGCGAGTACGCCCGGGCGGCCCGCGCGCCGGTGCGTTACGTGCCGCTGGCCGGCCCGGACCTGCGGGTGGCCGAGTCGGACCTGGTCCGTGTGCTGACCGCGGGCCGGGAGAGCCGGCCCGGACGGTGGGGCCGACCCGCCCGTCGCGGGCTCTTCGCCTACCCGGCGCAGAGCAACTTCTCCGGGGTGCAGCATCCACTGAGCTGGGTGGAGCTGGCCCACCGGCACGGCTACGACGTGCTGCTCGACGCCGCCGCGTTCGCGCCGACGAACCGGCTGGACCTGAGCGTCGTACGGCCCGAGTTCGTCTGCCTGAGCTGGTACAAGCTCTTCGGCTACCCGACGGGTGTCGGCGCGCTGCTGGCCCGCCGGGACGCGCTGGCCCGGCTGCGCCGGCCGTGGTTCTCCGGTGGCACGATCCGCGCGGTAAGCGTGCAGGGCGACTGGCACCGCCCGATGGACGACGAGTCGGCGTTCGAGGACGGCACGCTCAACTTCCTGAGCATCCCCGACGTGGAGTTCGGGCTGCGCTGGCTCGACTCGATCGGCGTGGACCTCGTGCACACCCGGGTCGGGCTGCTCACCGAGTGGCTGCTGGCCCGGTTGACCACGCTGCGGCACCGCAGCGGCCAGCCGCTGGCGCAGGTTTACGGGCCGGTGACGGGCGAGGGCCGGGGCGGCACCGTGACGTTCAACTTCCGTCACCCGGACGGCACCCTGGTCGACGAGCGGCTCGTCGCGCGGGAGGCCGCGGCGGCCGGGTTCCTGCTGCGTACCGGCTGCTTCTGCAATCCGGGCGCGGGCGAGGAGGCGTTCGCGATCAACCAGGGTTCGCTGCGGCGACGGCTGCTCGCCCGGGTCGACTCGATCGACCAGTACCTCGACGCGCTGCGGCTGCCGACCGGGGGCGCGGTGCGCGTGTCCTTCGGCCTGGTGTCGAACGCGAGCGACGCGCAACGCTTCCTCGCGTTCGCCGAGTCGACCTACCTGGACCGGGACGCCACGACCGGATCGCCGCTGCCGCCCCGGCTGCGCTGTTGACAAGTGCCGCGGCCCGGACGGCAGGGGCCTGGTCCGGCTAGCCGACCTGGACGACCGGCGCGGTGCGGTGCTTCATCTCCTCCATGAACGCGAACCGGGTGGTGAGCTCGGCGAGCGTCAACCCGGCGCGCCAGGCCGCGGCCATCTGGGCCACCTGGAGCAGATCCATGGCGTCGCCCCGGGCCTGGACCTGACCATCGACCCGAAGGTCGACCATGAAGTATCGGGCCTGGGAGCCGAGCCCGACGCAGACAACGCCCTGGTCGGAGTGCACCTCGGCGCAGGTGAACCGGGCGCGGCCCTGCTCGGGGGCGGTCACCCGGCCGAGGTCGAGTTGGTGCCGGGTGGCGGTCTCGATGAGCGCGGGGGCCAGGCCACCCCGCTCGACCAGATCCGGGTAGAGGCGCACACCCAGCGCCGTCGACGCGTCGCTCATGACTGACTCCCACTTCCTTGTGACAGAGACCAGCAGCTCGCACGTTACGGGGAGGTTTCGAGCGAGCCTTCGTCATCCTGTCCCCCATGGACGGCCCACGGCAATAGGAAGAGTCGATTCGCCCTCTATCGGAGTAAGGCGCGTTTCGCGCCTTGTAACCATCGGTGTTCACCACATCCTCGAATTGGAAACACTCTTGACAGAAAGCCGCCATATCGACACTCTTCAAAAAAGAGAGCGCTCTCCGCATGATCCGGCGCGAAGCCTCCGCCACCCCCCTCCCGCTGAGGAGCCTCCCGTGTTCACAGCCCGTCCCACCACCCGCCTGCGACCCCTCGTCCTCGCGGCGGTCGCGCTCATCGCCACCGCCGCCGCCCTCGTCCTACCCGGGCACAACGACAAAGCCGAGGCCGCCATCGGCCCGATCACCTGGCAGGACGAGTTCAACGCCTCGGCCGGCACGCCCGTCGACCAGAACAAGTGGCGCTTCGACATCGGCGGCGGCGGCTGGGGCAACAACGAGCGGCAGTACTACACCAACAGCACCAGCAACGCCGTCCACGATGGTCAGGGCAACCTGGTCATCACCGCCCGCCGGGACAACCCGGCCAACTACCAGTGCCACTACGGGCGCTGCGAGTACACCTCGGCGCGGCTGCTGAGCGCGGCCACCTTCACGCAGACGTACGGCCGGTTCGAGGCCCGCATCAAGATTCCGCGCGGCCAGGGCATCTGGCCGGCGTTCTGGATGCTCGGCACCGGCGGCGGGTGGCCCGACGCCGGCGAGATCGACATCATGGAGAACATCGGCCGGGAGCCCAACACCGTCTACGGCACCGTGCACGGCCCCGGTTACTCCGGTGGCGGCGGCATCACCGGCAGCCGCACGGTCGGCAGCCCGCTCGCCGACGGCTTCCACACCTACCGGGTGGACTGGGAGCCGAACGTGATCACCTGGTATCTCGACGGCGTGCAGTACCACCGGGTCGACCCCGCTCGCCTCGGCGGCAACCGCTGGGTGTTCGACCACCCGTTCTTCATGATCCTCAACGTGGCGGTCGGCGGTAACTGGCCCGGCTACCCGGACGGCTCCACGCAGTTCCCGCAGCAGATGCTCGTCGACTACGTCCGGGTGTCCAGCTACACCTCCGACGGTGGCGGCAACCCGACTCCCGGCACCAGCCGGATCCGCGGCGCACAGAGCGGCCGCTGCATCGACATCCCCAGCGCCAACCCGGTCGACGGCGCCAAGCTGCAGATCTGGGACTGCAACACCACCGCCGCGCAGGCCTGGACCTTCGCCTCGGACGGGACCATCCGCGCGATGGGCAAGTGCATGGACCCCGCCTGGGCCGGCACCGCCAACGGCACCGAGGTCAACCTGGTCACCTGCAACGGCAATCCCGCCCAGCGCTTCACCCTCAACGGCGCGGGCGACCTGGTCAACATCAGCGCCAACCGCTGCGTGGACGTCCGGGAGGCCAACCCCAACAACGGCGGCAAGCTGCACCTGTGGGACTGCATCGGCGCGTCCAACCAGAAGTGGTCCCGCATCTGAGCACGGCACCGACGGCCTGCGGGCCGCCCGACACCGTTGTCGGGCGGCCCGCTGCCGACAGTCAGTCCAGACCCAGGCCGCGCCGACCGGTGGAGTTCAGGTCGTCGGCCTGGAATCGGTTGGACCAACTGCGCTCGTAGTGCTCGGCCGGGAAGTCGGTCGGGCTGGACCCGGTCCGGAAGGCCTCGCGGACGGCCGCCGAGTACCGCTCGTTGCGCGGGCACCACGGCGCCGCGGGGATGTACATGACGTTGCCCCACCCCTGCTGGTCCCGCACCGGTGCGACGCTGTGGATCATGTCGCAGTGCCACCAGACGGAGTCGCCCGCCCGAACGTCGGGAATGCCGCTGAGGGCCTCCACCAGCAGCGGGTGCCACCGCTCGCTGACCGGGAAGACCTGGTTGACCGTGACGCCGCACATCTCGTCCGCGGGCACGTCGGCCAGCAGCGGCCGGAGCATCAGGTAGGCCATCGCCTCCGGAATCGGGACGGTGTGCAGCACCCCCTGGTCGTGGTCCATGTCGGACAGGGCGGTCCAGCCCTGGAACGTGCGGAAGGCCGAGCACATGGTGCTGCCGGGGTACTGCGGGCCGGCGGTGCGGTGGGCGGCGTCCCAGGGGTCGTACCGCTCGACCGTTCCGTCGAAGAGGTGCCGGAAGGCCCTCTGGTACGCCTCGGTCATCCACAGGTCCAGGGTGCCGGGGTCGAGGTGGGTGCCCAGCCCGTTGGACTCGGCGCCCGGCGGCCGGCGGCGGATCCGGTCCGGGTAGAGCGAGTCACGGTCGGGGTCGAACCAGCGCACACCGTCGGACTCGTGCTTCCACTGACTGTTGAGGAACGCCTGCACCCGGGCCATCCGGTCGCTCTGCCGAGCCTGCATCTGGGCGGCCGACCAGTAGATCGGGTAGATCTCGGGCTTCGACCCCACGCTGCCGAAGAAGTCGTCGCCGGGGCCTCGGTATTCCTCGAAGAACCTGTTCGAGTCCACGTAGTCGACGATGTCGCGGTCCCAGTCCAGGGCCTGCTGGCGGTCGAAGTGTCCGCGTACGACGAGGCAACCTCGCTGACGGAGCTTCGCCACCGCCTCCGCCGGCACGGTGCCGGCGGCGATGTCCGCGTACTCGATGACCGGCCAGATCGTCTCGCCGCGGTCCCGGGCGGCGGCGATCTCCTCGACCCGCGCCCGGACGCGCCGCTCGACGACCGCGAACACCTCCTCGACCGTCCGGCCGGAGGCCTCGATCCGGGCCCGTAGCGCCGCCTTGATCTCGCGGATGGCGGACGGGAGGTCGTCCGGGGTCGACTCCCAGTGCGGCAGGGACGGGAGCGGGGCGACGGCCAGGTCGGGCTGGGCGTTCATGGCGCGACTCCTTCTAGTAAGGGCTCCTTCTTGGAAAAGACACTAGGCGCGCCCACCCCTTCTAGGCAAGACTCCTGCCTAGAATCGTGACGTGACCACCGTCAAGCCCTCACTGGAGTTGCTCCGCTCGCTGACCGACGAGCACGTGCTGCGCGAGCTGATGCGGGAACGGCGGCTGACCCGCGCCGACCTGGCGGCCCGCAGCGGCCTCTCCAAGCCCACGGTCGGTGAGAGCGTGCGCCGGCTGACCGAGGCCGGGCTGGTCGTCGACACCGGGGAACGGACCCCCGGCGGGCGGGGCATGGGCCGCGTCGGCTCGTACTACGCCCTCGCCGACACCGCCGGCACCGCCCTGTCCATCAGCATCGCCCCCGACGGGGTGGTGGTCGAGCGGGTCGACGCCCACGGCGACGTCGTCGGACGGACCCGGCACGACATCAGCCGGCCGGCTCGCGCCGAGCGGGTGGCCGCCGCACTGCGCTCCGCCGCGACACAGGTCCAGGAGGGCGGCGGGGGAACCACCCGGCTGGCGGTCGTCAGCGCCGCCGACCCGGTGCATCGCGGCACCGGCCGGCTGGTCCGGCTACCCGACGCGCCGTTCCTGCTCGGCGACCTCGACCCGGTCGCCGAGCTGACGCCACACGTCGCCGGCCCGGTCATCGTCGACAACGACGTCAACTGGGCGGCGCAGGCCGAACGCGACCTCGACCCGGCCGGCCTGCGCGACTTCGCCTACGTCTTCCTCGGCGAAGGGCTGGGGTGCGCGGTCGTCAGCGACGGCGCGGTCCGCCGGGGCCACACCGGCGTCGCCGGCGAGATCGCGCACCTGCTGACCACCGGCCCCGACGGCCAGGCAACCCGGCTCATCGACGTGTTCGCCGACCTGGACCTCCGCCACGCCGGCACGACGGCCATCGACGTCGAGCGGGTCCACCGCCTCCCGGCGGCCGGCAGCGCCGCGTTGGGGCACGCCGTGAGCGGTGTGCTGGCCGCCATCGTCGCGCTCGCCGATCCCCGACTGGTGCTGATCGGCGGCTCCTGGGGCGCCCATCCGGTGATCCTCGACGCCATCACCACGGCCTTCGACCGGATGCCCCGGCACGTCGAGGTACGCCCGGCGCGGCTCACGGACGAACCGTCGCTGACCGGCGCCCGCGCGGAAGCCCTCGACCGTCTCCGCGCGGCCGTCATCGCCCAGCGGACGACCTGACACCGACGAGGACGGCTTTCCGCCGATGCCGGGAGTAAGCGACGAATCGCGGTTATGTTCGGATTATCCCGATTCGGCGTCGCCAGGAGTGAGTCCATGTCGCACCACCTCGACACCCCCCTCGCCGCCCAGGGCGGCCAGCTCTACATCGACGACCTGTACGTCTTCAACGGCGACCGCGCCACGGTCTTCGTCATGGACGTCAACAGCTCGGTGACGAAGGCCGACATCAAACGCGGCTTCCACGCCGAGGCGCGCTACGAGTTCAAGATTCACTTCAACAGCGCGGAGACCGAGGAGCTGGCCTACCGGTTCGCCTTCGGTGAGCTGGACGGCGACAGCAGGCAGACCCTCCAGGTGTACGAGCTGACCGGGTCCGATGCCCGCGACGACAGCGCGATGGGCACTCCCGTCGCCCAGGGCCGCACCGGCGAGGTGTGCGGCGGAGGCAACGTCCGGGTCTGGGCCGGACGGATCACCGACCCGTTCTACATCGACCTCGGCCAGCTCGCGACCGTCAACGCCGCGTTCAAGAACCGCGCGAAGCTGGACCGTTCGGCGTGGCGGGCCGACAAGGCCACGAACAGCTTCGCCGGCACCACCGTCGAGTCGATCGTTCTTGAGGTGTCCCAGGACGAGCCGCTGCTGCGCGACGGCACCGAGATCGGCGTCTGGTGCCGCACGCTGCTGGCCACCGACGCGGGCGGGTGGCGTCAGATCAACCGCGCCGGCCACCCGATGATGTGGCCGATCTTCTGGCCCACCGACACCGACTTCTCCGACCCGGCCAACGCGCGGCATCCCGGTCAGGATCTCCAGGAGGACGGCGAGGAGATCGCGTCGGCGGTGGCGGGGGTCGTGGCGGCGAACGGCACCGCGCCGGATCCACAGTCGTACGGCTGGAGCGTGGCCCGGCAGCTCTACCCCGACCTGCTGTCGTACAAGGTCGGGACGACGGCCAACTACGGCTTCGCCGCCCGCAACGGCCGCGCCATGGCCGACAACGCGCCCGAGGTGATGTTCTCCCTGGTGCTGAACACCGCCACGACCTCCGGCCTCACCTCGGACGTGACCTTAGGCGCGCGGGCCGACACGTTCCCGTACGTGGTGCCGGCCTGATCGGCCCCGCCGAGGAGGTCTGTCGCGGGAGGCGGGGCCCGGTCAGCCCGGGATCTCCCGCGGGTCGCGGCTGCGCGGGTAGGTGTTCTTCTCCCCGATCGTGCCGTCCTGCTTCTTGATCACGTGCTCGACGCCACTGTCGGCCGCCATCTCGCGACCCTGTGCCTGCGCGTCGGCCTTGTCCTCGTGCGTACTGCTGGCTCGCTCGTTGCCCTCCGGGCGGTTCTTCCACTGCCCGTCCTCGTGGTACGTGTCGACGTCACCCTTGGCCACGATCGGCTCCTCTCCACGTCTGAACTGTCTGCCGGACACAGTGCCCCGAGCCGCGCCGGGCAAACGTGAGGGGTCGTCCTCAGCAGACGGTCGCGTCACGCGGGCGGGCAGTTGTTGCTCGCCCGCTTGAGGATCTGCTCGCGTTCGTCGGTGGTGATGCCCGACGGCTCGCCGTCGAAGTGGGTCTCGACCTTCTCCCAGCCGCGACGCTGCTCGTAGTGCAGGTGCGGGGCACCGGAGTTGCCGGTGCTGCCGAGCCGACCGATCTGCTCGCCCTGGGCGACCCGCTGACCGACCCGGACCGACGGTGGTTCGAGCAGGTGCAGGTACTGCGTCTCCCACTTGCCGCCGTGGTCGATCTTCACCCAGTAACCGCCGCCGCGACCGCGCGGGCCCTCTGGGTTCTCCGGGTTGCGTCCGCCCACCGACCCGTTGACGCCCGCCACGGTGACGGTGCCGGCGTACGACGCGAGCACCGGCCTCCCCCACGTCTCACCCTCGGTCGGGAACAGGTCGACGTCGTAGTCGTCATGGCCGGGATAGGTGCTGAGCTGCCACGTCTCGCCGCAGGCGACAGGCATCTGGAAGAGCGGGCGTGGGCCGGCCGGCCGCAGCAGCGGCACGACGACCAGGGCCACACCGACGACGACCGCCAGAGCGACGAGCGCGACGAGGAGGCCGATGATCCGGCTGCGGGGGCGGCGGTGGGAGCGGGCTCTGCTGGGGCGGCCGGTCGTCACCGGCCCGAGCATTCCAGACGCCGGCAACGCGTGGGATCCGGGCGTCCCGGTTCGCCCGGTTGCCCGACGCCAGCTCACCGCTCCGGAAGGCGGTGAGCTGGCGTCGGGCCGTGCCGTCAGCAGCGCGGCACGTTCGGGATGTATCCGTCGTACCCGGTCAGCACGTACGCGTCGGAGACGTAGCGGTTGGTGCCGATCCGGTTCCAGACGGAGGTCGTGCCGTACGGGCCGGTCACGGTGCTGCCGACGGCCTGGCAGTAGACGGCGACGGTGGTGCCGTCGGCGACCGAGCCGACGACCGGAAAACTGGCGCCGGGGCCGGAGCGCACGTTGAGGGTGCTCGCGCTGGTGCTCACCATGCCGGAGCCGATGCCGGTGATCCCGTTCACCAGTTGCAGGTAGTAGGTCCAGTTCCAGTTCGGGCCCGGGTCGGTGTGGGTGGCACCGGGTACCTCGTTGTGCCCGATGATGTGCGCCCGATTCTTCGGGATGCCGTACCTGGTGGCGAGGCTGCGGGTGAGCGCGGCGGACGCGCGGTACATCGCGTCGGTGAGCCAGGCGGCGTTGTCGACGTACCCCTCGTGCTCGATGCCGATCGACTGGGTGTTGTAGGTCCAGTTGCCGGCGTGCCAGGCGATGTCCTTCTCCCGCACCGACTGGGTGACCGCCCCGTCGGAGGACCGGAAGGTGTAGTGCGCGCTGGCCTGCGCCGCCGGGTTCTGGAACCAGCCGATGGTGCCGGCGTACGAGCCCTGCGCCGTGTGGATGACGACGCGGGTCACCGAGTGGCTGGCCGGTCGGCTGGCCACGGTGTAGTTGCTGGTGCTGGCCGGCGCCCACGCGGCCGGCCCGTAGTCGGTGCTGAGGGTGCCGACCCCCGCGGGGTCGGCGCCGGCCGGTGCCGCGACCGCGACGACTCCGGTCAGGGCGGTGGTCAGGGCGAGCAGGAGGCGACGTCGGTAGGAGGGTCGAACGGGCATGGGCACTCCTCGCGGTGTCTGAGGTTGGCGGCCGGTGGGCCGCCAACCTCGGCGGTCGAACTCGTCAGCACCAGCCGTTGACCGGACCGTTCACACCCGTCGACAGGTAGGCGTCGGACACCCAACTGCCGTCGCTCAACCGGTTCCAGAGCGCCGTGGTGCCGTACCGCCCGGTGTGGGAGGTGCCGTTGGCGGAGCAGGAGATGGTGACCGTGGCGCCGTCGGCCACCGAGCCGAGCGAGCCGTAGCCGGTCCCCGGGCCGGCGCGGCGGGTGAGCACTCCACCGCCGTTCGCGTCGACCACGCCCTGGTTGAAGCCGAGCGCGCCGTAGTTGTAGAGGCCGCCGCCGACACCGGCGAAGGCCGATCCGTGCCGCGCCCCGCCCTGGTAGGCGGCGGAGCCGTTGGCCAGCACCCATTTGCCGATGTCGTGTCCGGCGATCGGCACGTACGCGCTGTTCTGGCGGAGCCCGAAGTGGACGTGCCGGCCGTAGGCGGCCCCACCGCAGGTGACATCGGTGCCGGTGTTGCCCAGGACGGCCCCCTGGCCGACGCTGGCGCCGTTGACCGAGATGCTGTTCCACAGGTGGTAGTAGTCGGTCGAGTAGCCCCGGTCGTGGATGACCCGGATCCATCCCCGACACATCGTGTACGCCGCGCCGGCCCGGGTCGCGCGGACCACCTGGTCGCCGCCGGCCAGGTCGATCGAGCTGTACGGCGACTCGGTGCCGCCCCAGCCGTGCGGGCCGCTGGTGAGCGTCCACGTCTGGCCCACCCCGTACGGCAGGGCCATTCCGGTGCGGTAGTCCCCGCCCGCGTACATCGGGGTCGGTGTGGTGGTGAGTACGCTTCTCTCCGCGCCGCTCACCAGGGGTGACTCGGCGGCCAGTTCGGCGAAGGCAGCTTCGCCGTCAAAGGCGATCCGCCATCCGGCGCGGTCGGCGCGGGCGATGAAGACCGACCCGGTCGGGTGGGCGTCCTCCTGTCGGGGTGCGACGGCGACGGCGGTGCCGAACGCCCACCGGCCGCTGCTGCGGCTGACGGTGATCCGGGTGTCCGGTTGCGCGCCGGCGGCGGCCGTCCTGGCGGTGCCGAGGAGTTTGGCGGTCACCGCGTCGGTGAGCGCGGGGGCGGTGGCGGTCGGCGCGGCGACGCTGGGCGCCGCCCAGAGCAGGCTCGTCACCGTGAGCAGGGCTGCGGCTGCGCCGCCGGCCCACCGTCGATCGACTTTCATCGTGACCTCACTTTCGATGCGGTTGAGGCCGGTGCGATGGGGAGCCTGCGGCCGCTGGCGGGTGGGGGTACCGGCGAGGCTGAGCAGGGCGTTGCCGCACAAAAAAAGAGAGTGGTAAATATTGACGCTGATTGTTGTGTAGCAATCCGTCGAAGTCAACGTACTCATCGAAGGTTTTCTTCGTCCCGGGATTTCGCACATCCGCCGTCAGGTGGCCGTCGTTTCGGCGCCCGTTCAGAGCTGTTGGACCCAGTACGGGGTGACGTCCATCCAGCCGTTGGCGGCCGCGCCGTTGAGTCGGCCCGAACTGCCGGTGCTGAGCGTGTACCACGAGTCGACGTAGTCCGGGTCGTCGGTCCACCAACTGGCCGGCATCGCGTTGATGATCGCGGTGACCAGCGGGGTGTAGGTGCCGTAGTCCACGATCGCCAGCAACGCGGTGATCAGGGCCGTGGCCAGGTCCCGGTAGTTGGTGTCGCCGTCGTCCTCCCACATCACCACGTCGGCCAGGTTGTACTTGTAGGTGTTGAAATGGACCAGCAGCTGGTTGGGGTAGTAGACCGTGCCGTCGTTGTCCAGGTAGGGCATCTCCACCACGTTGACCGTCGGCTGTCCGTCGTGCCCGAACCCCGCCACCACGTTGAAGATCTCCGCGTTGCCCTTGATCCAGGTCTCCTGGTCGTTGCTGAGCCGGATGGCGTTGACCTTGGTGGCCCAGTAGCCGGCCTGCGTCGTCCTGGCGGACCGGACGCCGCTCAGTCCTCGCTCGGTCAACTCCTGCCGCACCTGCGCCAGGCCCTGCTCCATCGCCCTGGTCACATCGACCTCGACCACGAGCACCGGGCGGCTGGGCAGCCGAACCGGATCCAGCAGGACCCGATTACCGGCAGGGTCGTACGCGGTGACGCTGGTCAGCGCGTCATCGGTCGGGGCCGCCGCCACGAGGGGAAGCGCGGTACGCGTCGACCCGACCGCCATGTCCGGGTGCCCGAGTCGGAGATGCAGCACGGAGCCGGTGGAAGCCGACAGTCCCTTCGCCGTCAGCACCGCCTCGTTGGCGGCCCGGGTGGCGCGGTCGACCCGGGAGCCCAGCCGGGCGGCCAGCGGGTCCACCGGTCCGGCGGTCACGGCCGCGAGCGCCCGGGCGCGGGTGGCCGGATCGGCGAGCGCGCCAGCCACCTCGCGGGCGAGCCGGTCGGTGGCCGAGAAGACCGGGCCGCTGCCGGACGAGGCGACCTCGGCCGAGGTCGAGTCGACCGGACGGGCGTGGGCGGGGGTCGAGGCGATCAGGGTGGTTGCCGCCAGCGTGAGCGACAACGCGCTGAGCCGGAACGAACGGGGATGCATGAGGGCTCCTCTCCAGTCGCGACGCCAGCTCGTGACCGGCGACGCGGGCGTGCCCAGATGATCGCACCCATTCATCGGTGTTGGTCAATGACAAGCATTCCGGCCGACACGCGTGTCCCCTGCCACCCGGAGGTGCGCAGGGGACATCCGTACCGTCGTGGCGTCAGCGGGCCGCGCCGGCCCGGCGCTTGTTGTAGACGTCGAAGGCGACCGCCACGAGCAGGACGAGCCCCTTGACCACCGACTGCGTCGACTGGTCGACGCCCATCAGCTGCATGCCGTTGCTCATCACCGCCATGATCAGGCCGCCGACCATCGCGCCCACGACGGTGCCCACCCCGCCGGTGACCGCCGCACCCCCGATGAACGCCGCAGCGATCGCGTCCAGCTCGAACATGTTGCCGGCGGCCGGCTGCGCGCCGTTGGACCGCGACGAGTAGATGACACCGGCCACCGCCGCCAGGAAGCCCATGTTCACGAACATCCAGAAGTTGACCGTACGGACCTTCACCCCGGACAACGCCGCCGCCGACAGGTTGCCGCCGATCGCGTAGACCTGGCGACCGAAGACGGTACGCCGGGTGAGCAGGCCGTAGACCAGCACGAGGACCGCCAGGATGATCAGCACGATCGGCAGGCCGCGGGCGTGCGCCAACTGCCAGGCGAAGTACATGATGACCGCGCCCACGGCGACGACCCGGGCGACGAACAGCGGGAACGACTCGACCGGCTGCTGGTAGCGGATCCGCGCCACACGGGCGCGGAAGCCACTCACCGCGTACCCGGCGACGGCGATGGCGCCGATGAGCAGCGTGAAGGCGTCGAAGCCCTCACCGCCGAGAAGTCCGTTGAGGAAGCCCGCGGCGACGCGCTGGTACTCGGCCGGGAACGGCGACAGCGAGATGTTGTCGAGCACCCGCAGGGTGAGGCCACGGAACAGCAGCATTCCGGCCAGGGTCACGATGAACGCCGGGATGCCGACGTACGCGACCCAGAAGCCGTGCCAGGCACCGACCGCGACGCCGACGGCGAGGGCGGCCAGGATACCGACCCACCACGGGTAGCCCTGCTGGATGACCAGGACGGCGGAGACCGCACCGGTCAGCGCGACCACCGACCCCACCGACAGGTCGATGTGCCCGCCGATGATCAGGATGACCATCCCGATCGCCAGGACCAGGATGTACGAGTACTGAAGGACGATGTTGGTGATGTTCCCGGGGCTGAGCGACACCCCGTCGGTCAGGATCGCGAAGAGCGCGACGATGACGACCAGGGCCACGTAGATCCCGCTCTGCCGCAGGTTGTTCAACAGCAGAGCCCGCAGGTCGCTCGTCCCGGTGTGCAGGGCGGCGGCGGGCGCGGTGTCCGGGGGCGTCGGGCGCTCCGTCGAAGGGGTCTTGATGCTGGTCATCCGACGAGCTCCTTGTCCTTTGTCATCAGCTCCATGAGGCTCTCCTGGGTCGCCTCGCCCACCGGCGTGTCACCGGTTATCCGGCCGGCGGCGAGGGTGTAGATGCGGTCGCACATCCCGAGCAGCTCCGGCAGTTCGGAGGAGATGATGATCACCGCCTTGCCGTCGGCCACCAGCCGGTTGATGATCGTGTAGATCTCGAACTTGGCCCCGACGTCGATCCCGCGCGTCGGCTCGTCGAGGATCAGCACGTCCGGGTCGGTGAAGAGCCACTTCGACAGCACGACCTTCTGCTGGTTGCCGCCGGAGAGCTTGCCGACCACCGCCATGACGCTGGGCGCCTTGATGTTCATGTCCCGCCGGCTCGTCTCGGCGACCTTGATCTCCTCGTTGCCGTTCACCCAGCCCAGTCGGGCCAGGCGAGACAGGGCGGCGGCGGAGACGTTGCGGCGGACGTCGTCGATGAGGTTGAGGCCGTACCGCTTGCGGTCCTCGGTGACGTACGCGATGCCGTTGTCGATGGCCTCGGCGACGGTACGGGCGTTGACCTCCCGCCCGTGCATGAACAGCCGACCGCTGATGTCGCGGCCGTACGACCGGCCGAACACGCTCATCGCCAGCTCGGTCCGGCCGGCGCCCATCAGCCCCGCGATGCCGACGACCTCACCGGCGCGTACGGACAGGCCCACGCCCTCGACGACCATCCGCTCCTGGGTCGGGTGCCGCACGGTCCAGTCCTCGATCCGCAGCACCTCCTCGCCGGGCGACGACTCGCGGTCGGGGTAGAAGCTGTCCAGGTCACGCCCGACCATGCCTCGGATGATGCGTTGCTGGTTCACGTCGTCGGCGCCCATGTCGAGGGTCTCCACGGCGCGCCCGTCACGGATGACGGTGGTCGAGTCGGCGATCGTGGTGATCTCGTTGAGCTTGTGGGAGATCATGATGCAGGTGATCCCCCGCTCCTTGAGCTGCCGGAGCAGCCCGAGCAGGTGTGCCGAGTCGACGTCGTTGAGGGCGGCGGTCGGCTCGTCCAGGATGAGCAGGCGCACCTTCTTGGACAGCGCCTTGGCGATCTCCACCAACTGCTGCTTGCCCACACCGAGCTGGATGACCGGGGTGACGGGGTTCTCGTGCAGCCCGACGGACGCCAGCAACTCCGCGGCCTCGGCGTTGGCCCGGTTCCAGTCGATGAGGCCGCTCCGACCCCGACGCTCGTTGCCGAGGAAGAGGTTCTCGGCGATCGACAGGTGCGGCACCAGGGCGAGTTCCTGGTGGATGATGACGATGCCGTTGGCCTCGCTGTCCCGGATGCCCCGGAAATGCATCGGCTTGCCGTCGAAGAGGATCTCGCCGTCGTACGAGCCGGATGGGTGCACGCCGGACAGCACCTTCATCAGGGTGGATTTGCCGGCGCCGTTCTCGCCACAGATGGCGTGGATCTCCCCCCGGCGCACCGCGAGGGTGACGTCCTCCAGAGCGGTCACGCCGGGGAAGGTCTTCGTGATGCGACGCATCTCGAGGATGGTGTCGTCCATGGTCACTGTCCTCTGTCAGGTCCGGACGTGGTCCGCCACGACGTCGGGCTCGGCGGGGTGACCGCCGAGCCCGACCGACGGCTTACTTCTTGGCCTGACCGGCGGCGACCTCTTCCGCCGTCCAGTACCCGGAGTCGATCAGCGCGGTCTTGATGTTGTCCTTGTAGACCGTCACGAACGGCAGCAGGTACGCCGGGACGACCTTGACACCGTTGTTGTACGTCTGGGTGTCGTTGGCCTGCGGCTGCTTGTCCTGCAGGAAGGCCTCGGCGGCGTTGACGGCCTGGTCGGCCAGCAGACGGGTGTCCTTGAAGACGGTGCAGGTCTGCACGCCGTCGTTGATCAGCTTGATCGAGGCGATCTCCGCGTCCTGGCCGGTCACCGCCGGGAGCTTCTTCGCGCCGGTACCGCTGTAGCCGGCGTTCTGCAGGGCGGTGATGATGCCCCGGGAGATGCCGTCGTACGGCGACAGCACGCCGTCGACCCGCGAGCCGTCGTTGTAGCTGGAGGTGAGCAGGTCCTCCATCCGCTTCTGCGCGGTCTCCTGCTGCCACCGCAGGATCGCCACCTGCTCGATGGTGGTCTGGCGCGACTTCACCTTCAGCGTACCGGCGTCGATGAACGGCTTCAGCGTGTCCATGGCCCCGCCGAAGAAGTACTGGGTGTTGTTGTCGTCGAGCGAACCCGCGAACAGTTCGATGTTGAACGGGCCAGTCGCCGTGCCCTTCGAGCCGTCCTGGTTCTGCAGGCCGAGACCGACGAGCAGCCCGGTGGCCTGGGCGACGCCGACCTTGTAGTTGTCGAAGCTCACGTAGAAGTCGACGTTCTTGCTGCCGCGGATGAGCCGGTCGTACGAGATGACCGGGATCTTCGCGTCGGCGGCGGCCTGTAGCTGGCCGCTGAGCGCTGTTCCGTCGATCGCCGCGATGACCAGGACGTCCGCGCCCTGGGTGATCATCTGGTCGACCTGCTGCGACTGGGTGGGGATGTCGTCGCCCGCGTACTGGAGGTCGACCTTGTAGCCCTTGGCCTCCAGCTTCTGCTTCACGGCATTGCCGTCGGCGATCCACCGCTCGGAGGTCTGGGTCGGCATCGAAACGCCGATGGTCAGGTCACCGGGCTTCTTGTCACTGGTGTCTCCGCCGCTGCCGGCACCCCCACCACTGCATGCCGTCAAACTCAGCGCCAGCATCGCGCTACCCAGAGCAACCAGGAATTTCCTGCTCACGGGCCTCTCCTCTCCGGATTTCCCCGCCGACCGCCGCGGGCGCACGTGTCACTTTGGGGTAGTGTTAGCGCTCACATAAGGCACGTCAACACTTGATCTGAAATACCGGTGTCACGGTCTCGTAACGAGAGGCTGCCCAGCCGCGCGGCCTGGGATATCACCATCCACAGTGGATCGACGGCGTCCACGCGTGCGCTCCATGGCAGGACGGCGGCCACTACCGACAGTGATCGTGGTCGGCTGTCAGCGCGACCCGATCGTCAGCGGGAAGGCGGTGGGGCGACGCTGTCGCGGGCGACCAGGGTCGGGGCGATGGTCTGCCGCAGCGCCCCGCCGCTGCCCGACTCGATCTGGGTCAACAGCATCTGCAGACTCGCCCGCGCCACCGCGTCGAAATCGGGCCGGACGGTGGTCAGCGGCGGAATGAAGTACGCGGCCTCCGGCACGTCGTCGAAGCCCACCACGCTGATCTCGGCCGGCACCCGCCGGCCGAACTCGTGCAACGCCCGCAGCACGCCCAGCGCGAGATGGTCGTTGGCCGTGAAGATGGCGGTGACCTCCGGCATCCGCGCCAGCATCTGCCCGCACCGGTAACCCGATGCCGCCGACCAGTCCCCCGGCATCAGCGGCGGCGGGCTCACCCCGGCGGCCAGCAGAGCCTCCCGCCAGCCCTCGATGCGACCGGCGCCGTCGAACCAGTCGGACGGCCCCGACACGTGCCAGACGGTGCGGTGTCCGGCGTCGAGGAGGTGCTGGGTCGCGGCCCGGGCGCCAGCCACCTGATCGACCGTCACCAGCGGCATCGGCCGATGCGGATCGCCGTCGACGGTGACCAGCGGGACGTCCTTGGGCAGCCGTTCCAACGCCTCGCCGGCCGACTCGACCGGCGCGATGACGACGATGCCGGCGACCCGGTGCGCCAGGTGCCGCTCCACCGCGGCCGAGATCGACCGGTGGTCGAGGTCGCGCACGCTGCCCACGCTGACCGCGAAGCCCTCTTCCGCGGCGGTCTGCTCCAGCGCGGCCAGCAGCGAGGCGGGGCCGTAGAGGGTGGTGTTCTGTGCGACCACGCCGATCACCTGCGATCGGCCGGTCACAAGGGCGCGCGCCGCGCCGTTCGGGCGGTAGCCCAGCTCGGCGATCGCGGCCCGCACCCGCAACCGGGTCTGCTCACGAACGTTGGGGTGCCCGTTGAGCACCCGCGACACCGTCTGGTGGGAGACACCGGCGAGACGAGCGACATCAGTCATCGCGGGACCGTGGACGGCCATTTCACTCCCCCCGCCTCATCCGGCCCGCAGCCCGTCGACGTCGACTGGAGCGGCCCGGCCCGATCCCCCTCGCTCAGTCACCACGCCGGTGCTGAATCCCAGGTGACCAGCGCTGGATCGCCGACAGTCTACGCCAGCCAGCGGCCCGGAAAGGGCACGGCTACGGGGGAACGACACGACGGGTGGCAGGTCGGCGGCCCGGCCCTGCCGCCACCCACACCCACACCGCCGAACGGTCCGGACCGGGACAGCGACGCCGCCCTGCTCCACGCTCCCGGAACGGGCGCGGAGCAGGGCGGCGACGGGCGTGAACAGTGGCGCGGGCTTCCCCATCCGAGATTCGGACCCGTCGTCCGCGCCACCGCTCAAGCCGACAACTCTGTGACAGGTGTCACGGAGTCGTCAGATCGAACCGGCGCACCGTGACCGCACCCCCGAGCGCCTGGGTGGCGTGGTTGAAGATGGCGAACCGGTAGCCCATGAAGAACTGCCAGTTGTTGGCGAGGGTCAGGGCGTTGCCGAACGAGGTGAAGGTGACCCCGTCCGTGCTGTAGGAGAAACGGGCCTGCCGGCCGGACCCCGGTCTGATGTCGGCGTTGGCGCGCAACCAGATCCGGCCACCGGAGACGGCGGTGCTCGCCACCTCGCTGCCGGTGCTGGTGGTGTTCCAGTTGCCGTCCATCGTGAGGCCGTTCTGCATGACCAGACGGGTGGAGCCGTTGTCCCGCCGGACACCGATCCAGGCCGACGAGTTCCGCAGCACCGCCAGGCCCGTGCGATCACCGTCGCGCATCGTGGAGTAGTCCAGCTCGATGGTGGCGGTGGAGGTGGGGCCCTGGATGCGGTGCGTCAGCGTGTTGCGCGCGGCGTACAGGTCTCCGGTCACGGTGGCGGTCTGCAGGCGTAGCCCGTTGTTGACCGAATACCTGCTGGTGTCCGGGTTGTGGTTCCACTCCCACTGCGGGCCGAGGGTGGTGCCGGCGAACGTGTCGGTGCCGGTGAGCGGCTTCACCGCCCGGGGCGCCGCGGGCAGGTTCGGCCTCGGGTACGAACTGCCCCAGGCGCCGTTGACCGTCTGCAGGACGGGCCAACCGTCGCCGGTCCAGGTGATCGGCGCCAGGGCCGGCATCCGACCACCGGGGTACGCGTCGACGAACGACATATAGTACCAGTCGCCGTTCTGGGTCTGCACCAGTCCACCCTGGTGCGGCACGCCGCCGCCGGAGATCGGGCCTGGCAGGTTGAGCAGCACCTGCCGCTGCTCGTACGGGCCGAACGGGCCGTTGGTGGACTTCAGCACGTACTGGCCGTTGGCCGGGCGGGTGAGCCAGATGTAGTAGGCGCCGTTGCGCTTGTAGAAGCGGGCACCCTCGAGCGTGCCGATGCTCGACGGTGTCTGGTACACCTGCTGGGCGCGGACCTGGGATTTCCCGTCAGCGGACAGCTGGGCGACGCTGATGGTGCCGTTGCCGTACGCCACGTACATGGTGTCGTTGTCGTCGACCAGCATGCCGGCGTCGTAGTAGCAGTTGGGGATGGTGGTGTGCTTGCTCCAGGTGCCGTCGACGGCGGACGCGGTGTAGATGTGGGTCTGCGCGAAGTCGATGCACCCGGCCCAGTAGTAGGTGCGGTTGCTCGGCCGGTAGTTCAGCGTCGACGCCCAGATCCCGTCGACGTACGCGTTACCGCCACTCATGTCGTACTTCGACCCGAACTCCAGGCGTGGCACCGAGTGCCCGGCGAACTCCCAGTTGACCAGGTCGTACGAGCGCAGGACGGGAGCGCCCGGCGAGTAGTGCATGGTGGACGCCGACAGGTAGTAGGCGTTGTCCACCCGGATGATGTCGACGTCGGCGAAGTCCTGCCAGATGGCCGGGTTCGTGTACGTGCCGCCCGTCGGCGGCGGAGTCGTCGGCGGCGGCGTGGTGGGGTTGCCTCCGCCCCCGACCTGGACGAGCTGCCACTGCTGGTTGTTGCCGCCCCAGTCGTCGTACTGCACGATGTTGCCGCCATCGGCGGTGGAGGCGTTCTGCACCTCGACCGCCTTGTTGCTGTTGCGGTTGATCAGCCGTACGTAGCCTCCGGCGGAGTCCGCCAGTCGGAACTGCTGGTTCACCCCGTTGCCGTCGGCCCACTGCACCACCGCCGCGCCGTTCGCGGTGGAGAAGTTGTAGACGTCGAGCACCTTGCCCGAGTGCCGCGACTTCAGCCGGTAGTAGCCGCCGCCGGAGTCGACGAACTGCCACTGCTGCCAGGCGCCGTCGTTGCGCGCCCACTGGGTGATCCGCGCGCCGTCGTTCGTCGCCTGGTTGTACACGTCCAGCGCCTTGCCACTGTTGCGGTTCACCAACACGTACCAGGCGTTGGTGTCCACCGTCGCCGCCGACGCGGATGACGCGGCCACCGCCGTCAGCGCGCCGCCCACCAGCACCGCCGCCGCGACGGCGGTGAGCCGCCGCAACCACCCACGCCGCCGCGCTGGTGGCGCAGCCCAGGGAACCCGACCGATGGCAACCATGATCCTCCTTCGATGACGCGAACCGAGCGGCCTGGACCGGCATCCGCGGCACCGGGCGGGGCACCGTACTGGCCACGGCCCGACCAATGTGATCGCTAACATCGCTCCCGCGCCGCCACGACAGCATTTCGTCGAGGCGGGGGTGGACGCGATCGCGGCCGGGCCAGCCGCAGACATTGATTATCTTGGTTATAGACTGTGAGCGATAACACGCTCTTAGTCAAGACGTAACACAACCGGCTCCTGGTCGTGCTGGGCACCCACGCAAACGGGTGGCCCGTCCCCGGCCGGCAGTCGCAGGCAGGGGCGGGCCACCCGTCCGGGGCGCGCGGCGCGAGGGGTCAGAAGCCGCGGGCCAACCGGTAGTAGGCCTGGTTCCACCGGATCTCGTCGGCGAAGCGGCGAGGCTTCGTGTCCGCGTCGATGACGACGAGTTCGGTGCGGCTCATCTCGGCCAGGTCGTGCAACTCCTCCACGCCGACGGCCTGGGACAGCACGGTGTGGTGGGGAGCGCCCGCGGTGATCCACGCCTCGGCCGAGCCGGGCAGGTCGGGTTGCGGACGCCAGACGGCCCGCGCCACCGGCAGCCGGCGCAGCGGCTGGGGCGGCGTCACGACGTCGATCGTGTTGGCCACCAGCCGGAAACGCTCCCCCATGTCGGCAAGCCCCAGCACCACGGCCGGGCCGGGCGCGGCGTCGAAGACGAGACGGACCGGATCCTCCCGGCCGCCGATGCTCAGCGGGTGGATCTCCACATTGGGTACGCCGGACGCGATGGTCGGGCAGACCTCCAGCATGTGGGCGCCGAGCACCAGCTCCTCACCCGGGGTGAGGTCGTAGGTGTAGTCCTCCATGAACGACGTGCCGCCGTCCACGCCCACCGACATCGACTTGAGGGTGTGGACCAGGACGGAGGTCTTCCAGTCGCCCTCGCCGCCGAAGCCGTAGCCGTCGGCCATCAGCCGCTGCACGGCGATGCCGGGCAGCTGACGCAGACCGCCGAGGTCCTCGAAGTTCGTGGTGAAGGCCCGGAAACCGCCTGCGTCAAGGAAGGCGCGCATGCCGAGTTCCAGGCGGGCGGCGTACCGCAGGGAGTCGTGCCGCTCACCCCCGGAGACCAGCGCCGGAACGACACGGTAGGTGTCCTCGTACTCCTTCACGAGGTCGTCCACCTGCGCGTCGGTGACCTCGCCGACCACCTGGACCAGGTCGTTGACGCCGTAGGTGTTGACCGACACCCCGAAGCGCAACTCCGCCTCGACCTTGTCGCCCTCGGTCACCGCGACGTCGCGCATGTTGTCACCGAAGCGGGCCAGGCGCAGCGACCGCATCGCCGACCAGCCGAGCGCCGCGCGGGCCCACGCGCCGACCCGGGCGGCCACCCGCGGGTCGCTGACGTGCCCGGCGACGGTCTTGCGGGCCACACCGAGCCGGGTCTGGATGTACCCGAACTCGCGGTCGCCGTGCGCGGCCTGGTTCAGGTTCATGAAGTCCATGTCGATGTCGTTCCACGGCAACACGACGTTGGCCTGGGTGTGCAGGTGCAGCAGCGGCGTCTGCAGCGCGTCCAGACCGGCGATCCACATCTTCGCCGGAGAGAACGTGTGCATCCACGCGACGACCCCGATGGCGCCCTGGGCGGCGGCGTCCCGGCAGACCCGCAGGATCTCGCCGCTGTTGGTCAGGACGGGCTTCCAGACCACGCGGGCGGGAATCTGCGGCGAGTCGTCGAGCGCGGCCGCGATCTGGCGGGACTGCTCGGCCACCTGCCGGAGCGTCTCCTCGCCGTACATGCCTTGGCTGCCGGTGAGGAACCAGATCTCGGGTTCGGTGTGTGGTGCCATGGGGTTGCCTTCCGCGAGAGGGGCGGTCACTTGTAACGGATTCCGATGAGGCGCTGTAGGAGGATGAACGCGAAGAGCAGACCGCCAATCACGATCTTGGTCCACCAGGAGTTGAGGCTCCCGTCGAAGGTGATGAGGGTCTGGATCACGCCCAGGACCAGCACGCCGAGCACCGTGCCGAAGACGTATCCCGCGCCACCGGTGAGCACGGTGCCCCCGATCACGACGGCGGCGATGACGTCCAACTCCATCCCGACGGCGATCAGCGGCGCGCCGGAGAGCGTGTAGAAGGACAGCAGGATCCCGCCGATCGCGGAGCACAGGCCGCTGATCGTGTAGACCGCGATCCGGGTACGCCCCACCGGCAGGCCCATCAGCAGCGCCGACTGCGGGTTTCCGCCGATGGCGTACACGTTGCGCCCCAAGCGGGTGTAGGCCAGCGTGTACGCGGCGACGGCGACCACGACGAAGGCGATCAGCACGCTGATCGACACGAAGTTGCCCCGTGGGTCGCCGATCCGCTCCTGCGACATCCTGGTCCAGAACCCGTCGGTGATCGGGATGGACGAGCCGGAGATGAACGTGCACATGCCCCGGGCGAAGAACATCCCGGCGAGCGTCACGATGAACGGCTGGATCTCGAAGAAGTGGATGGCGCAGCCCATCAGCAGGCCGAGCGTCGGGCCGATGAGCAGGGCGATGACGAGCACCAGCGCAGCCGGCAGGCCCTCCTGGAGCAGCCAGGCCGACACCATCGCCGTCATGGCGACGACCGACCCGACCGACAGGTCGATACCGCCGGTGAGGATCACGAACGTCATCCCCACCGCGACGACGAGCAGGAAGCCGTTGTCGATGAAGACGTTGAAGATGACCTGCACGTTGGAGAACGCCGTGTACTGCGACACCCCGATGCCGTACATGACCAGGAGGAGGGCGAGCGTCGCCAGGACCGGTATCTGCCGCCTCGGCAGCCGGAACCGGGGACGACCAGTGGTGAGCGATCCAGTGGTCATGCCGGCACCTGCTCCTTCGGCTTGTCGGCGATGGGGCTGGGCGGCGGCGCGTTTCTTCTGCGGCGGCTGAACCGGGCTCGGAAGGCCGGCGCCTGGACGAGGCAGACGGCGATGACGACGACCGCCTTGAACAGCAGCGAGGTCTGCGGGGAGATGTTCATGGCGTACACCGTGGTGGTCAGGGTCTGGATGATCAGCGCGCCGAGGATCGTGCCGCTGAGGAAGAACCGGCCGCCCGCGAGGGATGTGCCGCCGATGACCACCGCGAGAATGGCGTCCAGCTCCACCCAGAGGCCGGCGGCGTTGCCGTCGGCGCTGGAGACGTTGGCCGTCATCATGAAGCCGGCGATCGCGGCACAGCCCGCGCTGAGCACGTACGCGAGGAAGATGACCCGGCCGGACCGGATGCCGGCGAGCCGACTCGCCACGGCGTTGCCGCCCACCGACTCGATGATCATGCCGAGCGCGGTGCGGCGGGTAAACGCGGCGACGAGCAGGGCCGCCGCCAGGGCGATGAAGATGGCCAGCGGCAGCGTCAGCACGTGCCCCAGGCCGATCGCCCGGTACGGCTCGGAGTTGATGGTGATGATCTGGCCCTCGGTGACCAGCTGGGCGAGGCCCCGACCGGCCACCATCAGGATCAGCGTGGCGATGATCGGCTGAATACCGATCACCGCCACCAGCACCCCGTTCCAGGCGCCGAGCACCAGCGAGACCCCCATCGCCATCGCGAGGGCGGTCAGCACCACGGTCAGGCTGTTCTGGTCGGGCTGCTTGCTGATGTACATGCAGGCGATCGCGCCACTGATCGCGCAGACCGAGCCGACCGACAGGTCGATGCCGCCGGTCGAGATGACCAGGGTCATGCCCAGCGCGACGAGGATCAGCGGTGCGCTCAGTCGCAGGATGTCGATCGGCGTGCCGTACAGGTGCCCGTCCTTGAGCTCGATGGACAGGAACCCGGGCCGGTAGATCGTGTTCGCGGCGAGCATGACGACCAGCACGGCGGCGGGCCAGAACAGCCGGTGACCGATCATCGCCCGGTAGCGGCCCATGGTGTCGTTCATCGGTCTGCCTCCTCCCGCTGGGATCCACTCGCGATGGTCTGCATGACGCGGTCGGCGTCGAGGCTCTCGTCGTTGGCGAGCTGCGCGACCATCTGCCGGTCCCGCATCACGGCCACCTTGTGGCTGAGGCGCAGCACCTCCTCCAGCTCGGCGGAGATGAACAGCACCGCCATGCCGCCGTCGGACAACTGCGTCACGAGCTTCTGGATCTCGGTCTTCGCGCCGATGTCGATGCCCCGGGTCGGCTCGTCGAGGATCAACAGTCGTGGCTCGGTGATCAGCCACCGGGCCAGGAGCACTTTCTGCTGGTTGCCGCCCGAGAGGTTGCGGACCGGCACCTCCGGGTCCGCCGGGCGGATGTTGAGAGCCTTGACGTACTTGTCGACCAGCTCGTCCTGGCGACGGCGCGGGATGGGCCGCAGCCAGCCCCGGGCGGCCTGCATGGCGAGGATGATGTTCTCGCGGACCGACAGGTCGGCGACGATGCCCTCCGCGCGGCGGTTCTCCGAGCAGAAGCCGACGCCGTGGTCGATGGCCTGTGCGGGGGTACGCAGGCTGCTCGACGTGCCGTCGACCGCGACCTGGCCACCGTCGGCCCGGTCGGCCCCGAACAGCAACCGCGCCACCTCGGTACGCCCGGAGCCCAGCAGGCCGGCCAGGCCCACCACCTCGCCGGCGTGGATGGTGAGGCTGAACGGCTCGACCGCGCCCGCCCTGCCGAAGTTCGACACCGCCACCATGGGGGTGCCCTCCTCCAGGGCGGCCAGGTCCCGTCGGGAGTGCTCCTCGATGCCCTCCAGGACGTCGAGCTCCTTGCCGATCATCTTTTCGACGAGGCTGAGCTGGGGCAGCTCGGTGGTCGGGTACTCGCCGACGAGCCCGCCGTTGCGCAGCACGGTGATGCGGTCGGCGATCTCGTAGACCTGGTCGAGGAAGTGGGTGACGAACAGGATCGCGATGCCCTCGTCGCGCAGTTGCCGCATGATGCGGAACAGTTGCGCCACCTCGCCCGCGTCGAGGCTGGACGTCGGCTCGTCCAGGATCAGCACCCGGGCCTTGATGTCGATGGCGCGGGCGATGGCGACCATCTGCTGGATCGCGAGGGAGTACGAGCCGAGCGGCGCGCTGACGTCGAGGTCGAGGTCGAGGCGGGTCAGCAGCGCGCGGGCGCGGCGGCGCACCTCACCCCAGCGGACGGCGCCGAGGAGCCGGGGCTCGCGTCCGATGAAGATGTTCTCCGCCACCGAGAGGTTGGTGCAGAGGTTGACCTCCTGGTAGACGGTGCTCACCCCGGCGGCCGTCGCCTGCATCGGCCCGCTGAAGGACACCGGCTCACCGTCGAGGGTGATCGCGCCCGCGTCGGTGTCGTAGACACCGGTCAGCACCTTGATCAGGGTGGACTTGCCGGCGCCGTTCTCGCCCATCAGGGCGTGCACCTCGCCGGGGAAGAGCCGGAAGTTGACGTCGTGGAGTGCGCGCACCCCGGGGAAGGACTTGCTGATCCCGGCCATCGTCACGACCGGACGGCTATCCGTCATCCCATCAGACCTCTTCTGGGGGTTGTCGACGCGGAAGGGCCGTCACGCTCCCGCCGATCCCGCCCGGGCCACCCTCGCGGGGTGGCTCGGGCGGGCGGGTCACGGGGTTGTCGCGGGCCATGCCCAGTCCGTTGGGGGTTGGGGGCGACGCGGCGGGGCCGCCACGCGAGCGCGGCGACCCCCCGGCGTCGATCAGTACTTGCGGTTGGGCAGGGCCTCCTTGGCCTGCTCCGTCGTGAAGGTGGTCTCCTCGGTCTCGATCCGAGGCGGCACCTCCTCGCCCGCGTGGACCTTCTTGGCCAGGTCCATCAGCTGCGGGCCGAGCAGCGGGCTGCACTCCGCGATGAAGTTGAACTTCCCGTCGGCGAGAGCCTGCATGCCGTCCTTCACCGCGTCGACCGTGATGATGGTGATGTCCTTGCCGGGCACCTTGCCGGCCGCGGTGATCGCCTCGAGCGCGCCCAGACCCATGTCGTCGTTGTGCGCGAACAGCACGTCGATCTTCGGGTTGGCCTTGAGGAACTGCTCCATGACCTGCTTGCCACCTGCCCGGGTGAAGTCCCCGGACTGCGACGCGATGACCTTCAGGTTGGGGTTGGCGGCGATCGCCTCGGCGAAGCCCTTCTTGCGGTCGTTGGCCGGGGCGGCGCCGGTCGTACCCTGCAACTCGACGATGTTCACCGGGCCCGAGGCGGCCTTCTTCTGCTCGACCAGCCACTCACCGGCGAGCCGGCCCTCCTTGACGAAGTCCGAGCCGAGGAACGTCTTGTACAGGGTCTTGTCGGCCGAGTCGACCGAGCGGTCGGTCAGGATGACCGGGATGCCGGCGTCCTTGGCCTCCTTGAGGACGGTGTCCCAACCCGACTCCACCACCGGCGAGAAGGCGATCACGTCGACCTTCTGCTGGATGTAGTTGCGGATCGCCTTGATCTGGTTTTCCTGCTTCTGCTGCGCGTCGTCGAACTTCAGCTCGATGCCCGCGGCGGCCGCCGCGTCCTTGATCGAGGTGGTGTTCGCGGTACGCCACCCGCTCTCCGCGCCGACCTGGGAGAAGCCCATGGTGATCTTGCCGTCGTCCGTGGACCCGCCGCCGGTGTCGCTGTTGCCGCAGGCCGCCACGCCGCCGACGAGTAGCACGCTGGCGAGGACCGCGACAGCGCGCCACGGAGCGGACTGCGTTCGCATCTTTCTCATCAGTTCTCCTTGGCTGGGTGTGGTGGTTGACCACGTCAACCGCCGAGGTGCCGAGGCGGCCTACGCGGGTGGTGCGTGCTGGTGCGTCGTGGTGCAGACCGGCGGGTTCCGGCTCCACTCTGGAGGGTCAGGAGCCCGCCGGTGCGACTGGTTGTTGACCGTAGACGTTCTGGTAGCGGTGATACAGGGCATCGATGTCAGCCTGTGCGATCGGGAGGGGCTGACCGAGCGCGCGGGCCAGGTGCGCGGTACGCGCGACGTCCTCACACATGACCGCGGCCTTGACCGCCGCGCGGGCGTCCCGGCCGATCGTGAAGACGCCGTGGTTGCGCATCAGCACCGCGGGCGAGCGGTGCCCGGCGAGGGTGGTGACGATGCCCTTGCCGATGTCGTCGCCGCCGATCAGCGCGAACGGACCCACCGGAATCTCCCCGCCGAACTCGTCGGCCTGCGCGGTGAGGTGGCAGGGGATGGCCTCGCCACGGGCCGCCCAGGCGGTGGCGTACGAGCTGTGGGTGTGCACCACCCCGCCCACCTCGGGCATGGCCCGGTAGACGTAGGCGTGGGCGGCGGTGTCGCTGGACGGGGCGAGGTCGCCCTCGACGAGGACGCCGTCGAGGTCGCAGACCACCATGGTGTCGGCCGTGAGATCGTCGTAGCCGATCCCGCTCGGCTTGATCACCATGAGGTCGCGCCCCGGGACGCGGGCGGAGATGTTGCCGGCCGTCCAGGCAACCAACTGGTACCGCGTGAGCTCGGAGTGCAGACGGGCGACCGTCTCGCGCAGCTCGTGGATCTGTCGGGTCACCTCGGCGGTCATGCGACGACCTCCAGCGTGGTCTCGGGCGTGCTGTCGAGGGTGGTCTCGGCCGGGGCCGCGACGGTGCCCACCGCCGCGTTGCGGATCGCCCGCAGGCGGAGCATGACGTCGTTGCCGCCACGGCCGAAGTGGTCGTGCAGCGCCCGGTACTCGGCGTAGAGGGCGTCGTAGGCGCGGGCCCGGTCGGGATCCGGGCGGTAGACGGCCTCGTGCACCCGACCCATCGCCTGCGATGCCTCGCGCACCGACGGGTACGCCCCGGCGGCGACGGCAGCGTGGATCGCCGACCCGAGTGCCGGGCCTTGCGCGGAGGCGATGATGTTCAGTGGCCGCCTCGTCACGTCGGCGTAGATCTGCATCAGCAGCTCGTTGGAGGTGAGACCGCCGGCGATCACCAGGTCGTTCACCGCCACCCCGGCCTCGACGAACGCCTCGATGATCATGCGGGTGCCGTAGGCGGTGGACTCCAGCAACGCCCGGTAGATGTCCTGCGGCCGGGTGGCCAGGGTCATCCCGACGACCATCCCGCTGAGGTCGTGGTTTACCAGCAGCGAGCGGTTGCCGTTCCACCAGTCCAGCGCGATCAGGCCGTGCGCGCCGACCGGTTGGCTGGCGGCCAGCTCGGTGAGGTGCTCGTGCGAGGCGAGGCCGGCCGGGGCGGCGTGCTCGACGAACCAGCCGAAGATGTCGCCGACACCGCTCTGCCCGGCCTCGTAACCCCATGCGCCGGGGCTGATGCCGCCGTCCACCACACCGCACATCCCGGCCACCTCGGCGAGCTGCGCGCCGTTGACCACGTGACAGGTCGAGGTGCCCATGATCGCGACGAGCCGACCGGGCTCCACGGCCTGCGCCGACGCCGCGGTGACGTGCGCGTCGACGTTGCCAGCGGCCACCGCGATCCCCTCCGGCAGGCCGGTCAGCGCGGCCGCGTCGGCGGTGAGCGTGCCGGCCCGGGCGCCGAGGGGCAGCAGCGGACCGTCCAGCTTGGCCACGAAGTCGCCGAAGTCGGGGTTGAGCGCGGTCAGGAAGCTCTCGGCGGGGTACTGGCCGTCCTGGAGGATGCCCTTGTAGCCGGCCGTGCAGACGTTGCGGGTCTCGGTGCCGCAGAGCTGCCAGACGATCCAGTCGGCGGCCTCGATGAAGCGTTCCGCCCGGCGGTAGACCTCGGGGTCCTCCTCCAGGATCTGCAGACCCTTGGCGAACTGCCACTCGGCGGAGATCTTGCCGCCGTACCGCCCGATCCATGGTTCGGCCCGCTCGTGGGCCAGCGCGTTGATCCGGTCGGCGTGTGGCTGCGCGGCGTGGTGCTTCCACAGCTTGACCCAGGAGTGTGGCCTGTCGCGCAGCTCGGGGTCCTCGCAGAGGGGCGTGCCGTCGGCGCTGGTCGGCAGCACGGTGCAGGCGGTGAAGTCGATGCCGATGCCGATCACCGCGGCCGGGTCCACCCCCGCGGCGGACACCGCCTCCGGGACGGCGTAGCGCAGCACGTCGCGGTAGTCCTGCGGGTTCTGCAGCGCCCAGTCCGGCGGGAGCGACCGGCCGCCGGGAAGCGCAGCGCTGATCACCCCGTCGCGGTACTCGTGGACTGCGGTCCCCAGCTCGGCACCATCACCGACCCGGACCACGAGAGCCCGCCCGGAGAGCGTGCCGTAGTCGACGCCGACGACGTAGCTTTCGGCAGCTCCGTCCACACGATTCATGTCCACCTCCGCTTTGACGGGGATAGTGTTAACGCTCACATCCAACCTCGTCAAGACATCTGGCCGCAACAGCTCCGTAACGGAACGCGGAGGCGCACCCGCTCGGGCGCGCCGATCGTCAGACCGGGGTGAAACGAACTATTCCGACCGCATCCCGAGAGGGTCCGGCGGGAGGCGTCGTCGGGAGGCTCGACCGAACTACCGGGCCTCCTCGGCAGGCAGCGGCGACATGACGGCCATCGCACCCGACCGCGCAGTGGAGCTTGCCCGCACCACGGCGTACCGACCGGCAACGATGGCAGCGATAACATCGTCGGACGACTCAGCACCGTGATCGAATCCCACGGACCGGTCGATGGGCGCCACCGCCCAGGCTCGGGCAGGCGGGTGAGCGAACAGCCGTCGCACCGAGTCCGACGACGACGCGGTGTTATCGATAACATTCGACGTTTCGCCGACGGCCCGGCCCCACCGGGGCCGGGCCGTCGTTCACCTCGCACTCGGACTGTCCGTCACCGCGCGTCGAGCGCGGGTCGGGTCACGCGCTCGGATTGCGGTTGTACAGCGCCCGGGCCCAGAAGAAGCACAGCACGGTGGCTGTCACGCACCAGGCGACCGCCTCGATCGCGTTGCTGCCGATACCGGTGCCGAAGAACAGGCCGCGGAGGGTCTCCATGACGGGGGTGAAGGGCTGATGGTCGGCAAACCACCGCACCGGGGTCGGCATCGAGTCGGTGGGGACGAAGCCGCTGCCGAGGAAGGGCAGCAGCACCAGCGGCATCGGCAGGTTGCTGGCCGTCTCGACGCTCCTGGTGACCAGGCCGAGGGCGACCGACAGCCAGGTGACCGCGATTGTGATCATGGCGAGGACGCCGATCACGGCGACCCACTCGATCGCGGTGGCGGTGGGCCGGAACCCGACGAGCAGCGCCACACCGATGACCGCCGCGAGGCCGAGCAACGTCTGGATCAGGCTGCCCAGGACGTGGGCGGTGAGGACCGACGGCCGGAAGATCGCCATGGTGCGGAACCGGGCGATGATGCCCTCGGTCATGTCCATGGCGACCGAGATGGCGGTGCCCTGCGCCGCACTCGCCACCGTGATGAGCAGGATGCCCGGTGTGACGTAGTTGGCGTACTCGGCGCGGCCACCCGAGGGCCCGAGGCCGGCGCCGAGGGTGCCGCCGAAGACGTAGACGAAGAGCAGCAGAAGGATGACGGGGATGCCGACGAGCATGAGCGTCAGCGACGGGTAGCGCCGCATGTGGAGCACGCTGCGCCGCAGCATCGTGCTGGAGTCGCGGACGGCGAGGGTGAGGGTGCTCATCGCGCCATGGCCCCTTCCTGGTCGGTCCTGCCGGTGAGGGTGAGGAAGACGTCGTCGAGATCGGGGGTGTGCACGGCGAGGCCGGCCACGCTGATCGACGCACGGTCGAGCTGGTCGAGCAGGGAGCGCAACGACCCGACGCCGCCGTCGCTCGGAACGTGCAGGGTGAGCGCCGCGTCGTCCCGGGTCGCCTCCGCGAACGTACGGGCCGCCGAGTCGAGCCCGTCCTGGTCGGCGAACTGCAGCACGACGTGCCCACCGGGGATGAGCCGTTTGAGCGCGTGCGGGGTGCCCTCGGCGATCAACCGGCCGTGGTCGAGGAACGCGACGCGGTCGGCGAGTTGGTCGGCCTCCTCCAGGTACTGCGTGGTGAGCAGGATGGTGACGCCACCGGCGACGAGGTCGCGGATGATCTGCCACATGGCGCGACGGCTACGCGGGTCGAGGCCGGTCGTCGGCTCGTCGAGGAAGATGACACGGGGGTCACCGACCAGGGTCATCGCCAGGTCGAGCCGTCGGCGCATGCCCCCCGAGTACGTCGCCACCGGCTTGTCCGCCGCCTCGACCAGGTCGAACTGGTCGAGCAGGTCAGCGATGCGCCGCCGGCCGGTTGCCCGGTCCAGGTGGCACAGGTCGGCCATGAGGCGCAGATTCTCCCGCCCGGTCAGCAGGTTGTCGACGGCGGAGAACTGACCGGTGACGCCGATCAACGCGCGGACCGCGTCCGGCTCCCGGGTCAGGTCGTGCCCCCCGATGCGGGCCTGACCCCCGTCGGCGCTGATCAGGGTGGACAGGATCTGCACGGTGGTGGTCTTGCCGGCCCCGTTGGGACCGAGCAACGCGAAGATGGTGCCTTCGGGGATCTTTAGGTCGATGCCGTCGAGCACCACCTTGTCGCCGTAGGACTTGCGCAGGCCGGTCGCGACGATCGCGTGCCGGGTGGGGAGGGTCATGTCTCCTCGATTCGTTGGCGGAGTCGTCGGCGGTCAGGCGCGGCGGATCATGATGTCGCCGTAGGACGTGTTCGCCCGGATCTCGACGGTGTCGTCGGTCTCCGCAGGCCCGTCGGTGGTGGACAGCGCGTTGTGGACCCGACCGTGGCGGGAGCCGACATCGAGCCAGGCGGCGGTCCCGCGCCGGACGCCGACCTCGATGGCCCCGAACGAGGTCTGTAGCTCCACCGACCCTCGGACGACCTCGCCCAGCCGAACGTTGCCGTACGCGGTGCGCGCCGTCACCGAGGCCGTCGACTCGTCGACGGTGATGTCGCCGTGGGCGGTGTTGATTCGGACGTCCCCGCCGCTCCGGCCGATCCAGCAGTCGCCGGAGGAGTTCTTGATCTCGGCGGTGCCGTCGACCTCGCCGAGGCGCACCTTGCCGGAGGAGGCCTTCACCCGGGCGGGGCCGGCGACGCGCGTCACGGTGACCTCACCGTGGCTGGTGTCGACGTCCAGCGGCCCGGTCTCGTCGAGTCGGATCGCGCCGCCGGTCTTGACGTGGCACTCGCCGAGCCGACCCTCACAGCGCAGGGCCGCCCACGACGCCTCGGCGTGCACCCGCGAACCGGTCGGCACCTCGATCAGGACGTCGACCGACGGGCCGGGGCCGAAGCCGTAGCGGCGCCAACTCTTCGGCACCCTGATCGTCAGCTGACCGGCGGCGTACTCGACGGTGGTCTGATTCGCGACGCTCACGTCGGCCTTGCTCGACGGGTCGCGGGGCCGCACCTGCACCACCGTGTCGGTGCGGTCGGACGCGGAGATCCACGCGTCCCCGACGGGCAGTTCGACCCGGACGGAAATGGGTTCTGGTGTGGCGAAAACAGGCATGGCGGTCTCCCGAAAGGACGCCAGCGGGCGTTGCCGCTGGTGAGTGGGGTGGGAAGGAAAGAGGACGGGGCGGGTCAGCGCGCCCAGCCGGTGAAGTGCTGACCGGAGCGCGGCTCCGGTCGGCGGGCGGGGCGACGGTCCGCGTCGCCTGCCCCGACGGCACCGGCGACCGCCCGCACCAGCCAGGCGTTGACCGACAGCCCGGCACGGCCGGCGGCCTCTTCGACGCTGGTCTTCAGGTGGTCGGGGAGGCGGAGGTTGATCCGCGAGGTGCCACCGTCGTCGCCGTCCGGCGGCAGCACCGGCGCCGGCAGCGCGGGCGGCTCGGTCTGCTCGGCCGCGCCACCCGTCGGCGGGTTGGCCGGTGTCACCACGAAGTCGGGTTCACGCCCGCGCAGTCGGACGTGCACCGACCCCGGGGCGAGTTCGCGGGTGATCTCGTCGGCCGCGTCGGACAGCGCCTCAAGCAACGCGAGGTGGGTCGCCGCCTCCAACTGGGTGAAGAGCCGCTCGGCCAGCACCCGGCCGTCCGGGTCGACCCCCTCGGCGGCGACGGCGAACTCGTTGCGCAGGTTCTCGACGTACGGCCTCAAATCCATGACGCCATCATGGCACCACTTTGGCTCAGGATGCAACACCTGCGGCTCACCGTGATGCCAGATCATCCATCCGGGTTGGTGTCGGCGGAGCGGCCCAACTCCCCGAACGCGCGTCTGACCAGCCGGTTCGCGACGTCCTGGGTCAGCCCGGTGGCCACCAGCAGATCGCTGACGGTCGTCCGGACCTGCGCCACCACCACGGCACCGGAGAAACCGACCCCCTCCCGATAGGCGTGGCCGGCCCGGCCGACCGCCCGCAGCGCCTGCTCCCGCGCCTGCCGGGGTTCGTGACCGACGGCGAACTGCCGCTGGAGCAGCCGGACCGCCTCAGCCAGGTCGGCGACCGCCTCCGGCATCGGTTTCGGTACGGGCTCACCGTCCTCGATCAGGCTCACCGCCCGGCGGATCAGCGTTCCGGTGTTGCGCATCGCCCGGTCGATCGGCTCGGCCGCCTGCGCGTACCGGGCCACCGGCCCGTGCCGCTCGCGCCAGTGGACCGGCGACAGGGTGCTGGCCTCCCGGGCGCCCTGGGTCGCCTCGATGAACGCCCGCAGCTCGTCCTTGTTCTGCCGCAGCTCCGTCAGGGCAGTCCGGGCAGGCCCGGCGTCGCCCTCGGCCAATGCGCCCGCGGTGGCGTCGAGTTGCGTGCTGAGCAGGTCCAACGCCGGCCGGGCGGCCCGGTTGAGCACCCGTAGCGGGTTCAGGGGCAGCAGCACGGCGGTGACCAGGAGCGCCACCCCTCCCCCGACGAGCGCGCCCACGAAGCGGGGGATCTCCAGATGGCCCACGGAGGGACTGAGCGTGGCGATGAGCACCGCCGTCGCGCCGGCCTGGAGCACCACCGCCGCGCTGGCGGTGAGGAACAACACGACGAGGATCGCCAGCGCGACGATCAGCGCGAGTTGCCACCACCCGGTGCCGATCACGGCCAGAAGCAGATCACCGACCGACACCCCCACAGTGACACCGATGATCAGCTCCACGGTGCGGCGCAGGCGTTGGCCGACCGACGCGGCGAGGGTCGAGACGGCCGAGATCGGCGCGAACACCGGCTGGGCGACGTGCAGGACCTCGTGCGCCAGCAGCCAGGCCAGCGCCGCGGCGAGCCCGGCCTGCAGGGCCAGAACACCGATGGCGTGTACCCGACGCAGACGGTCGCCCAGCGTCGCCACCGCTCGGTTCCGGAGCCGGACGACGGTCGCCGACGGGCCGGTGTGCGCGGTGTCGTCGGCGCGGGCGGCAGCACCCCCGCCCCTACCGCGCCGACCGGCAGCCACCATGACGGCGGCTACCCGGGACTGTCCGGCTCAACCCTGCGCAGCCGCGTGACGGGCGCGACGACCTCCGGCGGGAACGCGCTGGAATCCGCGCGGCGGGGCGGCGTCGACACGATTGGGTCCGCCCGAGCGGGGTAGACGCGGGTCTGCCACACCGGTGGCGGGGCCGTCCCCGGCAGGATCGCTGGCTGGGCTGCCGGGAGCCTCGGGGGGCGATGACGGATGGATCAGCACGGTTGAGCGCGCCCGACACCGCCGGCGACATCGTCGAACTGCGGGTGCACGGCGTCTCCGGCGCGAGCGCCGACCAGTTGCTGGGCCTGCGGCAGACAGCGCAGGTCGCCGGTGACCGCAGCGGGGGCTTCTTCCGGATTCGTCCATCAGGGCCGGCACCCGACGCCGTACGAGGCGTGACGCTGGAGGCGTACCGCTGGGGTGACCTGCCCACCGGGACCGTGGCCCGGACCCTCGGGCTGGTGTTCCTGCTGCCGTTCATGCTGGCCAACGTGGCGATCTGGATGCGCCCCGCGAACCCGGAGTCGGAGGCGGTGGTCAAGTCCCTGTGCCGGGTGCTGGCACTGACGCTCACCGTGCTGTACGTGCTGGCCGTCGCGGGCGTCGCCCTGGACCTGATCGCCTGGAAATGCCTGACGTCACCCCGCTGCCTGGCCGGGCGGAGCTGGCTGTCCTGGCTGAGCGGGCAGCGGACCGGGGTGCGGCTGGCCGCGCTCGCGCTGCTCCCGGCCGCCGCGATCGCCCTGGTCTGGCGGCTCAGCAACCGGCCCGGAAGGTCGTTCGAGGCGTTCCGGGCACCCGACGAGGAGCTGGGCGGGCATCGGCTCAGCGCGGTCGGCAAGTGGGACGCCGAACCGCTGGTGGGGCGACTCCGCTCCGTGCACGTCGCGGCGGCGTTCGCGACGGTGAGCCTCGTCCTGCTCGCCGCCCGCGTCACGAACGGCGCCTCAGCCGCCACGCTCGCGCTGATGGTCGTTACCGGCACGGTCCTGACCGCCTGTGTGGTCCTGCTGTGCACTCCCCCGCTGATCGACCGAGCCCCGACGAACCCACGGCTCGACACGATCACCCGCACACTGCGGACGACCAGCGTCATCCTGACCCTCCTGGTCGTGGCCCACGTGCTGACCAGCCCCGACTCGTGGCAGGAGGGGCACCACCTGCCCGGCTACGACGCGATGCTGGCCGGGGTGTGCATCACCGAGACGACACTGCTGGCCACTCTGGGCGTGGTCCTGCTCTGGCACCGGGACCGTCAGCGCGGCGGCAGTCCGCTGTTCGGGCTGGGAGCGGTGGCCATCATGGCCACCGCGACCAGCGCGGCGGTGGCGTACTCCGCCGAGCTGGTCTACCGGGTGGCGGACTTCCTGGACCGCGACGTGCCGACCGGGGAGGGCATCGCCGCCGGCCCGCCCGCGGCGTACACCTGGGCGATCTTCGGGTTTTTCCGCACCGTGCTGGTCACAGCCGTCGCCGCCGGTCTCATCGTCGTGTTCTCCCGCCCCGGCCGATACCGCGCTGCGGCGGCGATCGTCGCACGCGACTACCCGGACCCGCCGGAAGAGGCGCGGCCACGGCTGCGACAGGTACGCGACGCGATAGCCAAGGCTCGGTTCACCGAGAAGCTGATGCTGTTGGCCGTCGTCTTCGCCTGCCTCGCCGGCATCGGCTCGACCACCACCACCATCGGCCTGCTGGGGCTGACTCCCGGCGACGCCGTCGAGCAGACCTCGGGGGTGCCCGCCGACGTGATCACCTTCGCCATCGCGTTCGGCAGTTGGGCGATCGCGGCGATCATCCTCGCGCTGCTCCTCGGCGGGATCTTCGCGTACCGGACCCTTCCGTTTCGGCGGCACGTCGGCGTCATCTGGGACCTCGGCACGTTCTGGCCCCGAGCCGCCCACCCGTTCGCGCCGCCCTGCTACGCCGAACGCGCCGTGCCGGAGTTGACCCGACGAATCACCTACCTGGTCGAACGCGGCGACCGGGTGCTGCTCACCGGGCACAGCCACGGCTCGGTCCTGCTCGCCGCGACAGTGCTCCAGTTGCCACCACGGATCGGCGCCCGGGTCGCGCTGCTCACGCACGGGTCACCGCTGCGGCGGCTCTACGCGCGGCTGTTCCCCGCGTACGTCGACGACGAGGTGCTGCGCGAGATCGGCGGCCGGGTCGGCTGGCGGTGGGTCAACCTGTGGCGCGACACCGACGCGATCGGTGGTCGGATCTTCCCCGACCACCGATCAGCAGAGCACGACAGCGACCCGGCGGCCACCGTTGATCGCCGACAGCGGGACCCCATCGACGTGGTGACCCCGCCGGGCGACAGCGTCCCCCCGCCCATTCAGGGACACTGGCCCTGCGAATCCGACGAGGGGTTCACCGACGCGGTGCGGGAGTTGGCGCGCCGCCTCGGCGGGCCGCCGCCGTGACGAATGGATCAAGCGGCATTCGAGGTCCGGGCGCGCCAAGCGTCAAGGCGCGTGCCGGCGATGCGGGCGCCATCGGCGGGAACGAGCGAGCGCTCGTCCAAGGTGGTGCCGAAGTACCGCGCACCGGGGTCGGTCACCACCGAGCGGGGGTCCTTTCGGACAGTGAGCACGGACCGACCCAGTTCGTCGAGGCGGAACTGCTCCGGGCCGGCGATCTCGACGATGCCGCTCGTCGGCGCGCCGACCACGACCGCCGCCACCTCGGCCGCGACGTCGTCGGCCGCCATCGGCTGGATCAGCACCGGCGCCAGGCGTACGGTGTCGCCGTCCGTCGCGGCGTCGACGATGCCCTGGACGAACTCGAAGAACTGCGTGGCGTGCACCAGCGAGTACGGCACTCCAGACCCGGCGATGAGCCGCTCCTGGGCGACCTTCGCTCGCATGTACCCGCTGTTCGGAAGCCGGTCGCTGCCCACGATCGAGAGCGCCACGTAGTGCCGCACTCCGGCGGCTGTCGCGGCGGCGAGCAGGGTCCGGGTGGACGTCTCGAAGAACTCCAGCACGGCCGCGTCCTCGAACGACGGAGAGTTCGAGGTGTCGACGACGACTTCCGCACCGGCGAGCACGTCGGCCACCCCCTCGCCGGTCAGCGTGTTCACCCCGGTCTTCGGTGACGCCGCCACCGCCTCGTGGCCCTGCTCACCGAGAATTCGGACGAGCTTGGAGCCGATGAGGCCACTGCCACCGATGACGACGATCTTCATGATCGAACCACTTCCTGTCTTCCGCTATCGGTCAAGACGGCACGTAACGGGTCGTTTCCAGCCTACGTACCCGTGGATCCCGAGGCGGGGACATCAGGCGTCGTGATTGCCGCCGCCCGTCGCGCCTGGCTAACCTGCGGACAACTGGCAGCAGGAACCCCATCCGCATCTGGAGGTCGACGTGGCCGCGGTGTCCCACCCGGTGTTCGCCCGGGTCTACGAGCGGCTCAGCGTGGCCATGGACCGCGCCGGCCTCGACGAGTTCCGCCGCGACGTGGTCGCCGGCCTGTCCGGCCGGGTGATCGAGGTCGGCGCCGGCAACGGCCGCATGTTCGGCCACTACCCGCCGGCCGTGACCGAGGTGGTCGCGGTCGAGCCGGAACGACGGCTGCGGGCCGCCGCCGTGCGGGCGGCGGCGACCGCGCCGGTGCCGGTCACGGTCGTCGACGGCCTGGCCGAGGCGTTGCCCGCCGGGGACGGCGAGTTCGACGCGGCCGTGGCCGCGTTGGTGCTGTGCACCGTGCCCGATCAGGGCAACGCGCTCGCCGAGATCCACCGCGTGCTGCGCCCCGGCGGTCAGCTGCGCTTCTTCGAACACGTCGCCGCCGAGGACCCCGGTCGTCTGCGCCGGATCCAGCGGCTGGTCGACGCGACGGTGTGGCCGAAACTGTGCGGCGGCTGCCACACCGGCCGCGACACCACCGCCGCCATCACGGCCGGCGGATTCGTCATCGAGGAGCTGCGCCGCTTCCGGTTCCCGGCCACCAGTTCCAGCCCGTCCTCACCTTGCGTCCTCGGCCGGGCGATCAGACCGGAGCCGGGCCGGCGCTGAGGGCAGGCCAGCCAGCCAGGCGTCCAGGGCCGCCGGGCTCTGGAACAGCAGCACCGGTGGTGCGGTCGGATCGCTCTGCCAGGCCCGCATCCGCCGCCGCGCCCGGCCGAACGCGCCGACATGCCAGAGCAGGATCGAGTCCCGGGACAGCACGCTGCCCAGCGATTCCCGATTGCCGTTGCAGATCTCCTCGCGCGTCACGAGCCGGCGCAGGGTGCGACGCAGCAATCGCCAGAACGAGCACCACCGCGGGTAGTCCAGGCCCACCACCAGGTCGGCACGGGCCAGGGGTACGTCCCGCCAGCCGTGGTACGCCCCGTCGATGATCCACGTGTCCCGGCGGCAGATCTCCTCGATCCGGCTGCGCTGCTGCGCGACCGGCACCTCGACCCAGCCCGGCAGCCAGAGCTGGTCGTCCACCGGATACCACGGCAACCCGAGGCGTGCGGCCAACTGCTGCGACAGTGTGGTCTTGCCGGCGCCGTACACCCCGTAGACCAGGATGCGCCGTGGTGCGCTCATCGCGGCAGCGTACGCGCGAAAGTCGGTTGCCGCCCACGACGGGTTCGGCGAGAGTGCACCCCATGACGTACTGACGGACACCACCTGACGCACCGGGCCGCATGAGGCCGACCGGTGCCGTACTGCCGTCCGTCCCTTGCGTTCTCAGCGAGAAGTGAGCGTCGTTGTCTGAGCACCACTCCCCTGGGGACTCTGCTGCTGTCCAGCGGGCGTGGCCCGCAGGAGTGCGCCTGGGCGCTGGCCCGGTTGCTGCGCCGCCTAGAGGGTGAAGCCGCCCGGCGTGGCCTGTGGCGCATCCACGACGATTTGGTGCGGGGCGACCCGGTCCGCACCGAACGGTGACCGATGTTCCGTTCTCCGACGTCGACCGCCGTAGGGTGGTGGCATGGCTGAGCGATCCCTGACCCTGATGGCGGTGCACGCCCACCCCGACGACGAGGCGACGAGCACCGGCGGCGTCCTGGCCCGCTACGCGGCCGAGGGAATCTCGACGGTCCTCGTGACCTGCACCGACGGGCGGTGCGGTGACGGGCCCGGCGGGGTGAAGCCCGGCGACCCGGGTCACGACCCGGCAGCCGTCGTGGCGATGCGCCAGGCCGAGTTGGAGGCGAGCTGCGCGGCGTTGAAGGTCACCCATCTGGAGACCCTCGGCTATGGCGACTCGGGGATGATGGGCTGGCCGACCAACGACCAGCCCGGCTCGTTCTGGTCCACGCCGGTGGCGAAGGCGGCGGACCGGCTGGCCGAGCTGATCCGCCGGTACCGGCCGGACGTCATCGTCACCTACGACGAGAACGGCTTCTACGGCCACCCGGACCACATCCAGGCCCACCGCATCACGATGGCGGCCGTCGCGCAGACCGACGTTCCCGCGAAGGTGTACTGGACCACGGTGCCCCGCAGCGCGTTCGAGGACTTCGGCCGGATCATGAAGGAGCTGGGCATCGAGTGGGCCGACCCGGACCCGTCGTCGCCCGAGCCGGCCCTCGGCCTGCCCGACGACGAGATCACCACCTGGGTGGACACGAAGGCGTACGGCGACCAGAAGTTCGACGCGTTGGCGGCGCACGCCAGTCAGACCGAGAACATCTTCTTCCTGCAACTGGGCCGGGAGAAGTTCACCGAACTGATGGGCGTCGAGACGTTCGTCCGCGTGCGGGACACCACGAACGCGCCGGTGCCCGAGGACGACCTCTTCGCCGGCCTACGCTGACGTCGCCGCTCTTTGCCGGCCGGTCGGCGCTCTTTGCCGGCGTCATGGCCGCGGTCAGGCTTGCGCACCGGGGACCAGCGGATCCACGAGCCCCGGAAACGTCGTCACGACACGTCGGGTGCCGTTGTGCGGGTCGACGACGACCAACTCGGTATTGGTTGTCGTCGTGCGTTGCAGGACGACGCCCTCGGCCACCACGCCCAGAAACCACTCCGCGGTCTGCCCAGCGATAGTCGTCATCTCGATCCTGGTGGTGGCCGCACCGGTCGTCACGTCGACGCCCAGCAGCGCCTGTTGCAGGCCGGTCGAGGTGCCGGTGGAGCGTGGATCGGAGAGGTTGACCTGCGCCCAGATGGCCGTTGGGCTCCCACCGGCGTGCCACCCGAAGACTGGCACATCCGGCACCCTGCCCGACGGCGTCTGCCCGCCCAACGTCAGCGTTCGGGTCACGAGGGTGACGACATCCGTGAGCTTGATGGTCAGCTCCGACGACGCGGACGTGCCACCCAGCATCTGCCATTCGTAGACCGCAAGCTCTCTGCCGTCGATGAAGGCCACCTCCCAGGCGACGCCGGAGGTTCGCACACCGAGCGGTCGCACCTCGCCGTCCGGTAGGGCCATGGCCGCGTAGTCCCGGCTGTCCTCGTCCGGCTTGACCAGGAGCACCGACCGGGCGTCCGTGGACCACACGCTCAGCTCGTACCCGATCATGACCTCGTGCTCGGTTGTCCCCGAGAGGTCCCGTACCCGCCAGCGACCGTCCCGCTTGGTGGCCAGCCAGCGCCCGTCGGGCGACAGCGACAGGTTCAGCGGTCCGACGTTCGGGGGCGTACGCCCGATGCGGAACTGCTCACCCGACACGGTCACCAGGTAGATGTCGTGCTGCTCGAAGTTCTTGCCGGTCGGATCGAGGTCCCCCGGGTCGGTCTTGGGGTGATAGATCAGTGCCCCCGTCCCAACGCCCCGGTCGGTCGGCAGGTCCACCGCCGTCGCTGGGGGTTGTAGCTGCAGTGGCAACGTGGTGAGCACCTGCTCGACCACCGCACCGGCGGTGGACGCGGGCTCATCCCGCCGCGTGGCGACTCCCCACGCCACCACACCGGCCGCCACCAACACGACGATCACCGCGCCGACCGCGGCTGCCGGTCGCCCCCGCTCCGGCCGGGATCGCACCGGATCTTCTTTCCCTGTTGGAGATTGCACCGCACGGCCCCCGTTCCGGGCGCATGTGCGCCCAGCACAACTAAACGTGGGCGGCTCCGCCTATCAACCGGGCGGCACGATCCGTCATCGAAAAATGTCCCGGTCGTGATCAGGTCAGGGTGCGCCGAGCCACTGCCAACGTGCCGTGCGCTGCGTAGCCTGGTGCCATGATCTTCATTACCGCCAAGTTCCGGGTGCTGCCGGAGCACGCCGACCAGTGGCCCCAGATCGCCGCCTCGTTCACCGAGGCGACCCGCGCCGAGCCCGGCTGCCTGTGGTTCGACTGGTCCCGCAGCCTCGACGACCCGACCGAGTACGTCCTGGTCGAGGCGTTCCGTGACGACGAGGCCGGCGGCGCGCACGTGCAGTCGGCCCACTTCCGTGCGGCGCAGAAGGACCTGCCGCCGCACCTGGCCGAGACGCCGCGCATCGTCAACACCACCGTGCCGCAGCAGGACTGGTCGCTGCTCGGGGAGATGGCCGTTCCCGAGGGCCGCTGACCGCCCGTAGGTCTCGGGGGTGTTAGCGCTAACGAAGCCGATGGGTACGCGGGTTCCCGTCCGACGCGACGGGGCCCGCACGCGGCCGCTGCCGCGTGGCCCGGCCCGGGTTCGTCCCCGGGCCGGGCCACCGTGGTTCAGTGCCGCCCGCCGCCGCGACGGGGGTACGCCGAACCGACGCCCACGACGGGCGCCGGTTCAGCGTGCCGGCAGTCTCCCTTGGTGCAGTTCGCTCAGGTGGTCAGCTGGCGGCGCAGATGGGGGTCAGGCCCGTCGCGCTGCCGTTGCCCTGGAAACCGAACTCGGTCACCTGACCGGGAGCGAGCTGACCGTTGTAGCTCACGTTCGTGAACCGCACCGACCCGGAGCTGCCACTGGCCGTGGCCGACCACGTGTTCGTCACACTCGCGCCACTCGGCAGCGTCAGATTGACATTCCACCCGCGCGTGCCGGCCGAGCCAGCCGTCACCTTCACCGTCGCCACGAACCCGCCGGTCCACGAGTTCACCGACACCGACGCCGAACAGCCGACCTGACCGGGCGGAGGAGTCGTCGGGTTCGGCGGAGGGGTCGTCGGGATGGGCGTGCCGCTGTTGAGGGCGTTGAGCACGGCGTCGAACGCGGACTTCTTGTTGCCGTTGCAGTCGAACAGCAGCGCGTTGTCGGACCCGCGCCACGAGTCGCAGTCCCGCACTCCCCACACGGTGATGCCGGTGCAGCGCGAGACGGCCAGGCAGGCGCGGGTGACCGCGCCGTAGATGTTGGCCTGGTTGCCGCCGGTCATGACGTCCAGCTCGGTGATCTGCACGTCGACGCCGAGGTCGGCGAAGCGTTGCAGGTTGGCCTGGTAGTCCCCGGCCAGCGTGGTGCCCAGGTGGGACTGGAAACCGACGCAGTCGATCGGCACACCACGGGACTTGAAGTCCCGCACCATGTTGTAGATGCCGGTCGACTTCGCGTTGATCCCGTCGGTGTTGTAGTCGTTGTAGCAGAGCTTCGCGCCCGGGTCGGCCGCCCGCGCGGCCCGGAACGCCGCCTCGATCCAGTCGTTGCCGGTGCGCTGCAGGTTCGAGTCCCGCCGGCCGCCGCTGCCACCGTCGGCGAACGCCTCGTTCACCACGTCCCAGGCGTAGATCTTGCCCCGGAAGTGGGTGGCTACCTGGGTGACGTGGTTGATCGCGGCGTTCCGTAGTGCGCTGCCGGACATGCCCTGCGCCCAGCTCGGCTGCTGAGCGTGCCACAGCAGCGCATGGCCGCGCACGCTCATGCCGTTGGCCTGCGCGTGGCTGACCAGACGATCGCCGCCGGTGTAACTGAACCGCCCCTGCTGGGGCTCGGTGGCGTCCCACTTCATCTCGTTCTCGGCGACGACGCTGTTGAACTCGCGGTTGAGGACGTTGACGTACGTGCTGGTGGAAAGCTTGCCCGTCGCGACCGCGGCGCCGAAGTAACGGCCCTTCTCGGCCGCCGACGCGCGCAGGGTCGTCCCGGCGCTGGCGGTCGGGGCCAGGGACACCATCATGGCCGCGGTGAGTACGCCGGCGCCGGCGAGGGTCACCGTCGCCCGCAGGGCTCTCTTGAGTCTCATGTCGATTCCTTCTCGGTGGTTGCAGCGGTGGTGGCGCCCGAGGTTGCTTCCGCCGTCGGTTCCGGGGGTGGGCCGCCGTGACGTCCGAGCCGGTCATCCGGAGGCGCCCGACGGGCGCGCGGCGTCCGCCGCGCGTCGCCGGCGGCTGATGACAGGGTCCTGATGCGACGTCCGCATGCCCTGGGGGGACGTCCGATCACGAGGTTCGGTCAGCGGGCTCGCCCGGTGAGCCACAGATGCTGCTGTCCTCGACATCGACTGTGAGCGATAACATGCCGTACGTCAAGTCGCTGGTAGCCGCTGGCCGGCGACCGTTCACCCGCTACGGCCTTCACCCGGACCGCCCGACCCCGCTCCCGCCGTTGGGACGGCCCGTGGCGGACCCGAGCACGCGTCGAGCGTCCGACCCTGCCGACTGATCGGGAGAGCCCCCGAATCGGCGCCAAAGGTTGGCAGGCATCATGTCGGCGTGAACTCAACCCTGGCTGCTCTGCTCGGCTCCGCGATCACCGCCTTCGCATCGCTGTTCGTGGTCCTACTGCAGAGCCGGCTGAGGCGACGGCGCCGGGAGCGGGCTGACCTCCAGCGGGCCTACATCCTGATCCTGTCCGGCGCGCTGCGCCTCGCCCACAAGGCCGAGGCGCTGCGGCAGACCAGGTACTGGCGCTCCAGCCTGCCGGAGGCGGGCAACGAGTTGTTCGCGGGGCACAAGCCGCTGGGGCCGATGGTGCTGCACGACTGGCTGGCCCGGGACATGACCACTGTGGAGACGGCCTGGTCGCAGATCTGGACCCACGGCGACCAGGACGGCATCGCCCTGACCAACGGGCTCATGACCGCGTACAACGGGGTGATGGCCGCCGCCATGCAGTGCAGCGGCACGGAACCGTTCGAGCCGTCCGACGAGATGACGATCGCCAGCCGCCGCCTTGGCGAGGCACGCCGGCAGCTCGCCCTGCACGCCCGACAGGTCGCCAAGCTGGGGCCGCGGGACGTGGACCTGTTCACCGACCGCGAATACGGCCTCGCGGCGCGCTGACATCACGTCCCGCAGTGCCGCGGCTGGTCGGGGCGGTCGCGCGTGCGGGCTATCGAGAGCGGTCGCGCGTGCGGGCCTCGCGACGGCGGTCGCGCGGGCGGGCCCTTCGGCGGCGGCCGCGGCGTCAGTCGACGGCCGCCCCGAACCAGCGGCGCGTCTGGTCCAGCAGCTCCTGCTGATCATCACCCACCCATGCCACGTGGCCGTCCGGCCGCAGCAGCACGGCGGGCGCGTCCAACTCGTCGCTGACCTCGACGACGTGGTCGACCCGATCCGCCCACCCCGCAACCGAGAGCCGGCCGGTCTGGTCCAGCAACAGCCCCCGGCCGCCGTGCATCAGCTCGTAGAGCCGCCCCCTCTTCAGTCGTACATCCCGCAGGTGCCGGCCGAGCAGGTCATGCCCCGCGCCGAAGTCGTAGCGGACCCCGATCGCGGTGACCTTCTCGATCAGGTACCGGTTCACGTCCTCGAAGTCCATCAGCTCCGACAGCAGTCGACGCACCGCCCGAGCACCCGGCTCGGTCGACAGCAACTCCATCTGCGCGCGGGTGTTGTCCAGGACGTCGGCGGCGACCGGGTGCCGTTCGGCGTGGTAGCTGTCCAGCAGCCCCTCCGGCGCCCAGCCGTTGATCTCGGCGGCCAGTTTCCAGCCGAGGTTGAACGCGTCCTGGATGCCGAGGTTCAGGCCCTGCCCGCCGGTCGGCGGGTGGATGTGCGCCGCGTCGCCGGCCAGCAGCACCCGGCCCGTCCGGTACCGCTCGGCCAGCCGGGTACCGTCGCCGAAGCGGGACAGCCAGCGCGGCGAGTGCACGCCAAAATCGGTGCCGGCGACCGCCCGCAGCTGCCGCTTCACCTCATCCAGGGTCGGCGGGGCCGAACGGTCCACAGCCAACCCCTCAGCCGGTACGACAACGCGGTACACCCCTTCGCCGAAGGGCCCGACACCGAACCGGAGCTGGGTCTTGCGGACTTCGGCCACCACGGCGGCAACCGTCTCCGGCGGCACCCCCACCTCCATCTCACCGAGCAGTGTCTCGACCCTGCTGGGTTCACCGGGAAAGCCGACACCGAGCAGCTTGCGTACCGTGCTGCGGCCCCCGTCGCAGCCGACCAGGTAGCGCGAGCGCAACCGCGCGCCGTCGGCCAGCTCTACGGTCACCCCACGCTCGTCCTGGTCCAGCCCGACCAGCTCGCAGCCGCGCCGCACCTCGACGCCGAGTTCGATCGCGTGCTCGGCCAACAGGCGACCGGTGGTGGGCTGTGGGATGCCGAGGACGTACGGGTGGGCGGTGTCCAGCCCGCCCGGCGACGGCTTGGTGATGGCGGCGAAGAAACCACCGACCGGGTACTGCTGGCCGAGCGCGAGGAACCGCCCCAGCAGTCCGCGCTGGTCCAACACCTCGATGCTGCGCGCGTGCAGGCCGAGCGCGCGGACGTACCTGGTCGGTTCCGTGTCCCTCTCCAGCACGAGCGTGTGCACGCCGTGCAGCCGCAACTCGCTCGCCAGCATCAGGCCGGTCGGTCCCCCGCCGGCAATGATCACGTCAATCATGAAAGCCCCCATTCGCCACGGATGTCGCCACGCCAGCGGTGCAGCGCGATCCGCACCCGCGGACCTCTCGTTTGCGCAGGCTCTGGCCTCGGCTGGGAGATTCTGCGGCACGACCCGGGTCTTGCGGCAAGACCCCCGGTGCGGTATATGTTGAGAGTGGCAGGGAGTGCGCCTCTTGCCTTCTGCGTCCGGATTTGGCCACGCGCCCCCGGCCGCCTCCCGCCCTTCCCATCGCTACGGCGTCAGCATCGTCGGCGGCCGACAGGCCCACGCGCTGACACCGCCGGGCCGGCGGACCCACGCAGTGGCACCACCGAAGGGTGACGGACCCAAGCAGTGGCATGGCCGAAGGGTGCCGGACCCGAGCAGCGACACCGCTGACGCGGCGCCGGCTGCGGCACGGCGCCAAAGGCGGCACGGTGCCAAAGGCGGCACGGTGCCCGCGCGGCAACTGACGCGGCACCGCGCCGGGGGGCTCCGGCGGGCAGTGGGGCCCCGTCGGGCCGAGATCAACACGAGATCGGCGATGTCGGGGTATCCCGCTATCAGGACACCCCCGTATCGGCGATATCGAGTCGATCATTGCTGCTGTCCTGACAGGCGGGAGGCAATGACCGAATGTTGGGAGGATGGCCGCTCAGACACAGCCCGCCAGGTCCAGGTGGGACAGCCGGCAGTCAGGACGGCCAGCCAGGCACCGTGGTTGGGCGGTGGACGACCCGGTTAGACGCGATCGGACGCCGCCAACCCGGTCAGGCACCCCGTCAGGCGATGCCGACCCGTTTCGGGCACCCAGTTGGGCGGTCGTCGGACAGCACTGGGGCCACCACCGTTGGAAGACGGTGGCGGCCCCGGGTCATGCGGGTCCGGCGTCAGCGCCGGTGAGTCGTCTCCTTCGGCGCATCGTCCACTGAGGTCTGGTCGAACGCGGGAGCACCGTCGATCGCGTCGGCGGCCACGGCCGTCGTCGTGGCGGTGTCCGGTAGGTCCAGGCTGGTCCGCAGGGTGACCGGCCGGAGCAGGAGCGCGGCGATGACGCCGACGACCGCGATGGCGGCGGAGATGAGGAAGATGTGCCCGGTGGCGTCGCCGTACGCGGCCCGGACGATGTCCTGCACCCCGTCGGGCAGGGCGGTGATGTTGAGGTTGCTGCTGCCGTCGGAGCTGCCGGAGGCGGGGATACCGGCGGCGGTGAGGTCGTGGGTGATCTGGTCGCTGACGCGGCGGGCGAGGACGGCGCCGAGCACCGACACGCCGATGGTGCCGCCGAGCGACCGGAAGAACGCAACGCTGGAACTCGCCGCGCCGATGTCCTTGAGCGAGACCGTGTTCTGCACAGCGAGGACGAGGTTCTGCATGGTCATACCGACACCGGTGCCGACGATGAACATCGCGACGCCGACCACGACGAGCGACGTCTCGTGGTCGATCGTGCCGAGCAGTGCGAACCCGGCGACGAGGATGATCGAGCCGGCGACGATGTACGGCTTGATCTTTCCGCTCGTGGTGATCAGCCGTCCGGCGACGATCGAGGACAGGAGCACCCCGGCCATCATCGGGATGGTGAGCAGGCCGGCCTCGGTCGGGCTGTAGCCACGGCCGATCTGGAAGTACTGGCCGAGGAAGACGGCACCGCCGAACATGGCCATGCCGACCGCGAGGCTGCCGAGAATGGCCAGCGCGGTGGTGTGCTGGCGCACGATGTCGAGTGGTACGACCGGCTCGGCGGCCCGCGACTCGACCCAGACCGCCAGGGCGAGCAGGATGATCGCCCCGCCCACCATGGCCGCGGTCTGCCAGGAGACCCAGGCGAACGAGCCGTCGACGAAGGAGATCCAGATCAGCAGCACGCTGACGCCGGCGGCGATCAGACCGGCGCCCAGGTAATCGATCTTGACGTTCTCGCGCCGCGTGGTCGGCAGGTTGAGGGTGGCCTGGAGCAGGACCAGCGCGATGGCGGCGACCGGGACGCCGACGAAGAAGCACCAGCGCCAGCCGAGCCATGACGTGTCGACGATGAGGCCGCCGAGCAGCGGGCCGCCGACCGTCGCGACGGCCATGACGCCACCGAGATAACCGTTGTAGCGGCCCCGCTCGCGCGGCGGGATCATCGCGGCGATCGCCACCTGGACGAGGGCCTGCAGGCCACCCACCCCGATGCCCTGGAACGCGCGGGCGGCGATCAACTGGCCGGCAGTCTGCGAGAACCCGGCGATGACCGAGCCCACCAGGAAGACCACGATGGCGACCTGGATGAGGAGCTTCTTGCTGAACAGGTCGGCCAGCTTGCCCCAGATCGGGGTGGTCGCGGTCGCGGTGAGCAGGGTGGCGGTGACCACCCAGGTGTACTGGGTCTGCGAGCCGTTCAACGCTCCGATGATCTTCGGGAGCGCGGTGGAGACGACCGTGCTGCTCAGCATCGCGACGAACAGCACCAGCAGCAGGCCACTGAGCGCTTCCAGCGTCCGCCGATGGGTCATCGGCTCAGCGCTGGTCATGGTGGTGGGTGCGCTCATGGCGCGGCCTCCAGGTTGTCGTGGTTTCCGAGGGCAACCTCGATATCGCGGGCGAACCGGTCGAGGGCGCCGCTCAGGGCATTCACCTCGTCGGGAGTCCAGTCGGCCAGCGCCCGGTCGAGCACCCCGCCGTACCAGCCGAAGCTCTCGGCCAGGGCGGCCCGGCCGGCGGAGGTGATCACCAGGAGGCTCGCCCGCTTGTCGGCCGGATCGGGCCGCCGCTCGACCAGGCCGTCCGCGACGAGCGCCGCGACCGAGCGACTGACGGTGGACGGGTCGAGCCGGGTACGACGTGCCAGCTCACGGGCTTGGCAGCCGCTGGAGGACTGGTCGATCTGCATGAGCAGGCCGAGCAGGCCCGGCGCGACGGCCTGCCGTTCATCCGCCCGGCGCTGCTTCAGCAGCCGGACAGTCCGCACCAGGTCGTACAGCCGGAGGCCGAGTTCACCAGCGGTGCTGTCCACGCCTGCCCCTCACACCCAGTTGGTTGCCTCACGCAAGCATCTACCGATCTTGCCCACTAGGCAAGTTTGCTCACTGAGAAGCGCATCACCCCGCTACGCTGGGGCCGATGCACGAGATCACCGGGCTACGGGAGCGCAAGAAGGCGGCCACCCGCCTCGCTCTGCACGAGGCCGCGCTGCGCCTCGCCGCCGACCATGGCCTCGACGGCGTGACCGTCGAGGCGATCGCCGACGCGGCGAACGTCTCCCGGCGGACGTTCTCCAACTACTTCTCCAACAAGGAAGAGGCGCTCTTCCACGGCGACACCGTGCGCCTGCGCCGGCTGTTGGAACTGGTCCACGAGCGGCCGGTCGACGAGCCGCCGTGGACGGCGTTGAGCCGGGCGGCCGAGCACTTCACGTCCGAGGCGTTCGGCGGTGACGACCTCTCCTGGCTGACCCGACGCCGGCAGCTGCGCGGGCACCCCGGCCTGGCCGCACACCAGGTCGCGGCGTACACGGCGATCGAGCGCGAGCTGGCTGGGGAACTCGTACCACGGCTCACCGGCCCTGCGGTGGCACTACGCGCCCGCCTGTTGTCCGCGACCTTCCTGGCGATCCTGCGCGTCGCCACCCAGCACTGGATCGACCACCCGGACGACGACCTGCTGGAGACCATCCGGGCCGCGCTCGCCGAGGCCGCTCCCCGCGGTCATCGGAGCACCGACGGCGACTGACCACGCCACGCCGGCCACCACCGCTGTGCGGTGCTGGCCGTCGGGCGCGCTGCCGGGTCAGCGGTAGCCAGCCGTCACCACGTTGGCCTGCACCGCGTTCTCGATCGCGTCGGACGGATAGCCCGCGACCATGGCCCCCTCGTAGAAGGTGCCGGCGCTCAGGTTCGCGCCGCCGTCGGGTTTGCAGCAGTCCCCGCCACTGCCCAGGATGATCGCGCCCTGCTTCTTCATCGGGCTGTATCCCGGCGGGAGTGCGCCGTCCCAGAGCGTGAAGAGACTGCCGGACTGGGCGTTGCTGCCCTTGATGGCAAAGCGCGTGGTGCCGTTGTTCTTCAACGTCGCCGTGACGAACTTGCTGGTGAAGGCACGCTGGTTCGGGTTCCAGGAGCTGCTGCCACCCGGGAAGAGACCCCATTCGAGGTCCGCCTGGACCCAGGGTCCGCTGCCGGAGCAGCCGCCGAACCAACACTGGGTGCCGAAGTTGATGGCGTCCATCGCCCCGGCGGCGTCGGCCTTCCTCGTCGTCTCACTGTTGCCGTAGTCGAAGCAGCAGCCGTTGTTGACGTGGGTGCCGCTGGTCACCATGTACATGCCCTCGGGAGCGGCCCCGGTGGGCACCCCGGTCAGGTGCCCGTCCCGCCAGTAGCTGTTCCCGGGGTTGATGTAGAGCGAATATGCCTTGGCCCCACCGACGGTCAGGGACTCCGACGTCGCCACCGCCGGCCTGCTCTGCGGTGAGCCCGGGACCACGCTCGACCCCTGGTACCAGAGGTCGTTTCCTCGCCCGGACTGATCGAACACGACCGTCACGACGCAGGTCGTGCCGGCGCAGAACGAATCCTGCGTCGCCGCGTTGGCGGTGCCGCCCGCGCTCGACAGCCCGATGTTGCGGGTCGTGTTGTCCGACGAGCGCCGGACCTGGTAAAGGTTGCCGGCGTACGCCGCGTAGAGCGCCCGGGTCGTGCTGTGGGCCGCCACGCACGGGGTGCCGCCGGAGGCGTAGATGTCGCACGGGCGGGTGCCGGTCGGCGGTGGGGTGGTCGGCGAGGTCCACTGTTGGTTGGCACCGCCGTGGCACGCCCACAGGTGGATCTTCGTGCCGTTCGTGGTGCCGTACCCGCTGGCGTCGAGACACAGCCCGGACTGCATGCCGGTGATGGTGCCGTTGGTGTTGACGTTCCACTGCTGGTTGGCCTGGCCGTTGCAGTCCCAGATGATCGCCGCTGTGCCGTTGGCGGTGCCCCGGCCGGAGGCGTCCAGGCACTTGTTGCCGTACACCATGAGTTGTCTGCTCGATGTCCAGGTCCAGGTCTGGTTGACGCCGCCCTGGCAGTCCCAGAGTTGCGTCTGGGTGCCGTTGGCGGTGCTGGAGTTGGGGACGTCGAGGCAGCGACCGGAGGGAGTGCCGACGATCGGGGCGCTCTGCCCCGGCTCGATGGCGGCCGCCACGGGCGCTGCCACGGCGGTCGCGGGGAGGGTGCCGGGGGCCGCGCCGAGCCCGACGAGGACGCCGACCAGTGCGCCAGCCAGCGCGGTCAGACGTCGGCGCCGACCCCTGTGGATGAGATCACGGACCTGTCCTGGCCCACTACCGGACGGGGTTTTCACGAAGTGTCTCCTCGGAGTCGTCGAAGCGCGCGGGCGTGGCGACGCGCCGCCTCGGGCGGTGGTGGTGTGGGCTGCGGGTCAGGCATCGCCTACCGCCCCCAGATCCGCCACGTCTGGTTCAACGGGCTGCCCTGACCGGTCGGATTGCAGGTCCACTGGTGAACCGGCGCCCGGGCCGCTGTGGAGACCGTGCTGACATCGACACACTTGCCGCTGTGCCGGGCGACGAGTTGGTAGTCGTGCGAGTCGTTGCCCCCGTAGGTCACCCTGCGGAGGGTGAACTGCTGGTTGAGGCCGTTCAGGCAGGTCCACTGGTGCACGGTCGCGCCGTCCGCGGTGGACACACCGCTGACGTCGAGGCACTTGCCGCTCTGCTGGTTGACCACCGTGTACGTGTTGGCCACGCCAGCGACCGGGCGAAAGTTCCAGAGCTGCTGGTCGCCGCCCTCGCAGTAGTACTGCTGCTGGACGTTGCCCTCGGCGGTGCCCGGGCCGGGGTTCTCCAGGCACTGCTGGGAGTGCTGGGCCACCGCCACCGACTGGAAGCCGCCGTCCGAGGGGGGCAGCAGGGTGACGGTGTAGGTGTCGGTCTGGTTGGTGTACGGCAGGGTCACGGTGGCGTTGTTGTTGGACACCCCGACCACGCTGTTCGAGACCGTGACCGGCCCCTGCACGGCGCCGCCGTTGTTGTGCGGGATGCGTTGGGTGAGGACACGGACCTGGTTGTTCTGCACGATGCCGCTGGTCGTGTCCAGTCGTTGCAGGTTGACGGTCAGGTTTCCGGTGGTACGACCGCCACCGATCAGGACCTTCGCCGTGCCGGTCGCCGTGGTGGCGAACGCGTCGTACGACTGGCTGGCGGTCACCGAGGCGATCTGCCCGGTCTGGGAGGCGTAGTAGCGGTAGGCCCACCACTCGCCCTTGGGCTGGTGCTGGCCGGCCGAGTTGCGGACCAACAGGTTGCCGAGGTCGTTGTGCAGGTTGCCGCCGCCGGCCCAGTTCGCCCGCAGGCCGTCCGCGCGGGCCCGCTCCAGGCGGGCGATGTACCAGGCGCCGTCGGCCGGGTTCTGCTCCTCGGGCGCGCCGTACTCGTTGATCTGGTACGGCCGGGGGTGGGCGATGCCGCGCGGGTCGAGGGTGGCGTTGGCGGCGGCGACGTTGGCGACCGGGTCACCTGGCAGCGAGTGCCAGCTGATGATGTCCGGCACGGTGTTGGTCGAGCGGACGAAGTCCAGGTACTGGTTCCAGAAGGTGTGCGTGGTCGACGGTACGCAGGCGCAGCTCGGCCCGACGATGAGCTGGTTGGGAAACTCAGCCCGGATGCGCTGGTAGGTGCGGCGCCACAGTTCGAGGTACTGGGAGATCGGGCGGTTCCAGAAGATGGTGATGTTGGGTTCGTTCCAGATGTCCCACTGCACGGACAGCCCGGCCGCCCGGACGTCGTTGATGAGGCGGGTCAGGAAGTTGTCGTAGTCGGTCCAGTTGCCGTTGTCGCCGGGGAAGCGGGAGATGCCGGCGCCGTCGGCGCCCCACAGGTCGTGCGGCAGCAGGATGAACTTCCCGCCGAGGGCGGCGGTGCGACGTGCCTGGGCGAGGGTGGAGTTCCATCGTCGGTCGTAGGTTCCGCCGACCCAGCCACTCCCCGCGAGCTGCGCGCCGCCGGCGCGTATGTACTGGAACTTGACGTCGCGGTAGAAGTGGTCGGGCGGGCCGCTGGCGTTCTCGGTCATGCCGTAGATCCAGCCGGACGCGCGGTAGGTCGGCGTGCCGCTGGTCGAGGAGAAGTTGACACTGATCGACTCGTCGGCGGCCTGGGCCGGAGACGCGGCGACGGTTACGGCGGCGGTGGCGGCGAGCAGGCCGACCACGAGTCGGGCGACGAGCGCACGGGCTCGTCCTGACCTGCCGCGGGACGGGGTTTTCACGGGCGGCTCCTTGGTGGGGCGCGGGGGACGCTCTCCGGAGGCTGCGCTTGCGAATCGATTCGCACGGATCGTAGGACCGGAAACTTATCCATGTCAATGAGGTGACAGCGCGATGAAGTCTGCGTTTCCCAGCGCCACCCGCACTGCCGTCGAGCACCTCTTGACCGCTGCACGCGGGCGGACCTATCTTCGTGCGAACCGATTCGTCGAATCGATTCGCCTCATGGTCGGGTTACGTCCGGCCCGCGACGGTCACCCCGCACATCCCACCTGACGATCGATGTGAAGCGAGGCAACACATGACAGGACTCAGCCGTCGGCGGCGCCTGGCCGCCGTCGCCGTGATAGCGCTCGCCGCAGTGGCAGGCAGTGCCTGCTCCTCGCCCGCCGACGGCCCCAGCGACGGCGGCGCCTACCTCGTCTGGGACCCGTATCCGCAGTTCGCCGACGACTCCGAATGGGTTGCGCTGCTCAAGAAGTGCGGCACCGCCGCGGGAGTGACGGTCGAGCGGACCGGCTACGACACCACCGACCTGACCAACAAGGCACTGCTCGCCGCTCAGCAGGGCAACTCGCCGGACGTGCTGATCGTGGACAACCCGGTCATCTCCACCCTGGCCGAGGCGGGCGCGCTCACCACCACCGACGACAACAAGCTCGACGTCTCGGCCATGGCGACGAACCTGCTCGGCGCTGGGCAGAGCGGAGGCAAGACGTACGGGGTGCCGATCGGCGCGAACACCCTCGCGCTCTACTACAACAAGGATCTGCTGACCGCCGCTGGCGTCGACCCGGCCACGATCACGGACTGGACAGCACTGACCGCGGCGCTGACCACGGTCAAGGCCGCGGGCAAGAAGGGCATCACCTTCTCCGCGATCGGCACCGAGGAGGGCAGCTTCCAGTTCCTGCCGTGGTTCTGGGGGTCGGGAGCCCAACTGACCAGTCTGGACTCACCACAAGCGGTGTCCGCGCTGACGCTCTGGACGGACTGGCTCAAGCAGGGCCACGCCCCGAACTCGGTCATCAACAACACCCAGACCACGAGTTGGCAGGAGTTCGCCACCGGCGACTACGCGTTCGCCGAGAACGGCACCTGGCAGCTGGCCAACGCGGAGAAACTCGGCTTCTCGTACGGCACCATCGCGATCCCGGCAAGCGCGGGCGGCCCGGCGCCGGCACCCACCGGCGGTGAGTTCGTCTCCATCCCGGTGCAGAAGAACACCGGCCGGTACGACGAGTCGCAGAAACTCGTCGCCTGCCTGACCAGTGCTGACAATCTGCTCACCACCGACACCACGCTGTCCTACGTCGCACCCGTCGCCGCCGTGCAGGACCGACAGGCGGCTGCCGACCCCAAGCTCAAGGTCTGGGTCGAGGCGGTCCGGGCAGCCAAGGGCCGCACCGGTGACAACCTCGGCACGAAGTACCCGAAGATCTCCGAGGCCCTGTGGACCGCGGTGCAGGCGGCCCTCAGCGGCGGGAAGTCGCCGCGCGAGGCGCTGACCGCCGCGCAGGCCGCAGCCGCGACCCGGTAAGCGAACCGAACCGACACCATGCCCTCCACGACGAGGACCTCCACCGCCGTACGAGACCAGGGTGGGGCGGCGCCGACCGCCCCACCCGGGCCTCCCCCGTCCCGCGCCCGCCGGCCCAGCCGATGGCCGGCGTGGTGCTTCCTGGCACCCGTGACCGTCTACCTGGTGGCCTTCTACGCCTACCCGCTCTATCGCAATGTCGAGCTGAGCCTGCGGGAGTACACCGTTCGCTCGTTCGTGCAGGGCGGTGCGCCCTTCGCCGGTCTGGACAACTACCGGACGGTCCTGACCGACCCGGCCTTCGGGCCGACGCTGGCGCACACCCTGGTCTTCACCGCCGCGTCGCTCGCCTTCCAGTTCACCATCGGCATGGCCCTGGCACTCTTCTTCCACCAGCACTTCCCGCTGTCGCGCACGCTGCGGGCGTTGATCCTCGTGCCGTGGCTGCTGCCGCTGATCGTCTCGGCGTCGACCTGGTCGTGGCTGCTCAACAGCGACTCGGGGCTGGTCAACGCGGCGCTCGGCGTCGTCGGGATCGACCAGGTCAACTGGCTGACCTCGCCGGGCTGGTCGCTCACCTCGGTGATCATCGCGAACGTCTGGATCGGCATCCCGTTCAACCTGGTGGTGCTGTACAGCGGCCTGCAGGCGATCCCGGTCGAGATGTACGAGGCGTCCGCGCTCGACGGCGCGACCGGATGGCAGCGATTCTGGTCGATCACCTTCCCGCTGCTGCGCCCCGTCTCGGCGATCACGCTGCTGCTGGGGTTGATCTACACGCTGAAGGTCTTCGACATCATCTGGATCATGACGAAGGGTGGCCCGACCGGCTCCTCGGCCACGCTCGCCACCTGGGCGTACCGGCTCGGCTTCGGCAACCTGCTGCCCGAGTTCGGCCCGGGAGCGGCCGTCGGCAACCTGCTCATCGTGATGGCCCTGATCGCCGGGCTCGTCTACATCCGGATCGAGCGGAGGCAGAACCTCCGATGACCCCTTCGACGCCGCGCGCCTGGTGGAAGACCGCCGTCGGCCTGGTGCTGACCGGGCTGATGCTCTTCCCCGTCTACTGGATGATCAACGTGTCGTTCACCCGGGACCAGGACATGCGGGCCAGTCCCCCGCACCTGGTTCCGACCGGTGGCACGCTCGACGGCTACCGGGCGGTGCTCGACCAGCAACTGCCGTACCTGGGCACCAGCTTCCTGGTCGGTCTCGGCACGGTGGCGCTGACCGTGGCGCTGGCCGCCCCCGCCGGGTACGCGCTGGCGAAACTCCGGCCGCCCGGCGGCCCGGCACTGAGCTTCGTGCTGCTGATCGCGCAGATGATTCCCGGAATCATCATGGCGATGGGCTTCTACGCCATCTATCTCAATCTCGGTGTCCTGAACACGTTGCCGGGCCTGATCCTGGCCGATTCGACCCTGGCGGTGCCGTTCGGCGTACTGATCTTCACGGCCTTCATGTCCGGAATTCCCGACGAGCTGCTCCAGGCCGCCGTGGTCGACGGCGCTGGACGGCTGCGGACCTTCTGGTCGGTCGTGCTGCCGGTCAGCCGCAACTCGATCGTCACCGTGTCCCTGTTCGCGTTCCTGTGGTCCTGGTCGGACTTCATCTTCGCCTCGACCCTCGCGGGCGGCGGCGACCAACAGCCCATCACCTTGGGCATCTACCACTACATCGGCAACAACAACCAGCAGTGGAACGCCATCATGGCCACCGCTGTCGTCGCCTCCATCCCGGCCGCCGTGCTGTTGGTCCTGGCCCAGCGGTACGTCTCGATGGGCGTGACCTCCGGCGCCGTCAAGGACTGACCACCTGCACCACAGAAAGGCACCCGTCACCCATGACCGTCGCCCCGTCCGGTCCGGAGTTCCCCATCCAGGACATTCCGTTCAGTTACCGAGGATCCTGGTTCAACATCTCCCCGGTGGTGGCCGAGCAGACGTACACCGAGGACCTGCACCTGGTCTCGCACCAGACCGGGCTGCACCCGGTGCTGCGCCTCGCACCCGCGGTCGCCGGCACCACAGTCGTCGCCGCACCGGCGCTGCTGACCTGGCGGAGCGGCGACGACCGGATCGAGGCGGTCTACGACGGGCCGGACACCCTGCGAGTCCGGGGTCGGCGGCTCGGCCTGCGGATAGCCGCGGCGGCGCACACCCTCACCCCGTTCAGCGGCACCTACCTCTACCTCGACCCGCTCGACGGGTCACACGTGTTCACCTCGTACGAGACCGGGCGCCGCTATCGGATCACGGTGCTCTCCGGTGCTCTTGGGCAGGCCGAGGGCGTGCAGGCGCTCGGGACCGCCGACCGGTTCCTCGACCTACCCGATGACCAGACCTGGGAAATCGCGATCGAGGAGTACGCCACCGCCCGCCGGCCGTACACCGGATCCCGCACCTTCGACGAGCTGTGCCGCGACCGGAGCAGCGAGTTCGCCGCGTTCGTCGACGCGGTCGCACCCTGGCGTACCGCGGACACCCCAGCCGCCGAACTGGCCGCCTACGTGCTGTGGTCGGCCACCGTCGCCCCAGCGGGCTTCGTCACCCGACCGGCCGTCCTGATGTCCAAGCACTGGATGGACAAGGTGTGGAGCTGGGACCACTGCTTCAACGCGATAGCACTGGCGTCCGGCGAGCCGGAGCTGGCCTGGCACCAGTTCCAGCTGCCCTTCGACCACCAGGACGAGGCCGGTGCCCTACCGGACTCGATCGCTCACTCCGAGGTCCTGCACAACTACGTCAAGCCACCCATTCACGGCTGGGCACTACGGCACCTGCGCCGACGTCTTCCCCAACCGCCCGACCGGGCGGCGCTGGCGCAGACCTACGACCGGATGGCCCGCTGGACCGGTTTCTGGCTCGACGCGCGCCGAGCCCCCGGCCACGATCTGCCCCACTACCAACACGGCAACGACAGCGGCTGGGACAACGCGACCACCTTCGACGACGACCGGGTCCTCCAGACGGCCGACCTCGCCGCGTTCCTGGTCTCGCAGCTTCGCTGCGTGGCCGACCTCGCCGCCGAGCTGGGCGAGCCCGCCGACCGGTGGTCTCGGGAAGCCGACCGGATCTACGGCGCCATGCTCCGGGACCTGTGGGACGGCGAGCGTTTCACCGCCCGCAGCCCCGCCACCGGGCACCGCCGGGCGAGCCGCAGCCTGCTCGACCTGATGCCCGTCGCACTCGGCGCGGACCTGCCCGCCCCAGTCGCCACCGCACTGGCTCGGGGCATCGACAGTCACCTGACCAAGCACGGCCTGGCTACCGAGCCGACGGGCTCGGCCCACTACCTCGCCGACGGCTATTGGCGTGGCCCGATCTGGGCGCCCTCCACGGTGCTCATCGAGGACGGTCTGCGACGCGCCGGGCATCCCGGGATCGCCGACGACATCAGCCGTCGCTTCCTCGCACTGTGTGAGAAGTCCGGGTTCGCGGAGAACTTCGACGCCGAGACCGGCGACGGGCTCCGGGACCGCGCATACACCTGGACCGCCAGCAGCTACCTCATCCTCGCCGCCGCCCAGGAGGAGCGGCGAGCCACGGGCGGGTAGCCCGCACCGACCGCGCGAGCCCGGCCTGCCGCCGAGGTCCAGCCTCGGCCGGGTCAGCGGGTCCGGACTGGACCGGTGCTGGAGCGCAACGAGATGGGCGGGCTGTACAGCCGGTGGCGGGGCACGGACCCGGGCTCGGCGATGATCTCCAACAGCAGCGAGACCGCCTCGGCGCCCATGTCGACCATCGGCACATCCGCGGCGGTCAACGGTGGGCGGAAATCCTCCGCCCAGTGCTGGGCGGCAACGCCGGTGACGGAGAAGTCGCCCGGCACGGACAGGCCGGCGCCGGTCAGCGCACGCTGCATCCCGGGTAGCGCGGCCTCGTTGATGGTCGCCACCGCCGTGACGTCCGGATGTGTCGCGAGCAGCTGTTCCACGCACGCCTCGCCGGAGACCGTGTCGTCGCCGCAGCAGACCTCCACGCCGGTCAGGCCCCGCTCCGCCGCCGCCGCCCGGAAACCAGCCAGCGCTCGATGGCTGGGGCCGTAACCCGCGGCCACCAACTCGGCGGAGCGGTTGACGAGAGCAACCTGTCGGTGCCCCAGATCGGCCAGGTGGTGCACGCACCGGCCAATCAGCCCCGCGTAGTCGATGTCGATCCAGCTCATGCCGTGCGGCTCGGCGGTCCGCCCGATCGTGACGAACGGCAGACCGGCCTTCGTCAGTCGGGTCACCCGGTCGTCCTCCAACCGGATCTCCATCAGCACCACACCGTCCACCCGACGCCCGGTGACGATCCGCTCGAACGACCGGTCATGGTCGCCACCGGATGGGGACAGCAGCACATCGAGGTCATGGCGAGCCGCCGCCTCGACGACGCTGGCGACGAAGCCCAACTGCATGTCGGTCAACCGCTGGCTCGCGGGAGGGATCACCAGCCCGAGGGTGCGGGTACGGCCTTCCTTCAGCGCGCGGGCGCTGGCGTTCGGCCGGTAGTCCAGCTCGTCAATGACCGCCTGGATCCGCTGCCGGGTGGCCTCGGACACTGCCCGCTTCCCGCTCAGCACGTACGACACGGTGCTGCGGGACACCCCCGCCCGGCGGGCGATCTCCCCGATGTTCATACACGCCCTCGAATCGAAACCTGCCCCGAAGCGGGGAACGCGCCATGCCTCGCCGACGCGAGCATAACCGTCTCGAATCTCGACCCGGAATCAGCGACAACGCGCCAGCCGGCGCATTCGATCAGGAATCAAGAAGCACGCCGGCTGTCTCCGGCCCTAGCCTTTTCGCAGGTGGCCGGCGCACGCCGAGCCGTGAACAAGGGAGACCGAGAATGTCCGCGAAGACCTCGACCACCGTGTCCGACGGCTTCAGCCCGGAGGAGCTCGCCGCGATGAAGGAGCGCGCCGCCGAGATGCGCGCCGAGGGCCGGAAGGGCGCCAAGAAGGCCGACGGGCTGCAGGCCGTCCTGGACCGGATCGCGCAGATGGAGCCGCAGGATCGCGCGCTGGCCGAACGCGTACACGTGGCGGTCACCGCCGCCGCCCCCGAGCTGTCACCGAAGACCTGGTACGGGATGCCCGCGTACACCAACGCCGACGGCAAGATCGTTGTCTTCTTCCAGGACGCCGGCAAGTTCAACTACCGGTACTCGACCCTGGGCTTCCAGGACACGGCCAACCTCGACGACGGCGATATGTGGCCCGTGGCGTACGCGCTGCAGGCCTGGAGCCCCGCCGTGGAGAAGAAGGTCGTCGAGCTGGTGCGGGCTGCGCTCTCCTGAGCGCGGGTCAGGTGCCGCGGCGCCGGGGTCGGCGACCGGCTGTCCCCGGCCTACCAGCGGTTGCGCGCCTCCTCGGCCCAGCCGACGAGCCCGTCGAGGCTCACCTTCGTCCCGTCGTCGGTCTTCGCCCACCCGGAGAAGTGCCCGAAGCACTGGTGCGTCTCGTTCGCGACGACACCGAGGTTGGTGCGGGCCACCTTCTCGTGGAAGGGCCGGAACTCGGCCTCGACCCGGTCGCCGCTGATCCGCCACGGGCGAAGCCAGTCCGACCGGTCGTAGGTCCAGCGCACCTCGTCGCCGATCTTGTGCAACCGGCCCTCGACGAACAGGCCGTTCTCGGTGACCCCGGTGCCGTCGGTCCACCGACCGCCGAGCTGGATCGCCCGCCCCGGCGCCGCGCCGGCGGCCCAGTTCCACGTGATCGAGTACGGCCACCTGCCGCGACCGTGGTCCAGCACGGCGAAGGCGTCCGGCCCACCGATCTCGTACGTCTGGCCGTGCAACTCCAGCGTGCCGAGAACGGGGCGGCCGATGTCCTTGACCGTGTACTGGAACCGCGTCGGGCTCCACGGCACGACCACTGCGAGCGACTCGTGCCCGGCCGGCAACGGCACCCGCACCTCCAGCCGTACTCCCGGGGCGTTCGCCGAGATGGCGGTGCCGTCCGGGCGCTGGGCGATCCGGATGTCCAGGCCACGGCCCCGCGCCCGAGCCTCGCCCGCACCGCTGCGCGGCGGCAGCACCGCGCCGCGCGCCAGCGGCACCACCACGTCGGCCTTCGTCTCGGCGCCGCTCTCCCGATCGAACACGTAGATGCTGTGCACACCGGCGTAGTCGAGCGACGAGACGACCAGCCCGACGATGTGTCGTGGCGTGACGATGCCCCAGTATTCCCACCGCTTGGTCCGGCCCCAGCCGCGCAGGTTCGCGGTGTGCAGGGGACGCCGGGACCAGCCGACCGCCGCCGGGTTGAGCCGCCCGTCCGGCTGGCACAGATCGACAGGTGAGGTCAGCTCACGTTCGTGGGTCACGGTGGGGAGGATAACTGTCGCCACCCCTCGGGCGCCCCGATCAGGCGACCCGGTCGGGCGTTGCCGCAGGTCTTGCCCGGTTCGCCCTAGTCTCGACCTGATCCTGTCCGTATGGGGCCGGTGCGGGCGAATCAGAGCCGCGGAGGGTGATGATGGGCGACAGCGCGACCAGCGGGAAGATCCACCGGCGTCAGTTCGTCAGACTCTCCGGGACCTCCGGCGCCACGGGCCTTCTGGGCCTGATGGGAGCAGGTGGGGCGCTGGCCGACGGAGGGCAGCCCGCCGAACCCCCCGCACCCTCCCCCGGTGGCCCTGGCGCCTCGCCCTGCCCGACGCCGTCGAGCCTGTGCGGCTACCCGAGCGACACCGGAGGCAGGTACGACCTGTGGGACCGGGTGCAGGTCTGCGCGGGCACGAAGACCGGACCGCCGTTTCCCCAGTGCCTACAGACGACCTCCACCTATGTCGTCCTCAATGGCGGGTCAGGCTCGAACCACGACTTCCTCCTCGTCCCCACCTGTCGGGTCAGCGGGATCGAGTGCCCCTTCATCGCCACCGCCAGCGCACCGAACTACTGGCTGGACGCGTGGGTCAACGCTCAACCGGGCCAGCCGGGACACGTGGTGTACCCGCACGTCGGACTGGGGATCAACTCGGCGGATCCGATGATCCGTCAGCAGGACCAGCTCCACATCCATCTGGCCGGAATCCACTCCGGCATCCAGACGCAACTGAACAACCACGACAGCATGATCACCAACAACCCGTCGAGGTGGCGCAACCAGATCATTCCGGTCTGGGGCCTGACGAGCACCGGCGCCCCGGCGCCCCGCTCGTACCGCGTGCTGCACGTCGCGAACCTGAACCAGAACCTCTTCACGCTCCTGCGCGACAGCGTGGTGCGACCGACCGGAGCGACAATGGCGGCGCAGATGATGGCCGTGACACCTCGCCTGGTCGGCAACAGCGGGTTCTACGTCCTGAACAGCGAGCCCGGTCTGAGCGTCCCGGCAGGCCAACCCGGCGGCACGGGCACGGTGGACTTCCTGCTCGCCTACGCCTGACCCGGATCGGCGTGGGCGTCAACGGCGGGCGTTGAGCCGGGCGGCCTGCCGCGTCAGGTGGTTGCGCTCGGCGAGGTTGGGCGCCGCCCGGGCCGCGTCGGCGTACAACCGCGCCGCCGTCGCCAGGTCGCCGTCGCGTTCACGCAGGTAGGCCTCCACCGCCCGGTGGCGGGGCAGCGTGTCGTCCAGCGCCGCGAGCGCCGCCAGGCCGGCGCGCGGCCCGTCGGCCTGGCCGATGGCCACCGCGCGGTTGAGCCGGACGACCGGGCTGTCGGTCAACCGCACGAGCTCGTCGTACCACTCGACGATCTGCACCCAGTCGGTCTCCTCGGCGTTGGGCGCGTCGGCGTGCAGGGCCGCGATGGCGGCCTGGGCCTGGAACTCGCCGAGCCGGTCGCGGGCGAGGGCCGCCTGCAGGATCTCGACGCCCTCGGCGATCGAGACGGTGTCCCACCGGTGGCGGTCCTGCTCGGCGAGCGGCACCAGACTGCCGTCGGGCGTGGTGCGGGCGCCGCGCCGGGCGTGGTGCAGCAGCATCAGGGCGAGCAGTCCCGCCACCTCCGGATGGTCGATCACGGCCGCGAGCTGCCGGGTGAGCCGGATGGCCTCGGCGGCGAGGTCGACGTCGCCCGAGTAGCCCTCGTTGAAGACCAGGTAGAGCACGCGCAGCACGGTGGCGACGTCGCCGGGCTGGTCGAACCGCACCCCCGAGACGGTGCGCTTGGCCCGGCTGATCCGCTGCGCCATGGTCGCCTCGGGGACCAGGTAGGCCTGCGCGATCTGGCGGGTGGTCAGCCCGCCGACGGCGCGCAGCGTGAGCGCGACCGCCGACGACGGCGTCAGCGACGGGTGGGCGCACAGGAAGTAGAGCTGGAGCGTGTCGTCGACCGCCGGCGCGGGGCCGGGCGCCGGTTCCTCGTCGACGAGGTCCTCACGCCGACGGCGGGCGGCGTCCGACCGGGTCGCGTCGAGGAACCGGCGCCAGGCCACGGTGACCAGCCAACCCTTCGGGTCCCGCGGCGGGTCGGCCGGCCAGACGCGAACCGCCTCCACCAACGCGTCCTGCACGGCGTCCTCGGCCGCCGCGAAGTCAGCTCCGCGGCGGACGAGGATCGCGAGCACGCTCGGCAGGAGGCTCCGGAGCAGAACCTCGTTCACCTCGGGCTCAATCCGTGATGGTGGGCGACGCGGTCAGGAACGGACGCAACTCGAGCCACTCGTGGATCGGCTTCCCGCCGGCCCCTGGGGCGGCGGACAGTTCCCCGGCCAGTTCGACGGCGCGCTCGTAGCTGTCGACGTCGATCACCATCCAGCCGGCGATGAGGTCCTTGGTCTCGGCGAACGGGCCGTCGGTGACCGGCGGGCGGCCCTCGCCGTCGTACCGGACGAACGTGCCCTCGGGGGCGAGCGCCTGCCCGTCGACGAACTCGCCGGTGCCTTCGAGCCGGGTCGCGAAGTCGTTCATGTACTGCATGTGCGCCGAGATCTCCTCCGGGGTCCACTTGTCCATGGGGACGTCGTTGACCGCGGCCGGGGCACCACGGTAGTGCTTGAGCAGCAGGTACTTGGCCATCGTGTCTCTCCTCGAAGCTGATCCGACCCATTTTGGTCGCGCTCACCCCAGGGACGGAACCAGTCCCGGGTTCTCGACATCAGCGTCCGAGAAAATTGGATCCCGCAGCGGCGACACCCGCCGTGACGCGGGCGGGCGGGAACGGCAGGACCCTGCCGCCCCCGCCCGTCGCCGGCTGCTAGCTGGCGTACGTCTCGAACTCGCCGACTCGCGGCGTACCGCTGGAGCTGTTGATCTTGAAGTTGATCTTGCTCATTGTGGTCGCGGAGAAGGTGATCGAACCCGCCCCGCTGCCGGAGGCCAGGACGGCGCCGGTGTCGTTGTTGATGAGCTGCCAGGACCCGATGGAGCCCGAGGTGCCGGACGGCTCGCGGATGACCACGCGGGACACCCGGGTGGCGGAACCCCACTTGATCGAGATCGTGCCGGTCGATCCGGCCGGAGACCAGTAGGTGCTGAGGCTGCCGTCGCGCACGTTGCCGTAGCTGGTGCCGCTGGCCTTGCTGGACCCGTCGGCACCGGCGCCGAGGCTGAGGTTCGTCCCGCCGGAGGGCGGCGGCGTGGTCGGCGGCGGCGTGGTGGGAGCCGGCGTGGTCGGCGCGGGCGTGGTCGGCGCGGGCGTCGTGGGCGACGGGGTCTGCGGCGAGCAGCTACCGTTCGACACCTTGAGCCCCGTGTTGGCGCCCACCGTCTGACGGACGATGTTCGGCACGCAGCTCGCCCCGTCGAGGCTGTACGAGTACGGGATGCTGACGGTGGTGTTGGACGTCGGGTTGGGGCCGGCGGGGTAGTTCTCGCTGCCGGCGCTGGACCAGGTCACGTTGTCGAAGGTGTTGCCGCTGACCTGCCAGTAGCCGCGCTCGTTGGTGTAGAACGTACCCAGCACGTCCTTGGAGTTCTGGAAGTAGTTGTTGTCCACCTTGGCCTTGGCTCCGGCCCGGGAGTTGATGCCGGACTCGCGCAGGCTCACGTAGTGGTTGTTGTAGATGTGGGCGGTGCCACCGCGGAGCAGCGGCGTACGGGAGTCGATGTTCTCGTACAGGTTGTGGTGGTACGTGATGAAGCCGTTCGAGAGGTCGCTCTCGCTCGACCCGACCAGGCCGCCGCGACCGGAGTTGCGCAGGATGCTGTAGGACAGGGTCACGTACTGGGTGTTGTCCTTCATGTCGAACAGGCCGTCGTACCCCTCCGACTCCCCGCCGGACGCCTCCAGGGTGACGTGATCGACCCAGACGTTGCGGACCGTGCTCTCCATGCCGATGGCGTCGCCGCCGTTGGAGGTGGGCGAGCCCGACTTCTTGACGTTCCGGACTGTCACGTTCTGGATGATGATGTTGCTGGAGTCGCGGATGTGGATGCCGAGCTGGTCGAAGACGGCGCTGCCGACCCCGATGATGGTGACGTTGCTGATCTGCTTGAGCTCGATCACGCCCGCCGCGGTGTTGCAGCTCGAACCCGACACCTTGCTGGTGTTGCCGTGGTTGATGGTCCCGGTGACCTCGATGGTGATCGGGGTGCTGCTACTGGCCCGCCCACAGAGCGCCGCGTGGATCGCGGTCCCCGTGGTCGCGCGGACCGTCTGCCCGCCCGCGCCGCCGGTGGTTCCGCCGTTCTGGGTGGCGTAGCCGGTGGCGCTGCCGACCGCCGCCGAAGCCTGCGGGGTCGGCAGGCTCACCCCGATCGCGATCCCCACGGCCGCCGTGGCCAGCACTGCCTGAAGTCGCAGTGCGACTGGTCGTCTCATCTCGCCTCACTTCGTATCGGTTTGGCTTTGCCCGTGTGCGGCAGCCGTCGCGGCCGCGTTTTGCGGCACGGGGAACTGCCGACCGTCCGGAATCGTCGACGATCAGCTCGTCGGATTGCCATCGCCCAGAAAAGAGGAAGCCGTCGCGCGAAACGGCATAGAGCAAGTGGCGATGGTCGATGTGTGTCTGCCCGACCCACGAACGAAACATCGATGTGAGGCAATCGTAGGAAAGCGGTTTCCCTAGAGGCAAGGGCTGGCGCTTGCAGGTTTGTTGCAGTGTCCGCAGGCGGTCGGCCGCACCGACGGCGACGGCCCGCCACGCGTGCTGCGTGGCGGGCCGTCGGGTGACATTCGAGGGCGGCGGTCAGTCGACGCCGAACTCCATCGCGGCGCGGTCGAGCGCCTCGTCGTCAGCGGACGAGACACCCCGGGAGGCGATGGCTTCCGCGCCGCCCTCCGGCATCGCGCCGATCAACCCGGTCGACGCGGCCTGTGCGGCGCCGACCATCCGCTGCGAAGTCCCGCCGCCGACGATGCCGAGCGTCGCGTACTGCTCCAGCTTCGCCCGCGAATCGGCGATGTCCAGGTTGCGCATGGTGAGCTGACCGATCCGGTCCGACGGACCGAACGCCGAGTCCTCGGTACGCTCCATCGACAGCTTGTCGGGGTGGTAGCTGAACGCCGGGCCGGTGGTGTCCAGGATCGAGTAGTCCTCGCCCCGGCGCAGCCGCAACGTCACCTCGCCGGTGACCGCCGCGCCGACCCAGCGCTGCAACGACTCGCGCAGCATCAGCGCCTGCGGGTCCAGCCAGCGCCCCTCGTACATCAGCCGGCCGAGGCGGCGGCCCTCGCTGTGGTAGTTGGCCAGCGTGTCCTCGTTGTGGATGGCGTTGACCAGCCGCTCGTACGCGGCGTGCAGCAGCGCCATGCCGGGCGCCTCGTAGATGCCGCGGCTCTTGGCCTCGATGATCCGGTTCTCGATCTGGTCCGACATGCCCAGGCCGTGCCGACCGCCGATGGCGTTGGCCTCCAGCACCAGGTCGACGGGGCTGCCGAACTCCTTGCCGTTGATCGTCACCGGGCGACCCTGGTCGAAGCCGATCGAGACATCCTCGGTCGGGATCTCCACCGACGGGTCCCAGAACCGGACTCCCATGATCGGGTCGACCGTCTCGATGCCGGTGTTCAGGTGCTCAAGGGTCTTCGCCTCGTGCGTGGCGCCCCAGATGTTCGCGTCGGTGGAGTACGCCTTCTCGGTGCTGTCCCGGTATGGCAGGCCGCGCTCCAGCAGCCACTCCGACATCTCCTTGCGCCCACCCAACTCGGTGACGAAGTCGGTGTCCAGCCACGGCTTGTAGATGCGCAGCTGCGGGTTGGCCAGCAGGCCGTACCGGTAGAACCGCTCGATGTCGTTGCCCTTGAACGTCGAGCCGTCGCCCCAGATCTGGACGTCGTCGGAGATCATCGCCCGCACCAGCAGGGTCCCGGTCACGGCCCGACCCAGCGGGGTCGTGTTGAAGTACGCCCGCCCGCCCGAACGGATGTGGAAGGCGCCGCAGGTCAACGCGGCCAGGCCCTCCTCGACCAGGGCGGCACGGCAGTCGACCAGCCGGGCCACCTCGGCGCCGTAGCTGAGCGCGCGACCGGGCACCGAGTCGATGTCGGGCTCGTCGTACTGGCCGATGTCGGCGGTGTAGGCGCAGGGGACGGCGCCCTTGTCGCGCATCCACGCGACGGCCACCGAGGTGTCGAGGCCGCCGGAGAAGGCGATGCCGACACGTTCACCGATGGGCAGGGAGGTGAGAACCTTGGACACGAGGAAGAGTATGCACCATGCCGCATGGTCATGCATAGAGAAGTGGTCGACGCCACGAGTTTTCGCCGGTCGCCACGGTCACTCGCCCAGGACCCGACCGTCCCGGGTGCGGTTCGCGCACCCCGATCCGACCCCACCGGCCGTAGTCTCACCGAATGACAGAGCCGCAGGCGCACACCCTCGCGACAACCGGCGTCGACCTGGTCTACGACGTCCGCGGTCCGCTACCCCCGGCCGACGGGCGCCCCGCGCTGCTCATGATCGGCCAGCCGATGACGGCGGAGGGCTTCGGAGCGCTCGCCCCGCACTTCACCGACCGCACGGTGGTCACCTACGACCCGCGCGGGCTGGGCCGCAGCATCCGCACCGACGGCCGCTCCGACCACACGCCGCAGCGGCAGGCGGCCGACCTGCACCTGCTGATCGAGGCGCTCGACGCCGGCCCGGTCGACGTGTTCGCCAGCAGCGGCGGCGCGGTGACCGCACTCGAACTGGTCGCCACCCACCCCGGTGACGTCGTCACGCTGGTGGCGCACGAGCCGCCGATCAACTCCGTGCTCCCCGACGCCACCGCCGCCGAGCGCGCCCGGGCCGCCTTCTACGAGGCGTACCAGGCAGGGGGCAACGGCGCGGGCATGGCCGCCTTCATCGCGATGACGTCCTGGCAGGGCGAGTTCACCGATGCCTACTTCGCCCAGCCCACGCCCGACCCGGCGATGTTCGGCCTGCCGACCGACGACGACGGCAGCCGCGACGATCCGCTGCTGTCACAGAACTCGTGGGCGATCACCGACTACCGCCCCGACGCCAGCGCGCTCACCGCGGCGCCGACCCGGATCGTGATCGCGGTCGGCGAGGAGTCGACGGGGACGTACACCGCGCGTACGGCCCTGGGCACCGCGGCGTTGCTCGGCCAGGAGGCCGTGGTGTTCCCGAGCCACCACGGGGGCTTCCTCGGTGGCGAGTTCGGCTACGCGGGCAAGCCCGAGGAGTTCGCGGCACGGCTGCGCGACGTCCTGGACGGCGGCTGAGCGACCCGGCCTCGCTTGGCCACCCCGACACGACAGAAGGGACAGTCGACGCACTACCATGGCGGTCCGAAAGGGCTCTGCTGAAATGAGGCGCAATGCGGTGGCTCCGGCGGTTGCTGGGCGGCGGGCGGGTCCAACTCGATCCGGAGCGGCAGCAGGCGCTGCTGCGCGACGCTCAGCAGCGGTACGGCGGCCACACCCGGGTCCGGTTCTCCGAGCAGGTCGAGGCGATCACCGGGATGCTCGACGGCGATGACGGCCTGGTGGTGGCGGCCCGGATCGTGGGTCAGGTCGCCGACGAGGCCCACACGGACCTACTGGCGCAGGCCCACGACATCCACCGACGAACCGGCCGCCGGCTCGTGGTGAATCGCCGCAACTACCGGCCACTGTGGATGGAGGCCGGCCCGGCGCTGCGCTGGCCGCTGTTCGCGCTGCCGTCCGGCTTCCACCCGTACGCGCAGGTGGCCGCCGCCGTCACGGTGGTCGGCGGTCAGGCGCCCCGGCTCGACCGGGTGACCGACCCGCACCCCATCCTGACCCGCATGTTCGAGGTCCTCGACCTCACCACCGCCGGCTGGGAGTACGGCCGGGTGCGGGTGGACACCGACGCCGCCACCCTGGCCGATCGACTGATCTCCAGCGCCGGGCAGCTCCTCACCGCCGTGGACGACCCACCCCGGCTGCCACCTCCGGTCCGTGAGCTGATGCGCCGCAACAACACCCTCGCCGTGCACGACCCGACCGGCCCTCGCCCGGTCGGTGGCATCAACCTCGGCGCGATGCTGCGGGAGCGCCTCCTGGTCTGACGCGGCCACCTCGACGGCCCGATCCGATCACGGCACCGGCGTCGAGGCCCGGCCGGAACCGGTCACGTGGGGGTCGGTCAGGGCTTGCCGAGCGTCGCGCGGGCGGCCAGGATGTGCGCCCGCATCACCGAACCCGCCCAGGCCCGGTCACCCGCCTCCAGCGCGTCGATCAACTCCCGGTGGTGCGACATGCTGCGTGCCATCGCGGCCTCGTTGTACCGGCGGAACGTCCGGTTGACCAGCGGCGTCTGCACGACCGCGCCGAGCAGCGCGCTCAACCGCCGGTTCCGACCAGCGCCCAGAATGATCTCGTGGAACTGCGCGTTGCACACCGCGATCGGGTCCGCCCGGTCGCTTCGCTGGCTGGCCGCGTAGCCCTCCATCTCGGTGCACAGCTCACGCAGCCGGGCGATCTCGTCCGCTGTGATCCGCGCCGCGGCCAACTCCGCCCCGTACCCCTCCAGCAGCGCCCGCAGCTCGAAGATCTCCTCCAGGTCCTGCTTGCGCCAGGCCGGGACTGTCGCGCCCCGGTTGGCCTCCCAGTCCACCAGACCCTCGGCGTGCAGCCTGCGCAGCGCCTCTCGCACAGGTGTACGACTCACGCCCACCGCGGCGGCGAGATCCTCCTCGGAGAGCTTCTTGCCCGGTTCGTACGTCCCCCCGAGAATGCGGTTTTTGATCGACTCATACGCGGACTGAGTGGCTCGGCCCATGCGTCCCCCTCCGTTCACCGATGGTGAACCTACATCGACGCGGTCGATCCGGCGTTCACTGCGTACTCCGACCCGGTCACCTGCCGCGAGCGGTCGCTGGCGAGGAAGAGCACGACCTCGGCGACGTCCTCCGGCTCGTTCATCCGGCCGAGCGGTAACTTGCGCAGTTCGTGCACCACGTGGTCGGCGGCGGTGGAGACGTCGATGCCCAGCCGGTCGGCGACCGACGCCAGGTACGCGTTCATGGTGGCGGTGCGCGTCGGCCCGGGTGCGACGGTGTTCACCCGTACGCCCCGGGGGCCGTACTCCTGGGCCAGGCCCTTCGCCAGGCTGAGCAGCGCCGCCTTGCTGACCGCGTAGTCGAGCATGTGCGGCTTCGGGTGCCGGGCCGCCTCGGATCCGACGTTCACGACGCTGCCGCCGCCCCGGTCGGCCATCAGCGGGATGAGCGCGCGGCACAGGCGCACGCAGGACATCACGTTCACGTCCCAGCTGCGCTGCCATGCCGCGTCGTCGATGTCGGTGAAGGCGTCCCGGTAGGGGGCGATCGCCACGTTGTTCACCAGCACGTCGGCCCCGCCGTACCGGCTCGTCACCGCCTGCACCACGGCGGCGATGCCGGCCGCGTCACCCAGGTCGGCGACGACCGCCGGACCCGCGCACGCCGAGACGTCCAGGTCGGCGGAGAGCACCTCGGCGCCCTCGGCGGCGAGCCGGCGGGCCACGGCGAGCCCGATCCCCGAACCGGCGCCGGTGACGACGGCGACCTTGCCCTTCATCTGGCCCTCCTCCTGCTGCTGGCTGCGGTCATCGGGGGCCGTCGGGGTCGACGAGCACCTCGTCGCTGTGCTCGCCGAGCGTGGGTGCGTGCCGCCCATCCGGCGGCGGCAACGGCGACGCCGACATGCTGATCGGCGAGGCGATGCTGCGCAGCCGCCCGGCGACCGGGTGCTCGACCATCGACACGAAGCCGGACTCGGCCAGTTCCTCGTCCCGCAGGATCTCCTCGTACCCGGCCAGTGGCGCGCAAGGCACGTCGATCGCCGCCAGCTCCACCAACCACTCGGCGGTCGTACGCTCGCGCAGCACCTCGGCCACGACCCGGTAGAGCCCGTCGGCGTTGGTGATCCGCTTGCCGACCGTGTCGTAGTCGGGGTGGTCCAGCAGGTCCGCCTGCCCGACCAGGGTGAGGAACCGCCGCCACTGCCGTTCGGTGTAGATGAGGACGCACAGGTGGCCGTCGGCGGTGGCGTACGGGCGGCGGTTCGGCGCGGCCGTACGCGGATACAGCGGTGGCCCGGTCGGCGGGTCGAACGTCCAGCCGTCGAGTTGTTCGAGCAGCCCGAAGGCGACCATCGTCTCGAACATCGGCACCTCGACCCGCTGCCCCTCGCCGGTGGCGTCCCGGTGCCGCAGCGCGGCCAGGATGGCGGTGGACGCCGTCAACCCGGCGATCTTGTCAGCGAGCGGTGTGGTGACGTACCCAGGCTGTTCCTGGTTGACGCTCTGCAACCGGGCGATGCCCGACGCGCCCTGGATCACGTCGTCGTAGGCGGGCCGGTCGGCGTGCCGGCTGGTGCTCCGGTAGCCGGGGATGGCGCAGTAGACGATCGCCGGATGGACCGCTCGGATGTCCTCGTAGGCCACCGCCAACCGAACCGCGGCGCCGGGGCGCATGTTGTGCACCAGCACGTCAGCGGTCGGCACCAGCCGGTCGAACGCCGCCCGGTCACCGGGCGTCTTGAGGTCCAGGACGACGCTCTTCTTGCCCCGGTTCATGTTGAGGAACACCGCCGCCATGCCCGGGGTGCGGCAGGCGCCGAGCTGGCGGGCGATGTCTCCGCCCGGCGGCTCCACCTTGATCACCTCAGCGCCGAGGTCGGCCAGCGTCAGGGTGCAGAACGGGCCGGAGAAGGTGCTGGTCAGGTCCAGCACCCGCAGCCCGGCCAGCGGCCCGGTCACGGGAACCCGCCGGCCCGGCTCAGCATCCCCGGCAGCTCTTCCCCGAACACCCCGCTGAGCCACTGGGCGTTGTCGATCGCCGCGTCCAGCGAGACGCCGGTGCTCCGTCCGGAGCGCTCCAGGGCGTACACCACGTCCTCGGTGGCCACGTTGCCGGTCGCCGCCGGCGCGAACGGGCAGCCGCCGATGCCACCGACGCTGGCGTCGATCGCCCGCGCGCCGGCCGCGACGGCGGCGAGCACGTTGGCGAGCCCCAGGTTGCGGGTGTTGTGGAAGTGACCGCGCAGGCTCGCCGCGGTGCGCTCCCGTACGGCGGTGAACGCCCGCTCGACCTCGGACGGCACGGCGACCCCGATGGTGTCGGCCAGCGCCACCTCGTCCGCCGCCACCGGTTCGAGGTCGTCGACGATGCGCAGCACCCGGTCCAGCGGGACCTCCCCCTCGAACGGGCAGCCGAAGGTGGCCCCCACCGTGACCGACGTTCGCAGCCCGTGGTCGCGGGCCCGGGGCAGCAGCCGCAGCACCTCCGCGACCGCCTCGGCCGACGACATGCCCTGGTTGCGCCGGCAGAAGGTGTCGCTGGCGATGACCACGAAGTTCACCTCGGCGACCCGCGCCGCGACCGCCCGGTTCAGGCCGCGCTCGTTCATCACCAGGCCGATCGGCACCAGGGCCGGCTCGTCGCGGACCAGCGCCATCAACTCGTCGGCGTCGGCGAGCTTGGGCACCTTGGCGGGGTTGACGAAGCTTGTCACCTCGACCCGCCGGCTGCCCGCCGCGACGGCCCGGCGCACCAGCTCGGCCTTCTGCGCGGTCGGTAGCGTCGCCGGGTGGTTCTGCAGACCGTCCCGGGGCCCGACCTCGACGATCTCGACGCTCACGACAGCGCCTTCAGGCCGGCCTGCGCGACCTCCATGTCCTGGGTGTAGTGGCCGCCGCTGACGCCGATGCCTCCGACCAGCACGTCGTCGACCTTCACCGGGTACCCGCCGCCGAAGGTGACCAACCGGTCGATGGCGGCCGGCGCGCCCATGGCGAGCGGGGCATCATCCTTGATGAAGTCGAACCAACCGTCGCTGCTGAGCCCGAATCCGACCGCGGTGTGCGCCTTGTCCTGGGCCAGTTGGACGCTGACCAGGGGTGCGCCGTCCATCCGCTCGTACGCCTTGAGCACCCCGCTCTCGTCGCACACCGCGACGGTGACCGCGAAGCCCATCTCGCCGGCCTTCGCCACCGCGGCGTCGACCATCGCCCGCGCGGCGCGGGAGGAGATCGACTGCTTTTTCACCACGTACGGGTTCTTCGCCATGACTACCTCCTCAGATCGCGCCGTCGGCGCGCGGTTCGGTGGATTCGGACAGCCCGAACATCTTCTCGATGCGGGCCTCGGCGAACCGGGAGACGGCGCCGTTACGGGACACCGAGCGGACGCCGTCGATCTTCAGGAGCGTCGGGCGTACCAGCGAACCCATGGTCACCGGCGCGGACGGGCAGGCGGCGCACCGGCCGTGGAAGGTGACGTGCGCGTCGCCGGCGGAGTCGACGTCCACCGTGATGCCGCCGCCGTGCGCCTCGACGAGCTGGCGCACCTTGCCGTCCAGGGCACGGTCGGCGGCGCGGGTGGTCTTCTTAGCGCCCATTCTTGCGGTCCTTCTTCTTGGACTTCTTGCCGCCCTTGCCGTACAACTCCTTCTTCTTGGCCGCCACGTCGACGCCGAGCAGCCGGGCGAAGTTCAGGCCGAAGATCTTGGCCTTCACCTCGTCGGTGATCTCCGGGTAGCCGTAGCCGTCCTGGAGGTCCTCGGGCATGCTCATCTCGGCGAACAGGTCGATGTACGCCTGCACCTTCGGCCAGACGAACGCCTCCGAACCCCACAGCAGCCGGTCCGGACCGACGTGCAGCAGGCACTTGCCGATGGCGTGCAGGGCGGCCCGCGGCGCCACCGGGTACTGGTTGATCCAGGCGGTCAGCGCGAGGTGGATGTTCTCGTACCGGGCGGCGATGTTGATCGTCTCGTTGATGAACGGCTCACCGAGGTGGTGCACGATGAAGTTCATCTCGGGGAAGTCCTGTGCCGCGCGCTCCAGGTCGAACGGGGCCAGGTCGGCGATGTGCTGGGTGTTGAACGCCAGCCCCTTGTGGAACTGCACGTTCGTCACACCGTGCTCCAGCGCGGTCTCCCACAGCGGGTAGGCGACCTGCCGGTCGTCGATCTTCCAGGACAGCCCGCCGGAGTGCGCCTGGTAGAACTTGAAGCTGGTGGCGCCCCACTCCTCGATCTGCCGGATCATCTCGGTCACCGCGCCGTAGCGGCCATGGGTGATCGGGTCGACGCCGCCGCAGAACAGCACCCGTTCCGGGTACGCCTCCTTGAGCTTGTAGTTGTTCTCGGCCGGCGAGAAGCCCAGCTTCCAGCCGCCGTGGCTGGGCACCGTCTGGGCCATCGCCAGGTCGGTGTCGGACTCGTCGAACAGGAGCCGGTACGCGTCCTCGACGGAGAGTTCCCGGCCGGAGATGTCGTCGTACGGGTAGCCCGGCGCGGAGTACTTCTTGGCGTACTCGACGAGCGCGTTCGTCGACTTCTTGCCACCGTGGTTGAAGTCGATGTTCTCGTCGGTGAGCTTGTACATGTGGACCGCGTTGTCGAAGACGAAAAAGTCGTTCTTCATGAGGTGGTGCGTCCCTTCGATTCGGTGTCGTTCTCAAGTCGTTCGACGTGGCGGACAGCGAGTTGACGGCGGCGGCGGACGGACCACGCGGCGACCGAGACGCCGACGATGACGGCGAGGCCGTTGAAGACCCGCTCGATCCAGGTCGCGGCACCGAGGTGTTGCAGACCGGCGATGGTGAAGGTGATGAAGTACGCGGCGATCACGGTGCCGAGGATGTTGACCCGGCCCGGACGCAGCGCGGCGGCGCCGAGGAAGGCCGCGGCGAACGCGGGCAGCAGGAACTGCTCGCCGACTGTCGGCTGTGCCGAGCCGACCCGCGACGCCAGCAGGACACCGGCGAGCGAGGAGAGCACGGCGGCGCCGACGAACGCCCGGATGGTGTAACTGCGTACATTGATGCCGGCTCGGGCGGCGCCGCGCAGGTTGCCGTCCATCGCGTACAGACGCTGCCCGAAGGGCGTCCACACGACGATGAACTCCAGCACCAGCACGAGGACCACGAGGTAGATCAGGGGCAGCGGGATGCCGGCCAGGTCGCCGCGGGCGATGCTGGTGAATCCCGGCGGCACGTTCTGGTAGAGCACCCGGCCGCTGGTGATCATGTAGAGCAGGCCCATCAGCAGGCTGCCGACCGCGAGCGTGCCGATGATGGAACTCATGTCGAACTTCAGCACCAACAGGCTGTTGAGCAGCCCGACCGCGACGCCGACAGCGAGCACGGCCAGCAGCGCGAGCCACACGGGTACGCCGTGCACCGAGATCAGCCAGATGCTGATGCCCTGCGCCAGGCCCAGCATCGGACCGACCGAGGCGTCGAGGTAGTGCGCCAGCAGCGGCAGCGTGGCGGCCATCGCCACGATCACGGTCACCGTCTGGTTGACCAGGATCAGCCGGAAGTTGGTGGTGGTGAAGTAGGTGTCCGGGGTGAGCACGGAGAACACCGCGATCACCCCGACGAGCATGCCGAGGAGCCCGAACCGGCTGACCCCGCCGACGATCCGCTCGCCGGCGCCGGCGCGGGACCGGTCGGCGTTCTGCCGGACGACCGCCCGCCCGGGCCCGCCAGGCGGGGCGGGCGCGGTGGTGGATGTGCTCATCGGGTCACCTCCCCCGCCGCCGCGAGTTCGCCGGCGACGATCAGTTGCACACACCGCTCGACGTCGAGCCCGTCGGTCGTGCCGTGGTAGACGTTGCGGCCGCCCTTCATCACCAACAGCCGATCAGCCATCGACAGGATCTCGGGGATCCGGTGGCTGATCACGATGACGGCGTAGCCCCGGTCGCGAAGCCGGCCGATCAGGGCGTTGACGCCCGCCGACTCCGTGGTGCCGAGCGCGGCGGTGGGCTCGTCCATCACCATGACGCGCGGCTCGTTCTCGGTGACCAGCGCGCGGGCGATGGCGACCATCTGCCGCTGCCCGCCGGAGAGGCCCTCCACGAGCACGTTCATGTCGTGCAGGTCGATGCCGAGCTCTTCGAGCACCGCCCGGGTACGCACCCGCATCGCCTTCTTGCGCAGAATCGGAATGCCGCGTACGCCGCCGGTCCACTCCCGGCCCAGGAAGACGTTCTCGACGATGCTGAGATTGTTGGAGAGCCCGAGATCCTGGTAGATCATCTCGATGCCGGCGGAGCGGGCGTTGCCGATGGTGTGCGGCAGCAGGTCCCGGCCGGCCACCCGCAGGTGACCGGAGTCCGGGGCCAGCGCGCCGCTGACCATGCTCATCAGTGTCGACTTGCCAGCGCCGTTGTCCCCGACGACGCCCAGGATCTCGCCCGGGCGTACGTCGAAGGAGACATCGGTGACGGCCCGCACCCGACCGTAGGACTTGCCGAGGCCGACCGCTTCGAGCACCGGTGAGGCGGTGCTCACTTGGCCTCGCTCCACATCTTCTCGTAGCGCTCGGCGTAGTTCACGTAGCTGTTCCAGTCGACGGCGCCGTCCTTGGGGGCGTTGCTCTTGTCGAACACCGTCGCCGGGATGCCCTGCTCCGCGTCGGGCAGCGCGGGCTGGCCGGCGGCCAGGCGGCCCACCTGGTCGATCGCGGCGTAGGCGTTCCAGCCGCGGATGGCGCCGAAGTCGGCGAGCTGGTCACCCGCGGCAACGCTGCCCAGCCGCTCGGGCTCGGCGTTCTTGGAGAGCACCTTGATGTCGTCCCGACCGGCGGCCTTGACGGCGGCGATGATGGACTCCACGCCGTTGCCGTACGGAGTGAGGATGTACTGCAGGTCCTTGCCGTGCCGCTGGATCAGCGAGGTCGTGATGTTCTGCATCTCGATCGGGTCCACGGCCTGCGACAGGGTGCGCTCACGCACCTCCAGCAGCTGGCAGCCGGTGCACCCGGCGAGCACGCGCTTGCTGGCGTTCAGCGCCTCGACCAGGTGCGGGTAGCCGACGTCCCAGAGGAAGACGACCTTCGCGGTGCCGTTGGAGTCGGCGACGGCCTTGGCCGCCTCGAGCACCGCCTGGAAGGTCTCCCGGCTGGACACGTGCGCGTCGTAGCCGACCGCGCCGCCCTCGGCCACCGCCGAGACGCCAACCACCGGGATCTTCGCCTTCTGCAGCTCGGCGAGGCCGTCGGCGACCTGGTTCTCCGGGATCGCGACGGTGATGACGGCGGTGGGCTTGTTGGCCGCCGCGGTGGCGAGCGCCTTCTGGTAACCCTCCGGGGAGCCCTGCCCGTCCAGGATCTCGGCGCTCCAGCCGAGCTTCTCGGCGATGGCGGTGGCCCGCTTGCCGACCTCCTCGCAGGAGGTGCCGATCTTGCAGACGATGATGTTCAACTTGCCGTTCGCCGGCGGCTTGACCGACGTTGTCGGCCCGGACCACTCGTCGTAAACCTTGATCTTGTCGAGGGTGATGTCGGCTTCCTTGCCCTCGAAATAGAGCATGCCGCCAGTGCCGGCCTCGATCAGCTTGCGGGCCATCTGGGTGTACTCGTCGTTGACGGCGGCGGGGGTGCCGGACGCCGCGCTGTCGTCACCCGATCCGCACGCGGCGGTGGTGAACGCCAGCGCTGCGGCGAGCGCGACGGAGATGGTGCGGAACCGGGAAGCTTTGGGGGTGTTTGTCACGGTGCTACTCCCTGAGTGGGGCGCAGACGTCCAAGAACGAATCTGATGAGTCAGCGCATAGGGGGGGTGAAGGGACCGAGTCCAGCGCGAAACGGTGCCTCAGGTTGCATGCAATCGCAGTCCAACACGATCAACATCTACAGTCAATAGTTCACATTGCCGAAACATAGTCCCTGTTCGAGCTGGCAATATCGCCCGGAGGCGCAGAAGTCGACGCGGCTCCGCGAGGAAGGATTGTATTTCCTAGCCTCTGTCCGGCACCGTGGATCGGTCCGCCGCCAGACGGGGCGGGCCGGCCCGCCCCGAGGGCCGGCCCGGGACTGTCAGCGGGTCGCGGTCACCGCAGCGGGCCGTCCGATACGCAGGATCGCCTTGCCCTCGTCGGTCATCATCGCCTCGGACCAGTCGGTGCTGTCACCCCACTCGACCTCGACCTCGTCGACCTCGGGCACCAGCTTGCCGATCTCCTGCCGCACGCTCTGCTCGAAGAACGGCGTGTACATGCAGAACGGCCCGGTGGTGATCAGATCCACCGCCGCCCGCAACCGGCCGTCGGGGGTCCGCTCCACCCGGACGCCCCGGACCAGGCCCATGTCGACGATCCCCAGCCGCCGGCCGACCCCGAGGCTGCACGGGTCGTAGACCTTGTTGCAGGCCTCGAACAGGCGCGGCTCCAGGCCGACCACGGCACCGTCGCCGACGCTCATGCGCTCAGCCGCTCACGGTGCAGCGCCCACGGCCGGGGCTCGTGCGCGACGTACTCCGCGCGGCGCCGGGTCAGCTCGTCCCCGGCCACCTTCGAGCGCACCTCGGCCTCGTCGAGGCCGTGCAGACGCAGGGCGTTGCCGCCCAGCAACTTGCCGAGCAGCTCCGGCGTGAACTCCGGGAACCCCCAGCCGTCCACCAGGTCCCGGGGCATCTCGAAGTTCACCAGCGCGTCGATGATCGGCTGCGGATGCGCGGACGGCACGCCCGTCGCGAACATGATCCGGTCGGTCCCGCCGTGCATCATGAGCATGCCGACGATCTCGGCGAACCGGCGCGGTTTGCGCACGACCATGTTCGACACCGACTCGATCGTCGCCCAGATGTTGGGGTGCGTCCGCAGTTGCAGCGCGCAGTCCTCCAGGAACGCCCAGCCGCTGTGCACCACCTCGAACGTCAGGCTCGGGAAGGCGATGGCCGCGCAGGTCACGTCGTCGACGTGGTTCAGCACCCGCGGGCCCGCGCCGGCCGGCACCGCCTTGTGCGCGCCGATGTGGTGGACGCCGAGGTCGAGCGCCTTCTGCAGGAAAGGAAACGCCAGCTCACGGTCGTCCAGGAGCATCAGCTTGGAGGAGTTCACCTCCGGATCGATCACGCCGTTGGTCGGGTAGAACTTGAACCCGTCGATGTCGTCCTCTTCGGCGCGCTGCTGCATGAGGTCGAGTTCGGCGGGCCCGCGCAGCGGGTCCACCGGGGCGAAGAGCAGCACCCGGTCCGGGTGCCTGCGCTTCAGTTCGCGGCCGAGCTCGTAGGGCGAGGCGCCGCCGTCGAAGAATCCGTCGATCTCGACCCCGTGGTAGACCATCACGTCGACGGCGCTCTCCACGAACACGATGTCCGCGAGCTCCTCGGCCGTCCAGCCGGCGGTGAACTCGTCGCGGGTCATGGGGTAGTTGTGCGACGGCGATTCGACCGACGTGTGGCCGATGCGGTAGAGCGCGTTCACCATGCCGTCGTACGCGGCCTGCGAGCAGTGCGGCGCCCTGTTCTCGGGGCGGAAGTCGTACCCGTGGACGACGCCGTCCACGACGATCCTGTCATTGATCATGTCGCCTCCGTTCTTGTCGATAGCCCGAGCTCACCTCGACCGCTGGGGAACGGGTGCGGGTGGCGGCGCGTTGGGTGGGCACGGCCGCTGTCGCGCTGGTGCCCGTCGGCCGGGACCGTGTGACCGGGGCCACCACCCGGGTTGCGAATGTACACAACATAGGGGGGCACCCCCCGTCGGTCAAGAACAACTTGGTGCACCGCCGGCCAGCGGAGCCGGCACCCCGGGAGGAGCCCTCTACCTCGGTATATTCCGGTTCGAACGGCCTCTAGCTGGCCGAATGCCGCACTGCTGGGGCGTCGTCAGAGATCTGGTGGACATCTGCCCGACACAAATCCTTGACAGGCATTGCATACATTGCTTGACTCTCACGCCATGACAGAGCAGGCAGCAGCCGCCCCTCCCACCGGGGGCGCAGAGCGCCGCCGGGACGATGTCCGGTCCCCCTCCGCGACACCGGTTCTGCAGGCGCGGAGCATGGCCCGCAGCTTCGGAGCCGTCCGCGCCCTGCGCGACGCGTCGGTGACGCTGCGTCGAGGCGAGGTCATGGCGCTCATGGGCGACAACGGCGCCGGGAAGTCCACACTGGTGAAGACCCTCGCCGGCGTGGTCACGCCGGACACCGGCGAGCTCCTGATCGACGGCGAGCCACGCCGGTTCGCGGGGCCGGCCGACGCGCTCGACGCCGGCATCGAGACCGTCTACCAGGACCTGTCCCTCATCAACTCAATGAGCGCGGCCGAGAACGTCTTTCTGGGCCGGGAGCCGCTGCGCCGTGACCCCGTGTCCCGGCTGCTGCGTCTGGTCGACCGCCGCGCCATGGCGGTGCAGACACAGAAGGCCATCGACCGGATCGGGGCCCGGCTCCCCTCACTGTCCGCGCACGTGTCGTCGATGTCGGGCGGACAACGCCAGGCCCTGGCCGTCGCGCGCGCCACCATGTGGGGCCGCAACATCGTGATGCTCGACGAGCCGACCGCGGCGCTGGGCGTCACCGAGTCGGAGCACGTCCTGGAGATCATCACGGCGCTCAAGCAGCAGGACATCGCCGTGCTGATGATCTCCCACAATCTCGAACACGTCTTCAAGGTCGCCGACCGCGTCACGGTCATGCGACAGGGGCGCACGGTGGGCGAGCTCGCCACCGCCGACGCGACATCCGGCGACATCGTCGCCCTGATCACCGGGGCGGCGTCCGCCGCGCCCCTCCCCCAGGCCTGACACCCGAGAACAACGTCATCAGAGAAAGGTCAACGAGTGAGATTGAGATCCTTCGCCGGCGCGGCGCTCGTACTCGCGCTGGGCATGTCGGCGGCAGCCTGTTCGACCGAGGGGGCGACCTCGTCGACCCCGACCGAGGGCAAGGCCCTGGAAGCCAAGGACGTCCGGATCGGCTTCGCCAACTTCGCGGAGCCGGCCAGCCCCGTCCTCAAGGCCATCGACGTCGGCATGCGCAAGGAGGCCGAGAAGCGGGGATGGGAGATTCTCGTCCTCAACAACGACCGGGACGGTCCGACAGCGGTCGCGAACGCGGAGACCATGGTCTCCCGCGGTGTCACCCACGTCGTCGAGTTCCAGGGCGACGGCAAGGTCGGCCCGCAGATCATGGACATCTTCAACAAGGCCGGCGTCCCGGTCATCGCCATCGACATCGCCCACCCGGGCGCCCACTTCTTCGGGATCAACAACGTCGAGTCCGGGCGGCTGTCCGGCCGGGCCGGCGGGACGTACGCGAAGGAGAAGTGGGACTGCAAGCCGGACCTCGTCACCCTCCTGGAGAACGAGGAGTCGGGCGACGTGGCGCTGCTGCGTACCGAGGGCATCCTCAAGGGCCTCAACGAGGTGTGCCCGAACCTGGGTGACGCCATCACCCGACGCAACTCGCCGACCACCCCGGACGGCGCCCAGGGCGTCGCGCGGGACATCCTGGTGTCCAAGCCCAACGCGAAGAAGATCCTCGCGCTCGGCGGCAACGACAACATGATCATCGGCACCATCAACGCCGCCGAGCAGCTCAGCCGTGCCGGTGACGTGTACGGATACGGTCTCGGCGCGGACCTCATGTTGTTCGGCGTCGACACGCCCGGACTCGGCGGATCGACGGCCTTCTGGTACGAGGGTTACGCAAAGCAGATCTACACGATCCTCGACCGGATGGTCACCGGCGAGAAGATCCCCGTGGTCGACTCCCCGAAGGACCCGAAGGCCCTGTTCAACCCGGTCTGCGCGTTCCCGAAGGACGCCGTGTCGTCCATCCCCCCGTTGCAGGACCGGATCACCGCCCTCTACGCGAACGACGCCCCGAAGAAGTCCGCCGCCGAGCAGTACTGCCCGACGGGTACCGAGACGTACGGACTCGACGGGTGAGCAACTGACATGTCTGTGACTGCCCCGGAGGCAGCCGTCGTGCGGAGCACGGGATTCTCCGTGCTCCGCCGGCACGGCTCCACACTCGCCCTGGCGGCCCTGTGGCTGGCGCTGGTGCTGGCCACCGCCCTGAAATCGTCGGCGTTCCTGTCCCACCAGACCGTCATCGCCGTCGCCTTCAACATGGCGTTCGTCGGCATCCTGGTCGTCGGCGTCAGCGTGGTCATGCTCAGCGGCGCCGAGTTCGACCTGTCCGTCGGCGTGACCGCGGTCGCGGCGGCGCTGATCGCCGCCCAACTGCTCACCGACGGCATGCCGTTCGTCGTGGTGCTGGCGGCGGTCCTGGTGTTCGGCACGCTGATCGGCGCGCTGAACGCGACCCTGATCGTGACGGTGAAGATCCACCCCATCGTCGCCACCCTCGGGACGATGTTCCTGGTCAGCGGAACCACCCGGCTGTTCATCGAGTTCGTGCCGATTCCGCGCAGCAGCTTCCTTCGCCAGCACATCTCGGGCGACGTGTTCGGCGTACCCCGGGTCTTCTGGATCATGATCGTGCTGCTCGTCGTCGCCTGGTTCGTCGTCGACCGGACCCGCCTCGGCCGACACATCGTCGCGGTCGGCGGCAACCAGCAGGCCGCCCTCGTCCGCGGGTTGCGACCCGGCCGGATCCAGGCCGGAGCGCTCGTGTTCTGCGGCCTGATCGCCGGCGTCGCCGGTCTGGTCCTCGCCTCCCAGGGCGACATCGTCCAGTCCACCCTGACGCCGGGGACCGAGTTCCGGGTGATCTCGATCCTGTTGCTGGGCGGCATGGCGCTCACCGGCGGTCGGGGCAACTTCGTCGGCGTCCTCGCCGCTCTGCTCCTGCTCAGCACGCTTCCCACCGCCATCGTCACCTGGGGGGTCTCCTCCAGTTGGCAGCCCGTCATCGAGGGCCTCGTGCTCGCCGTCGCGCTCGCCGTCAATTCCGTGAGGAGTGCGAGATGAGGACCACCCGTCCGGAGGCCGGATGGGCTCTCCTGCTGAAGCGTCCGTCCACCCCAAGCGTGCTGCTGTTCGTGATCGCCGTGGTCACCGCGGTGAGCGTCGCGCCCGATTTCCTGTCCCGCGCCAACGTCTCCAGCATGCTCGGCGACATGCTCGCCCCGGCGATCATCCTGCTCGCCGCGAGCCTGGCGATGACCGGTGGCGTGGCCGACCTGAGTGTGGGATCGGTGCTGGGCCTCGGCGCGGTCGTCTACGCCACCGTCTACACCAACTCGGGATCCTGGCAGATCGGGGTTCTGGCCGCCCTCGGTGTCGGCCTGCTGGCCGGTCTGGCCAACGGCAGCCTCGCGCTGATCTTCGGCGTCTGGCCGCTGATCGCCACGCTGGGCATGCTGGTCGCCGCCCGCGGCCTGGCGAAGGTGCTCAGCGACGGCAGCTCGGTGGCCGCGTACACCCCGGACCTCAGCACCATGCTCAAGACGACCATCGGCCCGCTGCCGGTAGCCATCCTGATCGTGCTGGGGCTCGCGCTCGCCAGCAGCGCGATGCTGCGCCGGTCCCGCTGGGGTAACCACCTGCGCGCATCCGGCGGCGACGAGGTCGTCGCCACCCGGGCGGGCATCCGGGCACCCCGGATCCAACTCGGCCTGTTCGTGCTGACCAGCACGGCCGCGGCGGTCGCCGGCTGCATCCAGGTGATGCGCACCGGCGCCTCGGCGATCACCCTCGGCGAGGGAACCGAGCTGTACGTCTACGGAGCGCTCCTGATTGCCGGCTTCCGGCTGGCCGGTGGCGGGCACGGAAGCCCGATGACGGCCTTCCTGAGCCTGCTCTCGCTGAGCATCGTGCTGAACATCTTCCGGCTGCGCGGGATGCCGCTGCCACTCGGCGACATCCTGCTCGGTCTCACGCTGCTGGGCGCGGTGTCGCTCGGTTGGATCCGCCAACGTATGGAGCGGCGCTCCCCGGAGCCCGAGCCCGAGCCCGAGGCGCAGCCGCGGGCCATGGCGGCTTGAGTCACCGCACACGTACGAGACGAACCACGAGAGAACAGGGACGACATGAACGACTATGCCCGCGGTCCGCTGTCCGGCTTACGCGTGATCGAAGCCGGGGTGTTGCTGGCTGGCCCGTTCTGCGGTCAGATCCTCGGTGACCTCGGCGCCGATGTGATCAAACTGGAGGAGCCGGGCAAGGGCGACCCGATGCGTGAGTGGGGGCGCGAGCGCCCGTACGGCAAGTCGCTCTGGTTCCCGGTGGTCGGGCGCAACAAGCGCTCGGTCACCCTCAACCTCCGGGTGCCCGAGGGGCAGGAGGTGCTACGCCGGTTGGTGGCCGACTCCGACGTCTTCGTCGAGAACTTCCGGCCCGGAACGCTGGAGCGGTGGGGTGTCGGCCCGGACGTCCTGTGGGAGATCAACCCACGGCTCGTGATCGTGCGCGTGTCGGCGTACGGCCAGTCCGGGCCGTACGCCGGGCGGGCCGGCTACGGGTCCATCGGCGAGGCGATGGGCGGCATCCGCTACACCACCGGCGACCCCGAGTCGCTGCCCAGCCGGGTAGGCATCAGCCTCGGCGACTCGCTCGCCGGCACCTTCGCGGCGGTCGGCGCGATGGGCGCGCTGCGGGTCGCCGAGGCGACCGGCCGGGGGCAGATCGTCGACAGCGCCATCTACGAGTCCGTGCTCGCGCTGATGGAGTCGCTGGTGCCGGAGTACGCGCTCGGCGGTTACATCCGCGAACGCACCGGGTCGATCCTGCCGAACATCGCGCCCAGCAACGTGTACGTCACGTCCGGCGGCGACATGGTGGTGATCGCGGCCAACCAGGACACCGTGTTCCGGCGGCTGGCCGAGGCCATGGTCCAGCCAGAGCTGGCAACCGACCCGCGCTTCGCCACCCACACCGAGCGCGGCCGTCACCAGCGCGAGCTTGACGAGCTGATCGCGGCGTGGACCGTCGGGTTCACCGCGGACGAGCTGCTGGAGTTGCTGCACGCCAACGGAGTGCCCGCCGGCCGGATCTTCACGGCGAAGGAGATGCTGTCCGACCCGCACTACCTCGCCCGTGAAGCGATCGTCCGCCTGGACCACCCCGACTTCGGCGAGTTCCCCATGCAGAACGTCGTGCCGAAGCTGACCGCGACGCCCGGCGGGGTGCGCGGCGTCGGGCCCGAGCTCGGCCAGCACACCGACGAGGTGCTCCGCGACATCGCCGGATTCGACGGCGAGGCGATCTCTCGCCTGCGTGCCGCCGGAGTCGTCTGACTTCCCGTACCCCCTCCCAGAGAAAGGAACCTTGATGAACAACTTCAAGAAGAACTCGATCACGGTCGACGCCGCCCAGCGGATCGTCGGCGCCGCGATCGCCAAGGCGGAGCAGATCGGGCTTCCGTGTGTCATCGCCGTCGTGGACGAGAGCGGCGTGCTGAAGGCGTTCGCCCGGATGGACGGCGCCGCGCTCCTGTCGGTGCAGGTCGCGCAGGACAAGGCGTACACGGCGGCGGGCTTCGGCATGCCGACCGACGGCTGGTACGACTTCATCAAGGACGACGGTCCGCTGGCCACGGGCGCGACCGCCGGCATCGACCGGCTGGTCGTCTTCGGCGGCGGCTTCCCGGTCACCGAGGACGGCGCGGTCATCGGTGGCATCGGCGTGAGCGGCGGGCACTACAGCCAGGACATGGAGGTCGCGCGCGCCGGTCTGGAGGCGGTGGCGTGATCCCAGCGTCCGGCGCCGCCGGACGCTGCGGCACGAGGTCGGGGACGTCCGGTCCCCGGCCTCGTGCCGGATCACTCGACGCCGGCCAACCAGGACTCGTAGTCCAGCGCGGCGGTCAGGTCCGGCCGGTCGCGGCCGCGCAGCGCGCGGGCGAGTGCCGACGCGGTACCGGCGCCGATCGTGGCCACCTGGGCGGCCAGCGCGGCACCGGCCTGCGGGTCGGTCGTCACCGACCCGACCATGCCCCGGTGCAGCGCCTCGTCGGCGGTCAGTGTGGCGCCGGTCCAGGCCATCTGCGCCAGCACCCCGGTGCCCACCACGCCGGCGAGCAGTTGCCCGACGCCGCCGGCCAGGAACGCGGCGGGCGAACCGACGGCGAAGCTCGCCGTGGGCGCCGCGACCCGCAGGTCCGCGGCGAGCGCCAGGCCGAGCCCGAGGCCGCGTACGGCGCCGGCCAGCTGGACGATGACCGGCCCGGGCGCGGCGTGCACCCGCAGCACGAGTTCGTGCAGTTGCCCGCGTACCACCGGCTGGGTCAGGTCGTCGGGTTCGTGGCACCAGGCATCGCCCTCGACGCGGATCAGCAGCGGCTGCCCCGGCGTGCGGGCGTGCCGCTTGAGGGCGTCGGCCAGGGTGGCGCGGGCGGCCGGGCCGAGTCGTTCGCCGGCACCGGGGTCGCCGGCCTCGTATACCTGCACCACGTGCCTCTCCTATCGGCCGGTGAAGTGGGCGGGACGCTTCTCCAGGAACGCGTCGATGCCCTCGATGTGGTCGTCGGTGGACAGCAGGGTCAGCAGCAGCGACCGCTCGTGCGCCAGGCCGGCGGTCAGGCCGATCTCCTCGGACGCGCGCAGCGCCTGCTTGCCCAGCCGGGTCGCGATCGGACTGCGGGCGGCCACCGAGCCGGCCAGCGCGATGCCGGCCTCGACCACCCGTTCGGCCGGCACGACCTGGTTGACCAGGCCCATCCGCTGCGCGGTCCAGGCGTCCACGAGGCCACCGCCGAGGACCAGCTCGGCGGCGCGGAACCGGCCGGCAACCCGGGCCCAGCGTTGGGTCCCGCCGGCGCCCGGGATGATGCCGAGATTGATCTCGGGCTGGCCGAGCACGGCCGAGTCGGCCGCGACGATGAGGTCACACGTCAGGGCGAGTTCGCATCCGCCGCCCAGGACGTAGCCGGCCACCGCGGCGACGGCCGGTTTACCGAAGCGGGCGAACCGATTCCAGCACTCCAGTCGTTCGGAGAGCAGGTAGTCGGCGGGCGACGTGCGGCGCAGTTCGCGGATGTCGGCGCCGGAGGCGAACAGTCGCGGGCCGCCGGTCAGCACCAGCGCGCGGACCTGCGGGTCGGCCTCTGCCTTGTCCATCGCGGCGGCGAGGCCGTGCAGGACATCGGTGCTGAGGGCGTTGCGCGCCTCGGGCCGATCGATCGTGGCGACCGCGACCACGCCGCTCACCGTGTAGCTGACGGGCTCCACGGATCACCTCCCTGTCATCTGGGCCAGCAGCAGAACATACTCGCCGGTATGTCGTCAAGAATTCGATGATCTGCGCACGTGACGTGCCCCTACAAGGGTGAAGAGCATCTGGGATGCTCTTGACATGATCGCCTGGAGTCCGTTTAGCATCTCGACATACTCGGCAGTATGGAGCGGGACGACCAGCCGAGCAGACCGCCGCACCGGTGGCGGCCGTCGAGCACCGCGGCGTTTCGGGGCGCGGAGACAGGCCGGGGCCGCACGACAGACTTGGGAGGCACCACGTGTCCGTGATCTGGGAGCCACGCCTGGACGACGAGGGCCGCCACTGGCGCGACCTCGCCCGGGACGTGGCGGCACGCGACTTCGTGCCGCTCGTCGAGGAGCTCGACCGCGAGCAGCGCTACCCGTGGGAGAGCGTGCGGGTGCTGGTGGAGCAGGGCCTCGCCGGACTTCTCGTCGACAAGGAGCACGGTGGGCAGGGCGCCTCGTTCGTGACCACCTGCGCGGTCATCGAGGAGGTCTCCAGGGCCTGCCCGTCCACCGGTGCGATCCTCACCGCGTACGCCCTCGGCGCCACTCCGCTGACGCTTGCCGGCACGGCCGAGCAGCGCGAGCGCTACCTGGGCGGGCTGGCGAAGGGCGCGGCGATCAGCTTCGCGCTGACCGAGGAGGGCGCCGGCAGCGACGCCGCCCGGATCCGCACCACGGCCGAGCGGGAGGGCGCGGGCTGGCGCATCCGCGGCGAGAAGATCTACATCGGCAACGGCGGCGCGTCGCAGTACTACGTGGTCTTCGCGCTGACCGACCCGCAGGCGGGCACCCGAGGCATCACCGCGTTCCTGGTGGACAAGGACGCCGACGGCGTCACCATCGACCGGTACGAGGACAAGATGGGCATCCGTGGGACGCTCACCAGCAACCTCAAACTGGACACCTGGGTGCCGGACAACGATCTGCTGGGCGACCTCAACCGTGGCATGCGGCTGGCCATGCAGACCCTCTCCGCCGGGCGGATCAGCGTCGCGGCGCAGTCCCTCGGTGTCGCGCTGGCCGGCTTCGACGTCGCGTCCCGGGAGGCGACCCGGCGGGAGACCTTCGGCCGGCCGATCATCGACAACCAGGGCATCTCGTTCCCCCTGGCGGACGTGGCCACCGGCATCACCGCCGCCCGGATGATCACCTTCGAGGCCGCCCGGGTGCACCAGGAGGGCGGCGACGTCAGCACCCTCGGCGCGATGGCCAAGCTGTACGCCAGCGAGGTCGCGCACCGGTCGGTGGACACGGCGGTGCAGGTGTTCGGCGGCGACGGCTTCTGCAAGCCGTGCCCCGCCGAGCGGCTCTACCGGGACCAGCGGATCCTGGAGATCTACGAGGGCACCTCCGAGATCCAGCGACTGGTGCTGGGCCGGGCGATCAAGGCGTCGGTGGCGGCGTGAGCGCGTCCTGGCGACTGACCGTCGACTGGCCGTCGTTCACCGACGCGCGGGTGTTCGACCTGGCACAGCAGATGTACACCGGCATCCCGCACCACCCGAACCACCCGCCGTACAGCTTCACCCTCACCAAGCGGCACGGCGAGGTGATGTATCCGGACGGCGTGTCGGCGGCGGCCGAGATGATCACCACGGGTGGGCACGTGGGCACCCACGTCGACGGCCTCGCGCACGTCTCCCGGCTCGGCAAGGTCTACGGCGGCGTGGACGTCACCGCCAACCAGTCCTACGCCGACGGCGTGCGGGACGTGTCCGTGCACGAACTGCCGCCGCTGTTGGCCCCGGGGCACCTGGTGGACGCGACAGTCGCGCTCGACCGGCCGCTGACCCCCGCCGACTCCGTCGGGGCGGACCTGTTCGAGAGCTGGTTCGCCAGCCGACCCCGGCCCCGCCCCGGCGATGTCGTGCTGGTGCGTACCGGCTGGGACGAGAAGTGGACCGACAACGCCGCCTACCTCGGCGTCAACACCGGCGCACCGGGCGTCGACCTCAGCGGGGCGCGCTGGCTCACCGACCACGGTGTGGTCGCGGCGGGGGCGGACACCATCGCGTTCGAGCACATGCCCAGCCCCGCCCTCGCGGTGCACTGCCACCTGCTGGTCGACAACGGCGTGCTGATCATGGAGGCGATGAACCTCGCGCCACTGGCCGTCGAGCGGGTCTGGGACTTCTTCTTCGTCGCCACCCCGCTGTCGATCCGGGGTGGCACCGGCTCGCCGATCCGCCCCCTCGCCATCGCACCGCAGGCCACCGAGTCGGAGCCCACCTGATGACCGCCGACGACAACGAGCCGGTCACCCGGCCCCCGGCGCCCGGCCGGCGCGACATCCTGGAGGCGGCGGCGACCGCCTTCACCCGTGGTGGCTACACCGCCACCACCATCGACGACATCGCCCGCGAGATGGGTGCCACCAAGGGTCGCGTCTACCACTACTACCGGGCCAAGGCTGACGTCTTCCTCGACATCGTCACCACCGGCATGCAGGAGCTGATCGACGGGGTGCAGCCCATCGCCGGCAACACCGGCCTGGACCCCGCCACCCGGCTCTGGCGGATGGCGCACCACCACGCCGGGCTGATGATGACCCGCAACTCGTTCCAGCGGGTCGCCATGCGCGCCGTCGAGATGCGCCGGCTCGGCGAGGCGCCCGCCCAGCAGCAGGCCCTGGAGACCGTGGTCGCCATGCGTGACCGCTACGAGCAGCTCTTCGCCGACGTCATCGACGAGGGCCGGCAGGCCGGGGTGTTCCGCGACGTCGACAGCCGGCTGGCCACCAAGCCCCTGCTCGGCGCCCTCAACTGGATCAGCCTCTGGTACGACCCGCAACGCGGTGACTACAACACCCGCCAACGCGTCGCGGACGAGTACGCCGACTTCATCCTCGGCGGACTGCGAAGGAGCCCGCGATGACCACGCCGTTCTCAGAGCGCTACTGGCACGAGGCCGAGACGTGGCCCCGCGAGCGACTCGCCGCGTACCAGCTCACCCAGCTACGGACACAACTGTCCTATGTGTACGCGAACAGCGACTTCTACCGGGCCAGGTGGGACAGCCTCGGCTTCCACCCCGGCGACGTGCGTGAGCTGTCCGACCTGCGCCGTCTGCCGCTGGTGGGCAAGGCCGACTACGTGGCCGACCTGGCCGCCAACCCGCCGTGGGGCAGCGCCGTCGCGGCGCCCGTCGCGGACCGCCGCCGGGTGCACTTCTCCTCCGGCACCACGTCCAGCCCCACCCCGGTGCTGTGGAGCGCGTACGACCTGGACCGCTGGGCCGACCTGTACGCCCGGTCGGCGTACAGCCAGGGCGTCCGGGACACCGACGTGTACCAGTGCCTGTTCAGCTTCGCGTGGTTCGTCGGCGGGCTCGGCGTGACGGCGGGCTACCAGCGGATCGGCGTGACGCTGCTGCCTGGCGGCTCCAGCGACACCCAGCGCCAGATCGACACGATCTTCCGGTACGGGACGACAGCCGTCGGCGGCACGCCGTCGTTCATGCTGCACCTCGCCGAGACCGCCGAGCGCGCCGGAACCCCGCTGTGCGACTCGCCGGTCCGACGGATCCAGGTCGGCGGCGAGCCGGGCGCCGGGGTGCCGGCCACCCGCGCGTACATCGAGCAGCGCTGGGGCGCGAAGTGCTTCGACGGCTACGGCAGCCTGGAGTTCCAGCCGATCGCCTGGGAGTGCGAGGAGCAGGCCGGCGGCCATCTGGCAGAGGATTTCGCGTACGCAGAGGTGCTCGACCCGCAGACGCACGAACCGGTGCCCGACGGCACCCCCGGCCTGCTGGTGCTCACCCACCTGGACAAGCGGGCGAGCCCGCTGGTCCGTTGGGCGACCGGCGACATCGTGGTCCGGGACAGCACCGCGTGCCCGTGCGGGCGCACCCTCGCCCGACTGCCCGGCGGCGTCGTCGGCCGCGCGGACGACATGCTCGTCGTGCGCGGGGTGAACCTGTTCCCGTCCGCCGTCGAGCAGGTGGTTCGCGGCACCCCCGGCGCCGCTGGCGAATACCTGATCGTGCTGGACGACGACGTCACCGACCCGGTGACCGGCTACCTCACCGGCATCAAGGTGCGCGTCGAGGTGACCGGCGACAGCCCGGACCTCGCCGGGGAGCTGGCGCACGCCCTCCGCGCCGCGCTGACCGTGCGCGCCGTCGTGGAGACCGTCCCGGAGGGGACGCTGCCCCGCAGCACCCACAAGAGCAAGCGCGTCGTCCGCGCCGACTGAGAGGTTCCGTCCATGGGTAGGGAAGCATTTCTGGTCGGTGCCGTGCGTACGCCGCACGGCCGGTACGGCGGTTCGCTGCGCGACGTGCGGGTGGTGCGGCTGGGCGGGTTGGCCGGCGCCGCCGCGCTGGAGCGGGCCGGTGTCGCCGCGGACGCGGTGGACGAGACGGTGGTGTCCAACTGCCGCCAGGCGGGCAACGGCCCCAACCCGGGCCGGCAGATCTCGCTCGCAGCCGGCGTTCCGGTGCCCGTGCCGGCGCAGACCATCAACATGGCCTGCGCCTCCGGGCTCAAGGCGATCCAACTCGCCCACCAGTCGGTGCTGACCGGCGAGGCCGACGTGGCGTTGACGGTGGCCGCGGAGAGCATGAGCACGATGCCGTACATCGCCCCGTACCACCTGCGCTGGGAGGGCGTACGGCGCGGCGACATCCTGTTGCAGGACGGTTGGCGCGACGGCGGCACCGACCCGATCTGCGGGATGAACATGGGCGAGACCGCCGAGAAGGTGGCCCGCGAGTTCGGCATCTCCCGCGCCGACCAGGACGCCTGGTCGGCGCGCAGCCACCAGCGGCTGGTCCGGGCCTGGGAGTCCGGCACGATGGCCGACGAGGTGGTGGCGCTCGCGGAGTTGGAGCGCGACGAGACGGTCCGCGCCGACAGCACCCCGGAGCGGCTGGCCCGGCTCACGCCGTCCTTCACCGACGGTGGCACGGTCACGGCGGGCAACGCCAGCCAGATGGCCGACGGCGCCGCCGCGGTCGTGGTGGCCAGCGGCGACGCGGTGCGGCGGCACGGGCTGACGCCGCTGGGCCGGATCGTCGGCTTCGCGGCAGTCGGCGTGGACCCCACGATGATGGGCATCGGACCCACGGCGGCGATCCCGCTGGCCCTCAAGCGCGCCGGGCTGACCGTCGGCGACGTCGACCTGTTCGAGATCAACGAGGCGTTCGCGGCGCAGATCGTGCAGAACGTACGGGCGCTGGGCCTGGACGAGGAGCGGGTGAACGTCAACGGCGGGGGGATCGCCCTCGGCCACCCCACCGGCCAGAGCGGCACCCGGCTGGTCGTCTCGCTGCTGCACGAACTCGCCCGCCGCGACGGCCGGTACGGCGTGGCGAGCCTCTGCGTCGGCGGCGGGCAGGGCATCGCCGCGGTGATCGAGCGGGTGACCCGGTGATCGCCGTCGCCGTCGTCGTCGGCCTCGGCCCGATGGGCCGGGGCATCGCGCAGGTCCTCGCCGGGGCCGGCCACACCGTACGGGTCGTGGACGCCACCGCCGAGTTGGGCCACACCGGTCTGGAGCGGATCCGCGCCGACGGCGGCACCGGCGACATCACGGCCGCCTCCGACGTCGAGGCGGCGCTCGTGGACGCCGACGTGCTGATCGAGGCGATCGTCGAGAACATGGACGCGAAGCGCGACCTGCTCGCCCGCGTCGCCGCCGCCGGTGGACCGGACCTGCTCGTCGCGTCCAACACCTCGTCGCTGAGTGTCAACGAGATGGGCCGGGCGTTCGGCGCGCCGGAGCGCCTGATCGGGCTGCACTTCTTCAACCCGCCCACCAGGATGCGCCTGGTCGAGGTGATCGTCGGCGCGGCCACCAGCGACGCCACCGTCAAGCGATCGATGTCCCTGGTGGAGTCCCTGGGCAAGACCGCCGTGCTCTGCCGGGACTCGCCGAACTTCATCGTCAACCGGGTCTGCCGGCCGCTGTACTACGAGGCGCAACTCCTCGCCGCGCAGGGTGTCGAGCCGGCCGTGGTGGACGCGGCCGCCCGAGGCGGGCTCGGCCACCCGATGGGGCCGCTGCAACTGCTCGACTTCACTGGCCTGCACACCCACCTGGCGTCCTCGGAGACCGCGCTGCGCGAGTTCGGCGACCCGCGTTACCGGCCCATCCCCCAGGTCCGTGGCCTGGTCCGCGGTGGCATGACCGGCAAGGCCGCCGGGCGCGGCTTCTACGACTACGCCACCGAGTCGCCCCGGGACGCCAACTCCCGCGTGGTGCGGCGGCCGGGACCGGCCGGCGAATCGACGGTACGGGTGGTCAGCTGCGGCGCGCCCACCCCCGCGCTGGTGGCCGAGCTGGGCCGGCTGGCGGAGCGGGGGAACGTGGTGCTGGACAGCTCCGACGGCGGCTGGCTGCCGGTGCTGCCCGACGGCGTCGGTTGGGTCCGGCTGCACCAGCGCACCGACGGCGCCGCGTTCGCGGAGGTCGTCGAGGACACCACCGCCCGGGTCGCCGTACCCGGGTTCGTCGACGAGTTGCTGGACCACCTCCAGGCGCCCTCGGTCCGGGTGCCGGCGCTGCCCGGCCTGATCGTCGACCGGCTCGCCTACTGCATGGTCAACGAGGCGGTCACGGTCGTCGAGGAGGGCACCGCGACCGCCGACGACGTCGACGTCGCGCTACGGCTGGCGATGAACCACCCGCGCGGGCCGTTCGAGACCCTCGGTTCGGCCGGCGCGGTGGCGGTGCACCAGGCCCTGCTGTCGATGACCGGGGCGTTCGGCGACCCGCGCTACCGGCCGGCGCAGATGCTGCGCCGTCGCGCGCTCGGCGAGGCGAGGGCCACCCGATGACCGCGACCCGAACCGCCGACGCGACAGTGCTGCGCGAGGGCGCCCTCGCCGGCCACCACGCGGTCGTCACCGGTGCCGGCAGCGGCATCGGCCGGGCGGTCGCCGTCCGCCTGGTCGAGTTGGGGGCCGGCGTCACCGGGCTCGGCCGGCACGCCGACACGCTCGCCGGCACCGCCGCGCTGGCCACCGGCGACGGCCACTACGAGTACGCCGTCTGCGACGTCCGCGACCACGACCGGGCCGCCGCCACGCTCGCCGAGGTGGGCGGGCGGCGGGGCATCGACCTGCTGGTGAACAACGCTGGAGGGCAGTTCTTCGCGCCCGCGACCCAGATCTCGGCGGGCGGCTGGGCGGCGGTCCTCGACCTCAACCTGACCAGCGTCTTCCACCTGACCCGGGCCGCGTACCCGTACCTGAAGCGGGCCGGCGGCAGCGTCGTCAACCTGTCGCTGTCCGGGGTGGAGCGCGGCGGGCAGGGCATGGCGCATTCCATCGCGGCCCGCGCCGGGGTGCTCGGGCTGACCCGCACCCTGGCTCTGGAGTGGGCCGTCGACGGGATCCGGCTCAACTGCCTCGGGCCGGGCACGGTCCTCACCGCCGCGCTCGACGACGAGGGGTCGCGGCACGTCCTGGACAACCTGGTGGACCGGGGCACCCCGCTGCGCCGACCCACCCGCGCCGACGAGGTGGCCGAACTGGTGGCGTTCCTGGCCAGCCCTGCCGCCGCCATGATGACCGGCCAGCTCATCCAGATCGACGGCGGCGCGCACCTCGGCGCCGGCCTGCACATGCTGCCGGAGGCGTACCGGTGAAGGGCCGCACCCTCGCCGCCGCCGTGGCCGAGTACGTCCGCCCCGGCCAGCGGGTCTACCTGGGCAACTTCGGCGCGCAACTGTTCAGCGTGGGCCACGAGATGATCCGTCAGCGGGCACACGACGTGCACGCGGTGATCGCCTCCGGTGGGCTGCTGATGGACCAGTTGCTCGGCGCGGGCGTGTTGCGCTCGGCCACCTATGGCCACTGCTGGAGCCCGGTCGGCCCGGCGCCGGCCTGGAACTTCCGGCGCGCCGCGCAGGCCGGTGACACCACCGTCGAGCTGCACGAGCTGAGCCTCGGGCTGCTCACCGCCGCCCTCACGGCCGGCGCCTGGCGGGTGCCGTTCATGCCGGTGCCGGACGTGCCGGGCACCGGCTACCTCGACGAGGACTGGAGCGGTGGCCGGCTGTCCGCCGTGGAGTCCGAGTTCGGATCGGCCCGGGTGGTACGCGCCGAGCGGCCGGACGTCGCGTTCGTGCACGTGGACCTGGCCGACTCGGACGGCAACGGGGTGCTCCGCGGCCCGCTGGGCGAGGTGCTCGTCGCCGCCCAGGCGGCCCGGCGGACCGTGCTCGTCGCCGAGCAGGTCACCGACGCCGAGACGGTACGCGCCGCCGGGATCAGCATCCCCGGCCTGCTCGTCGACGCGCTCGTCGAGTCACCCGGCGCGGTCCACCCGGACGGGGCGGCCGGCCGCTACCCGCGCGACGTCGAGGCGTACGAGCGGTACTCACGCCGGTCGGCCACGGTGGAGGGTTTCGGACAGTGGCTGACCGAGGAGGTGTTCACCCCGTGACGACGGTGGATTTCCTGGCCCGGGCGGCACGCGAGTTCCGACGCGGCGGCTGGGTGTTCACCGGCTTCCACTGGCCGGTGCTCGCCGGGCAGTGCGCGTACGCGCTCGACGGCGAACCGTTCACCCAGGTCTTCGAGGCGGGGGCCAGCGTCCACCTGCCCGGCGCGGACGTGCCGACCAGCACCACCGACTACCCGGCGTACGCCAACGGGTTCGGCTGGCTGGGCAGCACGGCGGACGTGCTGCTGGCGATGGGCCCCCGGTTCGACCGGGTGGTGCTCGACGCCAGCAACGTCGACCTGCGCGGCCGGATCAACTCGTCCTACGTGGGGCCACGGGAGCGACCCACGGTGCGACTGCCGGGCGGCGGCGGGGCCGCCGACATCGCGGCGGTCGCGCGGGAACTCGTGCTGCTGCACGGCGCGCGGGACCTGCGCCGGATCGTGCGGGCCGTCGAGCACGTGACCGCCGCGCCCGCACCGGACGCGCTGGTCCGGCTGCACACCCGGTGGGGCGTCGTCCGGCTCGGCGCCGACCCCCGGCTCGAAGAGATCACCGCGGACGGCGCGGCGTTCCGCGCCCACCTGGCCGGGCTCGGCGTGCCCACGGACGGCGCGGTGACCCGCACGGCCGTCACCGCCGACGAGCGCGCCGCGGCCACCGATGTGCTGCGCAGGGCCGCCGAGCGCGGCTACTCAGTGGCGAAGGAGACGGACAACCGATGACTGGCAACGATCTGGGTGAGCTGCGCCGGCAGGTGCGTGAGCTGGTGCGGGCGTGGCACGACGACGGCCGGTTCAGCGCCGTCTGCGACGCGTGGCTGCGGTCGTACGACGCCGACTTCAGCCGGGATCTGGCGGCCCGGGGCTGGATCGGCATCACCTGGCCGCGCGAGTATGGCGGGCAGGCCCGCTCGAACCGGGACCGGCTGGTGGTCACCGAGGAGCTGCTGCGGGCCGGCGCCCCGGTCGCCGCGCACTGGATCGCGGACCGGCAGATCGGCCCGGCCATCCTGCGGTACGGCTCGCCCGCGCTGCGCAGCCGGTACCTGCCGGGGATCGCCGGCGGTGAGGTGACGTTCTGCCTCGGCATGAGCGAGACCGAATCCGGCAGCGACCTCGCCTCGGTACGCACCACCGCCCGCCCGGACGGCGAGGGCTGGCGGCTCACCGGCGGCAAGATCTGGACCAGCCACGCGCACCGCGCGACGCACGCGTACGTGTTGTGCCGCACCGACACCGACGCCGGTAAGCACGACGGTCTGAGCGAGCTGATCGTGGACATGGCGGCGGCCGGTGTCACCGTCCGGCCGATCATCGACCTGCGCGGCGAGCACCACTTCAACGAGGTCGTCTTCGACGACGTGTACGTGCCCGGCGACCACGTGCTGGGCACGGTCGGCAACGGCTGGAAGCAGGTCACCGAGCAGCTCTCCTTCGAGCGCGGCGGGATGGAACGGGTGCTCAGCACGTACCCGCTGCTGGCCGCCACGATCGACGCCTGCGCCACCCGGCGGGGCGCGGACGTCGCACTGGGCGAGGCGCTCGCCCGGCTGGCCGGGCTGCGCGGGCTGGTCTGGCGCATCGCCGGTGACCTCGACGCCGGGCAGGCTCCGGTGCACGCCGCCGCGGTGCTCAAGGACCTGGGCACCGAGTTCGAACGGGAGGTCAACGAGATCGCCCGCACGGTCCTCGACGCGGAGCCCGACCCCGACGGCGACGGCCCGGCCGGGCTGCTCGCCCAGGGGCTGCTGGCCGCGCCCGGCTTCTCGATTCGTGGCGGCACCACCGAGGTGCTGCGCACCATCATCGCCAAGAGCGTCGCGCGGCCCGCGAGCCGTGACGGTGACGACCTGCGTGAGCTGGCCGACGACGTGCTGGGCGGGCACGGTGGTGACCCGGACGGCGTGCCCGCGCTCTGGTCGACCGTGCGCGAGCTGGGCTGGGCGGGCGTCTCCGTGCCGGAGGCGGCCGGCGGCTCGGGTGGCACGCTCACCGACCTGGCGGCGCTCGCGCAGGGCCTGGGACGCAACGCCGTCTCCCTGCCCCTGGCCGAGACCGCGCTGGCCGGACGGCAGCTCGCCGCGGCCGGTCGCGGCCTCCCGGATGGCGTCGCCACCGTGGTCGTCGGCGCCGGGCTCGACCTGGCCGGCGGCCGGCTGCGCGGAACCGCGACCCGAGTGTCGTGGGCCAGCCAGGCACGAACCCTGGTGGTGTACGCGCAGGACGACGCGTTCGCCGTTCCCGCCGACCACCCCGGGGTCCGCGTCACACCCGGCCGGAACCTGGCCGCCGAGCCCCGCGACGATGTCGAGTTCGACGTGGTGGTCACCGACGACATGCGACTGACCGGGGCGGCGCCGGCACGGACGGTCCGCGCGGAGGCGGCGCTGCTGACGGCGGCGGCGCTCGTCGGCGCGCTGGAGGCGGCCGTGGAGCACACCCGGCAGCACGTGACGACCCGGGAGCAGTTCGGCCGTCCGCTGCTGGCGTTCCAGGCCGTCGGGCAGACCCTGGCGCAGATGACGTCACACACCATGCTGGCCCGCACCGCGCTGACGGCAGCCCTCGCCGACCCGGACCCGCTGAACGTGGCCACCGCCCGGGTTCTCGCCGGCCGGGCCGCCACGATCGTGGCGCGGGGCGCGCACCAACTGCACGGGGCCATGGGCGTCACCCGCGAGCACCCGCTGCACCTGTCCACCCGCCGACTCTGGTCCTGGCGTGACGAGAATGGCACCCAACAGTCGTGGGCCGAGACGCTCGGGGCGGCGCTGGTGCCGCTCGGCAGCGCGGGCGTCTGGTCCTGGCTCACCACTCAGGAGGTTTCGTCGTGAGCAAGGTTGACCTGCACAACGCGGACGGACGTTGGACGCTCACGCTGAACGATCCGGACCGGCGCAACGCCATCGACACCGAGATGCGTGACGCGCTGCGCGACGCGGTGACCGAGGTGGCCGCCGATCGGCATGCTCGCACGCTGGTCATCACCGGTGCGGGGACGGCGTTCTGCTCCGGCGCCGACCTGCCCGCCATGTTCGGCGAGGCGGGCCGGTCGGTGCAGGAGATCCGTGCCGACCTGCACCGCATCTACGACAGCTTCCTGCGGGTCCGAGAGCTGCCGATCCCCACCATCGCGGCGGTGCAGGGGCCGGCGGTCGGCGCCGGCCTGAACCTGGCGATGGCCTGCGACACCCGCATCGTCGGCCCGAAGGCGAAGTTGGTCGCGTCGTTCACGAAGATCGGCCTGCACCCCGGCGGCGGCTGCACCTGGTTCCTCACCAGGGCACTCGGCCCGGAACGGGCCCTGCAGATGCTGCTCGACGGCGGCGCCGTGGACGGCACCGAGGCGGTACGGATCGGGCTCGCCGCGACCCTCGCCGACGACCCGGTCGCGGCCGCGCACGAGCGCGCGGAGCGCTGGGCCGCGCTCGACCCGGCGCTGGCCCGCGACATCAAGACGTCGGTACGCACCGCCGACCGGTCCGACTTCGCGGCCAGCCTGGAGTTCGAGGCGTGGGCACAGGCGTCCTCGGCGACCGGCCCGGCGATCCAGGAGGCGGTCGCGAAGTTCCGCCGCTGACCACGAGGGGGCGGGCTCGGTGTGGCACCGAGCCCGCCCGTTTCGTCGCGCCCGTTCAGCGTTGCAGGGTGAGCAGGCCGGGGCGGTAGGGCAGCAGACCGTAGTCGCCGCCCGAGTTGGGCGAACGCCCCTGGTAGAGCAGTTGCAGGTTGCACGGGTCCACCGTCATCGTCTGATCGGCGTTGGTGCGCAGCAACTCGCCGTGGCTGATGTCGTTGGTCCACGTCGCGCCACTGTTGGCCTTACCCGCGAACGGGTTGCTCTCCGTCGCGGCCTGCGGGGTCCAGGACCCACCCAGGCTGGTGGCCGTGAACGACCGGAAGTAGCGGCCCTGCGACCCGATCGCCTCGACGATCATCAGATACCGACTCTGACCCTGAAGCTTGTAGACCTGCACGGCCTCGAACAGGTTGTTCGTCGAGTCGCTCATGATCGTCGTGTAATTGCTGCCGAAGCTGCCCGGGAAGTTCCCAATCGGCATGCTCGCCCGATAGATCTTGCCGTTGTCCCCGGCGAAGAACAGGTACATGTTCGTGCCGTCACCGATGACCGCCTGATCGATCGGCCCCGTGCCCGAGCCGGAGATGCTCCCGGTGAACAGCGGCTGCGCCGACGACCAACCATTCGGGTTCGTCGGGTCAGTAGAGGTCCGGTAGGAGAACGCCGTCGGACCCCACTGATACGCCAACACCCAGATGTTGCGCGGCGCGAAGTAGAACAACGACGGCGCCACCGTCGCCGACGACATCGCGTTCTGCGACGCCGACGCCATCTCCGAATAGTTCGTGAAAAGGCTGAAGTTCATCGAACCCCAACTCGACCCGAAATCGTGCGTGGTGGCGTAGACCAACTGCCGACCGTTGTACGGAGCGACCGTGAAGTCCTTCAACGACGCCCACCCCGACCGCGGGTTCGCCAACACACCCGTCGACGACCATCGGTACGTCGACGGAAGGTTACAGGTGCCGCCCGGCGGCGGAGTCGTCGGCGGCGGCGTGGTGGGGTTGCCCCCGCCATCGACGCGGACGAGCTGCCACTGCTGGTTGGCGCCGTTCCAGTCGTCGTACTGCACGATGTTTCCACCGTCGGCGGTCGAGGCGCCCTGCACCTCCACCACCCTGTTGCTGTTGCGGTTGATCAAGCGGACGTAGCCGCTGTCCGAGTCGGCCAGCCGGAACTGCTGGTTGGACCCGTTGAGGTCGGTCCACTGCACGATGCTGCCGCCGTTGGCGGTCGAGAAGTTGTAGACATCCAGCACCTTGCCGGACAGCCGCGACTTCAGCCGGTAGTAGCCACCGCCGGAGTCCACGAACTGCCACTGCTGCTGGTTGCCGTTGTTCCGCGCCCACTGCGTGATGCGCGCACCGTCATTCGTCGCCAGGTTGTACACGTCCAGGGCCTTGCCGCTGTTGCGGTTGACCAACACGTACCACGCGCTCGTGTCGACCGTCGCCGCAGCAGCGGGTGACGACACCACCGCCGCCGCGGCACCACCGACCAGAACCGCCGCCACGCCGGCGGTGAGCAAGCGCGGCAACCATCTGCGCCGCCGCGCCGGTGGCGCGATCGATGGAGCCCTACCAAAGGCAGACATGATCCTCCTCCACATGACCAAGAGCCGAACGGTCTGCCCGAGGATGGGCGCACCGCGACGCGTGGCCGGACGCATGAGTCGAGAACATGAGTGGTTACAAGACGTCTGCAGTTCCTGGCGCACGCCTGAATCGAGATCGACGATGCAGGCTCGCCCGGTAAGCCAGAGGTATCGTCGTCCTTGGACATCGACTGTGAGCGATAACATGCCGTTCGTCAAGTCGTAACGTTCCGGAATCATCAGGCCACGACGGACGGCCGCCCCCTGGGATGACCGCCCCTCACCGACCCCCGCAGACCTCACCGGAGCGAGCCAGAGCTGGGCAGCCTGGAGACGACTCTGGTTGGCGCTAACATCGACGCCCGCGCATCACTTGATCATCCGGACCCACCCCGGTCTGCCCGCCCGGCGGATCCGTTCAGGAACGCCCGCCGTCCACCTGCCGGCCGTCGCGGGCGCTTGGTCATTGTGCGCTCAACGCCTCGCGCGACCCCGGAGGAATGGCGGGAATGAGCCACTGAGAAGGCATTCAGATCGGCTCGGAAATTGACGAGTCGACGCGACCGTACGTTCTTTCGGGTAGCGCCGGTCACCCTGGTCCGCGGTGGGCCGGGGTGACCGGATCTCACGAGGACCGGCCATCGGGCCGCGCTCAGGGGACGAGGACGACCGTGCCGCCGTCGCTGAATCGGCGACGTCGGGCGAATGGGTAGATCCCGGCGACGGTGGCGCTCACCTCGCACTGGCCGCCGAACAGGGCAACCGTGACGCCCGCCGTCGACGACCAGCGCGCCGGGGTCGCGCCATTGCGCTGACCGTCCGCCCAGGGACGCTGGCTTTAGCGCAGACATCAACCTATGGTGGATGCATGCCGCTGGTCACGTTGCGCACGCCTACCGTCACTGAGGTGACGGCACTCGGCGCTGCCCGCGTGACGACGGCGGCGCGCCGGATGGCGTGGATGCGGGTGCCGGTTGTCCGCGCGCCGCACATCGCGCTCACACAGGGGCTGCCCAGCCCGAAGCGAAGCGGCCGAGGCCCTCCCGCGGAATCGTTGCATCCAAAACGACCGCCAGGGCGAAGCTATCCAAGCTTCGGCCCTTTTTTCTTTACCCGGACCATTTCGAAGGGCAGACCATGAGCATCGACCATCGTCCTGTCGACAGCAGTTGGCTGGCTGATCTGCGATCGTCCCTGGCCGACGACTTCGCCACGCAGACGGCGCGGCTGCGAGAACTGACCGAACTCAGCGCGGACACCGGCGACCCCAGCGAGGCCCACCACAACGCCGCGCTGCTGTCGGCCACCCGCCGCAACATCGAGCACATCACCGGCGCGCTGGGCCGGATCTCCGACGGCACCTACGGCGCCTGCGAGAAGTGCCACAGGTCCATCCCGCCAGAGCGGCTCGAGATTCTCCCGCACGCTCGCTTCTGCGTGCCGTGCCAGGAGAAGCACAAGGGGTGACGCCCGAAGTGGCTGCCGTGCCACAGCACGGCAGCCACACACCCGCGGCGCGAGGCCGCTGAGCGATGGTGATGCCGTCAGGTGACCGTGGCGAGGGCCTCGGTCACGACCCGTCCGGGGAGTTGGCCGGCTGCTGTCCCGGCCAGAAAGGCCACTCCTCGAACGACCGGCATCGCCCGTCGTCGGCGAATCGCATGACCCACAGGTCGCGGTACTCCTGGTCGACCGGGTCGCCGTAGCGGACCTCCTGGCGCGACACCGCCGTGTCGCCGTCGACCGCGACGATCTCCGTGGTCATCTGGAACGCCTCGTCGGGGCCTTGGCGCTGCTTTTCCCACATCCGGGCGATCGCCGGTAGGCCGACGACGGGTGTCCAGTACGGGCCCTGCTGGTAGCGCGCATCCTCGGTGAAGAGCGTGACCAACGCGTCCGTACCCGGCGTCCGCCACACCCTCTCGTAGCTCGCGATCCATTCGGCAACGTCCATCCTGTTCATGGACATAACCTTGCCATTCGGCGGGCGGCGACACCGGCCAAACAGCGGTGGCGCTGTGGCCGACCCAGCTCGTGGACGGCACCGCGAGCGTGCGGCCTCAGTCCACAACGGAGGATCCGGGTCGGGCCATCCGGCCATGATCTCGGCGGTCTCGTCCCGATCCGCGCGGACGACGCTGCCGGCCGGCGAGGTGCCTCTCCGCCGCCGAGTTTCCGCGATCATCATTCGGCTAGTGCGGAAAACGAACCGAATGTTCGCATAGCAATTCGGGATGGAGCTGGCATCCCGCGACCTGACGATTGTCTACCTACACACTTCGGGCAAACGCACGAAAACCAGCCCAGCTCAGCCAGATCGGCGGCGATCCACCACGCATAAAGTTCACTAGCCGGTTTGTCCGTTGCGTTGCATGAACATGTCGCGTACGTTTCACGGCATCGCCCTCCGTCCTGGATTGGCGATGCCAAATGTCCCCCCACCCCGACCGCGTGGGATTCCGCGCGGCAGCACGGATAGGGATGTGACCATGAAACCTCTGACAAGGCGGCTGACGGCAGCAGCGACAGGGCTGTTGCTGGCGGCCAGCGTGAACGTCGCCGTGCGGGCACCGCAGGCATCAGCGAACAGCAACGCCCCGGTGAGCCTCGACTCGCTCGCGCGGGACGTCGAGCGGGTCGAATCGCTGCGCGAGGTCAAGGACGTGCAGCGCTCCTACGCCCACCTGGCCCAGTTCGGGCGCTGGACAGACATGGCGAAGCTGTTCAGTGGGAACGGCACGCTGCACTGGGGCAACCAGGTCGTGACGGGCCACCAGGCCATCAAGGGATGGCTCGCCACCGAGGCCGGGGCGATGAACGGCGCCACGCCGGGTGCGCTCCACACCACGGTGATCGACCAACCACTGGTCAACCTCTCGGCCGACGGTCGCACCGCGAAGGGCCGGTGGTCCGGGATCCGCTTCCTGGGCGACGGGGCCGGCGCGGCCCGCATCGACGGCGGCATCTACCAGAACGAGTACGTGCTCGAAAAGGGCGAGTGGAAGATCTCGCTGCTGCGCTACTACCCGCTCTACGAGGGCGACTACGCGACCGGATTCCGGACGATCAACCGGCAGCCGGTGCCGGTGGTCCCCTACCACTTCACGCCCGACGTCGCCGGCGTGCCGATCCCCGCGCCGACCGGGACGGCGCCCAAGGCCGGGTTCAACGCGAAGGAACTGGCCGACCGCATCGACGCCCTCAACGACGAGGACTCGGTGCGCAATCTCCAGCACTCGTACGGCTACTACGTGGACCGCCGGATGTGGACCGACGTGGTCGACCTCTTCGCCAACGGCGCGAAGGTCACCATCGACGGTGTGGGTGTCTTCCGCAACGCCAACGGCGTACGCCAGGCGATGGAGCGCATGGGCCCGGAGGGCCTGACGCAGGGCATCCTCAACGACCGGCCACTTTTCGACACGATCGTCGACGTCGACAAGAACGGCACCAAGGCGACCACGCGCGGCATCGAGGTCGGCATGCTCAACGACGCGAGCGGCGCCTCCTGGCAGTTCTCCGTCTTCACGAACCGCTTCGTCAAGCAGGGCGGGCTGTGGAAGCTCAAGGAGATGCACCTGACGCCCCTGATCACCGCGCCCTACGGCACGGGTTGGGGCGACGGCGGGACCGGCCCGGTCGCATCCGTGAAGGCGCCGAAGTTCCTCGACGTCGCCGGCCGCACGCCGGCATCCAAGCCCGGCAAGGCAGCCGGCGGCCCGAAGGGTCCCAAGCACGATCTCGCCGACCTGCAACGGAGGCTGAGCCGTTCGGTCGCGTACGACGGGTCCGAGAACGTCTCGGCGGCGTACAGCTACTACATCGACGACAGCCGTTGGCAGGAGATGGCGGCAGTGCACGCGGTGGAGGGCCACAAGCTGTCGCCGTTCGCCGGCTGGAACGGCACGCGCGAACGCATCCTCGGCTCGGTGGTCGCGACGTACGGCAACACCACGCCGCCGACGACGAAGTCCTTCCTCGTGCTGCACTGGCGACCGCAGCCGGTGATCGACGTGTCGCACGACGGTCGCTCGACGTCGGTCCGGGCCCGGCTGATGCACGTGAACGCGTCGACCAACAACGCCGGGTACATCAACGGCGCGATGTACAACGACCAGTTCGTTCTTGAGGACGGGATCTGGCGGATCTGGAGCCTGGACATCGACGAGTTCTACTGGCAGTCGGCCAACTGGGCCCGGGGCTGGGGTGACGCGGTGCCGCGCGATCCGAGCCTGCCCGATCCGGCGCCGAGCAACCTCGTGAACATCTTCCCGCCGGACGTCCTGCACAGCGCGCTCGGCGAGCGGTCCAGGGGCTTCCGTGGCGGCAGCCCCGGGTACATCCAGTGGCCGGACATCGTGCCGATGTGGTTCCACTACCGCAACCCGGTGACCGGTCGCACGCCCGCCAACTTCTGGTACGACTGTGCTCCCTGCGAGGTGCGGCCGGACTGGAGCATGACGCGGCACGGCTATCAGTTGCCGCCGACCGGTCCCCAGGTCGACGGCTTGGAGGTGGGCTGATTCGGCCCTGACGGCGCAGCCCTCACGCTGAGCCGTTGACGAGGCGCCCCTCCCGATCGAACCGATCGGGAGGGGCGCTTCTGTCGGTGCACCGCCGGCAGGAATGGAGTCACCGCCGGCGCGGTTGACAAGAGCGTTTCGGGTGCGCCCCTCGCGCGCCCGTCGGGATGTTCGATACCATCGAACATCCGGGCGGACTTCCCGCCACCTCGACAGGAGGTCCTCGTGCGGTCCATGAACAGTCAGCCGCCGTCGGAGCAGGCCGGCCCTGGTGGCCCTTCGGAGGAGAGCACCCCGGCCGGTGTGGTTGGCGCTCGCATACGGCGGTACCGCAAGGAGCGTGGGCTCACCCTGCGCGGCCTCGCCTCGCGCGCCGGGCTGTCGATCGGCTTCCTGTCCCAGGTCGAGCGCGGCATCTCCTCCATCGGCCTGACCGCGCTCGGCAGCGTCGCCAAGGCGCTCGACCACTCGGTGGCGGACTTCTTCGATTCCGGCACCAGCTCCCCCGACAGCACCGTCTCCACGCTTCCCCGGCATTTCACGCTCACCAGGGCAGAGACGGCGACCACGCAGTACGTCTCCGGGCAGCAGACCTACCGCATGCTCTCCGACCGGGGGCCGGAGCTGGTGCTCGAGCCGATGATGGTGCACATCGCCCCCGGCGGGCGGCGGGAGAACGCGTACGGCCACAGCGGCGAGGAGTTCGCCTACGTCATCTCCGGCGAGTTGCTCTACGAGGTCGAGGGCGTCGAGCACCGGCTGCGCCCGGGGGACAGCGTGCACCTGCGGTCGTCGGTACCGCACCAGATGTACAACGACACCGACTCGGTGACGACCGTGGTCTCGGTCGTCACGCCCCGGCTGTTCTGACGCCAATCCCACTGGCGGAAAATTGTCCCTGTGTTCACACACGTGAACACAGGGACAATTTCGTGAAGCACCCGAGTAGGGGCAGGCGTCACCGAGCGACGCGGCCGTCCACGGCGCTCATCGTGGCCTGCCAGATGGCCGCGTCCGGGTCGATCACCGCGAAGTGGTCCCCCGGCTGTTCGAGGTGCTGGACGTCGTCCCCCGCGTCGCGGGCCGCCACGGCGTACCGCCGGTTCGTGTCGACGAGGTCCAGGCTGTCGTCCGTCCCCTGCACGAGGAGGGCCGGCACCCCCACGGGCAGCCGGAGCATCGGGTCGCTCTCGGCGTACCGCCGCAGGGCCGTGATCGGCGAGCCGCCCAGGGCCTCGGCGACGGCGCCGTCGCCGAGGTTGCGCCGCTCGCCCTCGGTGAGGTCGAGAACCCCGGCCAGCGACACCGCCAGTGCGACGGAGACGGGAGCGCGCTCCCCCGCCGCCAGGTCCGCCGCGACCCGCAGGGCGAGCTGCCCGCCGGCCGAGTGACCCAGGATCACGACCCGCTCCGCGTCCAGCGGTCGGTCGCCGGCGAGGTCCCGAAGCGCGGCGACGCCGGCCGCCACGTCGCCCGTGGTGGCGTCCCAACCGTGCCGGTCCGGACGCCGGTACTCCAGGTTCCAGGACGCGTACCCCCGTCGGGCCAGGTCGACGGCGACGGCGTCCATCAGGTCCGCACCCCAGGCGGATCGCCAGAACCCGCCGTGCAGCAGCACCGCGACCGGCGCCGCACCGGCCTGCGGGGAGGACGGCAGCCGCAGGTCACCCCACTGGTCCGGGTGCGGGCCGTAGGCGATCCGCGTGGCGGGTGAGCGCAGGCGGTGCACGGCGTGCCGAATGGCCCACGCCACGCCCCACAGTCCCCGGCCGGCCAGGTGGACCGCGCCGGGGACCGGCGGTTCGACCGTCGGGTCGTACCAGACCACGTGCTGCGGCCGGGCGCCGATGAGGGCACGTGCCTCGGGCGTCGGGCCGGGCAACACCACCGCCGGCGGGTCCGCCGCAGCGAGCAGGGACCGGATCTCACCGGCCGAGGTGGCGGTGACGAACCGGCCTGTGACACCGAGTTCGGCGCAGGTGGCGGCGGTGAGCGACGCCAGCAGCGCGTTGTCGGCCACCAGCTCCGGGCCGACCACGACGACAACCTCCACGGCGGACCCCTTTCTCACCTGCGGAGCAGCGGCAGGACGGCGGAACCGAGCAGGTCCACGCCGCGCTCGTCGGTCAGGCCGTGCGGGGTGCCGAACTCGACCCGGCGGACGCCGACGTCGATGAGCGCCTGGGCCTGCGCGGCGACCTGCTCCGGGGTGCCGGAGAAGGCGAAACGGTCGAGCACGTCGTCCGGGATGAGCCGGCCCGCCGCCTCGTCCTCGCCCGCGTCGACCAGGTCGCCGACCCGCTTCACCAGGTCGTCGGGCAGCACGACCGTCGGGTCGAGTTCCGCCACGACCGCCAGGTACATCGCCACCTCGGTGCGGGCCTTGGCCCGGGCCGCCTCGCCGTCGGTGTCGACCACCGTCACGGCGCCCAGCACGATGCCGACGTCGGAGACGTCGCGCCCGGCCTTCTCCGTACCGACCCGAACGCGTTCGCGGATCACCGCCACCATGTCGGGGTTGGCGCTGCCGCCCACCTTGATCTCGTCGGCAATCCGGCCGGCGACCGCCGCGCCCTGCGGACCCCACGCGCCGAGCAGCAGCGGCGGATCGGGCCGGTGCACGGCGTAGCGCAGGGCGGTGTCGGGCGCCAGCGAGAAGACCCGGCCGGTGAAGCCGCTCCGGTCGCCCCGCAACAGGCGGTAGACGACCTCGACGGCCTCCTCGATCGTGGTCAACGGTCGCGGCTGCGGCAGCCCGACCGCGCCCAGCCAGGTCCCGCGGGCCAGCCCCAGGTACGCCCGGCCGTGCGAGGCCAGGTCCAGCGCGGCGAGCTGACCGGCGATCTCGTACGGTGCCATGGAGTACGGGTTCAGGCAGGCCGCGCCGAGGCGTACCCGGCTGGTCGCCTGCGCCATCTCCAGCAGCGGGAAGATCGGCGGCTGGTACATCAGGTCACCGAAGACGGTCAGCACGTCGAAGCCGTGTGACTCGGCGGCGCGGGCCAGCCGGGCGTAGGCGCCGGCCGGCTTGTCGCTCTGCAGGCCGAGTCCGATCTCGACGGCCATCAGGTCAGGTCCGCCGAGTTCATCCGGCGCCGGCAGGTCCGTTCCACCTTCATGACGAGTCGCTCCTCGGGGTCGGGGCAGATGAAGTGGGAGTCCTGGGCCAGCCAGTCCCCCGCAGCCAGGTCACGCTGCTTCGCGGCGAGGAAGGGCAGCACCGACGCGAGCGCGTACACGCAGAAGTGTTGTCCCTCGGGCAGCCGCAGGTGCGCGCTGTTGGTCAGTTCGAAGTAGTCGCCCACGTCCATGCCGCACACCGACCGGCCCTCGATCCGGTCGACGGTCACCTTCAGGTCGTAGATCTCCATGTCGCCGTCGGCGCTGTCGCTCACGGGCCCTCCCCCTCGTCGATCCGTACGATGATCTTGCCGGTGGTCCGTCGTTCGGCCAGTTCGGTCAACGCCGCCGGCGCCTCGTCCAGCGAGACGATCCGGCTGACCGGCGGCCGGACCGCGCCGGACCCGCACATGTCGAACAACTCCTGGTACGCCGCCTCGACCGCCGACGCGCGCTGCCACGGGTACCGGGAGCCCCAGGAGAGGCCGACCAGGGTCGCGTTCGCCGCCATCAGCCGGACCGGGTCGACCGGTGGCGGTGGGCCGCCGGCCGCTCCCACCGCGACGAGACGGCCCTCGAACGCGAGGCACTCCCAGGATCGGGCGAACACGTCGCCGCCCACGGGATCCACGATGACGTCCGCGCCCCGCCCGGCGGTGACCTCCCGTACGGCGGCCACGAAGTCCTCCGTCGTGTAGTCGACGGCGACCTCGGCGCCGTGGGCACGGCAGACGGCCGTCTTGGCCGGGCCGCCGGCGGTGGCGACCACCCGTGCCCCACGGGCCACGGCGAGCTGGATGGCGGCGATGCCGACACCGCCGGCGCCGGCGTGCACCAGCACCGTCTGCCCGGCCGTGAGGCCGGCCCGCTCCAGCGCGAACCACGCGGTCTGGTACGTGACGGGCAGCGCCGCCGCGGTCACCGGGTCGATGGTGGGCGGCCGCGGCACGACCACGGCGGCGTCCACCGTCACGGTCGTGCCGAGCGCGCCACGCGGCAACGTCGGGCAGGCCAGGACCTCCTGGCCCAGCAGGTGCTCGGCCCCGACGCCCGCGGCGACGACCCGGCCGGCCGCCTCCACCCCGGGCGTCATCGGCGGGTCCGGCCGCACCGGGTACTCACCCCGGCACAGCAGGACGTCGAGGAAGTTCAGGCCCACCGTACGCACGGCGAGCCGCACCTGCGCGGGGCCGGGCGGCGGGTCGTCGGGCAGCTCGGCCACCGACAGCACGTCCGCCGGCTCACCGGTCCGCTCGGCGACCAGCCGGCGGATCATGCCGCGCCCACCGGATCCCGTACCAGCTCGGCGTGGTGGTGCACGATCACCCAGCGGCCGTCGATCCGGCGCAGCACGTCGGTGACCCGGGTGAGCTCCTGCTCGTCGTCCGCCCCGACCTGCGAGACCAGCATGTACCGGGCGACGCCGAAGTCGTCCCAGACGTCGATGCGCTTGTCCCGCGCGGCGAGCACCGCCAGCTGCGGCCGTTGGCCCGCGGCGTCCCGCTGCTCGCGGTAGTCGTTCAACTGGGCACGGGTGCGCAGCGGCCCGGGCAGGTGGGTCTCCCAGGTGGTCACCTCGGCGTGCAGGTGCGTGTCGAACCGCACCTTGTCCCCGGCGAGGAAAGCGTCGTACATGTCATCGATGCCGGCGGCGATCGCCGCCGCGCCTGCCTCCGCGAACGTCATCGCGCGTCCTCCTGGTTCTGGTCGTCGCGGGCGATCTGCCCGCCCTTCATCACCCACCGCACGTCCCGGAACGCCGAGGTGTCGGCCAGCGGGTCGTCGTTCATCGCGATCAGGTCGGCCAGCTTGCCGGCCTCGACCGTGCCGAGGTCGGACTCCGCCCCAAGCCACCGGATGGGCCCGAGGGTGCCGGCGTGGATCGCCCGCGCGGGCCCGATCCGCTCGGACATGTACTCCAGCTCCCGGATCGAGGCGGTGGTTCCCTCGAACTCCCAGAACGGGGGCATGTCGCTGCCGAGCAGCACCTCCACACCGGCGGCGACGGCCATGTCGAAGCTCTCCAGGTGCCGGGGGCCGGCGCCGAGCGAGCGGCACTGCATCCACTCCGGCACGCCGAGCTCGTCGAAGAACTCCTTGCACCGGGTCACCAGCAGCGTCGGCACGAGCGCGGTGCCGCGCTCGGCCATCCGCGCCGCGACCTCCGGGGTGAGCTGGTAGCCGTGCTCCACACAGTCCAGTCCCAGCTCCACCGCCGCGCCGATCACGTCGGCCGGACCGGCGTGCGCCGTCACCTTGCGGCCCCACGCGTGGGCGGTCTCGATCACCGCAGTCATCTCGTCGGTGAAGAGCTGGGGCGTGCTGATGCGCTCGTGCTCACCGGCGATGCCGCCCGAGATCATCACCTTGATGAGGTCCGCGCCGGCCTTGATCTGGCTGCGTGCGCCCCGGCGGAAGCCGACCGGGCCGTCGCACTCGAGGGTGTCGTTGCTCTCGTGGCCGTGTCCGCCGGTGCAGACCAGTGCCCGACCGGCGGTGTAGATGCGCGGACCCGACGTGCGGCCGGCGTTGATGGCCCGCCGCAACGCGAAGTCGGCGTGGTCCTTCTCCGCAACGCAGCGCACGGTGGTCACGCCGGAGTGCAGCGTGCGCCGCGCCCCGTTGGCCATGTAGTGGGCGAGGTCGTACGGGCCCATGCCCTTGACGTTGTCGCCTCCGGAGCCGGGCAGCGACAGCGAGAAGTGCGTGTGCATGTTGGCCAGTCCGGGGGTCAGGTACGCCCCGTCGAGGTCCACGTTGGTCACCGGGCCGGCGGCCCGCGCCTCGGCAGCCACCTCCGGGTACGGGCCGACGGCGGCGATCCGGTCGCCGCGGATCCACACACCCGCGTCGGCGATGGGCTCCATGCCGTCCACGACGCGGGCGTCCAGAACGGTGCAGTTGCCGAGCAGCACGCTCGACGGTTCGGGGGAATAGGCGGCACTCACGCGATCACTCCATATACGTCTCGGGCGGTCTGCGGGGAGACGTAGCCCTCGGCCACGTCCCGCCGAACCGCCTCCGGATCCCGGGAAGCCGGGTCACCGTGCCCACCACCACCGGCGGTCAACAACGTCACCCGATCTCCCACTGCCACCGCGGTACGCCGTGTGCTCACCCGGTGCTCGCGGTCCGTACCAGGAAAAACCACCACCTGGTTCGGTTCCGGCCGCACTCCACCGGCCAACGCCCACGGCGCGCTCTTCGTCTTCTTGATCACCGTCAGGAACTCACCCGGCGTCACGAAACGGATGTCCCGCCGCAACCCACAACCACCCCGGAACCGACCCGCGCCACCGGAGTCCGTCCGGATCTCCACCCGTTCGAAGAACATCCCCGTCTTCGCCTCCAGCACCTCGACGGGCGTGTTGCGCGCCTGGGTCTGGCAGAGGTGGTTCGCCGGTCCGATGCCGTCGTGCTGCGGCGTCCCGCCCCACCCGACCGGGTCGTTGTTGCTGACCGCGAACATCTGGCCGGTGTCCGGGTGCTGGCCGACCATCATGAACCCGGGCACGTCACCGCCGCTGGAGGCCGCCAACCGGTCCGGCATGCCCTGCGCCAGCGCCTTCAGGATCAGCTCCAGGGCGACCGTGCCGGTCCACTGGGTGAACGTGGCGGCGGGGTAGCGCGCGTGGAACAGCGTCCCGGGCTCGGCGCGTACCCGAAGGGGCGCGAAGTGCCCGGCGTTGGTCTGCTCCCCGGGTGTCGTGACGCCCTTGAACGCGACCCGGCAGGTGGCGATGGTGGCGCCCAGCGGCAGGTTCACCGGCCCGGGCACGGCGGGGGACGAGCCGGCGAAGTCGACAGTGAACTCACCGTCGGCGACGGTGACGGTGACCCGCATCCGGATCGGGTCGTCGGTGACGCCGTCGTCGTCGAGCCAGTCCTCGGCGGTCCAACTACCCTGCGGCAGCGCGTCGACCGCCGCGCGGGCATCATCGGCGGCCACCTGGATCACCCGCTCGATCACCGCGTCCACCACGGACGGGCCGAACTGCTGGAACAGCTCGATCATCCGGCGCTCACCGGTACGCAGCGCGGCGATCTGCGCGTTGAGGTCGCCGATGACGAGGTCCGGCATGCGCGAGTTGAAGCGGATCAACTCGTGGATCTCGTGCACCGGCTCGCCACGGGCGTACACCTTCGTGCCGGGGAAGACGATCCCCTCCTGGTGCATGTCCGTGGAGTCGAGCACGTAGCCCGGGTCCTTGGCGCCCAGGTCCATCCAGTGCGCGCGGATGCACAGGAAGCCGACCAACTCGTCGCTGTCGGGCAGGATGACCGGCGCGAACAGCGTCGCGTCGTAGGTGTGCGCCGCGTTCCAGTACGGGTAGTTGAGCAGCACCACGTCGCCGCGGTGCAGGTTCTCCCGGCCGACGTACTCCACGCCCTTGCGCACCGAGTAGTCGTTGGCACCGAGGAAGCGGGACAGCCCGGTCGACTCCGCGACCAGCCGCAACTCCCGGTCGTAGATGGAGATGCCGAAGTCGTACACCTCGTAGATGACCGGGTTGAACGCGGTGCGGACCAGCGCGGCCCGCATCTCCTCGGCGGCCGAGACGAGGTGACTGCGGACGACCTCGACGGTCGCCCCGTCGACCGTCGGCCTACCCATCGACGTCCACTCCGTAGACGTCCCGGGCCGCCTCCCGGGAGACGTAGCCCTCTGCCACGTCCCGCCGCACCGACTCCGGGTCGCGGCCGCGCGGGTCGCCGTGCCCACCGCCACCGGCGGTAAGCACCGTCACCCGGTCCCCCACCGCCACGGCCGTGCGCTTGGTGCTCACCCGGTGCTCGCGGTCGGTGCCCGGGAACACCACCACCTGGTTCGGTTCCGGCTGCAAGCCGCCGTCGAGCGCCCACGGCGCGCTCTTCGTCTTCTTGATCACCATCAGGAACTCACCGGGCGTCACGAACCGGATGTCGCGCCGCAGGCCGCAACCACCACGGAACCGGCCCGCACCACCGGAGTCCTCGCGGATCTCCCAGCGCTCGAAGAACATGCCGGTCTTGGCCTCCATCACCTCGATCGGGGTGCCCCGTCCGGTGCTGCCGGAGACGTGGGTGGCGGCGTCCATCCCGTCGTGCTGCGCGGTGCCGCCCCAGCCCACCAGGTCGTTGTTGCTGACCGCGAACATCTGGCCGGTGTCCGGGTGCAGGCCGACCATCATGAACCCCGGCACGTCACCACCACTGGAGGCCGCCAGCCGGTCCGGCATGCCCTGCGCCAGCGCCTTCAGGATCAACTCCACCGCGACGATGCCGGTCCACAGCGTGAACGTGGGCTGCGGGTAGACGGCGTGGAACAGGGTGCCCGGCTCGGCCCGCACCTCCAGCGGTGCCACGGTGCCGGCGTTCGACGGCTCGTCCCGCGACGTCAACGCCTTCAGGACGACCTTGCAGATCGCCTCGGTCGCGCCGAACGGCATGTTGATCGGACCACGGGTGGCGGGGGCCGAGCCGGCGAAGTCCACGATGAACTTCCCGTCGGCGATGGTGACGGTGGCGCGCATCTTGACCGGCTCGTCGCTGATGCCGTCGTCGTCCACCCAGTCCTCGGCGGTCCAGGTGCCCTGCGGCAGGGTCGCCAGCGCGGCGCGGGCGCGGGCCTCGCCGTCGGCGATGATCCGGTCGATCGCCTGGTCCACAGTGGTCCGGCCGAACTTCTCGATGATCTCCAGCATCCGGCGCTCACCGGTGCGCAGCGCGGCGATCTGCGCGTGCAGGTCGCCGAGCACCGCGTCGGGCATCCGCGAGTTGAATCGGATCAGCTCGTGGACCTCGTGCACCGGCTTGCCCCGGGAGACCACCTTGGTGCCGGGGAAGATGACACCTTCCTGGTGCATGTCGGTCGAGTCGAGCACGTAGCCCGGATCCTTGGCGCCCAGATCCATCCAGTGGGCGCGGACGCAGAGGAACCCGACGAGGTCGCCGTCGGCGTCGACGTCGGCCGGGTCCGGCCGGAACACCGGAGCGAACAGCGTCGCGTCGTACGCGTGCGCCGCGTTCCAGTACGGGTAGTTGAGCAGCACCACGTCACCCCGGTGCAGGTTCTCCCGGCCGACGTACTCCACGCCCTTGCGCAGCGAGAAGTCGTTGGCGCCGAGGAAGAACGTCAACCCGGTCGCCTCGGCGACCAGCCGCAGGTCGGCGTCGTACATCGACATGCCGAAGTCGTGCACCTCGTAGATGACCGGGTTGAAGGAGGTACGGATCAGCGTGGCCCGCATCTCCTCGGCCGCCGACAACAGATAGCTGCGGACAACCTCGACCTGGGCTCCGTCCAGCGTGCTCATGCGGCTTCCTCCAGTGTGACGAGCAGGTATCCGTGGTCGTCGACGGTGACCCGCTGACCGCTGGGCACCACCGTGGTGGAGGTGCCCTCGTCGATCAGCGCCGGACCGTCGAAGGTGTCGCCCGGCTCCAGGCGGGCCCGGTCGTACACCGCGAACGGCACGACCGCTTGCTGTCCGAAGTCGTAGGCGTCCCGGTGGTTCAGCAGCGCCTGCGACGGGTCGCCGTCGCCGCGGGGCAGGGTCTCCAGCTCGGGCCGGTCGGTGCGGCCGATGCCGCGCACCCGCAGGTTGAGGATCTGCAACGGGTTGCCCATGGTGTGGCCGTACCGGCCGCGGTGCGTCTCGTCGAACGCGGCGCGGATCGCGTCGCGGTCCAGCTCGCGCCCGACGGTGACCATCAGGCTGTGCTCCTGGCCGAGGTAGCGCAGCTCGAACTGCCGCTCCAGCACCGCCTCGCCGGCCGGCACGCCCTGCGCCACCAGCGACGCGACAGCCTCGGCCTCGACCGCCTTGAACAGCTCGTCCAGCTCGCCCAGGTCCGCGTCGTCCAGGGTGGCCATCACGGTACGGCTGAAGTCGTTGACGATGTCGGCCGACAGCATGCCCCATGCGGAGAAACCGGACGGCGCGAACGGCACGATCACCTCGCCGATGCCCATCTCCCGCGCCAGCAGCGGGGCCAGCAGCGGCCCGGCGCCACCGAACGCGAGCAGCGCGAACTGCCGCGGGTCGTGACCCCGCTCGACGGTGATCTGCCGGACCGCCCCGACGGTGCGGGCCAGCAGCACGTCGAACACGCCGGCCGCCGCGCTCTCCACGGTCAGGCCGAGCGGCTCGGCGAGCTGCTCGGCGATGGCCGCGCGGGCCTCCGCGTCACGCAGCCCCATGGTGCCGGCGAGGAAGCGGTCCGGGTCCATGTAGCCGAGCACCACCGCGGCGTCGGTGACCGTCGGCTTCGTGCCGCCCCGGCCGTAGCAGACCGGTCCCGGGTCGGCGCCCGCGCTCTGCGGGCCGACCTTGAGCAGACCGTGGTCCAGCCAGGCGATCGAGCCGCCGCCGGCGCCGATGGTGCGGATGTCGTACGTCGGGATGAGCAGCGGGAAGTGCTCCAGCTGCGCCTCGTACGCGGCCACCGGGTTGCCGCGCTCGATCACGCAGGCGTCCAGCGAGGTGCCGCCGATGTCGAACGTGAGCACGTTGTCGCGGCCCAGCTCGGAGGCGATGTAGGCCGCGCCGACGATGCCGCCGGCCGGGCCGGAGAGCACGGTGTGGGTGGGCGCCGTCTTGGCGACCGCGCTGGTCATCGAGCCGCCGCCGGAGCGCATGATCAGGAAGCGTCCGTCGAAGCCGCGTTCGGCCAGCCCGGCCTCCAGCTCGTCCACGTACCGCTCGAAGATCGGCCGGATGTACGCCTCCAGCACCGTGGTGCTGGTCCGCTCGTACTCGCGGTACTCGCGCACGATGTCCGTCGACAGCGACAGGCTGACGTCGGGGAACTCCTCGTGGATCAGGCGCGCGGCCTCCCGCTCGTGGCTCGGGTCGAGGAACGAGTGCAGGAAGCAGATGGCGATCGAGGTGACCTGCTGGTCCACCACGAGCGTGCGGGCGGCAGCCCGGACGCTCTCCGGGTCCAGCTCCTCCACGACCCGGCCCCGGTAGTCGAGCCGGCCCCGCACGCCAGCGGTGAAGCGGCGCTGCACGAGGCTCTCCGGCCGCTGGTACTGGAAGTCGTACATGTGGTCGGACGGCACGTTGCCGCGACCGATCAGGAAGATGTCCCGGAAGCCCTCGTTGGTGATGATGCCGGTGCGTCCACCCCGACGCTCCAGCACCGCGTTGAGCCCGAGGGTGGTGCCGTGGATGAACAACTCCACCTCGGACAGGTCGGTACCGAGCGCGTTGATCGCGGCGAGCACGCCGTCCGCGGGTCGGGCCGGAGTCGTCGCCGCCTTACGGAAGCGGACCCGGTTGGTGCGCGTGTCGAGTTCCATGGCATCCACGAAGGTGCCGCCGATGTCGACAGCGAGCCGGATGGGGCGACGGGTCATGGCGTGACAGCCTGCCTTCCGATGAGGGCGGGGAGCTCGGGAACCCGCCAGCAGGCGGCCCGGCTCTCGCCGTACGACTGAAGCTCCTGCTGCTCCGCTCGGCACCGGTCGGTGACGAACGGGCACCGGGCGGCGAGTGGGCACCCGGTAGCGGCGTCGGCTTCTTCGAGGTCCTTGACCAGTTCAACGGCCTCGCCGTCGGATCCGGTCGTCCCGCCGAGACGGGGTGCGCTGCCCAGCAGCGCGCGGGTGTAGGGGTGCCGGGGGTTGTCGAAGACGACGTCCACCGGGCCCTCCTCGACGACCCGGCCGAGGTAGAGCACCACGACGCGGTCGGCGAAGCCGCGCACGGTCGCCAGGTCGTGGGAGATGAACACCGAGGCGCGGTCCGCGTCGGCGGCGACGTCAGCGATCACCGCGAGGATCTGCGCCTGCACGGTGACGTCCAGGGCCGAGGTCGGTTCGTCGAAGACGATCAGGTCCGGCTCACCCACCAGGGCGCGGGCGATGCCGATGCGCTGGGCCTGACCGCCGGACAGCTCGTGCGGGTACCGCTGGAGAATCGAGCGGTCCAGCTCCATCCGGTCCAGCACCGCGGCCACGCGTGCGGTGCGTTCCGCCGGGGACAGGCCCGCGGCCCGCAACGGCTCGGCGATGGAGTCGCCGACGGTGCGGCGCGGGCTCAGCGAACCGATCGGGTCCTGGAACACGAGCTGGACACGGGTACGTGCGCGCCGCAGCGCCTGCCCACGGGGGCGGCGCGGGCCCGGTTGCTTGACCAGGCTCTGCCCGGCGACGGTGACCGTGCCGGACGTGGGCGCGACCAGACCCATGACGAGCCTGGCCAGCGTGCTCTTGCCGCAGCCGCTCTCGCCCACCACGCCCAGCGTCTCGCCCGGCCCGAGCCGCAGCGTGACGCCACGCAGCGCGTGATGGCCGCCGGAGCCGAAGCGGCTGCGATAGACCACGTGCGCGTCGTCGATCTCCAGGATGGCGGGCTTCTGGCCCGGCTCGGCCGGGTCCGCGCCCGCTCCCGCCGGCGCGGGCGAGGTCGACGACCCGTCGGCGTCGAGCGGCCGGGTCTGCGGGTGGAAGCAGGCCAGCGACCAGTCACCGGCACCGGCCGCGACGGGCTCGGTGGTCGGCCGCCGCGCCGCGCAGGTGTCGTCGGCGTGCGCGCAGCGGGTGACGAACGGGCAGTTGTGCGGCGCCTGGGTCAGCAGGGGCATGGCGCCGGGGGTGGCGACGACCGGCCGGCCGCCGACGTCCGGCACCGAGCGCAGCAGCGCCCGGGTGTACGGGTGCGCGGGCTCCCGCAGCACCTGCTCGGCCGGGCCGCTCTCCACGACCGTTCCGGCGTAGAGCACCACCACCCGGTCGCAGACCTCCGCGATGGAGGCGAGGTCGTGGGAGATCAGCAGCACCCCCCGGCCGTCGGTGTCGGCGGCGTGCCGGAACTGTCGCAGGATCTCCCGGGTCAGCGTCACGTCGAGGCCGGTGGTCGGCTCGTCGGCGATCAGCAGGTCGGGGGCGCACCCCGTGGCCAGTGAGATCATCACTCGCTGGGCCATACCGCCGGACAGTTCGTGGGCGTACGCGTCGAGCCGCCGCTGCGGGCTGCGGATGCCGACCGCCTCGAACAGCTCACGCGCCGCCTCCCGGGCCCGGGCGCCGGACATCTCCTGGTGGGTCGAGAGCCGGTCGACGAGCTGCTTGCCGACGGTGCGGGTGGGGCTGAGCGCCCCGCGCGGGTTCTGGAAGCAAATCGCCACCCCGCGCCCACGGTGGGCGGCCAGCGCCTCGTCGTCCATGCGCAGCACGTCCGAGTCGTCGAAGAGCACCCGGCCGGTGGCGTGCGAGCCGCCGGGGAGCAACCCGACGATGGCGCGAGCCACCATGCTCTTGCCACCGCCGCTCTCCCCGACCAGGCCGACGACCTCGCCGGGTCGCACGGCGAAGGTCACGTCGCTGAGCGCGGCCACCTGCCGGCCGGGCCGGCGGATGAGCACGGAAAGGTTCTCGATAGACAGCATGGTCACCGCCGCTTCGCGTTAGCGCGGTCCTGCAGGCCTTCGCCGAGCAGGCTGAACCCGAGGACGCAGGCGAGCAGGGCGAGGCCGGGCGGGACCGAGGTCCACCACCGTCCACCGACCACGTCTGCGGCACCCAGGCTGATCATGGCTCCCCACTCCGCGTCGGGGATGCTCACGCCCAGGCCGAGGAAGGAGAGCCCGGCCAGGGTGAGCATCGCCCAGCCACAGTTCAACGGCGCGATCACCCGCACCGGGGTGAGGCTGTTGGGCAGCAGGTGCCGCCACAGGACACCCACCGACGACGCCCCGGAGGTGATCGCGGCGTCCACGAACGGCAGTTCACGCAGCGACCGCACCTCGGCGCGGACCAACCGGGCGTACGCCGGAGCGTTCACCGCCGCGATCGTGATGATGAGGTTGATCGTGCCGTTGCCGAGCAGGGCGGCCACCGCGAGCGCCAGGATGAACGTGGGGAACGACTGGAAGATGTCGACCACCCGCATCAGCACGTCGTCGAGCCAGCCGCCGAAGTATCCGGCGACCAGGCCGAGCAGGGTGCCGACCACCACGGCGAGCGCGACCGCTGCCAGGGCGATGCCCAGGTCGAGCCGGGCGGCGTAGAGCATCCGGCTCCAGATGTCCATGCCGTTGCCGTCGGTGCCCAGGAGGTGGTTGCCGCCTGGGCCGACAAGCGTGTTCGCCGGGTCGATCTCGGTCTCGCCCCATGGGCTCAGCAGCGGCGCGAGCAGCGCCACCACCGCGATCACCGAGAGGATGGTCGCGCCGGCGATGATCAGGCGTCGGGCGAAACGACTGTCCCGGTCACCGCCGGCGATGACCACCGGTGCCGTCGCGGAGTCGCCGGTGACGGCGGTGCGCAGCTCGGCCATCAGAGCCTCACTCTCGGGTCGAGGATCGCGTGGACCACGTCGGCGATGAGGAACACCAGCACGTAGCACAACGCGATGACCAGCACCGACGCCTGCACCACGGGGTAGTCCCGGTAGAGCAGGCCGCGCAGGGCCCACTGGCCGAAGCCCTGCCACGAGTACACGTACTCAACGAGCACGGTGGAGCCGATAGCGGTGCCGAAGACCAACGCGGCCAGCGACGGCAGTCGGACCAGCGTCGCCCGCATCAGGTAGCCGTAGTGCAGGGTCCGGCCGCGCAGGCCGTGTGCCTGCGCCGCGGCGTACGACTCGGAGTGCAGCACCTCCAACGCGGAGGCCCGGACGCTGCGCAGCAGCGGCGCGACCACGCCGACGACCAGGGTCAGCACCGGCAGCACGAGGTACGCCGCGGCGGAGGCGAAGGCCGGCCCGTTGGCGGTGAGCGCGGCGTCGAGGAGATCGGCGCCGGTGAGTGGGGTCAGGTTCGTGTCCGGATCGACGCGCCCGTTCGGCGCCGGGAACCAGCCGAGGATGCTGTAGCCGACCAGCACCAGCATCAGGCCGAGCCAGAACTCGGGGACGGAGTTGCCGACCAGGGCGAACACCCGGACGCTGTGGTCGCCGAGCCGGTTGGCCCGCCGGGCCGACCAGACGCCGAGCACTGTCGCCACCACCAGCGCGATGGTCACGGCGATGACGACGAGTTGCAGGGTGGGCCCGACCCGTAGCGCCATCTCCGCACCCACGGAGCCGCCGCTCTGGATCGAGGTGCCGAAGTCCCCGGTGAGGAGCCCGCCGAGATAGTCGAGGAACTGCTGCCACAGCGACTGGTCGAGCCCGAAGCGGGCCCGGGCCGCGGCGGCGTCCTCCGCACTGGCGTTCGGCCCGAGAATGCTCCGCACCGGGTCGCCCGGCAGCACCCGGACCAGGAGGAACGCCAGGACGACTACTCCGAGCAGAACGGGGATCAGCTGGAGTAGTCGCCTGACGACAAACCGGAAGATGCGCATGGGTGGGTGGTGTCCCTAGTCCGACGCGCTCAGGTAGCGCAGGCGGGCGAGGCCGTCGATCGGCTGCACCCAGCCGGCGACGGATTCCCGCACGGGCAGGTTGAAGTTGGGCTGGCAGATGACCGCCCAGGGCACGTCCGCGGCGAGGATCTCCTGAACCCGCTTCCAGAGCGCGTTGCGGGCGGCCTCGTCGACCGTGGTGTGCGACTTCTCGTAGATCTGCTCGATCTCCGGGTTGGTGTAGTTGGAGTAGTTGAGGTTGGCGCCCTTGACGAAGCTCGTGGCGAGCATGTATTCGACGTCGTCGACCCAGAGCTGACCGGAGGTGAGCTGAATCGGGATGTTCTTCTTCGTCCGCCGCTCGCCGAGGGTCGCGGGGTCCAGCGGGGTCAGCTTGAGCCTGATGCCCGCCTTCGCCGCCTCGCCCTGCACCTGGACGGCGATCTTCTGCTGCTCCTCGTTGTCGGACTCGAAGACCAACTCGGAGTCCAGCGACGACTTGCCGGCGGCGGCCATCGCGGCCTTCGCCTTGTCGAGGTCGTGGGTGTACGGGTAGCCGTTCTCGTCGTGCCCGGGCATGTCCAGCGGCACGGTGCTCTTCGCCGCGCGGGCGTCGCCGCCGTACACGTTGCTGATGATCTGCTCGTAGGGCACCGCGTACGCGAGCGCCTTACGGACGTTCACGTCGTTGAACGGCGCCGTGGTGACCGACATCTGGATGGCGACCTGACGGTTGCTGGCGGCCGAAATGACCTTGATGCCCGGTGCCTTCTTGAGGTCCTGGATGTCGCGCTGGCTGATGCCGAGGGCGACGTCGATGTCACCGGCCTGCAGTTGCAGCCGCTGGTTCGACGCGGCCGGCACGACCGAGATCCGGATGGTCGGGATCTTGGCCGGGTCGGGGCCCGGGTAGCCGGTGTTCGCGCTGAGCTCGATCTCCTGCCCCTGGGTGGCCTTCGCGACGTTGTAGTAGCCGCCGGTGGGCGGGTTCTTCGCGAACCACTCCTTGGCCCAGGGGTCGCTGGCGGTGGCGTGCTTCTTGGCCTCGACGGAGTCGAAGACGTACAGCGAGATCGCCTGGATCTGCCGGGTGAGGGCGCTGGGGAACGCCTGGTGGAACTCCACCGTGTAGTCGTCGACGACCTTGACCTGGTCCGGTTCGGTCAGGCCGATGGTGCGGTAGACGCCGGCCACGTTGGCCTGGGCGGCGAACGCGCGGTCCTTCGACCACTTCACGTCGGCGGCCGTCATCTCGTTGCCGCTGCCGAACTTCACGCCGCGACGCAGCTTGAGCGTCCACACCTTCTGTGCGGCGTCGGGCTCGAACGACTCGGCGAACGTCGGGGTGACGTTCTGGGTGTCGAAGATCTTGCTGTCACCGGCGCTGGTGACCCCGTAGTCGATCAGGTACGGGAAGACGTTCTTGTAGAGCATGAGCGCGGTCAGGTCGAAGCCGACGAAGTCCTGGTCCCAGCTCGACAGGTAGCTCGAGACGGCGATGCGCAACGTCTTGGCGGCGGAGCCGCCCGACGTCCCGTCCTTCGACTTGTTGCCGCTGTCCGCGGCGCAGGCGCCGGTCGCGAGAAGGAGCGCGACGCTGCCCCCCAACTGCAGGACACCGCGGCGGGAAAGCGCGGGCGAGGAGGCGCCCGGGCGGTGCGAACGAGCCATTAGTAGTCCTCCTAGAACCAGGGGGAGATGGGCCGCCCAGCGGACCCACCTGGAGTTCTACAGGATTAAGCGAGAGTGAACAAGTGGGTGAACGGCGTTCACAGGCTCTCTCGGCACCTTTGCCCGAAACCCTTCTCGAAGTGCGGGATTAGCGTGTAGCCAGCGTTCACACAGGTTCACTAACTCGTTACCTAACACGTTCACCAACAGCCCCACCCGTCGCGAACCCGCGGGAAGCTGTCGTCGATGTTCACCAATGCGTCGGTCGGCCGCCCCACGGACGTACGTGATCCCGCGTTTTCGCCATGTCGTGCTGTGAGCGTTCACAACCAGCCGGGCCACCGCACCTCCGGAATTTTCGGCCGCCCCAGCGATAGTTACGGCGGGAAGGGGTGCCGCCAGAAGGCCCTGGACAGGACGGTGCCGCACCGTCGGGGACGACGCGCGTCGCCACGTTTTCCGCAAGACAGCGGTTGAAGGTGTTATCGATAAACTGCTATCTTTCGGCGCGGGAGCGCAGGGCACGCTCCCCGTCGCACCGCCAATCGGCAGGGCACTCGGTGGGCACTCCGCCTCGTCGCCTGGCCGGTCGGCGACCAGTCCGGGCCGCTCCGCCGACGCAGGCTGACCGCAGGCGGCCATCGGGCGACTCCGACCCGGCCGCACGCCCAGCTCCCCACGCCCGCACGGGCGCCCCCGGCATCGGTGGAACGCACCAACCGGCTCTCCGACCGCGGACGAGCGGGGCACTGCCGGCGGTCGTTCGGTCGACGTCGCGCGCACCACCGGCCCAGACGATCAAGGGCAAGGAGGCAAGCAATGGTGAAACGTACACAGCTTCTCTCGTCCATCGCCGCCGCGGCCGTTCTTCTCGCGGCGACCACCGGCGCGGCGCTGAGCGGCGCGCTCGGCGCCACGGCGGAGGCCGCGACGAACGGCACGCTCGCGGCCACCGCCGGCTGCGGCAAGGCGCCCACCCTGACCAGCGGGACGCGCACCATCTCCAGCGGCGGGCAGAACCGCACCTACATCCTGCGGATCCCGGACGGGTACGACCGCAACCACCCCTACCGGCTGGTCTTCGGCTTCCACTGGCTGAACGGCTCGGCCAACAACGTCGCCTCGGCCGGCTACTACGGTCTGCAGCCGCTGTCGAACAACAGCACGATCTTCGTCGCGCCGCAGGGCCTCGACAACGGCTGGGCCAACACCAACGGCCGGGACCTGACCCTCTTCGACGACATCTCCCGGCAGATCGAGAACGACCTCTGCGTCGAGACGACCCAGCGCTTCGCGCTCGGCTGGAGCTACGGCGGGGCGATGAGTTACGCGGTGGCCTGCGCCCGGCCGAACATCGTCCGCGCGGTCACCGTTCTGTCCGGCGCCAACCTCAGCGGATGCAACGGTGGCACCCAACCCGTCGCCTACTTCGGCATCCACGGCACCTTCGACAGCGTGCTGAACATCTCCATGGGTCGATCGGTGCGGGACACGTTCGTCCGGAACAACGGCTGCACCGCGCAGAGCCCGCGCGAGCCGAGCCGAGGCAGCCTCACCCACATCACCACCACCTACTCGGGCTGCCGGGCCGGGTACCCGGTGCAGTGGGCCGCCTTCGACGGAGACCACACCCCCAGCCCGGTCGACGGGTCGTCCAGCCCGAACGACTCCCGGACGTGGACCTCGGCGGAGATCTGGCGGTTCTTCACCCAGTTCGAGTCCACCCCGCCGCCCACCACCGCCCCGCCGACGACCACGCCGCCCACGTCCACGCCGCCCACCACCGCCCCGCCCACCACCGCCCCGCCGACCACCCCGCCGCCGACCGGCGGGCCGGGCGCCTGCGCCGCCACCTACCGCACCGTCAACACCTGGCCCGGCGGTTTCCAGGCTGAGGTCACCGTGGCCAACACCAGCACCACCTCGATCAACGGCTGGACCGTGCGTCTGAGCCTGGCCGGCGGCCAGGCCATCAGCAGCCTCTGGAACGGCGTCAACACGGGCACCACCGGCACCGTCAGCGTCCGCAACGCCCCGTACAACGGATCGTTGGGCCCGAACGCCTCCACCACCTTCGGGTTCACCGCCACCGGAGACGGCACCACGCCGGCCAGCAACCTCACCTGCACCAGCCCCTGAGCGACGGCGCCACGTGGGTCCGGAGCCACTCGGCTCCGGACCCACGTGGCGCACCCGTGACGGCGTCGGATATGGACGGACAATTGCGCACCTCGACGGGGACGCCCGGCGGCGTTCCCTGACCGATCGGCCACCGCCGGCCGCCCGGGACCACACCTCGGGCAGACGCCCGTGCCGGTCGGCCCGTGCGTTCGGCGGTGGCTGCCCTCATCCGTTGGTCGAGGCGGTTATCGGCGGCAGCCGATGGCCTCACAGACGTACTTTTCGCAGGTAGCGGGGGGTTGCTATCGTCGCCCGCGACGCCGAGCCTCGGCGGCGAGGGAAGGGGACGCAATGAGTCTGATGGACAAACTCCGGGGCGAGTTCGTCGACATCGTGGAGTGGCTGGACGACAGCCGCGACACGATCGTCTGGCGGTTCCCGCGCTATCAGAACGAGATCAAGATGGGCGCCAAGTTGGTCGTCCGCGAGTCCCAGACGGCGGTGTTCGTCAACGAGGGACAGATCGCCGACGCGTTCCCTCCCGGCACGTACACGCTGGAAACCCGGAACATGCCCATCCTGTCCACTCTCAAGGGCTGGAAGTACGGCTTCAACTCGCCGTTCAAGGCCGAGGTGTACTTCGTCAACACCCGGCAGTTCACCGACATGAAGTGGGGAACGCAGAACCCGGTGATCCTGCGCGACGCCGAGTTCGGCGTTGTCCGGGTGCGGGCGTTCGGCGCGTACGCGGCGCGGGTGGTGGACGCGTCGCAGCTCCTGCGGGAGCTGGTCGGCACCGATCCGCAGTTCCGCACCGAGGAGGTGCAGGAATACCTGCGGCAGCTCATCGTGGGACGGCTGGGCAACGCGCTGGCCACCGCGGGCGTGCCGCTGCTGGACCTGGCGGCGCACCAGGACGAGATCGGCCGCCGCCTGGCGGGCGTGCTGACCGCGGAGCTGGCCGAGGTCGGTATCGCGATCCCCAAGTTCGTCATCGAGAACGTCTCCGTGCCGCCGGAGGTGGAGCAGGCGCTGGACAAGCGCACCAGCATGGGCGCGGTCGGCGATCTGGGCCGGTACACCCAGTTCCAGGCGGCCAACGCCATGGAGGCCGCCGCCAAGAACCCGGGCGGCGAGGCGGGCGCCGGCATCGGGCTGGGCATGGGCATGGCCATGGGCCAGCAGATGTCCCGGGCGATGGCGGGCGGCTCGGGCGCGCCGCAGCCGTCGGCGCCCCCCGCGCAGCCGACCCCCGCGCAGCCGGCCGCCGCCGGGCCGCCGCCGCTGCCGAACCAGGCCCAGTGGTACGTCGGCGTCGCCGGGCAGCGGCAGGGCCCGTACGACCTCGGCGGGCTGGCCGAGCAGGTCGGCGCGGGCGCGCTAGGCCCGGACACGCTCGTGTGGCAGGCCGGCATGGCGCAGTGGCAGCCCGCCGGGCAGGTGCCGGAGCTGGCGTCGGTGCTGGCCAGCGTCCCGCCGCCGCTGCCCCCGCAGTGAACGCACGGCAGGCCGACGGACCGCTGCGAGGGAAGAGAAGGCAATGAGCGACACGACGGTATCCCCGGCGACGTACGGGTGCGGGGGCTGTGGTGCCCGGGTGGAGTACGCGCCGGGAGCGGCGACGCTGAGCTGCCCGTACTGCGGGCACCAGCAGCAGATCGCCGGCGCCGGACGGGAGGTGCGCGAGCACGCGTACAGCGAGTTGGCGAGCCTGCCGCGCAAGCCGGTGGGCAGCGTCGCCGCGCACGCGTACGTCTGCCCGGCCTGCGGCGCCCACACCGAGAGCGACGCGATCGCCAAGCGCTGCCAGTTCTGCGCCACGCCACTGGTGGCGGAGAACGTGCCCGGCGAGCTGATCGCTCCGGAGGCGGTGCTGCCGTTCGCGGTGGACCGGTCGGGCGTGCGCACCGCCCTGGGCACGTGGTGCCGCAGCCGCTGGTTCGCGCCGGGGAGCCTCAAGAAGGTCAGCGAGGCGGAGACCCTCAAGGGCACCTACCTGCCGCACTGGACGTTCGACGCGCGGACCGTGTCGGACTACCAGGGTCAGCGCGGCGAGTACTACTACGTCACCGAGACATACACGGTGACGGTGGACGGTAAGCAGGAGACGCGCACCCGACAGGTGCGCCACACCCGGTGGCACTCGGCGAGCGGCACCGTCCGCCGGGACTTCGACGACGTGCTGGTGCCCGCCACCACGCACCTGCCGACGAAGCAGCTCGACGAGCTGGCCCCGTGGCCGCTGGCCGAGGCGGTCGCGTACCACGGCGACTACCTGGCCGGCTATCACGCGCTGCGCTACGACACCGAGCCCGAGGCGGGGCTGACCGAGGCGAAGGCGCGGATGGCTCCGGTCATCGAGGGCGACTGCCGGTCCGACATCGGCGGAGACGAGCAGCGGGTGTCCTCGGTGGACACCGCGTACTCGGACGTGTCGTACAAGCTGATGCTGCTGCCGGTGTGGATCGCCGCGTACCTGCACGCCGGCAAGTCGTACCAGATCCTGGTCAACGCCCGGACCGGCGAGGTCATCGGTGAGCGCCCGTACAGCGCCGCGAAGATCGCGATGGCGGTGCTGGCCGCGCTGGCGCTGGTCGGGCTCGTGGTGGCGTACATGATGAGCCGCTAGCGCCCCCACAACGCGGCACGGGCCACCGCGAACGGATACCGGTCGCCCGTGCCGTTGGCGCATTCATGGCCGCGAGGATTGGCCGAGCGGCCGATTCGCCAGCGCCCCGATCCGCAGGATCGTGAGTTCACCATCGTCGAGTCGAGCGACGCGCCGGAATGGAGCCCTCGATGAATTCGTTGAGAAGAACTTCGCTGGCCGCGGGCGTGTTCTACGTGCTCACGTTCGTCTCGATCCCCACCCTCACCCTGTACGAACCGGTGCGCGAGGCGGACTACATCGTCGGCACCACGTCGGAGACAACGGTCGTCGTCGGCGCCGCCCTTGAGGTGATCGTCGCCCTCGCCTGCATCGGCACCGCCATCGCGCTGTACCCGGTGCTCAAGCGGCAGGGTGAGGCCCGAGCGCTGGGTTTCGTCGGCGCCAGGGTCCTCGAAGCCGCCGGCATCTTCATCGGCGTCGCGAGCCTCCTGACGGTCGTGGCCCTGCGACGGGCCGACGCCGGAGCGGACGCGCTCGTCACCGGTCAGATGCTTGTCGCCTTCTACGACTCGGTCTTCCTGCTCAGCCAGAGCTTCCTGCCTGCCGTGAACGCCCTGCTGCTGGGTTCCCTGCTGTACCAGGCACGCCTCGTACCGCGGGTTCTGCCGCTGCTCGGGCTCGTCGGAGCACCCCTGCTCGTCGCCGCCGACCTCGGCATCCTGTTCGGCCTCTGGGACCGGCTGTCCCCGGTGACGGCGATCGCGGCCCTCCCCATCGCCGTGTGGGAGTTCTCGCTGGGCGTCTATCTGATCGTCAAGGGCTTCAGGCCCTCGCCGGTCACCGCGGACATGGCCGCCGACGGCGTTCGGCCCGTCGAGGGCGCCACCGTCTGACCCGCCAGGAGGGCCGCCGCCACCGGTCGCGGTTCAGGCCCCGCGCCGCCGCCGGACCTCGCTCATCGGCTGGCTTGTCGAATCGGGTGGCCCGCGCCTTCGACGTGGGTGGCGGACGGGTCGGCACCTGCCCGGGTGTGGCCGCCCCGGACGTCCTCCTCGATCCGCTTCGCGGCGAGCAGCAGCGGCGGAAGCAGGTCCCGGCGGATCACCTCGAAGGACCCCCGGGAGGCGTGCGCGGAGACGTTCACCGCGGCCACCACCGCGCCGTTCTCGCCGTGGATCGGCGCGGCCAGGGAACGCAGCCCCTCCTCCAACTCCTGGTCCACGATCGCGTACCCCTGGGTGGCGATCTTCGTCAGGACGGTCCGCAGCTTCCCCGGGTCGGTGATGGTGCGCCGGGTCAACGGCCGCAGCTCCGCCTTGGCGAGGTAGGCGTCCAACCAGTCCGCCGGTTGGGCGGCGAGCAGCACCCGGCCCATGGACGTGGCGTACGCGGGAAACCGGGTGCCGACGCTGATCCCCACCGTCATGATCCGCTTGGTGGGGACGCGGGCGACGTAGACCACCTCGTCGCCATCGAGCACCGACATGGAGCAGGACTCGCGCACCTGCGCGACAAGCGCCTCCATGTGCCGCTGCGCGACCTCGGGCAGGCTCAGGCTCGACAGGTACGCGTAGCCGAGTTCGAGGATCCGCGCCCGCAGCGAGAAGAGGCGGCCGTCGGTGTGCACGTAACCCAACTCGACCAGGGTGTGCAGGAACCGGCGCGCGGCGGCCCGGGTCAGCCCGGTCCTCCTGGACACGTCACTGAGCGTGAGCTGCGGGTGGTCGGCGTCGAACGCCCGGATCACCGCGAGCCCGCGCTCCAGCGATTGGACGAACTCCGGCGATCTCGTCGCCTCCGCGCGCACGCTCACCCGGCCTCCTGCCGCAGGGCCTCCCGGGCCACCTTGAACGCCCGGTTGGCCGCCGGTACGCCAGCGTAGACGCCGACCTGCAGCAGGACCTCCGCCACCTCCGCCGGGCTCAGTCCGTTGCGCAGCGCGGCGCGGACGTGCATCGCCAACTCCTCGTCGTGGTGCAAAGTGGCGAGCACGGCGAGGGTGATGCAACTGCGGGTACGCCGATCCAGGCCCGGCCGGGTCCAGACCTCTCCCCACGCGTAGCGGGTGATGAAGTCCTGGAAGTCGGCGGTGAAGTCGTCCGTGCCGGCCACCGCGCGATCGACGTGCGCGTCACCCAGCACCTGCCGGCGTACCGTCATGCCTGTCTCGTGCCGCTCGCGGTCGTTCATCGTCCACCAGGCTCCTCGTCGAAGTGGTCCCGCAGGAGTCGACACACCTGCTCGGGTTGCTCGACGTTGGCCAGGTGCGCCGCCGCAGGCACCACGGCCAGCCGGGCCCCCGGGATCCGCCCGACGATCTCGCGGGCGTGCTCCAGCGGGGTGGCCGGGTCGTCCGCCCCCGCGACGACCAGCGTCGGCGCGACAACCCGGCCGAGGTCGGGGCGCAGGTCCATCGTGGCTATCGCCTCGCAGGACGCGGCGTAGCCGGCGGGGGACGTCGCGGTCAGCATGGCGCGGTGGGTGGCGACCACATCCGGTCGGGCGGCGGCGAAGTCGGGAGTGAACCAGCGGGTCACCACAGCGTCGGCGATGGCCCCCAGCCCGGCGGCTCGTACTGTCGCCGCCCGATCCCACCACTGCGCGGGCGGACCGAGCGACGCCGACGTGCAGAACAGCGCCAGCCGCCGCACCCGGTCGGGCGCGTGCGCGGCGAGCCACATGCCGACCATGCCGCCGAGGGACAGACCCGCGTAGTGGACCCACGGCACGTCGAGGTCGTCCAGCGTCCGCAGCAACTCCCGGCCCAGAAGATCCATCGTGTACGGCCCAGGCGGCACCACCGAGCGGCCGTGGCCCAGGTGGTCGTACCTGATGACCCGGAACCGTTGCGCGAGGGCCGCCACCTGGGGTTCCCACATCGCGCCGGTGGTGCCGAGGGAACTGCCGAGCAGCAGCACCGGTGCGGTGGCCGGGCCGTCCACTGTGGTGTGCAGCCGCGACGTCACGTCCGCGGCCCTCGCACGGTGGCCAGGGCGCGGTCGACGAACCGGCCGGCCGAGCCGAGCCAGCGGTGCGGGTCGAGCGCCTCGTCGACCTGCGCCTCGGACAGGTGGGCGCGGATCTGCGGGTCGGCGAGCAGGGCCGCGCGGAACGAGGGTGCGGCGGCGGCGCGGGTGACAAGGTCGTGTGCGGCGCTGCGGCCGAGGCCGGGTGCCAGTCGCGCGGCGACGGCCTCGGCGAGCACGAGCCCACCCGTGGCGTCGAGGTTCCTGCGCATCCGCTCCGGGCGAACCTGGAGCTCGGCCAGCATCCGCGCACACCGGCTGGCGGCACCGCCGGCCAGGTGCAGCAGATCGAGCAGCGGCTCCCACTCGGCGTGCCACGCGCCGGCGGCCCGTTCGTGCTCCTGCACGGCGGCGGCGAACAGCGTGGCGACGAGGCCTGGAGCGCGCCGCGCGGCGGAGCCGATAAGCACTGAGTCCACCGGGTTGTGCTTGTGCGGCATCGCCGAGGAGCCGCCCCGCCCGGCCCCGCCCTCGGCGACCTCGCCGATCTCGGTCTGGGCCAGCAGCCCGACGTCGAGCGCGACCTTGCCGGTGGCCGCGAGAAGCCCACCGAGGGCGGCGGCCAGGTCGAGCCGGGGCTGTCTGCGGGTGTGCCAGGGCAGCGGGCTGGCGGGCAGGCCCAGGTTCGCCGCGAAGCGCTCGGCGATGTCCGGGCCGGCCGGGCCGAGCGCGGCAAGGGTGCCGACCGCGCCGCCGAGTTGCGCGGGTTGGGCGGCGCCCGCCTGCCGGAGCCGGTCCCGGGCGTCGACCAGGCCTGTCATCCAGCCCGCGGCTTTGAGCCCGAACGTGGTGGGTGCCGCCTGCTGCCCGAGGGTCCGGGCGACCAGCACGGTGTCCCGGTGGGTGTCGGCGAGCCGGGCGGCGGCGTCCACGGCGGCGTCGAGGTGGCGCAGCAGCGGACCGAGGGCCCGTACTGCCACCAGGCTCAGCGCGGTGTCGAGGATGTCCTGGCTGGTCGCGCCGACATGCACCCAGCCCTGGGCGTGCTCGGGCACGGCGGCGGTCAGCTCCCGCACGAGCGGGACGACCGGGTTGCCGGCGGCGTCGGCCGCCCGGCCGAGGGACGCTGTGTCGTACCGTTCGGCGCGGCACTGCTCGACTATCGCGTCGGCCGCCGGTGCGGGCAGGACGCCGACGTCCGCCGCGGCCCGGACGAGCGCGGCCTCCGCGTCGAGCATGGCCCGCAGCAGGGCCGTATCGCTGAGTTCCGGGTCGACGTCGGGGGCGCCGGAGAGGCCGCCAAGCAGGCCCTCAGACGGCGAAGAAGACGGTCTCACGGTCACCCTGGAGATGGATGTCGAAGCGGAGTCCGTCCGGCGCGGGACTGGCCAGCAGCGTGTGCCGACGGTCGGCGTCCACGCTGCGCAGGACGGGGTCGTCGGCGTTCGCGGCCGGCTCGTCGGGAAAGTAGAGCCGGGTCGCGAGGCGGTGCAGCAGCCCTCGACCGAGGACCGACAGGGCCAGGTGGGGTGCCTCGGTGCCGCCGTCCGGGTCGGGCAACGACCCTGGCTTCACGGTCAGCAGCTCGTACCACCCCTGCCCGTCGGTTTCGCTGCGCCCGAAGCCACGGAAGCCCGCCAGCGCCGGCGGTCGTGCCCCGCGCGGGTCGTCCGGGTGGTCGAAACGGCCGTCCGGGTCCGCCTGCCAGCTCTCCACCAGCGCGTCGACCACCGGCTCCCCGGCGCCGTCGAGGATCCGGCCGCGGATCCAGAACGCCCCCGGCGTGCCCTCGGGGACGACGTACGGGCCGTCGGACCAGCGCAGACCGATGTGCAGGTACGGCCCGACGGTCTGCGCGGGCGTCACACCCAACCGCTCACTCATCGTCGTCCTCGCCCTCGAAGGGGGTGCTCGCCCGGCCCCGCAGCACGATGTCGAACTCGTACGCCAGCGCCCACTCCGGCACCGTCGTGGCGTGGTCGTACCGGGCGACCATCCGGTTGCGGGCGTCCGGGTCGCGGACCGAGTTGAAGATCGGATCCTGGAAGAAGAGCGGGTCGCCCGGGAAGTACATCTGCGTCACCAGGCGCTGGGTGAACGCGCGGCCGAAGAGGGAAAAGTGGATGTGCGCTGGCCGCCAGGCGTTGTCGTGGTTGCGCCAGGGGTAGGCGCCGGGCTGCACAGTGATGAACCGGTAGTGCCCCCGCTCGTCGGTGAGCGCCCGGCCGACTCCCTCGAAGTGGGGGTCGAGCGGTGCCGGCCAGGTGTCGCTCGCGTGGCGGTACCGGCCGGCGGCGTTGGCCTGCCAGATCTCGACGAGCGTGTGGGGCACCGGTCGGCCGTCGCCGTCACGGACCCGCCCGTGCACGATGATCCGCTGCCCCTGCGGCTCCCCGTCGTGTTGCCGGGTCAGGTCGTGGTCGAGGTCGCCGAGCCGCCCCTCCCCCAGAAGCGGCCCGGTGATCTCGGTCAGCCGCTGCGGCAGGTAGGTCAGCGGGTGCTTCGGCGCCCGCCCCACTGTCGACTTGTAGCCGGGGCTGAGCAGAGGCGGGTGGGCGTCGACGTCGTCCCGCCGGTACTGCGGCAGCACCAGGCCGGTGTCGGCCCGGTGGACGGAGTTCTGGGTCATGGTCGTCTCCCGTCAGACTTCCGGTGCCACGGCCTGCCGCTGCGGCCCTGGCTGCTTCGTCGCCTCCAGGGCACGCAGCACCGCCAACTCCTGTGCCGTCGGCGGCTCGCCCGTGGTCAGCCGCTCCGCGACGGCGAGGTCCCAGCCGGTGGCCGCGCGTGCCTGTTCCCGGGTCACCCCGGGGTGCAGGCGGGTCAGCGTCAGCTCGCAGGTGACCGGGTCGGGTTCGAGGACGCCGAGATCGGTGATCACCAGGCGTGGCCCGCCGCCGCGTAGACCGAGCCGTTCCCGGTCACCCGGGCCGGACCCGTAGCCGACCGAGGTGACGAAGTCGACCCGTTCGGTGAACGTCCGGCGGTTCTGCCGGACGATCACCACGACCTCGCGGCAGGAGGCGGCGATCTCCGGGGCTCCCCCGGCGCCGGGAAGCCGGACCTCCGGGGCGTCGTAGTCACCTCCGACGACCGTGGTGTTGATGTTGCCGTACCGGTCGAGCTGCGCGGCACCGAGGAAGCCCACGTCGATCCGGCCGGGCTGGAGCCAGTAGTTGAACACCTCGGGCACCGACACCACCGCGTCGGCCGTGTCGGCGAGGACACCGTCCCCGATGGAGAGCGGAAGCCGGTCCGGCTTGGCGCCGAGGCAGCCGGACTCGTAGATGAGCACCAGGTTCGGGGCGTGCGTGGCCCGGGCGAGGTTCGCCGCGGTGCTGGGCAGCCCGATTCCGACGAAACAGGCGGTGCCGTCGCGCAGTTGGCGGGCCGCGGCGACGGTCATCATCTCGTCCGCGGTCCAGGCCGCCGGTGTGGTCTGCTCGTTCACGCCGCCGCCCCGGCCCGGTGCACGTGCTGGTCCAGCCAGTCGCGGAAGGTGTCGCGGTGCCGGCTGACCGCGTCCCACGCCCGGTAGAAGTCGTTGTCCCGTACGGAGTAGCCGTGGGCGTAGGAGGGGTGTGCGCCACCGGGTGCCTCGGCCACGGCCGTGATCGCCCAGCCGGGCAGGACGACCTGCCCGGGCACGGGAGCCAACTCGTCCACGATCTCCTCGACGGTGACCAGCGAGCGGTGCGCGGCGAGCACCGCCTCCTTCTGCACACCGGTGATGCCCCACATCTGCACGTTGCCGGCCCGGTCGGCGCGCTGCGCGTGCACCACTGTCACGTCGGGACGCAGGGCCGCGACGGCGGTGAGGGTCTCTCCGGTGAAGGGGCAGGTGATGGGCCGGATGTTGGCGGTGTGCCGGGGCAGGTCGGTGCCGGTGTAGCCGCGCAGGACGGCGAACGGCAGCCCGGACGCCCCGGCCACGTAGCGGTTCGCCATGCCGGCGTGGCTGTGCTCCTCCAGCTCGAGCGGATTCGGCCAGGCGTGCTGCACGGCATCGCGGAAGCGGTGCAGCGACCCCACGCCCGGGTTACCGCCCCAGGAGAAGACCAGGCGACGGGCACATCCCGCGCCGATGAGCTGGTCGTAGATGACATCGGGGGTCATCCGCACCAGGGTCAGGTCCCGCCGTCCCTGACGGATGATCTCGTGGCCGGCGGCGAACGGGATGAGGTGCGTGAACCCTTCCAGGGCCACCACATCGCCGTCGCGGACCAGGTCCGCCACCCCGTCGGCCAGCGAGACGAGCGTCGCCATGAGCCTCCCCGCCTCCCGCAAAACCTTGGCATCGCCGGGCGTTCGCTATGCGAACTGCCGTCCCCATATCGAACGTACGGCGGACAACGGCATCCGTCAACGACGGGTTCGTCCGGCCCGAGGCGCACCGTCCACCGTGCACGGAACTCACTCCGGGCGATGCGTTGACGCGAGCCGGACCGCGTGCCAACGTTCATGAAGAGAACGGCCGTTCGGTGAGCGAACAGCTTCCGGCCCCTTGCGAAGGCGGTCCGCCCCGCCCGGTCGCGCCCGGGATCACCCCCATCGGCCCCACGCTCCCAGGAGGACCCCATGACACTGCTGGACGCCACGATCTGGCAGGGCACGCTCCACAGCGACGGCTGGGTTGAGCCGGCCGGTGGCACGGCGCCGGTGCGCTCCCCCGCCACCGGGGAGGAGATCGGCCAGGTCGGCGTGGCGAACGCCGACGACGTGACGCGGGCCTGCGCCCGCGCGGCCGCCGCCCAGCGGACCTGGGCCGCCACCGGTTACGCCGAGCGGGCCGCAGTGCTGCGCCGGGCCGGGCTGCTGTTCGAGCGGCACTCCGCCGAGATCGGCGACTGGATCGTGCGGGAGTCCGGGTCCATCCCGCCCAAGGCCGCCGTCGAGACCGACACCGCAGCGCAGGAATGCTACGAGGCTGCGGCGCTGGCCTCGCACCCGCTCGGCGAGATCATCCCGAGCGCGCAACCGCGGCTCAGCCTGGCTCGCCGGCTGCCCGTCGGCGTTGTCGGCGTCATCGCGCCGTTCAACTTCCCGCTCATCCTGGCCACCCGCTCCGTCGCCCCGGCCCTGGCGCTGGGCAACGCCGTGGTGCTCAAGCCCGATCCGCGCACGGCGGTCTGCGGCGGCGTCTCGATCGCCCGGGTCTTCCAGGAGGCCGGCCTGCCCGACGGACTGCTGCACGTCCTTCCCGGCGGGGTCGAGACCGGAGAGGCGCTGGTGGCCGACCCGAACGTACGGGTGATCAGCTTCACCGGTTCGACCGCGGCCGGCCGCGCGGTCGGCGAGGCGGCCGCACGCCATCTCAAACGGGCGCACCTCGAACTCGGCGGCAACTCGGCGCTTATCGTCCTCGACGACGCCGACCTGGACCTCGCGGTCTCCGCCGGCGCCTGGGGGTCCTTCCTGCACCAGGGTCAGATCTGCATGACCACCGGCCGGCACCTGGTGCACGCGAGTCTGGCCGAGCGGTACGTCGAGCTGTTGGCGGATAAGGCGAACCACCTGCCGGTCGGCGACCCTGCGAAGGAGCAGGTGGCGCTCGGGCCGATCATCGACGAGCGCCAACGCGACAAGATCCACTCTCTGGTCACGGCGAGCGTCGACGCGGGCGCCCGGCTGGCGGCCGGGGGCACGTACGAGGGGCTGTTCTACCGGCCGACGGTGCTCGCCGACGTCACCCCCACGACACCGGCGTACGCCCAGGAGGTCTTCGGCCCGGTCGCGCCGGTGATCGCCTTCGCCGACCAGGACGAGGCCGTGGCGTTGGCCCGGCAGACCGAGTACGGCCTGTCGCTGGGCATACTCAGCCGCGACGTGATGAAGGCGATGGCCCTCGCCGACCGGATTCCCAGCGGGATCGTGCACATAAACGATCAAACGGTGAACGACGAGGCCGTCGCGCCGTTCGGCGGGGTCGGGGCTTCCGGCACCGGCTCCCGGTTCGGCGGGCCGGCAGCGAACGTCGACGCGTTCACCGAGACCCAGTGGCTCACCGTGCGGGGCACCGTCACGCGGTACCCGTTCTGACATCGGAGAGGAGAATGCCGCAGATGCGTACCCAGGTCGGCATCGTGGGAGCCGGGCCGGCAGGACTCATGCTGTCGCACCTGCTGCACCTGCACGGAATCGAATCCGTGGTGCTGGAGAGTCGCAGCCGTGACTACGTCGAGCACCGGGTCCGGGCGGGCGTCCTCGAACAGGGCTCCGTCGACCTGCTGACCCGCGCCGGCCTCGGCGAGCGCCTGCACCGCGAGGGGCTGCGACACGAGGGCATCGAGCTGCGGTTCGCCGGGGAGTCGCACCGGGTGCCGATGACGGAGCTGACCGGGCGGGCGATCACCGTCTACGGGCAGCAGGAGGTGGTCAAGGATCTGATCGCCGCCCGACTCGCGGCCGGCGGCTCGATCCTCTTCGACGCCGACGTCGTACGCCTGGACGGCCTCGACTCGGACTCGCCGGTCGTCCACTTTCGACGGAACGGCCGCGACGAGGAGCTGCGGTGCGACTTCGTGGCCGGCTGCGACGGGTTCCACGGGGTGAGCCGAGGGGCGGTGCCCGACGGCGTGTTGACCACCTACGAACGGACGTACCCCTTCGCCTGGCTGGGTGTCCTCGCCGCCGCCGCGCCGGCGGTGGAGGAACTCATCTACGCCAACCACGAGCGGGGCTTCGCCCTCTACAGCATGCGCTCGCCGGAGATCTCGCGGCTCTATCTCCAGGTCGCGCCCGACGAGGACATCGCGGCGTGGCCGGACGAGCGGATCTGGGCGGAGCTGCGGGCGCGGCTGGAGACGGTGCCGGGCTGGTCACTCAACGAGGGGCCGATCCTGGAGAAATCCGTCACCCCGATGCGCAGCTTCGTCGTCGAGCCGATGCAGTGGCAGAGGTTGTTCCTGGCAGGGGACGCCGTGCACATCGTCCCCCCGACCGGCGCGAAGGGCATGAACCTGGCCCTCGCAGACGTCGCGCTGCTCGGGGACGCCTTCGCCGCGTGGTACGACCAGGGGCGCACCGAGCTGCTGGAAACCTACTCGGCCACCGCACTGCGCCGGGTCTGGCGAGCCCAGCACTTCTCCTGGTGGATGACCTCGATGCTGCACCGGCTGGAGCGCGACGACCCGTACGAGGCGAACCTCCAGACCGCCACCCTGCGGTACGTCGCCACCTCCCGCGCCTACGCCACGAGCCTGGCGGAGAACTACGTGGGCCTTCCCGAGGTCTGACCGCCTGGGCAGCCCGAGCGGCAGCGCAGCATTGTTCAACCTATTCCTGACGGGCGTCAGAAAATTCTTGACATTCAATGCCAGGGTGACTGACCATGGCCAGCACAGCGGCGTGCCCCCACGCAGCGGTAGTCCACCTGCAGATCCGAGGCATCCGCCGGCTCTTGACGCACCCCACCACCCCTGCCCAGGAAGGGCCTCGTCAATGAAGAAGGTTCTGGCTCTCGGGCTGATCGCCGCTACCGCGATCGCCCTCACCGGATGTACCGACTCCGACGCGTCCAACCCGTCCGAACAGACCTCTGGCGAACTGCGCAAGGTACGGGTCGCCGCGCTGCCCATCACCGAGACCGCCGCGCTGTGGGGCGGCATCAAGGCGGGCATCTTCGCCGAGCGCGGGCTCCAGGTCGAGGTGCTGCCCGCCCAGGGTGGCGCGCAGTCCATCCCCGCCCTGCTGAACGGCGACATCGACTTCGCGATCGGCCAGCCCTTCGGCCCGTTCCGGGCCGACCTGCGCAACCTCGGCGTCGTCATCATCGGCAACTACGCCTCCTCCTACGCCACCGGCGACGACATCAACGCCGTGGTGGCCTCGGCGAAGTCCGGCATCAAGCGGCCGGCCGACCTGGCGGGCAAGCGGGTCGCGGTCAACAGCCTCGGTGCCGCCGGCGATGTGACGATCATGGCGGCGGTCGAGAAGGACGGCGGCGACCCAACGAAGATCAAATTTGTGGAGGTCGCCTTCCCGGACGCCCCGGCCCAACTGGAGGCGGGCAACATCGACGCCGCCTGGGTGCCCGAGCCCTTCGTCACGCAACTGAAGAGCCGCGGCGACACCTTCGTCGTCGCGCCCTACCAGGCGGTCGTGCCCGGTCTGGCCACCCTCACCACGATCACCACCAAGGAACGGACCGAGAAGGACGCCAAACTGGTCGAGGACTTCTCGGCGGCGATGAAGAAGACCCTGGAGTGGGCCAAGGACCCCGCCAACGAGGCGGCCGTCCGACAGGCCATCAAGGACAATCTTCAGCTGCCGCCGCCGGTGGCCGAGTCGGTGAAACTCCCGGAGTTCGGTTGGGAGATCGACCGCACGAGCCTGCAGACGCTCACCGAACTCGCGCAGAAGTACAAGGTGCTCGACCAGCAACCCAACTTCGACCGCCTCATCCAACAGCAGTAACCGCGCGCTCCCGCCCTCCCCGACTCCCCGGGCCGGGGAGGGCGTCGCCGGTCGCGCGACAACGGAGGTGACATGCGCGTCCATTCCGCCCGACGCCTGCGCGCGTTACGTAAGGCGTTTCTGGGCGTCGCCGGCCTGGCCGGGTTCCTCGTCGTCTGGCAGATGATCCCGACGCTGGGTCTGATCAACCCGGACTACCTGCCGTACGTGACCGACGTGCTGGCGCGACTGGTCGAGCAGGTCGTCGACCTCGCCTTCTGGCGGCGACTGGGCAGCACCATGACGTCCTGGGCGATCGGCCTGACGGTGGCGACGATCGCCGCGGTCGTCCTCGGCACGGTCGTCGGCCTGGTGCCGCCCCTGCGGCGGGCAACCCACACGATGGTCGAGTTCCTGCGTCCGATCCCGTCGGTCGCCCTCATTCCGCTCGCCGTCCTGATGTTCGGCATCCAGATGCGTGCCGCCCTCGTCATCATCATCTACGCGTCGTTCTGGCAGGTGTTCGTGCAGGTGATCTACGGCGTCGCCGACGTCGACGCCGTCGCCCGGGACACCGCTCGCAGTTTCGGCCTGACCCGGCGTGAACAGTTGACGCACCTCGTGCTGCCGACCACCCTGCCGTACCTCATGACGGGCCTGCGGCTCGCGGCGGCGGTCGCGCTCATCCTCGCCATCACCGCCGAGATGGTGATCGGCAACCCCGGCCTCGGGCGCATGATCGAGCTGTCCCGGTCCGCCGGAGACGCCACCGGCCTCTACGCCCTCGTCGTGGTCACCGGCCTGCTCGGGCTGCTGGTGAATCTCGTCTTCCGGTTCGTCGAGCGTCGGGTGCTGTCGTGGCACCAGTCCGTACGAGGGGAGGAGGCGCTGTGACCGCGTACACCGGTCGGATCGCCGCCACGCCGCGCGGCCGCACCGTCGGATCCCGCCTCGTGGTGAGCCTGCTCAACGCGTTCGGGCTGCCGATGCTGCTCCTGGTGATCTGGGGGCTGGCGTCGACGAGGGCGACGAGCGGGTTCTTTCCCGACCCGTTGACGATCTCCCGAGCGTTCCTGGACACGTGGGTAGGCCCCGCGTTCGTCGAGGACGTGCTGCCGAGCCTCGCCCGCCTCGGCCTCGGCGTCGCCGCGTCGATCGTGCTCGGCATCGCCGCCGGCACCGTCATCGGCCTGGCCCACTGGTTGCGCGAACTCCTCGAACCGCTCCTGGAGTTCATCCGGGCGATCCCGCCGCCGGTGCTGATCCCCGTGGCCATGCTCCTGCTGGGCATCACGGACACCATGAAGGTGGTCGTCATCGTCTCCGGCGCGGTCTGGCCGATCCTGTTGAACACGATCGAGGGCGTCCGGGCCACGGACAGCGTCATGAAGGAGACCGCGGACTCGTTCCGGGTCACCTGGTGGGAGCGGCTCTGGTTCCTCGTGCTCCCGGCCGCCAGCCCGCGCATCATGGCCGGGGTCCGCCAGGCCCTCTCGGTCGCGCTCATCCTGATGGTCATCTCCGAGATGTTCGCGTCGTCCTCCGGGCTCGGTTACCGGATCGCCTACTTCCAGCGCAACTACCTCATCGCCGAGATGTGGAGCGGCATCCTCCTGCTCGGCCTCGTCGGCATCCTGCTCGCCGTAGTTTTCGGTCTCGTCGAACGGCGCGTCCTGCGCTGGTACCACGGAATCAGGGAGGTCAACCGTGCCTGATCGGAGCACCCTGCTGCGGGTGGAGCACCTGCGAAAGGTCTACGAGTCGACGACCGGCGACGTCGAGGCGATCGGGGACATCAGCTTCACGATGGACGCCGGTCAACTCGTCTGCATCGTCGGGCCGTCCGGGTGCGGCAAGACCACCCTGTTGAAGTGCCTCGCCGGCCTGCTGCGGCCGACAAGTGGTGTGGTCGAGATGGACGGCTCACCGGTGACCGGGCCGAGCCCCGCCATGGCCGTCGTGTTCCAGGAGTACGGTCGCAGCCTCTACCCGTGGCTGACGGTGCGCGGCAACGTCGAGCTTCCGCTGCGACACAAGCAGCTCTCCCGCGCGCAGCGCAACCAACTGGTCGTCGACGCCCTCGACGCGGTGGGCCTGGCGCACGCCGCGCGAAGCCACCCGTGGCAGCTCTCCGGCGGGATGCAGCAACGCGTGGCGATCGCCCGGGCCCTCGCGTACCAGCCGGAGATTCTGATCATGGACGAACCGTTCGCCGCGGTGGACGCGCAGACCCGGGCGGACCTGGAGGATCTGGTGCGCGAGCTGCACACGAGCCGCGAGATATCGATCCTCTTCGTCACGCACGACATTGACGAGTCGGTGTATCTCGGTCAGCGCGTTCTAGTATTGTCCAAGTCGCCGACCTGGATCCAAGAGGATCTCGCGGTCGATCTGCCGCCGGAGCGCGATCAGATCACCACCCGCGCCCTACCCCGTTTCACGCAACTGCGGACGCACGTCTACGACCAGATCCAGCGGGCCAAGCGCGGGCAGGCTATGGCGCCGGGGGCCACGTCGTGATCGCGCCGGGACAACGGGTTCGTCGGAGGGAGGGCCGTGGGTAGTCGTCAGCCGAAACAACTGCTGCTCGCCTTCTTCGGCGAGCATGTTGTCGACAACGCCACGGGGCCGATCCGGGCGAGCGCCCTGATCAGCGTGCTGGAGGGCGCCGACGTCGCCGCACCGGCGACCCGTGCGACCCTCGACCGTCTCGTGCACAGCGGCATCCTCGCGCGCACCAGGAGTGGCCGGGAGACCCTGTTCTCGCTGACCGAGCACGGGGCCGCGGTGCTCCGTGAGGCGACGGACCGCGTCCGTGGCCCACGGCCGTTCGACCCCCAGGGCAGCGGGTGGACCCTTGTCACCTTCTCGATCCCGGAGGGCCAGCGGATGCTGCGGCACCGGCTGCGCTCGATCCTCACCTGGGAGGGTTTCGCGCCGCTGCGCGACGGGCTCTGGCTGGCACCCGGAGAGATCGACCTCGCCGGGTCGCTGGAGCCGCTACAGCAGGATCTCGCGCCCAACGCCGTGGTCGCCTTCCACGCCCGCGAACTCGCCGGGTTCCCGATCGCCGAGAGCGTGCGCGCCGCCTGGGACATCGAGGCGATCCGGCGCGCGCACCTCGCGTTCATCGAGGTGTGGGACGACCCGGCCGCCGCGACCATGGCACCGAGCGCTCTGACCGTGCGGACGATGCTGGTGGCCGACTGGCTGGCGCTGCTGCGCGAAGACCCGAGGCTGCCGGCCGAGTTCATGGACGCGCAGTGGCCGGCCACCCGCTCGGCGGAGACCTACCGCCGGATGCACGACAGGCTGGCCGAGGCGTCCACCGCGGAGTTCGCCGAGCTCGTCGCCGCCCGTCCGACGGCTAGGCGCCGAAGCGGGCCCTCAGGTCAGCCTTCCGCACCTTCCCCGACGCGGTCCGCGGCAACTCGTCCACGATGACGACGTTCTTCGGCAGCTTGTAGCGCGCGATCCTGCCGTCGAGACACGCCCGCACGGCGTCGGTGTCCACGGACACCCCCTCCCGTACGGTGACGATCGCCCACGGCACCTCCCCCCAGCGGTCGTCCGGCACGCCGATGACCGCCGCCGAGGTGACCCCGTCGATCTCGCCGAGCAGGTGTTCGAGTTCGGCCGGGTAGATGTTCTCGCCCCCCGATATGATCATGTCCTTGAGTCGGCCGGAGATGTAGAGGTAACCGTCGTCGTCCAGGTGGCCCAGGTCGCCGGAGCGGAACCACCCGTCGGCGGTGAACGCCTCGGCGGTCGCCTCCGGGAGCCCGTGGTAGCCGGGGAAGACGTTGGGCCCGGCTATCTCGATCTCGCCCACGACGCCGGTGGGCACCACGGCACCGGCGCCGTCGGTGATCCGCACGTCGGTGAAGAAGTGCGGCAGACCGACGCTGCCCTGCTTGGCGCGGGTCATCGCCGGTGGCAGCGCGGTCGCACCCGGCGCGGCCTCGGTCATGCCGTAACCCTGTGAGAACGACAGGCCCCGCGCCTCGTACGCGTTGAGGATGCGGGCCGGCACCGCCGAACCTCCGCAGGTGAGCTTGGCCAGCGTCGACAGGTCGGTGCGGGCCCAGGCGGGATGGTCGGCGATCAGCTGGTAGGTGGTCGGCACGCCGCTGAGCATGGTGACACCGTGCCGCTCGATCTGCGCGAGCGCGTGGCCCGGCTCGAAGTTCTTCTCCAGGACCATGGTGGCGCCCTTGAGGATGACGGGGAGGGCGCCCATGCCGAGCGAGGCGACATGGAACAGCGGCGAGATCATGAGCGCGACGTCGGTCGAGACGACGTCGTAGTCGACCACGCAGTTGAGCGCGACCCAGGTGAGGTTGCCATGGGTCAGCACGGCCCCCTTGGCCCTGCCGGTCGTGCCCGAGGTGTAGACGATGGCCGCCGGATCCCGGTGGGTGGTGACGGCATGACCGGTGAACCCGTCAGCGGCCCGCGCCAGCGCGGCGAGCCCCGGGCTGGTTGCGGCGCCCTCGCCGGTGACGACGACGTGCGGAGTCCGGGCGGCCGGCGCGGCGGAGGCCACCGGCACCAGGAAGTCCGGGTCGTGGATCAGCACCCGCGCGCCGCAGTCGCCGAGGATGTAGGCGATCTCCGGTGGTGCCAGCCGGGTGTTGACCGGGACGAAGACGGCCCCGATCTGCGCGGCCCCGAACATCGTCTGGAGGAGGTCCGGGCTGTTCTCACCGAGGTAGGCGACGGCGTCACCCTTGCCGACGCCCCACTCCCGGAGCACAGCCGAGATGCGGTCCACGCCGTCGGCGAACTGTCCGTACGTCATGGTCGCCCCCTCGCCGTGGATGAGGGCGACCTTGTCCGGGGACTTGAGGCGGCGCTTGGCCATCCAGGCGCCGATTCCGTGCTGGTGCATCAACAACCTCCTGGTGGTGAAGGTGGTGTGCTCACCCGGCTCGGTGGACGCCCCGGGCTCAGGCGTAGAAGCGGTAGAGCCCCCGCGCGACGACGGCGGGCTTGCTGCCGCCCTCGATCTCGATCGTCTGGTCGACGACCAACTGGTAGCCGCCGCGAACCTCGACGACCTCCACGATGGTCGCCTGCATACGCACCCGCGACCCGACCACGACCGGCGCGGGGAAGCGCACCTTGTCCAGGCCGTAGTTCACCTTCGTGGACACGCCCTTGACCTCGAGCAGCTCGGTCCAGAACGGCACGGCCAGCGAGAGGGTGAGGAAACCATGGGCGATCGGTGCGCCGAACGGCCCGGACTTCGCCCGCTCGGGGTCGACGTGGATCCACTGGTGGTCGTCGGTGGCATCGGCGAACAGGTTCACCTGGTCCTGGGTGACCGTCCGGTACGCGCTGTGGCCGAGATCGGTGCCGGCGAGGTGGGCGAGTTGGTCGTAGGTGATGGTCGTCGTCATGGCGCTTCCTCTCGTCGTTCCCGGGCAAGACCCAGCAACCGGGCCGCGTTGTCCTTCAGGATGCCCGGGAGCACGTCCGGCTTGAGGTCGGTGGTTGCCACGTCGCGCAGCCACCGGTCGGGGGTGAGCAGTGGGTAGTCGGTGCCGAAGAGCACCCGTCGCTTCAGCACGGAGTTGGCGTAACGCACCAGCTCGGCCGGGAAGTACTTCGGGCTCCAGCCGGACAGGTCGATCCACGTGTTGTGCTTGTGCGTGGCCACCGACAGGGCCTCGTCCTGCCAGGGCACCGACGGGTGGGCCATGATGATCTGCAGGTCGGGGAAGTCCGCCGCGATCGGGTCGAGCAACATCGGGTTCGACAGACCGAGCCGCAGGCCGTAGCCGCCAGGTGTACCCGCCCCGATGCCGGTCTGCCCGGTGTGGAAGAGCGCCGGAACGCCCGCCCGCTCAAGGAGGCTCCACAGCGGCGCGTACTCGTCGTGGCTGGGATCGAAGCCCTGCACGGTGGGGTGGAACTTGAAGCCGCGTACGCCCTCTTCCTCGATCAGTCGGGTGGCGAGTTCGAGGGCCGCTTCGCCGGTGCGTGGGTCGACTGACCCGAAGGGGATGAGCACGTCGGCGTGCTCGGCTGCCGCGCGGGCGATGTCGGCGCTGGACAGCGGCTGGTGCCTCAGTTGCGTACGCGCGTCCACGGTGAAGACGACGGCGGCCATGGTGCGCTCGCGGTAGTACTGCGCCACCGCGTCGACGGCAGGTCGTGGCCCGTCCGTCCGGAAGTACGTCGATACGGCTGCCACGAGCGGCTCGGGCAGTGAGGCGTGACCGTGGTCGTCGACCTCGATGTGCACGTGCATGTCGATCGCCGTGACGGTGTCGAGGTCGATCGCGGGCTGGTACATGGGCGGCAACCTTCGTCGGGCGGGCCTCGTCGCGCGGCCTCGTCGGGCGGGTCAGTCGGTCGCGGGCTTGAACTCCTCGGGGAGTTCGGGGAAGTGTTCACCGACGCTCTGCGTGGCCCCGGCGAACGTCGTCGGCCAGGCGTCCTCCAGCGCCTCGTAGGTCCAGCCGCCCTCGCGGTGGGCGGAGAGCGCCGGCTCCGGGTGGGTCCAGATCTGGAGGCGGTCGCCTCCCACACCGATCACCTGCCCGGTCACCGACGCCGCCGCGTCGGAGCCGAGGAACGCGATCAGCCCGGCCACGTCGTCCGCCGTGCCGAACCCGAGCTCGTGCCGGAAGAAGGAGGGCATCGGCTCGCCGTTGGCCTCGGCCCGCACCGCTGCGGCGAAGTAGGGGACGGTGGCGGTCATCGCGGTCGCGGCGACCGGGACGACCGCGTTGGCGGTGATGCCCGCCCGCTTGAGCTCAAGCGCCCAGGTGCGGACCATGCCGACGATGCCCGCCTTGGCGGCGGCGTAGTTGGTCTGGCCGAAGTTGCCCCGCTGTCCCGTGGGTGACCCGATGCAGATGATCCGGCCGCCCTCGCCGACCTGCCGCATGTGTTGCACCGCCTCACGCACGGTCGTGAAGGTGCCGCGCAGGTGCACGTTGATGACAGTGTCGAAGTCATCGTCACTCATCTTCCACAGCACGGTGTCGCGGAGGACGCCGGCGTTGGTGACGAGGATGTCCAGCCGCCCGAAGTGCTCGACCGCCGTGCTGACGAGTGCCTTCGCGGTCTCGGTCGGGCCGACCGGTGCGACAACGGCGACGGCTCGGCCGCCGGATGCCTGGATCGCCTCCACGGCGTCCGTGGTGACCTCGGCGTCGATGTCGTTGACCACGACGGACGCGCCCCGCCGCGCCAGCTCCTGGGCGTAGGCGAGGCCGAGACCCCGCCCGGAACCGGTGACGATGGCGACTTTGCCGGCAAGTGACATGGGGCAACGTTATGCAGAATTTGATCGGGCGTCAACGATTTGCAGTATGTCTACACCAGACCCGCGCCCGAGCTGCCCAGCGTCCGCGAGAGCACCCGGCCCGCGGCCTGGACCAGCGGGGCCAGCGCCACCGGGTCAGCCCGGTCATGGGCGACCACCAGTGAGATCGCCGCCACCACACCCTCCGGCGCGCGGATCGGCGCGGCCACCGAGAGTGCGTCCATGGTGACCTGACGATCGCTGACCGCGTACCCGGCCCGCCGCACCTCGGCGAGGCAGCGACGCAGCCGCCCCGGGTCGGTGATGGTCAGGTCGGTGTACCGCTCCAGCGGCGCGGACAGCACCTGCTCCTGCACGTCCACGGGCGCGTGCGCGAGCAGAACCAACCCGACGCCTGTGGCGTGCAGCGCGAATCGGCCGCCGACGCGGGTGAGCACGGGTACGGCGTGCCGTCCGGCGATCCGTTCGATGAAGACGAGTTCGAGATCCTGCCGGACGGCGAGCTGGACGTTCTCGTGAGTCACCTCGTACAGGTCCTCCATGACCGGAAGGGCCAGCTCCCGCAGCCCCAGACCGCGCGGGGCGAGCGAGCCCACCTCCCACAACCGCAGACCGATCCGGTAACGCCCGTCGTCGCCGCGCTCCAGCGCCCCCCACTCGACGAGCTCGGCAGCCCGGCGGTGCACAGTGGACAGCGGCAACCCCGTGCGACGAGCCAGCTCGCTCAGGGTCAGCGCCGCGCTCGCGGGGTCGAACGCGCCGAGCAACGCCAGCACCTTGCTGGTCACCGACCGCCCCGGTTGCGCCCGCATCTCGCCATCATCCCCGCCCGCGCCGGCCGGTCACAGCTCCAGCACGAGCCGGGGCGTACGGGCCCGGGAGACGCAGATCATCATCGTGTCACCGGCGGCCCGCTCCTGCTCGGTGAGCAGGCTGTCGCGATGCTCCGGAGTGCCGGCGAGCACCGGAGTCTCGCAGGTGCCGCAGGTGCCCTCCCGGCAGGACGAGAGGACCTGCACCCCGGCCTCCTCCACCGCCTGAAGGATCGGTGTGCCCGGCGGCACCGTCACCGTCCGCCCGGAGAGCGCGAGCTCGACCTCGATCGCCGTCTCCTCCCCGCCGACGGCGTCATCCAGCGGGGTGAAGCGCTCGACGTGCAGGCAGCCGGGCGGCCAGCCGCGACAGTGCTCCTCCACCGCCCTGACCAGTGGCTCCGGCCCACAGCAGTAGACGAGCCCGGTGTCGGGCCGGCCGAGCAACCCGGCCAGGTCGAGCAACCCGCACTCGTCCTGCGGGTGCAGGCTCACCCGGTCGCCGTACTTCTCCCGCAGGGCTGCGGCGAAGGCCATCGTGGCGCGGCTGCGTCCCCCGTACACCAGCTTCCAGTCGGCGCCAGTGGCGTCGGCGGCGGCGACCATGGGTCTGATCGGCGTGATGCCGATTCCGCCGGCCACGAAGAGGTAACGCCGCGCCGTGACAAGCGGAAAGTTGTTGCGAGGCCCGCGCACCCGGACGCTCGCGCCGACGGTGAGCCGCTCGTGCACCAGCCGTGAGCCGCCACGCCCGGCGGGCTCACGCTGCACCGCGATGCGCAGGGCGGCCCGGTCAGCCGGATCGCCACAGAGGGAGTACTGGCGTACCAGCCCGGCGCCGAGGTCCAGGTCGACGTGCGCGCCCGGCGTCCACTCGGGCAGTTCACCGCCGCCCGGGCGACACAGGCTGATTTCGACGACCTCCGCCGCCACCTGGTCCCGCCCCGCGACCACCAGCCCCACACCGGCCAACTCGTCCCCGGTCACGCGCGTACCGCCAGCCGGCTCGGCGGGCCGGGCACCGGCACGGCCGCCGCCCGGTGGCCCTCCGGGTGGGCGAGCAACCACTCCCACAACTCGACAGGTTCCTCGGCGACGCGCTCGGCGCCGCAGTGGCAGATCCCCCGCAGGGTGTCGCTGCCCGGCACCCAGTGGATCCGGTAGACCCGGTCCCCGGTGAGCACACCTGCGCGAAAACTCACCGCGTCGCTCCCACCGTCCCCGACCCGACCATCCGGGCCAGCAACCGCCGCGCGGCCAGGCCACCGGTGTCGATGTTGATGCTCAACTCCTGGTACCGGTCCGGCTCGGCCGCGATCACCTGCTCCAGGATGTTGAGCGCTGTCACGTCCTGCATGACCACTGTGTGGTTGCTCTGGTGCAGGTACGCGCTGACCGACTCGTCGTCGATCGCGAAGTCGCGCGCCACCGCCCAGAAGTCGTAGGTCGTGTTCTCGGTCGACGGGGTGATGGCGTACACGATCTCGGCGTGAAACGCTTCGCTGTCCTCGCCCTCGGCGGGTGGGAGGACGCCCTGCGGCGCGATCCGGCTGTGCAGGAGATAAAGGCAGGGCGGGTGGTACTCGATGTCCTGCCATCGGGTGATCCGGCCCTGGATCCCGGTCGAGCGCGCGTAGAACGGGGGGCACTCGGCGTCGTCCATGTGCCGACTCACGTAGACGACGCCCCGGTCCTCGTCGACCTCGGTGGTGATCGGGGTGTTCGCCACCTCCGGCGTGCCGATGTAGCCGCCGTGCAGATAGGTCTCGTGGGACAGGTCCATCAGGTTGTCCACGAGCAGGCCGTATCGCGCGTTCAGCGGCGCCATGCCCCGCACCACCGCGTACCGCGGGTCGGCCAACCACGGGGCGCGGGGAATCGCCGCCGGTTCGGCCCGCTCCCGGTCACCGATCCAGACCCAGATCAGAGAATCCTGCTCCACCACCGGATACGAGGCGACCCGCGCGGTCCGCGGGATCCGCTGTTGACCGGGTACGAAGACACACGCTCCCGTCGGATCGTAGGTGAAGCCGTGGTAGCCGCAGACGATCGTGTCGCCGTCGAGCCGGCTCTCCGACAGGGGGTAGCGCCGGTGCACGCACCGGTCGGCGAGCGCCACCGCCTCGCCGGCACCGGTGCGATACAGCACCAGCGGCTCACCGAGCACCGTGCGGGCGAGCAGGTTCCGCCCGACCTCGCTGCCGTAGGCCGCCACGTACCACTGGTTGCGGGCGAACACCATGAGAGCGGGCCTCCTCGTGGACGTACGTCGATGAAGCCGCATCATCCCGTGCGCTGCCCCCGGCCGGGACCGGCGCTTTCACTGGGTGAAAGAGCGCCGGTCCGGCCACCGCGTCTCGTCGCGGGGGTCAGCAGCCGATCCGGCTGGCGCCCATGGCGAGGCTCTGCGCCACCCCCGGCCGGGCTCTGCTCGGGCAGTGTCGCGTCGTCGGAGGCGCGGTTTCACCGCAGGGCACCGTTCTGGCCGCCCAGCCGCAGGTCCCGGTTGCCGTCGGCGGCGTCGGTCATGGCCACCATCGTGGTGTGCTCGGTGGGCTGGGCGGGCCCGCCCTCAATCTATTGACGCGAACCTATTGAATCAAGCATCGGTCCGTGCCGGTTTCCGGGTTGACCTTGGCCCGTTGAGCAGGGCGTCGACCCTCCTGGCCAGGCGCTTCACGGGTGTGAAAAGGCTCTCAGGATGGCTCGATTTTCGAACTATCGGCGCACGATCACATCCGGTTACGGACACGCGCCCTGACCTTGAGGAAGGCGAAGAATAGATGAATCCGCGCAACAATCCAGCCCAGGGCCGCACCCCGGTCACCGAGGCTGCCGTGGCACGGCTCGCCGCCCAGACGGCGGGACCCGTGCTGCTGCCCGGCAACGACGGGTACGACGCCGAGTGCGCGTCGTACAACCTCGCGATCCCGCAGCAGCCGGCGCTCGTGGTGGGCGCCGCGGGTGCCGCCGACGTCCAGGCCGCGGTCCGCTTCGCCGCCGAGCACGGCCTGCCGGTCGGGGTGCTCGCCACCGGCCACTCTGCGCTCCCCTCGGACGGAGCGCTGCTGATCACCACCCGCCGGATGGACGGGGTGGTCATCGACGCCGAGGCGCGTACCGCCCGGGTCGAGGCCGGCGTACGGTGGCAGCAGGTCGTGGACGCGGCGACCGCGCACGGGCTTGCGCCGCTCAACGGAGCGTCTCCGACCGTCGGCGCGGTCAGCTACACGCTCGGCGGTGGGTTGGGCCCGATCGGCCGCACCTTCGGCTTCGCCTCCGACCACGTCCACCTGATCGAGATCGTCACCGCGGACGGCGAGCTCCGCACGGTGACCGCGACCGACGAGCCGGAGCTGTTCTGGGCGCTGCGCGGCGGCAAGGGCAACTTCGGGGTGGTCACCGCGCTGGAGTTCGCCCTCTTCCCGGTGCGCCGGCTCTACGGCGGTGGCCTCTTCTTCCCGGGCGAGCAGGCCGCCGAGGTACTCAAGGCGTGGGGACGGTGGACCGCCGGCGTGCCGGACGAGCTGACCTCGTCGGTCGCGCTGCTACAGCTGCCACCGACCCCCGAGGTACCCGAGCCGCTCCGCGGCCGGCTGGTGGCGCACGTACGGATCGCCTACCTCGGCGCGGCTGAGGAGGGCGAGCGGCTGATCGCCCCGCTGCGCGCGGTCACCCCGCCGCTGATCGACTCGGTGACCGACATGCCGTACAGCGCGGTCGGATCGATCCACGCCGACCCGCCGACCCCGATCCCCTTCGTGGACCGCTCAGCGTTGCTACGGGAGTTCACCCCGGAACTGGTCGACACGATCATCGCCCAGGCCGGCCCTGGCACGGGCAGCCCGCTGACCGTGCTGGAGATCCGGCACCTCGGTGGGGCCCTCGGCCGCCGTCCCGAGCCAACGAACGCGATCGACCTGGGGGACGCCGCCTTCACCTTCTATACCGTCGCGATCGGTGGCCCGGACCAGGCCGAGGCGTTCCAGGGTTACCTGACCCGCCTGCTGCAGGCCATCCAGCCGTGGAGCACCGGCGGGCGGTTCGTGAACTTCCTGGGCGCCAGCGACGCCACTGCGGAAGGGGTTCAGGCGACCTACCCGCCGCAGACGTACGAGCGGCTGGCTGCGATCAAGCGCCGCTCCGACCCGACCAACATCTTTCGCGTAAACCACAACATCATCCCGGGTTCGAACGAGTAGGGGCGGGCATGGCGGAAGGGTGCTGAGAGGCAGTCACGGCGACCACTCAGCACCCCTCGCCGCAATGCGGCCCCGGTCGCCGCCCCTGACCTGGATAGCCCTGCTACGCACGGCATTCCGCAAGTCATCTACGGGAGTGTTTGCTCGCCTGACCGCTCGTTCCCGGCGAGGACATTTTCCTCTTCCCTTGTCCACCGACGGTGCCGGCTCAGCCGCCGTAGGCAGTTCCCGCGCCGGTCAGGCTCAACGCGGCGAACGACTCCGTGGTGGCCACGGAATCAGACCACCCCCCGGTGACGACGCCGGACCCCGTCATCGACGTCATCGCGGCAACCCGTGGTACATCCTGAACAACCTCGGGCGCCATGGCCGCAGACTCCCACGGCCGGCTCAGTACCACCCCAACCGCGCTTCTACTCTTGCTGCGGAGGGGATTGAAGGCCTGTCGCCCGTGTTGACCGTCGCATCGCGCACGCTTCGCGGATAGCGCTGGTGCGTCATCTCGGGAATCATGATCGTCATGTCCGAACACGATCTCGCCGGAACCTGGCGCCGCATCATCCAAGGGGACGGCAAGTCCTGGGTCGTATTCGCCAACGGCACGTGCGTCGTCCTGCCAGACCCCGGCCCCGGCGTTGACCTCGCCGCTCAGGCCGTCGACATCCTGCGCGAGTACGGCCCCGTCCACATCGGTTCGCCTGCCGCAGACTTCGGCACCATCACCGTCGATCCCGGTCCGGGCTGGGTGGTCTACGGCCACCACAACGATGTGCTGACCTACGTAGGGCCCGACGAGATCTCGGACGACAGCGACCTGGCAGTCGGTCTGTACGGGCGCGGCAAGCGAGACCAGGACGGCCATGAACTTAACGTCGTACACGTCGAGGACAAACGTCCTCAGTGACCCCGTGCCCTCCGCCGTCCGAGGTGACCCGGGCTCGTACGATCCGATCATGAAGCTCCTGGTCCTGCTGGTTGTCACGCGGCCTGACTCGCCTTGGTCTACATGCTGAAGTCTCAGGGCGGGTTCGCGAGGAACGTGCGGCAAGTAGCGCGTTACTTCCTGGTCGGTGTGCTGGTCGCCGCCATCGCGGCGCTGTCTGTACTCGGCGTTTGGCAGTCGCTCGACGAATTCGGCCCGTCGTGGCGGGCAGCGATGGGACACGGCGTGGAGGGGGCATTCACACCCGAGCGGGTGGATGCTGTCGGGCGAGGTGGCCACGAGGAGTGGCGGGGGACGTTTGTCAGCACGGATCAGCGGACCATCCGTCACGGTGTGGTCCTTGATACCCCGCCTGATCGGATGCGGATTGGCCAGGTTGTGCCCGCGCGCGATGCAGGGGCACGGAGGGTGGTCTACGGCGAGGGGGTATCTCTCGGCCCAGTAAAGAGCTCGGCCGTGCTGGCGCTGGTGGCATTTGGATGGGGGCTGGCGGGTTGGTGGCTGATGAGAAGGCTGCGTCGGTCAGGTGGGCGAGGCGAGGCGGCCAGGAGGCGGCCACAGCAGCAGCAATGACGAGTGGCAGGCCCAGCGCCGGGCGGCCGATCAACTTCGGCGTCCAGGGCACCGGCCCGAGCGCGACGGCCACCCGCGCGGCCGGCTGACCCCACCCGATGCCGGCGCCCGGCGCGAGGACCACTCTCCGCGCCGAGCCCGTCCCCGTCCTGCGGCACGGGCCGGATCGGCCGGCGCCGCAGGACGGGCGAGTGAACGTCACCGTACGGAGGCCAGGGCGAAGGGGAACGTCACCCTGGTGAGGTCTTCGGAGACGGCCCACAGCCGTTGCTGGATGGCTACCTCGTACGACTGCGGGCTGGAGGTGACCAGCCGGGGGTGGCCCATGATCTCGTTGCGTCCGCCGGGGCCGTAGTACTGGCCGCCGAGCGCGGCGGGGTCGGTGGCGGCGCGCAGGGTCGGCAGCGCGCCCATCGCCGGCGTCTGGGTGATCAGCGGCGCGAGCCAGGTAAGCGGAAGTCGGAGGGCTGCGGGGGTGTTGCGGGCGAGTTCGGTGCTGGACATGCCGGGGTGCGCGGCCACCGCGACGGTCGTGCCGTGCGTGGCGAGTCGGCGTTGCAGTTCGTAGGTGAACATCAGGTTGGCCAGCTTGGACTGGCCGTAGGCGCGGACCGGGCTGTACGACTGCTCGAATTGCAGGTCGTCGAAGTGGATCGCGGCGCGGATGCGGTGGCCGGTGCTGCTGACCGTCACCACGCGTGAGCCGGGCACCGGCAGCATGAGGTCCAGCAGCAGCCCGGTGAGCGCGAAGTGGCCGAGGTGGTTGGTGCCGAACTGCATCTCGAAGCCGTCCCGGGTGGTCTGCTTCGGGGTGTACATCACGCCGGCGTTGTTGATCAGCAGGTCGATTCGGTCGAGCCGGGACCGCAGCGCGGCCGCCGCGGTCCGGACGGAGTCGAGTGAGGTCAGGTCCAGCGCCTGCACTGTCACGTCGCCGGTCATGCGGGCCGCGGCCTGCTTGCCCTTCTCGACGTTGCGCACGGCGAGCACCACTGACGCCCCGCGCTCGGCGAGTGCCTTGGCGGTCTCGTACCCCAGTCCGGTGTTGGCCCCGGTCACCACGGCCACCCGCCCTCGCTGGTCCGGAATGTTCGCCGTCGTCCACTTCTCGGCCATGACAGGCTCCCAACTAGATAAAGTACCGAAGGTATCTTGTGCCGACAACGCTAAAGTACTTGCGGTACGTTGTCAACGTACCGCAGGTACCTAAGTTAGGCTGGTGATCGTGACTTTCCAGCGGGCGCGAACCGAAGAGCAGCGGGAGATCCGTCGACGGGCGATCCTCGACGTGGCGTCGGCGATGCTCGACGAGATGCCGGTGGCCGCGGTCACCCTGAACGAGCTCAGCCGCCGGGTGGGCCTGGCGAAGCCGAACGTGCTGCGCTACTTCGAGTCTCGCGAGGCGGTGCTGCTGGAACTCCTGGACCGCTTCCTACAGGAGTGGCTGACGGACCTGGCGGGGGAGTTGGCCGCCGGCGTCGACGAGAACCTGCCCATGGCCGAGCGGGCGACAGCGGTGGCCGAGATCCTCGGCCGCTCACTGTCTGACCGAACGGTGCTGTGCGAGCTCTTCGGCGCACAGGGCAGCGTCCTGGAACACAACGTCTCCGTCGAGGTCGTAGCGCGCTACAAGCGCGCCTCCCTGGAGCGCCTGACAACCATGACCGCCCTGATCGAGAAGTACCTGCCGGAGCTGGGCGAGAACGCCACACTGTTCAGCCTGCAAACCATGGTCATGGCCGGCGCGCTGTCGGCGTACGGCACACCCCCACCCAGCCTGCAGGCGGCCTACCAGGCCGAACCCGACCTGGCCCGCTTCCACCTGGAGTTGAGCGACTACTTGAGGCAGGCACTGATCGCAACCCTCCTGGGCGTGCTACCCCGCCGCTGACCTGTGGAGACCCGATCGACCGGACCGCCGACACCACGATCGTGTTCGGGAGCGCCCGCGGGGCCCTGCCCGCCGGCCATGGGGCTACGCACGCCCCGGAGGGCCAGCGTGTGACTCCCGCCGCCCCTTCCGGGCGGGCTCACGGCGGCGGTGAACGCCGCGAGCCGGGCGCGAAGGGCGGGTCTGGGCATGGCGATCCTCCGGGGGACGCGGAGTCGGGCCGTTCGGTACGCCCGACTGCCGGTGCCGATTTCTCACCCTCCGCGCCCGGGCGTTCCACCCGGAGGTGGGATTGACTCACATCGATTCGAGCAATGATCGGCGCAGGACCGCCGTCCGGGATAGCGGTCGTTCACCACGCGCCAATGCCGACGTTTCGCCGTCTTCCGCCCTCGGAACGGGCATGGGGAAGTGGCGCCAATACCACCCCCGGCCCAGAGCCCGTCGGTGACGACAGTCCGGGCGGTACGCAGGCTTTGATCGGTTGCGCCAGTCGGGTCGACGCCTTGGTCCACATCGACGTGCGGGCTCGGTTGCCGGGGGTGGCCACCCGACGCTGGCACGGATGTAGCCGATTGTGACCATGGGGTCACTCCTCGCATACTCCTCCCCGACATGTTCCGGTCGAGTGGAGGAACACATGCGTCTCCGATCGTTCGTCACCGCAGCACTGGCTGCCGTACTGGCCGCCAGCGCACTCGCGCCGGCGGCACCTGCCGCGGCGGCCACCGCCGACCGGTGGGGGTTCGCCTACGTCAAGGACCCCACCGTTCCGGCCTGGACCGTGCTGGACACCACCCGGCAGTGGGGCAGCTGGAAGACGGCATTCCCGGCCGCCTGGGCCGACGGCATCAAGCTCGCGCCTGGCCGGTTCCAGGTCCGCTTCCCACAGGTGGGCACCGGCTCGCGGGGCGTGCCGCACGTGACCCCGGTGAACCGGAGCGGGCACTACTGCGAGGTGGTTCGCTGGTTCCAGTCCGGCGCCGACGAGATCGTCGACGTGCAGTGCCACAAGCCCGGCGGCACTCGCGAGGACACCCCGTTCACCGTGCTCTGGACGACCAGCTCGGGCGTGGTGCCGGCCGCCACCTCCCACGCGTACGTGCAGTGGGCCGGCGGGGTGGTGCAGTCGTACAACTCCACGGGCGTGGTGAACACGGTCGGGCCGATGGGCGTCGGGCAGTACCTGGTGCGGCTACCCGGCGTGGGGCTTGCCGGGCTGCTCGCCGGTAACGTGCAGGTCACCGCCGTGCAACCGAACGCCAGTCCCACCCGATGCAAGGTCGACACCTGGAACCCGGTCGGCACCGAGGTGCAGGTGCACGTCTTCTGCTACAACCAGGCCGGCGCGTTCGTCAACACCGACTTCGTCCTCTCGTACCACCGCCAGCGGTCGGTGATTGGCTCCCTCGGTCCTCCGTCGTACTTCGGTTACCTGGGTACCGCCGTCGGCGGGCCGACCAACGACAACTCGGTGCTCGGTGTCGGTGCGAACACGGTGGCATCGCTGGCGCCCGCCGGCCGCTACCTGGCGACGTTCCCGCAGATCGGCATCAAGGAGACGCACGCCCAGGTCGTGGCACAGGGCCGCGGCAGCAACTACTGCCACCTCACCCAACCCTGGACGTACACCACCAACGCCGACGTTGACGTGATCTGCTTCGACAACGCTGGCGTGGTCACCCCGCACCGCTTCCTGGCCACCTTCACCTCCCGGCTCTGACGCCGGTCAGCGTCGGCGGCGGCCCTCCTCAGGCCGCCGCCGACGCCGCCGGCGTTACCCGGGGTCCACGCAGGAGGCCGGCGACGCCTCGGATGCTGTAGGTGCTCATGAAGTCGTAGACGTCCAGCGCCTCACCGAACTCGTCCTCGATCCTCGAAAGGATCTCGACCGCCACTATCGAGTCGCCGCCGAGGTCCAGGAAGTCGTCGTGCACGCCGATCCACTTCAGGTTCATGGTGCCGGCCCAGATCGACAGGAGTCGTTCTTCGATGCGGTCGACCGGACCTTCGAACAGGGTGCACGTGCCGGCGATGACGGCGGACCGGATGTATTCGGTGTCGAGCGCGTCGCCGGCGAGCGGCATGGCGTCGACGAGTAGCACACCGTCCAATCCGCAGCACGCACCGAGCCGGTCCCACACGTAGCCTCGGAGTTCCGGCCCACTCACGTACTGGGAGAACTCGACCACGCCAATCGTGGCGTCCCGATCATCGTGGCGTATCGTCGTCGCCCGGGCATCACGCACGGCCGAATGCCCCCGCAGGGTGGATGCGAGCTCTGCCAAGCCAACCATCAACCGCTCCTTCAGTAACGGCGGCAGTCCGAGCCGTCGGCGCGGATTGACAACAGTCGCCAATGTGCCACGGAAGCTTGAGTGGTCGCAGAGACGAATCGGCAGAAATTCCGGAAGAGGTCGACCGCCGTTGCTTCTTCCCGCCTACCCTTGCCCGCGCCGATCGAATCGGACCACAATTCACGCCGACGGGTGGCGAGCCTGCGACCGTTCGCTATTCGACGCACGTTGTCGCCGGCCCCAGGGGGTAATGCATGATGAACGAGATCAGCTACGCACAGTCATCGCTTGTCGAGGAGGACGTGCCAAGCACTACTACGGAGCGGGTCATCGCCGAGGTGTGGGCCGAGGTACTGAACCTTGACGAGGTCGGACGGCACGACAACTTCTTCGACCTCGGCGGCCACTCGGTGCTCGCGACGCAGGCCGTGGCCAGATTGTGCGTCGCCCTGGGCCGGCACCTGCCGGAGCGAGCCTTGTTCGACTGGCCGACCGTCGCGACCCTGGCCTCGGCCCTGCCCGGTTATCCCATCGCCGAACAGGACGCACGTATCAAGCGCAGGTAAGCGACGGGTCCGGTGGGAGCCGGGACTCGGGTGCCCCGGTGGCGACGTGGTCGAAGCCGGGGTAGCCAACCCGTACCGACATGGGGCACACCAACCCCGACCATTACACTCCAGCAATAAGACCATCTATAACCTGCCAAACCGCCCCCTGCCGAATTGAGGTTACTCCGCAGTATCGCAGCTCGGCGTCCCGCTCGAGTCCGCCCGCTTGCCACCCGAACGGCGACCGAGGCAAATTGGATTGACGTTAGTCGTTCCGTGGTACCGTATGCTGCCGGCATGGTGCGAGTCGAGTTCCGGGTTCTTGGAACATTGGAAGCCGTGGTCGATGGTTCCCCCGTGCCGATAACCTCCCCGCGACAACGTATAGTGCTGGCCAATTTGCTGATGGCCGCCAACCATGTCGTGACCGTCGAGAAGCTGATCGGCGCCGTTTGGGACGATTCCCCGCCGCCCAGCGCGCGTGGTCAGATCCAGATCTGCATCTCCGCGCTGCGCCGGGCTCTCGGCAGTCCGGAGGTCATCGACACCAACCCACTCGGGTACGCCATCCGGGTGGCCCGCCAGCAGCTCGACTACCTCATGTTCGACGACGCCCTCGCCCAGGGCCGGTCCGCCGCGGCCAAAGGGCGGCTGGACGAGGCGCTGACACACCTGGACCGCGCCATCGACATCTGGTCCGGCCCGGCGTTGGGCGGAGTGCCCGGCCGGGCCGCGGAAGTCGTCTCCCACCGTCTGGAGGAGCGGCGGATCATGGCGCTGGAGGACCGCGCCGAGATCCGCTTGGGCCTGGGCGGTCATCGGGAGCTTGTCGAGGAGCTGGTCGCGTTGACCACGGAGTACCCCCTGCGGGAACGCCTGTGGGGGTTCCGGATGCTCGCTCTCTACCGGTCCGGACGGCAGGCTGAAGCGCTGGCGACGTACCGTACGGCCCGCACCAACCTCGTGGGCGAACTGGGCATCGAGCCGAGCCAGTACCTGCGCAAACTGGAACGCGCGATTCTCAGCCAGGACAGCAGCATCAGCGGCGACGTGGACGACAGACGTACCGGGACCGCCACAAGCGTGCACCGTCCGCAGGAGTTGCCCGCCGATCTGCCGGACTTCGTCGGCCATGCCGCGCTGATCGACACCCTGACCGCCACCCTGACCAGCGAGGACACCAAACAGGTACCGATCGCGGTCATCACCGGCGCACCGGGCTGCGGCAAGACCTCGCTGGCCCTGCACGTCGCGCACCTGTTACGGACCAAGTTCGTCAACGGCAGCCTCTACGCCTGCCTGTACGGGAGCACCGCGCAGCCACGCTCGACCGACGCGGTGCTCAGCGACCTCCTGCACGGACTCGGCGTTGCCCCGGCGGCGATCCCGGTCGCGGCCGGGCAGCGGATCAACCTACTACGCAGCCAGATGGCGACGCGACGGCTGCTGATCGTGCTGGACGATGTCGGCAACGAGGACCAGATCGCCGACCTGCTCCCCGGCGTGCCGGGTCCGGCGGTGCTGATCACCAGCCGCCGCAGGCTCGCCGGCATCCCGGGCGCACGGGCCGTCGATGTCGACATGATGTCGGCCGACGAGAGCCTGACCCTGCTCGGCCGAATCTGCGGGGAGCAGCGGGTCGCCGCGGCGCCCGACGCCGCGGCGGAGCTGACCCGAATGTGCGGCGGACTGCCCCTGGCCGTGCGGATCGCCGCGGTCCGACTGGCTGCGCACCCGCACTGGGCGGTTGGCACTCTGCTGGACCGACTGCGCGACGAGCGGTCTCGGCTGGACGAACTGTCCCACGGCGACGTCGCGGTCCGCTCGCTGCTCGCTGACGTGTACGAGTCACTCACCGAACCGGCACAGACCCTGTTCTGGCTCCTCAGCGCACTGGAGATACACGAGTTCAGCGCCTGGACCGCGGCGGCTCTGCTGGACTGCGACACGAAGCGGGCGACGGCACTCCTCGACGAGCTCGCGGACGTCCGGCTGCTGGAGGCCCACTTCTCCGCGCTCACCAGGCAACCCCGCTACCGATTCCACGAGTTGGTGCGGGTGTTTGCGAGCGAGCAGCGGCTGAAGCAGGACGACAAGGGGAAGTGCACAGAGGCGGTCACGCGGTCGCTCGGCGCTCTGCTCGCCTTCGCCGAGGAGGCTCATCAACGGATCTACGGCGGACGCTTCGCGGTTCTGCACGGCACGGCGCCCCGATGGGCCGGCGCACGTGCCGAGTTCGACCGCTTCCTCGGCGATCCGACGGCCTGGTTTGACGAGGAGCGCATCACGCTGGAGGTGGCGATCCGCCAGGCGGCGGAGCTGGAGCTGGACGAGCTGTGCTGGGAGTTGGCCGTCGTTTCGGTCACCATGTATGAGAGACGCGGCCTGTTCGCCGAGTGGCGTACGGCGCACAACATCGCGCTGGAGGCCACCAGCAGGGCCGGCAATCGCCGGGGAGACGCTGCCGTGTTGGCGTCGCTCGGCTCGCTGGGCGTCGCCCAACACGCCGAGGACGACGGCGACAACCTGCTGCACGCCATGAGCCTCTTCGAGGCGGCCGACGATCAGGCCGGGTCGGCATTGACGCTGCGCAACCTTGCTCACCTGGACCGAATCCAGGGCCGGCCCGCCGTGGCGGTGCTGCGTTACGAGCAGGCCCTGGAGAAGTTCCGGACAGTAGGCGACCTGGGCGCACAGGCCCATGTACTCAGTGGACTCGCTCGTAGCCATCTGGATCTCGGTTCCCCGGAACGGGCCGAAATGCTGGCGAAGGAGTCGCTCGCACTGGGTGAACAACTCGGTAACCGGCGCCTTCAGGCACAGGCCTTGTACCGGCTCGGTGAGGTGTTCGCCGACGCAGGGCAGTCGCTGGCCGCGAGAGCCGTCTTCCAATCGGCACTGGATCTGGCTCGGGAGCAGGACGATCGCGTCGGCCAGTCCTATGCCCTCAACGGCCTCGGCGGGGCCATGTTGGAGCAGAACGAATTCACCGCGGCCGAGATTCATTTCAGCGAGGCGGTCGAGATCTGCCGAATGACGCACGAGCGGAATGTGCACGCACACGCCCTGTTTGGGCTCGGGCGGGTATACATGGGCCGGGGCGAGTTCGATACCGCGGAACATTTCTTCGTGCAGGCCGCTAACGCATTCGCAATGCAGGAGAACAACCCGTGGCACTCGCGTTCCATCGAAGAGCTGGGCGCGTTGCGCCGGGCCGCCGGCCGGCTACCGGCGCGGAGTAGAAACGAGCCGACCGGAGAGAGGTGAAGCGGGCCGCCATCAGCCCCGCTGGCCGGCCAGCCGCCAACGTTCGAGCTTCCCGGCGGCCGAGCGCGGCACCTGATCGACGAACGTCACCCGCGTCGGCACCTTGTAGTTGACCAGACCGGCCCGGCAGTGCGCCATGAGCTCGGCGCTACTGACCGAGGCTCCCGGCTTGCAGACGACGTAGGCGCCGACAGTCGACCCGAGCACCTGATCCTCGGTTGCCACCACCACCGCGTCGAGCACTGCGGGGTGTTCCAGCAACTGAGCCTCGACCTCGTTGGGGTAAACCTTCTCGCCGCCCACATTGATCACGTCGTGCCGCCGGGGGGCGAGGAACAGATAGCCGTCCTCGTCGAGCCATCCGAAGTCGCCGACGCTGGCGAAACCGTCGGCCGTCGTTTCCAGCACCTGGCTGCCGAGGTACGCGTCTCCCCTGGAGACCCGACCGGCGCGCATGAACACCTTGCCGGTCTGTCCCGGGCCGAGCCGGTTCCCGGCGTCGTCCCTGATGCTGATCTTGGTGAAGAACCCACGACCCACCGTTCCGGGCCGCTGTTGCCATTCGTCCCCACGCACCAGGGTGCCGCCGATGTTCTCGGTCGAGCTGTAAACCTCGTACAGATGTTGTGGCCCGACCAGCTCGATCCACCGCTTCTTGGTGAACGAGTCGCACGACGCCGCCGTGTGCATCACCGTGCGCACGCTGGCGAAGGACGCCGGGTCAGGCTGGAGAAGCAACAGGATGGTGCGCATGTGCGCCGGGGTGAGCTGGATCCATTCCACCGCGTGGCGCTCGACCAGTTCCACCGTCCAAGCCGGCAGAAAGTACGGCGGCAAAATGGTGGTATTGCCGTCGAGGAGTCCGTCCAGCAGCGTGGTGAACGGGGCCGCATGGTGCAACGGACCCAGAATCAGTTGCCGCTGGCCGGATCGCCAACCGGCGCGACGGCGCAACGGCAACGGCACCTGGTGCCGATCGTAGTCGAGCGGTCCGGGGCGAATCGCGATCTTCGGCCGGCCAGAGCTGCCGCCGGTCGGCAGCAGGTAGGCGATCCGGCTGGCCACCGACGCGGGCGACCGCGCCGGCCGGCCCGCGTCGGCGTCGGCGTCGGCGTCGGCGTCGATGAGCTGGGCCCGTCCGTACGTCTGACCGATGAAGTTGAGGAGCTTCTCCCGCTCGGGTACGGGCGAGGCCGGGTTCAGCGGCAGCAGTGGCAGCTCCGCGGAGAGGACGGCCACGATGTCGACCACCGTCTGGATCGTGTTGTTCGCCTCGATCGCGACCACGCCCGGACCGGTACGCCGGGCGGCGGCATCCACCAGTGCGTCCGCCCGCCGGCCGCTCCGCTCGGCCAACTCCCGCCACGTCAGTACCTGCTCGACGGAGTTCCCGTCGAAGCCGACGACCGCGGGCTGATCGGTAGACATCTCCGCGATATCGGTGATCCGCTGACGGATCGATACGCTCATTCGGGCCTCCCACGATCGAGTGCGTCGTCATCCACCCGGCGGTCGGCGACATGCCGGACGGGCCGGCCGAGTGGACGAAACACAAGCCCACGCGGCAGACCGAGCCGGCGCACACATGATGGACGCAGGTCGATGGTGGCTCGCGCGGCCCGGCGCACGCAGAGAACAACCGGCAGAACAACGCACTGGATCCGATCCGCGAGTCGCTGCCGGTCCTTCTCTACTGCGCGGCGCGGACCGCTCAATAGCCTGGCGCACATGGTTTCACCAGGGCATGTCGACAGTGCCGCGCCGAGCACTCGGGCGACGCCGACCCATCAGGCAACCCGTACCCGCGGTCCCCGCCGCCGGGAGCGATCGGTGAGCCTGGTCCCCCGGCCATCGGTGACCGTGCGGTTCAGCGGAACGCGATCGGCCGAGGGGCCGCTCAATATCGGCCAATACAACGTTCTGCAGTGGCTGCGCGGTGAGTCGGAGCAGTTCTTCGCGGCCGTCGCGGGGGAACTCGACGTTCCGGCCGCAGCCGTGGTCGACGACGTCGCCGAGGCACTCGCAGTCCTGATCGAACGGCACGAAGGACTGCGTACGACGTACGTCGACGGCGTCGAACCGCAGCAGTTCGTGCACGCCACCGGCGACCTCGTCGTGGAGGTCTACGCAATCGAGGTCGCTGACCCACAACTCGTCGACCGGGCCGGCCTGTCCCGGGACCTCACCCGGCGGTTGCGCGCTGCGGGCGCGTACCGCATCGGCGAACTGCCGGTCCGGGCCGCCCTCGCGGTGCGGCCGAGTGACGCGTCCACCAACTCCGCCTGGCTGGTGCAGGCCGCGGTGATCGGCTGCTCGCATCTCGCTGTCGACTACCAGGCAATGGAGATCATCAAGCGGGAGTTCGCGGACCTGATCCGTGATCGCACCGCACGACCGGCCGGTGGACCACCGATCCAGCCGTTGGACCTGGTCGCCCTGGAACGCACACCCGCGGCCCTGCGGCGCGAGGAATCAGTTCTGAGCTACTGGAAAGATCGGTTCTCCCGCATGCCGCAGTGCCTGTACCCCGTTCCGCGGGTCGCAGCCGGCAACGGGTCGGTAGCCGTCGAGATGACCTCCACCGCAGCCGGGATGGCGTTGCGAGCGGTGACAGCGCGCACCAGGACGAGTCGCGCCAGCGTCGTGCTGGCTGCGATCGGCGCGGTGCTCTCGCACCGGACCGGCACCCGGGAGCTCGTGCTCCCCACCCTGTCCGCCAATCGCTTCGAGCCACACCTTCGGCAGCACGTCGGCAGCCTCGCGCAGCTCGCGTTGATCACGCTCACGATCAGTGACACCACCTTCGACCGCCTGGTCCGGCAGGCGTGGGCCGCGGCGGTCGACGCGAGCCGGCACGGACGGTACGACGTGGACCGGCAGAGTGCCATCGCACGCCGGGTCGAACACGAACGCGGCGTCGTATTCGACTGCGAACCGTTGTTCAACAACCTTGTCATCGAGTCCGGTCCGGCGACCGGCAGTGCCGTGGCATCGGTACCCACGCCGGGTGAACTGGACGTCACGCGGCGCGCGACGCAGCTCCAGCGGCAGCCGATGCCCGTCGGGACCACGCTGATCCGGTTCGATCTCTACGAGACCGACGGACAGTTGCGTCTCGGCTGTTGGAGCAGCGACACCGGCCGCATCTCCGCCGACGAGGTCGAATCGCTGCTCGTAGCGGTCGAGAACCTGTTGATCGCGGCCGGGTCCGGTGACCTCGACGCCCGAGGGATCCGCGGCTCGATCCCGCTCAGCCCGGTACAGCGGGGCCCCGGCTGGCTGCTCGTGGACGGCTGCTGGGTCGAGGTGGCCGAAGTGCAACGGCTGCTCGACGATGAGCTGCCGTCCACCGGTGCCAAGGTTTTCGCAGCCGTGAACGGCGTGCCGTTGGTCGCTCATCTGGCGCGGACCGAGACCGTACGCACACCCGAACAGGCCCACGCCGCGTGCATGGCAGCGCTGAAGGCGTATCCGACGGCAATGGCACCACAGAGCTACGTCATCTGCGAACGCGTCCCGGATGACCCCGATGACCCGGCCGCATGGATCGACGTGTGCTGCCAGGGGTCCGGCCGGACCGCCAGAACCGCCGACACGGGGCTCTGCTGATCCCCACCCGACCGCCAGGTTCAACGAAGGGAGCCGACCGGTGACCACGAGCAAGATCACGCCCGCGCGCCTCATGCCCGCGGTATCAGCCGATGAGTCGGCACTGCCCGGTGTGCTGACCGCGCCCACCGACGGCGTACCGGCCGCGAGTCATCTCGCAGGGGTCCGGGACTCGGTCCGGCGGCAGCTGCGCACCCACGGCGCGGTCCTGCTGCGCGGCTTCGACATCGGCAACGTCAGCGGCTTCGAACGAGTCGTCCGGGCGGTGTCCGGCGAACCGCTGTCCTACGCCGAACGATCGTCACCGCGCAGCACCATTGAGGGCCAGGTCTATACGTCGACGGACTACCCGCCGACCGAGGAGATCTTCCTGCACAACGAGAACTCGTACCAGGCGGCCTGGCCGTTGACGTTGTTCTTCTACTGCATCACCCCGCCCGACACACTGGGCGCCACTCCGCTCGCCGACACCCGCCGGATCCTACGGTCGATCGACCCGGCCGTGCTGGAGGAATTCACCCGGCGCGGCTGGACCGTGGTACGCAACTTCACCGAGGGCTTCGGCGTGCCGTGGCAACAGGCGTTCAACACCACCGACCGGGCCGAGGTCGAGCGCTACTGTGCGCGTAACGGTGTGGAGGTTCAGTGGATCGGGCGCACCGGCCTGCGTACGACGGCCCGCCGACGGGCGGTGCATCAGCACCCTGTGACCGGCGAGACCGTCTGGTTCAACCACCTCACGTTCTTCCACGTGACCACGCTGCCCGAGGAGGACTGCGAGGGGTTGCGGGAGATGTTCGACGAGGCGGACCTGCCCACCAACACGTACTACGGAGATGGCGGACCGATCCCCGACGAGATCGTGGCGCACCTGCGCGACTGTTACCGCGCCGCCCAGCGCCGATTCGACTGGCAACGTGACGACGTACTGATCGTCGACAATATGCTCTCCGCCCACGGCCGTGAACCGTTCACCGGATCGCGCAGAATCGCCGTAGCGATGGCCGAACCATCGACGGTTTCGTAACGACAGGTGGCACAACGACGGAGGGCCACCTCTGTGGCGGCCCTCCGTGAACCTCTCCGGTGAGACTGATCAGCCCCACGGAGTGTCGCCGATAACGGCGACCACCGATGTGGGCGGCGTGGCGATCAGGCGCGGACCGGAAACCATTGAGATTCGCAACTCAGTACCCCTTGTCTGCTTCGGCTCTCGTGCCGGCTGCCGCCGACAGATTCGAAGCTATGGCCGGCCGTTTTCGACTCCCCATCACGACGCTTTTCTCGCCGGCCGGGACCTGCCCGATCGGCGATAGCGATATGGAGGCGCCCGGAACGACGACTGAGCAAGAATTGCCTACTCTCCGTCAACGAAGGCGACCTTCCTCATGGCCTCATGGTTGGACCACCGGACCGATACGCCGCATGCCGGCACGGCGGCGCTGATCTGCATACCCAGCGCCGGTAACGGCGACTTCCAGTTCGATCGGTGGCCCGACACCGTCGGCCCGTGGTGCGTTGTCCGCACGCCGGCCGCTGGCGGCCTGGGCGGCGAAGCACCGGGGACGAGCTCTGCGGCCTCAGCCCCGCCGGCGTCATCAGGGCTGCCGGAGCGGGCCGCGGAGCTCGTGGCCGACCTCATGCGCCGAGGGGTCGAGCAGTTCGCGTTGTTCGGCCACGAGAGCGCCGCGCTGCTCGGCTACCAGGTCGCGGTCGAGTTGGACCGGCGGGGCGCGCCGGCACCGCTGCGCCTGTTCGTGTCGGGCTGTCCCGCACCCCAGTATCTCAGCCGATATGCCGGCGAGGCGCACACCGAACCGACCGACGACGAACTGACCGAGCGCGTGCTGGCGACCGCAGTGGCCATGGGCGGCAACCCGCTGCCATCGATCGTCGCGACCGGCGTGCATGCGCTCCGGGCCGAACTGGCTGCGTTGCGGGGCTATCGGATGCCCCGCCCGGTGCCGCTGCGCTGCCCGCTGACCGCGATTCGGTGGCTGGGCCAGGGCATCGAACCGGAAGCACTGGCCGGCTGGTCGACGTACGGGGACACCGACCTGGTGCAGTTGCCCGGATCCGGGTTGAGCTATGCGACCGAGCCGGCCGACCTGTTGCGGGTCATCGCCGACCGAGCGCCGGCCGGTGACATCCGCCGGCCAGCCGAGTGGTGACAGCGGCACCCGATCGACTCACTCCGGCCCACGCCGTGGCCTGCGGCTTCACTCCAGTGTGAAGCCGCGGACGACAGACTCAGATCAACCCGGCCTCTACCCCGCAGGCCACGGCGTGGGCGCGGTTGCGAACCTGCAACCGCGCCATCATGTCGTAGATGACGTTCTTCACTGTGTGGTTGGAACACAGCAGTGACCGGGCGATCATCGCGTTGTCCTGACCCTCGGCCATCAACGCGAGCACCCTCGTCTGCCGGGGCGTCAGCGGTGACCGGCCAGCCGCCCGGGCCGTTCCGGCCGGGTGCGGCGTACCGACGCCACCGAGCACCCCGACCAGCACCTCGTGCGGCAACCGGACCTCCCCGTCCCGGGCCGCCTGCAACGCGGCGGCCAGACGGCTCGGTGTGGCGTCGGCGAACCGGAGCATCACCAGAGTCCCCGAACGCAGTACGCGGACCACGTCCGCCGGCGAGAAGCGGTCCGCGATCACCAGCGTCCCCTGCGGCGCGGACCGCGGCTGCGGCGGGCACGCCACCAGCGCCTCACTCACCGTAGCGACCGCCGTGACGATGACGGTGTCCGGTGATCCGTACGGCTCGGGCACCGACGTGACGCCGGCCTGCCGCAGCACGGCCAGCACCTCGGCCCGAATGGTTGCGTCCGGGGCCACCACATGTGCGGTCGGCGCCGTCCTGCTCTTCTCCTGTTCGCCGTTCACAACATCCCGGCCCGCAGGGCGAAGGCCACCGCGTGGGCCCGGTTGCGCAGCCGGAACCGCCGCGTGATGTCGTGCACGACACTCGTCACGGTGCGCGTCGAGTAGCACAACTCCTGCGCGATCTCGCCGGTCTCCCGGCCGTCGGCGAGCAGCCGCAGCACCGCGCGCTCGCGGTCGCTGATGTTGGACGCGAGGGCGCCGGCGGGAACGGCCGGCGCGGCGAGCAACCGGTCGAGCATGTCCGGCGAGACCGTGCAGTCCCCCGCACCGGCGGCCAGCACGGCGCGGGTGAGCCGGTCCGCGGTCGCCTCCCGGCGCCGAAGCAGGCCGCGCGCACCAGCCGCGATGGCCCACAGCGCGTCGGCCGGCTCCACCTCGGGCACCACGAGCACCACCTCGGGCCGGTGCGCCCCGGCACGGACGGCCCGCACCGAATCCAGCGTGTCCTGGCCCATATGGTCGACCACCAGGACCGTGACCGCGGCCCTCTCCCGCGTCGTCACCACGGTGATGTCCGGGCACCCGAGCATCGCGCTCGTCACGCCCGCCTCCAGCACGGGGTCGGTCGCCACGACGTTGACCCACATCGGTTCGCCCATCACGCCTCCTTCGTCGCCGCGCCGTGGCGGGGCGTGGCGTCGGAATGTCCTGGGCGTATGGTTCCGCGACGAGCTAACCGGTCGCTCTCGGCTCGCTGTCAGCCGCTGGCGCAGGACGATAGCGGGGCATCGACTCGCTATCGTCGCGCAGCGCCGGTCGTCCTGCCCTGGTACGCCGAACGGGCCGGCTCAGACGGCGGTCGACCCGGTGGCGGCAGTCCGCGGCCACCGCCCGATAGCTGGCCCGGCCGCCGTGCGACTCACGTCCCGCGACACGATCGACGAGCGGCAGGCGACAAGAAGCAACGACAGTCGACCTCTTCCCGTATGTCTGCCGATGCTTCTCTGCGGTCGGTCGCGCCTCCGTGGCACATTGACAACCGTTGTAGATCCGTGCCGAAAACGCGGATTGCCGCCGTTGCGGAAGGAGCGGGCGTCGACGCAGAGCGCGACCATCCCGTCAGGCAGGTCCAGAAGAGGCCGACGATGTCGACGACCTTGTTGGCGTACGCCGGATCCCTGGAGAGTTCGAAGGTGTCGGACCGACGCGGGATCGCCGGCCTCCTGCGTGGACAGACGCGAACCGGAAAAGCAAGGGTCGATACCGAACAATCGCCGAATCGGCGGGACGTGGGTGAATAAGTGATCAGTTCTGACGTCAGTGAAATCGCCGCGGATCTTGCTGCGAATGCCACTCTCCTGGAGATCGCCGAGAATCTGGGGCTTTCGCCGCTTCTCGATCGTGGGACGCCGTTCACGCTGACCGAGGCAACGACCGCCGCCGGCGTTCCCGAAGCTCGCACCCTGCTCTTCCTGGGCGCCATGGTCGCCGCCGGGCTGCTCGATCGCGACGCCGAGACCGGGCCGTTCGCGCCCTGTGCGGAGCTCGCGGACCGGCGGTACGAGGCGGGTTACCTCTCCTGGTCGCTCAACGCGAACCGTCCGTACATCGATCACGCCGAGCGGTTCCTGCGCGAACCGGAAGCGGCCGGCCGGCAACACCAGCGCGACGGCCGACGCGTGGCGGTCTCGTCCCGCTGGATCGGCTCGCACGGCTTCTATCCCGGTGTGTTGTCCGAGATCATCAACCGCAAGCCCCGGCGCATCGTCGATCTCGGCGCCGGCGCGGGCGCGCTTCTGATCCGGCTCCTGACCGAACTGCCCACCAGCACCGGCGTGGCCCTGGACCTCAGCTCGGGGGCGTGCGAGGAGGCCGAACGCGCCGGTCGCCGCGCCCACGTGGGCGACCGGCTCACGGTGGTCAACCGGTCCGTCGAGACGCTCGTCGACGACCCCGGTCCACTCGACGGCGCGGACATCGTCCACGCCGGCTTCGTCATGCACGACGTCGCTCAGACTCCCGAGGTCTTCGCGGGGGTCCTGCGGGCGTGCCGCGAGCACCTCGCCGACGGCGGCTGCCTGGTGGTCACCGATGCGGTGCCGTACGTGGACACTCCGGGCGAGCGCGCCTTCAGCGCCCTGTTCAGTTACCTCCATGAGAGCTCGATGGGTGTACGGCTGCCGGCCGAGGACCAGTGGTGCGACCTCTTCCGGCAGGCCGGTTTCTCCGACGTGACCAGCACTCCGCTGCGGATGCCCGGCAGCCGCCTCTTCGTGGCCACGCGATGAGCCGGAACGGCGGATCACCGGCCCTGGCGGAGCACGACGCCGAGCGCATGGCCATGGCCCTGTACGAGGCGCGGAGGCAAAACGTGCCGATCGCTCCGCTCACCGACGTCTGCCCCACGCTCGACGCGGCGGGCGGATACGCCGTCCAGCGCAGGCTGACCGAATTGCTGATCTCCGACGGCGAGCGTGTGATCGGCTACAAGGCCGGGCTCACCTCCGCCTCAATGCAGGAGATGTTCGGGGTCCACGCCCCGGACTACGGCCCGGTGTTCGCCTCGACCGTCCGCACGGACGGTACGCGCTTCGCTCGTGGCGAGTTCATCTCGCCGAAGGTGGAAGCCGAGATCGTCTTTCGTCTGGCGAGCCCATTGACCGGTCCCGGCGTCACTGTGGAGCAGGCCCACGCGGCGATCGGAGAGGTCGCCGCCGGTCTCGAGATCGTCGACTCCCGGATCGCGGATTGGCGCATCCGGCTGGGCGACACGATCGCCGACCTCGCCTCGAACGGCGCAGCCGTGCTGGGACGCCCGATCCCGGCCCGCGCGGAGCTGGACTACCGGCTCGTGCGAATGGCCTTCCGCCGCAACGGGGAGCTGGTCGCGTCCGGCCGGGGCGCCGACGCTCTGGGTGACCCGGTGGCGGTGGTGGCGTTGCTGGCGAACCTGCTGGGCGAGAGCGGCGTCACGCTGGAGGCCGGGCAGCTGATCATGACCGGCGCCCTGCACGCCGCGGTCCCGTTGAGCCCCGGTGACACCTACACCGCCGAATTCGATCATCTGGGCACGGTCACTCTGCACGTAGCGAATGCGTAGTCACGACCCCGGCAGGAAGGCGATCCCCTCGATGAACTCAGAACGACGGCTGTCAGTTGGGGTGCTCGGCGCCGGGCTCATCGGCGTCGACCTGGCGATGAAAGTCGAGCGGTCCACCGCACTGGACCTGCACCTCGTCGCCGGCCGGGCGGCCGAAAGCCCGGGCCTCAAGCAGGCCGCTCGGCTGGGGCTGCCGGTCGCGAGCCGGGGCATACGTTCACTGGCCGACCTCGACGAACCGCTCGACGTGGTCTTCGACGCCACCAACGCCGGCTCGCACGCCGAACACGCCGAGGCGCTGGCGCCGCTCGGCACGCTGCTGGTCGACCTGACGCCCAGCCGGATCGGACGCATGGTCGTCCCCACCGTGAACGGCGCGGACGTCGCCGCCCACCGCGACCTCAACATGGTGAGCTGCGGCGGGCAGGCGTCGGTGCCGATCGTCCGGGCGATCGCACTAGCCCACCGCATCGATTACGTGGAGGTGGTCGCGACCGCTGCGACGCTCAGCGTCGGCCGTGGGACCAGGCTGAACCTCGATGAGTACGTGGAGACCACTCAGGACGCGCTCCGCGAGTTCACCGGCGTCGGGGACGTGAAGGCCATCCTCAACATCAGCCCGGCTCGTCCTCCGGCGACCTTCAGGGTGGCCATGTCCTTGGTCGGCGAGGGGCTGACACACGATTCGGTGCGCCCACTCGTGGCGGCCGCCGCCGCCGACGTCCGTGCCTTCGCCACCGGCTACACCGTGACGAGCTGCATCGTGAACGACAGCAAGGCGTTCATCGCCGTGGAGGTGACCTCCGCGGGCGACCAGATACCCGCCTACGCGGGCAACCTCGACATCATCAACTCCGCAGCGATACGGGTCGCTGAGCGTTGTGCGGTGGAACGCCGATCGATCGAGGTCATGGAGGTGGTGTCATGAGCCAGCAAGCGGCGGAGAGTTCGCCGAGACGACCGATCCTGATCCATGACCCGACGTTGCGCGACGGACACCACGCCGTCCGCCACCAGCTCGGGCGGGAGCAACTTCGCGCGTACGCCAGGGCCGCGGACGCCGCCGGGATACCCGTCGTCGAGGTGGGGCACGGCAACGGCCTCGGCGCCTCGTCCCTGCAGGCCGGCCGAGCCCTCCTCAGCGACGAGGCGATGCTGTCGGCGGTCCGGGATGCGTTGACGACCAGCAAGCTCGGTGTGTTCATGCTGCCGGGCTGGGGCACGACCGAGAACATCCGGCAGGCCATCTCGTACGACGTCGACCTCGTCCGTATCGGCACCCACTGCACCGAGGGCAACCTGGCCGAACGGCACCTCGGGCTCCTGCGCGACGCGGGCGTCGACGCACACGGCGTGCTGCTGATGAGCCACATGGCGAATCCCGAGCGCCTGGCCGAGGAGTGTGCGCGGCTCGTCGGGTTCGGCGCGACCGGCGTGGGCATCCTCGATTCCTCCGGCCACTACCTGCCGACGGATGTGACCACGCGTATCACGGCGATCCGGTCCGCCGTCGGCGTGCCGGTGATGTTCCACGGACACAACAATCTCGGTATGGCGGTGGCGAACTCGATCGCCGCCGCCGAGGCAGGCGCCACCATCCTGGATGCTTGCGCGCGGGGGTTCGGCGCGGGAGCCGGCAACACGCAGCTGGAAGTTCTCGTGCCCGTGCTCGAACGGCTGGGCTACGACACCGGCATCGACCTCTATCGGCTGTTGGACGCGGCGGACATCGCCGAACGGGAGCTGATGCCCGCGCCGCCCACCATCGATTCGATCGGCGTGGTGAGCGGTCTCGCCGGGGTGTTCTCCGGGTTCAAGAACCGGGTGCTGGACGTCGCCGCCCGCGAGGGCGTCGATCCGCGCGACGTCTTCTTCGAACTCGGCCGCCTGCAAGCGGTGGCCGGACAGGAGGACCTCATCGAGGACGTGGCGCTCGCGTTGCGTGCCGGGTCCACGGGCCGGGGTGAACGGATGGCAAGCCATGTTTGACCAACTCAAGACCATCCTGGTCGAGGATCTGCAGATGCGGGCCGAGGACGTCGTTGCCACGGCCGATCGCGCCGAGGTGGGCCTCGACTCCCTCGCCGTGGTCGAGCTGTCGGCCTTGCTCCGCAAGCGGCTGGACATCGAGGTCTCCGACTACGAACTGCTGGAACTCGCGACGGTCGGCGACATCGCCGATCTGGTCGCGGAGCGCTGTCGTGCGTGAGGCCGCGGGACCGACCGCGCCCCATGCCGTCACGCGGGTCCTGTCGCGCAACGAGTCATCGCACAGCCCGTTGCCGGACATCGTCGCCGCAGTCGCGGCGAGCGGCCGGGACGTCAACCGCTATCCCGACCCGGCGTGTGCCGACCTGACCCTGGCGCTCGCTCACCGGCACGGTGTCACGCCGGATCGGGTGGCGGTGGGCGCTGGGTCCTGTGCGTTGCTCCAGGCGCTGTTCCAGCTCGCCGGGCCGGGTGCGACGGCCGTCTACGCCTGGCGATCCTTCGAGTACTACCCGATCCTCGCCGGCCATCTGGGGATCCACTCGGAGCGGGTGCCGCTGGCCGACGACGCGCACGACCTCACCGCCATGGCCGATCGCATCACCGCCACCACCCGGCTGGTCGTCGTCTGCAATCCCAACAACCCGACGGGCACGCTGGTCGGCCTCGACCATCTGCGCGCGTTCCTCGACCGCGTCCCGCCGACCTGCCTGGTGGCCCTCGACGAGGCGTATTTCGAGTACGTCGACGCGCCGGTCGGGACCGGCGGCCTCGCGCTGTGCGACACGTATCCGAACCTGGTGGTCCTGCGCACGTTCTCGAAGGCGTACGGCCTGGCAGGACTTCGGGTCGGCTATCTCATCGGCGCCCCGCGCATCGTGGCATCGCTGTGCGAGATGTCGCTGCCCTATGCGGTGAGCGGGCCGGCCCAGCACGCGGCAGTCGCTGCCCTCGGCCTCGAGGAGGTGCTCCTGACGCGGGTCCGAGAGACGATCACCGAGCGTACCCGCGTGCGGGCGGCCCTGCTGGCCGACGGCTTCGCGGTTCCCGCCAGCCAGGCCAACTTCGTGTGGCTCGGGCTCGGCGAGGACGCGGGCCCGTTCGGCCGTTGGTGTGCACGGGCCGGCATCGAGCTGCGGGTCTTCGACGGTGACGGCGTCCGGGTGTCGATCGGTTCGCCCTCGGACAACGACGCGTTCCTCGCGGCGGTACACCAGTGGCGCGTCCGCAACGCACCGGAATTACTCACGACTGGAGCGGTGCGATGATGCCAGAGAACACAGCCCTTTCCCGGAAGGTGATCGTCGCGCCGGGAATGTGCAGCGGTGGCTCACTGATCTTCGGGCGAATCGGTGACTGGACGTGGGAATCGGTGGCCGCGGCCTGCCGCACCAACGTGCACGCCGCCCGTACCACCGAGGGCCAACCGACCTACCTGTCGTTCTACTACTACCGGGTGCGTGGCGGGAAGGCCGTTCATCCGCACGGCCTGGCCTTCGGCGACGAGCTCGAGGTGACGTCGAAGGTCTTCCAGTTCGGCGGCGGCTCGGTTCTCACGTTGCATCGGCTCGCGCCCGCCGGCTCCGGCCTCGGCACCGCGTTGCTCGATCCGGCGGAGGTCTACGAGACGCCGAACCCGGAGTGCATGTACGCGGAGACTCTCAACCGGTGGATCGCGCGTGGCCATCCGGACAGCAACCGGGTCCTCACCGAGACCGTCCCGCACGATTTCGACTACGCCGATCTGCCGCGACTTCCCAATCAGTTCTCACCGCGTACGCTCGTCGGCCGCGCCCGTCATGCGGGCAGCTTCTGCACTCCGGGGCCGGCGGGATTCACCGTCGCCGGGGACGAGGAGACCTTCGAGTACGCATTGGACGCGGTACGGGACATCAACGGCGCCGGGCTGGTCTACTTCGCCTCGTACTTCTCGATCTTCGACACGGCGCTGTTGCGTCTGTGGCGCGGGCTCGGCCGCAGCGAGCGGCAATTCCTCCAGCGGCGGGTGATCGATCAGAAGGTGGGCTTCTTCGGCAATGCCGACCTGGGCTCGCTCTTCACCATCACCGCGCGGAGATGGCAGAACGTCGCCGACCCCCTCTCCGAGATCGCCGACCTGCAACTCCGCGACTCCACCACCGGTCGGCTGCTGGCCATCGCGGCGATCGAGACGGAAACGCCATCGACGCCGGCATGAGGACGGCGTCGACGGCGACAGGTTGCGGTCCCGGTCAGCCCCGCTGACCGGCCTGCCGCAGGCCACCGCATGGGCGCGGTTGCGAACCTGCAACCGCGCCCATCATGTCGTCGATGACGTTCTTCACCGTGTGGTCGCTACCCAGCAGTGGCCGGGCAGTCCCCGGGGGGGTCGGCTATCGGGACCGTGACCGCGGCTTTCTCCCGCGTCGTCACCACTGTGATGTCCGGTAGACCTCGACCCACATCACACCGTCCTTGAATCGTGGGTGAACGGTTCCGCGAGGAACCAACCCGGCACTGTTGCCACACTGTCCGCCGTAGGCACTGGGCCCGAGCGGGCTATCGAGCAGCTGCCGTCGCGTCCTGCGCGCTGGTCGGCGCCACGGGACTGAGACGTCGCAGCTCCACGGGGCTGAGACGCCGCAGCGCCACCACGAGGTTGACCGCCGCGAGGGTGGACAGGGCCGCGAGGACGAGCAGGGTCGTCGTCACGCCGAAGCGGCCGATCGCCATCCCGCCGGCGAGGAAGCCCAGCGGGCCGGCGATGTTGCTGATGGTCATGACCGCCTGGATCACCTTCACGCGGATGTCGGCCGCGAACCGAGTGGCCAGGATGCTGAAGAACGGGGCGTTGGACAACGGGAGCGCCGCACCGGACACCGCGAGCGCGGCGACCAGGACCGGCACCGGCACGTCGAACAGCAGCACCCACCATGGAAGAACGAGTTGGAAGGCGGCCAGGCCGAAGACCAACGCCGGGGACAACCGGCTGCCGATCAGATAGCTGACCGCCGCCCCGGCGATCGCGCCGGCGCCGAAGCCCGAGAGCAGCAGCCCACCGACCTTGGCATCGCCGCCGAAGCGGTCGAACGCCAGCAGCGGCAGCGCGAGCATCAGGACCCGCATGAGGAAGCCGAAGCTGACGGTCGAGACCATCACCCGTCGGAGGAAGTCGTCCCCGCGCAGCGCGCGTACACCGGCCAGGATTCCCGTGTGGGCGGGCTGCTCCTGCTGTGGTGGCGGCGGCGGTTGCGTCCGCCACGTGCGCGGGACGAACCACCACAGCAGCAGACCGGACAACGCGTAGGTCGCGGCGTTGAACCACAGCACCTTCTCCGCACCGAGCGTCGCGATCAACACGCCCGCCACGGCCGGGCCGGCGAGCGCGGCGACGTTGAAGCCCCCTTCCAGCACGCTGTTCGCCCGCATCAGCGCCTTCGGGTGCGGACCGGCGAGCTCGGTGGTCAGGTCGCGTTGCGCGGCGAAATAGGGCACCCCGAGCACGCCGATCACCGCGACGATCGTGAGGAGCAGAGGGAAGCTGAGCCGATCCATCGCGGCCAGCACAGGTACCGCCGCGATGGCTGCGGCCTGCGCGAAGTCGGCGACCACCATGGTTTGGCGTGCGCCGAACCGTTGAATCACCTCGCCGCCCGCGAATCCGAGCAGAGCCATGGGCAACACCGACACGGCGAAGACCAGACCTGCCCGCGGTGCCGAGTTGGTGCTCTCCAGGACCAGCCACGGCATCGCGAGCATCGTCATCTGGACCCCGAAAGCGGAGCCGCCGCCGGCGGCGTACACCGCCGCGAGTGCCCGTCTGGCGGGGGCCCGGCCGGGCGGTTGCGCGGACATCCCGTTCACCGTCGCCCGACCGGCTCGTCGATCAGCGCCGTCACGATGCGGGCGAGGTCTGCCACGTACTCCTTCATGACCGAGAAATGTTCACCCTTCATCCGATGGACCCCCACCTCGGCGGTCCGTTCACGCCACCGCTCCAGGTAGTCGCTGAAGCTCTGGCCGGAGCTGACGACCTCGTGCGCGCCCAGCGCCAGTTCGTCGCTGACGATCAGATCCAGGTGACCGGCGTACGGGCGATCACGGTAGGACAGCACCATCTCCATGACCTCCTCCCACATCCGCGCGGCGGGCAGCCACATCGTTCCCGCGCCGCGCTCGGGCAGCGTGATCCCGTCGTTGCCGACGATGTCGTCCACGATGTGTTCGAGCAGCGCCAGCGTCTCCTGCCGAAGCACCGACGTGTCCTCGTCCGGCGGCGCCGCGTCGAGCCGCTCCAGGTTCGTCACACACTGCTTGATCAGGGCGTACTCGTCCCAGAGGTGCTCCTTCTGCCAGGCGTCCTGCCCCGGGTCGAGCAGGATGAAGGTGACCTCCTCACCATCGGCCGTCAGCCGGTTGGCCATCTCGCTGCTCACCCCGCTGCCGCCACACCAGCTGAAGATCCGGTACGGCCCGTGCGGGACGGCCTCCCGCAACTCTGCGACGTACCGGGCCGCCATGTCCTCCGTGGACGGAACCGAGCCGGTCGACGGGTCACGGCCCGGCCATTCGAAGGCGACCACCGGCAGATCCGGGTCGAGGTGCTCGGCCAGCCGCCGGTACCAGTGCGCGCTGCCGCCGCCGGGATGCACGCATACCAGTGGGGGCTTGTCACCGGTACGGCGCAACCAGAGCAACGCCGTGGCCGGCAGCCGCTTGCGATCGATCGACTCGGCGAGCGCCGCGAGCGTGCGGTGCTCGACGAAGGACCGAACGGTCGTCTCGATGCCGTGCCGGTCCCGCAACATCGCGATCGCCCGCAACGTCAGCAGTGAGTGCCCACCGAGGTCGAAGAAATCGTCGTCACGGCCGACGCGGGGCAGGTGGAACACCTCGGTCCAGACGTCGGCCACGGCCAGTTCCGCCGGCGTACGCGGCGCGCTGTATTCCCGTGCCGACGTACCCGCCGCCGGCCGGGGCAGCTCGGCCCGGTCGAGCTTCCCGTTGTTGTTCAACGGGAGCCGGTCCAGGCGCACCCAAGCCGTCGGGACCAGGAAACCGGGCACCCTGCTCCGCATCAGGTCACCGAGCCGGGCGGGGTCGGCTGGGCCGTCCTCGTCGAGAACGACGTATCCGACGAGCTGCTTGATCCCGTCCACGCCCTCGTACGCCGCCGCCGCGGCGGCCCGCACCGTGGGCAGCTCGGAGATCGCGACCTCCACCTCGCCGAGCTCGACGCGGTGTCCGCGGATCTTCACCTGGTGATCGCGCCGCCCGATGAAATGGACGGTGCCGTCCGGGTCCTGGCGGACGATGTCCCCGGTGCGGTAGAGCCGGTTTCCCGGTGAGTCCCCGGACGGGTCCGGTACGAAGCGTTCGGCGGTCAGGTCCGGGCGGCCCTGGTATCCGCGCGCGACGCCCGGACCACCCAGCAGCAGCTCACCCGGCACGCCGAACGGGACCGGGTCGAGGTTGGCGTCGACGACCCGCACGTAGGTGTGATTGATCGGCTTCCCGATCGGGATGGCATCAGTGACCGCAGGCAGCGGGATCCGCGGGTGGACGGTGGCGAACGTGGTGCTTTCGGTCGGGCCGTACCCGTTGCTGACCACCACACCGTGCTCCATCGCCTTACGCACATGCAGCGGAGACAGCACCTCACCACCGACCACCACCTCCCGCACCCCGGCCAGCGCTTGCGGCCGAACGTCCAGGATGGTGCTGAAGAGGCCGGTGGGCAGGCACAGCACGGTCACCCCGTGCCGGCGCAGGATCTCTTCGAGCTCGGCTGCGGTCGGCGTTTCCGGGGAGACGACCAGCCGTGCCCCGTTGCACAGCGCGCCCCAGACCTCGAACGTTGACGCGTCGAAGGCGAGCGTGCCGGCCTGCAGCAGGACCTGGTCGGCGTCCAGCTGCGCGTACTCCTGGCCGTGCACCAGCCGTACGACGCCGCGGTGCGGGACCATCACGCCCTTCGGACGGCCGGTGGATCCCGACGTGTACGTGATGTAGGCGAGGTTCTCCGGTGACAGTGTCACCTGTGGCGCGGTGGTCGGCCGGCTGCCGTTCGACCACCAGCCGGAGTCCAGGCTCAGCGTGGTCAGCCCGGCACGCGCCGCGAAACGGTGCGCATGGCTCGGCCCGCTCACCAGGATCCGGGCGCCGGAGTCGTCGAGGAGGTACTCGACGCGGCCGTCCGGATACTTCGGGTCGAGCGGCAGGTAGCAGGCTCCGGCCTTGAGGATGCCGAGCAGCGCGACAACCGCGTCGATCCCGCGGTCCATGCAGACCGCGACGGGCGTGTCCGGGCCGGCACCGTGCTCGCGAAGCGCCCACGCCAGTTGGTTGGCCCGGGCGTCGAGCTCGCCGTAGGTCAGGCGCGACTCGCCGTACTCGAGTGCGACGGCGTCCGGCCGGGCGTGTGCCTGGGTCGTGAACAGGTCTGTGATGCACACCTCGGGCAGGGCGGGCCAGGCCTGCTGCGGCACGGTGAACCGGTGCGCCGGGGTCGAGCCGAGGTCCACCGGATTCGCGCCGTCGTCGGCGACCATCGCTGTGAGCAGTTCGAGGAAGGTCTCTCCCAGGGCGGTCAGCCGCTCCTGCGTCGCCCAACCGGCCCGGCACTCCAGTCGCAGCTCGCCCGGGAAGGTCAATGTGACCAGGGTGAACTCGTTGGGGCTGTCGTCAACGACCGTGCCGAACACCTCCTGCTGCGCGTCGAGCACATGGAAGTCGAGGTAGGAGAAGATGCCGCTGATCAGCGGCGTCCCGGAGCCCCAGGCGCGCTGCATCGCGGGGATCGGGTAGCGCCGGTGCGGCCAGACGGCAAGCTCCTCGGCGAACACGGCGCGCACGAGGTCGCGCCAACGGGGCGTGCGCAGGTCCACCGCGAACGGCACCGTGTTGAGGTACATGCCCATGACCTCGTCGCCGCGCAGCAGTTCGGGCCGGCCGTTGACGACCAGACCGCTGAAGAACCGCCGCTGGCCGGTGATGACGCCGAGCATCGCGAGGTGCGCGGTGTGCAGCACGGCCTTGAGCGAGGTCTGCGTCCGCGCGGCCAGCTCACGCAGCCCCGGTTCGAGATGCCGCCAGGACATCCGCAGCTCCGGCACCGCGCCGTGGCCGGCCGGGGCGGTGTCCGCGGGCAACGTGACCCGGTCGTAGTCGCCGACGCGGTCCCGCCAGAACCGTTCATCCGCCTCGGACGACAGCGATCGCCGCTCCAACCTGACGAAGTCGGCGTAGCGCCCCGGGGGCGGGGGCTTCAGCGCGTCGGTGTCCGAGTCCCGGATCGCCCGGTAGGTGTCCCGCAGCTCGGCGATGAGGGAGTGGTGGCTCCAGCCGTCCAGGATGGCGTGGCACTCCGTGTGGGTCAGCACCCACGTCTGCTCCCCGGTACGGTGCACGTGCCAGCGCAGTTGCGGGGCGTGATCGATGGGCAGCGTCGTCGACTTCATCGTGTGCCGATACCGCTCTAGGACGTCCTGCTGCTCGGTTTCCGGGAGCCCGCGCAGATCGTCGAAGCCCACCTCGACCCGCGCACTGGCATGGACGAGTTGCATGGGCTCGGAGTAGCCGGACACGTCGAACGTGGTGCGCAGGACCTCGTGCCGGTCGACCAACCGTTGCGCGGCGTCGCGCAACGCGGCCAGGGAGAACGGGCCGTCGTCGACGATGTCGAAGCTGGTGACGTTCTGGTAGGCCGGGTGCGAGCTGTCGACCAGCATCTCGTACACCATGCCGGCCTGCACCTGGCCCATCGGGTAGGCATCGACCAGGCGGTCCGGGAGCCGGTCGCGGTCGCCCGGGCCGATTTGTTCGAACGGGCCGACCAACTGGTCGTCCGCACCGGCCGCCGGCCGGTCGGCGAGCGTCGCCAGCTGCGCCGCGGTCTGGTGGGTGAAGATGTCCTGCACCGACAGGCCCAGCCCCGCGCGGCGCAGGGCCCCGATCGCGCGGATGGCGCGGATGGAGTCACCCCCGATGTCGAAGAACCGATCGTGCACACCGACCCGTTCGACGCCCAGCGCCGCTCCGAGTGCGTCGGCGACGACGCGTTCGGCCCCGGTACGGGGGGCGACGTACGCTCCGGCCGCCCAGGCACGGCCCGGCGTCGGGGCCGGCAGCGCGCGGCGGTCGGTCTTTCCACTGGTGGTCAGGGGCAGCGCGGGGAGCAGCTGCCAGTGGCTCGGGATCATCGCCTCGGGCAGTCGACCGCGCAGGAACAACGCCACGTCGCTCACATCGACGTCGGCGCCCGGCTCCCGGGCGACGAGGTAGCCGACGAGCTGACCGTCGTGCACCGTCACGGCGACCGCGGACACGCTCGGATGCTCGGCCGCCACCGCCTCGATCTCGCCGAGCTCGACGCGATGCCCACGGATCTTCACCTGGTCGTCGAGCCTGCCGAGGTAGTCGATGCGGCCGTCCGGCAGGTACCTCGCGAGGTCACCGGTGCGGTACAGCCGCCCACCGCTGGACTCCTCGAACGGGTCGGGAACGAACCGCTGCGCCGTGAGCCCCGGGCGGTTGAGGTAGCCGCGGGCCAGTTGCACGCCGCCCAGCAGCAGCTCACCCGGCACTCCGATCGGGACCGGTCGCAGGCCCTCGTCGACGATGTAGGTGCGCGTGTTGGCGATCGGCCGTCCGATCGTGATCGGCGTCCCGGGCTCGCACCGCACCGCGGTGACGTCGACGGCCGCCTCGGTCGGCCCGTAGAGGTTGTGCAGCTGGCAACCGATCCGCTCGTGGACGGCGGCGGCCAGGTCGGCGGTGAGCGCCTCGCCGCTGCAGATCATCCGGCGCACCGACGGCAACGGCCCGAGCGATTCGGCCAGGAACACCCGTAGCATGGACGGTACGAAATGCAGGGTGGTGACCTGTTCGGTGGCGATCAGTTCGGCCAGGTAGTGCGGGTCGCGGTGGCCGTCGGGCCGGGCGATCACCAGCGTGGCCCCGGTGATCAGCGGCCAGAAGAACTCCCACACCGAGACGTCGAAGCTGTACGGGGTCTTCTGCAGCACCCGGTCGGAGGCGTCCAGCCGGTACGCGTCCTGCATCCAGCGCAGCCGGTTGACGATCGCGCGGTGCGTGACCACGACACCCTTGGGCCGGCCGGTCGAGCCGGACGTGTAGATCACGTACGCCGGGTGGTCCGGGCCCGCCAGGACCGCCCCCGCCGGTGCCGGCCCGGTGTCGGAGATGGCCGGTTCGGCGTCGGTGAGCACGATCGTGGCACCGGCGTCGGCACACATGAAGTCACGGCGCTCGGCCGGGTGGTCCGGGTCCAGCGGCAGGTAGGCGCCGCCGGCCTTCTGGATCGCCAGCAGGGCCACCACCAGCTCGGTGCCGCGCCGGCGGTGCACACCGACGATCGACTCCGGTCCGACGCCCGCGTCGAGCAGGTATTGCGCCAGTCGGTCGGCTCGCCGGTCCAGTTCGGCGTAGGAGACGTCCTCGCCCTCGAAGCGGACGGCAACGGCGTCCGGGGTGCGGGCCACCTGTCGCGCGAACAGCTCCGGCAGTGTGCCGGTGGTCGGGTACGCCACCTCGGTCTCGTTCCACGTCCGCACCACCAGTTCCCGCTCCCCCGGTGGGGACTCGACCAGCTGGCTGATCGGCGCGTCCGGCGTGCGCGCGATGGTGCCGATGAGGGTGGTGAAGTGGGTCGCGAACCGCTCGACGGTGTCCCGGTCGAACAGCGCGGTGGCGTAGTTCAGGAAGCCGGTGACTGTGCCGTCGGGCTGGTCGACGGCCACCAGGGTCAGGTCGAACTTGGCGTCGCTCTCGCCGACCGGCAGCTCCTCGGCGCGCAGCCCGCCGACGCGGCGGGCCTCGGAGTCCCCGCCGGTCCACAGGAACATGGTCGAGAACAGCGGGGTCCGGGACGCGTCGCGCACGGGGGCCAGCTCGTCCACCAGCCGCTCGAACGGAAGTTCCTGGTGGGCGTAGGCGCCGAGTGCCATCTCCTTCACCCGCCGGAGCACCTCGCGGAAGGACGGGTCGCCGGACAGGTCGGTGCGGAGGACCAGCGTATTGAGGAACAGCCCGATCAGGTCCAGCACCTCGGCCCGGTCGCGACAGGCCACCGGGGTGCCGACCGTGATGTCGTTGCTCCGGCTGAACCGGCCGAGCGTGATCGCGTACACGGCCAGCAGCACCATGAACGGCGTCGCGCCGGCCTGGCGGGCGAGCTCGTGCAGGGCTCGAGCGTCCGGCGCGGGCACCGCGAACGGGACCAGGTCGCAGGCGCTGTCCCGGACCTGCGGGCGCGGCCGATCGAGCGGCAGTTCCACGGCGGTGGCGCCGGCCAACGCCTGCCGCCAGTAGTCGAGCTGGCGGTCCAGCGCGGCACCGGACATCGCACCGCGCTGCCACGCGGCGAAGTCCGCGTACTGCACCGGCAGTGGTGCCAGCGGGGACGGTCCGCCGGTCAGCGCGGCGGCGTACAACCGGTCGAGCTCACGCCACAGCACCTGCTCGGACCAGCCGTCGAAGGCGATGTGGTGCAGGGTCACGACCAGCGCGTGCTCCTCGTCGGCCAGCCGCGCGAGGGTTCCGGTCAGCACCGGCCCGGTCGCGAGGTCGACGGGTGCCCGGTCGTGGGTCATCCAGCCGGCGATCCGCTCGTCCTGTGCGGCGGGGTCGAGGCCACGCAGGTCCACCTCGTGCAGCGTGGCCGGCTCCGGAGGGTCGATCACCTGCCCCGGTTCACCGTCGACCACCACATAGCGGGTGCGCAGCACCTCGTGCCTCGCCACGATCCCGTCCAGCGCCGCCCGCAGCGCGCCGGGCTCCAGCGGGCCGAACAGTCGAAGGCCGGCGCTGGCCAGATACTCCGTGCCGCCCGGCCGGACCTGGTCGAGAATCCACAGCCGGCGCTGCGCGAGCGACAACGCGGGCGGAGTCTCGCGCGGTACCCGGGCGATCCCCTCGTCCGGCGCGGCGGCCGCGGTGCCTACGAGCCTGCGCCGAAGCAACTCCGCGCGCAGACCGGCTCGATCGATTGTCTCAGTCACAGGGCACCATCCCGGGAAAGCAGTTCGCTCATCTGGGCGTCGGTCAGCTCGTCGAGCTCCGCCGCGATCAGGTCGGTCACCACCACCGCCAGCTCCGCCACGGTGGTCGCCTCGAACAGGCAGCGCAGCGGGACCTCGACGGCGAGGGCCGCCCGCAGCCGGGCCAGGACCCGAGTGGCCAGCAGCGAGTGCCCGCCGAGTCCGAAGAAGTCGTCATCGACGCCGATCCGGTCGACGCCGAGGATGTCGGACCAGATCCCGGCGATGGTCTCCTCCGCCGGGCCCCGCGGTGCCACGTACCCGCGGGCATTGTCGAGCTGGGACGGTGTCGGATCCGGCAGCGCCGCCCGGTCGACCTTCTTGCTCGGTGACAGCGGCAGGGCCGCGACGGTGACCCAGGCCGACGGGATCATGTACGAGGGCAGCGACTCCCGTAGGTACGCCCGCAGCTCGTCGATGTCGGGTCCGGTGTCATGGGGCCACTCCAGGTAAGCGACGAGCCGCTTGTCGCCGGGCCCGACGTCCTTCGCGACGACGGCGGCCGCGGGCACCGTGGGGTGCTTGGCCAACACGGCTTCGATCTCGGCGAGTTCGATCCGGAAACCACGGATCTTCACCTGGGTGTCGAGGCGGCCGAGGAACTCGACGGTGCCGTCCGGCCGGTGCCGGACCAGGTCACCGCTGCGGTAGAGGCGCGCTCCCGGTTCGGTCCCGAGCGGGTCGGGCACGAACCGCTCCGCGGTCAGCTCGGGCCGGTCGTGATAGCCGCGGGCCAGGCGGACGCCGCCGATGCACAGTTCGCCGGGGACCCCGACCGGAAGCGGACGCAGCCCGGCGTCGAGCACGTACACCCGGGTACCCGCGACCGCGCGGCCGATGTGCAGGGTGGCCGTGCTGCGCTCGTCGGCGAGGTCGCCCGATACCGGGTTGAGCATGCAGGTGACGCTCGCCTCGGTCGGCCCGTAGTTGCAGAGGAACCGGCCGGGCAGGCCGGTCGCCGCCCAGCGTTGGGCGTCGGCGACGGTCACCACGTCCGAGCCGACGTTCATGAGCTTCATCCCGGCGAGCCGGTCCACGCCGGACTCCAGCATCTCCCGGTAGTACGCCGGGGTGATCTCCATGATCGTCACGCCGTACTGCTCCAGCTTGGGCGGCAGCTCGCTCGGCGTCCAGAAGACCGGGTCACTCACCACGAGCGTGGCGCCGGCGGCCAGGGTGGCGCCGATCTGATCCATGGCCACGTCGAAGGTGAGCGCCGAGAGCAGGACGACCCGCTCCCCGGGGTGGATGCCGTAGTAGTCGGCGATCACCCGGCAGTGGTGCGCGTACGACCGGTGCGAGATCATCACGCCCTTCGGGCGGCCGGTCGACCCGGACGTGTAGATGATGTACGCGAGGTTGTCCGGAACGGTCAACGGTGCCGGGTTGACCGATGGCTGGCCACTCGCCCGGTCCTCGTCGTCGACGACCAGCACCGGGCGCTCGTGCCCGGCGAACCGGTCGGCGAACTTGCCAGTGGTCACCACCAGGTGCGCGCCGGCGTCGGCGAGCATGTAGCGCAGGCGCTCCGGCGGATGTTCCGGGTCGAACGGCGCGTACACCCCGCCGGCCTTGAGCACCGCCAGCAGCACCACGACCGACGCGAACCCGCGCTCAAGGCAGGAGCCGACGACGACCTCCGGGCCGACACCCATCGAACGGAGATGGTGCGAGAGTTCGTTGACCCGTGCGTTGAGCTCGGCGAAACCGAGCCGCTCGGCACCGAACACCACCGCGGTCGCGTCCGGGGTCCGGACCGCCCACCGTTCGAACAGCTCCGGTACCGAGAGGTGCCGTTCGCCGGGCGGGTCGAGCAGGTCCAGCCGGTCCGCGTCGGGGTCCGGCCACCGGTGCACGATCGCGTGGCGTTCGTCGGCCGACAGCAGATCGAGCTCGCTGATCGGGGCGTGCGGGTCGGCGATCACGCCGCCCAGCAGGCGCAGGTACTGGCGGGCGAGGCGTTCGATCGTCGAGCGGTCGAACAGCGCCGTGGCGTACTCGAACCAGCATTCCAGCCGCCCGTCCGGCTGCTCCATCACCGACAGGGTGAGGTCGAACTTCGCCACCGACACGCCACTGCCCAGGCCGACCGAGGTGCACCCGGCGAGGCTGGCCTCCGCGGCGCCGGTGGTGTGCTGTACCTCGAACATGATCTGGAACAGCGGGTTGCGGGACAGGTCGCGGTCCGGTTGCAGGGCGTCGACGAGGTGTTCGAACGGCACCTCCTGGTTGGCGAACGCCTCCAGGGTGGTCCGGCGGACCCGGTCGATCAGGTCGAGGAAGGTCGGGTCTCCGCCCAGGTCGGCCCGGACCACGAGGTTGTTGACGAAGAAGCCGATCAGGTCCTCGCTCTCCGGCCGCGTCCGGGCGGCGACCGGGGTGCCGATCGCGATGTCGGTGCGGCCGGTGTAGCGGCTCAGCAGCACGTCGAACGCGGCCAGCAGCACCATGAAGAACGTGGCGCCGGTTCGGTTGCTCAGCTCGCGTACGGCCGCTCCGGTGCCCTCCGGAACATCGACGATCAGCAGGTCGCCGCGTAGGTCACGACCGGGCTGGCGGGGCCGGTCAGGGGTCAGCTCGACCGGCACGAGCCCGGCGAGCTGGGTTCGCCAGTACTCGATCTGGTTGCCGATGGTGCCGTCGGCCTGCCGGTCGCGTTGCCAGGCGGCGAAGTCGGCGTACTGCACCGGAAGCGGCTGCGTCGACCACGGGATACCGGCGAGGCCCGCCGCGTACGCCTCGTTCAGCTCGCGCAGGAAGATGCCCAGCGACCAGTTGTCGAAGGCGATGTGGTGCAGGGTGATCGCGACCAGGTGTTCGTCGGCCGCCGTGTGCACGACCGTGACCCGCAGCGGGCGCTCGTGGGTGAGGTCGAACGGCCGGGCGCTCGCCGCGTCGATGATCGTCTTGGCGCGCGGGGCGGCATTCGCGGTGCCGGTCAGGTCCACCACGTCGAAGGCCACCGGGCCGGGGGGATCCACGAGCTGCAGCGGGATACCGCTGTCCCCGACGTAGCGGGTGCGCAGCACCTCGTGCCGGGCGCTGACCTGCTCCATCGCGCGGTGCAGCGTCGCGGTGTCCAGCGTTCCGGTGAGGTGGTACACCATCGGGATCAGGTATTCCGCGCTGCCCGGTTCGAGCTGGTCCAGGAACCACAGCCGTTGCTGGCCGAACGAGGTCGGCAGTGCGCCGTCGCGGGGTACGGGCACGATCTGCGGCTCAGGGTCGGGTGTCGTGCCCGCGTCGATCGCCGCGGCGACCCGCTCCACGGTCCGTCCGTCGAACAGGGTGGCCACCGTCAGCTCCAGCCCGAACCTGCGGCGCAACCGGTGCGCGAGCCGGATCGCCAGCAGCGAATGCCCACCCAACGCGAAGAAGTCGTCGTCCACGCCGACCCGCTCAACGCCGGTCAGCTCGCCCATGACCGTGGCGACGGCCCGCTCGGTCTCCGTTCGTGGCGCGACGTGACCGGGGTCGTCGTCGCGCGGCCGGCTGTCGGGGGCCGGCAGCGCCGACCGGTCGACCTTTCCGTTGGGCAGCGACGGGAGCGCGACCAGCGGGATGATGCCGGTGGGAACCATTGCGGCGGGCAGCCGGGTGCCGAGGAATCCGGACAACTCGTCGGGCTCCACCGTCGCCCCGGCGGCCGGCACCACGTAGCCCGCGAGCTCCAGATCACCGGTGACGGATCGATAGGAGGTGACCACGGCCGCCGCGACCGACGGATGCGCCCGGAGCGCAGCCTCCACCTCACCGGGCTCGACGCGCACCCCCCGCACCTTGACCTGCGCGTCGAGGCGGCCGACGAACTCCAGGGTCCCGTCGGCACGCCACCTGGCGAGGTCTCCGGTGCGGTACCACCGCTGACCCGGCCGGGTGGCGAAGGGGTTCGGGGTGAACCGCTCGCCGGCGAGGTCGCCGCGCCCGACATAACCGCGGGCGAGGCCGACGCCGCCGACACACAACTCGCCGGGTACGCCGATGGGCGCGAGCCGGTCGGCGGAGTCCACCACGTACAGCTCGACGCCGGGCAGCGCGGCACCGATCGGGACCGTACCGTCCGTCTCGCCGCGCTCGTAGCGCCACGCGGTCACGTCGATCGAACACTCGGTCGGGCCGTAGGTGTTGTACAGCTCCACCTCCAGCACGCCGAGCAGTCGCTCGCACAGTTCGGTCGGCAGCGGCTCGCCGGCGGAGCACACCAGCCGCAATGCCTTGCAGGCGGCCAGCTCCGGCTCGTCGACCACGGCCCGCAGCACGGAGGGGACGAGTTGCACCACGGTGATCCGGTACGCCGCGAGGGCGCCGACCATCACGGCGGTGTCGCGGTGCGCGTCCTGCGGCGCCATCACCACACAGCCGCCGGACACCAACGGCGCCAGGAACTCCCACACCGAGGCGTCGAACCCGATGGTCGTCTTCTGCAGTACGCGGTCGGTACTGGTGAGCTGGTGCTGGCTCACTGTCCACAGCACCCGGTTCCGGATCCCGCCGTGGGTGATCACGACGCCCTTGGGGCGACCGGTGGATCCGGACGTGTACATGACGTAGGCGGCGTTGGCGGCGTCGAGCGCCACCGGAGGCGGTGGCGCGGCGCGGGCGATGTCGTCCCACTGCTCGTCGAGCACCACCACCGGCGTGCGCCGCGGAATCCGCTGTCGCAGCGCCGTCTCGGTGAGGACCAGCTCGATGCCGGCGGTGTCGATCATGAACTCCAGCCGCTCGGCTGGTAGGTCGGGTGCGAGCGGGACGTAGACCGCGCCGGCGGTGAGCGTACCGAGCAGCGCGACCACGACATCGGTACCGCGGTGCATGGCGACGCCGACGGCTGTTTCAGCGCCGACTCCGCGGGCGTGCAGGAAGCCGGCCACGCTGTCCGCCCTGGACATCAGCTCGGCGTAGGTCAGCTGGACGTCACCACAGACCACGGCCACCGCGTCCGGCGTGGCCTCGGCCCGCGCCCGGAACAGGTGCGGCAGCAGCGTGTCGGTCGCCTCGCGCGGCGTGGGGTTCCAGCCGAGCAGCCGCTGCTGTTCCGCGGCCGTCACGGTCGGCACGTCGCGCAGCGGTGTTTCCGGCGCCGCCGCGAGGTTCTCCAGGAGCGCCAGGTAGTTGTCGGCCATCCGCTGGACCCGGGCCCGGTCGAAGAGCGCGGTGGGATAGGTCATCCGGCCGACCCACGATCCGTCCGGCTCCTCGGTCATCTGCAACGACATGTCGAAGGTGGCGCTGAGCACGGGGGTCGGCACCCAGTCGACCTCGATGCCGGGCAGGCGCAGCGGCTCCCCCTGGCCGTTCAGGACCGCGAACCCGACCTGGAAGAGCGGGTTGCGGGACAGGCCGCGGTCCGGCGCCAGTTCGGCGGCCAGGCGTTGCAGGGGTACGTCCTTGTGTTCGAAGGCGTCCAGGGCCGTTTCGCGGACGCGGACGAGCAGCTCCACGAAGGTGGGATCGCCGGACAGGTCGGTCCGCAGCACCACCGTCTGGGCGAGCGAGCCGATCACCGGTTCCAGCTCGATCCGGTTCCGCCCACTGGTCGACACCCCGACACCGAAGTCGAGCTGGTCCGCGTAACGGCTGATCAGGAGCTGGTAGGCGGCCAGGAACACCATGAACGGGGTCACCCGGGCGGCGCGTCCCACGGTGATGATTCGGGCCGCCAACGACGCCGGCACAGCGAACGCCACCACGTCGCCGGCCGGCTCCCACACGGCCGGGCGCTGTCGGTCCGTGGGCAGCTCCAGTGGCGCCAGTCCGGCCAGTCGCTCGCGCCAGTAGTCCAGTTGCCGGACGAGCACCGCGTCGTCCACGCTCCAGCGGCTCCGCTGCCAGTCGGCAAAGTCTGCGTACTGGAGCTCCAACGGCTCCAGCGGCGCCGGCGGTGGCTCCTCGCCCGGGGCGTGGGCCGCGTAGAGCACACCCAGCTCCCTGGCGAGGATGCCCAGCGACGGACCGTCGAAGGCGATGTGATGCACCACGATCATCAGGATCGCGTCACTGGGGGAAAGCTGGATGACGGTCAGCCGCCAGGGCGCGGCCGCGCGCAGGTCGATCGGCGTGGTCACCGCGACCTCGCCGATTTCCCGTACCCGTCGGTCCTGTTCACCCGCCGGGTACCCGCTGAGGTCCACCACCGTGATCTCGGCCGGTGCCGGCTCGTCGATGATCTGCACCGGCTGTCCGTCAACCGTCGCGTAGCGGGTACGCAGAATCTCGTGCCGGCCGACGATCTCAGTGAAGGCCGCGGTCAGGGCTTCCCGGTCCAGCGGCCCGCGCAGACGGAATCCCCAGTGCAACAGGTACTCCTGCGCGCCGGACCGGACCTGGTCGAGGAACCACAGCTGCTCCTGCTCGAACGACAGCCGGAACTGGTTGTCGGTTTCGAGAATGTCAGTCATGCGCACACCTGCTGCTCTGTCGGTAGGAAGTCATCCAAGGTGGTGCCCAGGCCGCGGGCCGACGCCGCACGCCGGACCAGGTCGGCTACCGCCAGATCCAGGCAGCCGAGGCCGAACGGGGAGAACACCGTCACCGCGTCGTCGCTTCTGACGTACCGCTCACCGGCCACGAGGATGTCGCCCAGCGAGGAGGAGATGAAGTCGCGGTGGCCGGCCTCCTGCTGAGCCAGATCCAACGACGTCGCGGCCCGGCAAACGTGGTCCGCGTCATCGACGATGTTCACGCTGGAACGGATGGAGTCGGTGGTGAGGTCACGCAACGACAGGTGCAGCACCAGCGTTCCCGGGCGGCAGTGCTCGGTACCCAGGTGCGGGGCGCTCGCCGTCGTCGCCAGACACACCAGTTTGTGACGGGCCAGGGCGTCGGCCGCGCTCTCGGCCACGTCGACCTTCAACGTCGGCCAGACCGACCGCGCCTCGGCGGCGAAGGACTGCGCCCGTTCGGCGCTCAGGTCGTACAACGTCACCGTGTCCACCGTCGGCAGCACGACGTGCAGATACCTCAGCACCTCGAAATTGATCGGGCCGCAGCCGACGAGCGTCACCGCGGATTCCGGGCTGGACGAGGAGAGCGTCGACGCCGCCAGAGCGGCGCTCGCGGCCGTACGTCCAGCCGAGATCGCCGACGCTTCGAGGATCGCCTCCGGCACACCGGTGTGCACCGAATTCAGGATCATCACGGCCGATGCTCGGTGCATCCCCCGCCGGAGGTTGTCGGGGAAGGATGACACCCACTTCACCCCGCAGGTCGGCGTCGCACCACCCAGATAGGCCGGTAGCGCGATGATCCGCTCGCGCTCTCCGTTCGGAAAGCGGAGGAAAACCGACTGCGGTACCCGCGTACGGCCCAACGCATGCGACCGGTACGCCGCGTCCGCCGCGGACACCACGTCGCGCTCGGCCCCGTCGAGGACGGCACGGACCTCTCCCGCCCCGAGAATCAACACGGCGTCACCTGCATGTCGGGCTTGTTCCACAGATGCGACACGTCACCGAAGTACGTCATGACCCAGTCGTCGTCGTAGATGGTGTCCAGGTACCGCTCACCGCGGTCGGGAAAGACCATCGCGCAGGTGGCCCCGGGCCGGATCTGATCGCGCATCTGCTCCAGGCCCGCCACGACGGCGCCCGACGAGCCACCGACGAGGATCGCCTCGCGGGCGGCCAGCCGGCGGCAGGCCGCGATCGCGTCGAGATCGTCGACTCGGACCACGATGTCGGCGAGATCGCTGCGGTACAGCTTCGGACGCACCGATGCGCCGTGGCCGGGAATCATCCGCCAACCGACCGCTGGGCCGAATATCGCACTGCCCAACGCGTCCACCGCCACGATGGTCACCGGCAGTTGGTGCGTCCGGATGTACTCGGCGCACCCCCGCAGAGTGCCGCAGGAACTCGTGGCGCAGAACAGGTAGTCGATCTCGGGCAGGGCCTGCACAATCTCTCGCACGGTCGTGTGGTGTGCCCGCGGGTTGAGGGGGTTCGAGTACTGGTCCGGGCAGTACGCGTGATCGATCGTCGCGACGAGCTCACGAACCCGACGAATGCGTTCGGGCAGGTACTCACCGGTGGCCGGGTCGACGTCGGTGACCACCTCGACCTGCGCGCCGAGGGCACGCATGATGGCGATGTTGTCCCGATTGGTGCGCGCGTCGACCACACAGATGAAGCGGATCCCGTAGTACCCGCAGACCTGCGCGAGCCCGATCCCGAGATTGCCGGAACTGGACTCGACCACCACCGACCGTCCGGGTACGAGCCGCCCGTCGCGGATGCGCTCTCGCAGCATCTCCAGCGCGGAGCGGTCCTTGATGCTGCCGCCCGGGTTGTGCGACTCCAACTTAGCGAACGTCCTGAACAGACTGTGTGGGTCGAGCTTCACGAGCTCGACGATCGGTGTCGCTCCGATGGTCGCCAGCACTCCTGACCCGGGGGGTGTTTGTTCGGTCATCGAGCCGCTCCTCGAATTGCATCCGCTCCGCGATGCGCCTGCTACGAGACTCCTCCGCACCACCGAGACAGCGCAGGGAAGAACATGCAGACTCACCGGTTGACGCCGGCAGCAGTTCTGCCGGAGGTTCTTCTGTTGTTCGGGTGCTGCCGTTGCCGGCCGTGCCGTTTCCACCGGACACGATCGCCACCGCGCGGCCGGCGGATCCGCGCCGTAGCGCGCCGGCCAGCGCCACCGCACCGCTCGGCTCCGCGCTGACACCGACGCGGCGAAGGACCCCCATCGCGTGGGTGATCGCGTCGTCGGTCACGCCGATCAGGTCGTCGACCCGGTGCCGAATGATCGGCCAGGGAACCGCACCGGGTCGTTGCCCTCGAAGACCGTCGGCGATCGTCCGGGACGGTGGCAACTCCGTCGGCACACCCCGGGCGACCGAAACGGCGTATCGACGGGCGGACATCGGCTCCACCCCGACGACCCGCACCGGCCGGGACAGCGCCGACGCGGCCAGGCACACGCCGGCCAGCAGGCCACCGCCGCCGGTCGGTACGAAGATCGTCGACACGCCCGGCACCTCCTCGAACACCTCGAGCCCGACGGTGCCGGCGCCGGCCACCACCAGCTCATGGTCGGAGGACGGCACGAAGACCGCTCCGGTCGCCGCGGCGATGTCCTCGGCCCGGCGGTCACGTTCGACCACGCCACCGGCAACCTGAACCACGCTGGCGCCGAACGAACGGATCGCCTGTGCCTTGCCGTCGCTGGCCCCGGCGGCCATCACGATGGTCACCCTGATGCCCAACGCGGCACCGAGCATGGCGACGGCGATGCCATGGTTACCGGACGAACCAGCCACCACCTCGTCCGCGTACCGCGCGAGCATCGCGTTCGCCGCGCCCCGGACCTTGAACGAGCCGCCGCGCTGGCGGTGCTCGGCCTTGAGCAGCACCCGCGAATCCAGGGCCAGCACCGGGGTACGGTCCACCAGGCCCGTGATCCGGTCGGCGGCCATGCGCACGTCCGCGAGGGTGGGCCCGATGCCCGTCGTCCTCATGGCCCGTCCACGGTGATCGCCCGGCGGTCGGTCTTGCCGCTGACGGTCGTGGGTACGCTGTCGATCCGGGCGAACCGTCGCGGGATCATGTGGTGGGGCAACGTCATCGCGAGATGTGCGCGCAATGCTGAGTCCGTCACCTCCGCCGACGCGCCGGCGACGTGCGCGATGAGGAAGACCCGGCCGCTGACATCGGTACCTGCGGTGACCTCCGCGCCAGCGACGGCGGGGTGGGCCAGCAGCGCGCCCTCGATCTCGGCCGGGTCGATCCGGTTTCCACGGATCTTGATCTGCCGGTCGATGCGCCCCAGGTACACGAGGTCACCGTCGGGCAACCGGCGCGCCAGGTCCCCGGTGCGATACATGCGTGTGCCAGGCGCGCCATGGGGGTCCGGCACGAACCGGGCCGCGGTCAACGCCGGCCGGCCGCTGTACCCGCGCGCGACACCACATCCACCGATCCACACCTCGCCGACGCCACCGTCGGGCACGGCGTGCAGATCATCGTCGAGCAGGCGCACGCTGACGCCGTCGATCGGTGTCCCGATCAGGTCGACCGTCGTGTCGGGGACCGGCGGCACGACGAAGCGTGTCGAGGTCATCGTGGTCTCGGTCGGACCGTACTGGTTGATCATCCGTCCACGTACGCCGTCCCGGCCGCCGGCGACAAGGAACGGCCGCAGCGACTCACCGCTGGACACCGTCAGCCGCAGGTCGGGCAGCTCGCTCTGCCGCAGCGACGTCAGGAAGGTCGGGGTGGCCGAGAGGATCGTGTTCACCCCCCAATCCCGGACGGCCGCGACGAACTGACCGGTCCGCAACAGGGTGGAGCGCGGTACCAGGACCACCTGCCCGCCGGCGACGAGGGGGGCGAACGTGTCGCGGATCGAGGCGTCGTACCCGAACGGCGCGAGTTGCAGCACCACGGTGTCCGGACCGAGTTCGTAGTCGGCGACGATGAACCGTAGGTAGTTGGTGACGCCGTGGTGCTCCAGCAGTACCGCGTTCGGCGGCCCTGACGAGCCGGAGGTGTGACTCACGTAGGCGAGCGACCGGGGCGACAACGGTCGCAGGGTCGCCGGCACGTCCGGCGCGTCGACGAATACGGTCGGGCCGTCGATGGGGAAGTCGAGCTGCCCGGCCCGGGACGGCGTGGTGACCAGGAACCTGGCCTGGGCGGTGCGGACCATGGCCGCCAGCCGCTGATCGGGCAGCTCGGCGTTGAGGGCGAGGACGGCGCCGCCGGCTCGAAGCACGGCCGCCATCGCGACGACGGCCTCCGGGCCTCGGTCGACCATGACCGCGCAGACCTGCTCCGGTCCGACGCCCCGGGCGACCAGCGCCCGGGCCAGCCGATCGGTCCGGGCGGCGAAATCCTCGTAGCACATGACGGTGTCCGGGGTGACGATCGCCGGCGCGGCGGGCCGGGACGCGGCGTGGGTGAAGATGTCGTCGAGAAAGGTGGTCACAGCCCCACTCCGCCGCTCGGCCGGTCGGCGGCGCACCACTCCAGGACCGCCCGGGCGCTGTGGTACTTGTTCTCGGCCTGGGCGAAGGCGATGCTCCCAGGTCCGTCGAGCACCGCCCCGGTCACCTCCTCGCCCCGGTGTGCCGGCAGGTCATGCATGAACACCGCGCCCGGGCAGGCTGCCATCAGCGCCTCATTGACCTGGAACGGGGCGAATTCGGAGCGCCAGTCGGGCGTCGGCTTCGTCGATCCCGTGGTCTGCCAACGGGTGGTGTAGACGACATCGACCGGTGGCAGGCCCGACAGATCGTGCCGCTGCTCGACCCGCGCGCCGCTACGCCGGGCCGACGCCGCCGCCTGATCGAGGTACCTCTGTTCGACCCCGTACCCGGGCGGGGTACGCAGGTGCAGCTCGATGCCGGGATAGCGGGACAGCGCGAGCGTCAGCGCGGAGGCGGTGTTGTTCCCCTCCCCCACGTACAGCACCCGTACGCCCTCAACACGACCGAAGTGCCGGACGATCGTGGTGAGATCGGCGAGGGCCTGCGTCGGGTGTTCGACCGCGCTCATCGCGTTGATCACCGACATGCGCTTCTGCGCGGCGTACGCCCGAAACTCGGCCTCCGGCCCGGCGGTACGGGCGACCAGAACGTCAAGCATGCCGGACAGCACCGCGCCGGTGTCCTCGACGGACTCGCCGGTGGTCAGCTGCAGGTCGTCAGGGCCGTACGTGATCAGTTCGGCGCCGAGACGCAGCGCACCGGCGGAGAACGCGGTCCGGGTACGGGTGGACGTCTTACGGAACAGCACGCCGACGACCGTCCCGGACAAGGGCTGGGCGGCTCCCGCGGAACCACGCGAGTACTCGGCGCCGCGCTGGACGATCCAGCGCAGCTGGTCGTCGGAGAGGTCGTCGATAGAGATCAGGTGGTGTCGCTCAGCCATGTCGAGCCCCCCTTCCAGGTGGCGATCCGCCGTGACCAGAGCCTGCGCGCCGCAGGGGACTGTCGAACAGGGACGGGACCGCACGACGCGTCTGCGCGTTCGTCTCTATGGATGGTCCGAGTGGGCCCGGCAGTATCGGGCTCACATATTCGGATCACCCGACCACGCCGGAGGGGCCATGAGTGACGACGGTGTCTACCGCGTCGTGCGCAACGACGAGGAGCAGTACTCGATCTGGTGGGCCGACCGGGAACTGCCGCTCGGCTGGACCGCGGAAGGGACGTCCGGGTCGAAGCAGGAGTGCCTGGATCACATCGGAAAGGTGTGGTCGGACATGCGGCCGCGAAGCCTGCGGGAGCAGATGGCTCAGGCTTGAAGGCCCGGGTTCGCACCACGTCGCACTGTCACGCCGCTCCGTCGAGCGCGGTGTGTGGCGGCCGGCAGCAGAACCTCCTGGCCGCCGAGGGGCCCGCGGTTCAGCGCCGTGGACGTCGGTGCCTACGTCGACGCGACTCCAAGACCGTGGTGGACGGGCAGCTCCAACTCCGAGGAGACATCATGATCGCCCCGACAATTGAGTCCGAGGTCCGTAGTTACTGCCGGAACTGGCCGGTCGTGTTCGACCACGGGCGAGGCAGCCGCATGTTCGCCCGCGACGGCCGCGTCTACCTCGACTTCTTCGCCGGCGCCGGCGCCCTCAACTACGGCCACAACCACCCGATACTCAAGCGAGCCCTGCTGGACTACCTCGAGCAGGACGGAGTCACGCACAGCCTCGACATGCTAACCGCCGCCAAACAGGACTTCCTCACCGAATTCGCATCGCGGGTACTCGGTCCACGCCGCCTGGACTACCGCGTACAGTTCCCCGGACCCACCGGAACCAACAGCGTCGAGGCCGCACTCAAACTCGCCCGCAAAGTGACCGGACGCCACACCGTCGTCGCCTTCACCGGCGCCTTCCACGGCATGTCACTCGGCTCACTGGCCGTCACCGGAAACGCCACCGTACGCGCAGGCGCCGGCGTCTCACTCGGACACACCTTGCGCATCCCGTACGACGGCTTCGCCGGCGGCCAGATATCCGGGCTCACCCTGCTCGACACCATGCTCGCCGACAGCAGCAGCGGAGTGGACCTACCGGCCGCCGTCATCGTGGAAACCGTGCAGGGCGAAGGCGGCGTCAACCCGGCCCGCGCGACCTGGCTCGCCGACCTCGCCGAGCTGTGCACCCGCCGCAACGTACTGCTGATCGTCGACGACATTCAGATGGGCTGCGGCCGCACCGGCCCCTTCTTCAGCTTCGAACACGCCGGAATCACCCCCGACATCGTCTGCCTTTCCAAGTCCATCAGCGGGTACGGCCTGCCGATGTCCCTCACTCTCTTCCGCACCGAACTCGACGTATGGCAACCCGGCGAACACAACGGAACATTCCGCGGCAACAACCCCGCCTTCATCACAGCGGCCGCCGCACTGAAGGAGTTCTGGACCGACAGCAAACTGGAGAAGCAGACGGCGGATCGGGACATCCTGCTCGAGGAGGGCCTGGCGGAACTCGCCGGTCGGCACCCAACGCACATAGCGGCCTCACGTGGTCGGGGCCTGGTGTGGGGTCTGGCCTTCCGGGAACCGCGCATGGCCGGACGGGTCGCCCGGGAGGCGTTCTCCCGTGGGCTGCTGGTGGAGACGTCCGGGTCCGTTGACGAGGTGTTGAAGCTCATGCCGCCCCTGACATCGACGGATGAAGAACTGGCCGAGGGCCTCGGCATCCTGGAGGAAGCGGTGGCGGCAGCGGTCGATCGCTGAGTGCACCGTCCGGGCCCGCGCCGCCGCATGACGACACCATCGGGGACGAACAGGCCACCTCGGTGGTGGTCCGGGCCGGGGCGTCCGACCAGTTCTCCCGCCGAGTCACGCCACGCGATACCCAGTCAGGCAGACCGCTGCGCGGTGTCGCCACCCCGGAGGCGGGGGCCTCGACCAGTTTCCTGCCGAGCAGGGCGGCGTCGCGCAGCGCGGTGTTGCCGCCGTGGGCGCCAGTCGATGAGCCCATGCAGTTATCTTAATGACTGAGATGATTTGGCAAGACACCGTGAGGGCAGCGTCGCGCCGCAGCTGTTGGGGTAGCCGGTTGCGCCCGAGCATCGAAAAGCGAGATCATCACGCATGCTCGACCCCTCGCCCCAGGACGACGGGACTCCACCGACGGTCTCTACGCCGCGTTTCGTGGGACGTGATCGGGAGTTGGCGGCGCTTCGGGGCGCCTTGGCCCGGCCACCGGCGATCGTGCTGGTAGAGGGCGAGGCGGGGATCGGGAAGAGCCGACTGCTGCGAGAGTGGTTGGCCGCGCCGGACCATCGCACTGCTCTCGTCTCGGTGTGCCCACCGCTTCGCGAGTCGCTGACGTTGGGGCCGATCGTCGACGCGTTCCGTGGGATCGACCGCCCGGTGTCGCGGTTGCGGCTCACCGAGCTTGCCGGCGCGTTACGGCCCCTGTTCCCGGAATGGTCCTCGGACCTGCCGCCCGCGTTGCCGCCCTTGGACGATGCGAAGGCGGCACGGCATCGCCTGTTCCGCGCCCTGGACGAGCTGCTGCGGGCTCTGCGTGTCGACGTTCTCGTGCTCGAGGACGCGCACTGGGCCGACGAGGTGACCCTGGAGTTCCTGCTGTTCGTCACCTCCCGACAGCAGTCGGACGGGCCGAGCCTCGTGATCTCCTATCGGCCCGAGGAGGTGGACGTCGGATCGCTGTTGCTGCGGCTGACGTCCCGGTTGCCTGCTGGCGTGACCCAGCTGAGGATCGCGCTGGCGCCCATGCGACCCAATGACACGGCGGCGTTGGTGTCCTCGATGCTGGACGGCAACCCGATATCGCGGGAGTTCACCACGTTCATGCACGAGCGGACCGGTGGCGTCCCTCTGGCGCTGGAGGAGTCGGTTCGCCTCATGTGCGACCGCGCCGACCTCGTCTTCCGCGACGGGCAGTGGGTCCGGCTGAAGCTGCGTGAGCTACAGGTGCCGCCAACGGTGCGCGACTCCACCCGGGAGCGGGTGGGCCGTCTGTCGCCGACGGCGCAGCAGGTGCTGCGAGCCGCGGCCACATTGGCCGAGCGGTCATCGGTGGCCACGATCGCGATGACCGCCGGTCTGTCACCAGCCGCGTGTCGAGGCGCAATCGCGGAGGCGGCCGGCGCCGGTGTCCTGGACGGAGACGACCGCGGCCAGTGGCGATTCCGGCATGTGCTGGCCGCAACGGCTGTCTACGAAGCGATCCCGTTGACCGACCGCAGGCACTTCCACCTGCTGGCCGGCCGGGCCTTGGAGGACATCCATCCGCCGTCTGTGGCACGCCTCGCCCACCACTTCCGTGAGGCGGGCGAGACGCGGTCCTGGACGCGGTACGCCGAGCAGAGCGCCGAGTTGGCCATGGCCTCAGGTGACCACACCAAGGCGGTCGACCTGCTGGTCGATCTGTTGTCGTGGGCCGTGCTGCCACCGGTGGATCGGGCACGGGTCGCGCGCATCGCCGGAGTTGCCGCACTGGGCCGTCGTGAACCGGTCGACGAGGTCTACCACCGCGTGATCCGTACCCTGCGCTCGGTGTTGGAGACCCCCGGCCTCTCGGCCCGTCAGCAGGCCGAGATCCGCAACCCCCTGGGTCGGCTCCTGATCACCGGGGGTGAGGCGCAGGCCGCACTCAGCGAGCTGGAGCAGGCGGTGGCCAACCTCGACCATGACCCGGTCGAGGCGGCGCGGGCGATGACCTACCTCGGATGGGCCTATGCGGGGCCGTGGCCGGCGTCGACCCATCGGCGGTGGCTGGATCGCGCCGCTGAGCTCACCGCCGAATTCGACTCTCCCGCGGAGCGGCTGAACCTGGCCGGCAACCGAGCCGCGGCGTTGCTCATGCTCGGCGAGGAGGAGGCCTGGGACGTCGTCGCCGACCTGCCCGTCGACGGCGCGACCTCGGCGGAGCGTCTCGACGTGGCCCGCATCCACGCGAATGTCGGGACCGGCGCGCTGATCTGGGGGCGGTACGCCGACGCCGAAAAACACCTCGCCGTGGTCATGCGCCTTGCCGAGGCCGAGCAGGCGTCCCGGTTGCAGCACAACGTCCGGCTCGAACAGGCCAACCTGGCGTGGCTCACCGGCCGGTGGGAGGGTCTGGCGGAGGAGAGCGCGGCACTCGCCGACGCCGACCGGGACCGGCCGGCGCACTACCTCGGCAGCATCCGTCTCGCGGCCCGGCTGGCAGCCGCAGCCGGACGGCGACGCGCTGCGGAGGAGCAGTTCCGGCTGGTCCTCGAGGAGTCTGCCCGTCTCGGCGCGGCCGACGACACGATGGAGGCCGCCGCCGCGCTGGCCAGACTGTGGCTGACGGACGGAAACAGCGGCCGGGCGTTGCAGATCACGAACGAGCCGATGGACACCGTACGCAGAAAGGGCATCTGGGTGTGGGCGACGGACCTCGTCCCCGCCCGGATCGAGGCGCACCTCGCCGCGGGCGACCTGACGGCCGCGACACGCCTGGGCGACCAGTTCGCCAGAGGACTGCGTGGCCGTACGGCGCCCGCGCCTCGCGCCGCGCTCGCCGTTTGCCGTGCCCTGCTGCTCGCCGCAGCCGGAGACCACGCCCGCGCGGCGACGGCATACGACCGGGCGGCGCGTGCCTGGAGCGCGTTGCCGCGCCCCTACGACGCCATGCTCGCCCGCGAGCGTCAAGCCGAGGCGCTCATCGCCCAAGGCCAGACCGAACAGGGCCGCGAGCTGCTGGCCGCACAGTACGAGCAACTGTTCAGGCTTGGCGCTCGCGGCGATGCCGACCGTGTCGCACAGCGGCTTCGCGAACACGGCGCCGAGGTCCCGCGACTGTGGCGCGGCGGCCGACGAGGGTACGGCGACCAGCTCTCACCTCGCGAGCTCGACGTGGTCCAACTGGTCGTCGCCGGCAAGACGAACCGGGAGATCAGCCGGATCCTGGCCAAGTCGCCGGCCACGGTGGATCAGCAGCTGCGTGCGGCGATGCGCAAGTTGAAGGTGACCTCCCGGACGGCGCTCGCGGTCAAGGCTGTGGAGGCCGGAGTGTTCGCGGAAGAGAACTCCCTCGATGACCCGTCATGAAAATTGACGTATCCGCTGGATAGCTAAGGTCACTCGTCCGCACCGAGCATGGCTGCATGATCCATAGCCATTGGGCGATGCATGCCTGAGCGACCTGTCGCGCGTGACGACTCCGCCGGCGAGCACGAGCCACCTCTCGATCTGTCGCGTAAACCGCACGACAGCGACCGCGACGCCTCCGACGCCCACGACGCCGCCGGTGCCGACGACCACGAGAGCCACGACCCCTACCAACCCCTGTAGGCGGGAAGGACCCCCATGAGACTCAAAACCCTCGCGGCAACGCTTGCCGTAGCGGTCGGCCTCAGCATGATCCAGGCACCACCGGCGTCGGCCGCCGAGCCGGATCCCGGCACGGCCGCCAAGAAGATCGCGCCGAGCCTGAAAGACCGCTTTCGCACGGAGCCGGCTTCCGACTTCTGGATCACGTTCGACACCAAACCCGACCTTGAGCCGGCGAAGAAGATCACCGACTGGGCCGCTCGCGGGACGTTCGTCTACGACGCGCTGACCGCAGCGGCGAAGAAGTCCCTGGCATCCGTCTCCCCCGAACTCGATCGGGCGGGCGTCAAATACACCTCCTACCCGATCGCCAACACCGTGCTCGTCAAGGGTGGCAGCGAAAAGCTCGCCCTCAACGTGGCCTCGATGACGCAGGTCGCCGAGATCCACGCGACGCCGCAGGTCGCGCTGGTCGAGCCCGTGGAGGAGAAGAGCCCGGCTGACCGGGCTCCCCGCCCCGCCGCCCCGAAGGCCACCGCCGAGGCAGGCACCTCGACGTGGGGTCTGGACGCCATCCACGCCCCCCAGGCGTGGGCCATGGGCGCCACCGGTGCGGGCATCACCGTGTCCAACCTCGACTCGGGCGTCCAGTTCGACCACCCCGCCCTGATGCACCAGTACCGCGGCACGAAGCCCGACGGCACCGTCGACCACAACTACAACTGGATGGCCGCCCGGGGCACGTGCACGGGCGCACCGTGCGACGACAACGGCCACGGCACGCACACCATGGGCACCATGGTCGGCGACGACGGCACCAACCACGTCGGCGTCGCCCCGGACGCGCAGTGGATCGCGACGAACGGCTGCTGCGACAGCACCGGCGTCGAGTCGCTGCTGCGGTCCGGCTGGTGGCTGCTCGCCCCGACCGACGTCCAGGGCAACAACCCCGACCCGTCCAAGCGCCCCCACGTCGTCAACAACTCGTGGGGCCAGACCGAAGAGCACAGCTTCAACGACTTCTTCCAGGCCATCGACGAGGCCTGGAGCGCCGCAGGCATCTTCAGCGTCTGGTCATCGGGAAACACCACGCCGTACGCGGCCTGCGACACCGTCTCCTCGCCCGGCTCCGCCGAGAGTGCCTACTCCGTCGGCGCCTACACGTCGGACGGCACGCTCGCGTTGTTCTCCCGCAAGGGCGAGGGCGAAGGCGGCCGGGTCAAGCCGGAAATCTCCGCTCCGGGCGACGCCGTCCGTTCGTCCTACCCGGGTAACAGCTACGTCGAAATGTCCGGCACGTCGATGGCGTCACCCCACGTCGCCGGTGCCGTCGCGGCGTTGTGGAGCTACGACCCGACCCTCATCGGGCAGGTCGAGGAGACCCGCCGTCTGCTCGGTGAGTCGGCTGTCGACGTCGACGACACCGAGTGCGGCGGCACCGCCCAGATCAACAACAAGTACGGCGAGGGCCGGCTCGACCTCGTCCGCCTGCTCGAACTCGCGCCTCGCAAGGGCGGCACCCTCACCGGTGTGGTCACCGCCGACGGCGCCCCGGTCCCCGCGGCCGAGGTGACGATCAGCGGGCCGTTCAGCCGGTCGATCGGAACCGACAAGGACGGCCGGTTCACGACGAACCTCCCGGTCGGCGACTACCAGCTCACCACCAAGGTCTTCGGCTACCTGACCGCGACCGCCAACGTCACGATCACCCTCGGCCAGGACACCTCCGTCAAGCTGCCGCTCACGGCCGCCGCGAAGCACGACATCAGCGGCAGGGTCGTCGACGACAAGAAGCAGGCCGTGCCGAACGCCGACGTCTCCCTCACGGGCACGCCGCTGAAGCCGGTACGCACGGACGCCAACGGCGCGTACCAGATCACCGGCGTCCCCGAGGGCTCGTACACGCTGACCGTCAAGCCCAACGCCTGCTTCTCGCCCACCACCATTCCGTTGACCGTGGGCGCGCAGAACGAGTCGCCGGAGATCCCGGTCGGGCTCGTCGTCGACAAGGGCGGCTACAGCTGCGCCGTCTCCGAGGGCGAGTACCTGCGCGGCACCGACCCGGTCGCGATCACCAGCGGCGTGTGGGCCACGGTGAAGCTGCCGTTCCCGATCGCGCTCTACAACGGCAGCCACGACACCCTCGGTGTCGGCCTGCGCGGCGTGATCTCCCCGGACACCACGACCGGACCCGGTAGCGGCGGTGCGGGCATCTTCCCGTTCTACGTCAACTCCCCCATCGAGTTCGCCCCCGGCGGTGGCATCTTCACCGCAGCCACCAAGGTCGGCGGCGAGGACGCGTTCGTCATCGAGTACCGCAACGCCAAGCTGTGGGCGTACCCGATCCGGTCGGAGTACACGGAGCCGGTCAACTTCTCGGCCACGCTCACCCGCTCCGGCACGGTGATCTTCGGGTACGGCGACGGCGTCGGGTCCGACGACCCGGTGACCGCCGGCGGGCACGCCATCACGGGAATCCAGGGCTGGGCCGGGGTCGACGGCATCCGGTTCTCCGAGAGCGCCCCGGTGCTGCGCGACGGGATGATCGTCACCTACGACATGCCTGACTTCGGATACCTCGACGCGACAGTCGTCGACAAGAACGACGGGCTGCCGGTGGCCGGGGCCAAGGTCTCGTTCAGCAACAAGCTCGGGCTCGTCGAGACCGTCACGACCAACGCGACGGGCCTCGTGCATCGCCAACTTCCGGTCGGCGACTACACCATGACTGTCGACACGCCGAACTACACGACCGCGGCGTACCCGTTCTCCCTCGACAAGCTCTACGCGAAGGCCACGATCGACGCGCGTCTGACCACGGGTGTCGCCGGCCTGAAGGCCGACGGCCTCGACGCGCTGCTGGGCACCGACCAGAACGGTGTGGGCTCGCTGACGCTGACCAACAACGGTTCCGCTCCGCTGACGTACAACCTGGGTGAGGCAGCGCGTCACCCCGACCTTGACGCCGCCGGCGCCACCGCGCGCACCGGGAAGGGCGTGGCCAGCACGATCGACCTCGCCGCCTGGAAGGCCGGCGCGAGCGGCATGAAGCCGTCGAACGTCGACGGCAAGGCGGCGACGTCGAGCGCCGCGGAAGCCCAGGCCGCTGGCAAGGTCGGCGCGACCTCCGGCGGAGACGTCATCACCCGGATCCCCATCCCGGGCAAGATCGAGGACAAGGAGCCCACCGGCATCGGGTACGACGGCGACGTCTGGGTCCACGACTACAACAAGCGGACCAACACCGCCTACACGGTGACGGGCAAGCCGACCGGAAAGGTCTTCGACGCGGCGTGGAACCCCGCGTACCGGGCGTTCGACATGGCGCTCGACACCAAGACCGGTGACATGTGCCAGATGGAGGACGCCCCGGCCAGCTACATCCACTGCTTCGACCGGAACACCGGGAAGGAGACCCGGCAGGTCAAGGGTGACTGGTCCACGCTGCCACTGACCGGCCTCGCCTACAACCCGACCCGGGACGTGTTCTACGTCGGCGGTCGGGCCAACGGCATGATCGGCACCGTCGCCGGGACGTCGCACGACAAGCCGGGTGCGCTGCTGTCCTTCTGCACACCGCCGCTGCCCGAGGTGATCGGCCTGGCCTACAACCAGGCGTCCGACACCATCTGGTACACCGACCTCACCTCGAACAGGCCCACCCGCCTGTTGCAGGTCGACCCCGACGACTGCTCGCTTGTCAACGCGTGGTGGTTCCCGGGCCAGAAGGCGGGCCAGGGCGGCGGCCTGGAGACCGACTCGACCGGCGCGCTGTGGGCGGCGGACCAGCTCGCCGACGACGTCGTGCTGGTCGACGTCGAGGACGACCTGCTCACCGACCTGCCGTGGCTGTCGCTCTCGTCGACCGGTGGCACCCTCGCCCCGGGTCAGTCGACGACCGTCAAGGTCTCCATCTCCTCGAAGGACGCCAAGCCCGGAGTCCTCGGCGCGAACATCGTGCTGAGGTCCGACTCCGGACGCCAGTCCAAGACCTACATCCCCGTGACGCTCACGACCACGAAGTACCAGGTCGGCGTCAACGCCGGCGGTGCAAAGTTCACCGACGGCTCCGGCTTCACCTGGTCCGCCGACCAGGCCGCCGGCAAGAAGGCGTGGGGCTACGAGGGGAAGACGAAGGTCGCCTCCACGAAGACCGCGATCGCGGGTACGACGGACGACGCCCTGTTCCAGTCGCAGCGCACCACGCCGGACAAGCAGTTGTTCTACCGCTTCCCGGACGCGCCCAAGGGCACCTACGCGATCGATTTCGGGTTCGCCGAGATCGAGAAGGTCGCCAAGGGCAAGCGGGTGTTCGACGTCCTCGTCGACGGATCGCTGACGGAGTACGCGTACGACCCGGCTGCGGTCGTGGGGCCGAACGCCGCCGACTGGCGCACCGCCGTCGTGAAGCACGAGGGCGGTCCGCTGACCGTGGAGCTGCGCGGCTCGAAGGGCCTGAAGCCACCGACCATCGCCGCGCTGCGGGTGACGCTCGACCCGCGCGCTGACGTGGCGGAGCCGGAGCCCCAGCCCGAGCAGCCGGAGCCGGGCCCCGTGCCGGTGGCCCCCGCCGGCCGCTCGTACTCGGTGAAGGTCACCGAGGGGCTCTACCGTCAGGGCACCGAGGAGTCCGGCTGGCACGGCGATGACTCCTGCGGCGTGCTGTGGTTCGACTCCAGCTTCCTGTTCCCGTTCTACGACACGGCCTGGGACGGCGTGTGCGTGACGACGAACGGCGCGCTGACCTTCGACCGCGCCAGCACGTCGGGGGGCAACACGGCACTACCGTCGCCGTACCCGATCGACGCCATCTACCCGCTCTGGGACGACCTCATCGTCGACGACGAGGCAGGAATCTACTTCGGCAAGACCGAGGTGGACGGGCTGGCGGCGCAGGTCATCGAGTGGCGCAACGTCGCCTTCTACAATGACCGGACGGCTCGCGTGAGCTTCTCGGTCACCCTGATCGCCGACGGACGGATCCAGATCGGGTACGGCGACGGCGTCGGCGGCGACAACCCGCTCACCCGCGGGTCGTCGGCGACGGTCGGCGTGGAGAGCCTGACGCGCAACCCCGCGCGCCAGCACTCCTTCGACCAGGCTGTCCTGAAGGCCGGCCTGGGCCTGGAGTACACCCTCCCGGCGTCGGGCACGATCGAGGGCACGGTCACCGACAAGAACGACGGCAAGCCGATCGAGGGCGCGATCATCACGCTCAAGGGGCCGGGCGGTGAGCGGGTCATCACCACCGACGTGAAGGGCCGGTGGAAGGCCCAGGCGCTGGTAGGCGAGAACACCGTAGAGGTGTCGGTGCCGAACTACGTCACCGCCAGCCACCCCGTGACGATCGCCAAGAAGGATCAGGCCGAGGTGATCGACACGGCGTTGACCACGGGCATCGCCACCGTCACCGGAAGTGACCTCGACTGGCTCCTCGACAAGGGCCAGAAGGCGTCGACCGATGTGACCGTGACCAACACCGGCTCCGCCCCGCTCGACGTGCGGATCAGCGAGCAGAAGCGCACCGACGACGGCGGGCACGAGGCCGCCGACCTTGGATGGCTGACCCTCACGGGTGCGGCCGCGACCGGCACGGTCACGCTCGCGGCCGGCCAGTCCACCACGGTCACGGCGACCGCCGACAACGCGGGTGTCGCGCCCGGCGTACTCGTCGGGGATCTGCTCGTGGCGTCGAACGCCGGCAAGGGCGAAACCCAGCTCAAGCCGGTCCGCCTCGCGACCTCGGCGTACTGGAAGGGCGTCGACGTGGGCGGATCCGGGTACGTCGGCGCCGACGGCTTCGTCTGGTCGCCCGACCAGGAACTCGGCAAGCGGCCGTGGGGCTACGTCGGTGGCAAGACGCGGGCCACCAAGGCCGACATCGCGGGTACGACTGACGACGCGCTGTTCCGCACCCAGCGGACCGGCGAGACGTTCAGCTACGTGTTCAAGAACGCGCCTGCCGGGACGTACCGGATCGGTCTGGACTTCGCGGAGATCGAGAAGGTCAAGGCCGGCAAGCGTGCCTTCGATGTTCTGGTCGACGGCAAGGTCGCGCTCTACGACCACGACGTGCAGGCGAAGGTGGGTGCGCTGACCGCGGACATGAACACGGTCACCGTCGAGCACACCGGCGGCGATCTGACGATCGAGTTCACCCGCGAGAAGGGCGAGGGCGACCCGATCCTCAACGCCCTGAAGGTCCAGGAGGACCCGCGCCTGTGAGCTAGCCGCAAGCAGTGGTCAGAGCCTCCACGGAGAAGGATCGCCGTGGAGGCTCTGGCCGTTCCAAGGGGTTCCGCCGCCGGGTCGGAGACTGCCGGATATCCGAGTTCGTCGCCGGTACGAACCACAACCCTGCCCAGCCCGGAACCGTGCAGGTCGTCTACCCCGCTTCGCTGGACGACTACGACTGCGTGCAGAGCGCCATGTGGATGCCTGGCTACTTCGCCGAGCCGGCTATCGCTGTCGTACCGACCGTTACCAGGGCAGCGATCGAAGCTACCGTCGCCCTGATGGCGCAGCGCGATCTCGCCGACGTCGTTTGAGGCGGTGCCCCTCGGATAGCGAGCAGCGGCCACCCGCGCGGCAGACGTCCGCCAATCCAGCACGACCGGACGCTGATCGGGCGCGGTCAGCGGCAGATCGCGGTGCCTTTGGAGCTGATGCCGTAAACGATTCGGGCACACTGTCTGGCCTTGCCGACCCTGCACCGCCCTCTCTTCTTCCGCTCGGAGAATCCGTCCCCGCGAGGTAGTCGGGTGACGCCATTCGGATGATCGCCGGTTCGCGCACGGTTGCACCCGCCCAGGGGCGTCGGTCGGTCGATGTCGTAAGCGATTCAGCTCCAAAGGACGCGACCGGACCATCCCCACCAGCGAGCGGAGCATTCCCAACGAACGGCACCCGGCAGATCCGACACTCTCCAGCTTGATCTCTGTCAATCGGTCAGCACGTGTGCGGCTGGGATCCGGACGGGATGCGAGGCTGAGCGCGTGGCTTCCCGCTTGGCGTACACGTGGACAACCCCCGGCGGCTCGGCGGCTTGGTACGCACCCTGGACGCGTCGGTGTCTCTGAAGACCGGCGACAGCGCGGTGGGGTGTCACGGAACCGGGCTCACTCTGCGGCCGGTCGATGACGGCTTTCTCGACTCGTACGCCTCAGACGCCCGCCAGTCCCTGAGCCGGCGCGACGCCCGCCCGCCGGTGACGCCCGTATGAGCTTGGTGTCGGCGTTCGTACCGATCTGGATCCTCACCGCGCTCGGCTACGCGGCCTGTCGATCGGGCCTGCTGGGCGAGGCGGTGGCGTCGGTGCTCGGCCGTTTCGTGTTCCACCTTGCAATGCCGTCCGCCCTGTTCCTGACCCTGTCGCGAATGCCGCTCTCCGGGTTCGCCGGCCGCTCGCTGCTCGCCTTCGGGGTGAGCACTGCCGCGGTCATCGGGGTCGGGTGGGTCGGCGCGAGCTGGCTGTTCGGTCGCACGCCCGGCGAACGGCCGATCTGGGGCATGGCCGCCGGGTACGTAAACTCGGCGAACCTCGGCATCCCGATCGCAACGCAGGTTCTCGGCAACGTGTCGTTCCTGGCGGAGGTGGTGCTGCTGCAGGTGCTGGTGGTGACGCCCGTAATCCTGGTCGCCCTCGACCGGCACAGCGACCCGGCTGGGCGGGTACGGGTCCGCCGTTTCGCCTCCCTGCCGGTACGCAACCCGGTGATCCTGGCGTCGCTGCTCGGTGTCGTGTGGTCGGCTGCCGGCCTGCATCTGCCGTCGGCGGCCGACGCGTCGCTCACCCTGCTGTCGGGCGCCGCGGTTCCGGCCGCCCTGGTCGCGCTCGGCGCGTCGCTGCATCGCACGGCGCCGTCGCGGGCAGAGCCGGCAGAGCCGGCAGAGCCGGCCCAACCGGCCGAGCTGGCCGTGATCGCCGCGCTGAAGCTCGTCGCGCAGCCGGTCATCGCGTACGCGGCCGGGCTGGCCCTGCACCTGTCCGCGCCGCAGTTGCTCGCCGTGGTGGTCTGCGCGGGCCTGCCGACAGCGCAGAACACGTTCATCTACGCCCAGGAGTACGGCGCCGGCGAGGAGGTGGCCAACCGGGCGGTGGTGGTGACCACGACGCTGTCACTGGCCACCCTGGCCGTGGCGGCGACGCTGCTCGGTAGGTCCGTCAACTGACTCGTCCAGCAATCATGGTGAGTCATGCCGACCATGGTGCCGACAGCAGATCAGCCGGGTTGTTCACTCTTCGCTGCGACCTCACGGGGAGCCGGCGTGACTGAGCCCGGGTACCGGTCGCAGAGGTTGCGATACTGGCCGCCGTGACGATCAAGGCGCTGATCTTTGACTTCGACGGCCTGCTGATGGACACGGAGAGCACCCTGCTGGAGAGCTGGCGCTGGGAGTGGCTACGGCACGGCCTGGAGCTCGACCCGGCCGGCTTCTTCGCCAACCACGGCGGCGACGCGAACGAGCCGCGCTACGCCGCGCTCGCCGCGGCGGTCGGACCGACCTACGACCGCGAGTCCAGCCACGCCCTGCGGATGGCGTACCGGGCGGAACTGAATGCGGCGCTGCAGCCGGCACCCGGCATCGTCGGCTGGCTGGACCGGGCCGCGGAGCTGGGGCTGCGGCTGGCGGTGGCGAGCAGTTCCCCGGTCACCCACGTGGGCGCGATGCTCGATCGGGCCGGGCTGCGGGAGCGGTTCGAGGTGCTGGCGACCGGCGAGGAGGTGGCCGCGCACAAGCCGGATCCGGCCGTCTACCTGCTGGCGCTGGACCGGCTCGGGCTGCCGGCAGAGGAGGCTGTCGCATTCGAGGACACCCCGCACGGCGTGGAGGCGGCGCACGCGGCCGGGCTGCGCTGCGTGGCAGTGCCGAACCCGAATGCGGACCACGACCGCTTCACGGCCGCGGACCTGCTGCTGCCCAGTGCCGCGGAGCTGTCGCTGGACGCGGTCCTGGCCGGACTGGCCCGGCGCGTGGACAGTTTCCGATGAGCGGACGGCGCCGTGAGCGGACGATGGGTGGGCGAGACTGTCAGGCGAGAAAGTCCTCCAGCGCTGCCGCCCGGCCGTCGACGCGTTCGTGCGGCAAATTCGCTACCCGGCCGCCGGAGCGCAGTGATACACAGACCATTTTGGAGTTCCCCGAAGTGCTGCGGCTGATCGAAGACCGCTCGGCGGCGTTCCGCGCCGCGATCGCGTCCGCCCCCGACCTTGACGTCCAGGTCCCGACCTGCCCGGACTGGACGCTGCGCGAACTGGCGCAGCACTTCGGCGACGGCCGCCGCCGCCAGGCCGCCATCATCGCGGCGGGCCCGGGCGCTGAGCCCCCGGCGAGGACGGACCCGAAGGGCGCCCCGACCGCGCCCCGCGACCGCGAAGCCCTGGACGCCTGGCTCGCCGAGTCGACCGAGCTCATGCTCGAGGCGATGCGCGAGGCAGGCCCGGACCGCGGCTGCTGGACCTGGTGGGGCCGCTCGCAGGCCCCGGGGACCAGCGGAGCCGTGGCCCGGCACCAGATTCAGGAGATCGCCGTCCACACCTACGACGCCCAGCTCACTCAGGCGGCCGCACAGCCGCTGCCGACGGACGTCGCGGTCGAGGGCGTCGACGAGTTCCTGACGACCGTCTCGACGACGACCGTCCCCTGGCCGTTCAAGTCGGCGACCATCGACCTGCACACGACCGAGGGCCGCTCCTGGCGTCTGACCCTCAACGCCGACGGCGTCCGCTGCGACGACCTCGCCGCCGACGCGGAGCCGGGCGACATGGCGATGCGAGGCGCAGCAAGCGACATGGTCCTCTACTTCTACGCGCGCATCCCGCTCGATAGCCTAGCGACCACCGGCGACATCGAGCCGATGGAGCAGCTCGCAGACTGGGACCCGAACGCGTAGAACGCGCACTTGTGACGCATCTGTTGGTTGCAGTGACCTATTCGGTGTGCACGCTCGGCAAGGCAGTCGGATCGCTTGATGCGAGGTCAGACGGCATGCTGGCGTCAGACGAGGCGCTGGATGCGGACCTTTGGGCGTTCGTTCCTGAGGTGGCCTCTCTTGTGCTGGCGGACCTGTTCGTCCCAGATCTCCTGGTCGTAGTCCGGGTCCGGTGGGATCCACCTGTGGGAGCCGTCGCTGTAGTGGAACTTCTCGTCCCCAGGGCGAAGGATGCTCACCGCAGCCAGCCGAGGAAACGCCGGTGCAGCGTCCCCGCCGGCATCCAGGTGAGGTCCTCGGACGCACGCACCAGTTGGGCACCCAGGTAGAGGGCCAGAGAAATCGGAGCGCCGTCGAACTCCGCGCGCAGTTCGCGCTGCCGGGTACGGCAGGGCCAGGGCGCATCGCAGCCACCACAGCTCCAGATAGGCAGCACCGGGCCGTGCGTGGTCATGCGCGGCCTCCGAGCACCGCCGCCGTCAGCGACCGCGCCTGCCGGCTGGTCGCCCAATCCACCTGCCAACAGGGGTACGACGTCAGCCGCGCCCACCACATCCGGCAGCCGACGCACATACCGTCGAGCCCACGAACGTGCACCGCGAGAATCACCCGCTCCGACCCGCCGGTCACTGCTCACCCTCCCCAGGCCAGTGACCACGATTGATCGGGATCCGGTGTCGGGCACGGCAGGGCAGGTCGACTCCGCAGCGGCAGACGCGCCGCCAGAGCCGCCACGACCACACCGGCCGATGCCGCCGAGCGAAAGTCAACGCGGTGGCCGACAGATACTCGTCGTACGAGACGCGCCGCACGCGCCCTCCCTCGTCGCTCACGAGGGCGGCATCATCGCCCTCTGCTGAGGGGGACGCGGCGACCAGGCGTTTGCCGCACCGCCCGCCGCATCCCGTGGGGTGACGCTACGGAGAGTCGCAGTGCGGAATGGGTAGGGTTCCTACCCCTAGATCACGAGACCAGACCAACCTTCACCGCGAGGTCACGGGCATCGTCGCGGGTAGACCGTGGACCGTCGAGCAGGTCCAGGGTGATCTGTCGGGCGTACCCGTTGAAGCGGACCGTCTCGGGAGCCGACTCGTACGCCTGCCGCAAGGTTGCTACGGCTGTTTCCTTGTCGTCTTTGCCGTAGTGCGCCCGCGCGACCTCGATGAGATGGCGTGCCTGACGTGGCCTCGACGGAATCGCCGCCGAGTCGTGGCGGCGTGCCTGCCGAACCGCTTCCCCGGACTTTTGCAGCTCGACCGCCACGGTCACCGCATGAGCGCCCATGATGACCCGGGAGAACGACGTCTGCGGTTGGTAGAACCCCTGCGGCAGGCGCTGCGCCACCCGGTCCGCGCGGTCCCAGTACCGCCAGGCCCGCCCTTCCTCACCGGCACGAGCGGCCGTGTAGGCGGCCTCGAAGTTCAGCGACCCCCACAGCGCCAGCAGATTCATGCTTCCGTCGGCCGTCCGCGACTCCAGGGCCGACAGCACGTCCAGCGTCACCGCCATGGCGGTGTCCCAATCCCCGGCGTCTCGATGCACCTGGCACAGGCACCACCCCGCACCGGCGATCGCCTCGGGATCACCGGACTCCTGCGCCGCCACCATCGCCCGGTTTGCCACCCGCCACAGCAGCTCCGCAGCAGGCTGGTAGGCGATGAACATCTGCGCCAACCCGAGCGTCTCCGCCAGCAACGCTTGTGCTTGCCGCCGCTCGTCACCCTCGTACGCCAAGGCGGCACGCTGCACGTCCCGCAGCAGCCCCGGCAACAGCCCACCCAGCACCGTCCGGTGATCCGACGCCTGATGACGGGCCCGCCACGCCGCCGCAAGCCGCCCTCGGAGACTGGGCAACGACTCGACGGGGATGTCTCCGGAGATCGCGAAGCGGTTCACGGCATCCCGGACCGACGCCAGCGCCGGATGCTCCGGCCCGTTGATCACGGCCGAACGATCGCTCAGCTCTCCGACCAGGGCGGACACGTCGACCTTGAGGGCACGCGCGATCCGATCCAGCATATGAATGCGTGGCGGCAGGATCCGATCCGTCTCCACCGCCTTGACCCACTCGGCGCTGCGCCCCACCAACCCACCGAGCACCGCACGAGTCTTGCCGGACCGCTCCCGGTAGACCTTCAACCGCTGCCCGAACGTCAACTCCGGCAAGGCATCCACCCGGAACCTCCTCGCGTAGCGCGGGAAATGCGCCACCGACCCATCGGCCGTCGTCACGCTCAAGGCTACCGGCCGCCATGCTGCTGACGCCGAAGGCGGAGCGGGTTATCCCTCGACGCCGGGTCGGCTGTGCACCACCAGCTCGTCGATCTCCAACCGGCCCACGCGCAGCTCCCGCACCACGGCCCGGCGAATAGCGAGCCGCCCGATGACGAGCGCCCCGACAGCCAGGGCCCCGACAGCCAACGCCCCGACGGCCAGGGCGCCGAGCGACGCCGCACCCGCAGCCCGCGCGCCCGTAGCCGCCGCGCCGTCGGCGCGCGTCCCAGTCAACCGCATCAGGCGAACCCTCGCTTCATATCCCCATTGTCCGTGCACCGCGTTCAACGCGGATCCTCTCAGGACAGGTGACCTCGCGTCGCGGCCGGAGTCGCGGCGCCGAGGCTCCAGCGGGGTGCTGGGGCCTCGGCGCCCTTTGCCTTGCTCGACGTAGCGGAGGACGCTACAGCCTGCGAAGGGTCGATCAGGCCTGCAGGTGTACGCGGCGGCGCCGCGCGACGAGCACCAGCGCGACCCCGACCACGACGGCGACCGCTGCCGCACCGACGTACAGCATGGTCTTGCCGCCGGTGACCGGCAGGCCCGGGCCAGCGCTCGACGAAGCCGACGGCAACGCCGACGCCGACGCCGACGCTGATGCCGACGGCGACGCTGATGGCGAGGCTGATGGCGACGGCGACGCTGACGGCGAGGCGCTCGGCGAGCTCACGGCGACCTTCTTCGCCGCCACGAAGACGCGCGGCTCGTCGCTGTCGTCGACACTGACCTGCGTGAGAGTGCGGTTGTCCTCGCCGTCCTGGTCGGCCAGGATTTTCCAGCCCGCCGGTGCGGTGAAGGTCAGCAGGATTTCGCCGACGGGGAGGCGGGCGAAACGGAACAGGCCCTTGGCGTCCGTGATGGTCTCGGCGTACTTCGTCTTGCCGTCGCGACTGGTGGCGACGACCTTGACACCCGGGACTCCAGGCGTCCGGGGCGTCCACTCGTCGCCCTCGGACTCGCCCTGGTAGACGTAGCCGCCGAGATCGTCGAAGGCGCCCGGCACCAGCAGCCGCACACTGGTGGTGTTGTCGGCGTCGTTGGCCTCGCCGTTGTCGGCGGCAAGCGAGAAGGCGACGAATCCGTAGCCGAACTCCCACGCGAAGCGGTTGGTCTTGCCGGTGAGCTGAACGGTCTTGGTGGCGCCGGCAGCGAGATCGAAACCGGTCGACAGCACACCATAGGCGACACCCTCGACGCCCTCGCTGTCGCCGCCGGTGTAGTGCACGCGCTTAGCGTCGACGGAGCTCTTGTTCTTCACCGTGACCGTGATGGTGAAGGTCTCGCCCTCGGCGTAGTTGGCCTTGTCGGCGGCGGAGGTCACCGCGATATCCGGCTTGGGGGCGGCGGCCAGGGCGGCCGTCGCCGGCAGGACGGCCACGAACACGCCCACGAGGGCGGCGGCGGCAAGTGTGCGCATGAGGTCTCCGTAATCAGGGCGGGAATCAGCGCGATGCTAGCGCTGGGCGAGTCGCTCCGCTGTCCCTCGCCGTTACGTGCCGTGACCTACGGGATCAGGCGAACTCGGGGCGGACGATGAGCACAATCGTCGCCGGTGTACCGGAATCCACCGGAGGCTATGCGATCACATCAGCGCGGCGGCGACCCAGTAGGTGGGCATTCCAGCGAGCATCGCAACGTAGGGTTTGCCTGTTCCTGCGGTCCCCGCGACAGCTGCGGCAACAGCAAGGACGACAGGTGCAGCTGCGGAGAGTCCGGTGGCGGAGAACACCAACGGGGTGAGGCTGGCCGAGGCGAGGGCGGCGAAGGCTGCTGGTGCGACCATCTCGGCGGACGCTTCCAATCGCGGAGGGACGATCAGCCGGTCGGTCAACGTCATGCAAATTCGCATCGCGTAACTGCCGATGCCGGCAACGAGGATGACGAACCAGGGGCTCATAGCTGATGCTCCTGTGCGGATGGAGCCGGCGTGGCGGTCGGGCCCGGGCGGTCTTTGAGCGACGTGAGGTATCCGGCTGCGAGTCCCGCGGTGATACCGACGACGATGCCGAGGTTCAGCGGCGCGGCGATGCACGCGCCCACCACGACGCTGCTGACAACGACGGCACGACGGGTTGCTCGCTGGCGCAGATCTGGTACGACCTGGCCGACGAGGTAGAGCGGCACGAGTAGCTCTAGGTGAAGACCCTCGGGAACGCGGGCCCCGACGACTGTGCCGACGCCGAGCGCGATCAGCCATCCCACCCACAGTACGACGGCTCCGCCGAAGTAGAAGGCGTGCGATGACCGTAGATCTCCCAAGCCCACGTCAGGGGTCAGCCGCTGGTCGCCCTGGCGGGCTGCCGCATACGCCCACCGGTGGTGCTCGTAGCGGCGTATGCCAACGACGAAGGACGGGTCGATGAGCAGGTAGCCGGCGAGCAGTCGCCACCACAGCGGCGTTCCGCGCCAGTATCGGGCGAGCGCCGCCGAGTAGAGCACAAGTCGCAGGTTGATGACGAGTACGGTCGCGATCACCGATGCTGCGGCGGCTCCGCTGTCCAGCAGTTGAATCGCGGCAATCTGGGCGCTGCCGCCGTAGATCGCTGGCCCGGTGAACCAGCCGACCGCCGAAGGGATACTCGAATGCCCTGCGGTGACGCCGATGACGAGGCCGAACGGCGCCACCGCGACCAGCCACGGCAGCATGCTTCGCATTCCAGCGGCGACATCCCGCCCCTGCTGGAGTCTCATCTGGTTGCGGGGCCGTCCGGGACCCGCGCCGCCTCCACGAACGACTCCTGACTGACCCACCGGGTGTAGCGCGAAAAGCCCATCAGTGTGATCAGTCCGCTCGTTTGAGACGCCTGTGCCGTGAGCGCATTGAGCTTGCGGGAGAGCGTCCTGTCGTCCAGCACGAGTTCCACGGCGAGTTGGTCGTGGTCCACCGCGAGCGGGTATCCGTCCTGGAAGATGGCGAATTCGTGGTGGACGTCATTCCACATTCGCGCCCATTCGTGGCTGACGGCAGCGTGCAGCAGCCGTGTGCCGGCAGGCGCGGCCCGGCGGAATGCGCTCTCGGCCCAGACTGACACCGCCTGATGGTCCGGGTGCCCCGTGTGGCCTTCCGGACCAAAGGTCACAATCGTGTCGGGCCGGATCTCGTCGATCAGTTCGGATAGCCGGGCGACCGGCTCGGCTGGGGCAACGTCGGCGCATTCGCCGTCGGAGTATCCCAGCCAATGGTGCTTTGTGACGCCGAGCACCCCCAGGCTGCGTGTCAACTCGTCCTGGCGGATCACCGCCAGTCGATCCGGCGGCCACGTCACCGAATCGGACGTGCCGCGTTCACCCCGGGTGGCGGTGACGCAGACGACCTCCGAGCCAGCGTCACGGGCCATCGCCATCAGACCGCCGGACAGGTACGCCTCGTCGTCGGGATGTGCCCAAATTCCTAGAATCGAGCCCAGCTCTTCGATGTTCATTACGCTCTCCGAATTGAGAATGGTGCTCCTGCACGGTGCTTCTACGTGCGATGACCAGCCACGAACACGGCGACCGCAGCAAACGCGGATCGGCGGCACGGGAACGCCGAGAACGGCAGCCCCAACCTGTTCACCGCGCCACCCACACCGGCCCGGGCAACCGGAGCAGGCAACGCCGGGAAAGCTACGAGCCTCACCTTCCCGCAACCTTCCCGACGCCCACCCTGGTCCGGGCACGACCAGGCCGCCGACAGCCCGTGCGTGGCTGCCCGGTCACCCCGCCACAGTTCCCGCGTCGGCTTGCCCGGAAGATCCTCACCATTCCTGACAACCTCGGGTCCGGGTAATCAAGATCTTCTGGCACGCCTCGCCGCGGGCGGCCCGGGCAGCCCCGACTGGCCCGTCGTTGTCGGCAGCTGCGGCCGAACTCCTGACACCTGACCTCGGGAAGCGTCCTCAGCTCAACCTGACAGACAAGAGCTGGGAAGGTTGCGGGAAGGCGGGGTTCGTAGCTTTCCCGGTGTTGCCTGCTCCGGTTGTCACCGCGACAAAGTCGGGTCCGGAATGGGCGACACAAGGGAGAAGGACTGTGGGTACGACTACCGAGCGCCAGCCGCTCAATGGCGTTGACACGCCGGCCCTCTTTGCCACGCTCGATGCCGTGCGCGCCCAGCCGGAGCTGGCGAAGTTCCAGTTTCGTGCGGTCAACCGGTGGGTCAGTGGCACTCATAACCGCAGCGAGATTCAGGGCTTCTACGGCGCCGGCCAGGAGGACGTGAGCCGCGCTGAGCCCTTTACCTACGATTCGGATCACCCCGAGATGTTGGTGGGCGGGGGAAACGGTCCCGCGCCGGTGGAGTATCTGCTGCACGCCATTGCGTCGTGTCTCACGTCGGGCCTGGCGAACATCGCGGCGGCCCGTGGGGTGAAGTTGCACTCGGTCGAGGCGACAGTCGTCGGCGACATCGACCTTCTCGGCATTCTCGGAATGTCCGACGATGTGCGTAACGGGTACCAGGGGATCTCGGTGAGCTTCCGGATTTCCGGTGACGCCCCGGACGACGTCCTGCGGGGGTTGATCGAGCAGTCACGTCGCCGTTCGGCTGTCTACGACGTGTTCACCAATGGCGTACCGGTCGCCATCGACGTGACGACTGAGTAGACCCATGAAGACCACCGATACGGTCATCATCGGTGCTGGCCATGCGGGGCTGGCGATGAGCCACTGCCTAACCGGATACGGCATCGAGCATGTCGTACTCGAACGCGGCCGGGTGGCGCAGCGGTGGCGGTCGGGCCGGTGGGACTCATGCCGGCTACTGACGCCGAACTGGCTCTCCCGGTTGCCCGGTTGGTCCTACCAAGGCGACGACCCCGATGGGTTCATGTCTGCTGCGGCTTTCGCTGACCATCTGTCCGCGTACGCCAGGATCAGCCGGGCGCCGGTGCTGGAGAACACCAGTGTCATCGGGGTTCGTGCCGACGGAGAGAGCTATCTGGTATCCACCGACGCGGGCACTTGGCGGACGCGCTGCGTCGTCATCGCCACCGGGTACCACTCCCGGTCGCTGGTGCCGGCGCTGAGTGGCGAGTTTTCGCCGACGATCACTCAGATCGGCGCGGCTGCCTACCGGAATCCCGCGCAGTTGCCCGTCGGCGGCGTTCTGGTGGTCGGCGCGTCGTCGACCGGGGTGCAGATCGCCGATGAGCTGGCCCGGTCCGGCCGTGAGGTAACCCTGGCAGTCGGAGAGCACACGCGGATGCCGCGGCGGTATGGCGGCCGGGACGTGTTGTACTGGCTGGACCGCCTCGGGAGCTTGGACCGCACTCTTGACGAGGTGCCCGACCCGCGCCGTGCCCGCCGCGAGCCGTCGTTTCAACTCGCGGCCGGCCGGGCGCTTGACCTGGGCGTGCTGAGGGATCGCGGAGTTCGCCTGGCCGGCCGCCTGGTCCAGGTGGACGGGAGAGAACGGGCGATCTTCGCGGACGATCTCCAGGACACGACGACGCGGGCCGAAAACCGGTTGCTCCGGGTGTTGGGCACGATTGACCGGTACGCCGTTTTTACCCGCTCGGCCGACATTCCGCCTCTCGTCCTCGACGGCGGGCTACGACAGGTGACCGGTCTGAGTTCCGTCGTGTGGGCGACCGGGTTTCGACCCGTCTACCCGTGGCTGCAGATACCGGTGTTGGACAGTGCTGGTCACCTGCGTCACCAACGCGGGATCACCGACGCGCCAGGGCTCTACGCGGTCGGGTTGCGGTTTCAGCACCGACGCAACGCCACTCTGGTTGATGGCGCCCGGCACGACGCGGCGTATCTCGCCGAGCAGATCGCCGTAAGGCTCCGCCATCGAAGTATCAATTTCGCCAAGTAACTATCAGTAGGGGGAGGTCGGCGTGACGGAGGACTACGACGTAGTCGTCGTCGGGGCCAGGCCGGCGGGTGCCGCGACGGCGCTACTGCTGGCACGGCAAGGTCTGCGGGTGTTGGTGTTGGAGCGGGCGAAGCCCGGCGCTGACACGCTCTCGACTCATGCGCTCATGCGGGCGGGCGTAGCCCAACTCGCCCGGTGGGGCCTGCTGGATTCCATCGTGGCCGCAGACACGCCTGCGGTGCGGCGCACCCGCTTCCACTATCCGGGTGAGCAGGTCACAGTGTCGATCAAGCCTGCTGCCGGCGTGGAGGCACTCTATGCCCCTCGCCGCACGCTACTGGACCGGCTTCTCGCCGAAGCCGCCGAGAACGCCGGCGCCACAGTTCGGTACGGCGTCACCGTCACCGGCCTCGACCGCGACCGGTCTGGGCGAATCACTGGCGTCGTGGGGCACGACCACTCGTCGGCGCCGGTACGAGTGCGGTCCTGGCTGACCGTCGGCGCCGACGGCGCCGGGTCGACCGTGGCCCGCCTGGTGGGAGCGCCGAATGTGCGAGTCGGAAGCGCCAGCGGCGCGATTATCTATGGCTACTGGGACGGGCTTGGGGTTACCGACTACGAGTGGTTCTACCGCCCGGGTGCATCGGCAGGAATGATTCCGACAAACGACGGCAAGGTTTGTGTCTTCGCCGGAACCAGCGCGCAAAGGTTCAACCGAGAGGTGAGTGGTGATCTGTGGGGTTCGTACATGCGACTGCTTGCCGAGGCGACAGGTCCAGCGGCCGCTGGCCGGCTGCCCGAATCGCTTGCGCCGCGACGGCTTCACGGCCATCCCGGACGCACCAGTTACCTGCGCCAGGCCCACGGAGCGGGATGGGCGCTGGTAGGGGACGCAGGTCAGTTCATCGATCCGTTGAGCTCTAATGGGATCACCGATGCGTTGCGTGACGCAGACCTGCTTTCACGGCAGGTCGCAGCGATTGTGTCCGGTGTTGGGGAAATCGAGGCGCTGGCCGCATACCAGGCGGAACGGGATCAGCTCGCGACACCTATTTTCGACGTCGTCGACGAACTCGCCGGGTACCGGTGGGACGTGCCAGCGGTACGCGAGTTACTCCTGCGACTGAATTCCGCTTTCAGCGCCGAAGTGGAGGCCCTAACCGGCCCGATCGGCGCCGCTACCATTAAGCGATGAAGAATCGCGTGGGGGTGCGTCTTCTTGGTGGATTCGGAGTGACGGTCGACACGGTCGCGGTGCCGGATACGGCATGGACCCGGCGCCAACCGATCACGCTTGTCAAGCTGTTGGCGCTCGCGCCGGGCCGGCAACTCCACCGCGAGCAGGTGATCGCGGCACTCTGGCCGAATGCCACCGTCGAGGAGGCGGCACCCCGGCTGCACAAGGCAGCCCACTACGCCCGCCGGGTCCTCGGCCCCGATGGTGTGGTGCTTCACCGGGAGTTGGTCTCGCTCTTCCCGAACGCTCGGACCGAAGTCCGCATCGACGCGGTCGAGTTCGATGATCTTGCTTCCGAGGCGCTGAAGAACGAGGACGTCACGGCGGCCGGCCGGGCCGTCGACGCGTACGGCGGTGATCTTCTGCCGGAGGACCGCTACGAGGAGTGGGCCCAGGGGCACCGTGACCGACTGCGCCACACCTACCTCGAGGTGTGTCGGCTCGCCGGGCGGTGGAGCGATCTGGTTGCCGCAGACCCGACCGACGTGCGCGTAGGCATGGCGCTGATGCGGGAAAGTGCCGCGTCGGGCGACCGTCACAGTGCCCTGCGCCTGTTCGAGCGTCTCGACCGGGCCCGTCAGCTCGAGCTCGGTGCGGTGCCCGACGCGGAGGCGCTGGCGCTGCGCGATGCGCTGATCGGCCCGACCTCGCAGAGGGCCGCAAGCGAGGTCCTGGTCGGACGGAGGCGGGAAAGGGTCGCGCTGGAGCGTGTGATCGAGGAGGCCGCAACGGGACGTGGCCGTGCGGTCCTCATCGCGGGCGCAGCTGGCATGGGCAAGTCCACCCTTGCCGCATGGCTACGCGAGCGGGTCGTCGCCCGCGGCTGGCGTACCGGTCAAGGCGTTGTCTCGGCGGTCGAAGGCGCCTGGCCCTTCGCCCCCGTGTTGGAAGCGCTGGCCGACCTCGCCCGCCGCCATCCCACCCTGCTCGACGGCCTCAACGACCGCTATCGGGACGACATCGACCGGGCATTGTCAGGGGATGTCGGGAACTGGGCCGGCCAGAATGCCCCGCAACGGTTGTTCATAGCGGTGGCCCAACTGGCACGCCTCGCGGCAGCCGGGCCGGGTCTGCTGCTTATCGTCGAGGATGTCCACGACGCAGACGAAGGGACCATGCGGTTACTGCGCTACGTGGTCCGCAGCTGCAGGGACGAACGGCTGGTGCTCCTGCTTACCCACCGACGTCAGCCGACCACGGACGCCTTCGAGCGGATCCGCAACAGCTTGCTTGGTCGGTCCGGCGCGCTCGACCTCGCGCTGCCGTCACTGACCCAGTCTGAGACGGCCGCGCTCGTCGCCGAGCAGGCACCGGACCTGCCTGACGATGTCGTGGAACATATCTGGTCGATTTCTGGTGGAGTCCCGTTCACGGTCACCGAACTGGCCCGCTCGGCCGTCGATGGAGAACTTCGCGCACCGGCCGAGGCGGTGCTGGGCTCGCTGGCCCCACCCACACGTGCGGCGCTGGAGCGCGTGGCGCTCATGGGCTCCACCTTCGACACCGACGGGTTCATCGCGATGAGCGATCTGCCCGAGGACCAGGCGTTCGACTGCCTGGACGCCGCCCTGGCCGTCCTGGTCATCGAACGGACCCTACAAGGCTTCCGGTTTCGCCATCCGCTTATCCGCGAGGCCCTACTGGACGCGGTCCCGCCCCACCGGCGTTCGGCCCTGCACCGCTCCTGCGCGCGGCGCCTGATCGAGTTTGGCGCGTCACCGGCACGCGTCGGCCACCACCTACTCGCCGCAGGTGACACCGCTGCAGCCGTGCCTTTTGTGCTGCGCGCCGCGCAAACCGAGGTGGCGGTCGGCGCCTTCCGAGACGCCCTGTCCCTGGTGGAGTCGATTCTCGGGGCGGCCCGCGACGAGGATTTGGTAGCGGCCCTGACCCTGCGAGCCGACGCGCTCGCCGCGATCGGCGACCCAGCAGCACTCTCCGCCTACCGTGAGGCGCTCGCGGTGGCCGACCAACGGCAGGCTCGAGTGCTGCGGGCAAGGATGGGCCAGCTCGCGGTTCTGTCCGGGGACACCGACACCGCAGCGGCGGTCCTGCACGGTCTGGAGCCCGACGGCGGGCCCGACGATTCGGCAGTCCTACTCGCCCACGGCGCTCTCGCCTACTTCACCGGCGACATCGACGGTGCCAGGGCGGCGGTCGCCGATTCGCTACGCGCCGACCCGGTACAAGGCTCCGCCCTGCTCCAGTCAAATCTGGTCGCCCTGCGGGGGCTGATCACGCACACCCGTGGCGAATGGAACCACACGCTGCGCGCAGAGCTGATGCGTACCCGCGATGACCCCGGGCTGGCCACCACCGTCTTCGACGCGCACCTCTGCGTCGCCGAGTATCTGCTCTACGGGCCCACGCCCTACGAGGACGTCATCGACCTCGCTCAAGGCCTGCGCCGTACCGCCCAGTCCTCCGGCGTTCTCCGGGCTGTCGCCTTCGCCAGAGCCCTGGCCGGCGAGGCGGAACTACTCGCCGGCAATCTCGACACAGCCGAGCGCGAACTCAGCACGGCCGTTGACCTACACCGCGAGATCGGCGCCACCGCTGGCGAGGCCCATTCGTTGCAGCGACTCGCGGAGGTGCACCTCACGCGTGGTGACCGGCGCACCGCGACGCGACTACTTCGTCGGGCACTTCCCTTGGCGCGTTCCTCAGTGCTCGCCCCCCACCTGATTCAGCGGATCTACGGCACTACGGTGGCCGCAGCGGACTCGCCGGAGGCCGCCCGGGCGGCCATCAACGCGGCGAAGGCTGCCATGACCCAGAACGACTCCTGCGATTTCTGCGCCATTATGTTTGAGGTTCCTGCGGCCATTACCTGCGTCCGAATTGGCGACTTGGACTCGGCGCGGACGTTTCTCGCGGCGGCGGAACGTTCAAGCACTCTCTGGGAGGGCACGGCGTGGCAGGCCGCCACGCTGGAAGCCCGCGCACATCTCCTGGCGGCCGACGGCGACGCGGAGCAGGCGCGGCAACTGCGGCACCGCGCGGCAGAAGTGTTCGACGATGTCGCACACCCCCTGGACGCGGCCCGCTGCCGCGCCGGCTGATCTCGGCGCCTCGCGGGAGCCGCGGGGCAGCCAGTCGCCGGGACACCGGCGCGGCCACCGGCAGGGCTCGGTCTTCCGGGCCGGCGTGAGTGCCTAAGGGACGTCTCGTAACCCTGGTGTCTGTCTGTTGAGGATGGTCGGGCAGGATGCCTGGGTGCAGGTGATCTCGGCAGCTCGCTCGGAGTGGATATTCCCTTTCACCGGGTTGCAGCCCGACCAGTTCCGCAAGCTGGTCCGGCTGGTCGGCGAGCGTGGCGGTGACGGCATCGCCGACGGCCGGCCGGGCCGGCAGTGGGCGCTGGATCTCGCTGACCGGGTGTTGCTGGTGGCGGCGTACTGGCGGACGAATCTGACGATGCGCCAGATCGGCCCGCTGTTCGGGGTGTCGCACTCCGCGGCGCACCGGGTCATCGACACCCTCGCGCCGCTGCTGGCGCTGGCGCCGGTACGCAAGCGGCCGGTCGAGCAGATCGCGATCGTCGACGGGACGCTGGTCCCGACCCGTGATCACCGCCTGGCGGCCCGGAGCAAGAACTACCGGTACTCGACGAACCTGCAGGTCGCTATCGACGCCTCCACCCGCCTGGTCATCGCCGTCGGTGACCCGCAGCCGGGCAACCGCAACGACACCATCGTCTACCGCACCTCGGGCATTGCCGAGACGTTGGACGGGCGGCCGGTGATGGCTGACGGTGGCTACCGGGGCAACCCGGAGGTGATCATGCCGTACCGCAAGCCTGCCGACGGCGGTTCACTGCCGGATTGGAAGGAAGCCCTCAACGTCGAACACCGGACCGTCCGAGCAGGGGTTGAACACGCTCTGGCCAGGATGAAGTGCTTCAAGATCCTGCGCGACTACCGCCGTGCCGCCCACACATTGGCCGACGCCGCTTCCGGCATCGCCAACCTCCACAACATCATCCTCGCCGGCTGACCACCGGGCCGGTGCCGGGCAACGCCTTCACCCAGTTACGAGACGTCCCTTAGCTAGCCGCACTGACAGCAGTTCAGGAAACGCCGGCACCCGACGAGACGTGGTTCACCCCGGCAGCCCGGCTCGGGTTCGCCCACCCTGCGATGGACGGCGAGACACTTATCCACTCCGACCTCAACCCGGCGAACCTGATCGTGACACCACTCGGCCTACGCATCGTGGACTGAGCGTGGGCAACCAAGGCCGCCGCATGGGTCGAACTCGCATTGCTCGTCCCATGGCTGATCGGCAGCGGCCACAGCGCCGAGCAGGCAGAAGAGTGGATAGCTCAGCTTCCCGCCTGGACCGCGACTGACCGACAGGTCTTGGACGACTTCGCGTCAAAGAACGCAACGAAGTGGGCGGCCAAGTCCCGGCAGAACACCGAGCGCTGGGTATGCGACCTCGCAATGTGGACCGGCGAGTGGGCGGATCACCGGATTGTTGGCCACCAGTCAGCCCGTGAGCCACAGCGCGGGGGCACTCTCTCGTGACGTGGGCACCGGTGGCGGTAGGACTAGCTCCTCAACCAGCCAGCAGGCCCGCTCGGGACCGCAAATGCTGGTATCGAACCAGCGACCTCTTCGGTGTGAACTCTCGGCGAACGAGCCGGCTCGGGTGTCGTCCGAGGTCATCCGGCCTACTGACGCCCTTGCCGGTCTGATTCGGTCGGCACGGTTGCTGTACTTCGCTGCTGTACTTCCGCCGGCTGCCTGGTCCAGCCGATGAAGCGGCGGTGCAGCGCGCCGGCTGGTGCCCAGGGCATGTCCTCGGCGGCTTGGATGAGGTAGGCCCCGAGGTAGAGGGCCAGCGACACCGGCGCGTCCGCGTATTCCGCGCGCAGTTCCCGCCGCCGCGTCGGACACGGCCACGGCAGGTCGCAGCCACCACAACTCCAGATCGGCAACACCGGGCCGTGAGTGGTCACCGCACACCGCCCAGAAACCGGGCCACGCTCGCGCGGGCCTGCCGGCTGGTCGCCCAATCCACCTGCCAGCACGGGTACGGCGTCAGCCGCGCCCACCACACCCGGCAGCCGACACACATGCCGTCGAGCCCTCGCACGTGCACCGCGAGAATCGCCCGCTCCGGCCCGCCGGTCACTGCCCGCCCTCCCCAGGCCAGTGGCGACGATTGATGGGAATGCGGTGGCGGGCACGGCAGGGCAACTCCGCTCCGCACCGGCAGACTCGCCGCCAACGCCGCCACGACCACACCGGACGATGCCGGCGAGCAAAAGTCATCGCGGTAGCCGAGAGGTATTCGTCGTACGAGACGCGCCGGCCGCTCACCGCCGACTGGCGGGACCAGCCGGCCATAGGTCGGCTCACCGGAGGCCCTCCGGCCGGCGCGCGTTGCGCGGATCTGCGGATTCGTGGTTGCTGTGGAACCACCGGACCTGCCTCGCATGGTCAAGCAAACGCTGCTGCGCCGCCACCTGCTCAACGTCCTGGTACCGCTGCCCGGTCCCTGACGGCGGCGGAGGCGGAGGCCGCCGGAACAGCCACCGCGTCAGCGCACACAGCTCAGACCAGATCGCCACAGACCCGCCCCCTTGATCGAGCAACAGGAGGCGGCGACGAGGTTCCGTCCAGCTTTATCGGGTGTCAAGCAGGCACAGACCTGCCGCCGCCAGTGACGGGAACGCTACGAGTGGTCACCCAATGCGGTGGGGAGAGTCTGTACCTGAGGGAGAGTTACCCGGTCACGCCGATGGCGAGGGCCAACTCTCGGGCGTCCTCACCAACCGTGCCCGGCCGGTTCGACAGTTCCAGCGCGACTGTGCGGGCGTACGGGTTGTGTCGCACCGTGTCGACGCTTTCCCGCAGCGCCCGGCCGAGCAGGTGCACCCCCGCAACCTCCCCACGGGACAGCATGTGCGCCCGAGCGGCCTCGATCAGAGCAGCAGCCCGGCGGGTTTGCGAAGGCAACGCCCGATAGTCAGTGGTGTCGGCCCGCCGCACCGCCTCCCCCGGCCGGCACAAGTCCGTCTCGATGGTGACCGAGTACGCCGCACACGCCGCCGACCCGAACATAAGCCACGGATGGACGTACCCACCGCCGAGCCTGCTCGCGGCCGAGTCGGCGGCGTCCCACGCCCGCAAGGCCCGACCAGCCCGACCGGCCTTGCTGTGCCCCAACGCGATACCGAGCTGCACCTGACCCCACCGCGCCAACTGCTCACCACCCGCCGCCGGGTCGACCAGCCCAGCAGCCTCGACCAGCACCTGCTCGGCGGCATCGACCTGGTTCGCACCCCGGTAGACGTGCGCGTAGTACCAGGCGGCCACCGCCATCGCGGCCGGGGCATCCGCGTCTTGAGCAGCCAGCATCGCCCGGTCGGCGGCGAGCCACACCAACTCCGGATACGGCTGGTGCGCCAGGTACAACTGCACCAGGTGATAAACCCGCGCCAACTCAACCAACGCCTGCCGACGGTCCCCGCCGTCGAGCATCCGGGCACTCCGCTGCACATCCGTCAGCAACCCTGGAAGCACCGCCGCCACCGCCGAACGCTCGGTCGTCGACCGATGCCACAACGCCCACGCTTGATCAACCAGATCACGTATCACTGCAACCGGCGTCACCACACCCACCGGCACGGAGGCCCGCTGCATCGCGGCAGCCACATTGCCGACCTCGGAATGCCCAGCCCTGGTCACCGACGCCACCGGCAAAGACTGATCACCAGTCAAATCCGCAAGATCGGAAATGTCCAGCACCTCAGCCAGCCGCAGCAGCATGGGCAGGCGGGGCGGCAGTAGCCGACCATTCTCCAGAGCCTTGACCCAATCCGCGCTACGCCCGACCAACCCACCAAGAACCGGCCGGGTCTTACCCGCACGCTCGCGATACATCCGAAGGCGCGCACCGAAGGTCGCGGGATCGCTCATCATCGTCTCCCAGGTAGCGGTCTGGGCAGCGGACCACCAGCCACCACCACGGCAGGCCACCACAGTCGACGGTACCCGCGCCACCGCCCCGACGCGCCCCACCACGACGGTAAATGCCGCAACGGCCAGGCGGGCGTTCCCGACCTCCACTACGCCCCGGCCAAGAGCTACCTCCACCCCTCGCTAGTAAGTTCTGGGCGCTGCCGTCCGTACGGCCACTGGCGGCTGCCCTCGTCCCGGCCGGCTGCTGTCAACGCTGCTGCCGCACACTGTTTAGGAAGGGACTAGCGTTTGCCGCGACGCACCCAGCCTGACCTGGGGCGGGCCTTGTGTTACGCCGTGTCCATTGCTTGATCATTCCGCGCATGCTCTGGATCTTGCCGGCCGGGTAGCCGTTGCGATCGCCCAGCGGATGCATGTTGTTCGGGCTCGCCGCTTGAAGCCGCTCCTCTACGGGCACGAGCCAACGCAACCCTCGCCTCAGTCTCTTGTGCTGAAAGCAGGCGTCTCAGCAGTGGCCCCCAGACCAGGTGTCGACGCCAGCCGAACCTATACCTGACGGCGGCCGAGAACAGCTGAACATACGCCCAGCCCGATACGATCCGGACGGGAGTGGATTCAACTGGATTCCTTCTGATGTTCATTTCTGAACCAGTTAGGCGAGGTGGCTGGTTCCAGGCATAGCGAGCATGCTCAGCCACATCAACCCTAAGTCGGGTCACGAGGCGGATGTAAAATTCCCCCAACTCTGGACTGTCCGCGCTAACCCAGCCCGAGTAGTAGGCCAGTCGGTCCGTGATGTCGGATCCCAGTTCGGCGAGCGCCTTGCGCGTCTCCGCATCGTCAGCTACACGGCGTTCGATCCTGTAGGGGAAGTTGCTCCACTCGGCGAGAGCCTTCGCAGCTTCGGCATACCCTTCACGTAACCGGTCGACGTGCGTCGAACCTCTCTCCATAAGCTTCCCTACGAAGGCGGCGATAACAGACGACGTCAAGACGAGCCCCAGGAAAACGACCCAAGCGCTTGCTCCGGTGGCTTCTCTCACGCTTCCTCCTCCAGCCTGGTTCACTCAGCAGCGGTACGCCTACCGGACTCCTGACCCCCAGGCAACCAACACGGGGCACTGGCCTGCCGTTTCATGGGCGTTGAACTGCTGGAACCGTCCATCAGTATCCCTGCTCGTCGGCTGGCGTCCGTCCCGATCGTCACCCAGTTAGTCACCCACGCGAGTTGCAAGATCCTTGCGTCAGTCGTCCTCGGTGACTGTGAAGGGCGCGTAGCCCTCCCCCACCTCCGTCACGTCAAGGTCGCTGAAGACGAGAGTGATGGCGTGAGCGTTCATCCCGAAGCGGACCTCGTGAAAGGGAATGCCGATCTTGTCAGCCCACGACCGCGCACGCTCGGAGTCCGCCACCACTTCCGCACCTGGGTAGAGCGGCTGCCAGCGCACTGCCCACACGAAGCCGTCCAGGTCCGGACCGATCTCCCGGTCGGTCAGTCTCTCGTCGAGCGAGCAACGCCAGGTATCGGGACTCGCCGCCGTCTGCACCTCGGCTGCGACGCAGTACTTGAAGAAGAGGTAGCGGAGGTGGACGGGTGGGATGCCGGTACGTGAGTCTGCGGTGACGTAGACGATGACTTCGTAATCGCGAATGTAGTCGGTGTACCCGTGATGCACGACCGCGCCGTCGAAAATGTCATCCAACGCCTGGCTGAGCTGCGCGATCTCCACGCCCCGTTCTACCACCCGCCGGGAACCCCTGCCCCTGGCGGGGGCGGTCGCGCACTGTCAGCTTGGGAATCGGGTTGATCTGCACACTCTGTAGCGGCATCCTGGATTCAATAAAACACGGAGCGTGTCGAGGTCGTCCGTAGCATGCCCATCGCTACGCGGGATTGACCGCTGCATCGGGCACGCTACGGGCACAGGCACCTGGACGGTCGAAGGACCACGGCTGAGGTGATGGCATGATGATAGAGCAGCGGCCAATTCCAGTCCAATCAATTAAGGGTGGCGATGACACCTCTACACAAAACCTCAAACTGCTCTTTTATCTGATCGAGATCGAGCGTCAAGCGAAAATCTTTAACGACTCCTTCGAGTCGGCAGTCGAAGCCGCCACCGCCGGAAGCAACGCTGACGCATGGAAGAATATCCAAGCAGCGATGTTTGCCGGGATAATTGTGAGCAGGATGGTGACCTACGGCCAGGATCCAAAGGCGGAAGGATGGCCAGGCACCAACGGTCAGGCCAAGAAGTTGGCTAAGGAGGCCAAGAAGACTCGCATCAAAGAACTGCGTCGGCTACTCGCGCTCCCCGACAACGAGGACTACCCACTCTACGATTTAGGCAGAATCAGAAACAGCCTTGAGCACATCGACGAGTGGCTAGATAGGGCTCTATACGCGCCCTCAGACGTAGCTGCCCTGAGCGATTGGTACCTGGCCGGACGCAGCTTGATTCACTCCTCGGATGACCTCGGCAAGGGCGAGGGGGTTGCTGGACTTCGCGGCTTCTCGCCCGAAACTGGACGCGCCATTTTCCATCGCCACCAGTATGATTTGTTTGTCATCGACATTGAGATAGCCAAGGCGTATCACAATTCACGGGAAGTTCAGACCGACCTATTGAAGGAGATACGCGGAAGTTGCTTATTCGGCGGCGGTCAGGTGTTCCTATTCACGGACGATCTGGCTCAACGGCATGACTGGTGGAGAAGCGAACGAGCCAAGATACTGGGCGAAGCGTCATCAAACCCACGCATCGACGGACGAGCCCGTTTGTGGATGAAGGTTCAAGACCAGTCTCAGTAATCGCAACAGCACCATTCAGTGCTGCCATCCCGATGCTCCTATGGAGGTCAAGTGGTCAGGGCGGTGAAGTCGGCGCGTAGGGCGGTGTAGACGTCGCGGACGATGTAGCGCTTGAGGCAGCGCAGGATCTCCTGTTTGCTGAGGCCCTCGGTGATGCGTCGTTGCTGGTAGGCGCGTCGTAGCGCAGGCGGCAGAGGGCGATGGTGTGCGGGGCGTGGTTGGCGCCGCGGTCGCCTCCTCGGTGGAGGCGGTGGCGGCGCACTCGTCCGGAGCTGGCGGGGATGGGTGCTGCGCCGCAGAGGTGGGCGAGGGCGGCTTCGGAGTGCAGCCGGTCGGGGTTGTCGCCGGCGGTGGTGAGCAGTTGGGCGGCGACGTCGGGGCCGACGCCGAACAAGGCCGTGGTGCGGGGCGCTGTGCGCTGGATGATGGGTGTCACCTGCCGGTCGAGGGCGGGCGCACCAGCATGCCGCTGGCGCCCGCAAAAAAGGGGCTCCCCGACAAGTCCGGCGACACCTGATGCGCAAGATGGCGAGGCCATCGGCCGCTCCCGAGGCGAGCTGAGCACGAAAATCCACCTCGCCGTCGACGGACGCGGCCGACCCTTGTCTGTACTGCTCACGCCCGGCCAGGCCGGCGACAACCCCAACTGCTGGCGCTGCTCGACGCGATCCGGGTCAACGAGCCCGGACCCGGTCGGCCTCGTAAGCGGCCGGAGGTGCTGATCGCGGACAAGGGTTATGCCCACGACTCGACCAGACGTGCCCTGCGGCAACGGGGAATCCGGCACGTCATTCCCGAACGCAGCGATCAGGTGGCCCGCCGTGCCGCCAAGGGCAGCGCCGGCGGGCGGCCACCAGCCTTCGACAAACAGGTCTACCGCAAGCGCAACGTCGTGGAACGCTGCTTCAACCGGCTCAAGCAATGGCGTGACCTGGCCACCCGCTACGCCAAACGCGCATCCCCTCTACCGCGCCAGCCTCGTCCTGATCGCGGCCACCATTTGGCTTCCATGATCGACAGGACACGCCCTAGTCAGCAGCTCGACGAGCGCGAAAGGACACGACCCATCGGCGGGATATGGCACCACCACGACTCCGCCCTCCGGCATCAGCCGCCCTCTCGGCGGTGCCAGGAGACACGACGAACACCACCAGCGGACACCTGTCCACGGCTGGTGGTGTTTCGTCCCCCGTCCCTGCCACCCCTGAAGAGGAGACAGCCATCTTCACCACCTACCGCCCCGGCCCCGCCGTCGGCCGTGACGCCCTCGGTAACGATGGAGATCTACACGCAGGTCTCATCGAAGTCGCTGAGAGAAGCACTCAGGCGCCTCGGCGAATCACTAACGCAATAGCCGTGCTGCTGTACTTAGCTGCTGTACGACAGCAGAAAGGCCACCTCCCGAACCCGGGAAGTGGCCTTTGACCTGCGGAACTGAGAGTGGGCGATGCTGGTATCGAACCAGCGACCTCTTCGGTGTGAACGAAGCGCTCTCCCACTGAGCTAATCGCCCTCAGCGCCGGTAACTCTACCCGATCGTGGAGCCGGACCGGAAATCCGGGGTCAGCGCGCCCCGAGGTAATCCATCGCGATGGCGACCAGGTCGATGTCGAGGCTGTACTTGAGTGACAGCCAGACCACCGTGGCCACGAAGACCAGGCCGACGGAGCCGAGCACGAGGCGCACCGCAAGGGACTGCCGTTTGGCCCAGTTGGTCCACGCGTACACGTGTCGGCGGGTGAAGTCGAGCAGCCGGCGGGCCCAGTGGTACTCGACGGCCCAGATGCCGAGCCCGGCGATGACCAGCAGCCAGCCAGGGCCGGGCAGCGGGATGAGGGCGATGCCGATGGTCACCACTAGCGCCCCGACGATCGCGATGACGACCTTGAGGGTGATCCGGCCGGTGGGGTTGGCGCGGATCAGGTCGAGGGTGGTGGAGATGCGTTGCCGCCAGCGGGGGCGTCGCGGCCGGTCGGCCACCACGAGGATTCCGCCGGCGTGACCGGCGCCACCGCCACGCGTACCACTGTCGGGGCGGCCGTCGTCGGACGCCGGCCGACCAGCCCGCTCAGGCTGCTCCATCGACACTTCGTACCCCCGCTTTTCGGCTGCTCGGACCGCGACGTTCGGCGGACCAGGCACGACCACCGGATCCACTGAGGATCGGTTCGTGACCATTTCACCCCCCAGTGTCGCCCGGGCCCGTCACTGCAACGGCCGACTGGACGTTACCGGAGTAAGTCGACGACTGAACCACCCGATGCCGGGCGGGATCACGCACTGGGCAGAACCGGAAATCCTACATGAATCCTCACATTCACGCGGCCTTTCCGTCCCCCTTCCCACCACTGGGTGAAGTCAGCGTATGGCGGAGCGTAGCCAGGAGTAGCACCTGAGTATGGGAAAAGCGGGACACGCGCGTTCCGCAGCGGTGCCGGGGGGAGAACGTCCATGAGTGTCATCCGACCGACGACCGTAGAGGTCGAGACGTCGCTAAGGCTCGTCGCACCTGACGCCACCGCCTTGCCGGTGCGTGCCAGTCTGCGTTACGACCCTGCTGACCCGTATGCGGTCCATGTCCTGTTCCACGCCGAATCTGCCGGCGGCGAGGCGGTGAGCTGGTCCTTCGCCCGCGAACTGCTGGTCACCGGCCTGGACGAGCCAGCCGGCATCGGCGATGTGCGGGTCTGGCCGTGGGCCACCCCGCGCGGCGACTTCGTCGCGCTGGCCCTCTCGTCACCGGACGGCAACGCCCTCTTCGAGGTGCCGCGCAGCGTCCTGGTGCGTTTCCTTCGACGGACCTACGTCGTCGTCCCGCGCGGCCGGGAGGCCGAGCACCTGGACGTCGACACGGCGGTGAACCGGCTGCTCGCCGGTCGCTGACCACCGCCCGAACGGGCGACACCGGCCAGACGGGGCCGCGCGGATCTGCCGAGTCCGCGCGGCCCCGGCACGCCCCGGGGGTACGCGCGTTCGCCCGCCCCCGGGTCGGCCGGTGCTCAGCCGTGGGTGGTGATGCCGCCGTCCACCGGGATGACCGCACCGGTGAGGTACGCGCCGGCCCGCGAGGAGAGGTAGATGGCCGTGCCGGCCATGTCTTCCGGACGGCCGATGCGGCCCAGGGGCACCTGCTGCTCGATGCTGGCCCGGCTCGCCGGGTCGTCCAGGGCGAACGCCATCATCTTGCTCTCGAACGGGCCGGGCGCGATCGCGTTGACGGTGATCTGCTCGCCGGCGAGTTGGTGGGCGAGGCTGCGGGTGAGCATGTGCACTGCCGCTTTGGTGGCCGAGTAGGCGTACACCTCCATCCACGGCACGCGGACGCCGTCGATGGACCCGATGTTGATCACGCGGGCGGGGTCGTCGGCGCTGGCTGCGGCGCGCAGCGCCGGCAGCAGCGCGGTGGTGAGCCGGAAGACGGCCTTGACGTTGACCGCCCAGAGCTTGTCGAACGCGGCCTCCGGGTAGTTCTCCAACGGCGCGCCCCAGGTGGCGCCGGCGTTGTTGACCAGCACGTCGAGGCGGTCGACGCGTTCCCGCACGGCGGCGGCGAGGGCCTCGGCGCCGGCGTCGCTGCCCAGGTCGGCGGGGATGGCCTCGCAGCGCCCCTCGGCGGAGAGGTCCTTGGCGACCGCCTCGCAGACGTCCGCCTTGCGGGAGGAGATGATCACGTGTGCGCCGGCCCGGACGAAGCCCTGGGCGATCATCAGACCGATCCCCCGCGACCCGCCAGTGACCAGAACCGTCTTGCCTTCGACCGAGAACAGCTGCGTCATGCCCATCCCATCGCGAGTCGGCGGGGTCGCCGACCCGTTGGACGGGCGGCGGGGCGCCGGGCGGACCGCGGCCCGGACGGCACTACCGCCGGGTAACGTAGCCCGGTCGCCGGGATCCGGACAAGCCCGTGACGCCGCGCCCCGGCCGCCTTACACGCCCGTGGGGATGCAATGACCTGCGGTTCGGGCTACGGTCGCAGGCGATGGTCTCCACCGATCCCTCCCCCGCGCCATCGATCGGAACGGCGTCACCCGTAGCCGACGAGATTTCCACGTTCGCGTTGGCCGACCTCGCCGGTGACCCGGGCTGGCATCGCCCCGTGATCGTCGAGCCCGAGTTGCTGATCCTCACCACCCGGGGGCACGGCGACGCCGAGCTCGACTTCCACCTGCTGCCCTGCCGACCCGGCACGCTGCTGCGGGTCCACGCCGGTCAGGTGCTGCGCTGTCCCGGGCCTCAGTTCGACGGCACCGTGGTCGCCTGGGCCCCGGAGGCGCTGCGTGGTCTCGCCGTCGACCCGGACGCGCCACCGTCGTGGCGGCAGCTGGCCGGCGAGGACGAGGACGCGGTGATCAGCGAGGTGAGCCAGTTGGCCGTGGACTGTCAGCGGCACGGCGACGGCTCGGCCGCCGCCCGAGCGCTGCTGCGCCACCAGCTCGCCGTGCTGCTGCTGCGGCTGGCCCTGCCCGGCGTGGACCGGTCACCCCAGCGACCCGAGGTGGAGACGTTCCAACGGTTCCGCCGGGAGGTGGAGCACGGTTACCAGGGCACCCGGCGGGTCGAGGACTACGCCGTCGCGCTCGGCTGCTCGGTGCGTACCCTGACCCGGGCCTGCCTGGCCATCACCGGACGCAGCGCCAAACAGGTCATCGACGAGCGGGTCGCGTTGCAGGCCGCCCGCCTGCTCGCCGCCACCGACGAGCCGATCGCCCAGATCGGCCGGCAGCTCGGCTTCTCCGAGCCCACCAACTTCGGCCGCTTCTTCACCCGGGAGACCGGGACGAGTCCGGGCGCGTTCCGGGCAGCCCGAGACCAGCCGGCGGCCGGCCGGATCGTACGACCCCGACCGCCGGCCGACCCGCCGGGCGCCAACGGTGGGTGGTTCCGCACTGGCACCCTCGCCGAACCGGCCAACGGTGGGCACGCCGGGCGGCTCTGGTCGCCCACCGGTCCGGGCGGCGGCCCCGGGCGGGCATGATGACGGGGTGCAGATCTCCGCGCGCGGCGACTACGCGGTACGGGCGGCGCTGAGCCTCGCCACCGCGTACCCTTCGCTGCTGTCCACCCAGGCCATCGCCGCCGAGCAGGACATGCCCCGCAAGTTCCTGGAGGCCGTCCTGGCGGACCTGCGCCGGTCCGGCGTCGTCCGGGCCCAGCGCGGCGCCGAGGGCGGCTACACCCTGGCACGTCCGCCGCGCGAGGTGACCGTCGGCGCGGTGCTGCGCGCCGTGGAGGGCCCCCTCGCGGGGGTACGCGGCCTGCGCCCGGAGGAGACCCGGTACGAAGGCTCGGCGGAGAACCTGCCCGGCCTGTGGGTGGCGGTGCGCGCCGCCGTCCGGCGGGTGGTCGACGAGGTGAGCCTCGCCGAGATCGTCAGCGGTCGGCTGCCCGCCCACGTCCGCAAGCTCACCGCCCTGCCCGACGCCTGGGAGCCGCGCTGACGTCAGGCGGCGGCTACAGCGACGACCACGGTGCGACGTGGCGACGCGGTGGACCCGTCGGCGCCGGGCGTGGTCCCAGCGCGAGCAGGTCGGGCAGGGCGGGCGCGCTCACGCCAGCACCCGCGGGACGGCGGTGGTGTAGCCGCCCTGGTGGTGCAGCAGAGGCGCGCCGTCCCCGCCGTCGCCCAGGGCGAGCGGTTCGGCGATCACCAGCGTGTGGTCGCCGGCGGGGACGCGGTGCACCACCCGGCAGAGCAGCCGGGCCAGCACCCCGCCCAGCAGCGGCACGCCGAACGGCCCCGGCGTCCAGTCCGGGTACGCGGCGAACCGGTCGATGCCGCTGGTGGCGAAGACGGCCGCCGCCTCCCGTTGCCCGGCGGCTAGCAGATGCACCGCGACATGCTCGGCGCGGGCCAGCACCGGCCAGCTCGACGAGTCGACGCCGAGGCAGAACGACACCAGCGGCGGGTCCATCGACACCGACGTGAACGAGGTGGCGGTGAACCCGGCCCGGATCGGCGCGCCGATGCCGCCCAGGCAGGCCGGGTCGGTGGCCCGGGCGACGGCGGTGACCACTGTGACGCTGGTGGCCTGCCGGCGCAGCAGCGCGCGGAACAGGTCCCGGTCGACCGGCCGCAGCTCGACGAGAGGCTCACCCCGCTGCGACATGACCTCATGCTGCCGCCGGTGCGACCGGCCGGTCAACGTCCTTCCAAAACGTGAGACTTGTATCGCTGTCGTTGTTACGTGCAGCCCCAGGCAGTGTTTATCGTCGCGCAACGCCTATCTGGTGGATAGGGATTACGATGCGGCGCCACAGCACTGTCCACCCCGGACGTCGAGGGGGTTTCGGCATTCGTCGGTTCGGGAATGTTCGATCTCGACACGGCAGGGAACGGTGACGAGGGGAGTCCTCCGATGGGCCTCATGTTTCGCAAGCGCAAGAAGTACGGTCCGATCATCCTGAACTTCACCGAGAACGGCTTCTCCTCGTGGAGCATCAAGATCGGACGCTGGTCCTGGAACTCGCGGGCCAAGGCGCACCGGGTCGACCTGCCGGGTCCGCTGTCCTGGAAGCAGGACAAGTCCCGGTCGTAACGACCCGGGAGTCGAGGGGGGGGGGGGGGGTTGACACCCCCCCCCCGCCGCCGCCCGGGGGGGGGGTAAACCGGGGC
>NZ_JBEYTK010000003.1:0-132823 GCF_040643015.1 Micromonospora sp. NPDC047527 | reverse complement strand
TACGCACGACAAGGCCGGGTCTTACCCACCGGGGTGTCGTGGGGGGGGCCGTTTATACACCGGCACCCCGCTCGGCGTCCGTGGGTGGCTCTCAGCGGGCCAGCGTGATCATCTCGTCGCCGGCCAGCCGGCCGGATTCACGGTCACGGCGCACGTCGCCGGCGTCGAGCAGATGGGCCAGCGCCCGGTTGGCGTCGGCGGCCCGGTAGACGGTCGCGGTCAGGGCGTGCCGGCGCAGCTCGGTGACGGGTCGCGGCCCGCCGCGACGCAGCTCGGCCAGCAGCTCGCCGGCCAGCGGCCCGGGGTCGGGGTCACCGGCCACGTCGACCGGGGCAGCCTGCGGGTCGGCCGGGTCGAGGTAGCGCACGCCGAGATCGGCGCCGACCGCCCAGAGCGCGTCACGGACCGCCTCCAGGCTCCGGTCGGAGCGGCTGCCGAACGCGATCACGCCGCCCGCGCCGTGAGCCCCGAACACCGGCGTCACCTCGGCGACCAGCGGGAATCCGGCGGCGCCGAGAGCGTCACGGGCACCGTTGCCGGCGTGCAGCAGCACCTCGCCGGCGCGGCCGTTGGCGGCAGCAGTGAGCAGGGGCGGGGGCACGGCGTCGGGCAGGTCCAGGAAGGTGAACAGGGGTGAGCCCGCCGCCCCGGCGGCCTTCACCGCGACCGGCAGTTGCTGCGGGGCGCCGGGCAGTAGGTGCACAGCGACCTCGGCGGGCAACTCCGCCTCGACCGGGCCGAGCCGGGTCGGCAGATCGGACGCGCCGTCGGCCAGCACCAGCACCGTCACCCGCCGGCCGCGCACCTGGTCGGCGTGCGCGGCGACCACCCGCAGCGCGGCCTCCGCGCCACCGCCGTCGGCGCCGGTCCAGGCCAGCGCGACGGTGGCCCGCCGGGAACGTTGCAGGGCCGCTGGCAGCCAGGTCGTCAACTGGCGGACCAGCAGCTCGCGGAGGAAATCGGTGGTCCGGTCGGTCGGCATCGGTCCGTTCTACCGTATGGCCGGTCAGGCTGGGACGGAGATCCCCACCCCGCCCCGCGTCTGCCCGCCGTAGCGCTGCCGCTCAGCCGCCAGGTCGAGCCGGCCGATGCGCTTGCGGGCGGCCAGTGTGGCGTCGTCGAGCCGGTCGGCCGGGACCAGCCAGACCACCTCGAACTCCAGCCCGTCCGGGTCCTGCCCGTAGAGGCTCTTGGTGGTGCCGTGATCGGACGTGCCGACCAGCGCCCCGGCGGCGGCGAGCCGCTCGGCGGTGGCGGCCAACTCGTCGAGGGTGTCCACCTCCCACGCCAGGTGGTAAAGCCCGACGGTGGCACGGCCGGCCGTCGACTGCCCGGCGCCCGCGCCGATCTCGAACAGGCCGAGGTCGTGGTCGTTGGTGGAGTCGGGGGCCTGGAGGAAGGTGGCGCCCCGGAAGCCGTCCGGGGTCATCGCCACCGGGCGGAAGCCCAGCACGTCGCGGTAGAACGCGACGCTGCGGGCGAGGTCACTGACGTAGAGGACCGCGTGGTTGAGCCGGTGGATTCCCATGACTCGAGGCTACCGCGATTTAGTTGAGCATTCAACAACCTGAGGTATGATGCCGGTCATGACGCGTTGGTTGGACCCCGACGAGCAGCGCACCTGGCGGGCGTTCCTCACCGCCTCCCGGGCGCTGATGGACACGCTCGACCGCGAACTGCAACGCGACGCGGGCATGCCGCACGCGTACTACGAGATCCTGGTCCGGCTCTCCGAGGCGCCCGGACGCCAGCTGCGGATGAGCGACCTGGCCGAGGTGACCGGATCGTCGCGCAGCCGGCTCTCGCACGCGGTGGCCCGACTGGAGACGGCCGGCTGGGTGCGCCGCGAGGACTGCCCCACCGACCGACGCGGGCAGGTCGCGCTGCTCACCGAGGCCGGCTACGCCACCCTCAGCGCCGCCGCCCCCGGCCATGTCGAGGGGGTACGCCGCCACCTGTTCGACGCACTGAGCCCGGCCCAGGTCGACCAGTTGCGCCGGATCAGCGAAACGCTGGCCGAGCACCTGACAAGATCCTGACCGATCGACACCGGCGCGGGTCTTGTACTTACCGTCGTCGGATGAGCACGATGGGGCGTGCCCTCCGGCTTCGGCGAACTGACTGATCAGGCGCACCACCTCGTGTCCGCTGGCGACCTCGCCGGCGCACAACGGCTGCTCGCCGACGCGCTCACCGACGCCGACCCCCGCCCCGCCAACGCCACCCCCGAACTGGCCGAGGCGGCCAGCCTCCAGGCGCGGGTGCTCGTCGCCCTCGGTGAGCCACACTCCGCCCGAGGGTGGGCCGCCTTCACGTACGCCGCCACCACCCGGTTGCACGGCCGCTCGGACCCGCGCACAGTCTCCGCCGCGGCCACCCTGGCCGCGGTGCTGCACCGGGTCGGCAGCCGCTCCCGGGCCGCCCGGCTCTACCAGGAAGTCATCATCGAGCTGACCGCACAGGACGGACCGGAGTCGCTGCGGGTGCTCGCCGCGCACGCCGACCTGGCCACCGTCGAGTACGCCCGGGGCCAGTGCACCGTCGCCCGCGACCGGCTCCAGGACGCCTGGGAACTGCACCGCGAGGTGTACGGCGACGGGCACCCCAGCGGCATCAAGATGCTGGCCCGACTCGGCGCGATGCAGCGCGACTGTGGGCAGTTCGCCGAGGCGCACGACAACCTGGCTCTGGCCCGCGAGTTGTCCCGGCAGCACCTGCCCGCCGACGACCCGCTGGCCCTGCAGGTCGCGGCCCTGGCCCGGGCCGCGGCCAACCCCGATCACGTCTGCGCCGACGACGCGCCCGTCGGCCGGGACGCCCCGCTGGTGCCGGCCGCCCGCAACCCACCGCACGACGGGCCGACCGGTTCCGGCCACCACTCACCCGCGCCCCCGCCGCAGCCCGCCGAGCCGGAGCCGACCGGCCCTGCCGAGCCCGATGACACCCCGGCCGAGCAAGGGCTCACGGCCGGCCCCGGTTTCACGTCCGGCCCCGGTTTCACGGCCAGCCCAGGGTTCACGGCCGGCCACGGGTTCACGTCCGGGCCCGGTTTCACGGCCAGCCACGGAGCTACGGCCGGCGGCGGGGCGGTGCCGAATCCCCGCGTCCCGGCCGACGAACCAGGCGGAGCGGCAGGTCTCCGCTGGCCACCCGAGCGGGCCGACGAGCCCACACCCCACTCGACGGACACGCCGGTACCCCCGTCCGTGGTCGGCTTCACCGGCAGCACCGAAGAGGCCTCGGGCGTCTACCGGCTGCACCACCCGAGCCCGCCGACCGAAGATCCGTCGGAGCGGTACCTCGCAGACGAGCCGTACCAGCCGTCCGAGCCATACCAGCCGTACACCCCCGTCGAGCCGTCCACACCGTCGGAGTCGTACCAGCCGGTCGAGCCGTACACGCCGTCCCGCCTGTTGCCGGTGCCCGTGCACCGGGCGCCGACGCCACCGCGCAACCGGCTCGTGCCGGTGCTGGTGGCCGGCGTGGTCGTGGTGCTGCTGGGCGCGGCGGCGGTGATCGCCGGAGTAGCCCGGGTCGGCGACAGCGACGACCAGCAGCCCACTCCCGACAACGGCTCCCCCAGCGCCGGCCCGACCAGTCCGGCCGCACCGGGCACCACCGCAGCGCCCACCGGCACCGCGCCCACCGGCACGCCGCCGCCGGTGGCCGTGCCGGGCACCCCGCCGGGCGCGGTGACCCTGCGCGACAACCGGGACAACATCGCCCTGCGCTGGACGTACCCGACCGGTGGCGAGGGGCCGGTGATCATCTCCGCCGGGCGGTCCGGGCAGGACAAGACCGCGATCGCCACGCTGCCGGCCGGCACCGACAACTACATCGTCTACGCGTTGAACCGCGCCAACGACTACTGCTTCACCGTAGCCGTGGTCTGGTCCACCGACTCCGTGGCGAGCGCCGACGAGGTCTGCACCCGCCGCCGCTGACCCCTCCGCAAGCTGGCACCAGCGTCTCGGCAATCGCGCGCAACGCCGCATCCAGGGCGGCCCGAGGGCCGCCGTCAACACTCCAGCGGCACCAGCGGCACCCGGCGTGAGCGTCATGCCTGCGCCGCTCCGTTACGCGCCGTCAAGGCCCTGCTGACCGTCCATACCCTGCTGCCATCCTTTGCTCTGCTTATCTCCACGCACCACCGAGCCTGACCTGCGATAACGCCTGGGCATCGCACAGCGGCACCGCCCACCAGTGGTGACTATCCGTGTGTGGCGCGTCGGTAGGTGCAGAGCAAAGGGCCCCGAACAGCTCGGAGGGCTACCGCCGTTCGTCACGGTCCGTCACGCGTCGGTCTTGGCCGTCCTCGATCGGCAACGCCGGTAGCAGCAGACACACCCGCAGCCCCGGCTGGCCACCGACACCGACATCCGCATCAGCACTGCCTTCGGCACCGCCACGACCGTCGGCGGCGGCGCTGGCCTTGGCGGCGGCGCTGGGGTTGGCGGTGGCGGTGGCGCTGGCGCTGGGGTTGGCGTTGGTCAGGGTGATGGCACCGCCGGCGCGGCGGACCAGTTCCCGAACGATGGCCAGGCCCAGTCCGGCCCCGCCGTCGTCGCGGCCCCGCCCGTCGTCCAGTCTGGTGAACCGGTCGAAGACCCGGCTCCGGTCGGCCGCCGGAATCCCCGGGCCGTCGTCAGTCACCGTCACCAGGTGGTACGCCGCCTCAGCGCTCGGCTCGGCCGCGAGCAGGACGCTGCCGTGCGCGTGCCGGACCGCGTTGTCGACCAGGTTGGCTAGCACACGGCGCAGCTCGTCGACGTTCCCGGCCGTCCAGAGTGGGCCGGGTGGTGGCGCGACCCGCACCGGCGGCGACGGGTACCGGGCGGCGACCTCGGTCAACAGCGCGCCCAGCTCCACCGGGCCGGTCCCCCGGGCCACCGGCGTCTCGTCCAGGCGGGCCAGCAGCAGCAGGTCGTCGACCAGCCGGCTCAGCCGCTCGGTGTCGGCGAGCAGGTTGGCAGTCACCGCAGTCCAGTCCGCCTGGTCGGCGAGTCGCTGGGCCACCTCCAACTCCGTCCGGATGTTCGTCAGCGGGCTGCGCAACTCGTGCGCCGCGTCGGAGACGAATGCCCGCTGCCGCGCCCGGGCTGTCTCCAGGCGGTCCAGCATGCCGTTGAGAGTGACCGCGAGACGGTGGATCTCGTCGGCGGAGGCGGGAACCGGCAGCCGGCCGGCACCTGCCCGCCCGGTGATCTCCTCGGCGCCTCGACGGAGCGCCTCCACCGGCCGCAGCGTCGCGCCGACCACCCGCCACGCCACCGCCGCCAGCGCGGCCAGCAGCAGCGGGAACGCCACCAGCAGGATGGTCCGCACCACGTGCGTGCTGTGCCGGACGTCGGCCATCGAGCGGGCGACCAGCACGGTGAGCGGATCGGCTGCGGTGCCGGCGGGTACGGCGACCACCCGGACCGGGCCGACGAGACCGACCCGCTCGGCGGGCGCCTCCAACCGCTGGCGGTGGCCGGCGTCCAACCGCTCCGGGCGGACCATCGGGACCAGCCGGTCCGCGTCGATCGAGGCGGCCCGGATCCGCCCCTGCGCGTCGATCACCTGAACCCGGACCTGCCCACCGGCCACCGGCAGCGGATCGGGCAGCGCGTCCTCGGCGGCGAGCAGGGCGACCGCGTCGGCGGTCCGGAACGCCTCGGTGTCGACGGTGCGCTGGAGCACGTACCCGAGCGCGCCGAGCAGCACCGCCCCGCCGAGGGCCAGCCCTACTGCGAGGCCGAACACACCGAGCGCCATGAGCCGCCCTCGCAGCCCCAGCGCCGGCAGCCGCAGGTTCCAGAACCGACCAGCGCCCGGCTGCTCGGTGTGGGTCACGTCGCCAGCCGGTAGCCGGCGCCCCGGATGGTCTCCAGCCGGTCCCGGCCGAGCTTGCGGCGCAGGTAGCCGACGTACACCTCGACCACGTTCGGCGCCGTCTCCAGGCTGGCGTCCCAGACGTGGTCCAGCAGCTCGATCTTGGAGACCACCTGACCGGGCCGGCGCATCAGGTAGTCCAGCAGCGCGAACTCCCGCGCGGTCAACGTCACCTCGTCGTCGGCGCGCGTGACCCGACGTTGGGCCGGATCCAGTCGCAGGTCACCGACCGTCAGCACCACCGGGCGTTCCGGCGCGCCCCGGCGCAGCAGCGCCCGCAGGCGAGCCAGCAGCACCACGTACGAGAAGGGCTTGGTGAGGTAGTCGTCGGCACCGCAGTCCAGACCGTCGGCCTGGTCGTACTCGCCGTCCTTGGCGGAGAGCATCAGCACCGGCAGCCAGTGCTGCTCGGCGCGCAGCCGACGGACCAGTTCGTAGCCGGAGAGCCCGGGCAGCATCACGTCGAGGATCATCGCGTCGTACCCGCCGTGCCGGGCGGCGTCCAGCCCGGCCGGGCCGGTCGCGGCCACGTCGACCGCGAACCCCTCCGCCTGCAGGCCCCGTTGCAGGGCGGCCGCCAATCGGGCCTCGTCCTCCACCACCAACAATCGCACGGCTCAAGGGTGCCACCTGGGTCAATGCCGGCGTCCTCAGCGCGTTCACAGGGGTGAGCGGGCAGGATGGTGCGCAGGAGGTGCCCACCATGTCCGTCCTGAGAAGCCGACCCGTCCTGCGCTGGTTGGTCCCGGCGACCGCCGTCGTCGCCGTCATCGGCGGTGGCGCGGCCGTCGGCACGTTCGCCGCCGAGGCCGAGCCGAGCCTGCCGCCACGTACCGCCGCCCAACTCCTGGTCGACCTGCAGACCTCCCGACTCGAAGGGCTGTCCGGCACGGTCGTGCAGCGCGCCGACCTCGGCCTGCCGCCGCTGGTCGGGCTGGTCCCCGGCAACGACCTGACCACCCTGCTGACCGGTACGCACACCCTGCGGGTCTGGTATTCCGGCCCGGAGCGGCAGCGGGTCGCGCTGCTGGACACCCTCGGCGAACGGGACGTGATCCGCAACGGCCGCGACCTGTGGACCTGGGAGAGCCGCGGCAACACCGCGCGCCACCTCACCCTGGGCGACGCCGCGACCGCCGGAAAGCCGGCCATCGAGGCCGGGCCGAGCCTGCCGGCGACGCCGCAGCAGGCCGCCGACCTGGCGTTGGGCGCGATCGACCCGAGCACCGAGGTCAGCGTCGGCCGTTCGGCCACCGTCGCCGGCCGGGCCGCCTACGAGCTGGTGCTCCAGCCGCGCGACCGCGACTCACTGGTGCACCAGCTACGGATCGCCATCGACGCCAAGCAGCACGTGCCGCTGCGCTTCGAGGTGCTCGCCAAGGGCAGCGACCAGCCGGCGTTCGAGGTGGCCTTCACCCAGGTCGACTACCGGCGCCCCGACGCCGACCAGTTCGCCTTCAACCCGCCGCCCGGGGTGACCGTCACGGAGGAGACCGCCGAGCGGCCGGCCGCCGGCCGCCCCGACCACGCGCCGCCGGCCGGTGACCCGCAGGTACGCGCCGAGGGCTCGGGCTGGACCACCGTGCTGGTCGCCCGCCTCGACGATGCCGCGGGCAAGAGCATCGGCGCCAAGCCCGATGCGTCGTCGGCAGCCAAGCCTGCCGGCGCGCCGGAGGTGGACGTGTCGGCGCTGCTCGGCGGCCTGCCGGAAGTCAGTGGGGACTGGGGCAGCGGTCGGCTGTTCACCAGCAGGCTGGTCAGTGTGCTGCTCACCGACGACGGGCGGGTGCTCGCCGGAGCGGTCACGCCGGAGCGGCTCTACCAGGTCGCGCGCGGCTGATATATCGGTGTCCCTCGCGCCGGGTCGACCCAACGGTCGGCCCGGCGCCTCGTTGCGTGGATCGCACCGGCCCGTCCGGCTTGGTGAGAGCGGACGGAACGCGCTATCTTCAACAATTCGAGGGCACAAAAAAGAACGGCTGAAAAGCCGTTCTTGCGCATTATTCTAATCTCTAGGGAGACGGCTTGTCAAGGCACTCCGGCGGTACCGGTGAATTGCCGCTCGACGACGAGATCGGCCGCGAGCAGGAGTACGTCTCCATGCTCTACGACCGGCTGGACGGGCTGCGTGAGCAGGCCGCCCACCGGCTCACCGACGAGCTGCGCAGCACCGGCGGCACCCTGCAGGACCGCTCCCAGCGCGACAGCTCGGTAGCGATGTACGCCGACCAGGTCGAGCAGTTCTCGGCCGTGGAGAATGGCCTCTGCTTCGGCCGTCTCGACGGCGACGACGATTCCCGTCACTACATCGGCCGGATCGGAATCTTCGACACCAGCGGCGACTACGACCCGCTGCTGATGGACTGGCGGGCCCCCGCCGCCCGCCCCTTCTACCTCGCGACCGCCGCCAACCCGCAGGGCGTACGACGGCGTCGGCACCTGCGCACCCGACAGCGCAAGGTGACCGGGCTCAACGACGAGGTGCTCGACATCGACAGCGCCTCCCCCGGCGCGCACGAGGAGTTGACCGGCGAGGCGTCGCTGCTCGCCGCGCTGAACGCCGGCCGGACCGGCCGGATGCGCGACATCGTGGAGACCATCCAGGCCGAGCAGGACCGGATCATCCGCGCGGAACTGCCCGGGGTGATGGTGGTCCAGGGCGGCCCGGGCACCGGCAAGACCGCGGTCGCGCTGCACCGGGCGGCGTACCTGCTCTACACACACCGCCGGGAGCTGTCCAGCCGGGGCGTGCTGCTGGTCGGCCCGAACGCGACGTTCCTGCGCTACATCTCCCAGGTTCTGCCGACACTGGCCGAGACCGGCGTGCTGCTGCGTACCCCGGGTGATCTCTTTCCCGGGGTGAGTGCGCAGCGGACCGAGACGGCCGAGACGGCCGCGCTCAAGGGCCGGGCGGAGCTGGCCGAGGTGCTGGCGCTGGCGGTGCGGGACCGGCAGTGGGTGCCGGACGAGCCGTTGGAGATCGAGGTGGAGCGGGAGGCGCTGACCCTCGACCCGGAGACCGTACGCACCGCGCGGGACCGGGTCCGCCGCGCCGACCGTCCGCACAACCTGGCGCGGGCGCTCTTCGACGTGGAGATCGTGCACGCCCTCGCCGACCAGGTGGCCGAGCGGATCGGCGCCGACCCGCTGGGCGGGGACAACCTGCTCGACGAGGCTGACCGGGCCGAGATCCGCCGCGAGCTGCGCGACGAGCCCGAGATCCGCGCCACCCTGGACCGACTCTGGCCGGTGCTCACCCCGCAGCGCCTGCTCGCCGACCTGTACGCCGACCCTGATCGGATCGCCGCCGCCGCGCCGATGCTCACCGACGACGAGCGGGCGCTGCTGCACCGCGAGCCGGGTGGTTGGACTCCGGCCGACGTGCCGCTGCTGGACGAGGCCGCCGAACTGCTCGGCGAGGACGAGCGGGCCGCCGCCGCCCGGCGGGATCGCATCCGCACGATGGAACGGGAGTACGCCGAGGGCGTGCTGGAGATCGCCCGGGGTTCCCGCTCGATCGACGTCGAGGACGAGGCCGAGGGTGGTGAGATCCTCGGCGTGACCGACCTGATCGACGCGGATCGGCTGCTGGAACGGCAGGAGGAGGCCGACCGCCTGACCACCGCGCAGCGCGCCGCCGCCGACCGGAAGTGGGCGTTCGGCCACGTCATCGTGGACGAGGCACAGGAGCTGTCACCGATGGCCTGGCGGCTGCTCATGCGCCGCTGCCCGAGCCGTTCGATGACGATCGTCGGGGACGTGGCGCAGACCGGGGCGCTCACCGGCACGCCGTCCTGGGCCGAGGCTCTCGCCCCGTACGTGGCGCAGCGGTGGCGGTTGACCGAGCTGACCGTCAGCTACCGCACGCCGGCCGAGATCATGGCGGTCGCCGCGGACGTGCTCGCCGAGATCGACCCTGCGCTGCGGCCGCCGCGCTCGGTGCGGGAGAGCGGCGTACCCCCGTGGGACCGGACGGTGGCCGACGAGCAACTGCCGGTGGAGCTGGTCGCGGCGGCCACCCGCGAGGCCACCGACCTGGCCGAGGGTCGACTCGGCGTGATCGTGCCGGCCAGCCGGGTGGACACGCTGGGTGCCGCGCTGACCGCCGCGCTGCCGGAGGCCGCCGTGGGCGAGCACCCGGAGTTGGAGAGCCGGGTGGTGGTGCTGACCGTCGCGCAGGCCAAGGGGCTGGAGTTCGACTCGGTGCTGGTGGTCGACCCGGACCTGATGGTGGCCGAGTCGCCGCGCGGGCGCAGCGACCTGTACGTGGCGCTCACCCGTGCCACCCAACGCCTGGGCATCCTCCGCCCCGGTAGCTGACCGCGCCCCGCACCCGCGCCGCCCCCGCCGATCGTCGGCGGGGGCGGCGGAGTGGGTTGACGCGTCAGTCGCCGGACCGGTCCCTGATGGACTTGCCCGGCCCGGTCGCGGACGTGGACTGGTCGCTGGTGCCGCCGCCCATCGGGGTGCTCAGGCCGCCGGTGGTGGCGTCGCCGGTCGTCGTCGGGGCCACCTTGCCCCGGTGCCGCTCCGGCTGCCGGGCAACCCGCCGTACGCTCGCTGGGCCGGCCGTGCCGCCCGTGGTGGTGACCGCGCCCTGGCCCCGGGTGGGGCCACCGTCGCGCAACACCGTCGGGTCGACCGGCTGGTGCGCCGGGTCGTACGGGTCCACGTCCTGGATCACCCGCTCGATGTCGGTGGCGGGCAACGTGACCTCCTCGACGGCACCCTTGCCGTACACGCCGCCGGCGATCCGGTCCTCGGCCTGGCGGGCCGCTTCCTGCCTCATGTCGTCCTCACGCACGTCCATCACCTCGCAGAAGCTGTGGAACTGACTGCGTGCCCGGCCACCGGCTAGGCAAACCCGCCGCGGCCGGCCCGGAGGTCGTCCACCCCGGTTCACCGGCACGCAGCCCGCTGGCCGCCTGCCTGCCGCCGGAGATGTCCATGCTGGCCGGCAACCGGTGGGAGACGCCCGCCGGTGGGAGGGGATGACAGCGTGCGCAGAGTACGCCGTACCGCCATCGCGGCCCTGGTGGCCGCGACGGTGACGACCGGGCTCGCGGTGCCCGCCCAGGCGAAGCCGCGCCCGGACCGGACATTCGACGTGCAGGCCCACCGCGGCGGCCTCGGGCTGCGGGTGGAGAACACCCTCGCCTCCTTCGGCAACGCCCTCCAGCTCGGGGTGACCACCCTGGAACTGGACGTGCAGATCACCGAGGACGGCCAGGCCGTGGTCACCCACGACCGGAAGATCAGTGGCGCCAAGTGCGTCGACACCGCCCCGGTGACCGCCGGCGACCCGGAGTTCCCGTACGTCGGGAAGTACGTCAACACACTCACCGTGGCCCAGGTGCGCTCACTGGACTGTGGTTCGAAGACGCTGCCCGACAAGCCCGGTCAGCTCGCCGTGCCCGGTGCCCGGATGCCGCTGCTGCGGGAGGTCTTCGCGCTGGTCAACCGGTACCAGGCGAAGGACGTGAAGCTCAACGTCGAGACCAAGGTGGAGGCCGGCGCGCCGAGCGAGACCGCGCCCCGCGAGCAGTTCGTCCGGGTCACCGCGTCCGAGATCCGCGCGGCCGGCCTGCTCAAGCAGGTCACCATCCAGAGTTTCGACTGGGGCGCGCTGATGCGGATGCGCCAGGTGGAGCCGAAGCTGCCGCTGGTCGCCCTGACCAACTACGACTTCCTCCAGACCGGGCAGCCGGGCGCCTCGCCGTGGCTCGGCGGGCTGGACATCGACGACTTCGGCGGCGACCCGATCCGGGCGATCCGCAGCTTCGGCGCCAGCGCCTTCTCACCGGTGCACGGCTCCCCACAGAACGGCACGGTCACCGACCCCGGCTACCAGCCGTACGTCACGAAGAAGATGGTCGCCGAGGCACACCGCTACGGCATCAAGGTGATCCCGTGGACTGTCGACGACCTCCCCACCATGGCCAAGCTCATCGACGACGGCGTGGACGGCATCATCACCGACTACCCGGATCGGCTGCGCGGGCTGCTGGCGCAGCGCGGCTACCGGCTGCCGATGGCGTACGCGGCGCCGTTCGACATCCAGGCGCACCGCGGCGGTCGGGCCACCCGGCCGGAGAACACCCTGCCGGCCTTCTCCCACGCGCTGGCCAACCGGGCCATCTCCACGCTGGAGCTGGACACCGGCGTGACCGCCGACGGGAAGCTCGTGGTGCTGCACGACCGCACCGTCAACGGCTCGCACTGCGTCGACACCGCTCCGGTGCGCCCCGGCGACCGGATGTTCCCGTACGTGGGCAAGCCGGTGCACGAGCTGACCCTGGCGCAGCTCAAGACCGTCGACTGCGGCACGAAGACGCTGCCCGAGCTGCCCACGCAGGTGCCCGCGCCGGGTGCCCGGATCCCCACCCTGGACGAGGTCTTCGCCCTGGTGAAGGCGAGTGGCCGCACGGACATCGGAATGAACATCGAAACGAAGATCAGCCCGGTGGTGAACGACACCGAGCCGTACCGCAGCTTCACCCGCAAGCTGGTCGACGCCATCCAGCGCGCCGGCTTCACCGACCGGGCCACCATCCAGTCGTTCGACTGGCGCACCATCACGTACGCCCGGCAGCTCGACCGCCGCATCGGCACCGTTGGCCTGGTGTGGCAGTACGGCCCGGCCGAGTGCGCCACCCTCGCCGACGAGTGCTCGCTTGAGGCGGTGTACGGGAACCCGTCGGTGAAGAGCCCATGGACCGGCGGGCTGGACTGGTGGAAGTACCGGGACCTGGGCAAGCTGACCCGCGCCGCGGGTGCCGGCACGGTGTCGGCGAACTGGCAGGTGCACGACCCGTCGCAGGGCACGGTGGCCTCGGCCGACTGGTACCTGCGGGAGAACCCGGCGTACTTCCACGGACCGGACGTACGCACCCTCCAGACGCGGTACGACCTGAAGGTGATCCCGTACACCGTCGATGACGCGAAGGTCATGCAGCGGGTTATCGACCTCGGCGTGGACGGCATCATCACCGACGACCCGGACCTGTTGGTGAGCGTCGCGGTGCGCAACGGCCTGCGCTGACGCGCTGCCACCCGACCGCCGGCCGGAGATTTCCGGCCGGCGGTCGGTGTTACCTGCTCCCGGGCCTCGGGTAGTCGGGGGGTGTCCCCGCCGTGAACGCGAACCGTGCCGTGGCCGAAACGCGGTAGCGGGGCGAGGGAATGCAGGTACGACTCATCGCATCCTGAGGAGGACCAGATGAGCACGCAGGCTGCTTCCACCAGGCCCATGAACCGGCCGATGAACGACCCGCAGAACCCCGCGTCGATGCGGAACACGCCGACCCAGCAGATGCCGGCGATGCACGACGGGCACCGGGAACAGATGCCGTCGCCGGGTACGGAGACCAAACAGGCGTTCCTGACGACGGAATTCTGGATCTACGCTGCCGCGGTCGCGCTCGTGGTGATCTCGGCATTCTGGAAGGGCACCACCGCCAACGGGTTGAACATCAACAACCCGAACCAGGCATGGTGGTTCCTGACCATCCTGACGGGTGGTTACCTGGTCAGCCGTGGTCTGTCGAAGGCTGGTTCCGCGCGTCGGTCCGGCCGGGAGCGCAGCAGGCGCTGAGCGTCGTAGGTGAACAGTGGCCTCCGGGAGAATCTCCCGGAGGCCACTGTCGTACGTCGACGCCTACTCTTCGAAACCGCCGAAGTCCCCGCCGAAGTCCTCACCGGCGTCGCCCTCGAAGGCGTCGCCGATCATCTCGCCGGCGATCATGCCGCCGGCGACGCCGAGCGCCGCACCGGCCACCATGCCGCCCACACCCATCCCTCGGCCGTGGCCGTGGCCGTGGCTCTTGCCCGCTCCGTAGCCCTGGTGCCCGTAACCCTGCGAGCGGAGGCTGCCGTAGCGGGAGGTGGTCTCACGCAGCCAGCCGTCGACGACCTGCGCCCAGTCGACCCCGTCGGCGTCGGCGTGTGACACCTGGTAACGGCCGAACGCGTCGTGCCCGGCGCTGAGGAAGCCGCCCCGCTTGTCGCACTCCAGAATCACCTCGACGCCGTGCTGACTGGTCACGAAGGTCAGCTCGACCTCCTTGATCGTGCTGGAGTACTGCGGTGCGGCGAAGAACTCGATCTCCTGGTAGAACGGCAGCGTCTGCTGGACGCCCCGGATGTGACCGCGCTCCAGGTCGGCCTTCTTGAAGTGGAAGCCGAGCCGCTGGAACGCCTCCAGGATGCGCTCGTGCACCGGCAGCGGGTGCACCGCCACCTGGTCCAGGTCGCTCTTGTCGACCGCGCGGGCGATGGCCAGCTCGGTGCGCAGGCCCATCGTCATGCCGTGCAGGCGCTGGCCGTACACGTCGGTGATCGGGGTCTCCCACGGCACCGGCAGCTGGAACGGGATGGAGAGCTGCTGCTTGGGCGCGAGCTGGAGCGGGCCGCTGACGACCATGCGGTGGAACTCCATCGTGCCCGTGTACTCCGCGTCGTGTCCCTCGACCTCGACCCGGGTCACCAGGCCGATCACCACCTGCTCGATGGCCGCCGAGGCGTCGCCGCCGATGAGGTTGACCTGCCCGTCGAGGGTCAGGCCGGGCCGGGTGTTGGGGTTGGTCAGCACGGTGTCCACACTCGGACCGCCGACGCCGAACGCGCTCAACATCTTCTTGAAGACCATCGGAACTCCTGTGCGACGGGCGACCGCTCCAGATTGGAGCCGGACGTTGACTCAACCCGCACCCTATCGAGATGCGCTGTGAGGTGGCTGTGAAGCGCGCCCGACCCGCCTCGTCTCAGGCGGGCTCGACGACGACCAACTCGCCGACCTGTTCGCCGATCGTGGTGCGTGCCTCGGGCGACAGCCCGACGTCGGTGATCAGCACGTCGGCGGCCTCCAGCGGGGCGATGGTGGCGATGCCGATGGTCTCCCACTTGGTGTGGTCGGCCAGCACCACGAGCCGGCGGGCCGCCCCGATGAGGCAGCGGTTGACGCCGGCCTCCAGCAGGTTCGGCGTGGTGAAGCCGGTGCGGGGGCTGAGCCCGTGCACACCGAGGAAGAGCAGGTCGACGTTGAGCGCGCTGATCGCCGCCTCGGCCACCGGCCCGGTCAACGCGTCCGACGGGGTGCGGATGCCGCCGGTCAACACGACCGTCTGGTCGGCGCGCGGGTTCTGGTAGAGCGCGTCGGCCACCGGGATCGAGTTGGTCACCACGGTCAGCCCCCGTACGTCGGAGAGCAGCGTGGCCAACGCGGCGGTGGTGGTGCCGGCGGACAGCGCGATGGCCATCCCCGGCTCCACCATCCTCGCCGCCCGGTCGGCGATGGCCCGCTTCTCGGCCTGCTGGCGGATCGACTTCGCGGCGAAGCCAGGCTCCTCGGCCGAACCGGGCCCGGCGAGCGTCGCGCCGCCGTGCACCTTGTCCACCAGGCCACGCTCGGCCAGCACCTCCAAGTCCCGGCGGATCGTCATGTCGGACACGCCGAACCGGCTGACCAGTTGGCTCACCCGCACACCGCCGCGCTGGCGGATCAGATCGAGGATGGCGGTCTGCCGCTGCTGGGCGAGCATCTGGGGAACCTCCTTCGCGCCGCGGGGATCAGGACCGGTCCTCACGGACGACCGCCACCTCACCGGCCGGCACGGCCAGCGCACCGGCACACCGGGCACCGGTCAGCAGCTCGACGCCGGCCACCGGGAGCCGGATCTCCGCCCCGGTGTGGTTGATGACGAACAGCCAGGTCCGCTCGCCGTCGCGCCGTCGTACCACCTCCACGCCGGTCGGGGCCGGCGCCGCCGGGCGGACGCCGGCCTCGTCGAGCAGCCGGGCGACCAGCCGGTCGGTGGCAGGCTCGTCCAGCCGGGTGCCGACGTACCAGGCCGCGCCCTCGCCGACCCGGTGCCGGGTCAGCGCCGGCACGCCCGGCAAGGGCCCATCGGTGTACGACGCCAGCACCTCAGCGCCGTCGGCGTGCAGCCACTCGGTCCACACGTCGGCCGCGCTGCCGTCGTCGAGGCGGACCTGCTCGCCCTCGCGCAGCGGGAAGAACTCCTCGGTCCGTACGCCCAGCAGCTCCCGGAAGGCCCCCGGGTAGCCGCCCAGCCGGATGTGGTCGTTCTCGTCGACGATGCCGCTGAAGTAGGTGACGGCGGCGGTGCCACCGGCCTCGACGAAACGGCGCAGCGCGTCGGCGTCGGCGTCCCGCACCAGGTACAGAGTGGGCACCAGGACGAGGCGATAGGCGCTGAGATCCGTCGACGGGTGGACGATGTCGGCGGTCACGCCGGCCCGCCACAGCGCGCCGTGGAGGGCGTTGAGCCGGTCGGCGTAGGTGACATCGACGCTGGGGTGCGAATCCAACTCGACGCCCCACCATGCCTCCCAGTCGAACAGGATCGCCACGTCGGCGTCCACTCGGCTGCCGCGTACCTCGGCCAGGGCCTTGAGGTCCGCGCCGAGCTGGCAGACCTCGCGGAACACCTTGGTCTCGGGGCCGGCGTGCGGCACCAGCGCGGAGTGGAACTTCTCGGCGCCGGCCCGGGAGGCGCGCCACTGGAAGAAGAGAACCCCGTCGGCGCCCCGGGCGACGTTCGCGAGGCTGTTGCGGCGCAGTTGCCCGGGCAGCTTGGCCACGTTGCGGGGCTGCCAGTTGACCGCGCTGGTGGAGTGCTCCATCAGCAGCCACGGGTCGCCGCCCGCGACGCCGCGGGTGTGGTCCGCCGCGAGCGCCAGCCCGAGGTGCGCCTGCGGGTCGGCGGCGGTCAGGTAGTGGTCGTTGGCGACCAGGTCCACGTCGTCGGCCCAGGAGTGGTAGTCCATGTGCTTCACCCCGGTGCCGATCATGAAGTTGGTGGTCACCGGCTGCCGGACCAGGGTCTTGAGCAGGGCGCGTTCGGCGCGCAGTTGGGACCGCTGCTCGTCGGAGGAGAAGCGCAGGAAGTCGAGCTGCTGGGTGGGGTTGGCGAACGTGGGGGCGGTGCGCGGCGGGTTGACCTCGGCCCAGTCGCCGTACCGCTGGCTCCAGAACGCGGTGCCCCACGCGTCGTTGAGCCGGCCCAGGTCGCCGTAGCGCTCGCGCAGCCAGCCGCGGAACGCCTCGGCGCTGACGTCGCAGTAGCAGTGCACGTTGTGACAGCCCAACTCGTTGGAGACGTGCCACATCACCACGGCGGGATGCTCCGCGTACCGGTCGGCGACGGCCCGCACCAACTCCAGTGACCGCTGGCGGAACACCGGGGAGCTGGGGCAGTACGCCTGTCGTCCGCCCGGCCAGAGGATAGTGCCGTCGGCACGGCGGGGCAGTGTCTCCGGGTGGGCGCGGGCCAACCAGGGCGGCGGGCTGGCGGTGGCGGTGGCCAGGTCGACCTGGATGCCGCCGTCGTGCAGGAGGCCCAGCACCCGGTCGAGCCAGCCGAACTCGAACCGGCCCGGGGTGGGCTCCAGCAGTGCCCAGGAGAAGATGCCGACGGAGACCAGGTTGACCCCGGCCCGCCGCATCAGCTCGACGTCCTCCGACCACGTCTGCTCGGGCCACTGCTCGGGGTTGTAGTCGCCGCCGAAATAGATGCCGTCACCCTGCCATCGCCGCATGACAGCTGAGGGTGCACCTGGCGGCCCGGGTAAGTCAACATGTTCCAACATCGATCTTCTTTCCAACGTTTACCACGTAACGGCCATGTCACAACTCGGTTATCGGAGGCGAACAGCCCTCTTGACAGCGCCCGACGGAGAGGTAGCTTGATGCCCCACTGGCCGATCGTGTTCGTCAATGTGGATTCTCGGTGGATCCCGATGTGTATTCACGAGGCCGGACCGCTCACCACCTGACGGCCCTTGGGCGAAGCACCTCTTCATCAGCAGGAGGCACAGATGTCCCGTCCCCGATCCCAAGCCGAGTACCTCGCTCGGCTCGTACCGCCCTCCGTTGCCGGCATCAACCGACGCTCGCTGCTGGCCGGCGCGGCCGGTACCGGCGCGCTGCTCGGCACCGGCCTCCTCGCCGGCTGCGGCGACGACTCCGGCTCCGGCGGGTCCACCAAGGACGTGTCGCTCGGCTCGAACCAGTCCGACCCGAAGCCCAAGGACGTCGTCGCCAAGGTCGCCGAGGGGTTCAAGACCTCGTCCGGCGTCCAGGTCGCGGTCAACACGGTCGACCACAACACGTTCCAGGAGAACATCAACAACTACCTGCAGGGCAAGCCGGACGACGTGTTCACCTGGTTCGCCGGCTACCGGATGCGCTTCTTCGCGTCCAAGGGCCTGGCCGGCGACATCAGCGACGTGTGGGGCAAGCTCTCCGGCTACTCCGACGCCTTCAAGAAGGCGTCCACCGGGGACGACGGCAAGCAGTACTTCGTCCCGGCGACGTACTACCCATGGGCGGTCTTCTACCGCAAGTCGGTCTGGCAGCAGTACGGCTACCAGCAACCGAAGACCATCACCGAGTTCACCGACCTCGGTGCGCAGATGAAGAAGGACGGACTGACCCCGATCGCCTTCGCCGACAAGGACGGCTGGCCGGCGATGGGCACGTTCGACATCCTCAACCTGCGCATCAACGGCTACCAGTTCCACATCGACCTGATGGCCGGCAAGGAGGCCTGGACCTCCGACAAGGTCAAGAAGGTCTTCGACACCTGGGCCGGCCTGCTCCCCCTGCACCAGCCGGACAGCCTCGGCCGCACCTGGCAGGAGGCCGCGCAGTCGTTGCAGCAGAAGAAGAGCGGCATGTACCTGCTCGGTCTCTTCGTCGGTCAGCAGTTCAGCAACGAGGAGCAGGACGACCTCGACTTCTTCACCTTCCCGGAGATCGACCCGTCGATCGGCGCCAAGGCGCTGGACGCGCCGATCGACGGCTACATGATGGCCCGCAAGCCCAAGAACGAGGACAACGCCCGCAAGCTGCTGGAGTACCTCGGCAGCAAGGACCCCGCTGACATCACCGTCAAGAACGACCCGGCCACGCTTGTCGCCAACACCGGCGCGGACGTCAGCGGCTATACCGCGCTGCAGAAGAAGGCCGCCGAGCTGGTCGGGTCGGCCACCGAGATCGCCCAGTTCCTCGACCGGGACACCCGGCCGGACTTCGCCTCCACGGTGATCATTCCGGCGCTCCAGCAGTTCATCAAGGACCCCAAGGACATTGGCGGGCTCACGTCGTCCATCGAGAACCAGAAGAAGTCGATCTTCACTGACTGACGGCGGAAGGGGAAGGACACCATGTCCGACCTGCCCCTGATCCAAGCGGATCGCGCCGTGCCGCCGCCGGCCGCGACCACCTCCACGGGTGGTCGTCGCCGGCGGCTACGGCTCCTGTCCCGCACCGACCGCGTGGTCATCACGCTGATGGTGCTCGTCCCGCTGCTGCTCGTCACCGGGTTGATCTGGCTGCCCGCGGCGGCCACCGTGGTGCTCTCCGGCACCAACTGGGACGGCATCGGCCCCCTCAACGAAATCGAGTTCGTCGGCGCGCGTAACTACAGCGACGTGGTGAACAACTACCCGCCGTTCGTGCCGGCGGTCCAGAACAACCTGCTCTGGCTGGCAGTGCTGTTCCTGGTGGCCACCCCGTTCGGCATGTTCCTGGCCGTCCTGCTCGACAAGGAACTTCGGGGCAGCCGGTTCTACCAGACCGCGCTCTACCTGCCGGTGGTGCTCTCGCTGGCGCTGATCGGCTTCGTCTGGCAGCTCATCTACTCCCGCGACCAGGGGCTGATCAACGCGGTCTTCGGCAGCAGCATCGACTGGTACGGCGACTCGAACGTCAACATCTGGGCCGTCATGGTCGCCTCCGGATGGCGGCACGTCGGCTACATCATGCTGCTGTACCTGGCCGGCCTGAAGGGCGTCGACCCGTCGCTGCGGGAGGCCGCCGCGGTCGACGGCGCATCGGAGAGCCGCACCTTCTTCCGGGTGGTGTTCCCGGTGCTGCGGCCGATCAACGTCATCGTGCTGGTGGTGACGGTGATCGAGTCGCTGCGCGCGTTCGACCTGGTCTGGGTGGTCAACAAGGGACGCAACGGGTTGGAGCTGATCTCCGCGCTGGTCACCCAGAACGTGGTGGGTGAGGCGAGCCGGATCGGCTTCGGCTCCGCGCTGGCCACCATCATGCTGGTCGTCTCGCTGGTCTTCATCACCATCTACCTGGCGACCGTGATGAGGGAGAACCGGGAATGAGCACCACGACCGTGACCCGGCGTACCGACGCCCCGGCCCGCCGCCCCAGGATGACCCCGCTGCGGATGCTGCTGCACGGCTTCCTCATCGTCGTCGCGCTGATCTGGCTCTTCCCGATCGCCTGGGCGGTGCTGACGTCGCTGCGTTCCTACGAGTACACCGCCACCAACGGCTACGTCTCGTTCGGCGGCTGGACCTTCGACAACTACGTCACCGCGTGGCGGACGGCGGAGTTCGGCCAGCACTTCCTCAACTCGGTGTACATCACCGTGCCGGCGGTGTTGCTGACCCTCTTCCTCGCCTCCTGCGTGGCGTTCGTCATCGCCCGGTTCAGTTGGAAGCTCAACCTCGTCCTGCTCGGGGTGTTCACCGCCGCCAACCTGCTGCCCCAGCAGGCGCTGCTCATCCCGCTGTTCCGGCTGTTCACCGAGGTGCCGCTGCCGGAGTTCATGAGCGACTCGGAGCTGCTCTACGACAGCTACTGGGGGCTGATCCTGATCAATGTGGCCTTCCAGTGTGGGTTCTGCGTCTTCGTACTCAGCAACTACATGAAGGCGCTGCCCCGCGACCTGTACGAGGCGGCGATGGTCGACGGAGCGAGCGTCTGGCGGCAGTACTGGCAGGTCACCATGCCGCTGTGCCGACCGGCCCTGGCCGCGCTGGCGACGCTGGAGGTGACCTGGATCTACAACGAGTTCTTCTGGGCCACCGTGCTGATGCGTACCGGTGACAAGTTCCCGGTCACCAGCTCGCTGAACAACCTGCGGGGCCAGTTCTTCACCGACAACAACCTGGTCTCGGCGGGCAGCGTGCTCGTCGCGATCCCCACCCTGGTGATCTTCTTTATGCTCCAGCGACACTTCGTCCGGGGCCTGACCCTGGGAGCTTCCAAAGGATGACGATCCTGCACCTGCGCCGCGCGCGGGCCAGCCTGGTGCTCGACGCGCGCGGCCCGGGGCTGCCCCGGATCGTGCACTGGGGCGGCGACGTCGGCGACCTCGACGACGACGGCCTGCGGCAACTCGTGGACGCGACCGTACCGCCGGTGGTGCCGAGCAGCTTCGACGAGCCCACCGTGCTGTCGCTGCTGCCGGAGCCGAGCGCCGGCTGGAGCGGCCGGCCAGGGCTGGCCGGGCACCGCGACGGACGGGACTGGTCCACCGCGTTCCGCCTCGACGGGTTGGACGTGCAGGACAGTGGGCCCGATGCGGCGCGGGTGAGCGTGCGGGCGTCGGACCCGGCCGCCGCTCTGTCCCTGACCATCGAGATCGCACTGGACCCGCATGGCCTGCTGACCATCCGCCACCGGCTGCGCAACGACGGCGACGGCACGTACGAGTTGCGGGAGCTGGCGCCGGTGCTGCCGGTGCCGGCGGTCGCCACCGAACTGCTCGACCTGACCGGCCGGTGGTGCCGGGAACGGTCCCCGCAGCGGCACCCGTGGCAGCACGGCGCCTGGGTCCGCGAGGGCCGGCACGGACGCACCGGGCACGACGCCACCCTGCTGTTGGTGGCCGGCACCGCCGGGTTCGGTTTCGGCCACGGCGAGGTCTGGGCGGTGCACACCGCGTGGAGCGGTGACCACGTCACCTTCGCCGAGCGCCAGCCCACCGGCGAGTCGACCCTCGGCGGCGGCGAGTTGCTGGCTCCAGGCGAGATCCGGCTCGGCCCCGGCGACTCGTACGACACTCCCCTGCTCTACGCGGTGTGGTCCGCCGCCGGGCTGGATGGCCTCAGCGACGTGCTGCACACCCACCTGCGGGCCCGACCCGGGCACCCCCGCTCCCCCCGCCCGGTCACCCTGAACGTCTGGGAGGCCGTCTACTTCGACCACGACCTGGCCCGGTTGGCCGCGCTCGCCGACCGGGCCGCGCAGATCGGGGTGGAACGGTTCGTGCTCGACGACGGCTGGTTCCGGGGTCGGCGCGACGACACCGCCGGCCTCGGCGACTGGTACGTCGACGAGGGCGTCTGGCCGGACGGCCTGCAACCGCTGATCGACCACGTGACCGGCCGGGGTCTGGAGTTCGGCCTCTGGGTCGAACCGGAGATGGTCAACCCGGACTCGGACCTGTTCCGCGCGCACGCCGACTGGCTGCTGGCCGTGCCGGGGCGGCTGCCGCCGGCCTGGCGCAACCAGCAGGTGCTCGACCTGGGCCGCCCGGAGGCGTACGACTATCTGCTGGAACGCCTCGACGCGCTGCTCACCGCGCATCCCGGCATCGGTTACCTCAAGTGGGATCACAACCGGGATCTCACCGAGGCCGGGCGCGATGGCCGCCCCGGGGTGCACGGGCAGACCGTGGCGGTCTACCGGCTCCTGGACGAGCTGCGCCGCCGCCACCCCCGCGTGGAGATCGAGAGCTGTTCGTCCGGGGGCGCCCGGGTGGACCTGGCCATCCTGGCCCACACCGACCGGGTCTGGGCCAGCGACTGCAACGACGCCCTGGAACGGCTCAGCATCCAGCGCTGGACCGGGTTGTTGCTGCCACCTGAGCTGGTCGGCACGCACATCGGCCCGGCACGCTCACACACCACCAAGCGGGTGCACGACCTCGGGTTCCGGGCCGCCACCGCGCTCTTCGGCCACCACGGCATCGAGTGGGACATCGCGTCGATCAGCAGTGCCGAGCAGACCGAGCTGGCCGCCTGGGTGGCGCTGCACAAGCGGCTGCGTCCGCTGCTGCACGCCGGCCGGGTGGTCCGGGTCGACCACCCGGACCCGGCCGTCTGGGCGCACGGCGTGGTCGATCACGACACAACCCGGGCGGTGTACGCGGTGGCCCGGCTGACCACCTCGGTGGCGCAGACCCCGGGCGCGGTACGACTGCCCGGCCTGGACCCGGGCCGGCGCTACCTGGTGCGGCCGGTGCCGGACGTGCCGGCCCCGGCGACCAGCGACCGCCGCGCGCCGGCCTGGCTGGGCGCGGGTGTGACGCTCAGCGGGGCCGCACTGGCCCGGGTGGGTGTGCAACTGCCCGCGCTGCACCCGGAGCAGAGCCTCGTGCTGGAGGTCACCGCCGTCGACTGATTCAGTGCTGATCGTCGCGGCGGCGCCGATGCGTGGTCCCGTGCCTGCGGGACGCGCGGTGGTGTCCCATGGGCCCAGGGCGAGTTCACCCGGGCCGGATGGGCAGCTTCACTCGGTACCCGGGGAGTGTGCCCGAGACTGCCTTTGGAGTTGATGTCGTAAACGAATCACCGACGCGTCTCTCCGGATCAACGGGCAGTAGGGTCGCACGTCCAGGCCGCCGAAATGGAACACCTTGTCCCCGAACTCCTTGCGTAACTGTGCGTCGTCAAGGTGCCCGGCGCGGATCTGAATCGTTTACGACATCAGCTCCAAAGGGGCCGCGTGGCATATGCCCCGGTGAGCGCGGGCGGCACACCGGCGCCCGAGCCACACCGCACGTGGGCGGATATCGCGGCACGGCACGGGGCGGGGCGGGGCGGCGCGGCAAGGGGCGGCGCGGAGCGGGTGCGGGGCGGCACGGGACGACGGACCCGGGACGGCTACGACGCTAGCCTGACCATCGAGGACTTTCCGCCGAGCATCAGGACTGAGGGCCGCATGGCGTACGTGCTGCTGGGGATCGCCATCGCCGCCGAGGTGGTGGCGACCAGCCTGCTCAAGTCCACCGCGGGGTTCAGTCGGCTCTGGCCGACGCTGGCCTGCGTCGTTGGCTACCTGCTGGCGTTTCTCCTGCTGGCCCAGGCCGTCAAGGAGATACCGGTCGGCGTTGCCTACGCCCTGTGGTCGGGTCTGGGCACCGCCACCATCGTGGCGATCGGGGCGGTGTTCCTGGACGAGCCGGTCGGGTTGGCCAAGCTCGCCGGCATCGGGCTGATCATCGCGGGGGTGGTCATCGTGAACCTGGCCGGAGAGCACTGACCGGGAGCCGGCGGGGTGGCCGGGCCTGTCGCTGGGCCCGGCCACTGCCGTCGGTCAGTTCGCGGTGCAGGTCACCTGCGGTGTGGCGTTGGTGCCGGTCCAGCCGCCGATGAAGCCGAAGCTGGTGCTGGCACCGGCGGCGAGCCGGCCGTTGTAGTCCACGTTGCGCGCGGTCACCGTGGCTCCGCTGCTCGTCAGCGTCGTGTTCCAGGACTGGGAGACGCTCTGCCCGTTGGCGAACGTCCACCGGGTGGTCCAGCCCGTGATCGCCGTCGCGCCGGCGGTCACGCGTACCTCACCCTGGAAGCCGCCCTGCCACTGGTTGGTGACCGTGTAGGTCGCCGTGCAGCCACCGGCCGGCGGCGGCGTGGTGGGCGGGGGCGTCGTGGGCGGCGGAGTCGTGGGCGGCGGAGTCGTGGGCGGCGGAGTCGTCGGAGGCGGGGTGGTGGGCGGAGGCGTGGTCGGCGGCGGAGTGGTCGGGGGGATGCTGTCGAAGATGCTCGCCTGCCGGGAGGTCTGCCGGATGCCGTTGGCGCCGTTGAAGAGCCGCTGGCCCCAACTGGTCAGGCTGGCCGGGTTGAAGGCGGTGGCCATGTCGAGATATTCCACGCCGCCGCCGTTACCGCTCCACGACCAGCCCAGCCAGCCGATCCCGTTGGCCTGGCTGTAGGCGAGGATGGTGTCCTCGTCGGGGTCGCCGTCGGAGTGGTTGAAGCCGAACTCACCGACCACGATCGGCAGCCCGGCAGCGCGGAAACGGCCCAGGTAGTCGGTGATCTCCGCGGCGGTGTCGAAGACGCCGTACATGTGGATGGAGAAGACCGTGTTGCGGGCCGGGTCGGCGGCGAAGACCGACGCGGCGTTGTCGCGCATGGTGAACGACCAGTCCTGCCCCCAGTTCGGCGCGTCCACCATGATGGTGTGGGTCAGCCCGGCGGCGCGCAGCCGCTTGATCGCGTTGGCGTTGTCGGTGGCCCAGGACGCGTAGTTCTGGTTGCCATACGGCTCGTTGCCGATGTTGACGATGACGTACTTCTCCTGGCCGGTGAGGACGTCGGCGAGGCTGAGCCAGTAGTCGACGGCGCGGTCGAGGGTGATCGCCCCGCTCTGCTCGCCGTACCCGGTGGTGTCGTGCACCTCCAGCACGCAGATCAGACGGTTGGCCTTGCACAGCGAGATGACGTTCGCGACATCGGCGTTGGTGTTGCGGGTCCACCGGTCACCGCTGGAGAGCACCACCCGCACGGTGTTCGCGCCGAGCGCCTTGACGTCGGCGAACGCTCGGGTCTGCTGTGGATACCAGGTGTGCGCGTGGTTGACCCCGCGCATGATGAATTCGGTGCCGTTGGCGTCGTACAACTTGCCGCCCGCGACGGAGAAACCGGCCGCGGCGTGCGCCGGCTGGCCGAACGCCAGCACGGCGACGAGCAGCGCGAGCAGGGCCGCACCGGCGGCGGAGAATCGAGTTTTCATGGCCTTCCTCAGGGAGGACCCCCGATGCCCAGCAGGGGTGGGACGTGACAGGGGATGGCAGCTGCAGCCCGGCAGCCGCCGCCCGGCTCGCGTCGACGCTCGCATCAGCGTAGGGCGATGGATCGATCGCCGCAACCGGTTCAGTGGGCCGGCCGGGAGGGCGGACAGCCGTGACGGCCCACGCGGGCGCGGGCCGTCACGGGGCGGTCATCCCCACCACAGGATGTGCGCCAGGCCGGATGTCTTAACCGGTTAAGAGAACGCTAGGCAGGTCTCCGCCATCCGTCAAGCATTACCCGCGCGAACCGGACGGGAGGGTTGAGCCTTGCTGACCTGGGTATCCCCGGACGATCCAGGCGTTGGGAAGGAGATACCAGGATGGTCAGCGTCGGCTACACCCTGATGTGCGAGCAGGCCGGTCCGAAGCAACTAATCGACCATGCGGTACGGGCCGAGGCCGCCGGCTTCGACCAACTGGTGATCTCCGACCACTACTACCCGTGGCTGGACGCCCAGGGCCACTCCCCGTACGCCTGGTCGGTGCTCGGCGCGGTCGCCCACGCCACCTCCCGCGCGGAGCTGATGTCGTTCGTGACCTGCCCGATCCGCCGCTACCACCCGGCCGTGGTCGCGCAGAAGGCCAGCACCATCGGGGCGCTCTCCGACGGCCGGTTCACCCTCGGCCTGGGTGCTGGGGAGAACCTCAACGAGCACGTCGTCGGCGGCTGGCCGCACGTGCAACAGCGGCACGAGATGTTCGAGGAGGCGTTGCAGATCATCCTGCCGCTGCTCAACGGCGAGACGCTGACCTTCTCCGGCAACCATTTCGACGTGCCCGACGCCTACGTCTGGGACCGCCCGGAGCGGCCCGTGCCGATGGCCATCGCCGCCTCCGGTCGGCAGTCCGCCACCCTGGCCGCCGAGTACGGCAACGGCATGGTCTCCACCGAGCCCGACCGGCACCTCATCGAGATGTACGACGACGCCGGAGGCGCGGGCCAGCCCCGCTACGGGCAGGTGGCGATCTGCTACGGCCCGGACGAGGCGGAGTGCCGCAAGATCGTGCACGACCAGTTCCGCTGGTTCGGGCTGGGCTGGAAGGTCAACGCCGACCTGCCGGGGCCGGAATCCTTCGCCGCCGCCACCCAGTTCGTCCGGGAGGAGGACGTCGCCGAGGGCGTTTCCTGCGGCCCGGACGTCGACGCGCACGTCGAGGCGTTCCGCAAGTTCGTCGACGCCGGCTTCACCCACGTGGCGATCATCCAGGTCGGCGGCGAGACCCAGCCGATGTTCCTGGACTGGGCGCAGGACCAGTTGCTGCCTCGCCTGCGAGCGCTGTGAGGACGACCCCCACCTGTCGGTTCGGCCGGGCGGAACTCCGGCTGGCGCTTGCCGCACCCCGGCCGACCGCCGGCCTGACCAGCGAGTGGCGGCTCGTCAACGGATTACGGACACACACCCGCCTCGGCGGGGACCCGGGCACCGACGCGCCTCCCGTCGTCCTGGTGCACGGCCTGGCGGTCTCGCACCGCTACCTCACCCCGCTGGCCGTCGCGCTCGCCGCCACCCATCCGGTGTACGTGCCGGACCTGCCCGGCTTCGGCCTGACCGAGCACCCCCGGGGCGCGTACGACGTGCGCCGGCACGCCGAGCACCTGGCCGCCTGGCTGGCCGCGTACCGGCTGCCGCCGGTCTGCCTGCTCGGGCACTCGTTCGGCGCAGAGGTGGCCGCCGCGCTCGCAGCCAGCCACCCGGAGGCCGTACGTGCGCTGGTGTTGGCCGGGCCGACCAGCGACCCGGCCGCCCGGTCCCGCCGATCGTTGTTCGGCCGGTGGCTGGTGGACACCCTGCGCGAGGCGCCGTTGCAGACGCCGCTGCTGGTGCGGGACGTCTGGAACGCGCGGCCCTGGCGGGTCCTCGCGACGCTGTCGCACTCGGCCCGCAACGCCATCGAGGCCGATCTGGTCCGGATCACCGCGCCGACCATGGTCCTCGCCGGCGGTCGGGACCCGGTGGCGCCGGCAGGCTGGCGGGATCAGGCGGCCCGGCTGGTGGACGGTGACCTGGTGGTCGTCCCCGGCGCCGCACACAACGTGGCCACCACCGCCCCGACGGCGGTCGCCGACGCGATCCGCCACCTCCTCACCCGCACTCTGACGAAAAGGTGAACCCATGCGCTTCGGCAACACGGAGATCCGTCCGCTCGGCGGCGGCCTCGGCTGCCTGCTGATGATCCTCTTCTCGATCCTCGCCTCGGTGGTGCTCACCGTGCTGCTCAACGTGGTGCTCTAAGCGGTTGGTCAGCGGCGCAGGCCCAGGGCGCTGAACACCTCACGGGTGGCAAGCCGGGCCGGGTCGAGGACCGACCGGCGCATCCACCGGGCCGCCGGTGTCACAGTGGCCCGCCAGAGCGCCCGCACGCCACGCGCCACCGGAATGACAGTCACCGACCAGACCCACCGCACACCTCGCAGCAGCGGGACGACTGTGTGCCGCCACACCCAGCGCAGCGCGCGCCCGAGCGGACGCAGCAGCAGCCGGTAGAGCTGCCGTAGCAGCCATCCGGCTGTCCGCCAGGCACCGAGCACTGCGGCGACGATCAGCAGACCGACGCCCCGTATGGCCCACCAACACCACCGGCCCAGCCAGACCAGCGCGGCGACCACCGCACCGGCGAGCATTCCGAGCCCCTGCCACAGCTGCCGGCCCAGGGGCGCGAGCACCGCGCCCAGCCACCGCAGCGGCCGGACCACGCCCCGGTCGACGAACCAGCGCACCGCGCTGCCCAACCAGACCAACGGCGGGCGGATCACCACGCGCCCCAGCCACACCAGCGGCTCCCACACCAGCCAGCGCACCCCCCGCGCTGCCGCAAACGCCACCGCCACCAGCAGGCCGCCGAGCGCGACGAGCGGCACCCAGACCAGCACGCGGGCACTCCACGCGAGGCCCCGCCCCAGCCAGACCAGCGGCAGCCAGACCAGGGTGCGCCCCGCCCAGACCAGCGGCAGCCAGACCAGGGTGCGCCCCGCCCAGACCAGCGGCACCAGCAGCCAGCGGTGCAGGAACCGACCGGTCGGGTCGAGAACGTGGCGTTGCAGCAGCCGGCCGGAGGCCGCGATCAGCTCCCAGAGCAGGCGTACCGGAAGCACCACGACCAGCGCCACACCGCGCGCGACGGCCGCGACGAGCGGGAGCGCGACGGCGGCCGGCTCCGCCCCGACAGGATCGGGCGGGCGTGCGGCCGGGCCGGTCACATAGGAGTCTCTCCTGTGGCCGAATGACGGATCGTCGTGGCGGTCGATCACGGTGGGCACGGTAACCGGTCGATGCCACAGCGGACATCCGGGTCGCGCCGCCGATCAGTGAGGTGCCGGGTCCAATGCCAGCTCGGTCAGCAGCGGATAGTGGTCGGAGGCGGTGTCGGCCGTACCGCCCCGGATCACCCGGCAGCTCCGGACCCGCCCGGCCAGCGCCGGGGTGCCGAACAGGTAATCCAGTCGCATCCCGGCGAACTCGACCCCGCCGAACCGGGTGGGCACGGTCAGACCGTCGGCCTCCGGTGCTCCGTTGGCGGAGGCGGGCCAGAGGTCGACCAGCCCGGCGGCCAGCAACCGGGCGATGGCGCGGGTGTCCACGGCGCCGCCGCTTCGCCGCAGGTGCCGCCGCCGGTAGAGGTCGGGCATCCCGGCCAGGCGGGCGGTGTGGTCGACGCCCGGGTCGAGCGAGTTGAGGTCACCGGTGACCAGCGTCAGCGGCCCCGGTGCGCGTCGTGCCGCCGCCACCAGCCAGTCGACCTCCATCCGTCGGCGTCCCCCGGAGTACGGGTAGAGGTGGGTGCCCAGCACGGTCAGCGGGCCGGCCGAGGTGGACATCACGACGCGGACGGCGGCGTGGTGGAACGGCCGGCGCAGCGGTGTCGCGGTGACGACCCGCAGCGGTGGCCGGACCAGCACCGCCACGGGCTGACCGATAAAGGAGCGGGCCAGGTGGGGTGTCATGCCCAGCCGATCGGCGACCTGGGCCATGAGCCCACCCCGGTCGAAGCCGCGCAACTCCTGGAGCGCCAGCACGTCCGGCGCCTGCTCGTCGACGACCTCGATCACCCGATCCAGCCGGCCGGGGTCACCACGATCCCGACCGCCGGTGCGGATGTTCCAGGTCATCAAGCGCAGCACGGCGACGCTCAGTCGGATTTGCCGGCTCGGGCCAGCTCGTCGTCGAGGGTGTCGACGTCCTCCGACTCGACGGCCGGCTGGTTGCCTTCCTTGAGGTCGGCGTTCGGGCGGATGACGAGGTAGAGCAGCCCGATCCAGAGCGCGGAGAGCAGGATCGCGCCCATGAAGTCGGTCGGGTGGTGCATGCCCCGGTACATCCGGGAGGTGGCCACTCCCACCGGCATGATCACGGCCAGCGCCACGAAAATCCAACGCCACCAGCGGTCGGTACGCGGAAACACGATGACGGTGATCGCCAGCCACACGCAGATCGTCGCCGCGATGTGGCCGGACGGGAACGACGACGTGGGCATCGGCCCGTCCAGGTTCTCCACGGCCGGGCGCGGCCGGTCGACCGCGCGGGCCGAGGCGAGGAAGAGGGTCAGCTCGCCGATCATCGCCAGCGCCACGAACAGCACGGGACGCCAGCGCCGCCACACCGCCAGCACCAGCGGACAGAACACCAGCGAGATGAGCAGGATCGCGTGGGTGTCACCGAACTTGCTCCACCACCAGCTCACCTCGGTCAGCATCTCGGTGTGGTGGTCGGCGAACCAGCGCGGCACCTCGGTGTCGAGGGTGTCGAAGAAGGTGCCCTTGGCGTGGTAGCTGACGTACATGCCGAAGGCGTAGAGCGCGCCGAACACCAGCACCCAGCCGACCAGCAGCTCGGCCACCGCCGAGCGGGGGTGGGCCAGCACGTGCTCCTCGGCCGGGGCGGGGGCGATGTCGCGCCCGGCCTCCGGCTCCAGCCCCTCGGTCAGCGGCGGCACCGGCCGGCCACGCTCGCGGCGCCACAGCCGGAAGGCGTACGCGGTCACGCCGAGCCAGGCGGCGCCGAGCAGCCAGCCGGCCAGCACGTCGGAGACGAAGTGCACGCCCAGCGCGATCCGGGTCAGCCCGATCAGCGCCACCAGCACGCCGACGCCGACGATCGCCGGCTTGCGCCAGCGGGGCGCCATCGCCGGCAGGAACACCAGCAGCAGCGCGCCGTACGCGACGAACGAGCCGAGCGCGTGCCCGCTCGGGAAGCTGTTGCCGGGGGCGCTGGCGATCGGCACGTCCACCACGGGGCGGAGCCGGCCGACAAGCGCCTTGAGCGACGGGTCGAGGATCAGGCCACCGACGCCGGTGATGATCAGATAGACGGCCAGCCGGGGCTGTCGCCGGATCAGCAGCCCGACCACGGCGATGGTGACGAGCCAGATGAGGATCGGTCGACCGCCCAGGTCGGTCACCGCCTGGAGCACGGTGACCAGCGGGTGGTGCGGGGCCACCAGCGAGTTGAACCACTCGGCGACGGCATGGTCGGCGTCCTGCAACGGGCTCCAGCGCACCCGGACGAGCAACAGCAGCAGCCCGAAGGCCACCCCGGCGCCGGTGACCGCCACCAGGCCAGCGATGCTCCGTTCGGCGAAATGACCGATCGGACGCCGCGCCACCTCTTTGACCGCGGTCACCCCGCACCTCCCTTGTCGTCCCTGGCGAGGCGCTTTACCCGATCCGCGCCGGGCGTACACGTGGCACCGGATCGGGCGCGGGCTAGAGGGCGGTCATGTCGCCGGTGTCGAGGAGTTCGGCGCGGTCCGCCTCGGGCTCCCACAGGTCGGGTTGGGCGGGCTCCTGCACGCCGATGCGCAGCGCCTCCAGTTGGGCGGCGAAGGACAGCCCGCCGAAGAGCGCCATTCCGGTCAGGTTGGCCCAGAGCAGCAGCGCCATCATGCCGGTCAGCGCACCGTAGGTCTGCCCGAAGTCGCCACTGAACCGCACGTACGCGGCGAGCAGCAGACTGGCCAGCCACCAGAGGGCGGTGGCGATGCCGGCGCCGAAGAACAGCCAGGAGAGGCCGGGCTGCCGGCGGCGCGGCGCATGCCGGAACAGCACGGCCACGGCGAGCACGGTCAGTCCGAGGCTCAGCGGGAAGCGGACCACGTTCCAGACGACGTTGGCGACCGCACCCCACTCGTAGTGCGCCCGCACCGAGTCGCCCATCGCGCCGCCGCCGACCAGGATCAGGAAGCCGGCCAGCGCGGGCAGGCCGGCGGCGACGGCCAGGATGGCGGCGCGGACGTACTTGCGCAGCGCGGGGCGATCCCGTTCCACGCCGTAGATGCGGTTGGCGCCGCGTTCGATCTGGGCCATCGTGGTGGTCAGCGTGACCAGCCCGGTGAGCAGACCGAGGGTGAGGGCCAACTCGCCGGCGTCCTCGACGCGTTCGCCCTCGCCGAGCAGTTCGGCGACCATCTGCTCGCTCTGACCGGGGGTGACCGCCAGCACCGTGTCGGCCACCACCCGGCCGCCCTCCTCGATGCCCAGCTCGCTGATCAGGCCGGTGAGGGCGATCAGGAACGGCACCACGGCGAGGCAGAGCTGCAACGCGAAGGCCCGCGCATGGCTGAACCCGTCGCCGTAGCGGAACCGGATGAAGGCGTCGCGCAGCAGGTGCCACCCGCCCTCGCGGCGCAGCGTGTGCCAGGCGTCGTCGGCGGACAGTTCCGCGTCGGCCATCAGCCGGGTCTCCGGCACGATCCGCGTGCTACTCACGGCGTGCCTCTTCGATCAGCTGCTCGCCCCGCTCCCCGGCGCCTTGTGCGTCGACGGCCAGGTCGGGGGTGTCCTCGGGTTGCGGAACGCAGAGCCACAGGGCCTGGGGTCGGACCTCGGCCCGCAGCTGCCGGCCCGGCGAGATGAGGTCGCCGTCCAGCTCCCGGGGCTGGTCCCGATTACTGGTGACCACCACCCGCCGGGCGCGGAACACCTCCATCCGCGGCACCTGGCCGCTGCGGCGGATCACCGCCCAGCCGAGCGCGAGCCAGTGCCGCAGGTTGCGCGGGGTGAGGACGGCGACGTCGAGCCAGCCGTCGTCCGGCTCGGCCTCGGTGAGCAGATGTACGCCGCCCTGTAGGCGGCCCACGTTGGCGATCAGGACCGACCGGGCACGGCGGCGCACCGGGGGCCGGTCGTCGATGCGGATCTGCACCCGCATCGGCCGGTCCCGCAGGTGCCGGGCGGCGCCCATCACGTACGCGGGCCAGCCGATGCGGGCCTTGGTGGTCTCGGAGGTGGCGGCGAGCATCTGGGCGTCGAAGCCCATGCCGGCCATCACGGTGAAGTAGCTGTCCTCGACCGCGCCGACGTCGAGCAGCCGCCGACCCCGCTCGATGGCGACCTCGAGCCCGGCGGCGAGGTCGGTGGAGAGGCCGAGGTTGGCGGCGAGGAGGTTGCCGGTGCCCTGCGGCAACACGGCGAGGGCCACGTCCGTGCCGACCAGCCCGCTGACGCAGGACATCACGGTGCCGTCGCCGCCGCAGGCGAAGACGAGGTCGACGCCGGCCTTGACGGCCTGCTCGGTCTGGCCCCGGCCCGGGTCGTCGACGGTCGTCTCGAACCACTGGGGCTCGGGCCAGCCGGCGGCGGCCAGGGCGTCGTTGACGGTGCGGCGCAGCTCGTCGAGATCGTCGACCTTCACCGGGTTGACGACCACGGCCGAGCGCAGCCCGCCGTCGCCGCCTGAGGGGCGCCTGTCCTGTCCAGCATCCACGGCGTCAGTGTGCAGCACCGGGGCGGTGTCAGCGACCCGGCGACGCGGTGGCGTCGGGAGTGCCACAGACAGGTTTCAAACGCCGGCGGAGCCCGGTCAGGCCGCCGCCCGCAGCGCGGTCTCCACGCGTCGGCGCAGGTCGTCGAGGTCCACGCCGGACTCGGTGAGCACCAGGGCACCCAGCCCATGGCCCTCCCGGAGCACCCCGAGCAGGATGTGCTCGGTGCCGATGTGTCGGTGGCGCAGCCGCAGCGCCTCGCGCAGCGACAGCTCCAGCGCCTTCTTGGATCGGGGCGAGAACGGCCCGCCGAGGTACCGCTTGCGCCCCCAGCGGCGGCGTGGCGCCGGCACGGCCTCGCGCAGCGCGTCCGGGCCGAAGGACTGCTCGATCCGGGCGACGATCGCGGCCAGGTCGATGCCGATCTCCCGCAGGGCGGCGGCGTCCGCGTCGGCGAGGCCGGCGCCACCGGTGGCGGTGTGCCGCCGGATCCGATCGCGGAGGTCGTCGGCGCGCACCCCCGCGTCGGCGAGCACCCGGCTGGCGAGACCGGCGTCGTCGGCGAGCAGGGCGAGCAGCAGGTGCTCGGTGCCGACCGGTCGTTGGCCCTCGTCCCGCGCCTCCTCCAGTGCCCGCCGCACCACGCTCCGCGCCCGGTCGGTGAATCGTTCGAACATCACGCCTCCCAGGATGAGTTGACCGCCGGTCGTCCGGCGTGCTTCTTGTGCACCGCCTGCCGGCTGACCTCGAGCGCGTCGGCGATCTCCTGCCAGGACCAGCCCTGTCGACGGGCGTTGTCCACCTGGACCACCTCAAGCCGCTCGAGCAGCCGGCGCAGCGCGCGGACGGCGCGGAGCCCGACCCGTGGGTCGGTGCTGCCGGCCGCTGCCGCGAGTTCTGTCGCCTGACTCATATCGTCAACATACGTTGACAACACCACCTCTGTCAACCTTGGTTGACGACGCGCTCGGCAACGACGGCGATCCGGGCCCGCCACCGCGACCGCCCGACTACCCTCGGTGAAGGACACCGATGGTCGTGCCGGGCGCGACGCCCGGGAGGTGATATCGGATGGCGGCATCCGCCGACGCGGAGGTGCTCGTCGGCCTCGGCTCGGACCACGACCTCCCGGTCGTCGAGCAGGCCGCACAGGAGGCCGCCGGGCACGGCCGGCCACTGCACCTGCTGCACATCTTCGACTGGCACGCGGCCTTCTCGGCGAACACCGTCGCCACTCCCCGACAGCAGGCCGAAAAGCTCATCACCCAGGCCGCCCAGCTCGCCCATCAGGTCGAGCCGGGCCTGACCGTGCGCGCCGAGATCGTCGAGAGCGCCCTGCTGCCCACCCTCATCCGCCGCTCCGAGACGGCCTTCCTGCTGGCGGTCGGCGACAGCGGGATGGCCGGCAGCGGCCAGAACATCCCGGCCGAGACGTCCGCCGTGCAGTTGGCCGCGCGGGCCGGCTGCCCGCTGCTGGTGGTCCGCCGCGAGCCCCCGCCGGAAGGGCCGGTGCTGGTCGGCGTGGACGGCTCGCCCAGCTCCCACCTCGCCCTGCGGTGGGCGCTGGAGTGCGCGTCCCGGCGCGATGCCCGCCTGCTGGCGCTGCGGGTGGTGGAGAGCGACGAGGACACCGACGCGGTCGCCGAGCAGCTCAGAGACGCCATGGACCGCCACGCCGGCCGCCACGCCCGGGTGCCCACCGAGTGTCGCGCCGTCCGCGGTGACCCCGGCCAGGTTCTGATCGACACGTCCCGGTCGGCGCAGGTGGCCCTGGTCGCCGCCCGGGGCGACGAACCCGGCCGGGCCATGCTGGGCGCCGTCGCCCAGTCCCTGCTCTACCACTCCCCCGCCCCCGTGGTCGTCGTCCGCGGCCTGGCCGACATGCCGCTCAAGGGGCCCGACGCCCACCCGGCCCGGGACCAACGGCCCTGACCCCGGGGCATCGACGACGACGAGGCTGAAGGCCGGACGCCACCCCTACCCGCGAGAGGCAGCATCATGGACACCGCTCTCGACGCGCACCGCCCCCTCGCCGAGGACGAACTGCGCCGGCTGGACGCCTACTGGCGCGCCGCGAACTACCTCACCGTCGGGCAGATCTACCTGCTGGGCAACCCGCTGCTGCGCGAGCCGCTGACCCCCGAGGACATCAAGCCGCGGCTGCTCGGTCACTGGGGCACCAGCCCCGGGCTCAACCTGATCTACGCGCACCTCAACCGGGTGATCGTCGCGCGTGACCTGGACGCCATGCTGATCACCGGCCCCGGGCACGGCGGCCCGGCCATCGTGGCCAACACGTGGCTGGAGGGCACCTGGTCCGAGCGCTACCACGACGTGGCGTGTGACGAGGAGGGGATGGCCCGGCTGTTCCGGCAGTTCTCCTTCCCCGGCGGCATCCCGAGCCATGTCGCGGCGGACGTGCCGGGTTCGATCCACGAGGGCGGTGAGCTGGGGTACGCCCTGAGCCACGCCTACGGCGCCGCGTTCGACCACCCGGACCTCGTGGTGGCCTGCGTGGTCGGTGACGGCGAGGCGGAGACCGGGCCGCTGGCCGGCAGCTGGCTGTCCAACGTGTTCCTCAACCCGGCGCGCGACGGCGCGGTGCTGCCGATCCTGCACCTCAACGGCTACAAGATCGCCAACCCGACCGTGCTGTCCCGGATCCCCGAGGAGGACCTGCTCGGCCTCCTGCGTGGCTCGGGCTACCAGCCGTACGTGGTGGCCGGCGACGATCCGGCCCTGGTGCACCACACGCTCGCCGCCACCCTGGACCGGGCGCTGGACGAGATCGCCGCCATCCAGCGCCAGGCCCGCTCCGGCGGCGCCGTCGAACGCCCCCGCTGGCCGATGATCGTTCTGCGGACGCCGAAGGGCTGGACCGGGCCGAGCGAGGTCGACGGCATCCAGGTGGAGGGCACCTACCGCGCCCACCAGGTGCCGCTGTCGCAGGTACGCGACAACCCGGCGCACCTCGCCGAGCTGGAGCGGTGGCTACGCAGCTACCGGCCCGAGGAACTGTTCGACGCCACCGGCGCGCCGGTGGACGAGCTGCGGGCGCTGCCGCCGCGCGGCGACCGACGGATGAGCGCCAACCCGGTCACCAACGGCGGCGTCGTGCTGCGCGACCTGGCCCTGCCCGACTTCCGCGACTACGGCGTCGACGTACCCGAACCCGGCACGCCGATGGCCGGCGCGACAGGCGTGCTCGGCCCGTGGATCCGCGACGTCATCGCCGCCAACCCGCAGACGTTCCGGCTGTTCGGCCCGGACGAGGTCGCCTCCAACCGGTTGGACGCCGCCTTCGAGGTGACCGACCGGGCCTGGATGGCCGGCACGCTGCCCGGCGACGACCACCTGTCCCCCGACGGCCGGGTGATGGAGGTGCTCTCCGAGCACCTGTGCCAGGGCTGGCTGGAGGGTTACCTGCTGACCGGCCGGCACGGGGTGTTCACCAGCTACGAGGCGTTCATCCACATCGTCGACTCGATGCTCAACCAGCACGCCAAGTGGCTGAAGGTGACCCGGGCGATCCCCTGGCGGCAGCCGCTCGCGTCGCTGAACTACCTGCTCTCCAGCCACGTGTGGCGGCAGGACCACAACGGCTTCTCCCACCAGGACCCGGGCTTCATCGACCACGTGGTCAACAAGAAGGCCGAGGTGGTGCGGGTGTACCTCCCGCCGGACGCCAACACCCTGCTCGCCACGATGGACCACTGCCTGCGCAGCCGGCACTACATCAACGTGGTGGTGGCCGGTAAGCAGCCGGCCCCGAACTGGCTCACGATGGAGGAGGCGATCCAGCACACCCGCCGCGGCCTGGGCATCTGGGAGTGGGCCAGCAGCGACGGCGGCAGTGTGCCGGACGTCGTGCTGGCCTGCTGCGGCGACGTGCCCACGCTGGAGACGCTGGCCGCCGCCGACCTGCTCCGCCAGCACCTGCCGGAGCTGAAGGTGCGGCTGGTCAACGTGGTCGACCTGATGCGGCTCCAGCCGGACACCGAGCACCCGCACGGCCTGCCGGACAACGAGTTCGACACCATCTTCACCGCCGACCGGCCGATCATCTTCGCCTACCACGGCTACCCGTGGCTGATCCACCGGCTCACCTACCGGCGTACCAACCACGACAACCTGCACGTACGCGGCTACAAGGAGGAGGGCACCACCACCACCCCGTTCGACATGGTGATGCTCAACGACCTGGACCGCTTCCACCTGGTCATCGACGTCATCGACCGGGTGCCCGGCCTGGCCGCCCGCGCGGCGCACCTGCGCCAGCAGATGGTCGACGCCCGGCAGGAGGCCCGCGACTACACCCGGGAGTACGGCGAGGACGACCCGCGGGTCGGCCAGTGGCGCTGGGTCCGTGAAACCGACCCAACCAACCGTTGAGGAGGACGACGTGCGTGACGCGGAGATCCTGGTCGGCTACGACGGCTCCACCGACGCGTCGGTGGCCCTGGACTGGGCGCTGGAGGAGGCCGAGCACAGCGGCCAACCGGTGCGGCTGGCGTACGTCTTCGAATGGCTGACCGTGGCCAGTTGGGTCGGCCCGGGCGTGGCGCCCGGCGTCTGGCCGGACGACACCGCCCGGCGGCAGGTGGACGACCTGGTGCACAAGGCCGCGACGGACGCCGCCGCCACGCATCCCGGGCTGACCATCACCGGCCAGGTGTACGACGGGCCGCCTGCTCTGGTGTTGCAGGAACGCTCGGCCGACGCCGGGATGCTGGTGCTCGGCAGCCGAGGCCACGGCGGCTTCGGTGGGTTGCTGGCCGGGTCGACGGCGGTGTCGGTCGCCGCGCACGCGCACTGCCCGGTCGTGGTGGTCCGCGACGGGACCGGCAGCGAGCCGGACGGCCTGGTGGCGGTCGGTGTGGACGGTTCGGAGCCGTCACTGGTGGCGCTCGGCTTCGCCGCCGAACGGGCGGCCCAGCGGCGGGTGCCGCTGCGGGTGCTGCACGCCTGGACACCGGGCCCGAACGCCGAGGCCGGGGTGCCCGCCGAGCGGGCCGCGGTGGAGCAGGCGCTGGAGCCGTGGCGACGGACGTTCCCCGAGCTGGACGTGACCGTCGACCTGGTCCCGGGCAGCCCCGCGGCGATGCTGATCGAGGCGAGCCGCGACGCGCGGGTGGTCGTGGTCGGCAGCCGGGGCCGGGGCGGGCTGGCGGGGATGCTGCTCGGCTCGGTCAGCCAACAGGTGATCCAGCACGCCCACTGCCCGGTCGCGGTGGTCCGGGAACGCTGAGCGAACCGGGCGCGCCGGTCAGCGGTGCTCGGGCTGCGGGTCGGACGGGTTGAGCGTGAAAAACTCCTCCTCTTCCTGGGCCAGGTGCAGTCGGAGCAGGGCGTCCAACCCGTAGAGGGTGGCCAGCAGGTCGGGCACCTGGTCCGGCCGCAGCCGGCCGTCGGCGGCCTGGTTGAGCTGGGCCCCGAGCAGGTTGACCTGGCGGCGGATCTCCACGTGCGCCCGACTCATCGTCGCGGTCGCCGATTCGCTGCCCAGCGGGTCGGCCAGCGCCGGATAGAGCTGCCGTTGCTCGGCAGCCTCGTGCGGCAGCACCTGGTCGGTCAGCCGGCGGTACGTCTCCCGTACCGCCGGCAGGCACCGCGACGAGGCCGGGTCGGTGGCGACCAGGTCGGCGGTGTCACGCAGCCCGGCCAGCACGTCGCGTACCCCCTGGTGCTCCCCGGCGAAGCGGGCGAGCAGCTCCCGGGTGCGCGGCGGGACGGCCCGGTGCCGCAACCCGCCGCCGAGGGCGCGCAGCGCGTTGAGGATGACCAGCACGTCGATGCCCTCCTGGAGGAACGCGCCAGCGACCGGGGGCAGCCGGCCGGCCGCCGCCGCGACCATCGCCAGCACCGCGAGCCCCATCCCGACGGTGGCGCTCTGCACGGCGATCCGGCGGGCGTACCGGGCGATCTCCACCGCGTCGGCGAGCCGGTCCAGCCGGTCCACGGTGAGCACCGCGTCGGCCACGTCCGCCGAGGCGCTCGCGCCGGTCGCGCCCATCGCCACACCCACGTGCGCCTGAGCCAACGCCGGCGCGTCGTTCACCCCGTCGCCGACCATCACGGTGACCGCCCGGTCGGCCTCGGCCCGGACCCGGTTCACCTTCTCCTGCGGCGTGCAGCGGGCGAGCACGTCGTCCACACCCACCACCTCGGCGACCTGGGCGGCGGTGGCCGGCCGGTCGCCGGTGACCATCACGATGCGCCGCAGGCCCGCCGCGCGCAGCCGCCGTACGGTCCGGCGGGCGTCGGGGCGCACCGGATCCTCCAACAGGATCGCGCCGAGCGGGCCGTCGTCGTCGCTGACCCACACCGTGGACCAGCCGGTCAGCTCGGTACGGGCCCGCGTCCGGTCCGCCCAGTCGGGCAGCTCGCCGGTGAACTGGCCCACCCGGATCAGCCGCCCGTCGACCCGGCCGCTGACCCCCACGCCCGGCTCCTCGGTCACCTCGGTCGGCTCGGTCAGCGTCAGCCCCCGCTCGCCGGCCTGCCGCACCAGCGCGGTGGCCAGCACGTGCGGGGAGAGCTGCTCGACCGAGGCGGCCAACCGCAGCACCTCGTCCCGGTCCCCGCCGGGTGCGACCACCGTCTCCGCGGCGCGCGGACGCCCCGCCGTCAGCGTGCCGGTCTTGTCCACCAGCAGGGTCTGTGCCCGCCCGAGCAGTTCCAGCGCGCCGCCGTCGCGGACCAGCACCCCGCGCCGGGCCACCCGGGACAGCCCGGACACGATCGCGATCGGGGTGGCCAGCAGCAGCGGGCAGGGCGTGGCCACCACCAGCACCGACACCGCCCGGACCAGATCGCCGGAGAGCAGCCACGCCAACCCCGCCAGCACCAGCGTGAACGGCACGAACGCGGCGGCGTACCGATCCGCCAGCCGGACCATCGGCGCCTGGTGGGCGGTCGCCTCCTGCGCCAGCCGGACGATCCCGGCGTAGGTGCTCTGCGCCGCGCTCTTCGTCGCCCGCATGCCGAACCCGGCGCCGGCGTTGACCACACCACTGGCCACCGCCTCACCGGCCGTACGCTGGACCAGCCGCGACTCACCGGTCACCACCGACTCGTCCAGGGTGGCCGGCTCGTCGATCGTGCCGTCGACCGGCACCACGTCCCCCGGGCCGACCAGCAACCGGTCCCCCACCGCCACCCGGTCCAGCGGCACCACCTCGATCGCGCCGCCAGGCCCACGCCGACGCGCGGTACGCGGAGCACGCTCCAGCAGGGCCCGCAGGTCGCGGGTGGCTCGGCGCTGCGCGTACGCCTCCAACGACCGCCCGGTCGCCACCATCACCGCGATCACCGCCCCGGCCAGGTACTCCCCGACCCCGAGCGCGCCGGCCAGGGCCAGCACGGCGATCACGTCCACGCCGAAGTGCCGGTGCCACAGCGCCCGCAGCATCGACCAGAGCGCGGGCAGCAGCGCGGCAACCGTGACGGCCGCCCAGATCAGGTCGGCCGCGCCGACCCGACCGACGATCCGCAGCACCGCACCCGCCAGCACGGCGGCGGTGAGCCCGACCAGCGGCGTCCACGTCCACCAGCGGCGGATGCGGCGTCGGGCCGGCTGTTCCGGCACACACTCGGTCGAGTCCGCGCTCACCTTCGCATCGTCGCAGGCCAAGACCGCCACGGGCCGGGCACCAGGCTTTTCGCCCGGCCCGGCGGCACCCACGTTGCCAGGCGCGCGACCGGCGGGCAGCGGACGGGAGACAGCGACGGCCGGGCCGGGGCGGTGGGCGTGACGACCTGGCGGGATCGGGACCTGCGGCCCGTGCGGGACGCCCCCGGATGCCACAGGATGGAGCGGCGAGCCACGCGGGCACCGCGTCGTGAGGCACGATGAGCAGAGACGAAAGGTCGTGAGAATGAGTCAGGAAAGTCAGCTGACCACCGCGCTGGCGGAGGCCGCCGCGACCGCCGGCCACGCGCCCTCGGTGCACAACACCCAGCCGTGGCGTTGGCGGGTGCTGCCCGACGCGCTGGAGCTGCGTTCGGTGGCGGACCGGCGGCTGACGGCCACCGACCCGGAGGGCCGGCTGCTCGCGTTCAGCTGCGGCGCCGCCCTGCACCACGCCCGGGTGGCGCTGGCCGCGGAGGGTTGGCGCGCGGTGGTGCGGCGGATGCCCGACCCGGGCGACACCGAACTGCTGGCGCGGCTGACCGACCTGAGCCACATCCCGGCCGATCCGGACGCCATGCGGATCGTGCAGTGCATGTCGGTGCGGCACACCGACCGGCGTCCGGTCAGCGACGAGCCGGTGCCGGCGGCCGCGATCGAGGACATCACGCACGCGGTCACCGCCGAGGGCTGCCGGTTGCAGATCCTCAGCCGCGACCAGGTGCTGGAGCTGGCGGCCACGGCCGGACGCGCCGACACGGTCGAGGCCGAGGACCAGGAGCTGCGCGCCGAGCTGGCGTACTGGACCAGCCAGGCCGGCACCGGCACCGGCCTGCCGGCGGAGGTGCTGCCCGAGCAGCAGCCGCAGACCACCGTGCCGGCCCGCGACTTCGGCCGCCCCGGCAGCCTGCCGGTCGGCCCCGGCCACGACCGGGCGGCGGCGTACGCGCTGCTGTACGGCGACGAGGACGAGCCGGACAGCTGGCTACGCGCCGGTGAGGCGCTCTCCGCCGCCTGGCTGACGGCCACCCGCGACGGCGTGTCGGTGGTGCCGCTCAGCGCCGTGGTGGAGGTTCCGGCCACCCGGCAGACCCTGCGTCAGATGCTCGCCGGGATCGGCTACCCGTACATCGTGCTGCGGTTGGGGATCGCGGACCCGGCGGTCGCCGGCCCGCCCCACACCCCGCGGTTGCCCACCGAACAGGTGGTCGACACCTCCGCCGTGCGCGGCGAGCGGAGCTGAGGCACGAGACAGGGCGCCCGACGTCGGCAGTACGATCGCTCGATGACCAGCACCGACCCGCAGCACCGCCCGGAGTTCCCGGTGACGCCGTCGCTCGGGCTGAGCCCGCTGTCCCGGGTTCGTCTCGACGAGTTGCTCCAGGAGATGCTCGACCGGGTCGGCGAGGTGATGACCAGCCGGGAGCGGCTGCGAGCCCTGCTCGACGCGGTGGTCGGCATCGGCACCAACCTGGATCTGCGCACCACCCTGCAACGCATCGTGCAGGCGGCCTGCGAGCTGGTCGGCGCCCGGTACGGCGCGCTGGGCGTGGTCGGCCCGGACCGGCTGCTGCACGACTTCATCGTGCACGGCATCACCGCCGAACAGCACGAGCAGATCGGTGACCTGCCGCACGGGCGGGGTGTGCTCGGCCTGCTCATCGACGACCCCCGGCCGTTGCGGATGCCGGACATCACCCAGCACCCGCTCTCCTACGGCTTCCCGGCCAACCACCCGCCCATGCACACCTTCCTGGGCGTGCCGGTGCTCATCCGGGAGCAGGTGTTCGGCAACCTCTACCTGGCCGAGAAGAAGGGCGGCGTGCAGTTCACCGACGACGACGAGGAGATCGTCGTCGCGCTCGCCGCAGCCGCTGGCGTGGCCATCGAGAACGCCCGCCTCTACGCCCTGGCGCACCGGCGGGAACGCTGGCTGGCCGCCACCGCCGAGATCACCACGGTGCTGCTCGGTGAGGTCCGCCGCACCGACGCGCTGACGCTTGTCGCCCGCCGCGCCCGGGAGGTCGCCGAGGCGGAGCTGGCGCTGGTGCTGCTGCACGACACCGACACCGACCAGTTCACCGTCGAGGTGGTCGACGGCGTCGACGAGCAGGCACGGGCGCTGGTCGGCACCGTCCTGCCGGCCGCCGAGACCAGCTTCGGCACGGCCGTGGCCGAGGGCCGGCACGACCAGGTGGACGACCTGGCGCACGCCGCGCCGTGGCCGGCGCTGCTGCACACCGGGCCAGCGACGATCTCACCGCTGGCCACCGCCGAGACGCTGCACGGTGTGCTGATCGTGGCCCACGGGCCGGAGCGCGGCGGCGGCACCAGCGCCGAGGACGTCGCCCTGCTGGGCAGTTTCGCCGGCCAGGCCGCGCTGGCCATGGAGCGAGCCCGCGGTCAGGAGGAACGGGAGCTGCTGGTGGTCCTGGAGGACCGCGAGCGGATCGCCCGTGACCTGCACGACGTGGTGATCCAGCGGCTCTTCGCCACCGGCCTGCAGTTGCAGAGCACCGCCCCGATGGCCCGCCCGGAGCTGGCCAAGCGGATCAACGCGGCCGTCGACGATCTCGACGCGACCATCCGCGACATCCGCCGGACCATCTTCGAACTGCGTACGCCGATGTCCGCCGCGCTGCGCACCGAGATCCGGGAGGCGGTCGAGGTGGCCGCCGAGTCGCTGGGCCACCGGCCGCACCTGGAGCTGAGCGGGCCGGTGGACAGCGCCGTCCCGGACGCGATCCGCCCCGACCTCACCGCCGTGCTGCGCGAGGCGTTGTCCAACGCGGTCCGCCACGCGCAGGCCACCCAGGTCGCCGTGGCCGTACGCGTCGCCGACGGCCAGGTCACCCTCACGGTCACCGACAACGGGGTGGGCTGCGACCCGGCCGCCGCCCGGGGTGGGCTGGTCAACCTGCGGGAGCGGGCCGACCGCCTCGGCGGCACCTTCACGATCCGGCGGGTCGACCCGCACGGCACCGAGCTGTGCTGGTCGGTGCCGCTGCGCGACTGACCGGCACGGGTCGGGTCAGGGCATCTTGCCCAGCAGTCGGGTGGCCAGCACGGCGGCCTGGGTGCGGCGCTCCAGGCCGAGCTTGGCCAGCACGCTGGAGACGTAGTTCTTCACCGTCTTCTCCGCCAGGAACATCTTCCCGGCGATCTCCCGGTTGGTCAGCCCCTGCGCCACGTACTCCAGGATCCGCCGCTCCTGCTCGGTGAGCGCCTTCAACTCTCGGGGTTGCTCGACGCCGTTGCGGATGCGCTCCAGCACCCGGGTGGTGATCGCCGGGTCGAGCAGCGACTGCCCGGCCGCCACCCGGCGCACCGCGTCGACCAGGTCGGTGCCGCGGATCTGCTTGAGCACGTACCCGGCGGCCCCCGCCATGATCGCCGCGAACAGCGCCTCGTCGTCCTCGTACGAGGTGAGGATCAGACCCTTGATGGACGAGTCGACGGCGCGCACGTCCCGGCACACGTCGATGCCGTTGCCGTCGGGCAGGCGGGCGTCGAGGATCGCCACGTCGGGCCGCAACGCCGGAATGCGGCGGGCCGCCTCCTGCGCCGAACCGGACTCGCCGACCACCTCGATGTCGCCGCTGCTCTGCAGCAGGTCGGCCAGGCCACGACGGACGACCTCGTGGTCGTCGAGCAGGAAGACGCGGATCATTCCTCGTTTCTACCCGCCCCGCACGTCAACCGCACGGGCCGAAGGTCCCGCCGCGCCGAAACCCCGGTCCCGCGACCGCGCCCGGCCGGTGCGACCGGGGCCTGGGCAGGGGCGGTCGGGCCCACCGGTTCGGGACGTACGGCCCTGCTCGGCACCCACCCGGCGGGCGGACCGTAGGGGTTGCAGCCGTCGCGGCGTCTCCCGCGATCGGCCCAGGGAAAGGGAGCACCGCCATGGACATCGGCTACACCGCTGACCACCTGCGGGCCGCCGCCGTCGACGCGGTCCGGGCACCCTCGCTGCACAACACCCAGCCGTGGCGGCTACGGCTGCGCGACGGGGGCATCGAGGTGCTGGTCGACCCGGCCCGGCGGCTGCCGGCGACCGACCCGAGCGGCTGGGGCGCCCGGGTCGCCTGCGGCGCGGCGCTGTTCAACCTGCGGATCTCGCTGGCCGTCGCCGGCAGGCCGGCGACGGTGCGGCTGCGCCCCGACCCGGCCGAGCCCGACCTGCTGGCCCGGCTGGTGCCGGACCTGCCGCGCCGCCCCACCCCCGCCGAGCAGAGCCTGCACACGGCCATCCCGCGCCGGTTCAGCAACCGGATGCCGTTCTGGCCGGACCCGGTGCCGTCCGACGCCCGCTGGCGGCTCATCGAGGCGGCCCGCGCCGAGCAGTGCTGGCTGGAACTGCTGGTCGGGGTGAGCGCGGTGACCGCCTTCGGTGAGGTCGCGCGCAGCGCACACCGGGTGCTGGAACGCGACCCCGCCTACCGGACGGAACGCGAGGCGTGGCTGCGCCGGGAACCCGCACCGGACGGCGTGCCCGCCTCGGCCGGCGGCCCGCAGAGCGAGCCACAGGACGTGCTGCCGACCCGGGGCTTCGGCGGACGCGACCGTGCGCCGGGCCGGGACTTCGAACCGGAGCCCCTGGTGGGGGTGCTCGGCTCGGTGGGTAACACGGCCGTCGACCAGGTGGTCGCCGGCCAGGCCCTGCAACGGGTGCTGCTCACCGCCACCGACTCCGGGCTGAGCGTGTCGATGCTGTCCCAACCGATCGAGGTGCCCACCGCGCGGGAGCAGTTGCGGCTGTCGCTGGGGCGGTTCGGCGCGCCGCAGATGGTGCTGCGCATCGGGTACGGCCAGCCGGGCCGGCCCACCCCGCGCCGTGGGATCGACGAGGTGCTGGACCTGCCGGTGGTGCGGGCCTGAACTCGTCGACGGCGGACACCCTCAGGCGGCGAGCAGGGCGGCCTCCCGGATCGGGTCCAGGCCGATCGAGCTGCGGAGCGGTCGTCCGGCGCGCGGCGGAACCGAACCGACGTCGCGTAGCCACCGCCAGGTGTCGTCGACGGTTTCGACCACCGGTCGGCAGGTCAGCCCGGCAGCGAGGGCGCGGGTCACGTCCCGCTCCAGCAACCCCCGGTACGGGTGGCCGACCGGCAGCCAGATCGGCAGGTCGCTCCAGGGCTCCACACCGGCGGCGAGGATCGACGCGGGATCGGTCCAGCGCAGTCGGGCGTCGCCGCCGGTGGCAGCCACGCACGCGTCGAGCAGCTCGCCCATCGTGGTCTGGGCGGGGCGACCGATCGCGTTGAACGTGCCGCCCACCCGCCGGGCGCCCGCGTCCAGCATCCACCCCGCCAGGTCGCGGACGTCGATGTACTGCACCGGCAGGTCGGCCGGCCCGGGGGCGAGCACGTCACCGCCCCGTTCGATGCGCCGCAGCCACCACGGCAGCCGGCCGATGTCCTCGCCCGGGCCGAGGATCAGGCCAGCCCGGGCGACCAGCGCACGCGGGCCGAAGACCTCCCGCACGGCACGCTCGGCACCGGACTTGAGCTGCGGGTAGTCGCCGTCGACGGAGTCCGGGTCGGCGTCCACCACCGGGGAGTCCTCGTTCAGCCCGAGTGCGGCCGGGTCGGTGTAGACCGACCCGCTGGACACGTACACGAAGTGACCGACCGCGTCGACCAGGGCGCGGGCGGCGTCGCGGGCAGCGCGTGGCGCGCCGTCCCAGGTGTCCACCGCCAGGTCCCACTCGCCGGCGGCCAGAGCCGCCAGGCCGTCCGGCGCGGTGCGATCACCCCGCAACCGGTGTACGCCGGGCGGCACCGTGCCGTGCAACCCTCGGTTGAACACCGTCACCGACCAGCCACGGCGCACGGCCTCGGTGACGGTCGCCCCGCCCACGAAACCCGTCCCGCCCAGCACCAGCAGTCTCATGCGCCCCACCCTGGTCGCCCGGGGCGGCAGACGACACCCCTGTTCACCGACAGCGGATCTGCTCCTGGCAGAACGATCAAGGGCCGGGCCTCGAAGGCCCAGCCCTTGATCACGACAACTGATGGTGGGCGATACTGGGTTTGAACCAGTGACCTCTTCCGTGTCAAGGAAGCGCGCTCCCACTGCGCCAATCGCCCGTGGTCCCCCCGATCCGACAACCAGGATCGTGGGGCGGATCGCGAGCGGACGACGGGATTCGAACCCGCGACCCTCACCTTGGCAAGGTGATGCGCTACCAGCTGCGCTACGTCCGCACGTCCCCGGCAAGCGCCGGCGACGGGTGAACTCTACCCGATGCCAAGATCGCCGAGCGCGGCCCCCTCGGGCATGGGCGATTGCACTGCTGGGCGTCGGGGTACTGATGAACCTCGACAGCGCACCACACCCCCTAAGGAGGCTGTCGTGGGTATCGGCACCAGCATCTTCCTGATCGCGCTCGGCGCGATCCTCACCTTCGCGCTGGACGCGAACATTGGCGGCCTCGACCTCGACGTGGTCGGCTGGATCCTGATGGCGGCCGGGGTGCTCGGCCTGATCATGACCACGCTGATCTGGGGTCGTCGCCGCTCGGCGGTCCCCGCCACCGAACAGCCGGTCGAGTACCGGCGGGTCGAGGAACCGGTGGAGTACCGCCGGGTCGAGGAGCGTCGGGACATCGCCCCGCCGCTGTGACACCGCCACCGGCCGTGGCCGGTGCACCCGCAGGAGCACACGCCCCGGGCCGGCCGCCTCGAACGAGGTGACCGGCCCGTCGCGTCCCCCGCATCAGCGGCACGGCCTGGCGCTGCCAGAGCCCGCGTTAGGATCCGGATCATGGCCTCTCTCGACACCGTGCTGGCCGCACACCGTGCCTACCTGCTGGGCTGGAACGTCGGCGAGCCCAGCGGCCCTGACCTGGTGACCTACCGCAGCGACGTGCCGCACGCCCCCCTCAACGGCGTGCTGCGCGCGACCGGACGTACGCCGCGGGAAGCCCTCGTCGAGGCGCGGCGCCGTCTCGACGGCGTACCCCGGATGTGGTGGGCCGGCCCGGACAGCGACGGCGGCCTCACCGACGGCCTGGTGGCCCTCGGTGCCGTCGAGGTGGCCCAAATGCCGATCATGACGGTGGAGATCGGTGACGCGGCCGATGCTCCGACGCCGGCCGGGCTACAGATCAGTCTGAGCACCGACCTGGACGCGTTCGTCCCGGCCTACGCCCGCGTGTCCGGCATCCCGCCCGACGGCGTGGCGGCGGCGATCGACCGGGAGAAGGCGTTCGCCGGCAACGGCACCGTGCTCAGGTTGGCCGGTCACCTCGACGGCCGGATCGTCGGGACGGCTGTCGCCTGGCTGAGCCACGACCTGCTCACGCTCTACTTCGTCGGCACCCAGCCGGAGCAGCGTCGGCGGGGCATAGGCGCCGCGATGACCAGGGCCGCCCTCGACCTGGCTGGCGACCGGGGCATCCGCACGGTCGCTCTCACGTCGACGCCTGTCGCGGAGCCCGTCTACCACCGCCTCGGCTTCCGCACCGCCGGCACCTTCCGGTTGCTGACGTTCTGAGCCGCACATGCAGAAGGGCTCGCTACCGATTTCGGTAGCGAGCCCTTCTGCATCGTGTGGGCGATACTGGGTTTGAACCAGTGACCTCTTCCGTGTCAAGGAAGCGCGCTCCCACTGCGCCAATCGCCCTAGCTTGTTGCCGAGGTGGGGACGGGATTTGAACCCGCGTACACGGCTTTGCAGGCCGTTGCCTCGCCTCTCGGCCACCCCACCGAGGTTGCCCCCGTCATGCGTGGCGGCAGCTCCGAGCGGACGACGGGATTCGAACCCGCGACCCTCACCTTGGCAAGGTGATGCGCTACCAGCTGCGCTACGTCCGCACGCCCCCCGGCGTTCCCGGGTGACGGATCAGAACTTTAGCCGAGCCGGTGAACGACTGCCAAATCGGGGGTCAAGTCGGCGCGTCCCCTTTCGTGCCGAACGGCAGTCGGCTGACGGCCCCGGGGGGACCGGAACCACGGCCGGCAGGCTTCCTAGGGGGCTGCCCTGGTGCCGCCACCGCCACCGACTGTCACCTTCCGGCGTCGCCCGCTCCCGTCGGGCCGATCGGCCGCCGGCGGACGGTCGGCCCGGCCGGCCGGTGTCGCCAGACCTCGACGAACACCCTCAAAAGAACGACCCGGAACGACATTCGAAAGTGTCCGGCTTCCGACTGCCACACTGCGGATCAAGCGGCGATGGTAACTGTTCGTGTTCGGTTGGATGGGCTACGGTAACGGTCGTGACGAGACGTGCGGCCGAAATTCGCCTGGATGCCCTTCTGCGCACGGCCTGTGACGTGATCGTGGAGCGCGGGCTGGCCAACACCCGAACGGCGGACGTGGCACAGGCCGCCGGGGTCAGCCAAGCACTGGTTTTCTACCACTTCGCCACGAAGGAGCGGCTGCTCGCGCAAGCATTCGCGTACGCGGTCGAGCAGGACCTGGCCCGACTGGACGCGGTCACCCGCTCCTCGGCCCCGCCGCTGACCAAGCTCCGCCGGATCCTCAAGCTCTACACCCCGGCCGGACGGCCGACCTCCTGGTCGATGTGGATCGACGGTTGGTCCGAGTCGCTCCGTACCCCCGAGGTGGAGAAGGCCTCCCGCCGGTTGGACCTGCGCTGGCGGGAGGACCTCGCCGCGGTGATCTCCGCCGGTGTCGCCGACGGCACCTTCCAGTGCGCCGACCCGGACGGGGCCGCCTGGCGGATCAGCGCCGTCATGGACGGCCTCGCCGTCCAGCTCGCCGTGCACGAGCGGGTGATCTCCCGCCGCCAGTTCGGGGAGTGGGTGCGGCTGGTCACCGCCCGGGAGCTGGGTCTGGAGCCGGCCGTCCTGGACTGAGCCGGCACGATCCCCACCTCCGGGCCGGGCAAAACGGCTCGAAGCACCCCCGCCGACCGGAACAATCGGCAGCATGGATCTGCTGGAGGCGTACCGCCGGAGCCTGGCCGAGTTCGTCGACCGGGTGGACCAGGTCGGGCCCAGCCAGTGGTCCGACCCGACCCCCTGCGCGGACTGGGACGTCCGCACGCTTGTCAACCACGTGGTGAGCGAGGACCGGTGGAGCGTCCCCCTGCTCGCCGGCCGCACCATCGACGAGGTCGGCGACCGCTTCGACGGCGACCAGCTCGGCGCCGACCCGGCCACGTCGGCGCGGGAGGCGACCGCGCAGGCCGAGATCGCCGCCACCCATCCCGGCACGATCGACCGCACCGTGCACCTCTCCAGCGGTGCGACCCCGGCCACCGAGTACATCCAGCAGCTCCTCGCCGAGCACCTGGTGCACGGCTGGGACCTGGCGGTGGCGATCGGGGCTGAGCCACGGCTGGAGCCGGACGCGGTGCGGGTGTGCGCCCGGTGGTTCGCCGGCCAGGTCGACACCTATCGGAGCAACAACCTGGTCCACGACGCGGTGCGGCTCTCCGCCGACGCCGACGAGCAGGACCGCCTGCTGGCCGCCTTCGGCCGTGACCCCGACTGGGCCCCGGCCGACTGAACACGCCCCACGCCGGCCCCTGATCCGGTCGCAGCCAGCGGGCCGCCGCCACACCTCAGCCGACAGCAGCCGCCGCGGTATCGACCGCGGCGGCTATTGCACCCTTACCGGACACCACCTCTTCCACCGTGCTGACCTCGCGGAAAGTCGAGCGCAGGGCCTTGCCGCACCTCCTGCCGACTGATATCTACAGATGCGCATGCCTCACCACATGCTGTGCCGGCCGGCGGCCGGCCATCCGCTCCCACGAGGAGGTCCCGTGCCCCGATCCGAGTGGTCACTCCCGACGAGCCGGCGGCGACGCCGGCTCGTCGCCGTCCTGGCGGCGACGGCGACCGCCGCCGCGCTGCTGCCCACCGGCGCGAGCACCGCCGCTCCCACCGGCGGGGCACCGGCCGCCGAGCGCTCCTCCGGGCCGTTCGCCGAGGGCCACCACGAGCCCGCCGACGTCGACAACCGCCCCGGTACGGCGGCACCCGACGCCCGCCAACGCGGCCTGGCCCGCGCCGCAGACCCCGACGTGCGATGGAACCGCCTCGGCACGCCGCACGCCCTCGGCCCCGGCAGCGCCCCACTCGCCACCGGGCTGCCCGCCGACCCGGAGGCCACCGCCCGCGCGTACCTGGCCGCCAACCGCGAACTGTTCGGAATGGACGCCGCCACCGTCGCCGACCTGGACCGGGTGCTGGTCCGGCCCATCGGCACCGGCGCCGTGGTGACCCTCCGGCAGCGCTTCGGCGACCTGCCGGCCGGGCCGGACGGCCTGGTCACCCTCGCGGTCAGAGACGGGTCGGTGCTCTCGGTCAGCTCGTCGCTGGCCCGCGACACGAGCCCGCCCGCGCCGGCCACCCGCACCGCCGAGCAGGCGTACGCCGACGCGCTCGCCGACGCCAAACTGACCCCCGACGCGGTGGCCAGCCACACCGTGCACGAGGTGGCCGTGCCCACCCCGCTGGACGGGCCCCGTGCCGCCTACGAGGTGACACTCATCGGCGCGAACACCGACCACCCTGCCGCGTTCACCACCTATGTGGACGGCATCACCGGGCAGGTGCTGGTCCGTGAGGATCTCGTCGACTACGACTCGGACAACCCGAGCTGGGCGGTCTTCCCGGCCACCCCGCCCCGCAACCTCGGCCCGGGGAAGGACCCCCGGGTGCGCTGGTGCGGCGACCCGACGCCCGGCTGCAAGGCGGCGTGGCGCGACCCGGCCACCGGTCAGCCGTGGGACGTCGACGCGGCCACCGGCACGCCCACCTTCACCTCGCGCGGCAACTCCGCCAACACGGTGCTCTCCTGGGGTGCGGGCACCCCGGCCGTCCCGGCTCCCACCAGCCCCGACCGCCGCTACGAGTACCCGTTCACCGACCAGTGGCACCAGGCGAAGTGCAACCCGGAGGTGTTCACCTCCGCCCAGCGCAACGACGCGGACGCGTCCATCGCCAACCTCTTCGCCATGCACAACCGGATGCACGACTGGTCCTACCAGTTGGGCTTCACCGAGTCGGCGTGGAACCTCCAGGCGGTCAACCTCACCCCGGACGGGCTGGGCGGTGACGCCGAGCAGGGCCGCGCGCAGCAGGGCGCGCTGACCGGCAACCGCAACAACGCCAACCAGAGCACCCCGCGCGACGGGCTGCCGCCAACCACCAACATGTACCTGTGGCAGCCGCAGGCCGGCGGCCCGTACCCGCCGTGCGTGGACGGCGACTACGACATGACGGTGATCGGCCACGAGTACGCCCACGCCATCACCAACCGGATGATCGCCGGCCCGAACAGCGGGATCAGCGGCCACCAGGGCGGCGCCATGGGCGAGTCGTGGGGCGACCTGCTCGCCGCCGAGTACCTGTTCCAGCACGGGCTGCGCGCCCCCGGCGAGACGCCCTTCGTCACCGGCGGCTACGTCACCGGCAACCTGGTGAGCGGCATCCGCAACTACGACCTGAGCCGCAGCCCGCTCAACTACTCCGACATCGGCTACAACACCGGTGGTCCCGCCGTGCACGCCGACGGCGAGATCTGGGGCGCCACCAACTTCCGGGTCCGGTCCGCACTCGTCAAGCGGTACGGCCTCGGCACCCCGAAGCAGCAGTTGGAATGCGCGCAGGGGAAGGTCGCCGCCGACAAGTGCCCGGGCAACCGGCGCTGGTCGCAGCTCGTCTTCGACTCGTTCCTGCTCCAGGCCGTCAGCCAGGTCAGCATGCTCGACATGCGGGACAACATGCTCACCGCCGACCTGCTCCGCTTCGGCGGGGCGAACCAGGACCTGATCTGGGCCGAGTTCGCCCGCTCCGGGATGGGCCGGGACGCCGCCACCAACGGCGCCGCGGACACCGACCCGACGCCGAGCTTCGCCTCCCCGCGCGGCGGCAATGCGACGCTCACCCTGCGCCCGCGCGGGGACAGCGCCGACGCGCCCATCCGGGTGTACGTCGGCGCGTACGAGGCGCGGGCCACGCCCATCGCCGACACCGACCCGGCCACGCCGATCCCGGACACGATCGAGCTGGTGGCCGGCACGTACGACCTGCTCGCCGTCGCGCCCGGCTTCGGGCACCAGCAGCTCAGCGTGGTCGCCAAGGCCGGCAAGAAGGGGCACATCGACCTTCGGATGAGCCGCAATCTCGCGTCCACCGCCTCCGGGGCCACGATCACCGGCGACGGGGTCAACCTGGACCGGATCGGCGACGACACCGAGGCCACGAACTGGGCGTCCCTCGACGGGGTGGCCGGCAAGCAGGTCACCGTGGCGCTGCCCGGCACCGCACCCCAGCTGATCAAGCGGGTGAACGTCAGCGCCATGCTGCGCCCGGCGATCACCGGAGACGCCGACACCGGCGCCCAGAACGCGCTCAGCGCGCTGCGCTCGTTCGCGGTGTCGGCGTGCAACGCGAAGACCACCGACTGCACGGACCCGACGCGCTGGAAGCGCATCTACACCAGTGCCGACGACGCGTTCCCCGGCGGGACGTACCGGGCGTACACCCGGGACATCAACCTCCGGACGTTCGCGGTACCCACCACCCACGCCACGCACCTGCGCCTGGAGGTGCTGGCGAGCCAGTGCACCGGCGGCCCGCACTACGCGGGTGAACAGGACGACGACCCGGCCACGACGACGGACTGCGCGACCGCCAGCCCGGCCCGCGGCCAGGTCAGGATCGCCGAGTTCCAGGCCTTCTCGAAGTGACACCGTCGGGGCCGGCGGATCTCCGCCGGCCCCGACGCCCCCGGGTCAGCGGCGGGCCGGTCGCCAGCGGCCGGTCGGCGGGGGCCGCTCCCAGCGCCGGTCCTCGGACGGGTCCTCGGTCCCGGCCGGCGCGGCCCGGGTGAGGTGGCGCAGCCGCAGCAGCAGGCCCATCCCGAGTGAGAGCAGCAGGGCACCGAGCAGGAAGGCGGCCTGCACCACACCGAACCCGCCGGACTGCGCGACCGGGCGACCCGCGCCGGCCGCCGGTGGCGCGGCGTCGATCGGCTGGTCGGCGACCGGTTCGGTGCTCTCCTCCTCGGCCGGCTCACTCGCCGGTTCGCTGGGCTCCGGCGGCGTCGCGGTGGGCTTCGGCGTACTGGTCGGGGTGCCGCCCGCCCCCACCACCGAACGGGTCGCGGTCTGCCGGGCCAGCAGGCGCAGGTTCGCGTCGTACGCCTCGGCGGCGAGGGTGACGCGGCCCTGGGTGACGTCCTCGGCGAAAGCCACCCGGTAGCGGGCGGTGACCGTTCGGCCCGGGCAGAGCGTGCCCGGGTCGAGCTGCCGGTCGGTCAGCCGGGCCACGTCGCCGTCGGTCCGGATCTCCAGCGGAAAGACTCCGGTCTCCTCCACCCGGTCCATCTTCACCTGATCGAGCCGGATGCCCTGCACGCTCAGCACCATCGACCAGCGCACCTTGACGCAGCCGCCGCGCCGGTCGGTCCGCGAGACCACCGCAGAGAGCGTCCGCACCTGGTCGCCGGCGGTGAACCGGGCCGGCAGCCCACTCAACTCGGTGGCGAACGCCGCCTGCGCCGGAGCGGCCATCGCCAGCTCCACCCCGCTCAGGCAGGCCAGCACCACCCCGATCCGTAGCGCCTTCCGCCACACCGTCACCACCGCCGCCCTCCGTTCGGTTGTCTCCACCACGCAACGCTAGGAGCGCGCCGTCGACCGGGCCAGACGGGTGTGTTCGCACCGGGCGGCAAGGACAGGGCCTGTTATCACCGAGTGTGGTGAACCGGTGACCGGCCCCCGCGACACGCCCGGCGGTTGGTCGCTGGGACAATCGCCAGCGTGTCCGAACTCTCCACCACCTTCGTCCGGCTGCACGCCCGGCTCGCCCCGGTGGCGTTCGTGCCCGAGGTACGGCTGCACCAGGCGGACGAGCCGATCGGCCTCTGGGAGCTGACCGAGGGCGAGTTCAGCACCGACCGGCCGCCGCCGTTCTGGGCCTTCGCCTGGGCCGGCGGCCAGGCGCTCGCCCGCTACGTGACCGACCACCCGGAGCTGGTCGCCGGCCGCCGGGTGCTCGACCTCGCCTCCGGCTCCGGCCTGGTGGCCATCGCCGCCGCCCGGGCCGGCGCGGCGTCCGTGCGGGCCGTCGAGGTCGACGAGTTGGCCGTCGCGGCGGTCGCGCTCAATGCCGAGGCCAACGGGGTACGCGTCGACGCCGAGTTCGGCGACGTCCTCGACGGCGATGCCGGGGACGCCGAGGTTGTGCTCGCCGGCGACGTCTTCTACAGCGAGGCGATGGCCCGTCGGGTGCTGCGGTTCCTGCTGCGCGCGGCCCGTGCCGGCGCCCCGGCGCTGGTCGGCGACCCCGGGCGGGCGTTCCTGCCCCGGGATCGTTTCGACGAGCTGGCGAGCTACGACGTGCCGGTGCCGGAGGCCCTGGAGAGCGTCCGGGTGAAGCGCACCACCGTGTGGCAGTTGCGGGCCGGCCTGCCGGGGGCTGCCGGCTAGCGTGTCGGCGTGCTGTTCCGGAGCTGGGCGTCCGAGGTCGAGGCACCCTGGCCGGACGTGGCCACGGTGACCGACCACGTCGGCGTACCCCATCTGGTCGTGACCCGGCACGCGCTGGTCCGTCAGGTCCTCGCCGACCCGGCGACCTACCGGCCGGACAACGCGCTTGACGCGGTGACCCCGATGCCGGTGACCGCGCTGCGGGTGCTCGCCGGGCACCGGTTCCGGCTGCCGCCGACCCTGGCGAACAACTCCGGCGCCAGCCATCCGCAGATCCGGGCGATCGTCGCCGACGCGCTGCACCCCGCCCGGGTCGCCGCGCAACGCCCGTGGCTCACCGCGCTGGTCCGCGACCGGGTCGCCCGGCTGACCGCCACGCTGGACGCCGGGCAGCCGGTCGACCTGTACGCGGACCTCGCCGCCGACCTGCCGCTGCTGGTCCTGGCCCGGCTGGTCGAGCTGCCGGACGCGCCGGTCGGCGCGGTCAAGGAGTTCGCCCGCGCGGCGCTGGAGCTGTTCTGGGCGCCGCTGGACGGCGAGCGGCAGTTGGCGCTCACCGCCGAGGTGGGCCGGTTCCACGGCGTGCTGCGGGACTTCGCCACCACCGGCGGCGGCCTGGCCGCCGAACTGCGCGCGGCCGGGCACCCACCCGACGTGGTCGTCGGCGCGCTCTTCTTCCTGCTGGTCGCCGGCCAGGAGACCACCTCGCAGTTCCTCACCCTGCTGCTGCACCGGCTGGCCGGTGAGCCCGCCGTGCGGGCCGGCCTGCGCACCGGCGAGGTCGCCGTGGCCGACGTGGTGGAGGAGGGCCTGCGGCTGGAGCCACCGATCGTGACCTGGCGCCGCGTGGCGTCGACGGACAGCACGCTGGGCGGGCACCACGTGCCGGCGGGCACCAGCCTCGTGCTGTGGCTGGCCCGCGCCGGCCGGGACCCGGCGGTCGTCGAGACGCCCGACGAGTTCCGCCCGGGCCAACGCGGGTCGCGCCGGCACCTGGCGTTCGGGGCGGGAGCGCACCGCTGCGTCGGCGACGTGCTGGCCCGGATGGAGGCGGCCGTCGTGGTGGCCGAGGCCGCGCCACTGCTGGACGGGGTGACCGTGGTCCGCCCACCCTGGTGCCCGGACAATCTGACCTTCCGGATGCCGGACGCCTTCGTCGTCCAGCGCTCTTCGGGGACCACCGGGCGGACCGCCTCCTGATCAACTCGGTAGGTTTCCGGGCGTGTCAGCGACCCCTGCTCGTCGGATCCTCGCCGTCGTACCGCTTCTGGCCCTGCTGGTGCTGAGTGCCTGCACAGGCAGCCCGGCGTCGCACGCCGCCCGACGGACCACCACGGATCAGCCGACCCCGTCCGCCCCGCTCCCCACGCCGTCGGCCTCGCCGTCCGCGAAGCCCACCCCCGGAAGCCTGGCCTGGTACGTGTCCCAGGTGCCGACCTTTCCCGAGGCGCCGCTGCCGCAACCGGTGCAGCTTCCCGCGACCGACACGGCACCGTTCTGGCACCGCGTGCCGACCGAGCAGAAGGTCGCCTTCATCACCATCGACGACGGCGGGTTGGCCCGCCCGCCCGAGGTGATCGACTTCATCTGGGAGGCGCGGATCCCGGTCACGATGTTCCTGAACTCACCGGCGGCGCAGGAGCACACCGACTACTTCCGGCAGATCGAGGCGGTGGGCGGGATGATCGAGAACCACACCATCACGCATACCTCGCTGGCCGGCCGGTCGTACGCCTACCAGAAGCAGGAGATCTGCGGTGCGGCGGACAATCTGGAGGCGCTGTTCGGCAAGCGACCGACCCTGTTCCGCCCCCCGTTCGGCGAGCACGACAGCAGCACCCTGAAGGCCGCGCACGACTGTGGCGCGAAGGCGGTCTTCCACTGGACCGAGACCGTCCACGAGGGGAAGGTGCGCTACCAGACCCCGGAGAAGGTGGTCCAACCCGGCGATGTGCTGCTCATGCACTTCCGGCCGGCGCTCATGGACGACCTCCTCGCGGCGCTGAAGGCGATCCACCGGGCCGGGCTCACACCGGCACTGTTGACGCAGTACGTACGGTGACCGAGCCGCCGCCGGCATGACCAAAGTCAGGGTCGGGTGGTGCCGTTCGGGCGCGGTGCGGCAGCCGGCCGGCCGCCTAGCGTCAGCGCATGATCACATTACGTGGGTTGACGAAACGGTTCGGGGAGACCACCGCGGTCGACGCCCTGACCGTCGACATCGCGCCCGGCCGGGTCACCGGCTTCCTCGGCCCCAACGGCGCCGGCAAGTCCACCACCATGCGGATGGTCCTCGGCCTGGACCGGCCCACCGCCGGGCAGGCGCTGGTCGCCGGCCGGTCGTACCGGGAGCTGCGCCGACCGCTGCACGAGGTGGGCGCGCTGCTCGACGCTCGAGCCATCCACCCCGCCCGGTCCGGTCGGGCGCACCTGCTCGCCATGGCCCGCAGCAACGGCATCCCGGCCCACCGGGTGGACGAGGTGCTGGACACCGTCGGGCTGGACGGGCGCTCCGCCGGCAAACCGGGCCGGACCCTCTCCCTCGGTATGGGTCAGCGGCTCGGCATCGCTGGCGCGCTGCTCGGCGACCCGCCGGTGCTGATGTTCGACGAGCCGGTCAACGGCCTCGACCCGGACGGGGTGCGCTGGGTCCGGCAGCTCATGCGTTCGCTGGCCGACGAGGGACGTACGGTCTTCGTCTCCAGCCACCTGATGAGCGAGATGCAGCTCACCGCCGACCAGCTCGTGGTGATCGGCCGGGGACGGCTGCTCGCCGACGCCCCGATCGGTGACGTGATCGCCGGCAGCGCGGTCGCCGTCCGGGTCCGCAGCCCGCATCCCGACGGGCTGGCCACCCTCTCCGCGCGTCTCACCGCGACCGGCGCCACCGTCGAGCCGGCCGGCACCGACGAGCTGACCGTCACCGGGGCCACCGTGGACCGCGTCGGTGACCTGGCGTACGAGCTGGGGGTGCGGTTGCACGAGCTGAGCTCGCACGGCGCGTCGCTGGAGCAGGCGTTCATGGAGTTGACCGCCGACAGCGTCGAGTACGCCGGCGGCCGGACCGGAGGTGGAGCACGATGAGCACGAACACCGTCGCGGGTGCCCGCCCCGCCGCGTCACAGGCTGCTCCGGCCGCGTTCGGCGGTGCGGTGGCCGCCGAGTGGACCAAGTTGTTCTCGGTCCGCAGCACCTGGTGGACGATGCTGGCCGGGCTGCTGCTGATGGCCGCGAGCGCCCTCCAACTGGCCATCTACGCGGCCAACGACAACACCAACGACGACCCGCTCGACGACCGGGGAATCGTCACCGCCGGCAGCGTGGTGATCGGTTCCGTCGAGCTGACCCAGTACGCGGTGCTGGCGCTGGGCCTGCTGGCGATCACCACGGAGTTCACCAGCGGCACCATCCGGAGCACCCTGCAGTGCACCCCGGCACGGGGTCGCGTACTGCTGGCCAAGGCCGTGGTGGCCGGGACGGTCACCTTCGCCCTCGGGCTGTTGCTCGGCGGCGTCGGCGCACTTGTCGCGCGGCCGACGCTGGGCGAGTGGGGCAGCGCCCCGGTCGCCGAGACGATCGGCGACATCGTGGCGGTGGCGACCTACCTGGCGCTGGTCGGCGTGCTCGCGCTGGGCCTCGGCGCGGCACTGCGCAGCGCGGTGCTCACGATCACCGTGCTGTTCGCCACCCTGATGATCGTGCCGCTGTCGCTCCAGGAGCCGGACATCGCCGCGCTGAACCGGGTCGCCGACGTCTTCCCCGGCGTGGCCGGCGGGCACTTCCTGGCCGGCGACACCGAGCCCTACCCGGGCGCGGTCGGGCTGCTGCTGCTCGCCGGGTGGGCCGGCGCAGCACTGCTGCTGGGCCGGGCCGCGCTGCGCCGCCGCGACGCCTGACCGGTGAGCGGGGGCCGACCCGGCCCCCGCTCACCCGTCGACCAGCCCCGCCTCGTAGGCGATGATCGCCGCCTGCACCCGGTTGCGCACGTCCAGCCGGGTGAAGATGCTGGTCAGGTAGCTCTTCACGGTCCCCTCCACCAGATGCAGCCGGCGGGCGATCTCCGCGTTGGACAGCCCCGCCCCGACCAGGGCCAGCACCTCACGCTCCCGCTCGGTCAGCCCGGCGGTCCGGTCCCGCGCGGCGGGCCGGCGGGCCAACCGCCCGGCACCCAGCTCGATCACCCGTCGGGCCACCCGAGGCGACAGGTACGCACCGCCGTCAGCGACCGCGTGCACCCCGGCGAGCAGCTCACGCGGGTCGCCGGCCTTGAGCAGGAACCCGCTCGCGCCGTGCCCCAGCGCACGGGCCACATGGTCGTCCTCACCGAAGGTGGTCAGCATGATCGTCGCCGTGGCCGGTGCCAGCCGGTGGATCTCGGCGGCGGCGGCCAACCCGTCCAGCCGGGGCATCCGGATGTCCAGCAACGCCACCCGGGGTCGGTGCGCCCGGACCAACTCCACCGCCGCCCGCCCGTCGCCGGCCTCGGCGACCACCTCGATGCCCGGGTCGGCGGCGAGAATGGCCCGCACACCGGCCCGGATCATCGCCTCGTCGTCGGCGAGGACCACCCGCACTGGCGTCGCCCCGACCGTGTCGGTGTTCACTGCGCGATCCGCTCCTTGCTGGCCAGTCGGCCGTCGGCGAAACACAGCCGCCACGTCGGCTCGGCGAGGGGAAAGTTGCCGTCGGTGTAGTACTCGCAGCCCGGCTCCGAGGCACCGAGCGGCGGGGTGAGCTGCCGGCGGGGCAACCCGGGCAGGTCGGCGCGTACCGTTCCGGGCCGCATCCGGTCGTACGTCGGCTCGTCCAGCACCGTCCCGGCCGTGGCGAACGGGTAGTAGACCAGCGACAGGACCAGCGCGAGACCGGCCGGCGCGGCGAGCGCGGTCAACAGGCTCCGCCGGACCCGACGCCGGGCCTCGCGCAGCCGCCGCTCGGCATCGGCCGGCCGCTCGAACCCACCGCCGGCGGAGCCGTCATCGCCGAACGCCCCGTCGATGAGCGGACCGTCGGTCACCGCGCCCGGCTCGACGGGACCGGCCGGCCACCCGCTGACGGGAACACCGGCAACCGGGTCGACGGGCAGCCGCGCCCGCACCGCGAAGCCGCCGTCCGGACACGGCGCCGCGGCCAGGACACCGCCGGCCAGCCGTACCCGCTCGGCGAGGGCGAGGAGGCCGCTACCCGAGGACGCCAGTCGGGGCAGTGGACCGGCCGGCGGCGGCCCGTTGCGCACCCGCACCTCGATCCCGTCCCCATCGAGGGCGATGGTGACGGCGACCGGGGCGCCCGGGGCGTACCGCGCCGCGTTCGTCAGCGCCTCCCGGACCACCCGGTGGGCGGCGGGCCCGGTCATCCCGGGCAACTCGACGACGCCCGGCGGGGCGTCCAGCTCGACCGCCATCCCCGCCTCCCGGGCACCGGCCACCAGGTCCGCGACGGTCTCCCCCACCGGCCGCACACCGGCGAAGCCGTCCTCTTCCCGCAGCACCCCGATGATGTCGTGCAGGCGTTCGGTCGCCGCCGCGACGCTGGCCCGCAGCTCGCCCACCGCCGCCCGGTGCCCGGGGGCCAGATCGCTGGCCAGCTCCAACGCGGCCGACCGCAGGGCGATCAGGCTCAGATCGTGGCCGAGCGAGTCGTGCATCTCCTCGGCGATGCGTGCCCGCTCGCGCAGCCGGATCCGCTCGGCCGCGCCCCGCCGCTCGCGCGCCAGCGCCTCGACGTGCCGGCGACCGGCATCGGCCAACTCCTGCTGCTGCCGGCGGTACCGGCCCACCAGCCACGGAAACACCCCGGCGAACAGCAACACCGAGGCCAGCAGGAACCAGGTCGCCGCACCGGTGTCGAGCAACCCCAGGTTGAGCACGGTGCCACCCACCGCGATCACGCTGAACAGCACCGCCGCCGGTGCCGCGCCCCCGCTCCGCCGCCCGGTCAGATAACTGAACACCGGGATCGCGAACACGAAATTGCCGTCGACCAGCGAACCGAGCACCACCAGCAGCAGCCCCACCAGCGGCCAACGCCGCGCCGACGCCACCGCCACCGCCAGCACCGCCAACGAGCCGAGCAGCAGCACCGCGCCGAAACGCGGGTCCGGTGGAGTCAGCCTGGCAACCACGATCGGAGCGGCCACCACCATCCAGAGCAGCACGTCCACCAGCGGACGCCGCCACCGGTACGCCCACGACGGCGCACCGGCCACCAACCGGCCCAGGATCCCCACGGCGGCCAGGCTACCCACGCCCGACCAGCGCGGACACCGACTAAAGTCAGGTGTTCAGCTGCTCTCCTCGGCCCACACCCGCCAGTCGTCGAGCACCCCGTGCAGGGCCGGAGTGAGCCAGCCCGGAGCCGACCGCCGGAACACGCCCGGATCCATCGCGCCGGCACCGTCGGGCACCGCGCCCAACAGATTCGGAACCAGGTCGGTGAGGTTCGTCCAGTGCACCAGCTCCGGCGACGACGGCCAGGCGCCGATCACCACACCAGCCGGCACCGCCCGCCGGTCCAACGCCTCCATCGTCAGGGCGGTGTGGTTGAGAGTGCCCAAACCGGCACGGGCCACCACCACCGCCGGGGCACCGAGCGACACCGCCAGGTCAGCCATCGTCCACGGCTCCCCCGACGGGCGCAGACCCATCGGCACCAGCAGGCCACCAGCCCCCTCGACCAGCACCAGGTCGTGCTTGTCCGCCTCGTCCCGGACGGCATCCACCGCCGCGTACAACTCCAGCGGCGGCAGGTCCGCCACCCGGGCGGCAGCCAACGGGGCGAGCGGATCCGGAAAACTCGCCAGGGTGCGGCCGGTCAGCGGGGCCGCCAACCGGTTGACCACGTCCACGTCACCCGGCTCCCCGCCGGCCGTACCCGTCTGACCCGGCTTGACCACCGCCACCCGCAGCCCGGCGGCCTGCGCGGCCGCAGCGATCGCCGCGGTCACCACGGTCTTGCCCACCTCGGTGTCGGTGCCGGTAACCAGGACCGGCCCCTCCCACGCGCTCACCGCGCGGCCCTTGCTCGCGACTGCGGGGCTCGCAAACCCGGCTCACTCCTCGCGCTCACGGTGTCACCTCGGTTCGCGACTGCGGGGCTCGCAAACCCGGCTCACTCCTCGCGCTCACGGTGCGCAGTCCACGATGACACCCAGCGCCCGCTCGAAATCCGCCCGGGGCACCCCGGCGCCGACGGTCAGCCGTAGCCGGGAGCGGCTGTCCGGGGTGGACGGCGGCCGGAAACAGCCCACCGCGACACCCCGGTCGCGGCAGTCGGCGGCCCAGGCGGTCGCCGCCTCCGGGCCGGGGGCGGTCACCGAGATCACCGCCGCGTCCGGCGTGGAGACGGTCAGCCCGGCGGCGCGCAACCGGCCGACCGCCAGCGCCACCCGGTCGGCCAACTCGGCCCGCAGGTCGTCGCCGTCGCGGGCCAGCCGCAGCGCCGCGTGCACACCGGCGGCGACCGCCGGCGGCAGCGCGGTGTCGAAGATGAAGGTACGGCCGGTCTCGACCAGGTGCCGGACGAACTCGGCCGGCCCGGCGACCACCCCGCCCGCGCCGCCGAGCGCCTTGGACAGGGTGGCGGTGACCACCACGTCCGGCTCCCCGGTCAACCCGGCGGCGGCGACCGCACCGGCCCCGGACGGCCCGGTCACGCCGAGCGCGTGCGCGTCGTCGACCAGCAGCAACGCGCCGTAGCGACGGGCCACCGCGTGCAGGTCGGCCAGCGGGGCGAGGTCACCGTCGACCGAGAAGACCGACTCGGTGACCACCACCGCCGGGCGGCCCGGCGCCACGGCGAGGGCGGCGGCGACCGCCGTCACGTCGGCGTGCGCGGTGACCACCGTCTCCGCGCCGGAGATCCGGCAGCCGTCGATCAGCGACGCGTGGTTGTGCGCGTCGGACACGAGCAGCGTGCGAGGTTGGACGAGGGCCCGCAGCGCACCGAGGTTGGCCAGGTATCCGGAGGAGAAGACGAGAGCCCGGTCGGTGCCCAACCACCGCGCCAGCTCGTCCTCCAACGCCTCGTGCGCATCGGTGGACCCGCGGACCAGACGCGACCCGGTCGCCCCCAGCCCGTACGCCGACAAAGCCGCCGTGGCGGCGGCGGTGACCTCCGGGTGGGTGGCCAGGCCGAGGTAGTCGTTGCCGGCGAGGTCGGTCATCCCGTCGTCGGCGGGGCGCGGATGCAGTCGCCGGGTCAGGCCGGCCTTGGCCCGCAACTCCGCGCGGCGGTCGAGCGCCGCCAGCCAGTCCGCCACCGTCACCCCTTCACTGCCGTCCGCGCCGAGACCCGCCGGGCGAAATTACCACCCGCCACCGCCAAACCGACGGCTCCGCCCGGCGCGGCCACCCGCCGAGCGGACACTGCCGCCGAACGATCAACCGGCCGGCGGGCCATTCCGGCTGACCGGGGCGCCTTGTAGGGTACGAGCCATGCCAGAGATCCTCGACCAGGCCCGTACCCAGGTCCTGGGTGACGGCGTCGGTCTTGACGAGGCCGGCGTCCTCGCCGTGCTGAACCTGCCCGACGAGCACCTGCCCGCCGCCCTCCAGCTCGCCCACGAGGTGCGGATGCGCTGGTGCGGCCCGGAGGTCGAGGTCGAGGGCATCGTCTCGCTGAAGACCGGCGGCTGCCCGGAAGACTGCCACTTCTGCTCCCAGTCCGGCCTGTTCACCTCCCCGGTGCGCTCGGTCCTGCTGGACATCCCGTCGCTGGTCGAGGCCGCGAAGCAGACCGCGAAGACCGGTGCGACGGAGTTTTGCATCGTGGCCGCGGTGCGTGGCCCGGACGCCCGGCTGATGAAGCAGATGCGCGAGGGCGTCGCCGCCATCAAGGCCGAGGTCGACATCCAGGTCGCCGCGTCGCTGGGCATGCTCTCCCAGGAGCAGGTCGACGACCTGGTCGACATGGGCGTGCACCGCTACAACCACAACCTGGAGACCTGCCGGTCCTACTTCCCGAACGTGGTCACCACGCACTCGTGGGAGGAGCGCTGGGAGACGCTGCGGATGGTCCGGGAATCCGGCATGGAGGTGTGCTGCGGCGGCATCCTCGGCCTCGGCGAGACGGTCGAGCAGCGGGCGGAGTTCGCCGCGCAGCTCGCCGAGCTCGACCCGCACGAGGTGCCGCTGAACTTCCTCAACCCCCGCCCCGGCACTCCGCTCGGTGACCGCGCGGTGGTCGAGGGCAAGGACGCGCTGCGGGCCATCGCCGCGTTCCGGCTGGCCATGCCCCGCACCATCCTGCGGTACGCGGGCGGCCGAGAGATCACCCTCGGTGACCTTGGCACGCGTGCCGGGCTGCTCGGCGGCATCAACGCGGTGATCGTCGGCAACTACCTGACCACGCTGGGTCGGCCGGCGAACGCCGACCTGGAGCTGCTCGACGAGCTGAAGATGCCGGTGAAGGCGCTGTCGGCGACCCTGTAGAGACGATCCGTGAGGACGACGTGACCCAGCTTGTCGAGACCGTACCGGCGCAGCGCTGGTGCGACAGGTGTGGCGAGGACGCGGCGGCTGGTGGGCACGAGCCGTGCGCGGCGGCCCGGGCGCTGGAGCCGCCGCGCTACTGCGCGCACTGCCGCCGCCGGATGAAGGTGCAGGTGCTGCCGGTCGGTTGGTCGGCGGTCTGCGTCGAGCACGGCGAGATCCGGGGCTGACGCGTGCTGCGGGGGCGGGCGGTGACGTTGCGGCCGGTGACCGACGACGACGTGTCGGCCCTCGCGGCGATCCGGGCCGATCCGGAGGTACGCCGGTGGTGGCGCGGCGGTGACGACCTGGCCGACTCCGTCCGCGCCGACCTGGCCGACGACGAGCTGACGCTGTACGCCATCGAGCACGACGGCCGGGTGATCGGCGCGATCCAGTGGTACGCCGAATCCGACCCGGACTACCGGCACGCCAGCATGGACATCTTCCTCGACCCGGCGGTGCGCGGCGCGGGGCTCGGCGTGGACGCCATCCGCACCCTGGCCCGGCACCTGATCGACGAGTACGGCCACCACCGGTTCACCATCGACCCGGCGGCGGCGAACAGCGCGGCGATCCGGGCGTACGCCAAGGCCGGTTTCCGCCCGGTGGGGGTGTTGCGCCGGCACGAGCGGGGCGAGGACGGTCGCTGGCACGACGGCCTGCTGATGGACCTGCTCGCCGACGACCTCGTGGAGTGAGCCGGCGGGTCAGCCGTCCCAGCACAGGTGCCCGTCCGGGAGCCGGCGGGCACCCTCGGCGGGTTGGTGGGTGCTGAGCCGCCCGTCCGGCAGCAGGTGTGCCACCGGCGTCCCGTGGCCGAGCGCCGCGACGTCGGCGATCAGCCGGCGGTGGCAGCGCCACCAGAGGCTCTCGCTGCACATCACCGCGGTGGTCCGCCGGGTCGCGTCGGCCAGCACCTCGGTCAGTGCCACGTCGAACTCCGGTGTGCGGGTGTACGCGGCGTACGCCCGGAACGCCGCGACCTTCCACCAGGTGTCCGGCTCGGGCTCTCCGGCCGGGACGTGCCGGCGTCCGCCCAGACGCGGCTCCCAGCGGTACTCGATCCCGTACTCGGGCAGCCACCGCTCCAACTCCTCGCGCCGGACGTCCGGGTTGGTGCGGCTGGCGGGGTAGCGCCGTACGTCCACGAGCAGGGCCACCCCGGACCCGGTCAGCAACTCCCCCAGCCGCACCCGGTCGGCTGTGCCGTGCCCGACGGTCAGCAACTCCCCCACAACGCTGAGATGCCCGAAATCCCGGCGGGTTATCCCTGGTCGGCGCGGCGAGATCTTGGACAGTTACCGTTCCGCGCGCGAACGGTAACTGTCCAAGATCTTCAGCTCAGGCGATCGTGCAGGGGGTGTTGTTGAGGGTGAAGGCCGTCGGTTTCGGGTTGCTGCCGTTGTGGTTGCCGTTGAAGCCGAAGCTCACCGACGCTCCGGGGGCGAGCGTGCCGTTGTAAGAGAGGTTCGTCGCGGTGACCGCCGCTCCGCTCTGGCTGACCGTCGCCGACCAGCCCTGGCTGACGGTCTGCCCACCGGGGAAGCTGAACCGCAGCGTCCAGCCGTTGATCGCGGTGGTGCCGGTGTTCGTGATCGACACCGTGGCGGTGAAGCCGGTGTTCCAGTCGTTGGTGGCGTACCCCACGGTGCAGGTGCCGCCGACCGGCGGGGGCGCGGTGGTCACCGCGACCGGCGCGGACGCCGCGGAGGTGTTGCCGGCCGCATCGACGGCCACCACGTAGAACTGGTACGCCGTCGAGGCGGTCAGGCCGGTCACCGCCGCCGTGGTGCCGGTCGGTGAGCCGACCAGCGTGTCGGTGGCGCCGGCCTCGCGGTAGACCCGGTACCCGGTGACGCCCACGTTGTCGGTCGACGCCGCCCACGTCAGGGTGAGCCCGGTGGCGGTGACCGCCGAGGCGACCGGGGTGCCGGGCGCGGTGGGCGCGGTGGTGTCCGGTGCCGGTCCGGCCGGCGTGGCGACGCTGACGGCGGCCGACGACGCGGACCGGTTGCCGGCGCCGTCGAGGGCCCGCACGGTGAACTGGTACGTCCGCTCCGGCAGCAGCCCGGTCACCGCGAGCGTGTTCGTGGTGGCGGTACGCAGCACCAGCGCGTCGCTGCCCGTCTGCGACTGGGTGATCTCGTAGCCGGCCAGGCCGCTGCCGCCCGTGTCGGTGGACGCGGCCCAGGTCAGCGTGAGCCCGCTCGACGTGACGGCGGACGCGACGGGCGTGCCGGGCACGCTCGGCGCGGTCGTGTCCGGTACGACAGGTCCCGGCTCGTCGCCCCACACCCGGGTGGTGCCGGAGTAGAGCGGCACCTTCCGGTTCGGCCCGGCGGTGGTCTGGTACGACGGGTCGTTGGTCGGGTCCCAGGTGCCGCCCTCGGGCACGCCGATCTTGAACTGGACCTCCATCCGGTGCTGGGACTGCCCGGCCGGTGCGATGGTGTGCCCGGTGCAGTCCACCTCGACGTACCAGATGTCGCCGCTGAACTGCTTTGCGGTGGTCGGCGACGGGCAGCCCTGCGTGTAGCCGGCGGTGACCTGCACCGGACCGGTGCCGTCGGGCCGGAAGTAGTACCGGAACTTCCCGTCGGTGAGCGCGCGGGCCGGGAACGCCGACTTGTTGTAGACCATCACCTTGAGGCCGGTGGCGCGGGGCTCGGCCTGCATGACAGTGGTCTCCACGGTCAGCTGGTCGATGTCCGGCGTCTCGGCGACCGGGAAGTTGGCCAGGGGTGTGCCGCCGTACTCGGAGGTCAGCCGGACCAGCGCGGACGTGAAGCCGGCGTTGTAGTCGGTGGCCACCTCGTTCATCACGTAGTCCGACCGGCTGTCGCTGTACGCGTCGTTGGGCGAGGACGGGCCGCCGACCAGCGCGCCGTAGAGGGTGTGCCGGGTCTCGACGGGCACGGTCTGGCTGTCCCACCAGGAGCCGTGCGCGGTGCGGTGGTGCGGGTTGCGCGGTGAGTTGGCGCCGAACCCGATGACGTAACTGGAGCTGCGCGGGTTGTCGCCGAGCGCGTAGTTGATCTGCCGGACGGCGAAGTCGTGGTAGCGCGCCTTGCGGGTGGTGTCGGTGGTCTTGTCGCTGTAGACGAGCGCGGCGAAGGACGTGTTGGCGGCGTAGCGCAGCGCGCCCCAGGAGTCGAGCACGGCCATCCCGCCCGGCGAGTACGGCACGCGCTGGCCGTTCACCCCGACGGTCCAGTAGTCCAGCCAGCGGTTGGCGTCGTCGACGTACTTCTGCTTGCCGGTCAGGTTGGCCAGCAGCACGTACGCGCCGAACTGCTTGTTGTCCCAGGCGATTGTCCACTTGTAGGAGCGGGTGGTGGTCTGGTTCTCGGTGCCGAGCTTGTCGTACTCACTCTCGGCCTTGGCCAGGTAGCTGGCCTCGCCGGTGGCCCGGTGCAGCCAGATCGCGGCCCAGACCAGCTCGTCCTGCCAGCCGCTCCACGAGCGGTAGAAGCTTGTCGCGTCGGTGATGCACTCGTGGTAGGACTTCCGCACCGTGTCGGCGAAGGTGTAGAGCTGCCGGGCGTGCGTGAGCAGCCGGTCGGCGTAGGTCGCGTCGGTGGGCCGGAACACCATCGAGGAGGCGGCCATCGCGGCCGCCGTCTCCCCCGCCAGGTCCGCGCCGCCACAGCTCGCATCGATTTTGTACGCGGGCCGCGCCATCTGCATCACCTCGGCCGGGCCCCACCACTTGTGGTCGTCGTCGCCCTTGCCGACCTGCCCGTAGAGGACGTTGGCCGACGGATGTGCCTTGATGAAGTAGTCGTTGACGAAGCGCAGGTTGTTGAGCAGGTGCGGCAGTTGCCCGGAGGCGGTGTAGCCGCTGCGGTACTCCACCGCGCCCCAGGCGAGCATCGTGGCGCTGAACGCCATCGGGAAGCCGAACTTGACGTGGTCGCCGGCGTCGTACCAGCCGCCGGTGAGGTCCAGCCCAGCGTCGGCGCCGTCGGTGAGCGCGCTGTCGCCGCGCCAGGAGACCCGGTTCCAGTCCGGCAGCCGACCCGACTGCTGTGCCTCGTAGAACAGCAGGGACTTCTGCAACGCCTCGGCGTAGTTGAACGCCGGCGCGGCGGACGCCGGCCCGGACGGTGGCGCGGCGACCGCGAGGGACAGCCCGGTGAGCAGGGCGACACCGGCGGCCAGCAACCGCCGGGGCCAGGGCTGGTCGGCGACCGCCGACCGGCCGGGGTGGCCGGTGGACGGCCGGGTCAGGTGGCGCATGGCAGCTCCTGTCGGAGGCGCCGCCGGTGGTCGCACCAACGCGGGACGGCGTGGGGGCGGCACGGCCACCGGCGACAGCGGGGTTGCGGTGTGACCACGGGACGGTCGTGGAAGCGCTCCCATGGATAAGCGACAATGTAATGCGCGCATCGTCGGTTGGGAAGCCGGCCCGAATTTCGTACCCACGAGTAATCGGAGGCAGTCACCCTGGGCCATCTCACACCATCGACGCAACTCGATTGATGGTTGAACATACCCGCAGCTCCGGAGCCATCCGTCCACCTCGATGACACCGGCGGGCGGACGCGCCGGCCTCCTACCAGACAAACGTACTGTTGCTGACCCGCTACCCGGCGCGAGACAGTACCGATCATCAGCGGTGCCGTCGACGCCGCCGCTCCCCGGCCAAACCCTGAGGAGAACGCGATGGCACTACGACTCGCCGAGGGCACCGCCTGGTCCGACGTCCTCGCCCAGGCGGTGGCCGCCACTCCGGAGGCGTTCGGCGCCGACGTGGACGGCGTCACCACACTGCGCAACCTGATCGAAGGCGACTGGCGGGCGGTCGGCCAACCCGCCCCCGTCCGCACCCCGGTGGACAACACCGTCATCATCAACCTGCCCCGGCTCGACGCCGACAGCGCCTGCGCCGCCGTCGCGCACGCCGCGGGCGCCCACCGCGCCTGGGCCGCGACCCCCCTGGCCGACCGCAAGGCACGCGTCGCCGACGCGCTGGAGGCCCTCACCGCACACCGCGACCTGCTCGCCCTCCTGCTGGTCTGGGAGATCGGCAAGCCGTGGCGGCTGGCCTGCGCCGACGTCGACCGGGCACTCGACGGCGTCCGCTGGTACGCGGGCGAGATCGACCGGATGCTCGCCGACGGCCGCGAGCCGCTGCCCGGCCCGGTCAGCAACATCGCCTCCTGGAACTACCCGATGAGCGTCCTGGTGCACGCCGAGTTGGTGCAGCTGCTGGCCGGCAACGCCGTCATCGCCAAGACCCCGTCCCAGGGCGGCGCGGTCTGCCTGACCGTCGCGCACGCGCTGATGCGCCGGGCCGGGCTGCCCGCCACCCTCGTCTCCGGCGGCGGCGAGGAGCTGTCCGAAGTGCTGGTCCGCGCACCCAAGATCGGCGCGGTGGCGTTCGTCGGCGGGCGCTCCAACGGTGGCAAGGTGGCCGCCGCGCTGCTCGACAGCGACAAGCGGCACTTCATCGAGCAGGAGGGCCTCAACGCCTGGGGCATCTGGAACTTCTCGCAGTGGGACCTGCTCGCCACGCACCTCAAGAAGGGCTTCGAGTACGGCAAGCAGCGCTGCACCGCGTACCCCCGCTTCGTGGTCCAGCGCGACCTGGTCGACGAGTTCCTCGACATGTACCTGCCGGTGGTGCGCTCGGTCCGCTTCGGGCATCCCCTCGCGGTCGAGGAGACCTGGGCCGCTGGTGACCCGCTGCCCGAGCTGGACTTCGGGCCGCTGATCAGCGCCGCCAAGGCCGACGAGCTGCACCGCAAGGTCGAGGAGGCGGTACGCGGCGGGGCGGTGCCGCTGCACCGGGGCAAGCTGACCGGCGCGCCGTTCCTACCCGGTCAGGACACCTCCGCGTACGTCGCGCCGTCGGTGCTGCTCGCCCCGCCCGGCCGGTCCCGGCTGATGCACGCCGAACCGTTCGGGCCGGTCGACACGATCGTCGTGGTCGACACCACCGACGAGCTGCTGGCCGCGATGAACGCCTCCAACGGCGCGCTTGTCGCGTCGCTGGCCTGCGACGACACCGACGAGGCCGGCAAGCTCGCCGTGGACCTCCAGGCGTTCAAGGTGGGCATCAACAAGCCGCGCTCGCGAGGCGACCGGGACGAGCCGTTCGGCGGGCGGGGCGCCTCGTGGAAGGGCGCGTTCGTCGGTGGCGACCTGCTGGTGCAGGCGGTCACCGTGGGCGGCGACAGCCGGCTCTACGGCAACTTCCCCGACTACAACAGCTACCCCGCCACCTGATCGAGGCGTGCGGGAAGGGCCCTCTGTTGGCACGGCAGGGGGCCCTCTCGACGTCGTACCGGCGGCGTACCGTCGAGTGATGGTGATGATCGCGCAGCTCTCGCTGGGAGTGTCCGATGCGGAGCGGGCCGGAGCTTTCTGGGCCGCCGCCCTCGGCTACCGCCGCCGCCCGCCCCGCCACCCCGGCGACGAGTGGATCGTGCTGGAGCCGCCGCCCGGGACACCCGGCGCGCCCATCGCGATGGACCTCAGCGAGAGCCCGGTCGAGGAGTTCCCCCGCGTCCACTTCGACCTGGACGCCGGTGAGCGCAGCCTCGACGAGGAGGTCGAGCGGCTGCTCGCCCTCGGTGCCCAGCCGGTCGACTGGCGGCACTACCCGACGGACCCACTGCCGACGGAGCCGCCGTACGTGGTGCTCGCCGACCCGGAGGGCAACCGGTTCTGCGTCTCGGGCCGCCGAGAACCGCCCCGGCCTTGACCAGGGCTCCTGCTACGCCCCAGGCGTCAGGAAGGTGCCCGTCCTCTGCACCGGCACGGCGAGTGGCACGGTGAGGGTGACCAGCGCGCCGTCGCGCTCGACCGTGCTGGACCGGCCCAGTCGGTGCAGCGTCCGCAGCATCGGGGTGTTCTCGGCCTGGATGTGCAGCACCAGCGCCGCGTACCCGGCCCGGTCGGCGTGCTGCACCAGCCGACGCAGCAGCGCCGAACCGAGCCCTCGCCGCTGCCAGTCGTCACGCACCAGCAGGGCCACCTCGGCCTCGTCGCCCTCGCCGAGCAGGTTGGCCATCGCGACCACCGAGTCCGCCGCACCGTCGGAGGCCGCGCTCGTGGCGACCAGTGTCACCCCCCGACTCGGCTCCAACAGTCGGCGCAGCCGGGCCGGTTGGGGCAGCGACGCCCCGCCCAGGTAGCGCCGCTGCCGGCTCCGCGGGGAACAGCCCTCGTGCAGCTCCAGCACACCCGACAGGTCATCCGCGGTCGCTGGGCGGACGGCCACCTCGGCCCCGTCCGGCAGGACCAGGGTGACCTGTTCGGCGGCCCGGCGCGCCACGGTGGCGGCCAACTCGACCAGCGCCTGCGCGCGGGCGTACTCCGCCGGTGTGAAGGCGGGCGCGGCCCGCCGCAGCGCGAACGAGCCGCCCGCCGGATCGGCCAGCAGCATGCCCGCGCCGGTGATCCCCCGGTCGATCCCGGCCGACGCCGGCCGCCAACTGACCGAGTCGGCCCCGAGCAGGGTCCGCAGCGCCTCGCCCGTCGCGTCCGGGTCACGGACCAGCCGGGTGGCCAGCCCGAGCACCCGGGTGGGCTGGTCGGCCAGGCCACGCGCCTCGCTGCGCGCCACCCAGCAGTCCCGGCCCCGACCCCGCTCGACGGCGGCGATCAGCCCTGCCTCGTCGAGCGTGTCCGGGGCATCGACCAGGAAATCGTCCACCGCACCGTGTTCGGTGGGTTGGACCTGCACAGTGAGGATGTTGACCCCACGCAGCGCCAGGCTCGCCGTGAGAACCGACAGGTAACCCGGTCGGTCGTCCACGGTGGCTCGGATCCGCCACAACGTCATGGTTGGCTCCCTTCCCCACCTCAGAGCCTCGCCCCCGGCTGTTGCCGCCCGATTGCCCGGCGGTGTCAGGCCCGGAAAACCCCGGCCGGTCAGGGGCCGGCGACCACCGGTGGCGCGCCGACCAGATCCAGCCGGTCGCCGAGGATCACCGCGCTGGCCCGGACCAACTGGGTGAGCCGGTCGACCTCCGTGCTGTGGAAGTTGGCGGCGCAGAGCGTGTCGTTGTACTCCCGGGCCACCACCAGCACCAGGCCGGCCCGGCCGAACGGTGTGATCGCGTGGTGGGTGCCGTCGGGCGTGGTCACCGACCGGCCGCGCAGCGGGGTCACCTCCGGCAACCGCGGCGGTACGGGTGCACGCCAGCTCGCGTGGCCCACCGTGGCGCCGCCGCCACCGGTCCGCGAGGCCCAGTCCACCGGCACCACGGCGGCTACCGCCCAGTCGGCCGCCAGCAGCCCCGGCACCGCGTCGACCAGGGTCGCGACACCATCCGCCGGGTTGGCCGCGACCTGTGCCAGCAGCTCCGCGTCCTGGCCGGTGGTGGTGGGCGCGCCGATCGCCCGCCACACACCGTCCACCCGTACGCCGGGGATCGCCGCGAGGCCGGCCAGCAGCCGCTCGACGCGAGCCGCGCCCGGCCAGACCACCGTGAAGTCGTCCACCGCGCGCCCGCCGAGCCGTTCGAGGACCACCACCTGGACGATGTCCGCCCCGGAGACGCCCAACGTGCGGGCGACCTGGCCGAGGGTGCCCGGACGGTCCGGCAGGGTGACCCGAACTCGCAGCAACATGTCTGTCCCTCCGCTCGGCGGGCCGGCGACGGCCGGCAGGCTGGTCACAGCCTGGTCGTTGACCATTTCGTCCCTGTTGCAGAGGCATGTCCCGAGGGGAAAATCTGACCTTGACAAGGTGAGCGGGCTGCCATGAACTAGTCGGATGAGTGATCCGGCCGTCGATGCGTTGCGGCCGGAGGCCGTCCCAGCCTCACCCACGGGGCTGGCCCTGGACCGACTCGCCAGCTATCTGGCCGAGCACCGACCCGAGTTGGCCGTCGGGCCGCTGCGCGCCCACCTGATCGCGGGCGGCAAGTCGAACCTCACCTACCTGCTGCACCTCGGCGACCGCGAGGTTGTCCTGCGCCGCCCGCCGCTGGGCCACGTGCTGGCGACCGCGCACGACATGGGCCGCGAGTTCCGGGTCATCTCGGCGCTGGCGTCGACCGAGGTGCCGGTGCCGGGCGCGCTGCTGCTCTGCACCGACCCGGAGGTGATCGGCGCGCCCTTCTACCTCATGGAGCGGGTGCCCGGCGAGGTGTTCCGCACCCGCGCGCAGACCGACCCGCTGGGCGACGAGCGACGCCGGGCACTGGCCATGGCGATGATGGACACCCTCGCCGCCCTGCACACCGTCGAGCCCGCGGCGGTCGGGCTGAGCGACTTCGGCCGCCCGGAGGGTTACCTGGCCCGGCAGGTCCGCCGCTGGGCCGGGCAACTCGACCGCTCCCGCAGCCGCGACCTGCCCGGCATCGACGAGCTGCGTGACCTGCTCGCGGCGACCGCGCCGGAGGGCGCGAACGCCGGTCGGATCGTGCACGGCGACTACCGGCTGGACAACCTCCTCGCCACGGCCGACCCGGTGGCCGTGCGCGCGGTGCTCGACTGGGAGATGGCCACCCTCGGCGACCCCCTCGCCGACCTGGGGCTGCTGCTGACGTACTGGGATGTGCTGGGCGGCAGCGACGAGACCGAGGGCAACCCGGTCGCCGACGGGCTCGGCCCGCACGCCGGCTTCCCCACCGGCGCCGAGCTGATCGACAGGTACGCCGGGCGCAGCGACGTCGACGTCGGGCCGCTGCACTGGCACGTGGCGCTGGGCTGTTTCAAGCTCGCGGTCATCTGCGAGGGCATCCACTACCGCCACACGCTCGGGCAGACGCTCGGCGAGGGCTTCGACCGGATCGGCGACATGGTGGCACCGCTGGTCGCGCACGGGCTGACCGCCGCCAGGGAGCGGTGATGGACTTCGCCTACGACACCCGGACCGAGGAGCTGCGCGACGAGCTGACCCGGTTCCTGACCGAGCACGTCTACCCGGCCGAGTCCGTGCACGCCGAGCAGGCGGCCGCCGGTGACCCGTGGTCGCGTACCCCGGTGCTGGCCGAACTGAAGGCGGAGGCCCGTAAGCGCGGCCTGTGGAACCTGTTCCTGCCCGACCCGCGCTACGGCGCCGGCCTGACCAACCTCCAGTACGCGCCGCTCGCCGAGCTGACCGGGCGCAGCCCGCACCTGGCACCGGAGGCGGTCAACTGCGCCGCACCGGACACCGGCAACATGGAGTTGCTCACCGAGTTCGGCTCGGACGCGCAGCGGGAGCGCTGGCTCATGCCGCTGTTGGAGGGTGAGATCCGCTCCGCGTTCTGCATGACCGAACCGGACGTCGCGTCCTCCGACGCCACCAACATCGCCACCCGGATCACCCGGGACGGCGACGAGTACGTGATCAACGGGCGCAAGTGGTGGTCGTCCGGCGCGATGGACCCGCGCTGCGAGATCTTCATCGTGATGGGCAAGACCGACCCCGCAGCCGACCGGCACCGCCAGCAGAGCATGGTGCTCGTCCCCCGGGACACCCCCGGCGTGACGGTGCGCCGGGGCATGACCGTCTTCGGCTACACCGACGGTTCACACGGCGGGCACGCCGAGATCGACTTCACGAACGTACGGGTGCCGGCGGAGAACCTCATCGGCGCCGAGGGCACCGGCTTCGCCATCGCCCAGGCCAGGCTCGGCCCGGGCCGCATCCACCACTGCATGCGGCTGATCGGCATGGCCGAACGGGCTCTGGAGCTGCTCTGCCGCCGCGCCAACGAGCGGATCGCGTTCGGCCGGCCCCTCGCCGAGCAGGGCGTCGTCCGGGAGTGGATCGCCGAGTCGCGGGTCCGCATCGAGCAGGCCCGCCTGCTGGTGCTCAAGACGGCCTGGCTGATGGACACCGTCGGCAACAAGGGCGCACACACCGAGATCCAGGCCATCAAGATCGGCACGCCAGCGATGGCGGAGTGGGTGATCGACAAGGCCATCCAGGGGTACGGCGGCGCCGGCGTCAGCCAGGACACCCCACTGGCCGCCCTCTGGGCGCAGTCCCGCACGCTACGCCTGGCCGACGGCCCCGACGAGGTCCACCGCAACTCCCTGGCCAAACGCGAACTCCGCCGCTGGACCCCCACCCCCGCCCCCGCCTAAACCCCCGCCCCGCCCCGCCCGTTGATCATGAAGTTATTGCTGCGGCTCGCCGATGCGGGTGGCAATAACTTCATGATCAACGGAGGCGCCCTGGGGTGGGGGCCTGGGTGGGGGGGTTAGGCGGAGGAGCGGTGGATCAACTGGGTGTCCAGGAGGATGTGCGGGGCGGGGATGTCCTCGCCGCGGATGCGGGCGACCAGCAGGCGGGCCATCTGCCGACCCATCTCCTCCACCGGCTGGAAGACCGTGGACAGCGGCGGGTCAGCCTGCCGCGCGATCGGCGCGTCGTCGAAGCCGATCACCGCGACGTCCTCGGGGACCCGCCGGCCGAACTCCCGCAGGGTACGCAGCGCGCCGAACGCCATCAGGTCGGACGCGACGAAGACCGCGTCCAGGTCGGGGCAGGCACCCAGCAGCCGGCGCATGCCGATCGCGCCGCTCTCCTCGCTGAAGTCGCCGTACGCGATCAGGTCGGGGTTGACGCCGGCTCCGGTGGCCTTGACGGCCTCGGTGTAGCCGGCCAACCGGGCCAGGCCCGCCCCCATGTCCTGCGGGCCGGCGATGGTGGCGATCCGTCGCCGCCCCTGGCCGGTCAGGTACTCCACCGCCTGCCGGGCTCCGCCAACGTTGTCCACGTCGACGAACCAGGCCGGCTGGGCGCCGGGTTGCAGCATCCGGGCTGGCCGGCCGCCCAGCACGGCGGGCAGGCCCCGATCCTCCAGCAGGGTCGGCAGCGGGTCGGAGTCGTGCAACGACAGCAGCAGTACGCCGTCGACGTGCTGGTTGGTCAGGTGGTGCTCGACGCGCTCGCGCTCCACCGGCGACTGGGCCATCGCCAGCCAGAGCTGCATGGGTGTCTCCAGCAGCCCGGAGCTGATCCCCCGCACGATGCCGGCGAAGAACGGCTCGGTGAAGACCCGCTCGCCGGATTCGGACACCACCAGCGCGACGGAGTCGGTGCGCTGGGTGACCAGCGCGCGGGCCGCCCTGTTCGGCACGTACCCCAGCTCGGCGATGGCCTGTTGGACCGCGGCCCGGGCCTCCGGGCTGACCTGGGGCGAGCCGTTGACCACGCGGGAGACCGTGCCGCGACCCACGCCGGCGCGCGCCGCGACCGCGTCGAGGGTCGGGCGCCCGAGCGACCGGGTGCGCTGCGTTGTCATCGTCTGCTCCTCCGACGGCGGGCGGACCCGGCGCCACCTGAGTGGGGTGGACACCAGGACCGCCCTGATGGCTGGCCCGAGCCTATTGTGCGGCCAGACCGTTGCGTCGGATCACCTCGGCGTACCACCTGGCGCTGGACTTGGGGATGCGGACCTGGCTGTCGTAGTCGACGTGGATCATGCCGAACCGCTTGGTGTAACCCCAGGCCCACTCGAAATTATCCATGAGCGACCAGGCGAAGTAGCCCCGCAGGGGAACGCCCGCCTCGATCGCCGCGTGTGAGGCGCGCAGGTGGGCGTCGAAGTACGCGAGCCGGTCGACGTCGTCGACCTCCCCGTCGACCACCGTGTCGACGAAGGCGGAGCCGTTCTCGGTGACGTAGAGGGGAAGGTCGGTGTACTCCTCGTGGACCCGACGCAGCGTCTCCAGCAGGCCCGGGGCGTCGATCTCCCAGTTCATGTCGGTGACCGGGAAGCCCCGGGTGACGAACCGGACGTCCTCGCTGCCGGGCCAGCACGACGGCGCCCGCCAGTACTTCTCCGGCTGCTCGCCCTCGATCGGCGCGGCCACCACGTGCCGGCTGTAGTAGTTGACGCCGACCACGTCCAGCGGGCTGGAGATGGTCGCCAGGTCACCGTCGTGGACGTGCCCGAAGTCGGTCACGCCGGCCAGGTCGGCCACCAGGTCCTCCGGGTACGCCCCCTTGAGCAGCGGGTCGAGGAAGAACCGGTTGGCCAGCCCGTCGATGCGCCGGGCGGCGTCCACGTCGCCCGGCGCGTCGCTGGCCGGGTCGACCGGGTAGAGGTTGACCGTGACGCCCAGCTCGGCGGTCGGGCGGGCGGCCCGCAACGCCTGCACGGCCAGCCCGTGACCGAGCATCAGGTGGTGCCCGGCGCGGACCGCGTCCGCGCCGTCGGTGCGGCCCGGCGCGTGCACACCGGAGCCGTAGCCGAGAAACGCGGAGCACCACGGCTCGTTGAGGGTGGTCCAGTACCGCACCCGGTCGCCGAGGGCGTCGGCGACAAGCGTGGCGTAGTCGGCGAACCGGGCGGCGGTGTCCCGGGCCGGCCAGCCCCCGGCGTCCTCCAGCGGCTGCGGCAGATCCCAGTGGTAGAGGGTCAGCCACGGCTCGATGCCGTTGGCCAGCAGGTTGTCCACCAGTCGCCGGTAGAAGTCGAGGCCGGCGGCGTTGGCCGGACCGGACCCGCCGGGCTGCACGCGCGGCCAGGAGACGGAGAACCGGTACGACTTCAGCCCCAGCTCGGCCATCAGCGCCACGTCGGGGTCCAGCCGGTGGTAGTGGTCGCAGGCCACGTCGCCGGTGTGCCCGTTGACCGTCCGGCCCGGGGTGTGGCTGAAGGTGTCCCAGATCGACGGGCCTCGACCGTCCTCGGTCGCCGCGCCCTCGATCTGGTACGCCGCGGTGGCGGCGCCCCACAGGAAGCCGGGCGGGAAGGTCAGCGACGGACGCTCGGCGAGTGCACCGGAGGCCGGCGGGCGGGAGGGGTTGCTCACGATTTGACGGCACCTTCCATGATCCCGCCGATGATCTGGCGGCCAAACACGAGAAAGACGATCACCAGGGGGATGGTGCCGATCGCCGTGGCGGCGAACACCTGGGAATAGTCGGTGTAGTAGGCGTACGAGAGGAAGGAGAGCGAGACCTGCAGGGTCGGGTTCTCCGGAGAGAGGATGGCGTACGGCCAGAGGAACGAGTTCCAGGTCTCCATGAAGGTCAGCAGACCGAGGACGCCGGCGGCGGGGCGCAGCGCGGGCAGCACGATGCTCCAGTAGATCCGGAACGTGCTCGCACCGTCGACGCGACCGGCCTCGATGAGCTCGTCGGAGATCGCCTGGCTGGCGTACTGCCGCATCATGAACACGCCGAACGCGCTGACCAGGAACGGCACGGTGACCGCGTAGAGGGTGTCGTACCAGCCCAGGTCCTGCATCATGCCCCAGAGCGGGATGAGGCCCATCTGGGTCGGGATCATCATGGTGACGATGATCGCCAGCAGGAGGGCGTTGCTGCCCTTGAACCGCAGCTTGGCGAAGGCGAACCCGGCCAGCGAACCGGTGAGCACCACCGACACGGTGACCACCGAGGAGACGATGATCGAGTTCATCATGCCGGTGAGGAAGTTGGCGGCGTCGTTGTCGAGCACCCGCCCGAAGTTGTCACCGAACGCCCCGCCGGGGGTCAGCGGCGGCGGCACGTCGTTGATGTTGTCCAGGCTGCGAGTGCCGATCACCACCATGTAGTAGAACGGGTAGATCGACAGCAGCGCCGCCAGGACGAGCGCCATGTAGGTCAGCGGGCTGGTGCGCCACAGGCGCTGGGAAGCCGAGATCATCGATCTCTCCTCACTTCGCCGAGCGGCGGACGAGTAGGAAGTTGAACAGCGACACCACGACGATGATCATGAAGATCGCCCAGGCGACCGCGGCTCCGTAGCCGGCGGTGTTCAGGTTCACGATGCCCATCTCGTACATGTACATGGCCAGCGTCTGGAACTCCCGCTGGTTGCCGCCGATGATGTTGCCGTTGCCGAAGAGCAGGGGCTCCGTGAAGAGCTGCATGCCGCCGATCGTGGACAGGATGACCACGAAGATGAAGGTGGGCTTGAGCATGGGCAGGGTGATCTGCCAGAACTGCCGCCACGGGCTGGCGCCGTCGATTGCCGCAGCCTCGTAGAGGTCCTTCGGGATCGCCTGCATGCCGGCGAGCAGGATCAGGGTGTTGTACCCGGTCCACCGCCAGTTGACCATGGAGGAGATGGCGGTCCAGGAACTCCACCGCTGCCCGTCCCAGTCGACCGGGTCGACACCGACGAAGCTGAGCAGCCAGTTGAACAGGCCGAACTCCCGCTGGAACAGCATCCCGAAGACGATCGCGACAGCGGCCACGGACACCACGTTCGGCATGAAGATGGCCATCCGGAAGAAGGTCTTGGCGCGCAGGAGGGTCCGGTTGAGCAGGTTCGCCAGGAAGAGGGCGAGCAGCAGCTGCGGGATGGTCGACAAGGCGAAGATGCCGAACGTGTTGACCAGCGCGTTCCAGAAGTACTCGTCGGACATCAGCCGGGTGTAGTTGTCGAAGCCGATGAACGAGTGATCGCCGATCATGTCCCAGTCGTGCAGAGACATCCAGGCGGTACGCAGCATCGGGTACAACCCGAACGCGCCGAAGATCAGAAAGAACGGGGCGATGTAAAGGTACGGCGAGTACTTGACATCGAGACGGTTGAGTAACCTTCCCCGGCGAAGTCGGGAAGGGACTTCGGGAGAAGGCGGTGCTGCTGGCGACGGCGGTGCCGTCGTGGCCGACAGGCTCATGCGAATTTCCTTTTCCGGCGAGGCCCGGGGGCCCTCGCGCAGGGCGCTACGCGGAGGGGACCGGCCGGTGGCGTCCGGGAAGCCCCGAACGCCACCGGCAGGGAATCACTCAGAAGGCACCCTGAGTCTTTGCGTCCTTCGTGAACTGCTCCCAGGCCTTCGCCTTGTCGGCCTGCCCGTTCTCGAACGCCCGCAGAGCCGGCTCGAGCGCGTTCTCCTTCACCGCCTGGTGCTTCGGGCCCAGGTGGATCGGCTGGATCTTGGCGACGCTCTCCCCGAAGATCTTGCCGGTCGGCGCGTTGCTGAAGTACTCGTTGGTGTAGCCGAGGAACGCCGGGTCCTTCAGCGCCTCCAGGTTGGTGGGCAGCGGGCCCTTGGCCTTGAAGGCCTCGACCTGGCCCTTCGCGTTGGTCAGGTACTCGGCGAGCTTCGCCGCCTCCTTCGGGTACTTGCTCTGCGCCGGAACCGCGAGCCACGAGCCGCCCCAGTTACCGCCGCCGCCCGGCACGGACGCGACATCCCACTTGCCCTTGTTGGCCGGACCCGAGTTTTCCGACACGATGCCGAGCATCCAGGACGGGCAGAAGGTGGCCGCGAAGGTGCCCTGCTTGAAGCCACCCGACCACTCCGGCGACCAGGTGGACGCCTTGGCGGAGATGTCCACCATCGAGGTGGCGGTGTCCCAGGCGTTCTTCACCGCGGGGCTGGTGTCCGCGATGACGTTGTCTTCCTTGTCGTAGAACAGGTCACCGTTGCCCTGGAAGAGCACACCGTTGGAGACGGCGGTGATCGAGTCGATGAACGCCTTGCCGCCGCTGCCCTGCTTGTACTTCAGACCGGCGTCGTGGAAGCCCTTCCAGTCCGGCCAGAGCGCCGACACCTGGTCGCGCTCGGTGGGCAGGCCAGCCGCCTGGAACAGGTCCTTGCGGTAGCAGACGGCGAGGCTGCCGACGTCGGTCGGCAGGCCGATCAGCCGGCCGTCCGGCGCCTTGCCCAGCTCCCACTTCCAGGGCAGGTATTCCTTCGAGTGGTCGGCGACCAGCGGGGTGAGGTCTTCCCAGTTGCGCGCGTTGGGCTTGAACTCGTTGAGGATGCCCTCTTCCAGGGCGGTGACGTCCGCCGCGCCCTTGCCGGTGGCCAGGTAGCGGACCAGCTTCGGCCGGTACTCACCGAGCTGCGCGGTCTTGCGCAGCTCGACCTTGATGCCGGTGTCCTTCTCGTACTGCTTGACGAGCTCGTCGTAGCCCATCTCGCCGAAGGTGTCGACGACCAGCTTGGCCGGCTTCTCGCCGGCCGCCGGCTTGTCGTCGTCCTTGCCGCATGCCGTAAGACCGCCGACGGCGGTGATCGCGGCCAGGGCAGCGACCGCCAGGCGGGTACGCCGCGTGGTGAGGCGCATCTGTAACCCCTCTTTCGGTGGTGAGGCTTGTCAGTCGGGTGTGGTGGGGGTGCCGTGGCGCATCCCGGTGGGCACCACCACGGGTGGCACCCGGCGCGCGGCGGGTGACCCGCACCACTCCGGGAGCGCTCCCATGAGATTGCCGGGGTGGTACGGGGGTGTCAATAGACCGTTGGGAGCGTTCCCAGATCGTTACCGCCCTGTTTCGGACGGGCACCGGGAGTCGACCGGACAGGCGGTCAGCGGGGCCGCGAGCAGCGGATCAACAGAAGCGGCGCAGCAGCGTGGTGGTGACGGCGGGATCAAAGAACATCGGGTCGAACCCGTCCGCGACCCAGTCGCGCAGCATGACCCGTTCCGGATGGGCCGGATCCGACAGGGCCGCCAGCAACGCGTGGTAGCCCGCCGGGCCACCGATGCCCTCCGGTGGGCAGGCCCACTCGCCGTCCAGGCAGACCGGGTACCGCTCGTCGGGGTCGGCGGTCAGCGCGTCCTCCACGACCAGGTCGTGCTCCCACCAGTCCCCGAAGTCGTACGTGTAGGAGAACCGACTGCCCTTGCCGAGCACCGCGTCCAGCCGTACGTCCAGCTCGTCGTGCAGCGCCAACTCCCCGTCCGGATCGGGCTCGCCGTACTGCACCCCGTCGACCTCGAACGAGTGCAGGTGGCAGTCCCGCCAACCCATCGCGTGCTGCACCACCCGGTGCAGCCGATCGAGCGTGTAGCCGGCGGGGACGAGCACCCGGCGCCACACCGGCGGACGGACGCCGGCGACGGACATCTTCAGCTGGAAGATCTGACGCGGCATGCTGTCCTGTCCTCCCGCGGCTTAGGCTGCGAGCATGATCTGCCGAGCGTGCCGGGCCCGGCGACACGACGACTGCCCGGGCCGGAACTGGTGCGACTGCCAGCACCGTACCGCCCAACCGACCCCTCCGGTCACTGGTCCGGCCGGCGAATGACGGTCGGAATTCCGATTCGACGGCTCTGGCCCGAGCCGTCGACCGCACCGCTCGACGATGCCACGCTGACCGCCCTATACGGCCGCGCTGACCAGCCCCGACTGCGAGTCAACTTCGTCTCCAGCCTGGACGGCGCGGTCACCGTGGACGGCTACTCCGCCGGGCTCTCCGGCGAGCCGGACAAGCGGGTGTTCGGCCTGCTGCGGATGCTCTGCGACGCGCTGGTGGTGGCCGCCGGCACGCTGCGCCACGAGGGCTACCGGGCGGTCCGGCTGAGCGAGACCCGCCGGGCCTGGCGCCGCGACCACGGGCTGGCCACGTACCCGACGCTGGTGGTCGTCTCCAGCTCGCTGGACCTGGACCCTGCGCAGGCTGCCTTCGCCGACGCGCCGGTCCGCCCGATCGTGCTCACCCACGCCGACGCCGAGCCACCGCCCGGCCTGACCGACGTCGCCGACCTGCTGCGCTGCGGCACCGGCCGGGTCGACCTCGCCGCCGGCCTCGCCGAGCTGCACCGACGCGGGCTGACCCAACTGCTCTGCGAGGGCGGCCCGCATCTGCTCGGCGCGCTCACCGCCGCCGACCTGGTGGACGAACTGTGCCTCACCGTCGCGCCACTGCTCGCCGGGCCCGGGCCGGGCCGGATCACCGCCGGCGACACCACCGCACCCCGGCACCTGCCGCTGCGGCACGTGCTCGCCGCCGACGACGGCGTCCTCATGCTCCGCCACGCCCGTCAGTGAGTCCGATTCTCCGGACGACTGCTGACGTCGACCGCTACCGGTCGGCACGAGCTGAAGCGAGGCGTCGCCCGTAACGGAGGGCTTCAGTCAATGAGCACCGCCCCGGGAGCCCACGGGATCTGGTAGCGCTGGCCGTCCGCGGTGCTCACCCAGACCTGCACCTCTTCGTACGGCTCGGCGGCGACCACCTCGGCCACCGCGCCACGCGGCGCCGAGCCGAGCGGATGCGGCACGCCGTTGGCGACGACCTCGACGGTACGTCCCTGCGGCGCCTGGACCAGGACGTAGAGCCGGCCGCCGGAGCGACGGGCCACGGCAACGCCCAGCCCACTGCCGGTGGATCGGACGGTCGAGCAGACCACGTCACCGTCGACGCAGGCCAGGTCGTACGAGAGGTAGTCGAGCAACCGGCGCGGATCGCCCGCGTCCGGGGCGATCAAGACCTCGGCCGCCTGTCCCCCGGCGGCCCGCTCCTCGGCGCGTGGTTCCCGTCGGATCAACACGAGCGTCTCCGTCCCGACCCGGCCGACCGCGACGACCTGCGCCTGCGTCAACGGTCGACCGTCGGGACCGACGATCCCGACCGGGATGTCGGCAGCTGCGCCCGGCCCGGCGCCCCCGGCTTCGCCGTCCCCACGACCCACCGGCCCCATCTGCGGGAGCAGCAGTGCCCCCACGGCAAACGCCGCCGCCGTGCCGCCCGACAGCAGCAGACGCCGGCGGCGCCGTGCCCGGCTGCCTGCGATGACCCGGCGGGCGAGGTCGGGTGGCAGTTCGACGGTCGCGACAGCGTGGTCGAGCAGGCCGGCCACCTCGTGGTCACGCATGGTTCTCCTTCGCGAGGTCGAGGTCGAGTGGGGTGACACCGGCAGCCTCCAGGCGGGTCCGCAGCCGGCGCAGCCCACGGGATGCCTGGCTCTTCACCGATCCCGTGGAACAGCCAAGTTCGGCAGCCGCCTCCGCCTCGGAGAAGCCGAGCCAGTACCGCAGCACCACCACCGCCCGCATCTGCGGCGGAAGCTCCCGCATCGCCGCCAGCAGCAACTCCCGGTCGTCGACCCGGGCCATCTCGTCCTGCTGTGGCACCGCGTCTGGAAGTCCGGCGACCCGACGTCGGCTCCACGGTGAGCGCCACCGGCTGACGAGTCGGTTGATCATCGCGCGACGCAGGTAAGCCTCCGGCTGCCGCTGCCGGACCGCGCGCCAGCGGGGGTACGCCTGCTCCAGCACCTCCTGCAGCAGGTCCTCGGCGTCCGCCCGCTGCCCGGTGATCAGGACGGCGAAGCGGAGCAGTCGCGGGCCGCTCGTCGCGACGAAGGCGCCGAAGTCGTCATTCATGCGTGCTCCATGTCTACCTAACGCGACCGGCGCCTCCAAGGTTGAGTCCCTGGGGTGCCGGCTGGTGCCCGCGAGTGGGGCTACCCAGGACAGCGCGCACCCCGTGCACCCGGACGAGCACGCTGCGTCAGGCAGCTGGTGGTCAAGCGTGTCGTCCGACGCGTCGCGTGGCGACCTGTCGTACTCCTCGGGCAGGATGCAGGGCATGCGCGCCGACCGTGATGCCCGAGCGACCCGAGTCGCCCGATGACCGACGCCGACCTCGACAGCCCTGGCGAGGCGGTCGGGCGGGTGCTGGGCACCGCCGACGCCACCCCGTTGCAGTTCTGGACGGCCGTGGCACCCGGCAGCTACCTCCAGCTCGACGACGTGGTGGTCACCCGGCGTGAGCTGCCGGACCGGGAGCCGGTCACGATCGCCGGGGTGGTCACCCAGGTCCGCGCCCGGCACGAGGGCGCCCAGTTCGAGTCCGACGTGTTCGCCATCGCCGACGGCACGCTGCCCGCGCAGGTGCAGGAGGCGGCCGAGGTCACCACCACGCGGGTCGATCCGGAGCTGTACGTGCCGCCGACCCCGGGCGCGGTGGTGCACCGGGCCGAGGGCGACGCCCGCGCACGCGCGCTGCACTTCGACCGGATGGAGCGGCGCATCCCGATGGGGATGGGCCGCGACGGGGTGCCGGTCTACCTCAACGCCGACTTCCTCGACGGCAGCCGGGGCGCGCACGTCTCGATCTCCGGCATCTCCGGGGTGGCCACCAAGACCAGCTTCGCCACCTTCCTGCTCTACTCGGTGTTCCGCTCCGGGGTGCTGGGTGGCGACGCGGTCAACGCCAAGGCCCTGATCTTCAACGTCAAGGGTGAGGACCTGCTCTTCCTCGACCACCCCAACAGCCGGCTCGACGAGCCGACCCGCGCGGCGTACGCGAGGCTCGGGCTGAGCGCCGGCGCGTTCCCCGACGTGCGGGTGTACGCGCCGCCCCGGGTCGGTGACGCGGCCGGCACACCGGATGTGAGCAGCCGGCTCACCGGCGTGGACGCCTTCTACTGGACGCTGGACGAGTTCTGCGCCGACCGCCTCCTGCCGTACGTGTTCGCGGACGCCGACGACGAACGCCAGCAGTACACGATGGTGGTGCACTCGGTCACCGCGCACCTGGCCCGCTACGCCCAGCCGGCCGACGGCGGGGTGAGCATCGACGGGGTGCGGCTCGGCTCCTACGGTGATCTGGTCGACCACATCGTCGACCAGCTCAACGACGACGAGACCCGCTCCGACTGGGCGGGTAGCGCGGTCGGCCTGGGCACCGTCAACGCGTTCGCCCGGCGGTTGATCGGCAGTAAGAAGGACCTGGCCCGGCTGATCCGTGGCGACCTGGCCACCCGCCGACCGCACTCGATCAACACCAGCGAGTCGGCGCAGGTCACCGTGGTCGACCTGCACAACCTGCCGGATCGCGCGCAGCGGTTCGTGGTCGGTGTGACGCTCAAGAGCGAGTTCGAGCGCAAGGAGAAGTCGGGCACCGCCAAGCCGCTGCTCTTCGTCGTCCTCGACGAGCTCAACAAGTACGCCCCGCGCGAAGGCTCCTCCCCGATCAAGGAGGTGCTGCTCGACATCGCCGAGCGGGGCCGCTCGCTCGGGGTGATCCTGATCGGCGCCCAGCAGACGGCGAGCGAGGTGGAGCGGCGCATCGTCACCAACTCGGCGATCCGCGTGGTCGGCCGGCTCGACCCGGCCGAGGCGTCCCGCCCGGAGTACGGTTTCCTCCCGCCCGCGCAGCGGCAGCGGGCGTTGCTGGCCAAGCCGGGCACCATGTTCGTCAACCAGCCCGACATCCCGGTGCCGCTCTGCCTGGAGTTCCCGTTCCCGGCGTGGGCGACCCGGGTCTCCGAGGCGGGCCGGGCACCATCGGAGACACTGCGCTCGATCACCCAGTCCGCCGACCCGTTCGCCGTGGTGGGCTCCGGCGGCGGCGCCGACGACGACATCCCGTTCTAGGCAGGGGCCGGCGCAGCTATGAAGATCCTGCACACCTCCGACTGGCACGTGGGGAAGGTCCTCAAGGGGCAGTCCCGGGCCGAGGAGCACAAGGCCGTCCTGGCCGGGGTGATCGACATCGCCCGCGCCGAGCAGCCCGATCTGGTCATCGTCGCCGGTGACCTCTACGACACGGCCGCGCCCACCTCCGAGGCGACCCGCCTGGTCACCCGGGCGTTGACCGCGCTGCGCCGCACCGGCGCGGACGTGGTGGCGATCGGCGGCAACCACGACAACGGCCCCGCGCTGGACGCGCTGCGGCCGTGGGCCGAGGCCGCCGGCATCACGCTGCGCGGTGGGGTGCGGGAAAATCCGGACGAGCACATCATCGACGGCACCACGGCCGGCGGCGAACGGTGGCAGTTGGCCGCGCTGCCGTTCCTGTCCCAGCGGTACGCGATCCGCGCGCTGGAGATGTACGAGCTGACCGCTGCGGAGGCCAACCAGACGTACGCCGACCATCTGGGTCGGGTGCTGGGCCGGCTCACCGAGGGCTTCACCGAACCGGACCGGGTGCACCTGGTCACCGCGCACGTCACGGTGACCGGGGCGGCCGCCGGTGGTGGCGAGCGGGACGCCCACACGGTGCTCGGCTACGCCGTGCCGGCCACCGTCTTCCCGGCCACCGCGCACTACGTGGCGCTGGGTCACCTGCACCGGGCGCAGCGGGTCGCCGGGCCCTGCCCGGTGCGCTACAGCGGCAGTCCGCTCGCGGTCGACTTCGGTGAGCAGGAGAATGTCCCGTCGGTGACGCTAGTCGAGGTGACCGCCACCACCGCCGCCCGGGTCCGGGAGGTGCCGGTGACGGCGGCGAGCGCGCTGCGCACCGTGCGGGGCACGCTGGCCCAACTCGCCGAGATCGAGGCGCCGGACGCGTGGCTGCGCGTGTTCGTACGGGAGCAACCCCGCGCCGGCCTGCGCGAGGAGATCCAGGAGCTGCTCCCCCGGGCACTGGAGATCCGGATCGACCCGGAGTTGCTCGCCTCGCCGGGCAGCGGCGCCCGCATCGCGCAACGCTCGGGGCGCTCGCCCCGCGAGTTGTTCGCCGACTACCTGGACAGCCGGGGGCACGCCGACGAGGGCGTTCGGGAACTCTTCGACGAGCTCTTCGAGGAGGTCGATCACTGATGCGTCCCATGCGGTTGGACATGGCCGGTTTCACGGTCTTCCGGGATGAGACCACCGTCGACTTCACCGACGCCGACTTCTTCGCCCTGATCGGCCCGACCGGCTCGGGCAAGTCCACGGTGCTGGACGCCATCTGCTTCGCCCTGTACGGCATGGTGCCCCGCTGGGGTGGCCCCCGAGGGCTGGCCAACGCGCTCGCGCCGTCGGCGACCGAGGCCCGGGTGCGGCTGGTCTTCGAGTCCGGCGGCGCGCGGTACGTGGCGACCCGGGTGGTCCGCCGGGACGGCCGGGGCAACGTCAAGACCGCGAACGCCGGGTTGCAAATGATGCCGGCCGGTTTCGACGTGACCAAGCTCGACACCGGGTTGAGCCCGGACGATCTCGGTGAGGTGGTGGCCGGCACGCCCGCCGAGATGGAGCAGGCGGTGCTGGAGGCGGTGGGGCTGCCGTACGAGCAGTTCACCAGCTGCGTGGTGCTGCCGCAGGGGCAGTTCGCCGATTTCCTGCACGCCAAGCCGGCGACCCGGCAGCAGATCCTGGTCAACCTGCTCGGCCTCGGCGTCTACGAGGGCGTGCAGAAGAAGGCGACGGCACGGGCCGCGCAGGCGGAGGCCCGCCTGGACGCCGTCGACCAGCTGCTCGCCGGCCTGACGGGTGTGGACGACGAGGCGTTGGCCGAGGCCGACGCGCGGGTCGACCGGATGGTCGAGCTGGCCGGCGCGGTGACCGCTGCCGTTCCGGAGCTGGCGGCGGCCCGGGCGACCGCGCGGGAGGCGGCGGCGGCGTTGACCGCGCTGGACGACGAGCTGACCGTGCTGACCGGCATCAGGGCACCCCGCGGGGTGGCCGAGATCGCCCGAGCCGTGGTCGAGGCACGGGCCGAGGCCGAGGCGGCAGCCACCGGCGTCTCGCTGGCCGAGGAGCGGGAGGAGAAGCTGCGCGGCGAGCTGGCCGGTGCCGGTGACGAGAGCGCGCTGCGACTGCAACTGCGGGCGTACGAGGAGCGGGATGGGGTGACCGGCGAGGCCGAGACGGTCCGCGCGAGGGTGAGCGCCGCGCACGACGAGCACAGCGCTGCGGTGGCCGCGCTGGCCGCCGCCCGCGCCGACGCCGAGCGGGCCGACGCCGAGCTGGAGGCGGCCTTCCGGGCGCACGAGGAGGCGAAGGCCACCGACCTGGCGGTCAGCCTGCGGGTGCACCTGCATCCGGGCGCGCCCTGCCCGGTCTGCGAGCAGCCGGTGACCGAGGTGCCGGCGGTGCCGGTCGACTCGGCGGTGGCCGCCGCCACGGCGGCCGGCAAGGCGGCGCGGGCCGCCACCAAGGCCGCCCAGGCGATGGTGCAGCAGCGGGACGCGGCGGCACGGGACCTGGAGCGGTTGCTGGTGCAGGCCCGTGCCCGGCAGGAGCAGTTGGACGCCCGGCTGGCCGACCTCGACGGGCAGCTCGTCGGCGCGGCGGAGCCGGCCGTGCTGCGCCGGGAGCTGGCCGAGCACGCGCGGCTACGGCGCGCCCTGGAGGAGGCGGCGACGGCCGTACGCGCGGGCCGGGACAGCGCCCGCAAGGCCCGCGCCGGGGTGGACGCCGCCGAGGATCGGTTGCGCGCTGCCTGGCGGGGCTTCGACAGCGCCCGCGACGGGTTGGCGCGGTTCGGCCCGCCCGCCACCGACCGGGACGACGTGGCCGCCGCGTGGACGGCGCTGACCGGTTGGGCGAGCGCCGAGGTGGAGCGCCGCCGCGCCGACCGGGCCGCCCGGGCCGCGGTCGTCGCCGAGGCCGAGGCGGCTGCCGACGTCGTGCAGCAGGGCATCGCCGGCATCTTCGCCGCCGCCGACGTGCCGGTCGCCGACGATCCGGTGCATGCCGCGACGGTGGCGGTGGAGCGGGCCGAGGCCGACCGGCGCCGGCTGGCCGAGCGGCGCGAGCAGGCCGGGACGCTGCGCGAGCAGCGGGCCGAGCACGAGCGGGAGGCGCAGGTGGCACGCGCTCTCGCCGGGCACCTGCGGGCCAACAACTTCGAGCGGTGGCTGCTGGCCGAGGCGTTGGACCTGCTGGTCGACGGCGCGTCGGGGATCCTGCGGGAGTTGTCCTCCGGGCAGTACGAGCTGGTGCACGACAAGGGCGAGTTCTTCGTGGTCGACCAGCACGACGCCGGGCTGCGTCGGGGTGTGCGGACCCTCTCCGGCGGTGAGACGTTCCAGGCGTCGCTGGCGTTGGCGCTGGCGCTCTCCGAGCAGTTGGCCGGCATGTCGACGACCGCGGCGAGTCTGGAGTCGATCGTCCTGGACGAGGGCTTCGGCACCCTGGACGCGGCCACTCTGGACACGGTGGCCGCGACCCTGGAGAGCCTGGCCGCCCGGGGTGACCGGATGGTCGGCGTGGTCACCCACGTCCCGGCCCTGGCCGAGCGGATCCCGGTCCGCTTCGAGGTGCGCAAGGATGCGCGTTCGGCCCGCATCGAACGGACGGGCCGGTGAGCGCGAGGAGCGCAGCGCAGCGGGGCCCCGCAGTCGCGAACGAAAGGCCAGTCCGGTGAGCGCGAGGAGCGCAGCGCAGCGGAGCCCCGCAGTCGCGAACGAAAGGCCAGCCCGGTGAGCGCGAGCGACGCGGCGTTCTTCGTCGACTCGTGGGATCCGGCGTACGGTGCGTCGTTCGAGGCGTCCGCGTCGGGGCCGGCGACGCCGAGCAGCGCGCAGGTCGAGGCGGACGTGGAGTTGCCGGCCGTGGACTGGCGGGCGATCGGGGTACGCCCGGACGTGCGGTCGCCGGACGTGGTGCTGTTGGTCGACGGGGTCCGCAGGATCGACGCGAGCATCTGGACGGCCGAGGCCGACGGCGGGTCGTTCCCGGGTGTGGCCGCCTCGTACGCGGCCGGGGTGGTCCGCTGCGACCTGGGTCGGGGGGCGGCGCAGCTGGCCGGGACCCGGGTTGGTCGGGGTCTGTTCACGGCGAGCCCGTCGGCGCAGGACGTGGTGGCGGGGGCGATTCGGTACCCGGTGCACCGGGTGGGCGGCACCGGTGAGCTGGCGAAGCTGCCGGCCGCCGTGCAGGGCCCGTTGACCGCGTTGGAGGTGGCGGTGTCCGACGCCGCCCGGGTCGACGGCGACCTGTTGGTGGTGGACGGCCCGTTGCGCAGCCGCCGGCAGTTGCCGCGCACGCTGGGCTACATCAAGACCCAGCACAGCCAGTACCTCGATGCCCGCTTGACGGCGGTGGTGACCGGCATGGCGTCCGGTGAGCGTTCGCCGGTGTTCCGGCTCGGCACGGCCTGGGGCGGCTGGTCGTGGTATCTGCGGTTGCCGGTGACGCTCGGCGCTCCGTGGGCGGGCATCGTCCGGGTGGAGTGCTCCGCCGACCTGCCCGTCGAGTCGGCGATCGAGCTGGCCGACCTGTCGCTGGTCACCCTGCCCCGGTTCGCGTCCACCCCGTACAAGGATCCGCGCGCCCCGCAGAACCTGATCCCGATCGCCGGCCTGGAGCGTCGCCTGCGGGCGCTGCTCGGCGACTCCCGGCTGCTGCACCGCGCGTTGAGCGCCGCGGCCCGCGTCGGCCGCTGAGCGGGGGGCTGGTCGCGATGGGACGTAAGCGGGCGGGTGACGACCGGCTGGTCGAGCAGGTGGACACCGGGCAGGCCGAGTTGGTGCCGTCCCCGGACCGGCCCGGTTCGTGGACGTTGCTGCTGGACGGCGCGCCGCAGTCGCACGTCGACCTGACCGATCCCACCCATCTGGAGTTCGAGTACGTCCGGCGGCTCGCCGCCGCTCTGGACCTGATCGCGCCCTCCGGCGAGCCGCTGCGGGTGCTGCACCTCGGTGGTGGCGCGCTGACCCTGCCCCGGTACGTCTCCGCCACCCGGCCCGGCTCCACCCAGCGGGTGTCCGAGGTGGACGGTGCGTTGGTGGAGTTGGTGCGTCGCGCGCTGCCGTGGCCCGCCGACACCCGGCTGCGGGTCCGCGTCGAGGACGCGCGGGCCGTGCTGACCTCCACCCGGGACGCCAGTTACGACGTGGTGGTCGCCGACGTCTTCGCCGGTGCCCGTACCCCGGCGCATCTCACCTCCGTGGAGTACGCCGCCGAGGTGGCCCGGGTGCTGCGCCCGGCGGGCTGGTACCTGGCGAACCTGGCCGACGGCCCGCCGCTGCGGCACGCCCGTGGGCAGGTCGCCACGGTCCGCGCGGTGCTGCCGCAGGCGTGCCTGGTCGGCGACGCGGCGGTGCTGCGCGGCCGCCGGTACGGCAATCTGGTGCTGGTCGCCGGCCGGACCACTCCCCCGGTGCCCGAGTTGACGCGGCGTGCGGCCGGCGACTGGTTTCCCGGGCGGGTGGTGGCCGGCGACGAGTTGGACCGCTTCTCCGGTGGGGCGACGGTGGTGCACGACGCCGACGCGACCGGCTCGGATCCGCCGCCGCCGGGCCTGTTCTCCGTGCGCCGCTGACACCGCGCCCGACGGCGCCGCAGAACTTTTTCGCGGAATGTTGATCCGCTCGCGGCGCCGATGCGTACCACCGGGCGTCCCGCCTTGTGGGGGCGGCGTTGGTCAACGGACATCCCGGAGGTCTGCATGCATGCGGTGGCGGCCGGTTGGCACGGCGACGCGGTTCGCGCAGACTGGTTGTCCGCGCGGTCGTCGTCGAGGCCGACTTCGTCTGCCCGAGGGGTCGACGCGCGAGCGTCGTCTCGCCAAAATGATCCGGTGACGCCCCGACCGGCGCCCGGGCGCCACCAGGCGACGACAACCGAGGCCAGCCATTCTGACCAGTTGATCCGGTTGCTCTACGCGGAGCACGCCGGTCCGTTGCTGATGTTCGTCATGCGGCTCACCGGGGGGGACCGGCAGCGCGCGGAGGACATCGTTCAGGAGACGCTGCTGCGGGCCTGGCGCAACGCGCACCGTCTCGGCGCGCAGGGGCAGGGGTCGTTGCGGCCGTGGCTGGTCACCGTGGCCCGCCGGATCGCGATCGACGAGCACCGTAGCCAGGAGGCCCGGCCGCCGGAGACGTACGACCGGGACCTGACCGCGTTCGCCGAGGCGGACAGCACCGACCGGGTGCTACGCACGATGACCGTGGCGGACGCGCTGCGTACGCTGAGTCAGTCGCACCGGGAGATCCTGATCTCGACGTACTTCCGGGGGCGGACGGTGCCGGAGGCCGCCGAGGAGTTGGGGCTTCCGTTGGGCACCGCCAAGTCGCGGGTCTACTACGCGCTGCGCGCGCTGCGCACGGCTCTGCAGGAGCGGGGGGTGACAGAATGAGCCGACCAGACCACATGGACGTCGCCGCATACGCGCTCGGCGTGCTCGACGAGCAGGACACCGAGCGGTTCGAGGAGCATCTCGCCGCGTGCTGGGCGTGCGCGGCCGAGCTGGAGACGATGGTGCCGGTGGTCGGCCTGCTCTCCGGCATCGACGGCGAGACGATGATGGCGCTGGAGCAGACCGCCACCGATCCAGCCCTCTTGGATCGGACGCTGGTCGCGGTCCGGGCCGACCGTCGGCGTACCCGGTTTCGTCAGTTGCTCGCCACCGCCGCGGCGGTGGTGGTCTTCGGCGGCCTTACGGGGTACGGCTTCACGAGTGTGGCCGGCGACGAGGCGCCGGGGATTCTTGCGGGGTCGCCGACGAGCGCGCCGGCGAACGATCCGCCGACGGCCGCGCCGACCGCCCCGCCGAGCGGCCCGGGTGTCGGCGGCACCGAGGAGGAGGGCGACCAGGTCGACGCCACCGATCCGACGACGGGCGTGCAGACGACCATGTTCCTGGTCGAGCGGGAGTACGGCACCCGCATCAACTTCAGTCTGCGGAAACTGCCTGGGCCGCGGACGTGCCGGCTCGTGGTGGTGCGTAAGAACGCCACTACCGAGGTCATCTCGACCTGGTCGGTGCCCGAGGGTGGTTACGGCACGAACAACCGCCCGCAGGGTCTCGAACTGAGTGCGTCGACGTCCGCTCCGGCGAGCGAGATCAAGCAACTCCAGGTGCAGTCGGTCGACAGCCACGGGGTGGCGAGCCCGCTGGTCACGGTGCCCATGTAAGGTCCCGCATCGAATCGGCACCGGTCATTTCACAATGGCCGGTGCCGATCTGTTGTTTGGCGGGACAGGCCTCGTGCAGGGCCACACGGATGGACGTCGAATTCGGTTCAACGAATCCGAGTGAAATTGACCACTGTTACTACTTCAACCTTGACAGCCCGCCCGCCGTACCTATGGGTGAACTGCCAAGAATGAGGAGGGCACGTGGCACAGATGAAGCGGACCGTCATCCTGGTGAGCGCGATGGTCGCACTAACGGCCTGCGCTCCCGCGGGTTACGACGGGGCGAACTCGAGCGCGGTCGAGCCGGTCGCCGTCGCCGCGGCCGAGCCCACCGCATCGGCTGAACCCGAGGCGTCACCGGCCGCGGACGCGCCGGCCGCCGACGCGCCGCCGGCCGCGGACGTCGACCTGACCGAGAAGTTGATCGGTAAGAGCGTGGCCCGCATGGGCAAGGTCGTCACCGACCAGGACGGCTGGATCCTGTACCGCTTCGACAAGGACACCGCCGACCCGCCCGCGTCGAACTGCGTCGACAAGTGCGCGCAGGTCTGGCCCCCGGCGCTGACCGACGGAAACCCGCAGCTCACCGGGGTCTCCGACGACAAGGTCGGCAGCGTGACCCGACAGGACGGCACCCGCCAGCTCACCATCGCCGGCTGGCCGGTGTACCGCTACATCGGCGACAAGAAGCCCGGCCAGTGGAAGGGCCAGGCCGTCGGCGGCACCTGGTTCGTGGTCCAGCCCGACGGCAAGAAGAACCTGAGCTGCCTGCCCACCAACACCCCGAAGCCGGTCGCCCCGCCCGCCGACAGCGAGTCGAGCGACGCCGGTGGTGGCTACTCGTACTGAGCCCGCCACCACGAGGACACGATGGTCGGTCGCCGCCGGGGAGGGCGCGACCGGCCATCGTCATGTCCACGGCGTCGGCATACCGGTGGTGCCGGCATCCTCGTCAGACCCGCTCCCAAGGGCTCGGGACCGGAAAGTAGGTGTCCAGGAACGGGATGAGCAGCGCCAACTGGGCGGCCAGGTCCTCCTCGACGGAGTACGCGTCGTTGAGGCAGAACACCTGCCGGTCCCGGCGGGCCAGCAGGTGGGCCAGCCGGGCGGGTGTGTCCGGGTTGGACAGTTCCGCGATGGTGTAGCGCAGGCCCCCCGGCACCGCACGGCCAGTGTGGAACGCGTAGTAGTGGTGCAGCGACGAGGCGATCGACAGGTCGTTCATGCTGCGGAACTGGCTGGCCGCGGTTCGGCGGTACGGTTCGGGAAACGTCTGCTCGATCTCGTGGAGCACGCTGCGGCGCAGCGCGTGCGGCATGTGCTTCATCTTCTGGGTCAGCACCGTGCCAAACCGGTCGGCGATCAACGCCCGGTTGTTCTTTCCGGCCGCTGACGACGGGATGTCGTCGTCGGTGGGCGGGCCCGACGGCACCAGCGCCGGAGAGGGAAAGAACCGGGAGATGCCGTTGGCCAGGAAGAAGTCCTGGGGAAACACCTCGGTGCCGAGGAAGACGTCGTCGTTGAAGTACAGGAAGTGCTCGGCGAGGCCGTCGATGTGGTGCAACTGGCTCTCGATCGCGTGCGAGTTGTAGGTCGGCAGCGCGGTCGGATCGGCAAAGATCTCCCGGTGGCTGACCACCCGTAGACCCGGTGCGGTGTCGTCCAGCCAGGTCGGCACCTGGTCGTCGGTCACCAGGTAGATGTGGCGCACCCACGGCGCGAACAGGTGCAGTGAGCGCAGCGAGTAACGCAGTTCGTCCCGGCTGAGAAACCGCGCCGCGCTCGCCGCCTCGGCGTGGTACGGCACACCGGCCACCTCGGCCCGGCGGCGCAGCCAGGCCGGGTCGGTGCCGTCGACCCAGGTGTAGACGACGTCGATCGGGAAGGTGACGTCCTCGGGGAGGGGGGCGGCGAACTCCGGCCGGGTACGAACGGTCGCGGTGCTCGTGGGCGGGGCCAACGAGCTGAACAACGCCGGGGCTGCGGCGACCGCTGTCGCGGTCAGCGGCACCTCCTCCGTCACCCGGTTGCGCCGGGGCGCGACGAGCCGGCCGTCCCGCCGGGTCCAGAACTCCACGTCGCACCCGTACGCGTGCCCCAGCACCAGGAGCCGTCGGGGTTCCGTCCAGTACCAGGTCACCCGGAGCACCGACGTGGTGGACAAGCGCCGCCACACCGGCCCCTCGAAACCCGGTTCGGGGGGCCCTTCCGGCTGGTCACCAGCCCCGAGGGCCGCGCTCACGTAGCCGGGAACCCGGGCGCAGGCCGTCGCCAACGCGGCCAGCACCCGGTCCCGGTCGACGGCGTCCACCGCGACCACGGAGGACTGGTTCGACACGCCACGAACGGTGAAATGGGCGACGCCCGCCTCGTCGAGAGCTGCTATCACCGTCGACAGGTTCGCCTGTTGCGCCCCGAGCGGGGTGATGTCCCGGCGGACCCGCGCAACCCGAGGGGCACGGTCGGCGGTCACCATGATCCGGTCCGACTCGGCCAGCAGGTCGGGTTGCCGACGCGCCAGCCGCTCGGCCCGCCGCTCGCCCGCGCGATCGTCCCGCGAGGCTCGGGCGACCCACTGCTTCAGCTGGTGCCGGGTACGGGGGCTCACCTTCGTCGCGATCGCCCGTCGGGTCTGCGGGCTCAGCACCCGTCGGTAGACGTCGACGAACCGGGACGGCTCGGCGAGGGCCGGCTTGGTCGGCGGCGTACGCTTCTGCTCGGTCATCGCCTGTCCTTCCCTGCGTTCGCGCTCACGGACGGTCGATGACGACGATCGACAGCTCGCTGTCACGGGTGTAGTACGGGCGGACCCGTAGCAATGGCGCGGGATCCTCCTCGACGAGGTCCAGCCCTGGCTCGTCCACGAGGTAGATCTCGGGATAGTTGTAGATGAGCTTCTTGTCGACCACGTCATCGACGAGCAGACCCAACCGGACCTCACGGTCGGTGCCGGCCTGCGCCAGCCACAGATCCCAGTCCTCGTAGCGGCCCAGTCGCTGGACGGTCAGTTCCTCGACGGCGACATCGATGCGCAGGTGGCCGGTGCGGGTCGGCACCAGTGGCACGGAGACGGCCCCTTCGTGGTGGCCGCGTCGGCGCAGCATGGCCTGCTCCGGGACGCCGATGCCGGACCAGGCTATCTCGATCGACACCCGTTCGCCGCTGAGGGCGATCCGCCGCACCTCGGCGTGCTCCTCGCGCACCCAGCTGCGTACCGCCAGGAAGCCGTCGGCCGTTCGGTACGGCACGTGTGACCGGACCGCGTACCCGCCGGCCGGGTCGTCCACCGGTTGATGACCGCCCGCGAGGACCCGCGTGTCGATCCGGTTGGGACGCAGCCGGAGTCGCGCGCCGGTGGGTGGCTGGAGGTAGGCATTCCAGCGGCCCTCCGGCAACGCGTGCGCGGGCAGCACGGCCACCTGCTGGGCGGCGTCGTCCTGCGGCTCCAGTGGCACCTGCACCTTGTGCCCGGTGTCCCGGTCGCGCAGCAGCAGGTGTCCCCCGGCGGCGATACCCGGGGCGTCGATCCGCCAGCTGAGGCTGCGGTCCGGCAGCACCAGACAGTCCACCACCGGCCCGGCGGCCGGTGCGGCGGCCCGCCGCCGGATCGCCTTCTGCAACCGGGCGGAGGTGGCTCGGGCGTGCCGGATGCGGGCCAGGCGGACCAGGGCGCCCATACTCGCCCGGCGGGCCAGGTCGCTGCCGGCGATGCCGCGCAGGACCGGGTCACCCAACAGGCGGACCAGGTTGGGTTCCCGGATCAGCTCACCGCCACGAGCCAGGACCGACCGGCGGACCCGCGGTCCCTTGCCCGATCGGGCAGCCCGCGAGGACCCGCCGGGTGTCGGGCCTCGCTCGGCCAGCACGGCGGCACACCGCTGGGCGAAGGCCTCGGCGATCGTCTCCGGGTCGAAGCGGGCCGCGTTCACCAGTGCCACCTTGGCCAGCCGGGCCCGGAGGTCGTCGTCGTGCATCAGCGTCCGCAGCGCGTCGGCGTACGCGTCGACGTCGTTCATCGGGACCAGCAGGCCGTCGACACCATGCTGAATGATCTCCCGGGGGCCGACCGGGCAGTCGGTGCTGACGACCGGGAGGCCGAGCCGCATCGCCTCCACGATGGTCATGCCGAACGACTCACGCTCGGACGACACCGCGGCGATGGATCCCTTGACCCATTCCGTCGACATGTCCTCGCGCCGGCCCATCAACTGGACCTGGTCGGACATCCCCAACTCGCGGATCTGCGCGACCAGCGCCGGGCGTTGCGGCCCGTCGCCGTAGATCCGCAGTTTCCAGTCCGGGTGGTCGCCGGCGACCCGCGCGAAGGCGGCGATGAGCCGGTCGTACCGCTTGATCGGGTCGAGCCGCCCGGCGCTGACCACGATCCGGTTGCTCCCGCTGGCAGGCGGCACGGCGGGCCGGGGAACGCTGTTCGGCAGCGCCTCGACCCGGGTGTGCGGCACCGGATTGCCGGACCGGAACGCGGCGGCGTCGCCATCGGTCACGGTGAAGGCGAGGTCGATCCGGTCGTACGCGAGCCGGATGTGGTCCTTCAGCGCGTCGTCGATCAGATCCTGCGTCATGTGCTCCTGCGCCACCCGGACCGCGTGGTCGGGACCGTACCGCGCCACCGCCAGATTCAGGCCGGGCCGGGTTCCCACGATCACGTCGGCCCCGGTCGAGCGCAGGTATTCGATCACCCGCTCGTCGGTGAGCCGGCTGTACTGGGTGTGGAACTCCTCGCTCTCCGGCACCAGGAGGGACGGCTCCCGGTGCTGGGGATCGACCCGGTCGGGGCGACGTGGCCGGGTATCGACGAGCGGTACGAGCGCGATCCGCTCGTCGATGGCGAACATCGGTCGGTCGAGCCGCCGGAACACCGAGGCGATCTCCACGTCGTGCCCCTGGCCCACCAGGGCGGTGGCCAGGTTCAGCACGGCCCGGTTGGTGCCGCCGACGCCGTACATGTTGTGGATGAGAAAGGCGAACTTCACCCGGAGGTCCTCAGCTCGTACGGACTCGGGACCGGGAAGTACGCCTCCATGAACGGTTCGAGGATGCTCATCTGGTGTTTCAGCTGCGCGAACGTCGAGTAGGCGTCGTTGATGCAGAAGGTGTCCCAGTCCCGTCGTGCCTCGGCCCGCCGCAGCCGCGCCTCAAGATCGGGCACCGCGAGCTGGACGTAGCCGTAGTTGACGTGGCCAGGCAGCGCGCGGCCGGTCAGGAACGCGTAGTAGTGGTGCAGGGAGTACGTGATGGTGAGGTCGTTGGCGCTGCGGAACCGGCTCCGCATGGTGGCCTCGTGCTCGATCGGGAACTCGCGTTCGATCTCGGCCAGGATGCTGCGGCGCAGCGGGTAGGGCACGTGCTGGGTGCCCTGGGTGAGCGTCCGGCCGAACCGCTTCTCGATCAACGCCCGGTTGTTCTTGATCATCGCGTCCACTGGGGAGTCCAGGTGGGTGATCTCGCCGAGCGGGATCCGGTTCTGCGACAGGAAGAACTTGGTGTTGCCGTTGGCGAGGAAGAACGTCTGCGGCGCCAGTGGGCGACCGAAGAACATGTCGTCGTTGAGGTACAGGAAATGCTCGGCGAGACCGTCGATGCGGTGCAGCTGACTCTCGATCGAGCACGAGTTGAAGGTCGGCAGGGCGTCCGGGGCGGCGAAGATCTCCTCGTGGTTGACCAGGAAGATGTTGCCGGCGCTCAGGTCGAGCCACGCCGGCCGCTGGTGGTCGGTCACGATGTAGATGTTGCGGACCCACGGGGCGTTCAGGTGCACCGACCGTAGTGAGTACTTCAGCTCGTCACGGTTGATGTAGCGCGACTCGCTCGCCGCCTCGACGTGCAGCGACTCGCCGCGCACGCCCGCGCGGCGTTGCTGCCACTGCGGGTCCGCGCCGTCCACCCAGGTGTAGACCAGATCGATCGGGAAGTCGATGTCATCGGGGAGCAGCCGGTCGAACTCCGGCCGGCTACGCCGGGGTGGGTGCTGCTTCACCGGGGACGCCAGCCTGGTCAGCCGGTGCTCGCCCACCCGCACCGGCGTGCCGTCCAGGGCCACCGCCCGCATCATCCGGTTCGGTCGGGGCGAACGCAGCACACCGGCGGCCCGGTCGGGCTTCCAGAACTCGATCTCGCAGCCGTACGCCGGGCCGAGGGTCAGCTTCAGGGTGGGGTCGACGCGGAACCAGGTCAGCTTGATCGCCCGTGCGGAGTACAGCTCCGTCCAAGCCTGGGTCTCCGACGCGTCCTTGAGGCCACCGACGATCGGCGGTCGGGGCAGCACCTGGCTCACGTAGCAGGTCGCGGCCCCACCGAGCTTCTCCAGCGCGCCCAGGGCGGCCACCCGATCGACCTCACTGACGCCGATCACGGGCGTCCGGTCGTCCATGCCCCGAACGAGGAAATAGTCCACCCCGTGCGCGTCGAGCGCACCACTCACCGCGTCGACGTTCCGCTGACGCCCCAGGATCGGGGTGAGGTCGGCATGGACGTGCGCGGTGCGACGGCCGCCGTCGACCAGGATCTCGCACAGGTCGGACACGTCGCCCGGGACTCGTCCCGGCGGGACGGACCGGCCCGCGCCGACGGGCCCGGGTGGTGCGACCGGCTGTCGCGGTACCGCCGGCATGTGGTTCACGGCACTTCCTTCGTGGAGGTCAGGGACGATCCGGAGCGGTTCGGCCGCAGGGCGAAAAGGCCGCCCGCCGTGGACACCGCCAGAACGACGGGTCGGCCGCTGTGGTCGACCTGGACGGCGTGGCCGCCAGCGATCGGCGTCGGCTCGCGGAGCCAGCGACAGGGCGTCGACCCGCCCGGATCCAGCCAGGCGACGCTGGAACTGGACGCGTCGTCGCGGACCGCCAGCAGAACGGCGCCCGAGTCGGCCACATACCGGGCGGTCAGGGGGCCGGGGCCGCCGTGGCCGCCGAGGTCGGCGGCCGTCAACAGGTCCCACTCGCGGCCGGCGCCCCGGGTGCGGTACGACAACACCGACGCCGAGTTCCGCCGCCGGAACAGGAGCAGCCGATCGCCGTCCGGCAGCCGTAGCACGGCCGGTGGCCCCGCCGGTGGCTCGGTCTCCAGGAGCGTGTACTCGGCGGTGAGTTCCGGCACCGTGACCCGCCAACGGGCGGTTCCGGTGCGCCCGGCGGCAAGCACCTCCACGGTGTGGTCGTCCAGCGCGACGGCGGTCAGGCCGTCCTGGGTGTCCCAGCCGCCGAGGTCCTGCCACGGCGTCCAGGACGTCCCGTCGTGCAGTCGGGCGCTCAGTCCCTTGCCAGCGTTCCTGGCCAACAGCAGGATCCTGCCGCCCGGCAGGGCGACGGCCTGCGGCATGCCGATGTTCCGCCGCTTCGCGGGATCGCTGCGCCCGTTGGGGTTGCCAAGCGACTCCCACCGGACCTCCGCGTAGTCCCCGGAGGCCGGAAGCACGATCGTCCAGACGTCGCGGACGTGCCGGTCCGGCTCCGCGGTGAGCCCTTGCCGCACCGCGAAGAGCCGCCAGCCACCGTCGGGAGCCGCCAGCGCGGCGACGTGCGGCAGGAGTCGCGTACCGGGAACGCCCCGACCCGGGGCGAACCCACCCGACCTGGTCGCCCGCCAGTGCACCACCCGGCCACCCCGTACGGCGAAGGCGGACAACCGACCGTCGCCGCCCTGGACCGCCCAGGCCCGGGAGCCGGGATAGCGCAGGGTCGTGCCGGAGGCGTTCCCGGCGCCGATCGCGTCACCACCGACCTTGAGGTCGCCGTGGCCCACCGGACCGTCGGCGGGGCGGCGGTCAGCCCACCCGTAGACGTCCTTGTACCGCTGCTTGAGCGCCCGCCCCTTCGGGCTGAGGTTGGACGGCCACCGTCGGACGTAGTAGCCGCGGAACGCCTCGACGGAAGCGGCTCTGCCACCACCCTCGGCGAACCAGCGACGGGCCGCCTCATGGGCGAACAGCCCCGTGATGGTGTGGAAGATGTGGTCGGAGTAGTCGCCGGTGTCGGCGTGCTGTGGGTTCGCCTTGTTGTGCAGTTGCCGGTCGGGGTCCGGGTCCATCGTCCACAGCAGCGTCGGGTCGGCGTCGCGCAGCAGATGCAGCAGCGCCTCGACAAGGCTCTCCCGCGAGTAGTCGAAGGTCGCGGAGACCGGGGAGTCGGTCGGAATCATGGTGGGCGTACGGGCGGCCTCGCCGGTCCACAGGCGTGGCAGCGGGCCGGCGTCGGCCGGAGAACCTGGCGGCGGCGAACACCAGAGGTTGAGAGAGACGATCCGGATCTGCGGCGCGTCCACCAACGTCGACAGATCCGCCTCGATGCCGGACCCGACCGTGATCGCCGCACGGTGCCACTTGGCGCCCCGGTCGCCCAGGACCATGTCCCCATATGCAGCACGAAGTCCGTTGAACCGGGCGGCGGCGAAGCCCTCGAAGTCCACCGGCAGCGCGGCGTGCGCCGCGGTGCCACCCGGGGCGTTCCGTCCATCCGCCTCACCCGTGGTCAGGCAGACGGTCAGGTGCGCCTCGCTGTGTCGCAGCTGGCTGGCGAGCAACGGGTTCAGGAAGTACAGGTCGTCGTCCTGGTGGGCCATCACCGCCATGGACCGGGGCCGACCGGGGGACTGCCACCGCTGCCCGGCCTGTCGGGGCAGCGCCACGGCGCGCTTACCGAGCGCCCGCAACGGCGCGATCCAGCGATGCTGGTCAGATGTCACGTCACTCTCCGAGTCGGATCGGCGCGTCGGTGGCCGGCGGAGGGCCACTCGTTCGGGGCGAGGGCGGCCACGTGGCCGGCCTCGCCGTCGGTGGGACCTGCAGGATCACGGTGGTGCCCGGAGCCGGCTGCTGGACGCTGCGCCGATCGCCTCCACTCTTCCGCCACAGGGCGGTGGCCCCCAACTGTCGGCGCTCGGCAACCACATCGTCGGGCAGCTCGAAGGGCGCCGGGAAGGGCAGGTAGCGCGGCAGGAAGTCGGCCAGCATCTGCTCCTGGGCGGCCATCGTCGCCGGGTCCGAGTCGGTGTCGTTGAGGCAGAACACGTCACGGTGCCGGCGGGTCAGCAGCTCCGCGAGGCGCGCCGGGGTCGACGGGTGACCGAGGTCCGCGTACTCGTACTCGATGTCGGCCGGCACTGCCTGGCCGATCAGGTACGCCCAGTACTGGTGCAGCGACGAGGGGATGGACAGGTCGCCGTGGTGGCGGAAACGGTGCCGGGCCGTCGCGAGCACGTCGACCGGCAGCATGGCCTCGATCTGCTGCATGATGCTGCGCCGCAGGGCGAACGGCGTGTGCTTCATCTTCTGCGTGATGGTCACACCGAACTGCCGCTGGATGTGCCGGCGGTTGTTCTTGCCGGCGGCGTTCACCGGCGGGTCGCTGGGCTTCGCCTCGCCCAGCCCGAACTGCGCCGGCGAGAGGAAGAACTTGGCGATCCCGTTGGCGTGGAAGAAGTGCGTCGGCAGCAGCGGCCGGCCCAGGAAGACGTCGTCGTTGAGGTAGAGGAAGTGTTCGGCCAGGCCGTCGATGCGGTGCAGCCGGGACTCGATGGCGTGCGAGTTGAACGACGAACGTCCGCCGAGGTCGGCGAAGAGCTCGGCGTGCGAGATCACGGTGACCATCGGGTGGTTCGGGTCGAGCCAGCTGGGCAGCTGGCTGTCGGTGATCAGGAAGATCCGGCGGAGCCACGGCGCGAAGCTGTGCAACGAGCGCATCGAGTACCGCAACTCGTCGCGGTTGTGGTAGCGCGACGTGTTGGCCGCGATGGCGTGCAGCGGCCCGTCGGGGGTGCCGAGCGCGTCCATCTTGCGCTTGAGCCAGTCGGGGTCCGAGCCGTCCACCCAGGTGTAGACGGCGTCGATCGGGAAGCCCACCCGGTCCGGCGCCCGGACCGTGAGGTCACGGCGGGTGCGGTAGGTGTGGTCGTCCGCCTCGGGAACGAAGTGGCTGATGAGCGCCGCGGCGACCCGGACCTTCTCCGCCTCCGCGGGCGCCTCGTCGATCACCGCGTTGTGCCGGGGGGCGCGGACCACGTCGCCGTGCCGGGTCCAGAACTCGATCTCGCAGGCGAACTGCGCGCCGAGGACCACACCCGCCCGCACGTCGGTCACCGGGAACCAGACCTGGATCACCTCGGTCGGAGCATCGTCGGGCCGGTCCCGACCGGGCTGGACGGTGAGCGTCCGGACGTGCGCCCCGGACAGCGTCGGCGCGGACTTGACCAGGCGACGCACGGCCGGCCGCTGGTCGTCGAGGACGGCCACCGTGCTCCGCAGGTGGTCGTCGTTGCGGATGCAGTGGTAGTCGATGCCTGCCGCTTCCAGGGCGGCGGTGACGGCGGTGAGGTTGCGGTGCCACAGCTGCAACGGCGTGGCCGTGTCGACCACCTCGGCCCGGGTCCGGACACCGCCGTCGGGCACGGTCACCAGGGCACCCGACGGATGCACGGTGTCGCCGCCGCGCCGCCGGGAGAAGGCCTGCACGAGGCCGATCCGGCGGTGGGCGGGCAGTAGACCCAACAGGCGTCGCCGTACGGGCTGGGGCAGCAGTCGGTAGATCTTCAGGGCAATCATGCGCCGGGCCGTTCGCTGGGAACGGCCACCTCGTCGGCGGCCACTGTCAGCCCTGCTGGTGGGTAGCGGCGTGGAACCCCACTCGCGCTGAAGCAACACACACTCGTGCAGCCATCACTGCATGCCCTTTCACAGTTCCCCCGTGGGCACCGCGTGGGATCCGGCACCGGCTGCGTGCCGCGCTGCGGCGGCTGTCGGCGGGCACCGAATCTCCGGGCCGGCTCGCGCGCTCTCCCATTCAGCGGGACAGACGGTGGCCGCCGCAGTTGCCCGGAGCGGTGCGTTTACTGCGGAAAATCAAACAACCACAGGTTCCACAGCCGACACACAGAGGGACGTCCCATAAGTACGCTCCGCCCCGATTCGCGAAAAAAATACTGGCCATTCGGTCGGTACGACAGCACCGGTACGGCCAACTGAAGGTGTCCGTGCGATTCTGCCCAACCGACTGCCGAACGGCTACGTGGTGAACGCCGATCCTCACCTGGCAGAGTGGCGGGGTGACCGAGACCGAACCCGCCGCGACCCGGGTGCTGCACCCGCCGGTCGGCTATCGGCTGGCCGCGTCGGTCCGCGCTCTGACCTTCAGCCCGTACGACCCGTGCGCCCGCATCGCCGCCGGCACCTTCTGGTGGGCGACCCGCACCCCCGACGGCCCGGCCACGCTCTCACTGCGGCCGGCCGGCGGTGAGTTGCTCGCCGAGGGCTACGGCCCGGGCGCCGAGCACGTGGTGGCTCGGGCCGACGCGATCGCGGGGCTGCGTGACGACCTGACCGGCTTCGCCGAGTTGGCGGCGGCGCACCCGCTCGTCGCCCGGCTGGCCCGGGAGCACCAGGGACTGCGAATGCCCACCACCGGGCAGGTCTTTCCCCGACTGTTGCGGGCGGTGTTCGAGCAGAAGGTCACCGGCAAGGAGGCGTACCGGGCGTACTCGGCGACCGTGCGGCACTTCCGTGAGCCGGCGCCCGGCCCGCTGCAACCGCTGCTGCTGCCGCCGGAGTCCGCCGCGGTGGCCGCCACCCCGTACTGGGTGTTCCACCCGTTCGGCGTCGAGCAGCGCCGGGCCGACACGCTGCGCCGCGCCGCCGCGCTGGCCGACCGGCTGGAGCGCTGCGCCGACGCCACCGAGGCGACCCGTCGACTGACCGCCATCGGAGGCATCGGCCCGTGGACCGCCGCCGAGGTGGTCCGGATCGCCTACGGCGACCCGGACGCGGTAAGCCTCGGCGACTACCACATCCCGAACACGGTGGCCTGGGCGCTCGCCGGCGAGGCACGCGGCGACGACGCCCGGATGCTGGCTCTGCTGGAGCCGTTCCGGGGCCACCGGGGCCGGGTCTGTCTGCTGCTGGAGGCCGCCGGCATCCAGGCGCCGAAGTACGGCCCGCGTGCCCCGATCCGCTCGTTCGCCCGGTTCTGACCAGCCCGCCCGGCGCGCACCGGTCGGCGATCGCCGGCCAGCGTACGGGCGACGGTCGGGCCGCGCGTCGGTGCCGGCGACGGCTGTGGTGTGCTGCCCCGATGAGCGCCGAGGCCAGCATCGTCCCGGCAGGTGCCGCGGACGCCGGTGAGATCCTCACCGTGCAGCGCGCCGCGTACCTGACCGAGGCACAGCACTACACCGATCCTTTCCTGCCGCCGCTGACCGAGACGCTGGACGAGGTCCGGGCAGCGTTGACCGGCCCGGCCACCGTCCTCGCCGCCCGGCTGGGGCACCGGCTGGTCGGCTCCGTCCGCGCCCACCTGGACGGGGACACCGCGCACATCGGGCGGCTGTCGGTCGCCCCCGACCAGCAGGGTCAGGGCATCGGGGGTCGGCTGCTCGCCGCGATCGAGGCGGCCTGCCCACCCGAGGTGGCCCTGTTCACCCTCTTCACCGGCGCGGACAGCGCCCGCAATCTCCGGCTCTACGAGCGGCACGGCTATCGGGTCGTGGCGCACCGGCCGGACCCGAACGGCATCCAACTGGCGGTGCTGGAGAAACCCGCCGTGCTGGACGGGCCTGCCGTCAGCCCTCCTCGCTTCGACGCTTGAGGCCGTCAGCCTCCAGCCGCAGGTAGTGGCGAAGCAGACCGCCGTAGAGCCAGCCGACCGGCCCGGCCAGCAGCCCGGACTGGGCGATCGCCAGCTCGACCCGGGTGCCGCCGCCCAGCAGCGGCGACAACCGGTGCTCCCCGCGGGTGTGCACTCCGGGGGTGTCGGAGACCCAGGTGAACTTACGCCCCTCGGTCAGCCCGGTGACCCGCCACACCGCCGGTCGCAGCTTCGGTTGGGTCACCCGGGCGGTCGAGCCGACGGCGAGGGGGCCTGACTCGCCCCGTTCGATGTGGCTCACCGAGGCCGTCCACTCTGGCCACCGCCGCACATCGACCAGCACCTCCCAGACCCGCTGCGCATCGGCGGCGATCTCCGTACCAGCTTCGAACCGCATCACGTCTCCTCCCCGGCGGCACCGCCCGGCGCCGCCGCGCGATGGGGACGAGGCTGCCCGGCACATCGTGACGCGCGCATCCACCGGCCCGCCAGCTTCGGGCGCGGACCCGCCGACACCTCGCGCGGGTCAGGCGGCTTCGCGCAGGTCGGCCAGGCTCAATGGGGTACGCCGGGCGAGCAACTCCTCCAACTCCGGCACCGAACCGACCTCGCCGAGCACATTGCGGCCACCGCCGAACCGCTCCGGGTATCGGCGGGTCAACCGGTAGCGGTAGCGGCCCCGGATCAGCTCGACGCTCACCCGCCACCGCCCGCAGCAGTCACAGACCCACTCGGACATCTCGCGAAAGTAGCTCTGACCTGCGCTTATCTGATTCACCCGGTCGGGACGAGCGGCGCTCGGGCGGACACGCCGCCCCCGCGTGCACCGTGATGTGCCTCACGACTGTCGGTACCGTCTGATTGACTGGCGCCGTGGACCTGCCGATCAACCCGCCGGTCGAGCCGATGCTGGCCAAGAGCGTCTCCAAGCTGCCCACCACCGCCGGGCTGACCTACGAGCCCAAGTGGGACGGGTTCCGGTGCATCGTGTTCCGCGACGGCGACGAGGTCGAGCTGGCCAGCCGGGGCGGCAAGTCGATGACCCGTTACTTCCCCGAGGTCGTCGAGCAGGCCCGCCGGCAACTGCCCGCCCGGTGCGCCGTCGACGGGGAGCTGATCGTGATCCGGCGCGACGGACCAGCCGGCCAGCCCCGGCTGGATTTCGAGCTGCTGGCCCAGCGCATCCACCCGGCGGCGTCCCGGGTGAAGCTGCTGGCCGAGACCACCCCGGCCGACTTCGTCGCCTTCGACCTGCTGGCCATCGACGACGAGTCGCTGCTCGACCAGCCGTACCCGCGCCGCCGGGAGCGGCTGGTCGAGGCCCTGGCCGGGGTCCGGCCGCCGGTGCACGTCACCCAGGTCACCACCGATCCGGACACCGCACGCCGCTGGTTCGACGTCTTCGAGGGCGCCGGGCTGGACGGCCTGATCGTCAAGCCGGCCGACCTGCCCTACGAGCCGGGCAAGCGGTTGATGTTCAAGGTCAAGCACGCCCGCACCGCCGACGCGGTGGTGGCCGGCTTCCGCTGGCACAAGTCCGGCCCGGTGGTGGGCTCGCTGCTGCTCGGTCTCTACGACGACGCCGGTCTCCTGCACCACGTCGGCGTGAGCGCGTCGTTCACCATGGCCCGCCGCGCCGAACTGCTCGACGAGCTGGCACCGTACCGGGACACCGGTGGCGAGCACCCGTGGGTGCACGGCGACCACGAGCGCGGCCAGCGCATCCCGGGCGGGGTGAGCCGCTGGACCGGCACGAAGAACCTGGAGTGGGAGCCGCTGCGCCCGGAGCTGGTGGTCGAGGTGGGTTACGACGCGATGGAGGGTGAGCGCTTCCGGCACACCGCGCGGTTCGTCCGCTGGCGGCCGGACCGCGATCCCCGCTCCTGCCGCTACGACCAGCTCGACCGCCCGATCCGCTACGACGTGGACCAGGTGCTGCGCGGCGACCCGACGACCACCGTGGACCGAGCCTCCACCGGCCCGGCGTAGCCTGGCTGTCGACCCGACCTCGGAGGATCACGTGACCCGCACCGCCGACCAGCCGTGGATGGCGACCAGTCGCCGGGTCCGTCGCAGTCTCGCCGCCTTCGTGGTGGCGGCGCTGCTGACCGCCGGCTGCACACTGCCGGCGTTCGCGCCGCGCACCGAGGTGCAGGGCGAGGCGGCGCCGGCCGGCAGCTCGGCGACCTGGCGGCCCTGCCCGGAGGTGGCCGAGGACCTGGTCGGCCGCGGCGCGCCGGACATGCGCTACGAGTGCGCCCGGATCGCGGTCCCCCGGGACTGGGGCACCGGCACCGGAGCGACCGCCGGGCCGGGTGCCGGGCAGACCTTCGAAATCGCCCTGCTGAGGGCCCGGTCCAGCAAACAACGTGACCGGATCGGCTCGCTGGTCGTCAACCCCGGCGGTCCGGGCGGCTCCGGCGTGGACACCGCCGTCTACCTCTCCTTCGGCAGCCAGTTCGGTGGTCTGCCCAGCTCGATTACCGAGCGATTCGACATCGTCGGCTTCGACCCGCGCGGCGTGGCCCGTTCCAGCCCGGTGAAGTGCATCTCCGACGCCGACCTGGACGCCAGCTTCGGCTACGACCCCGATCCGGCGAGCCAGGCGTCGTTCGACGGTTTCGTCGGGCTGAGCCAGCGGATCGGGCGCGGCTGCGGCGACCGCTACGGCGACCAGTTGCCGCTGTACGGCAGCGAGCAGGCCGCCCGGGACATGGACGCGGTCCGGGCCGCCGTCGGCGACGACAAGCTCACCTACCTGGGCTACTCCTATGGCACGCTGCTCGGCGCCATCTACGCCCAGCTCTACCCGCAGCGGGTGCGCGCGCTGGTGCTCGACGGCGCCGTCGACCCGCAGCAGCGGCTGGTGGCCGGCTCGGAGAGCCAGGCACGCGGCTTCGAGCGGGCGTTCGACAACTTCAGCCGTTGGTGCGCCGCGAACGCCGCCCGCTGCCCGATCGCCCCGGACGCCCGCGCGGCGGTCACCACGGCCATCGACAAGGCCAAGGTCTCCCCGGTACGCGGTGACGACGGGCGCGAGGCCACCGCCGGCTGGGTCTTCTACGCGGTCATCTCGTCTCTCTACACCGAGTCGGGCTGGCAGGAGTTGGCGCAGGCCATCGACCGGCTGGCCGAGGGCGACCCGAAGGACGTGTTCCGGCTCGCCGACTCGTACGCCGGCCGGGAGAGCGACGGGCACTACTCCAACCTGTTCGACGCCAACCTCGCCATCAACTGCGCCGACGAAACCGAGAAGCCGAGCCGCGACGAGATCCGCCAGTTGCAGTCGGAGTGGCGCACGAAGTACCCGCTGTTCGGGCCGGCGCTCGCGGTCGGCATGTTGAGCTGCGTCGAGTGGCCGGGCGGGCGTGACCCGTACCCGACCGGGAAGGCCAACGGCGCACCGCCGATCGTGGTGGTCGGCACTACCGGCGACCCGGCGACGCCCTACGAGCAGACCCCGCGCCTCGCGTCGATGCTGGGCGTCGGTCGGGTGCTCACCTGGGAGGGCGAGGGGCACACCGCGTACCCGCAGACCTCCTGCATCACCAACGCGGTCGACGCGTACCTGCTCGACCTGACCGTCCCCCGGGACGGCCTGCGCTGCCCAGCCCGCTAGCGATCCGCAGATTTGTCAGCAGACCGGAAACCGTCAGCCGAATGTCGCGAGAATCCGACTAACCTCCTGCTGATTTCCGGCCCAAACACGGATCGATGGGGGCATGAAACCTATCGCGCCCCAGACTCCAGACAGGAACACATAGGCCGATTGCCCGCTGAACCAGTATGTGTGTGCACCGCCTGCCTCCGGCACTCGCCGAAGCCGAAACGGACTCGCCTCGATTAGCTCGACAGCGCCTCGAAGGCGATCCAGCCCTGCAAGGTGCATAGTGCCGGTCGCCGGCTGTTGCTCGGCGAGTTCGAACATGGAATCGCATTCAATTAACGAGTCAAGCGATGGGAACTCTGGCACCTCGTGGTAATCCACGCCAACGATCACCACTCCGTCGGCTGAGAGACAGGCACCCGCAGGTGATCCCGTCTGCACCGCATACAGGATCTCAAGCTCCTCCGTCGGATCCTCTGGCTCGCAGACCGGCGTGAAGAAGACGTCGGAGTCAAATAAGCCACTCGTGTAGGTGAGCCCTCCATAGCGTTCCTGGACAAACTCCAGCGTTGAAACGATCTTACTGTTCGGCTGAACGTAGACGGCACGGATCTCTTGGTCAAGATCGGCGCCAACAAGACCTCGATCAAAATCTTCACGGCTCGAACACCTACGCAGAAAATCCTGGGCGCGCTGGGTCAACCCTGATGGATTCTCACCGACGTAGTCGACCATTAGAGCACCTCCTATACGGTCGCACGAATCAGATGCCTCCGACACGTCCCGGCACATACTGCGGTACCGTATTCGTCGCCGGCGACCGCCGCAACGGCACCGGCGGCAACCGCCACCACCTGGGCCGCGGGTGGCAGCACCGCCGCCACCATGGCTATCCCGCCCGCGACCGCGGAGATGGTGCCCGCGTTGTAGACCACGGTCTTGACCGCCGACCTGGCGGTGTTGGCCACCACGTTGGCGGCTCGGCTGGCCGCATTCTTGATCTTTCCGAAGAAGAGGCCGTCGTGCCAGACGGGTACGACGTGCACACTGATCTGGCCGACGCGGAGCTCACGGTCAAGGAGCCGTCTCGAAGGACCGCGCAGTGGCCGTCTCCTCAGGCAACACGGCCACCAGGGGCAAGTGGTACACCAATTCCCTGGACGCAACCTCGGACGTCAAGGTTGATCGGCAGTGAGCGCAGCGATCGCAGCTGTTACCTGAGGGATCGCGAATAGCGACTCCAAGACCTGGATGCAACTATTGCCCTGCGCAACCAAGCCGCGCAATAGTTCAAAGGCCATCGCAACTTCGGGTGAAGCGACCGGGGGGCGCGCCTGAACGGAGAGCGGCTCCCCATTGAGCTGGGACCGAACAGATCTGGCGCTATGAACGACGCGGAGGCTCAGGTCAGCGTACGAGAGGCCGTACCGTTCAAGTACGGTCCGGGAGTTGTGCAGCTCCTCCGGTTCAGAAATTTTGCTCAATGCCAACTGATGGAAAATCGAAGCTGCGCCGAGCACGACCTGCTCCGCCTGAACACCCGCAGAGCCCTCTCGGACAGCCTGCCGGGTAGCCTCACCCTCCAGCGTTGAGAGTAGACCAAAGCTCCGCCCGTTGACCTTTCTCGAAACTACGTGGATGGGCCAACCCAGAAAGCGGCTCATCATATTCACGCGCAGTACGCCCGTCATCTCCAGCGAATCTATCGCAGGTGCCCATGGACGCTTGCCCTGGAATGGCTCGAGACGTCCCACCTTCAACAGTAGATCACTGCGATTGATGCCACTGCGCGCCAAGAACGCACTCGCCGTCGTCCCCTCGCTCATGAGAAGTGCGGTCAATACTTCGCGGTCGCCAACCCATGGGATGCCTCGTTCCTCAGAAGTTGATCGGGCGTCGGCCAGAACTTTCACGGCTCCTGCCGTCCAAGTGGGCAACACCGCAACATGTCGACCAGTTAGGGAATCTGCACTCTCGTGTGCAACCTCGCGAAGGATGGAACGAGCTTCATGAACGGAGAGTGGGTGCGCACTTCCTAGCCCCTCCTTGCCGTCGAGCTTCCGATCCACCGAATCCAGGAAATCGGACTTCAGGATGAGCTTAAGTAGAGGTATCTCACCCCCCATCCTTCGACAGTACTCGAGCAACATGTCACCCGATCCGACATATTCTTGACCGCCATGAGCCGCCCCTCTAAAGGCTGGCGAAAGGATCGCCATAACCGTCCACGAGGAGTAGTCGAGAACGTCCATCTTTGACACCCGTCGTCACGCCCGCGCCAAACCTTGGATATTTATAACCAAGTTCGTCGACCTTAAGGGAAAACTTACGCGGTGGTGGTGACCCCACCGCGGGCGTCAGTCGCGCTCGTGATCCGCCCGAGCCCGTCGTGGCTAATACGGGAGATGACGGTGTAGACAGGCCCGCCATTCCACGTGTCGAAGGTCTCCTCGCGGGTCACCATGCCCTTACTCGGGGTGGCGCCGTGGACGTCCGAAGCGTCGTGGTAGGTCCGGACATCGGAGATGACATCGACTGGCCGGGCGGGCGTTTCGCCGCATGTCTTGGCGACGGTCTCCACCCGGGACACCGCCGCGCGGATCCACGCGGTGCCGTTCTTGACGTACGTCGTGCGGGTGCAGGTCTCGTCGCCGGTACGGGCGGTGTCACCCAGATCAGACACCGTCCCCGGTTGGCCCTCACTGTCATAGGTGGTGCGGGTCTCGGTCCGCGCCCACACGTTCGACGCGAGCAGCTTGCGGGTCTTCTCCATGGACGGTCCGGTGAGGTACGCCCGGTCGGTGCCACCGGAGTGGCTGCGCGCGGCTGTCTGGCGGGTCCAACACTGCGAGGTGGACGCCTCGACAACCGCCGACCCGTCGAGGGACGCCTCCTCGGGCGGAGCGCCGGCCAGCGCCGCATGGTACGAGAACGTGTTGCCCTCGGAATCGGACACCTGTACGTCGCGCCGGCCACCGCCTGGCAACGGCTGGTCGTGCAGGCCGCGGTGGGAGCGCTTTCGAGTGGTCAGCGGTACGCCCCGACCCGGCTCGCCGACCTTGGTGACCACCTGGGAGTAGCCGCACCACTGCCCGTTGTTGGCACCGGCCATCCGCCCGTCGACCATCTGTGACGAGTAGTCCAGTGACATCTCGGGCAGCGGGCCCTCTGCCGGCGGCAGGCGCGGCGGGTTGGAGTAGGCGAACGCTCCGGAGCTGTCCCCGCAGTCCATGAACCCGATGCCTTTAGGTCCGTGGCCTTGTAGTCGCCCTCGTCCGAGGACTCGTCCGCGGTGATGGCGAAGACTATCGGTGAGGTGCAGGAGAGGTCGACCTTGGCCGACAACGCACTGGTGGCCGGGTCGTTGGCCACCTCAACCGGATCGGTCACCTGGCACTCCGACAGCTGCGGGGTCGTCGCCCGCACAGGCCGGCAGCCGCGTGAGGGTCAGCCGCTCAGCCCAACCCGCGCCGTAGATCTGTCGGATCTCGGCGTAGTCGAAGGCCGCCCCGACCGTCCCTGCGTCGCCGTTCACCACGACCACGGGCCGCTGACCCCGAGCCGGCGGGAGTGCTGCTCTAGCAGGCCAGCCAGGGCCGGCTCGATCCCCGTCGCTGTGGGATTCTCACCCGATGACCGACGTGATCTTCCGGGAGGCGGTCCGGGCCGACCTGCCCTCCGTCATCGCCCTGCTCGCCGATGACATCTTGGGCAAGGCCCGCGATTTCACCGAGGTCGACGACGCGTACGAGAGGGCGTTCGCCGCCATCGACGCGGACCCGCGCAACCAGCTGATCGTCGCCGAGCAGGACGGTGACCTGGTCGGCTGCCTGCAGATCACCTACATCCCCGGGCTCGGTCGGCACGGCGCCGAGCGGTCCCTGATCGAGTCGGTCCGGGTCCGCTCCGACCGCCGCAGCCAGGGGCTCGGCCGTGAGCTGATGGCCTGGGCGATCGACCAGGCCCGGCAGCGCGGCTGCGCCCTGGTCCAGCTCACCACTGACAAGACCCGCGACGACGCGCACCGCTTCTACCTGGGCCTCGGCTTCGTGGCCAGCCACGAGGGCATGAAGCTCGCCCTCTGACCGACCGGGGTCCGCGGAGCGCGGAGCGCGGAGCTGCGTCCTTGGGCGGCCCCCGTACCACCATGTCGCAGACGCTTTGGAGCTGATGTCGTAAACAAATCAGCGCACCGATCCGTTTACGACATCAGCTCCATAGCGAGCGCGGACCACCACCTCGCCTACTGCGGCCGAGCTGTGCGAGGCCGGCGCAAGCCCCGACGCCACAGCGAGCCCCAACGCCCAGCAAGCCCCGCCGCACAGCGAGCGTCCGCCGCACAGCGAGGGCCCGCCGCACAGCGAGGGTCCGTCGCGAAGCGAGGGTCCGTCGCGAAGCGAGGGTCCGTCGCGAAGCGCCCTGGCGTGCGGCAGCCGTCCGTCCGGCAGCGGTCAGCTGTCGACCAGGCGGCCGTCGCGCAGGGTGAGCACCCGGTCGGCGAGGTCGATCAGGGCCGGGTCGTGCGTGGCCACCAGTGCCGTCATGCCCCGGGCGTGCACCACCGCCCGCAGCAGGTCCATGATGGACCGCCCGGTCTCCGAGTCGAGCTGACCGGTGGGCTCGTCGGCGATGAGCAGGTCCGGCTCGTTGGCCAGCGCGCGGGCGACCGCGACCCGCTGCTGCTGCCCACCGGAGAGCTCGTAGGGGCGCTGCGCCGCGTGCCCGCCCAGGCCGACCAGTTCCAGCAGCACCCCGACCCGCTGCTCCCGCTCCGCGGCCGGCACCTGTGCCAGCCGCAGGGGCACGCCGACGTTCTCGGCGGCGGAGAGGATCGGCACCAGCCCGAAGGTCTGGAACACGAACCCGACGATGCCCCGGCGCAGCCGCAGCAGTTCCGCCTCGCCGGCCGCGGTCACCTCGTGCCCGGCCACCACGACCTGACCGCTGTCCGGCCGGTCCAGCCCGCCGATCACGTTCAGCAGCGTGGTCTTGCCCGCCCCGGATCGGCCGCGGATGGCGACCAGCTCACCGCGGTTGGCGCTGAACGAGACGTCCCGCACCGCGTGCACGGCGCGCTCGCCCCGGCCGAAGGTGCGGCTCACATTGCTGACCCGGACCACCTCGCCGGGGTGCTCCGTGGACGCACCGCCGAACCCGGCCGCTCCCGTCACCATCATGTCCCGACGGCTCACGCCCGTGCCTCCCGATCGTCCGTGGCCCGGTCACCGGGCCGTACCTGCACATGGTCAAGCTCCAGGTCGAGCCGAACCCGTTCCTTCATCGAGAGCGCGTCGACGAACGCGGCCGGCAACTGCATCCGACCGTTGCGGTCGAGCACCGCGTACTCCTCGCTGACCAGCTCGGTGTTGCCCTCCGCGTCGATCCGGGCGGTCCGGCGTACCTCGGAGGCGGTTCGGCCGTCGCGGATCGCGACGGTCCGGCGGACCTGCGTGGCGACGGCGTGGTCGTGGGTCACCACCACGATGGTGACGCCCAGCTCGGCGTTGATGGCGCGCAGCGCCGCGAAGACGTCCGCGCCGGTCGCCTCGTCCAGCTCACCGGTCGGTTCGTCGGCGAAGAGCACCTCCGGGTCGTTGGCCACCGCCACGGCCACCGCGCAACGCTGCTGCTCACCGCCGCTGAGCTGTCCCGGCCGCCGCTCCGCGCAGTAGCCCACGCCGACCATGTCGAGCAGTTCCCGGGCCCGCTTCCGGCGGGCCTTGCGACTGAGCTTGCCAGCCAGCTGCATCGGCAGCTCGACGTTCTCCAGCGCGGTGAGGTACGGCAGCAGGTTGCGGCCGGTCTGCTGCCAGACGAACCCGACCAACTCCCGCCGGTAGCTCAACCGCCGCTTGGCCGACAGCGAGAGCAGATCGTAGTCGGCCACCCGGGCGATGCCGGCGGTCGGCGTGTCCAGGCCGGAGAGGATGTTGAGCAGGGTCGACTTGCCCGAACCGGAGGCACCGACGATCGCCACCAGCTCGCCCCGGTCGATGACCAGGTCGAGGCCCTGCAGGGCGACGACCTCCACCCCCTCGGTCTTGAAGATGCGCACCAGGCCGTCGCAGACGATGTGGCCGCGCAGTCGGTCCTCCCCGCCGGCCCGCTCGGCGGCCCGTTGTGCGGCCCGCTGCTGTAGGACGGCCAGGTCCGGCATCGGTGCGGTCTGGGCGGTAGCGGTCATCTCAGCTCTCCTCTCCGAGCCGGAGCACCTCACCGAGGCGCAGCCGGCGGTTGTTCAGGGCTTCGACGACGACCGCGAAGCCGAGGGCGACCGCCCCGAGCGCGAACACCGCGACGACGAGACCGGGCTCGAAGGCCACCCGGACCGGTACGCCGCCGGTGAACGCGGTCAGGCCGAGCACCGGGTTGAGCAGCAGGGGCAGCACCGCCCCGACGAGCGCGCCGGTCAGCACCGACGTGCCGACCAGCGGGGCCAACTCGACGAGCAACAGCCCTCGCCACTGTCGGCGGGACAGGCCGAGGGTCCGCAGCCGGGACAGCACCTGACCGCGTGCTCGCGCGCCGGCGAGCACGGTGAACGCGATGGCGAGCAGCCCGAGCGCGGTGCCGCCGGCGGCACCGGCCGCGAAGCCGAAGGCCAGCACACCGTTGGCACCACCGTCGCCGAGGTCCCGCCGGACGCCGTCGCGGGTGTCGACCGTCACGCCGATGTTCCGTTGCAGGCCGGTCACCGTTCCGTCGCGCTGGTAGCGGTCCTGCCCCTGGTCGCCGACCTGGCGCAACACCTCCGCGTCGAGCCGGTCCCCGGCGACCAGCAGGCTGGTGGGCACGGGCTCGGTGTTACGGGCTGGCAGCGCCTGCCAGGGCAGGATCACGAACCGGCTGGTGCTCTCCGACAGCAGCGGGAAGCTCTCCTGCGAACCGGCGACCCGGAACTCGTACCGCTCGCCCTGCACGGAGACGAACGCCGAACGGTCCAGGCCCGCCCGGGTCAGGTCGGCGGCGACCGCCGGGGAGACGATGGCGGGCAGCGGTCCCGCAGCGGGCTGGGCGCTCGGCAAGGCGGCCGGTACGGGCAGGTCCACACCGGACTCCCGGCTCACCGCGCTCAGACCCGAGCTGTCCACCACCAACACCGCCACCGGAGCGACCCGCGCGTCGGTGCCGAGTGCGTCGGTGGCCAGCCGCTGATCCGGCTCGTCCAGCAGCCGGGTGACGGCCCGAACCCCGGGCAGCGCACTCAGCGCGTCGAGGGTGTCCGGGGCGAAACGTTCGCCCCGGACCACCGCGTCGCCGGGAACGATCCGCTCGACGGCCCGGTCCCGGCTCGCGTCGACACCGGCGGCGACGACGGCGCAGAACGCCGCCGTGCCGATCGCCAGCACCACGACGACCAGCGGGGCTGCCACTGCGGAGCGGCCGGCCCGCGCGGTGCCGAGGAACGTCACGCTGCCCCGGGTCCGCGCGGCGAGCCGGCTGACCAACCGCAGAGGCCAGGGGTACGCGCGCAGCGCGAGCACCGCCGCGGCGATCGCGAGCAGCACCGGCACCGACACCAGCAGCGGGTCCACCTCGCCGAGGGTGAGGCCACGTCGGCGCAGCAGCACCGCCGCGAGCCCGGCCAGCAGCAGGAGGAAGACCTCGATGGTGAGCCGGCGCGCTGACGGGCGGAGCCGGACCAGGTCCCGGCGGGCCGCCCCTCCGGTCGGCACGGCCAGCGTCGCCAGCGGCAGCGCGAGGGTGACCAGCACGGTCGCCGCGGCGGCATACGGCGCGGTCGAGTCCGGGGCACCGGGGAACAGGGTGCCCAGCCACCAGCCCAGCGCGGCGGCGACCGGCACCACCAGCAGCGACTCGGCGAGGCTGCGCCGGGCGCCGGCGGTGGCCGCACCCCCTCGGGCGCGCAGCAGCACGAACTCCGCGCGGCGTCGGCGGGTGGCGAGGGTGGCCGCGAGCACGATCAGCCCGGCCAGGGTGGCGAGCACTCCGGCCGCGATCACCGCGAGCAGGGTCCGGGCGGCGTTCAGCTGGGCGGCGAACGCCCGCAGCGGCACGTCGAAACCCTGGGTCAGGGTGAGGTCCGACGGGGTGCTGCGCTGCATTGTCTGTAGGCCGTCGATCAACTGGTCCAGGTCGCGTGCGTCGATGGAGTCGACGCCGAGTCGGTACCGCCATTCGGACCGAATCGGCCAACCCTCCGCGGCCCGCTTGTTGAAGACCGACTGGGCGACCATGCCGACGACGATCTTCGGCTGGCCATCGCCGATCGGTTCGGTGATCCGCAGCGCCGGCGGCAGCCCGTCCCACATGCCGTTCGCTCGGTCGGTGGGGCGGAACAACCCGGCCACCAGCACGGGAGACGGATCGATGATGTTGCCCTTGGCGTCGGTGTGGCCGATGCGCAGTTGGCTGCCGGCCCGCAGGTTGAGCTTGCCGGCCACGTCGACATCGAGTGCCACCTCGATCGGCCGGCTGGGAACGTACGTCTCGCTCGGCCACGCCCCCTCGACGAGGGTGCTGCTCTCCTTGTCCTGGATGCCGGGCATGACCCGCAGGCCCAGGTCGACCAGCAGTTTGCCGGCCACGAGGTCCGGGCCGGCCACCCGGGCCGGTGGGATCTCCACGCTGTGCCAGCGCTCGGTGACCGCCGAGCCCACCTGCGGCGGCATCTGCTCCGCCAGGTCGTCGAACCGCTCGCGAGCGGCTCCCGTGGCGGTCTTGATCGAGTTAAAGGGCGTCTCGCCAGTGGAGTACGAGATGTCTCGGCGGGCGGGCAGCTCATTGTTCAGCTGCGCCCGCAGACCCTGTTCAGCGAGCCGGTTGACGAGCCGGGGCACCCCGCTGACCAGCAGCGTGACCACCAGGGTCAGCACCGCCAGAAGCAGGAACTGCCCGCCGTACGCCCGGACCCGCCGGGCGGCCGCGCCGACGCTCATCGTTCTCCCCCGATTCGCAGCTGCACCGCCGCCACCCGCTTGCGGATGCCGGTGGCGATGAACGCGCTGAAGGCGAGCGCCGCCAGCAGTAGACCCACCGCGGTCAGGCCAATCGGCACCCAGGGCAGCACGAACGTCGCCGCGGGCACCGGCCGACCAGCGGCCGGGGTGAGGATGACCAGGGGGGCCATGGTGGCCCCCACCGCGGCGCCGAGCAGCAGCCCGACACCCACGCCGATGCCGGCCAGGAAGGACTGTTCGGCCAGCAACGCCCGCGCCAGCAGCCGGGGTGTCGCGCCGAGGGTGTGCAGCACCGCGAACTCGCCGAGCCGGCGCCGGGCGGTTGCCCACACGTCCACCATCAGCCCGACGAGGGCGAGCAGCACCGCGCCGAGCGCGGCGGCGAGCATCCCGGTGCGGGAACCCTGCCAGTACGGGTCGTCGGCGGCCGACTCGATCACCGCTTCCCGGTTGAGCACGGTGACACCCGGCAGTTCGCTGGCCGCCCGTGCGGCGGCTGTCGCGTCGCCAGCACCGATCCACCACTCCGGCACCGGACGTATCGTCCCGCCAGCGGCGATCAGCGCGTCTGCCGCGGCGGGCAGGTCGAGCAGCACGCCCTCTCCGGTGGTGGTCGGCACGGAGGTCAATTCCCCGACCAGTCGCGCCGGCACTGACACGCCGGAGAGGTCCAGGGTGAATTTGTCGTCGACGCGCAGGCTCAGCGCATCGCGTACCCCGGCGGTCATCAGCACCGGTACGGCCGCGGCCGGTGCGCCCGGTACGACGACGAACCGGGTCGAGTCCTGGGAGGCACGCTCCCCGCCGGGATAGTCGAGCAGGTCGCGGCTTGCCACGAGCCCGGCGGCGCCCGATCGGACCGGCACGCGCGGCCCTCCGACCCAGGTCGTCGCCCAGTCGCCGGTCAACTCGGCTGGCCGGGCCTTGCCGTCGGCGTCGACCAGCGTCAAGCCTTGCACCTGAAGCCCGTAGGTGGTGCCGGCCCTCGGCCCGCCGTCGGCTTCGAACCCGGCCAGCCTCAGCCGCGCCTCACCCACATCCGGTAGCTGGGCCGTGAAACGCGTGGCCCGTCCGTTGCTCGGGGCGTTGCCGGCCGGCAGCCGGAAGGCGAGCCCGTCGTCGCTGGTGACCAGCAACGCCACCGCGATCTGGTGGGACCGGACGGACCCCTCGACGGGGGTGCGGACCGTGCCGGTGATCGCGCGGGTGCCGGCAGGCAGTTCGATTCCGACAGGGGCGCCCCGGGCCTGGACCATCCGCTGGTAGTTGTCCGACACCGGCACGTCACTGAGGCGGTCGTCGAGCCGGACGACGCCGGCCGCGCTGGCCGGGTCGACGCCGATCACGGTCACCGGCAGGTCCTGCCGACCGACCCGTACCTCGTCCCGCCACGCGGGCAGTACCCGGTTCACGCCCGGCAACGCGGCGAGCTGACCGGCTCGGGCCAGCGGGGCGGAACCGGACCGCTCGGTCACCCGCAGGTCGGCGCCGACCGTGTGACTGGCCTGCTCGACCTGGGACCGCTCACCGGTGCTGATCAGGGACCAGGCGAGGGTGCTGCCACCGACGGCGAGGGCGAGCAGCAGCACCGGCCCGGCGTGTGGACGCCGGCCGGCCTGCCACATGCCGAACATGGTGGCCGTCCACGGCCGCCGGTCGACGAACCGCTCGGCGAACCGGGTGAGCGGCGGGAGCACCCGCAGCGCCAGCACGGCACCGGCCAGCACGCCGAGCGTCGGCGCGGCGACCAGCAGTGGGTCGAGCCCGAGCCGGCCGTCCGAGCCGGCCAGCGGTGAGGCGTACCGGCGCAGTTGCACCCAGGCGATCAGGGCGAGCGCCACCAGCACCAGGTCGACGCTGGCCCGCTGGACGCTCGCCGCCCGGTTCGGCCGGGACCTGGCGGCCATGTCGGCCACGTAGGTGCCGGCGCCGCGCAGCGTGGGCGCGACCATGGCCACGAGGCAGCCGGCGGCGGTCGCCGCGGCAGCCGCCCAGATCAGGGTGGTGTTGCCGCCGGCCGTGGACAGTTCGGCCGACCCGCCGGGCCGGACGAACCGCAGCGCCTCCCCGGCGATCACCGGCCCGAGCAGGGCTGCCGGGGCGATCACCAGGGTCGCCTCCCGGGCGGCCAGGCCGGCCAACTGTCGGCGGGCGGCGCCACGGGCGCGCAGCAGCGCGGTCTGCGGGCGGCGGTCCTCGTGCAGCAGCGCGGCGACCAGCACCAGCGCGTACCCGCCGAGCACCAGGATGAGCAGCAGCGGGGTGGCCAGCGAGGATCGGCCCACCAGGTCAGCGCGGCCGATCCGGTCCAGCAGCAGGTCCATCTTGGTCATCGACTGCGCCGACGTGCCCAGTTGCGCTGCTTCGGGCACCGCCGTCACGGCCGCCGTCATGGCGTCCCGCACGGCCGGCAGGTCGCCGACGTCGACGCCGCCGAGGTCCGGTTCGGCCAGCCAGGAGACCGTCACCGAGCCGGGGAAGGTGGCCGCGAAGTCGGCCGGGTCCAGCACGAACGGCCCGTACGAGGTCCCCGAGCCGGCGCTGCCCGCACCCACTCCGGGAGCCAGCAGCCAGTACGCCTCGGTCGCGTCACGGGGCCGCCAGGTGCCGGCGAGCACCACTTCGCCGGCCCGCTCGGTGGCGCGGTCCCGCAGCGGGATCCGCGCTCCGGCGGTCAGGCCCAGTGCCGTGGCTACCCGTTCCGGCAGGCTCACCTGGACCGGCGTCGAGCCGGCCCGGGGCCATGCCCCGCTGGTCAGCTCGGCGTGCTCGGCCAGGCCCTCCATGGTTGCCAGGTTCGCGAAGATCGGGTCGTCGCCGGCGCGGGACACGGACCCGAGGTCGCCGGTCAACTCCCGACCGGTGCCGTACCGGGCAACGGCGACGGTGACCGGCACGCCGGCGAGCCCGTCGGCGAACTCGGCCCGCACCGCCTGGTCGCGGGTGGCGAACTCGGCGGCGTCGCGCCCGCCGGAGCCGCTGACCAGCAGGCCGCGCTCCTCGGCCGGCGACGCGGCCACCAGCGCCCGCTGCCCGGCGTCCACCGCGCGGCGGTTGTAGTCGGACAGGCCGGTGACCAGCACGACGGCGACCAAGGCGGCGATCACCGCGGCAACTAGCAGACCTCGCGCCTCGCGGGCCCGTCTCCACACCAACTTCATCCGACGCCTCCCCTGGCCCTGGCGGACCGACGACCTTCAAGACAGGTCATCCACCGGGAAAGGTTCGCGCCCGTTACATGATCGTTATTCTGGGTAGTCGGCTCGGCCCGTGCGGCCCATTCGCCGGGCTACCGGCCGCGCCGGGCCGTCCGTACCCCGAAGACGACCGCGCCCACGACGAGCGCGGCGCCCAGAAACTGCAGGCCGGGCGAGTCGTCAGCCTCTCCGTGCACGATGCCGGCAACCCCGAGCGCGGCGGCGAGGACGGCGAAGAGGTACGTCATTCGTCGACCCACTCCAGGAGGTCACCGGGCTGGCAGTCGAGCACCCGACACATCGCTTCCAAGGTGCTGAAGCGAACGGCCTTGGCGCGACCGTTCTTGAGCACGGCCACGTTCGCCGGGGTGAGCCCGACCCGTTCGGCGAACTCGCCGACACTCATCTTGCGCTTGGCCAACTCGACGTCGATGCGGACGATGATGGGCATCAGATCACCGCTTCCATGTCGGTCCGCAGCGTGGTGGCCTGCCGCAGCAGCGCACGCATCACCACCATCAGGAGCCCGGCCACTGTGACACCCACCGTCAGCAGGAACAGCAGGACCGGCAGGCCGGGATCGTCCGCGTTCAACACGACGTAGAGGAAGACGGCGACGAGCACCACCCAGGCGGCGGCGATGGCCCACACGATCGCGTCCACCCACTTCAGGGACGCCTCGGTGAAGATGCGGTCCTTCTTGACCAGGTTCAGCAATTGCCAGGTGCAAACGATCACCACCTGGACGCACAGCACCCAGAAGACCGCCACGGCCGTCGCCGGCCATCGGAGGTACGCGTCCTGCGGCGACTCCTGCGCCATGTGCGCGAACTGCCCCGGCAGGGAGAGTGTCTCGAACGGGATCAGGACCCCGAACAGCACCACGAGGAAAACTCGGAGAGCGGCTACCGCTCGACGCTCGACAACCATGCATCGATCCTCGCTCGCTACCTATCGAATGTCAATCGGTCGCGCAATGTTCGGCACGCACTCGCCCCGATAGCGTGGGGTGGCGGATCGAGAGTCGACCCGGCAGTTTTTCCGGCCGTCCCCGTCACGACCGACGCCGAACCGGACATGGAGTAGACGTGAGCTCCACGACCGAGCACGAGGACCGATTTCGACGCGTCTACGCGGCCAACTTCGAGCCGCTGCTGGCGTACGCGATGCGACGCGTCGAGCAGCCCGAGGACGCGGCCGACGTGGTGGCAGAGACCTTCCTCGTCGCCTGGCGGCGCAGCCGTCACATGCCACCCGACACGGAGGTACGGCCGTGGCTGTACGGCGTGGCCCGGCGGGTGCTCGCCAACCACCACCGCAGTGGGCTGCGCCGAGGGCGGCTGGGCGACCGGCTGCGTCAACGGCTCAGGGCCGTCATCGTCGCCGACCCGGGCAGCGAGGTGCCCGAACGGCTCACGGTCCGGGCCGCGCTGGCCCGGCTCGGTGAGCAGGACCGGGAGTTGTTGATGCTGACCTTCTGGGAGGGCCTGGAGCCGCGCGAGGCCGCCGACGTCCTGCGCATCAGCCCGGCCGCGGCCCGTACCCGGCTGTCGCGAGCCCGGGCCCGGCTGCGACAACTGGTCGGTGACGATGCGGACCCACCCGGACATGTATTCGACGTCCTGGCCGTACGCACCCCGAAGGAGGGCCGATGACTGACGCGCACCTCGACCGCATGGTTCGCGACGCCGACCCGTACCGACCCGAGGTCGTTCAGCACCTCGACGGGGCCGCGCAGAACCTCCTGGAGGAGATCATGTCCACACCGACCCTCGAACCGGTCGCCGAACCGTCGGCCAGACGCCAGAGGAAACGCCGCGCGCTGCTGAGCGGCCTCGCCAGCGCGGGTGTCGCCGCCGTCGTTCTCGGCGTGGTCGTCACCGGCTCGATCATGAACGCGGATCGGCCGGAGGACCGCCCCTCCACCCCGGCGGACACCTCCGATGACACGAAGCCGATCACCGACTGGGCCATGGTGCTCAAGGCGGCCGAGGAGAACCCACGGTTGCTGATCGACCAGCCTGGCTGGAAGGCCACCTCCGTCTACGGCTTCACCGAGAAGGACGGTTCGATCACGTTCAGCAACAACGATCGGGAACTGGAGATGAACTGGTACCCGGCCGACGTGTACGACAGCTTCCACGAGGATCGGCTCCGGGTCAGCGAGCCGGCGCAGGTGACGGTCGACGGCTGGCCGGCCGAGCGGTTCCAGTACAACGAGGGTGACTTCGCGGTCATGCTGAAGCCCCGCGAGGGCTCCTTCGTCGAACTCCGGACCGGCGGCACGTGGACGCGTGCGGCGTTCGACGAGGTCCTCGCCACCGTGGTCCGCGTCGACGCCAAAACCTGGTTGGCCGCGCTGCCGGCCGAGATCGTGACGCCGCAACGGGCGACCGAGCAGGCCGCCAAGGTGCTCGCCGACGTGCCGCTCCCCCCGGGCTTCGACGTCACCGCGTTGGGCGGGCTCGGCGCCAACGACGCGTACCAGTTCGGTGCCAAGGTGACCAGCCGCGTCGGCTGCGCCTGGATAGCCGAGTGGCTGCGCGCCAAGAAGGCCGGCGACGACGACGCTCTCCGGCGCGCCGGTGACGCGCTGCGCAGCAGCCACAGGTGGACGGTGCTGCGCCAGATGAACGACGAGGGAGACTGGCCGGAGGTGTTCTGGGAGACCGCCGACGAGGTGGCCGCCGGCAAACCGCCGGCCAAGTACCGGGACTCCCTCGGCTGCGAGTAGGGCCGGAGCCGGCAGAGCCGACGGGCGGGCGGCATCAGGCATGACATCTGGGGCGGGGCGCCGGGGATCAGCGCATCCTCGGCGCCCCGGTCACGTTCGCCGGTGGTAGTGGTTGCGGCGCGGGAGTTGGTCGGGGTCGAGCCAGGCCGGCGGCACGAACTCGGGATGGCCGTCGTCGCCGAGCCGGACCGCCCAGTCACTCTGGTGGACGTGTCGGTGGTGGTGGCCGCAGAGCAGGACGGCGTTGTCGAGGCTGGTCGGGCCGCCGTCGGCCCAGTGGCGGATGTGGTGGGCGGCGCACCAACGGGGTGGCCGGTCACAGCCGGGGAAGGCGCAGCCGCCGTCCCGCAGCACCAGGGCACGCCGCAGCGGGCCGGTGATGAGGCGGCGCTGCCGGCCCACGTCGAGGACCTGCCCGGCGCCGCCGAGCACGGCGGGAAGGATCGCGGCGTCGCAGGCGAGCCGACGCACCGTGTCGGGCGTGAGCTGCACGCCGATGTCGAGGGTGCCGCCGCGCAGTTGCCGGGTCAGCCCGTCGTAGCTGGTGGTGACGACGATCTGGGCGGGGTCGCCGCCGTTCTCGGGCAGGTCGCCGGCGCGCAGGGCGAGCCGGCACACGTCGGCGAGAGCGTCGTGGCGGCGCTGCCCCGCGCTGCGGGTGTCGTCGGAGCCGGAGGGCGCGCTCAGCGGGTCGATGGCGGCACGCAGCAGCGCGGCGGCCTCCGCGTCGAGGGTGCCGGCGAGCCGGAGCCGCCCGCCGGCCTGCTCGGAGATGGTGACGTGCCGGTCGCGGGCCGCCCGCGCGGCCTCGGCGGCGAGGGCCGTCGCCGCGGCGACATCGGCGACGTCGGGTGCGACGTGGTCGAGAATCCGCGCCCCCATCCGGCGCAGCAACGACGGATCGAACTGCGCGGCCCACTCGACCAGCACGCCGACCGCCTTGCCGGCGACCTCTGGGCCCGCGGACGTCGACACCGTGGCGGCCGTGTCGGCGATGACCCGGGCCTGCTCCACAGTGACCGCCCCGGTCGCGAGGGCGCTCCGCACGGCCGGCGGGGCGGCGTCGACGGAGGCGGCGAGGCCGACCAGCCGACGGGCGGATGCGACGTCGAGTCGCAGGCGATGGCGCAACCACACGGTCGTCGACGACGCGCCCTGCGCGACCGCGGTGCCCCGACCGTCCAACTCCCGAACGAGGGCCAACTGCACCGCCGCCAGCCGCTGTTGGAGCCGGTGCGTGGCATCGAGCGCCGCGATCAGATCACGCTCGGGCAGGGCCCAGGCAGCGGCGTCGGCGCACGCCCGCACCGCGCTCTCCGCCCGCGCCAACTCATCGATCACACCCAAACATTAGAACAGGTGTACGACAACTTCCGGGCGATGCGGAACCGCTTTGGTGCGGGCGTTGACCCCCCCCTCGCTGCCGCGACACCGACAGCCCTACCGCCAGTGGGCTCGCAGGTCAGGGTTTGTCGTCGTCGGGGGTGCGCTTGGCGCGGCTGGGCTGGACCCGCTTGGGCTCGCCGGGCATCTTGGGGTGGTCGGGAGGGTACGGCAGGTCGCCCTGACCAGCGGCGGCGTCCCGCTCGGCCCACTCCAGGAGCGGGGTGATGTCCCACGGGGCGTCGTCGATGCCGGCGTGCGGGTCGCCCCGCTCGGCGAGCCGGGCGGGCACGCTGCGGAGGTCGAAGTCGTCCGGGTCGACGTCGGGCAGCTCGTCCCAGGTGACCGGGGTGGAGACGGTGGCTCGCGCGGTGGCCCGCAACGAGTACGCGCAGGCGATCGTGCGGTCGCGCGCCATCTGGTTGTAGTCGACGAAGACCCGGCTGCCGCGCTCCTCCTTCCACCAGGCGGTGGTGACCAGGTCGGGCTGGCGGCGCTCCACCTCGCGGGCCAGCGCGATGGTGGCCCGGCGCACCTCCGTGAACGTCCATCGGGGTTGGATGCGCAGGTAGACGTGCACGCCCCGGCCACCGGAGGTCTTCGGCCAGCCGGTCGCGCCCAACTCGTCGAGGAGCGCGCGGACCTCCCCGGCGGCACGGGCCGCGTCGGCGAAGTCGGTGCCGGGCTGCGGGTCCAGGTCGATGCGCAGCTCGTCGGGGCGGTCCACGTCGGCGGCGCGCACCGGCCACGGGTGGAACACGATGGTGCCCATCTGCGCCGCCCAGGCCACGTGCGCCAGGTCGACCGGGCGGAGTTCCGCCGCGCTCCGGCCGCTCGGGAAGGTGATCTCCGCAGTGGAGACCCAGGGCGGGACGCCCCGGGTCGGCACCCGCTTCTGGAAGAACGCCTCACCCTCGACGCCCTCGGGGAAACGTTGCAGCGTGGTGGGCCGGTCCCGCAGGGCGCGCATGATGCCGTCGCCGACCGCGAGGTAGTAGTGGAAGACGTCCGCCTTGGTGAAGCCCCGCTGCGGGAAGATCACCCGGTCTGGACTGCTCAGCCGTACGCTGTGCCCGGCCACCTCGACCTCGGTGACCGCTGCCTTGGTGCCAGCCATCTCGCGACCTTATGCCACACCCCCGACGTTCGACGTACCGTTGACGGGTGAGTCTTGACGACAACGAGCTGCCCCAGACCGAGGACGAGTGGCGCGTCCGGCTGACCCCCGAGGAGTTCCACGTCCTGCGGGAGGCCGGCACCGAACGCCCGTGGACCGGCGAGTACGTGGACACGAAGACCCAGGGGGTCTACCACTGCCGCGCCTGTGGGCTGGAACTCTTCGCCAGCGACACGAAATTCGACTCGCACTGCGGGTGGCCGAGCTTCGACGACGCCATCCCGGGCCGGGTCAAGGAGATCGAGGACCGCAGCCTCGGCATGGCCCGCACCGAGATCCGCTGCGCCCGCTGCGACAGCCACCTCGGGCACGTCTTCCACGGCGAGGGCTTCACCCCGAAGGACACCCGGCACTGCGTCAACTCGGTCTCCATCCGGCTGGAACCCCGCTGACCTGAGGCCAGCGCGCGAAGCCAGGGCACGAAGCCAGCGCGCGAGGCCAGGGCACGAAGCCAGCGCGCGAGGCCAGGGCACGAAGCCAGCGCGCGAGGCCGGAAGGCGAGCGGCCTCCGCGCGGCGGGAGGTGCGCCAGCGGCGTACCCCGGTCAGCTCCCGGTCAGCAGCTCGACCTCGGCGGTCCGGGACCGCTCGATCCGCCGGGCCAGGTCGCGGACCTGCTCGTTGCGGCCGACGTCGATCTGGGCTCGGGCCAGGTCGGCCGCCGCCCGCTGGTGGTCGGCGAGCACCTCGCGCAGCACGCGGTCGACGTCGGCGTCGGGTGCGGCCCGCAGCCGGTCGAGCGCGGCGTCGTCGCCGTGCCCGGCGTGGTCGTGCCCGGTCACGCCGGCGCCCGGCCCGGCCGTGGGCAGCCAGCCACGCATGGTCGACAACTCGTCGGCCTCGGTCACCTCGACGGCGGCGGCCAGGGTGCGCAGCGCGTCGTCGCGCAAGCGGCCGCCCGCCAGCCGGACGATCTGCAGGGTGCGTTCGCTGTGCCCGACCATGGTGTTCAGGAAGACCACGTCGATGCCGCTCAGCGGGCCTTCGGCGGCCGATCCGGCTGTCGACGGCCCGCCTGCCGCCGACCCGGCCGGGGCCGCGGGAGCCGGCTCGGGCGCGGCCGACGGGGACGCGGACGGCCCGGCGCAGGCGGCGGCCAGCAGCAGCGCGGCGACCAAGGGCGCCAGCGGGGTCGCGCGAGGCATGGCGGGTGCTCCGATCACGCGTGGGCGGCGACACGGGCGCGGCCGGGGCCGCGCCCGTGCGGTCAGACCTGAAGCCAGAGCGCCGGTACGTTCGGCGGCTCCCAGCCGAGGATCGCGGTGTGCGCCTGCCGGCAGCGGTACGTGCGACCGCCGTAGGTGACCTGGTCGCCGACCTGGTACGCCCGGCCGGCCGTCCAACTGCCGCCCGGCGCGGGCGGAGTCGTCGGCGCGGCGGTCGGGGTGGGCCGCGGCGTGGGCGAGGGGGTCGGCGAGGGGGTGGGCGTGGACCCGCCGCCGCCGCCGATCTGCACGTCGATGCAGGAGTAGAACGCGTTGGCGGTGTCGGAGATGTTCCACACCGCGAGGATCTTCTGCCGGCCGGAGTAGCCGCCGAGGTTGACGGTGTGCGAGACGGTGGCGCCCGGCTGTTGGCCGTTGCCGTTGACCACGGCGACCCGGCTGTTGCCGATCCAGTACTCCCAGTTGCTGGTGGCGTGCCGGGCGGTGTTGACCCAGGTGAAGGTCAGCGAGCTGCCGACCGACGTGGCCGGCCAGCCCCGGTTGTCGTCGTTGAGGACGGCGAACTGGGCGATCCCGGCGTTGCAGCTGCGCAGGCCCTTCGGCCCCTCCACGCTCTGCGGCTCGTACTTGATCTGCCCGCAGTCGGGCACCCGGCCCTGCGCGCAGAGCGCCTGCCGGCTCGGCGGGGCGGAGACGTAGCCGTGCGCCTGGGCGGGCGCGGCGACGGTGAGGGTGGCGGCGACAGCACCCGCCGCCACCAGCGGGACGGTGATTCTTCGACGCATCGGGGCAGCTCCTTCTCGGTGAGGTGCCCCTCAACGTAATTTAAACTTTGTTAACAGTAAAGAGCCTGGTCAATAAATCCATCGATGTCGGCGAGTTTGTTGTCGGGGTCGCGGCGACCCAACGGACGACACGCCAGAGCCGACACGCCACCCGTACCGGTCGAGCGGCGGCGTTCGGCCCACCCGACCTTCTGCGCCGGGGCAACCTGATAGCACATGTCCTGATACGGGAGGTTTTCCATGGCAACGTGCGAGGTCTGCGGCAACGACTACTGGATGGCGTTCGAGGTACGCACGGTCAGCGGCGACGTGCACACCTTCGACTCGTTCGAATGCGCGATTCACCGCATGGCACCCATCTGCGAGCACTGCGAAATCAAGATCGTCGGGCACGGCGTCGAGGTCAACGGCCGGTTCTTCTGCTGCGGGCACTGCGCCCGATCCGTCGAACGCACGGAGGGCGCCGAGATCCGGGACGCCGTCGGCGCCCGCCCGGCCTGACGCGGCCCGCTGCGGTACGGTCGTCGTCATGCGGCCTTTCCTGGGCGTCCTTCCCCCGCCGCGCTCCTGATCGGAGCGCCGCGCCTCACGCCGACCGGGTGACCCACCCGCTCGGCCATTTCGCCGTACGCGCTCCGTCGACGTCGTCCCCGTCAACGGCTCACCCTTCGGAGCGCATCCGTGTCCACGTCCCGTACCGCGTCGCCGGCCGCCCCTGCCCCGGCCGTCCTCCGGGCCCGCACCGGCCTGATCCAGATCACCGTCACCGGAGTGCTGTGGGGCACCACCGGCGTGGCGGTGCAACTCCTGCGCGAGAGCACCGGGCTCAGCCCGGTGAGCATCGGCTTCCACCGCCTGGCGATCGCCGCGCTCGTCCTGCTGGCGTGCACCGCCGGCCGGCTCGGCGCGCTGGTGGACGCCCTGCGCGCGGCACCCCTGCCGCTGGTGATCACCGGCGTCGGCCTCGGCCTCTATCAGGCGCTCTACTTCGCCGCCGTGGCGCTGGCCGGGGTCAGCGTGGCCACCGTGGTCAGCCTGGGCCTCGCCCCGGTGCTCGCCGCGGCCTGGGAGTCGGCGCACGCCCGCCGGATCCCCGGCCCGCTGCGCCTCGGCACGCTGGTCGCCGCCGTGGCCGGCCTCGCCCTGATCACCATGGCCACCGCGCAGCCCACCACGGCGGCGCCGGCCCCACTGCTCGGCCTGCTCGCGGCCGCCGGCTCCGGCCTCGGGTACGCGGTGACGACCCTGATCAGCCGGCAGGTGTCGCAGCACACCGCACCCATGACGCTGACCACCATCTCCACCACCGTCGGCGCGCTGACCCTCGCACCGTTCGCGCTTGTCGCCGGCATCGGCGTACCGGCCCGCGTCGACGCGGTGGCGCTGCTGCTGCACCTCGGTGTCGTCACCACCGCCGTGGCGTACGCGCTGTTCTACGCCGGGCTGCGCACCACCCCGGGCAGCGTCGCCGCCGTGCTGACCCTGCTCGAACCGTTGACCGCGGCGGCGCTGGCCGTGGCGCTGCTGCACGAGCCGCTACCGCTGCCGGTGCTCGTCGGCGGCGTGCTGCTGCTCACCGCCGTGGCCGCCACCTACCTCAGCCCCAGCCACCCGGAGACGCCCTGACCGCCCCGGCCCGGTGGGGCCTACCATCGGTGCGTGCCCCAGCAGACCACCGAACTTCGCACCGCCTTCTTCGCCGACCTGGACGCCCGCACCTTCCACGACCTGCTCAAGCTGCGCACCGACGTGTTCGTGGTGGAGCAGAACTGCCCGTACCCGGAACTCGACGGTCGGGACGTGGAGCCGGGCACCCGGCACCTCTGGCTGACCGACGGCGACGCTCCCCTGGCGTACCTGCGGATCCTGACCGACCCGGGCGACCTCGCGCGGATCGGTCGGGTGGTGGCGGCCCCGGCGGCGCGCGGCGGCGGGCACGCCAGCCGGCTGATGACCTCGGCGCTGGAGATGGTGGGCGACCGGCCGTGCGTGCTGGACGCCCAGTCGCACCTGGTCGCGTTCTACGCCCGGCACGGCTTCGAGGTCAGCGGCCCGGAGTACGTCGAGGACGGCATCCCCCACACCCCGATGCGACGCGAACCCATTGACCGCTGACGATTTGCCTGGCATTGTGCCGGGTAACGCCGTCGCAGGAGCCAGCGAACAGGCACGGGAGTGGGCACTCCCGGCAGTCCGGGTGTCGTCGTCCGACCTCATCCCCCCGGGGGCTCCATGTCCACTCTCATCCGATCACGACGCGTGCTCTGGTTGTTCGCCATCGCGGCAGCCATCACGCTCCTGCTGACGACCGCACTGAGCACCATGCTGGTCCGGCCCGCCGCCGCGCACGGCTCGGTCGTCGACCCGCCCTCGCGCAGCTACAGCTGCTGGCAACGCTGGGGCGGCGACTTCCAGAACCCGCGGATGGCCACCGAGGACCCGATGTGCTGGCAGGCCTGGCAGGCCGACCCGAACGCCATGTGGAACTGGAACGGCCTGTTCCGCGAGGGCGTGGCCGGCAACCACCAGGGCGCCATCCCCAACGGTCAGCTGTGCAGCGGCGGGCGCACCCAGAGCGGTCGCTACAACGCCATGGACACCGTCGGCGCCTGGAAGACCACCTCGGTGTCGAACAACTTCCGGCTCCGCTTCTTCGACCAGGCCAGCCACGGCGCCGACTACATCCGGGTGTACGTGACCAAGCAGGGCTTCAACGCGGCCACCCAGCCGCTCGGCTGGAGTGACCTGGAGTTGGCCGGTCAGATCGGCAACACCCCGGCGTCGCAGTGGAACCCGGACACCGGTGGCGTCTCCATCCAGATCCCGGTCAGCGCACCGGGACGCAGCGGCCGACACATCGTCTACACGATCTGGCAGGCCAGTCACCTGGACCAGTCGTACTACCTGTGCAGCGACGTCGACTTCGGCGGGTCGTCGACCCCGCCGCCGACGACCCCGCCGCCCACCACGCCGCCGCCGACCACTCCTCCGCCCACGACTCCGCCGCCGACCACTCCCCCGCCCACCACGCCCCCGCCGGCCGGAGCCTGCACGGCGTCCTACCAGGTCACCGGCCAGTGGGCCGGCGGCTTCCAGGCTGAGGTGCGGGTGACCGCCGGCAGCTCGCCCGTCCAGGGCTGGTCGGTGAACTGGAACTACGGCAACGGCCAACAGGTCGCGTCGTCGTGGAACGCCACCGTGACCACCAGCGGCACGCAGGTCACCGCGCGCAACGTCAACTACAACGGCGCCCTCGCTGCCGGAGCGAGCACCACCTTCGGGCTGCTCGGCTCCTGGAACGGCAGCAACCCCGCTCCGCTGGTCTCCTGCACAACGACCAGCTACACCCGTTACGACCTGGCCCTGATGCGGCTCTCCAGCACCGTCAGCACCTCGACGGTGAGCCTGGCCAGCAGCAACCCGCCGATCGGCTCC
>NZ_JBEYTK010000002.1:0-924136 GCF_040643015.1 Micromonospora sp. NPDC047527 | reverse complement strand
TACCCCCCCCCCCCCCCACCCGCCGCGGCCCCCCCCCCGGGGGGGGGCCCCGGGCCCCCCCCCCCCCCCCCCCCCCCGCGACCCGCAAATCCGCGCAGGTAACCCGCGCCGGTGCCGGACGCGACCCCCTCGATCCGCGCCCAACAGATACAGACGACCCTATTCCCACGGGTGGGAATAGGGTCGTCATCGAACCGCAGCGCGTTTCTGCACAATCTCGTTACACGGACGGGCACGAATGCGAAAGACGCGGTCTGTCCGGCTGCCCCTTCCCCGGTCACGACGCCGCAAGCTCCACACCCGGGAAAATCGGCTGGCACCGGCCCGTTAGGGTCACGTCTATGCGTCGACTGATCCCAGCCTTTTCGATTGCCCTCACCGCCGTCCTCGTGGCCGGCTGCGGCACGACCTCCAGCGACACCGGAGGTGCCGCGCCCTCCGCCGCGCCCGAGACGACCAAGGTCGAGCCCGTCGCCGCCATCCGACAGGCCATGGACCGCAGCCTCACCGGCACGGTCACCATGGACGCCTCCGTCAAGGCCGGCCCTCAGGCGATCACCCTCAGCGGAAAGATGGACCCCGTCGCCAAGGCGATCCAGGTCACCGGAAACGCCCCGGATCCGATCGAGGCCCGCCTGATCGGCGACATCGCCTATATCAAGTCGGATTCGCTCGACGGCGACAAGCCGTGGATGAAGATCGACCTCAACAAGCTCAAGCCGACCAGCTCGATGCGCCAGTCGTTCGACCTCAAGGCACAGACCGGCATCATCGGCGGCGTCGTGACCGCCCAGGAGGTGAGCCCCGGCCGTTACACCGGCGTCGCCGACCTGAGCAAGGCGGCGGAAGCCGCCGGCGCCGACGGCGGAATGCGCGAGGGCCTCGAGTCGACCGCCAAGCTGGCGAAGGACCCGGCGGCGATCCCGTTCGAGGCGACCATCGACGCCGACGGCCGACTCACCGCGCTGTCGTACACCATCGCCACGAAGAGCGTCGGTGACCTCGTCACCGAGATGAAGATGAGCGGCTTCGGCGAGCCGGTCTCGGTGAAGGCCCCGCCCGCCGGCGACACCGAGGCAGCCTCCGAGGAGATGTACAAGTTCCTCTGACCAACCGGGACGACGGTGCCCTCCGGAGGAATCCGGAGGGCACCGTCGCGTCGCTGGGCCAGGCGTCTCCCGCGCGGACGATCACGCGCTCCGTTGCCCTGGTTTCGGCGCGAGCCGGCTGTTGGGCATGTGCACGACCCGGAGGAACGCGGGCAGCCGCCACGGCCTCGGCCCGCCGATGACGACGTCGCGGCGCAGCACCGCGTGCGCGATGCTGATCCGGCCGAACATCATCAGGTTGAACCGGGCGGGACGGAACGTCACGCGCGCGTCGATCGGGCCGTCGGACGGCGCGATCCACACCCTGCGATCGCCCAGGGTCAGCGTCGTGGTCGCCGTGTACGGCGATCGGAACTGCACCGACACGGGCTGGCGGGGCATCGGCAGCTCGGTGTTGAGCAGCACCCCGTACGTGTCGCGCAGCATGTCGAACATGAACAGGTCCCAGTAGAGCGCGGCGTGGTCGTCCGGCATCGGCCACGGCCGGCGCAGCGCCCGTGCGATGTCCCAACCGTGCACGAGCAGTTCGTTGGTCAGGTGGGCGAAGAGACCGCCGACCGTCACCCGCGCGTTGCCCAGCCAGCTCACCGTCGACCGTGGATCCGCCGTTGTGGCCAGCAGGCTGTCGACAGCGGTGTTCAGCTGCGACAGCAGGACCCCCAGGTCGCGCTCGGTGAAGTGTGCGAGCACATGGGTGTTGACGTCGGCCACCGTGTCGACGTTCGTGACGGCCAGCATGTCCTCCAGGCCCGGCACGGGAATGGCGACCTCGGTGCCCTCCAGCCTCGACACGTACAGCATCGCGATCGACACCACGTGCGCGACGGTGTCGGCCACAGTCCAGTCGGCGGTCACCATGACCCGGGGCGACCGCGCGGCGGCCACCAGATCGGTGAACCGATCGGCAGCCGCCCGCAGTGCCGTGTTGGCCAAGCTCCAACGATCTGGATCCGCCACGTCAGTCACATCGAACAGCATCGAGCATCTGCCCCGCCGCGACTTCTTCGCACGTGCACTCTTTCGCGCGGATGTCAGTTGTAGAACATGGTCGGGAACCAGCCGAAGCCGAAGATGGCGGGCACCCGGACATCCCAGTACACGACGGTGAACACGCCCAGTGCGATGAGCAGCGCGCCGCTGAGCACCATGCTGCGCCGCAGGTCGGCGGTGAGCCAGCCGATGAAACGGCCCCGGGTGAGCACGATCAGCAGCGCGAACAGCGCGGTGACCACGACGATGTTGCCGAGGGACTGCAGCACGAACGCGGCCGAACCGTACAGCGGGTTGCCGCTGTCGACCGCCCAGTGGAAGAGCTTGTTGAACAACGGATAGGGCCGACCGATGAGGAACCCGCCGATGAGCGCGCCGAGGGTCACCACCCGTGCGACAGGTCGGTCAGCGAACACGTCCGGCACCGCCCGGATCGCGGCCAGCCCCAGATAGATGAGAGCCAGCCCGATGAGGCCGAACACCACCGACGACTGGATGATGCGTACCGGCACCCCACCGGCGGTCTCGGTCGACAACTGCGGCAGCCGGTCACCCAGCAGAACCCCGACGAACCCGTACACCGCCGCGACGACGACCATTCCCAGGGTGAGGTAGCCGACCGGCCGCAGCAGCAACCGGAGCCGGTCACCGCTGCCGCTGCCGGCCGCGCCGAGCGGCCCGATGGACGCGAGCATCGCGATGTTGCACGCGGTGAACGTGCCGGCGAGGCCCGACACGAACGCGAACACCAGGCCCGCGGCGGTACCGGAGATCGCCGTCGCCTTCGCGTCGTGACCCAGGAGCCCGCTGGCGACACTGTCACCGATGACCGAGTCGACGAACTCGTACGACCACAGCACCGCCAGCAGAACCCCGGCCGCCGCGCTGGCCGCGATGATGACACCGTTGCGCTGTGGTGGTGGCCCTTCGGTGGGAACGCTCACGAGGTTTCGGGTGGCTGTGGTTGGCGTATCCGTCATCAATCTCTCCCCAGACCGATTGGCGTCCGATGACTGTGCGCGGCGAGGATGTCACTCAGAGCACCAGGGGTGCATCTCCGAACGTGCGCAATCGGTGGCAGGGAGTCACGGCTTCGGTCTCATGTGGTCTGGGGCAACCTCGCTCGACTTGTCCACGGAGGCCGCCATGGCCCGACCACGGGCCTCCCCTGATCGCCCGCGCCACTGCCGAGCGGTAGGCACCGGCCACCACCGCGAGCAGCACAACATTGCCGGCAGCCGGCTTGTCCCGTCACGGGACATGCTTGACACCCGCGTCCCACCGGACGCTTGACAACGTCATTGCCGGCAGTTGCGCTGTGTTCACTCCGCAGTCAGCGGAACCGGCTGCCCTTGCCGCGCTTCAAGGACTACCCGCTGGCCCAGCGGTTGAGCCAGATTCAGAGTGGCTGTCCGCGCGTAGCCCGCAAGCGTGCAAACCTCGTTGGTGGCGTGGGGCTGCGCGATGACGATGACGACGACCGCGTTAGCCGATTCGACGGCCTCGGCGTGGTAGTCCGCACCGCAACGTTCGGTTGCCGGTCCCGGAGTGCCAGTGAAGGTGACAGCCAATCGAGTACCAGCCCTGGTGCCGGTCGCTGATTCGATAGAGATGCCAGGTGGTGAATCCCATGGCGGCGGTGTCACGCTGACGGTGGCTGAACCACCAGCGTTGATGACAGCCTGGTCATAGCGGGCCAGGGCCTCGCCCGCCTGCTGGCGCATCTCGCCCAAGCTTTCTCCCTTGGGTAGTGCGCCCTCGTGCGGGTTGTTCACCTCCGAGCTGCAACCAGCGAGCAGGGCCACTGCCGCAGCCCAGAGCACCCACCGCCGTCGAGCCATTACCAGTTACCTCCGCAGCTCATGTCGAAGGTCGTTCGCCTGAACGACACATCGGGCGACTCCGTCGGTCGGCGGGGAGGGGCTGAGCCGCCATCGGCGGCCACCAGAGCTCAATGGCCACCAACAGTATCGATCGCGGGCTGGATGTCTAGACCAGCCGCGCAGCATCTGCTGGGACGGAAGTGTCACGCATGTGGTGGGACTAGACACGCCGGCAGCCGCCTGTCCGGTCTCGGGACCTGCGTGACAGATCGGTATCAGGACGCTGGAACTGCTGATCGCTGTTACCTACGTCGGCCAGCGGGGACGAAGGCGAAACGTGGTGAGCGCCTGGTCGCGTTCTTCGCCTGCCTGCACTTTGCGCACCTGTTCGAATCGAGCAGCGCGCGTATTGCCAGCTCAGATGGCGTTTCGGCTGTGTATCGAGGTGCCCCCGGCAGGATTCGAACCTGCGACACACGGTTTAGGAAACCGATGCTCTATCCCCTGAGCTACGGGGGCGCGAGGGCCCAGTCTAGCGACCTGGGCGTTCACCTGGGGTGGCAGGGAGTGGCCCACGTTCACCCACGTCACCCGGACCCGTGTTCGCCCAGCCCAGGAGCACACCCGGAGCACACGAACCCCGGTTTGCGACCGGGGTTCGCCGCGGTGACCCGCGTTGGCACCGGTTCACCCCGGTTGGCATCCGCTGGAGGAGTCTCTACGCGAGTTCGCACAGCGCCACTTCTGCCGATCTTGGTTGTTTGGTCTGGTAGGGGGTCTTGGCGCGAATGCAGGCCCAGAGGACGTTGAGGCGTTGTCTGGACAGGGCGGCGATGGCTTGGCGGTGAGTCTTTCCTTCGGCTCTCTTCTTGTCGTAGTAGGCGCGTGATCGTGGGCAGTGGGACAGGGCGGCGAAGCTGGACATGCTGAACACCCGGCGTAGGCCGCGGTTCAGTAGCCACAACTTCGGAAAGGGCGATCGGTCGCAAGCCTCCATCCAGTACTGATACAGCGATGTCTGGTTGCGGGTCCGGACGGACCCCTGGAGTCTGCTGCCGTTGGCGTCGGCTGTCCGGGGAGTCCCGAATACGCCGCAGGGCCTCACGACCTTCCCGCACTCTGGCGACGGTCACAGGGCGGCGAGCAACGGACCCGCCGTCCCCACGACCTCATCACCACCGTGACCAGCAGCTATCCCACTACGCAATGACCCTGGCCGCCAGCCACTTCGTTGATCCTGCGCATTGACCCGAGGTTTGGTTGCTGCTTCGCGGTGTGGGGGGTACCAGCAGGGACCCTCAGCCGGTGGGCGAGGTGCCTACGCTGGGATTATGGATAACCGGGCGGAAGCCAGCGCTTTCCTCAAGTCGCGCCGAGACAAGATCACGCCGGAGCAGGCAGGCGTGCAGTCCTACGGCGAGCGGCGGGTACCGGGGCTGCGTCGCAGCGAGGTCGCCCAGCTGGCCGGGGTGAGCGCCGAGTACTACACCCGGCTCGAGCGTGGCAACTTGGGCGGTGTCTCCGAGAGCGTCCTGGACTCGCTGGCCCGGGCGCTGCAACTGGACGAGATCGAACAGGCCCACCTGCATCATTTGGCGCGTACGGCGGCTACCCCGCGATCCCGGGCGAGCAAGCGAGCCGTGGCCCCGGCGGTGCGGCCGTCGGTGGCGCGGATGATCGAGGGCATGCCCAGCATGCCGGCGTACGTGAATAACAATCGTCTTGATGTGCTGGCGGCCAACTCGCTCGGCCGCAGCCTGTTGACCGACCTGTACGCCGACCCCGCTTGCGACGAGAACATGGCCCGGTTCGCGTTCCTGAACCCGGCTGCCCGGCACTTCTTCGTCGACTACGACCGCATCGCCCGTAGCACCGTCGGGCACTTCCGGGCCGAGGTGGCCAAGTTTCCGTACGACCGCCAGCTGTCGAATTTGATCGGTGAGTTGTCGACCCGTAGCGACACGTTCCGGGTGTTGTGGGGCTCGCACGACGTGTACGCCTTCCGCGACGGCAGCAAACGCTTCCGGCACCCGGTCGTCGGCGAGCTCACCCTCGACTTCGAAGCGCTGCCCCTACCGGACGACAGCGGCCTGCAGCTGTCGGTCTACAACGCCGAGCCAGGCAGCGCCGCCGCTGATGCTCTGACGTTGCTGGCCAGCTGGGCCGCGACCGTCACCGGCACGGCGGACGGCTCCCTGGCCGAAAGCTGACCGGGGGTCCCTGCCGGTACCTCCCATGTCAGGGACTCTCACCCGAGCCGAATCCCGGGCTTTCCTAGAAGGGCAGGAACGACCACGACAGATCACGAGGAGCACGATCATGAGCAAGGTCCCCACCATCACCCTGAACAACGGCGTCGAGATGCCTCTGCTCGGCTTCGGCGTCTTCCAGATTCCGCCGGAGGACACCGAGCGAGCTGCCCTCGAAGCGCTCGAGGCCGGCTACCGCTCGATCGACACCGCAGCGGCCTACCAGAACGAAGAAGCCGTGGGGCGCGCGATCGCCGCCAGTGGCATCCCACGCGACGAGCTGTTCATCACGACCAAGATCTGGATCCAGGACGCCGGCGACGAACCCGCCAAGCGCGCGTTCGAAACGTCGCTGCGCAAGCTCGGCCTCGACCAGCTCGACCTGTGCCTGATCCACACGCCCTACGGCGACTACTACGGCACCTGGCGCGCGCTGGAAACCGCCTATCACCAGGGCACGGTACGCGCCATCGGCGTCTCCAACTTTCACCCCGACCGGCTAACCGACCTCATCGCGCACAACGAGATCCTCCCGGCCATCGACCAGGTCGAGACGCACCCGTACTCCCAGCGCATCGCTGACGAGCAGGCCATGCGCAAGCGCACCGTGCAGATCGAAGCCTGGGGTCCGCTGGCGCAGGGGCAGCACCACCTGCTCCAGGACCCGGTGCTCACCGAACTGGCCAGCGCGCACGACAAGTCCGCAGCTCAGATCGTGCTCCGCTGGCTGATGCAGCGCCAGGTGCCGGCGGTCGTGAAGTCCACCAAGCCCCAGCGCATCCGCGAGAATCTCGCCGTCTTCGACTTCGAGCTCACCGACGCCGACATGGCGCGTATCGCGACCCTCGACGGCAGGACCGGACCGGCCTTCGACCACCGCGACGCCGACACCGTCGACTCCATCAACAACATGAAGCTCACCTGATCGCAGCTACGGGGGTAGCCCGTCAGAGGCCTCACGTCGAGCACCTCCTGCTGGCCGTGCTCAACGGCAGCGGCCAGCCCTCCGCACGGCGTTCGAACGCAGGTTCGCGTTGCCGCGATACCCGGACAGCTTCCGCGCTATAGATGCGCCCGAGGCACGCAAGGCTTCCCTTCCGGCCGTGACGGGGCCGCGCCTACGGAGCAATTGTCGTCGTGGGCCCGGACCACGCCAAAGCGAGTCGTGGCACTCCGCTCCCGGCACACCCGCGGGGACTTGGCGTGACGCAGGGTTCCCGATCAGGGACTTCGGGTTGGCCGTCGCGGCCGTCGTCCTGGCCGCCCTACGGTGACGTCCGCTCGCCCGTCATTCCAGCGCCGGCCGGTCCGGCCCGTACCGCAGAACGGGCCCGGCGCGAGGAGTGGTCCTCGCGCCGGGCCGCGGTATCTGGTGGGGTCAGCCGGCCGCGCAGGTGGCCGTCGCGCCGGTGCCGGTGCCGGTGCCCTGGAAGCCGAAGTTGGTCGTCTGCCCGGCGCCGACCTGTCCGTTGTAGCTCACGTTGGTGAACCGGACGGTCCCACTGGTGCCGCTTGCCTGGGCGTTCCAGGTGCTGGTGACCGCGGCACCGCCGGGCAGCGCGATGGTCACGGTCCAGCCGTTGATGCTCGCAGAGCCGGCGGTGACGTTCACGCTCGCGGTGAAGCCGCCGGACCACTGGTTTAGCGCCACCGACGCGGAGCAGCCGTTACCCGTCGGCGGCGGCGTGGTGGGGGGTGCCGTGGTCGGCGGGGCGGTCGTCGGCGGGGCCGTGGTGGGGGGAGCCGTGGTGGGGGGCGCCGTGGTCGGCGGCGCGGTCGTCGGGGGCGGGTTGGGCGCGCCGTTGGCCAGGCTGAAGGCCAGGTCGGGCTGGAACGAACCGGCCGTGTAGCGGCAGCCGTCGGCCTCCCCCGGCGGCTTCACCCAGAGGTACGCGTCGATGTTGCTGTCGCCGGTGTTGGTCGTCGGGTACTGCCCGATGCGCCGGTCGGTGTTGTCGTCGCCGCACCAGTCCCCGCTGGCACCACCGTTGCGGCTGGTGTCGATGACCTGGCGCTTGCCCGAGATGCCCATGCCGTTGAGGGCGGAGATGACCGCCCGGCCGAAGTTCGCCTCGCCGGAGGTGGAGTTGTAGTTCGACACGTTGGTGAAGAAACCGTCGGCGTACTGCACGCCGGCCGCACGAAGCCGGTTGGCCGTCTCACCCGCGCTGTTCCAGGTGGAGTGGCCGCCATCGAGGTACACCTTGGCGTTGGGGTTGCCCGACTTGATGGTCCGGGTGGCCGTCGAGATCGCCTGGTTGCGCGCGTTGATCTCAGCGCTGCTCAGGCAGGTCAGCAGGGCGAGCGAGTCGGTCTCCAGGATGATGATGACCGTCTGGTTGCCCAGTCCGCGGGAGAAGTTGGTCACCCACGTCTGGTACTGGTTGAGGTCCGGCGCCCCACCGGCGCTGGCCCCGCCGCAGTCCCGGTTGGTGATCTCGTACACCGCCAGCACCGGGATCTGCTGCGCCGCGTTGGCGGCACCGATGAACCCGGAGACCTCGGACTGCACAGTCGACGGGTTGAAGTTGGCGAACCAGCGGGCCTGCGGCTGACTCGCGATCTTGTCGCGGATGACGGCGGTACGGGAGTCGCCGGGGTTGGCGGCGACCCAGCGGACGACAGCCGAACTCGGGTCGCGGTAGAGCGATCCGGACAGCGTGCCGGCGGAGGCGCTGCCGACGGTGAGGCCGATGCCGACGGCGGCGACGCCCGCGACGGCAGCCACGCTGGCGGCCACCGATCTGCGGCGTAGCGAGGACAGGGTAGCCACGACGTGTTTCCTCCTGATCACATTGATGTATCCAAGTTCGTGGGAGCGTTTCCATGGACGGTAGCGGAGGCGCGCCCCGCTGCCAAGGTGTGCGGTTACGTCGACGCGGAAGCGACGGTCGTTGATGTCATGGCTCGCGCCGAGCGCGACGTGGCGCTCGCGCCGGGGCCGGCGGATTGCCGTCCGGCAGCCGGCTCACCTGCCTCTGTCGCGGCCCACGATGGTGCCGTTGAGCACGGTGGCGAAGAGGGGCCATGCGGCATACGGGGCCAGTGCGGCACCGGCCCAGGCGGTCCGCACGCGCGGCGCGGCCGAGCAACACCAGGTTGGACTTCGACGTCCTCCACGACCCGATCGCCAGCTGGAACGCCCGTGGTTACCCGGTGATCTGGACCGGTGACACCAACCGCGACCCGATGCCGAAGCTCTTCCCGGCGAAGGAGACGCGCGCCTTCGCAACCGGCATCGACCAGATCGGCTGGCTCCAGGGCACCAACGGGGTGCAGATCCAGCTCCGCAAACGCAAGGTCATCCCCATGCACGTCGACGGTCATGACGCCCGCGTGGCGGTGCTCCAGGTCCGCCGGGCCTGATCGACAGTTCGCGGACACGCACGTGCCCGGCGTCCCACGGGACGCCGGGCACAGCGGGTAGGGCGACGATCGCCGACCTGCGCCGTCGATCAGGGCTGTTAGTTTCCTGGACCATGGACGACACCTCTCGCTGGTACCGCCCGAAACCCAATGTGCTGCTCCTGATCGGCACCGCTACCGCACTGTTCGGCTACCTGTCCCCGTGGTTCCGTGGCAGCCGCCGCCGTCAGTGGTGGTACTCGGGCTGGGCCTACCTGGAGACGGAGGGCAGCTGGACCTGGTGGGTCGTGGTGCTCCTCGTGATCGCCATCGGTGCCAGCCTCTGGGCCGGCCGGTCGGTGGGGCTCGCCCTGTTCGCGGCCGGCGCGACGGTGGCCGGGATGTTCCTCGCCGGTGCCGTGGTCGCGGTGAGCCTGGGCATGCTGCCGGAGCGCACCGGCATCGACTGGGTCGGTGAGCTGCCCTTCGGGTTGGGGATACCACTGATGGCCATCGGATTCGGAACCGCGATCGCCGGAGCGCTGGCTGCCGTTCGCCGTGACGGTGAGTCGTCATGATCGTCCGCGTCAGCGACTGTTGGGCGCCGCGCCGACGTCACGGTACGACTATCGTTCTTGCATGGTGATCGATTCGTCCGCTGCCATCGCCGCCGCATTCCTCGCGGACGGGCCTGCCGACGGCGTCGACCTCAGCCTGTTCGGGCAGTTCGCCGGGTCCTGGTTGTTGGACTGCACCGAGTACGACCCCGAGTGCGCCTCGACCGTTCGTCGAGGCGAGTGGCACTTCGGGTATGCGTTGGGCGGGTCGGCAACCACCGATGTCTGGATCCTGCCCGGCGTCGAGCACGGCGTCAGCCTGCGATTCCCGGACCCCACAGCCGGTGCGGGGATCTGGCGCTCGACCTGGGTGGGGCCGGGCCGACGTCGGACGCACACTTTCCTGGCCTCCCGCGTCGCCGACGAGATCGTGCTCGACGGTGACGATCTGCGCTGGACCTTCTCCGACATCGAGGCCGACGAGTTCCGCTGGCGCAACGAGGCTCGTCAGCCCGACGGAGCGTGGCGGCTTCAGCAGACGTTCCGAGTTTGGCGGCAGCGCTGACGTGACAGTGCACTGCCACCGGCGCGGGACAGACCTTTGGAGTCCAGGCCCGCGATGACGAGAGGTCGTCCGAGCCCGGGAGTCCACCGGACAGCCGGTCGCGGCAGAAGTCCCGGAACGACCGGGGCGGGCGGTCGGTCACGTCCGTGACGGTGGTGGTCCGGTCCTCCGCGTCGGCCGCGACCACCGTGTCCAGCAGGCGCGATGCGGACGAGCGGTCCGGCGGCGAGCGAGACCCAGGTGACCCGACTCACCTACCGATCGGTACAGAACCTGCTATGATTTGACTTGCGACCGAGCGGTACAAAACATGGACGGGTCTGCTCCAGCCGCACCGCCGATAAGCACCGCTGAGAAATCCTGTGTGGAGGCACCTGTGACAACAATTGCGATCGTCGGCGCCGGCGAGGTGGGCAGTCAGATTGCGCGTGCGGCGATAGCGAGCGCGTATGAGGTTGTCATCGCCAACTCGCGTGGGCCTGGGACATTGAAAGGTCTTGTTGCCGAGCTCGGCCCGGCGGCCCGTGCCGCGCATGCGTCGGAGGCTGCGGCAGCGGGCGATTTCACGATCCTCGCCTTTCCGTACAAGACCGTCGTTGACCTACCTGTCGAGGAGCTCGCGGGCAAGATCGTGCTGGACACCAACAACTACATGATCTGGCGCGACGGACATATTCCAGTGATCGACTCCGGCGGGAAGACCGTTCACGAGCTACGCCAGGAGCAACTCCCGAGGTCTAAGATCGCCAAGGCATTCACTCACATTCAGGCTCCCAGCCTGCTCAGGATGGGACGACCCGCAGGCGCTCCCGACCGGATTGCGCTGGCGGTCTCAAGCGACCACCCCGAAGCGGTTGAACTTGTCACGCGGTTGTACGACCAGTTCGGATTCGACACCGTCGACAACAGTCCGTTGAGCGAATCGTGGCGCTCCGCTCCCGGCACACCCATGTGGAACCGTTCCGTGCCCGGGCAGAACCGCGAGGAGTTGGTCCTCAACCTGAAGAGAGCGAAGCCGGTAATCATGAGGTGACCTTTCCCATCCAACCGGGCCACACCCATTGCCGTGGCGGTGGTGCCGCTCCCCCGGCCGCCACCGCCACGGCGGCCACCACGGCGAAGGCCGACGACGCACGTTCACGCGCGGCGGACCGCCACGGACGCGCTCAGGAGCTGAGTGCGATCCGGATCGCGAGGATGATCAGGATCACGCCGGTCAGCCGCTCGATCACCTTGAGCACTGACGGGCGGGTCAACCAGGGGTGCAGCCGGTCGATGAGCAGGATGTAGCAGGCCCACCAGAGCACCGCGAGGCCGATGAACGTCGCGGCCAGTACTGCCGTGCGGGCTGCCGCCCCGTCACCGGGCTTGACGAACTGCGGCACGAACGACACGTAGAAGATGACCACCTTGACGTTCAGCAGCTGGCTGGTGATCCCCATGATGAACGACCGCCGCGCCACGTGCGGTTCCTCGTCCGCAGAGGGCTCCACGACTGTCGTACTCGTGCCGTTGCCGCCCGACCCCGCGCCGACCGTGACCGGTTGCTCGGCCGGGACCACCCGCCGTGGCCGGGTGGCCCAGAGGATTGTGCCGCCCAGGTAGACCAGGTAGAGGGCGCCGGCGATGCGCAGCACCGTGTAGAGCACCGGCGAGGAGAGCAGCAAGGCGGACAGACCGGCCGTGGCGAGCGAGGCGTGCACCAGGGCTGCCACGACGAGCCCGGCCAGCACCACGAAACCCGCCTGCCGGCCATACCGGACGGTCTGCCTGGTGACAAGCGCGAAGTCCACCCCCGGGACGATGATGATCAGGAGGCTGGCGGCGACGAAGGCGACGATCTGGATGTCAGACATGCTGCGGGTTCTTTCTCTGAGCGGCGAAGGCTGGTGCGACCTCTTCGATGACGGACACGCCGCTGTCCGGACGTGGTCCGTGCCGGCGCCACTCCTCGCGCAGCCGGATCCGTCCGTCCGGCAGCCGCTCGGGACGGGAGACACACTCGCCGACCACGATGGCACCGTCGGTGAGCACCTCCATGTACGCGAACCGCACCACGCCCTCGGCGTCGCAGGTCCCGGCCAGCGAGCCGCGTCGCACGGCGCCGCCGGTGATCTCCGCCCACACGAGGTCGCCCCGCTGGTGGTAGTGCCCGCTCAGCGGTGCGGCATCGGGATCGCAGTGGTCCACGGAAACGAAGATCTTGTCGTCGTAGTCGAATGTGGTCATCGCGCTCACGCCCACTGGGTGCTGAGGTAGTCGTCGCGGAACGGGCAGACGACGCGGCCCGCGATCGAGTTGAGGATCATCGCGCTGCGGATCGGCAGGATGCTCAGGTTGGAGTCGACTAGCCCTTGCACGTACCGCCCCCGGTTCAGCACGAAGATCTTGTGGTCGTCGGCGTGCTTCCACCGGATCGAGTAGTCCGACTCGATGATCGGTTCGCCGCGCTCGTCGACGTCGACCAACGCCGACAACTCCGGGTCGAAGGGGAGCGGTGCGAGCCGTCGTCCCGCCGCGACGATCAGGTTCGTCGCCCGGTGCCGCTCCTCGCCGCTACCGGCGGTGAGGCACTCCAGCTCGACTTCCCCGTCCAACTGTCGGGCACCGATCACGGTACGGCTCGGCATGATCGTGACCGGGAACCGCCCAGCCCGCAGCCGCTCCTCGTAGTTGTGCTGGTAGATGCCGCGCAACGTGCCGGGCGAGATGCCGTCGCTGGTGAGGATCTGACCGGAGACAAGGCGTTCGCGTACGTCCCGGGAGAGGTTGAGAAACGCCTCCTGGTAGGCGGGCCGGTACAGATCGTTGGCGGACGGGGAGTCCTCCAACGGTGCGAACCACGACCGGCGGCCGATCCACTTGATGTTGCGGCACCCCCGGCTGAGCAGCGCCGCGACGCACTCGGCGCTGGTCTGGCCGCTGCCGATCACGATCCAGGGCTGGTCCGGCTCGTCGGGCACGGTGGCGAGGCGCTGGTGCAGCTCGTCGGCGATGAAGAGGTGCCGCGGATCGAGGGCACCCAGGAACTCCGGCACGTAGGCCGTGGTCCCGGTGCCCACCACCAGGTGCTGGGAGCGGGCGACGGCCTCCCCGCCGCTGCGGCTCACCAGCGAGCCGTCGAACTCGACGCGGTCGACCCGGGTGCCGTAGGTGATGTGCGGCAACCGGCTCGCAGCCCACACCAGGTACTGCTGGTACTCCACCCGTGGGATCGTGTCGAAGCCCGCACCCAGCAGGGCGTAGACCCGGCCCGTGGTGACCAGGTAGTTGAGGAACGACAGCGGATGGGTCGGGTCGTACAGCGAGACCAGGTCCTTGACCCAGCCGGTCTGCATCCGTACGCCGCCGTGCAGCATCCCGTCGTGCCACCCCGGCTGGTCACGCGCCTCGAACAGGGCGATCTGGTGTGGCGCGAGGACGTCGTACATGGCCGCGAGGCTCAGGTTGGCTGGCCCGGCACCAATACCCACTGCGTGATATGTCTGCGTCATCTTCTGCCTCTGTCTAACCCATTGGGACATTGACGGCGGAACGGTTGTTGAGCAGGGCGGTGGCGGCGAGGCGGCTGGCGGCCAACGCGGTCTTGGCGGCGCCTCCACTTCCGCCGGTGAAGGTGAAGGTGTGCGCGGTTCCGGCGACGGCTCGCAGCGCCAGACCGGCGGGCTCGCTGTAGCAGTCGACGGCGCTGACCGGTGGGGCCAGCGGTCGCGGGTCCAGACCCGGTAACCGCAGCAGGGCGGTCGCCAGGACCCGCTCCGCCAGCTCGGTGTCGGGCTCGGGGGTCGGCGGTTCGACGTCCCAACGTCGACTCGGCAGACCAAGCAGCAGCCGTCCCGCCCCGGCTGGCCGGCCATAAAGGCCGCTGGTCTCGTCGACGAAACACGGCAGGGCGTTCCGGCCCACGGCGTAGTGGGCGTACTGGATGTGCTTGGTACGCAGGGTGGTGGCGAACCCGGCGGCACGCAGCAGGCCCGGGGTCCACGCGCCGGCGGCGACGACCACGAGGTCGCCGGTGAGCCGCCGGCCGTCGCGCAGCTCGACCGTGTCGCCGTCGAGCCGGGCCATCGGCGTGGCCTCGGTGTTGTCCAGGCCACGTAGGACGGCTCGGCGCAGGCGGTCCGGGACGACGTACCCGGCGTGCCGTTCCCAGACAGCCACACTGCGCTCCGGCAGTCGGTCGAAGCCGAACCGGCGAGCGACCTGCTGACCGGCCAACACCTCGACACCGGCGGCCTCCACGCCGGTCGGAACGCCGGGGTCGTCGGTGTCCAGCAGGTAGAGCGAGCCGGTCTCCCGCCAGCCCGCATGCTCGGCCAGCAGCGGATCGGCCAGCAGCTCGGCGAGGCTGGCGGTGGCCAGGGACCGGGCGGCCGGGTCGGGCTCGAAGGCGCGTACCAGACCACCGGAGGCGGCGGTGGCGTCGCCGTACCCTCCCGACGGCCTGTCGGCGCCCGTGCCGATCAGCACCGCCTGGGCGCCGGCGTCCTGCAACCGTCGAGCCAGCAGAGCCCCGCTCAGACCTGCGCCGACGACGAGCACCCGTGGCTCAGCCACGGGACTCCGCCGGGAGGGTGCCCCCGACCAGACCCAACAGCCGGGCCGCCCGTTCGGGACGGCTGCGGTACGCGGTCAGTGCCGCGCGGACCGCCGCGGCGGGATCGAAGTGCTCCAGACGCAGCGCCTGCTCACCACGTGTCAGCTCGATGTCCGCCAGCGCCGCGTCGAGGCCGGGGGCAGCGCCGTCGAGAGCCTCGGCGTATCGCGCCTTGAAAGCCTGGTACGCCTCCGGCCGGAAGTCGGACTCGTAGCTGTCCGGCCGGTCCCAGCTGACGAACGCCCGCACCACGGCCGGGTCCTCGCTGGACAGGAACTCGTGGGCCCAGATGGCGTGCTCCCGGCTGGTGGAGAACTTCGCTCCGGTGAGCCGGTAGAACTCGTTGACCACCAGACCGGTCGGCCGAGCGGGCAACCCGGCGGCGAGATGCAGAGCCGGGATGAGGACGGCGTAGTAGAAGGCGTTGTCGACCCCCAGAAAGATCCACTGCTCGTCGATGCCCTGCCACGCGTCGAAGTACCCGGCCAGGGTGTCCGCGCCCGGACGCAGGTGGCGGGCGGGCAGAACAAGGTTGGCCAGGGCCATCTCGGCCCACACGTCGATTCGCAGACCGTCGTCCCACTCGACACCCCAGTCGGTCGGGTAGGCCAGTGGTACCTCCGGCAGCCCGCCATCGAGGTATGCCGCGACCAGCCGGCGCAGTCGAGGTGGCAGCACCGCCCGGGACCAGAACTCCGCCAGTCGCTCCCGGTGCTCTGCCAGGCGGAGCACCGGCACCGTGTGGGTGACCGGTTCGGGCTCGGCTGAGCAGCAGGTCGATCGCGCTCCGACCAGGGTCGCGGCGGTAAGGAAACTGCCGCAGCCCTCACACGTGCCGCCGGCCGCACCCGCTCCGCAGACCGGGCAGCTCCCGACGACCCGGACGTGGTGCAGGACCCGGTGACAGGCGGCGCACTCGCGCAACGACACCGGGGCGATCTCGACGACCTTCGCGTCGACCAGTTCGGTGAGCAGCCCGGCGACGGCGCTGCGGTAGCCCGCGTCGGCCAACGGGTCGGCCATGACGTCGTACCGGATGCGTGCCGCGTGCAGGGCCGCGCCGATCGACGCCTGGAAACGGGCGGCGGTGTCCGCGACGGCCTCCTCGTGCGCCTCGGCCCGCGCCAACACGTAGTTCTGGTGGGCGTCCAGGCCGCACTGGGTCAGCACCCGGCGGCCACCGGCGCGTAGCGCGCGGGCCGCGATGTCCCCGGCGACGTACGGGCCGGAGAGGTGGCCGACGTGCAGCGGCCCGTTCGGTGTCGGTGGTGGGGTCACCACGAGCACCGCGCCCTCAGTCACGGCCCGCACCGTCGGGTTCGGCGCTGTCGACCTGGGGCATCCAGTAGATGCTCAGGATCGTCAGCGACTGTTCCGGGGAGGGATTGTGGATGACGTGACGCTGTTCGGGATCGAGCAGGATGACGCCGCCGGTAGGCACCTCGACCTTCTCGCCGCCCGCCTCGTAGATGGCCGTGCCGCGGGTCACCACGGCGAACTCCACCTCCGGGTGCACGTCCTCGGCGCTACTTCCGCCGGGCGGGATCACGCACCACATCGCGTCGAACGGCAACGCCCCCAGGTCCCGATACTGCTTCCACCGGCCGATCTGAATGCCGTACTCCTCGGTAAGTTCCGCGACGTCGCTGACGTATCTACGCATGGCCATCCTCCCTGCTCGGTTGGACCCTGAAATTCCGCGAAGCAATGAATGACGCCGATATCAGAGGTTGATCAAACGGGGTCTGATGTACGGGGAGTCACCGGCTGAAAACGCCGCCATCCCGGTTCGGCAACTTCCACGGCGACCGATGGCGACATGGCCACTGTGGACATAAAGTGATCGCGCCAACAGGAATCGCACCGGCAGATCACCGGCAATGTCTCCACTGACTCCCAGTCAGTGGCTCAAATCCGGCTGTGCCGTCGGCACGGTTCGGCCAAATTCGTACGGGGCCGACGAATGGGGGAAGGCGCTGTGGTCGGCTTCATCGACACTCTGAGTGACGAGATCGTCGCGGCGCGACAGCGTGCGAATCTCACCCAGGAGGAGTTGGCCGCCAGAACCGGGCTGAGCGTCCGGAGCATCCGCAACCTGGAGTCCGCGCGGGTGACCCAGCCGCGACCGGCGACCGTCCGGTTGCTCCGCGACGCGCTCGACCTGCCTGCCCGTCCGGCACCATCGGCGGGGATCCGTCCCATGCAACTGCCGCTGGAGACTCCCGGCTTCGTCGGCCGATCAGCGCAGCTCGCCCAGCTCGACCGACTGCTCGACGGCGGACCGCGGCGAATGTCAGCCGTGGTGATCTGCGCCCTTACCGGGCACAACGGAATCGGCAAGACGGCGTTGGCCCTGCACTGGGCACACCGGGTCGCTGCTCGCTTCGCCGACGGCGTACTCCACCTCGACCTGCGAGGTAGCCGCCCTGGGGAGCAGGCGGTGGCGGCGTCCGACGCGCTCGGCAGCCTCATCCAGGCTCTCGACGTACCCGGCGAGATTCCGTGCGATCTGGCCGCGCGGGCCGGGCTGTACCGAAGCGCCCTGGCCGGGCGGCGGATGCTCATCGTGCTCGACGACGCGCGGGACGCCGATCAGGTGCGCCCGCTGCTGCCCGGCGTCGCGGGGTGCATGGTCGTGGTGACCAGCCGGGACCGCCTGAGCTGCCTGGTCGCGGGAGAGGCCGCGCGGCCCGTCGTGGTCGACGAACTGGCCCCCGCGGAGGCGTGGGAGCTGCTCCGGTCCCGTCTCGGCGAGCGGCGCCTCGCGGGAGAGCGCGAGGCGGTCCAGCGGATCATCGCCCACTGCGCGGGCGTCCCCCGGGCGCTGACGGTAGTGGCCGCCGCTGCGGCCACCCACCCCCGGCTGTCCCTTGAGGAGCTGGCCTCGCAACTGGGATAGGACGCCACCGTCAGCCCGATGGGACACCGGCTCGCTGACGGTGGCACCACCGGACAACCGGCGCGATCCCGCCCTGCCGCCGCTGATCAGGGCCGATCGACGCGGGCTCCGACGCGGGCGGTCACGTGCGCCGGCACCGGTACGGTCGCGGGCAGAACAGGGTCGGCCAGCGGTTGCTGCCACCGCGCGACCAGGGGCAACTCCCCCGCCCAGTAGCCACGCGCGGCGTCCGGGCCGTCGCCGTCGTCCGGCGGGCCGCTGCGCGTCTTGACCGACGCCTCGGTGAGCGGAAGCGCCAGCAGGACGGTGGCCGCCAACTCCTTGCGGTTCGGCTGGCGCACGTAGTCCCACTGGCCGGGGGCGACATGTTCGGTGAGCGTCCGCAGGCCATGCAGCTTCTCATCGAGGTCGGTCACCCAACGCGGCAAGCCGTAGACCATCGCACTGCGGTAGTTCACCCCGTGTTCGAACACCGAGCGTGCCAGGACCAGACCGTCGACGACCGTCACCGTGGCACAGACCTCCACCCCGGTGGTGAGGCTCCGACTGGCCACCGACCCGTGCAGGTAGAGGTGCTCATCGTCGAACCCGTAGACGGTCGGAACCACCATCGGGCAGCCGTCCACGAGCGCACCGAGATGGCAGACGAAACTGGCCCGGAGGACGTCGAAGAGGGCGCTCCGGTCGCTGTGCCCCTTCTCCTTCATGCGGCGCAACGCGGTTCGGGGCGTCGCGGACAACGGCAGGTCGGCGTCGGTCATCAGTCGTCTCCCGTCGGTCTCCGTGGCTCGGCCGCCCGGACCAGTCGGGGCGTGGTCAGGGCTAGCTGTGTCCGAGGCTGGAGTGTAGGAGCGTTGCGGCGCGTCTCCTAGATGCAGCAGTAACCGTTGCGCTATGAACCGGGCGCCGCCGTCGAGCTCGGCGACAGGCTGGGATCGGTCCGCTGCGGTGTGCGCCGTGGTGGCCGGCTAAAGACACCCGGTCCGCCACGTGATGACCGCCGGTCCCGCAAGGTGCCCGTTGCGCACACCCCGTAGGGATTTGCCAAATATTGTCCGCAGTCGAACACATCCCAGGGTGCGCTTGACGGGGTGCCGACGGCCATCGGGCCTGTTCTTTCAACTTTGTCACGTGTGACAATGGAGACCTTCGAGACCCCGCACGTAGGCGACCAGGCTCTTCGTCTGCGACGCCCCGCGCCATCCGGAGAGGCCATGGACCAACCCGTCGTCCCAGCCATCATTCCAGCAGTCATGGCGCTAGTAGGGCTGATCGCGGGTCTTCTCGCACCGATGATTACTGGATCTGGAGAATCTCGAAGACGACGTAGAGAGGACCAGCGCGCCAGGTGCGATGAGATACTCGGATTGTTCGTGGATGTCAACGTATCTCGTGCATTGACCGAGCCCGAATCGGCAGTGCGTCGTCGACTGGTGCTCTCCGCAGCAAGGCTGAAGGACCGATCGGCACGGGAAGCTTGTCTCAGCCTGGCCAACGCGGTCGCGCGATCGGATGTCGATGAGGACGAAGTTCTTCGCCAATGGACATTTATGATTCAAGAGGTCTCCCGCGTGTATCGTTCTCACCTCTGAGGAAGTGACATGGCCGAAATGGGCGGCAGGGGCAATGAAGATTTTCGGCTGACCGAGCAGTTGCTGGGCAAGGCCGCCGCGGCCAAGCCGTCTAACGTCGCGCGGCGCAGTCAATATTTGGTGGGACCGCCGGAGGCGAATCGCCGGTCGGAGCTAGAGAGGACGCTGCGCGAGGCCCAGAGGATATCGATTTGCGGAATCGCAAGCCGCAGCGTCGTCCTCGCGATGTCAACCGTCGCCGCAGAGGTGCGGAAGAGCGAGAAGGATTTTCCCTGGGACACCTTGGACTACGTGACCCCGATGCCTTCCATGATCCTGGCCGGCCGAAGTCGAACAGGGCTCGGACCGATTGTTCGGGATTGGCAGTCAGCCGTCGACGCGATTCGGAACTGCGCTCGCCAACACGCAAGGACATTTCCCGACTCGTCCCCGGCGGTTGACCGAACCCTGCAACTCTCAGGCATGCATCATTATTTCCTCGAAATGCTGATGCATGTCACCGTCCGCAGCACGGGGCGTAAAGAATTTTGGATGACGGTTGGCGCAAGCCACCAAAGTAACGACCTGCCTCTCCTTGTGGTCGAGGAGACGGACGACAACTACTCCATCCTGAACAGCATGCACCAGAGTTTGACCGAAGGTCGTGAAGAGCTTGCGATTCGGCAGGTGCGCTGCGACCTGATCGCGCCAGGTGCTGCCAGCGACGTGAAACTGCCCGGAGCAGGAGGTCTCGAGAGAGCCCCCTACCTGGTCGTGAACGGGCTTGAACCGTACGGCACAGGATCACAACACCGGCCAGCCTGCATGCCCGTGGCTGCCGTGGTAATCCGCGCGAACACCAATCGGGGCCCCGTCATCATGCTCCGGCAGCGTAACGAGTTCTCGGATACCGACTCTTTTGGCAAGTACTCGCTCATCACGAGCCGACTCCTCGAGGAAGACCTGGCGACAGGGTTGGGCGTTCCTGTCTTTGCTGACCGGCACGTGGACGCGGCGACCGACGCGATGTGGCAGGCCGCGAGGACCGACGGCCCGCTCGGGGTTCCCATAAAGGCATTCTTGCGAGCAGCTCAGAGGGAAATTTTCATCTGCTGTGGCCTGGACGTATCCGAGGACCGCTTCCATTTTCGCGGATACCAGACCATTTCCACGGGGGTCGACGGCTCCCAGTTGGGCTTCGCCGTCTTCGAGCTGGTGCTTAACCGCCACGATCCGTTCGATGAACTGGTCGCGGCGGAGGACTGGGATCGAGACAATCTGCTGGTCGTCAGCCAGTCCGATTTATACACCGAGGCGTACCACGATCGACTGAACCGACTGTTGACGCAGCGCGAGGAATGGTTCCGTACTACTATACTAGTGCGGCCTTTGTCAAGCGGAGATTGAGGCACGTGCGAACAGCCGGACGGCTTGGCTCTAGTCCGGCAATTGCGGTACCAGAGCTTCTCAACCATCGAACGAGGGACCTATGAGGCTTCGAGATAGAGTTTCCACGATTCGGCGTCGAACGCCCGATAGTAAACTCCACGCAGTGATTGGGCTCGTCATGGTCCCCGCCACCGACCTGGAGATGGTTCTGGTCGGCGTCAGGAGCACCGAGGGCAACACTCGCCATCCGGGGGTGGTCAGTGTGCCCACCATGCGCGTACCGCTCGACTGGGCAACTCAGCAGACAGGAGTTGTCAGAAATGGTGAGTCGCGGCCTCTGGCAGCGAGTACGGGGACCTTCGGTCGGCCGGGCTCCTCGTCCATGGAGGTCGGCTACGCGCTCGAAGCCCTCCTCGCGAAGAAACTTGTCGACGGCACACTGCTCGACAAAGGCGCCGTCAGTGGACGATGCGCCTTCCGGCTTGCTATGCGCGGTCAGGTCGATGATCCGTCAGGGGCCGACGGCGAAATCGAAGATACTCTCATGCTGACAATTCTCGCGATTTGCGACTCTGGCATGGACGCGCTGCCGGGGCGAACTCACAGTTACTCCCAGCTTGAATGGGTCAGATCCTCGGATCTACTGAAGGCTTGGCGGCAACGAGACGGCCAACTGCTATTCCCTGACTCCAACCCGTTGGAAGTATGTATCCGTGGGCTCTGTGTCGAGTCAGCGGTGCACCTACTCGGCACGGCAAAGGCTGTCAGCCTGTAGACCACGGCCGGCCCGGCCTGGATCGTGCGGCTCGGCACCAACGCCGGGACGCCAGGCCCCGCGCGGGGCCTGGCGTCCGTCGGGGCGATCAGCTGGTTGCGGCCTGCCGGGCGAGCGTGCGGGCGTCCTCCGCCTGCCGGCGGCGCCAGCCGCGCCACAGGTTGCGGCCCCACATCGCCAGACCTCCGCCGTTGAGCAACGCGGCCAGCACCGCGACCGTGGCGAAGTCGGCCGACGAGAATCGCGTCGGCTCGCCCACCGCCAGCAGCACGAACTGCTCCACGTAGACCCACAGCACCGGCAGGATCGTGAACACCAGGGCGAACAGCGAGAAGATGCGGCCGAATACCCACGCCGCCGCGTACACCCGCACCTTGCGCATTTCGCCACGCGGGATGCCCGCCTGCGAGACCACCTTGTCCCGGCGGAAGGTCAGCCGCTTGATTCCGTTGGACAGGAACCGCTCGGTGTCCGACATCAGGTTGCGGCAGTTCAGGGCGGTCGCGATCACGTAGTAGACGTCGGTCCGCAGGTAGAAGAAGAACTGGAATCCGATGCGAACCAGGAAGGTGAGCAGGGCCGCGCTGGCCAGCAGGGACATCCAGTTGGGCACGTCGAAGACGTTGCGCCGGATGGCGAACAGGAACGCGACCAGCAGGGAGGCGGCGAACGCGTCGACGAAGAATCCGGCGAGGAATGCCTTGAACCGCGCACGCTTGGAGGCCATCCAGATGCCGCTGATGTCCGTCTGGGCGACCAGGATGTACATGAGGTTGCTGATGCCGAGCGTCGCCGACACACCCACCGAGCGAGCCGCCAGGGCGTGCGCGAGTTCGTGCAGCGACAGCCCGAGCATCGCCAGTGTGACGCTGATGATGGTGAGGATGGCGAAGTTCCCGCCCTCGAACAGCAGCGCCCGAGGGCCGGGCACCAGGCCCGGATCGCTGATCGCCATCGCCACGCCGGCGAGGATGACCGCGAGGCCCGGAACGATCACGGCAGCACCGGTGAGTCGGCGCGCGGTGGCCGGGGAGATCCAGTCGAAGCTCCAGCGCTTGATCGTCCGATGCGCGTGTTCGGGGGCCGGTTCGGTGGCTGCGCTGGACTCGCCGCCGCGGGTGACGAAGCCCTCGTCGGCCAGCACGGCGACGAAATCCTCGACGTCCACGCTCTCGCCGTGCTTGCGCTCGTAGATCCGGGCGGTTTCGGCGATGGTGCGGCCCTCGGCGAGCGCCTGCAGAATGTCCAGCCCCTCGGCCGGAATGGCGAGATAGACCTTGCGGTCGGTGTCGCCGATGATGACGTCCGCGCCGTCAGTGGTCGAGACGAAGGGACGGACGGTGACGACGGACTCAGCCGTGTTGACGGCCATGGGGCGATTCCTTCCACTTCCGCAGTACAGACGGCGCTCGGCGGGAACCGGAGCGATCACTCACGCCGGTCCCCGCCGATCATGAACCCTTTGTCACAGTGCCGCAGGCACGCAGTCCGCGTTGGCGCTGGTCTTGATCGGCTCGAGCTTGCGAACGACAAGCTTCTTCATGTGACCTCCTTGGGAGTGGGTACTTGGGAAGCATCTTCTACCGCTGACCGCCCGGTGGTCTGCTCACTAATGAGCAGTCATTGCGTTGCGGTGGAAATCCACGAGGAAAGCCGCTCCTCGTGCACGGTCAGATGCGACCGAGGCGTGAAATTGACTATTTCCAGTTCACGGAATCGCTTGAGGAACTGGCCGATGCGGGTCCGCGTGGTGCCGACCATCTCGGACAGATCCTCCTGGGTGAAGGCGATGTCGACCCGGGTGCCACCCGGGCCGCGCCGGCCGAAGCGCTCGGCCAGATCGAGCAGGCGCACCGCGAGGCGCAGTTCGCTGGGCAACGTCACCATGTCCGCCACCACCTGCTGCTGGTGGCGCAGGCGGATGCTGAGGTGACGCGCGAGCACGTCACCGGAGCCTTCGGCGGCCAGCACGGCGGCGGCCCGCGCTGCCGGGACACGCAGCAGGACGGTCCGGGTCAACGCGATAGCGGTCTCCAGCCGCTCCAGACCAAGCAGGGTGCTCTCGCCGAACAGGTCACCCACGACGTACACCGAAAGTAGGCAGCGTTTGCCGCTCGCGGCCACCATCTGTGTCTTTACCTGGCCACGCTCCACGACGTAGACGTGGTCGTCGCGTATTCCGCTGCGGTAGACGTGGTTGTTGCGGGAAATTTCGATCAGCGAGGTCCCGGAGACTCGCCGCGCCAGCGCCCGGAAATCCGAGATGTCGAGCCTCGGCAGGGACTTGGCTTGTGTCACGTCGGCCCACCTTCCGCCCGGCACAGCACACATAGAGGAAACCACATCCTCGCCGCAGACACTAGACAAGACCCATGCATAGTCGTAAAGACGAGCATGAGCCCTCCTGACCTCGTGGACGCGTCCCAGCACCCGTAACAGGTCGGAAACCTCCTGTGGGCTGGACGATCCCCACCTTGTGGAGAACCTTCGAGATGACGTAAGAAGACTTGCACATACGAACACATACGACCTCGGGAGTGTCGCCGATGCGGCTGGGCATGCCTCTGAACTACCGCGCCGGCATCACCGACGTCACCGACGAGCTTGTCGACTTCGAGCAGGCAGGCCTGGACCTGGTCCTGGTGGCCGAGCTGTACACGTTCGACGCCGTCAGCCAGCTGGGATTCATCGCCGGGCGAACCCGGCGGCTGGGGATCGCCTCCGGGGTGATGCAGCTGTACACGCGTACCCCGACTCTGATCGCCACCACGGCCGCCGGACTCGACCACGTCTCATCGGGTCGCTTCACCCTCGGCCTGGGCACGTCCGGCCCGCAGGTCATCGAGGGGTTCCACGGCGTGCCGTTCGACGCGCCCGTCGCCCGTACGCGGGAGGTGATCGACGTCTGCCGGCGGGTCTGGCGCCGGGAGAAGCTGGTCCACCAGGGCACCCACTACCGCATCCCGCTCCCCGCCGAGCAGGGCACCGGTCTGGGCCGGCCGCTCAAGCTGATCAACAAACTGGTCCGGGAACGCATCCCGATCACGCTCGCCGCCATCGGGCCGCGCAACGTCGAACTGGCCGCGGAGTTGGCGGAGGGCTGGCAACCGGCCTTCTTCTACCCCGAGCGGTCCGCCTCGGTGTGGGGCGAGAGCCTGGCCCGTGGCGCCCAGCGGCGGGACGCCTCACTCGGGCCGCTCGACGTGAGCGTCAACGCCCTGCTGGCGATCGGTGACGACGTCACCCACCTGCGCCGGCTCGCCCGGCAGGAGCTGGCGCTCTACCTCGGTGGCATGGGCGCGGTGGGCGCGAACTTCTACAACACCCTCGCCGAGCGGTACGGGTTCGGCGAGGCGGCCCGCACGGTGCAGGAGTTGTACCTGGCCGGGCGACGGGACGCTGCGGCCGCGGCGGTGCCGGAGGAACTGGTGGAGGGCACCTGCCTGATCGGTCCCGCCTCCTGGGTGGCCGAGCGGCTGGTCGCGTACCGGGAGGCGGGGGCGACCACCCTCAACGTGACCCCGCTGGCCCGCACACATCGCGACCGGGTGCGCCTGATCGAGCGGCTGCGCGACCTGCTCGCCGCGCCGTAGTCCCCCGCCGGCCGGGCGCCGCGAGTGGCCGCCCGCCGTCCGCTGCCGGACGTCAGGCGTCCGGTCCGAAGTAGCGCTGCCGCAGCGTCTCGCCCTTGCGGTAGGCGGTGCGGAACATGCCGCGTCGTTGCAACTCCGGGATGAGCAGGTCGCAGATGTCGCCGAGACCGTCCGAAGGGCTGCACGGGATCAGGTTGAAACCGTCGACGTCGGCGACCTCCAACCACTGCTCCATGCGGTCGGCGATCTCCTCGGCCGTGCCGAACAGGGTCATCGGCGCGTCCCGGCGGGCCCGCCGGGGGCGGGAGACCAGGTACCGCACGTCGCCGATGGTCCACGACCGCTCCGGGCTCAGCCCGCGCAGGAAGCCCAGGAAGGACTGGCTGCCCTGGTTCTTCACCTCGTCGACCGGCGTCTCGTCCGGGTACGCGGCCAGATCGATGTCCATCCAGCCACACCACTTCGCCAGCTGCCCCTCCGGGCTCCACAGCTCGTGGTACTGGGCGGCCTTGCGCTTCGCGTCGGCGCGGTCGGCGCCGACCATCACCATGGTGCCCTGAAGGGCGCGTACGCCCCGTGGGTCGCGTCCGGCCTCGGCCACCCGCTGGCGCAGCCGCCGGACCGTCTCGGCCCCGCTCGACGGGTCGGCCATGGTCAGGAAGATCACCTCCGCGTGCCGGGCGGCGAACGCCATGCCGCGGCCGGACGCGCCCGCCTGGTACAGCACCGGTGTGCGCTGCGGCGACGGTTCGCACTGGTGCGGGCCGCGCACGGTGAACCAGCGGCCCCGGTGGTCGATCGCGTGCACCCGGGACGGGTCGGTGAAGACGTCGGCGTCGGTGTCGCGGACCACCGCGCCGTCGTCCCAGCTGCGCTCCCAGAGCGCGCGGGTCACCTCGAGGTATTCGTCAGCCCGGTCGTAGCGCAGGTCGTGGTCCAGATAGTCGCCGAGCCCGTTGTCGGTGGCCGAGCGCAGGTACGAGGTGACGATGTTCCAGCCGATCCGGCCCCGGGTGAGGTGGTCGAGCGTGGAGAACAGTCGGGCGCACTCGTACGGCTGGTGGTAGGTGGTGGAGTAGGTGACCGCGAAGCCGAGGTCGGTGGTCGCCATCGCCGCCGCGGCGACGACCGGCACCGGGTCGATCGAGGGAATCTGCACGGCGTGCCGGACCGCGCTCGCCCACGACCCCTGGTAGACGTCGTAGGTCCCGTGGATGTCGGCGAAGAACAGCGCGTCGACGCAGGCCGCCTCCAGCCGCCGGGCGACCGCGGCCCAGTAGTCCAACGACCGGTAGCCGGTGCCGGTGGCGTCGCCGGGCGCCCGCCACATTCCGACGAACTGGGGCGACGGCGAGCATTCGGTGAACACGTTCAGGTGCATCTTTCCCCCTTCCCGAGGGTCGCGCCGCCACCCGGCTCTGGGTGGCGACGCGACCGGTGACGCTGGTCAGGACCGGGCCGAGCGATCCGGGCCCAGGCGTTCGATGGCGGCGAGCAGGTCGGCCGGCTCGGTTCGCTCCCAGTGGCGCGCGTACGCCGAGGCGAAGCGGAGGACGCCATCGGTGTCGGCGAGGAACACCCCGGGCATCGTCATGCGGTTGCTGTCGTCACCGTTGATCTGCGAGAAGTTCATGCCGAAGCTGCCCCACACGTCGAGCAGGTCCTGGTTCATCGTGTAGGTCAGGTTGAACCGCGCGGCGTAGGCGTTGCCCCGGTCGCTGAGGATCCGGTACGAGAGTTTGTTGCGGCGGATGGCCGCCCGCAGGTTGGGCATGGTCACGGGCGACACGGCCACCAGGTCGGCTCCGAGTTCCCTGATCCGTGGGTAGACCTCCTCCAGCGCCTCCAGCTCGAAGTTGCAGTAGTCACACCAGGCGCCGCGGTAGAAGACGACCGCGAGCGGCCCCCGGGACAGCAGGTCGGCGGAGGAGACGACGTCGCCGTTCTCATCGGGCATCTCGAAGGACGGGAACGGCGCTCCCGCTTTCAGCACCCGGTCCTCGGCGCCCGAGGCGGCCAGGGCGTGCGCCTCCCGGTAGATCACCTCAAGGTGGGCCGGCGTGATCGGTGGCACCTCGCCCGACTCCTGACGGACCTTGTACTCCCGCAGCCGTTCGTTGAGGGACATCGATCTCCTTTCCAGCGGCCTGGCCCCGGTCTCAGGTCCAGCCCACAGGCATCGACTTGATGCCGTTGACGAAGTTGGACTCCAGTCGGACGACCGGGCCCGTGGTGGCAAGTCGGGGAAGGTGCGGGGCGACGGCGTCGAGCAACGCGGCCATCTCCATCCGCGCCAGGTGGGCGCCCAGGCAGAAGTGCGGGCCCACGCCGAAGCTGAGGTGCGGGTTGGGCGCCCGCTCCAGGTCCACCCGATGGGGGTCAGCGAAGACCGCGGCGTCCCGGTTGGCGGAGACGTAGAACATGACGACCTTGTCGCCCTCGGCGATCCTCGTACCGGCCAGGGTCGTGTCCTGGGTGGCGGTCCGGCGGAACTGCATGATCGGGGTGACCACCCGGAGGAACTCGTCGACGGCGGTGGCGATGGGCAACGGCGTGCCGAGCCAGCGCCGACGTAGCGCTTCGTCGTGCAGCAGCAGGTGCAGGGCGCCGGAGATCAGGTGACGGGTCGTCTCGTTTCCGGCGACCACCAGCAGCAGCCAGAACTGGCAGAACTCCCGGTCGGTCATCCGCCGCCCGTCGACCTCCGCGGTGGCGAGCAGGCTGATCAGGTCGTCGCGGGGCGCGGCCCGCCGCCGTACGGCCACGGCCAGCGCGTACTGGAACGCCTCCGCGAACGTCTGCCGGTAGACCTCGACGTCACCGCCGCCGTACTCCGGGTCGTCGAAGCCGACCAGGTTGTTGCTCCAGCGGTACAGCAGGTGCCGGTCGCCGCGGGGCAGGCCCAGCAGGTCGGCGAGCACCAGCAGGGGCAGCTCCGCCGCCAGGTCGGTGACCGCGTCGAACGTGTCCCGCTGACGCACCGCCTCGACGAGTTCCTGGGCGTGCCGGGTGACGGTGTCGCCGAGCGAGCGCACGGCGCGGGGGGTGAACACCGAGCTGACGATGCGGCGGATCCGCACGTGCTGCGGTGCGTCCATGTTCACCAGCAACTGCCGCATGAAGTCCAGGTCCGCCGGGGTACGCGGGTCGTGCAGGAACGCCCCGCGCAGCGCGGAGGAGAACACCTCCGGCTGCCGGGACGCCTCCACGACCGCCTCGTGGGTCGTCGCCGCCCAGAACCCGGAGCCCTGCTGCTGCATCCGGCCGGCCGAGCTGTGCCGCCACAGCGCCGGCTCCGGCACCCACCCGACCGGCTCCTCGCGGCGACGCCTGTCGAACTCGGCGTGCGGCACGCCGCGGGCGTAGGTCGCCGGGTGGGCGATGTCCACGTGGGACGTCGATCGCGTCGCTGGCATCCCGCTCATCGTTCCCATCGGTCGTCTCCGCAGAGCGTGCGCAACTGGTCGAGGCGGACCTTGCCGGTCGGCTCGCGGGGGACGACGTCGACCGATCGCCAGCGGCGAGGCACCTTGAATCCGGCGAGATGGTGCCGGCAGTGGGCGTCGAGCGCCGACCAGGACCGCTGTCCGACGCCGGGCTCCCACTCGACGACAGCGGCCACCCGCTCGCCGTACTCGTCGTCAGGGACGCCGAGCGCGACGGCGTCGCGCACGTCCGGGTGGCGCAGCAGCACCTGCTCGATCTCGGCGGGGTAGACGTTCACGCCCCCGGAAACGATCATGTTCTGGGCGCGGCCGGTGAGGTACAGGTAGCCGTCGTCGTCGAGGTGGCCCACCTCGCCGTACGTGAAGACGCCGGGCGCGAGGTGCGCGGCGCGGGTCTTCTCCGCGGCGTTGTGGTAGCGGAAGCCGCGGCCGGGCCGACGGATGTAGATCCGGCCCTGCTGGTGGGGGTCGAGCTCACGGCCGTCGTCGTCGACGACGAGGATCTGGTTGGGCGGTACGGCCCGCCCCACGCTGCCGGGGTGGGCGAGCCAGTCCGGCGAGTCGATGAGGGTGACCACTCCCCCCTCCGTGGCCGCGTAGTACTCGACCAGCACCGGGCCCCACCACTCGATCATGCGGTGCTTGACGTCCGGCGGGCAGGCGCCGCCGCCGTGCCAGATCCGGCGCAGGCTGGTTCCCGAGAACGCGGCTCGGACTGCCGGGTCGAGGCGCAGCAGGCGGACGAACTGGGTCGGCACGAGGTGGCACTCGGTGATCCGCTCCGCGTCGATGGCCGCCAGCGTGTCGGCGGGGTCGAACCGCTCCCGGACAACCAGTGTCGCGCCGTTGAGCAGGGGCAGAAGCGCGAAGAACAGTTGAGCGGAGTGGTACCACGGCCCGACCAGCAGCACCCGCCCGTCGGCGGGCACGCCGAGCGTCCCGCTGGCGTACTCGAGCAGCCGGGTGGCCCGGGAGAACGGCGCTCCGGTGACGAACAGGCCGTTGAGCACGCCCTTGGGCCGCCCCGTCGTGCCCGAGGTGTAGATCATCAACTGCCCGCACTCCTGGTCGGAGGGGGAGGTGTGCGGGTCGGTCGCGGCGAGCAGCGGCTCCGCCGGCGGGAGGGCGTGTACGGCACGGTCGCCGGTGACCATCGCCCGGACCGTGCCCGCCTCGGCCGCCGCCTTGGCGCCCACCAGCGCACGCGGTGGATCGACGACGAGCAGCCGGACGTCGGCGTCGGCCAGCAGGTAGGCGACCTCCGGCGCGGTGAGGTGCCAGTTCACCGGCACCGCGGTGACGCCGGCGTGCAGGCAGGCCAGCAACGCTTCCAGCGCCTCCCTGCGGTTGCCGAGCATCAGCGCCACCGCGTCGCCGGAGGTGACGCCGACGTCGGCGAGCAGCCCCCGCCACCGGTGCACCCGCTCCCCCAGTTGCGCCCAGGTGAGGACACCGCCCTCGTCGGCGAGCGCCGGCGCGTCGGGGGTCGCGGTGAGCTGGGCGGCGAGCAGAACGGGCGGGTCCTGAGGACGGGGCATCATCAGTCCAGCAGGTCCGGGTGGCGGCGCAGGACACCCTCGTAGAGCGGCTTGAAGTTGAACCGGCCGATGCCGGGCGAGCCGATCACGTCGCGGGTCCGTTCGGCGTCCTCGTGGTCGATGAGCACCGGCTTGCCGGCCGCCTCGGCGGTGAGCTGCACCTGGCAGGACCGCTCCATGGCGACGAACCACCAGGCCGCCTCCTCCACCGACCCGCCGACGGTCAACAGGCCGTGGTTGCGGAGGATGGCGGCCTTGCCGGAGCCCAGCGCGGAGGCGATCCGCTTGCCCTCGTCATCGTCGAGCACCACGCCGGTGTAGTCGTCGAAGACGGCGTGGTCGCCGTAGAACGCGCAGGCGTCCTGCGTGATCGGGTCGAGGAGCCGGCCCAGTGTGGAGAACGCCCGCCCGTACAGGGAGTGGGTGTGCACGGCGCAGATGACATCGGGTCGGGCGGCGTGCACCGCCGAGTGGATGACGAAGCCGGCGGGGTTGATCCGGCCCTTGCCGCCCAGCACCTTCCCGTCGGCGCCGACCAGCAGCAGGTCGCTGACCCTGACCTGGCCGAAGTACATGCCGAACGGGTTGATCCAGAAGCAGTCGGGCCGCTCGGGGTCACGGACGGTGATGTGCCCGCCCGCGCCCTCGTCGTAGCCGAGTTCCGCGAACAACCGCAGCGTGGCGGCCAGTCGCTGCATGCGCCGCTGCCGGAGCGCCGGTGTGTCAGGAGAGAACATCATCCGCATCCACCCGTCGTGTCGGTGTCGTAACCACCGGAGGCCACGATTGCCTCCGCCCGGTCGGGGAGCCGCACCGTGGCCGGGGCGGCAGCCATGACGGGGACTGTGACGCCAGCCGCGTCCGGCCGCCACAGGCTGAGAAAGCCGTCGAGCCGGTCCAGCCCCCAGAACCGGTGCCGCCCCCACTTGAGGTACGGGATCCCGAAGATGTCGTCGAGGTAGGCGCGTTCGAGGCAGTCCGCCCCCTCCGCCCGCAGCTGCGGGTCGTCGACCGCGCCGGTGACCAGAGCCGGATCCAGGCCGGCCCGCTCAGCGCAGCCGGCCACCACCTCGGGGTCGCAGATGTTCTCCCCCCGTTCCCAGCGGGCGGCGACCACCTCGTCGTAGAACGGCTCCGCACGGCCGGCGCGGCGGGCGGCCAGCCAGCCCAGGTGCGGCACCTCCCAGTGCGGGTCGACGTCGATCGGCCACGCCATCGGCACGCCTTCGCGCTGCACCAGTCGTTTGGTGTCCATCAGCAGGTAGAGGTGCTTGGCCCTGCTCATCTGCACGTAGTGGAACTCCGCGCCGCGGGCGGCGAGCGCCTCGGAGGTCTGCGCGTCCGGATCCCAGTAGGGGAACCAGTCCAGCTCCGCGAACGCCGTCGGCACCGCGGCGCGCAGCCGCCGGATCGTCAGCCAGCTGTACGGGCTGCGGAAGGAGAAGAACAGCCGGGGGCGGGCGGGCGCGCGGGTCACTGCCGACTCCCGGTGAGGATCGCGCACACCTCGGGATCGAGCCGGGCGAGCTGACCGGCGTCCGGTCCCCGGCTGATCGCGTACCCGTGCAGGATGGTCGCCGTGGCGACCAGCGTCAGCCGGTCGCCCCGGTTGACCCAGCAGTCCATCCGGCCGCTGAACATCACGTCCCGCAGCACGTCGTCGACGTGGAAGACGGTGTGCACCGTCTCCTCCATGTGGGCCGGCTCGGCGAGGCGTACCCGGGCCCGGGAGACCACCGGGATCCACGCGCGTTCGGCCAGCATGCGTCCCACGGAGATGCCCCGGTCGTCGAGGAACCGGTCGACGACCTCCTCCAGGGCGCGCACGAAGCCGGAGTGCTGCACCCGGTCGGAGTAGTGGCAGTAGAAGTACGGCGCCCGCCAGGACCACAGGTAGGCCGCCGAGCCGGGTGGCGTCAACACGGAGGCGGGGTCGGCGCCGGCCGGCAGCGCAAGCTCCCCGCGCAGGCCGGTCGCCGCGTCGAGCCCGGGTGTCTCCCAGGTCGAGAGAGCGGCCGGCGCAGGCCGGTGCACCGGCGCGTCGGTCTCGGGCACCAGGGCGACCGTGACGTGTCCCCGCAACACCACGACGTCCTGGCCGCCACGGTTGACCGACAACTGCACCCGCAGCCGCTTGCCGGTGCCGGCAACGACCTCCGCGCGGACCTCGTCGTCCACCTCCAGCACGGCCGGCAACTGCACCGAGCAGTCGATGATCTCGGTGCCGAGGCCGTACTCGTGGAAGAGCTCGCGGGCACCGTGGCCCTGGTCGCGCAACCACTGGAGGACCGCCTCCTCCACCAGGTACATGAAGTGCTTGAACCCGATCCAGGTACGGATGTTGGCGCCTTCGTAGCGCGGCCGGCTGGCCAGGACGCTCGGGGTCGGAGCGTGGGGGGCGAGGGTGGTCACGTGGCTACTCCTTCGGGATGACCGGTGACGATGGGAGCCACGTCGACGAAGGCCCGCAGGCGGGCCGCGACATCCTCCGGCTGGCGGGCGTAGCAGAAGTGGTCGTAGCTGTCGCCGACCGACAGCACCGCGTGCGGCATGCCGTCGGCGAGGGTTCGTGCGGCCTCCGGGGACAGGGTCGGATCGGACCCTCCGGCGAGCACCAGCACCCGGGCGGTCACCTGGTCCAGCCGCAGTGACGCGCTGGCGCAGAACTGGTCGAACACGGTCAGGAATCCGGAGGGGCCGACCCGGTCGACCGCCTTGGCGATCATCCGCTCCACCACGTCCGCGTCCATGGCCCGCAACCGCCCGCCGAGCCGGCTGCGCAGCGAGTCGTGGATGTGCTGTTCGAAGGAGCGCCGCGCGCGTTCGAACACCCGCCAGGTCACGGCGACGTCCGGCGGCCGGTACAGCGGGCAGATCAGCATGACGGTGTCCGGCACCCGCTGGTCGCGGGCGCAGAGCAGTTCGAGCAGGGCGTTGCCGCCGAAGGAGTGGGCCACGAGGAGGTCGGGGCGCCGGCCCAACCGGTCGAGGCCGTCGGCCAGCCACCGCGGTGAGGGGCGGCGACGCCACTGGTAGTCGTTGCCGGGCCGCCATGGCAGGTCGAGAGCGACCGGGGACCACCCGGGCGGCAGCACGTTGCCCAACGGCAGCCAACTCTCCCAGGAGTCCTCCAGCCCGTGGACGAAGACCGCGAGCGGTCCGCCCGGCGTGGGCGGGCGCAACTCCCGTACGGTCGGCGCCGTCACGGCTGCCTCCCGCTGGTGGCGGGGGTGAGCAGGGCGGTACGCCAGCCGTCGTCGTCGCCGCCGCAGAGCACCGCGACGCCGTCCGCGCCCTCGGCGACGAGCCGCGCCGCCAGCGCCGTCTGGAGCACCCCCTGGGCGCCGTAGCAGTCGCCCCAGGCCGACGCGGGGTCGAGGTGGCCGGGGCCGACCACGATCCGGGCCGGCCACGGGGGTACGTCCTCGCGTCGGCGCACGGTCGGCCCGACCGTCAGGGTGGCCAGCGGGGCGGCGGCCCGGGTGACGGGTTCCAGGACCACGCAGGCGGCCCCGGCGCGCAGGGGCGGGGCCACGGCGTCGGCGGCGGGGCCACGGCGCACGGCGACCGCGGTCTCGTCGTCGGCTTCCGCGCCGACGACCAGCACCCGGTCGGCCCGGTGGGCGCGCAGCAGCAGGACGCCCAGAGCGAGCGCGTCCAGGCCGGCGGTCTCGCCGGAGCAGACCATCAGGTTCGGGCCGCCGAACCGGAACCACAACGCGATGCTGCTGGCGATGACGTTGCTTGACGCGTTCGGCGCCGCCATCGGGCTGACCCCCCGGCTGCCCTCGCGGGCGACGGTGCGGGTCACGTCGACGACCGTGGCGACGTTGCCGAGGTTGCTGGCGGCCACGACCGCGGTACCGGGATCGAGGGTGGCATCGGGGCGGACGCCGTCGGACAGGCCCAGGGCGCGGTGCACGGCGCACAGCGCGAGCCGGGTGGCTGGTTCCTTGTACAGCAGTCCCTTGCGGCCGAGCAGCGTGTTGGCGCGGTCGGAAGGGCAGCCGGGGTCGACCGTCGGCAGGCCGGCGACGGTCGTGCCGAAGCGGTCGTCCGCGGGCAGGTGGACGCTGTAGGAGGTGACTGCGACGGCGGTGGCCGGGGTGGACCCCGGTGTGCCGGTCACAGCGACTCCACCAGGGTCACCGCGTTCACGCCGCCGAAGCCGAAGGCGTTGACCTGCGCCAGGGCGACGTCCCGGCGGGCGTGGACGTCCCGGACGAAGGTGAGGCCCTCGCCCTCCGGCAGGGGGTTCACCAGCCCGACGACCGGCGGCACCGTGCCGCTCGCCAGGCACCGCAGCGCCACGTCGAGGTTGGCCAGGGCGGCGGCGCCCGACAGGTGGCCGACAGCGCCCTTGACGGCGGTGATCAGGGGCGCTCCGGGCCGCGGCAGGCACCGCAGCAACGCGGCGCACTCCGTGGAGTCGTTCAGGGCCGTGCCGGTGCCGTGGGCCACCACCAGGTCCACCTCTTCCGGGCTCCGGCCGGCCCGCGTCCAGGCGTCGCGCATCGCCCGGCAGATGCCGTCCACATCGGGGGCGGTCTCGTGCACGGCATCGCAGGACAGCCCGGTGGCGAGCAGCCGGCCGACGGCCGGCCCGGTCCAGTCCTCGCCGACCACGACGAGCGCGGCGGCGCCCTCGCCGAGCAGCACTCCGGTGCGGTCACGGTCGAACGGGCGGATCTGGTCGGTGGGCTCCGGTGCGACCTTGCCGATCATCGCGAGCATGGAAGCGGTCATCGTGTCGGCGGCGCCGACGACCACCGCGTCGGCCTCGCCGGTGTCGATCAGGTCCTGGGCGAGCGCGAGGGCGTGCCCGCCCGCGCTGCACGCGTTGGCGATGGTCACCACCTCGGCCAGGCCGGGCACGGCGTCCCGGACGGCGGGCCCGAAGTGCAGGCGGGACGGGGTGGTGGTGGTGCCGGTGAGCGCCAGGTCCTCGACCGCCGCGAGTTCCCGCAGACCGGTGCCGACGAGCACCACGACCCGGCTCCGCAGGGGGTCGATGGCGGCCCGCACCAGCGCCTCGGCGACGCACTCCCGCAGCCAGGTGCCGGCCCGCAGGGCGACCCCCGGGGCCGGCTCGTCGATCTGGTAGCCGGCCGTCACGTTGAGCCGGCCGGTCAGCGGGTGTCGCAGCTCGCGCACCCCGGTACGTCCCTCCAGCAGCGCGGCGAAGGTGTCCGCGCCGTCGCCGAAACACGTGCGCAGGCTGCTCGCCGCGATCAGCGTCGCCATGGGCTACCGCCGGACCAGGGCGGCGCCGACGCCGCCGTCGGTGCCGTGGGCCGTGAGCAGGGTCAGGCCGGACGGAGGCCGGTCGCCGTCATCGGGCAGGCCCAGCGCGGCTACCAGGGCGAGGGCGGGGGTGGCAGCCCCACAGTCCCCGGCCGCCCGGCTGACGACGAGTTCGGCCGGTCGGTGTCCGCGAAGCGCCCGCAGGGCGGCGGCGCGCTGCGGGCGGCGGCCGGAGGTGATGGTTTCGCTGGTGGCCAGGAGCGTGACGTCGGTCGGGGCGACTCCGGCGACGTGCAGGGCCCGGGCGACGCAGTCGGTGAGAGCCTGCTCCGCCGTGCCGTCGGGGCCGTACCCGGTGGTCACGGCACAGACCGCGGCGCGCCCGGCGGGGTCGGTGTGGCCACCGATCACGAACACCGCGGCACCCTCGCCCGGGAGAACCTCGCCGCCTGCCGGACCCAGCGCGGATGCCCAGGCCCGGTGCGCCGAGAACTCCTCGACCGCGCCGACGAGCATGGTGTCGACGTAGCCGCGGCGGATGGCGTTGCTGGCGTACCGCAGCGCGTGGAAGAAGGCCAGGGGTCCACCGGTGACCGTGGCGTTGATTCCCTTGAGCCCGTGCCGGATGGCCGCCTGGCCGGCGGCGCAGTTCATCACGGTGTTGGGAAACAGCATCGGGTTGACCAGGTACGGCTTCTCCTGGACGAGCGTCTCGCGGCTGTAGTCGCTTGTGGACTTCAGGCTGCCGACGGTGGTGCCCAACACCATGCCGATCCGGGCCCGGTTGGTGTCGTCCACTGTCAGTCCGCTGTCGCTGAGGGCCTCGCCGCAGGCCACCACGGCCAGGGCGGTGGCCCGGTCGTAGAAGCTCGTGCCGCGCCGCCCGAGCCGGGCGCGCACGTCGAAGTCTCTGACGGTGTGACCCTCGGCGCGCGGCAGCGGCTCGGTGACGAGGCCACCGACGGGTGCGCCTGGATGACACTCCCCGGCGAGGGCGGCGACCCGTCGGGCGAGCGCCTCCGGCCGGTCACCGGCGGCGCTCAGCGCCGCGAAGCCGTTGATGGTCAGTGGCGTCATTGGGCGGCTCCGAGCAGGACGATCGCGTTGTTTCCGCCGAAGGCGAACCCGTTGTTCTGCACGAGCCGGACGGTTGCCGACCTGGCCTCGTTCGGCACGGGATCGATGGCGGCCAGCTGCGGGTCCGGGTGCGACCAGTTGACGGTGGGTGGCAGGAAGCCCTGTTCGATCGCCAGGGTGGAGGCGATCGCGCCGAACCCGCTGGCGGCGCCCATGGTGTGCCCGATCATCGACTTGATCGAGCTGATGGGCGGCGGTTCCGGCCCGAACACCTCCAGCACGGCCTGCGCCTCGACCAGGTCGTTGGCCGGGGTGCCGGTGCCGTGGGCGCAGATGTAGTCGACCTGGTCCGGTGTGACGCCAGCGTTGCGGTGGGCGATGCGGATGCACTCGGCGATGCTGTCCCGGTCCGGGGCCACCGGATGGTTGGCGTCGCAGTTGAGGCCGTAGCCGAGCACCTCCGCGTAGATGTACGCGCCGCGCGCCTCGGCGTGCTCCCGGGTCTCCAACGCCAGCACCGCGCCGCCCTCCCCGGTGAGGATGCCGGAGCGGTCCCGGTCGAACGGCGTGCAGGCGGTCTCGGTGAGGGCGCCCAGCCGGTAGAACCCCGCGTGCGCCCAGCGGCAGACCGAGTCGGCGCCGCCGGCGAACACCACGTCTGATTCGCCGGTGACGAGCAGGTCGTAGGCGTACCCGATGGCGTAGTTGCTGGCCGAGCACGCGGTGGCGAGGGTCAGCGATTCGCCGCGCAGGCCCAGCTCCTCGCTTACCGCGTGCGCCAGCCGCCCCGCGGGCAGTTGCTCGATCAGGCGCGGCGGCACCGCGTCGAAGCCCGCTTCGACCAGATGCGCCGTGAGCGCCTCCAGGACGACGGACTCGCCGCTGGTCGTGCCGATCACGGCATGCGCCCGCGAACGGTCCACCGTGTCGAGGTCCAGTTTGGCGTCGTCCGCCGCGAGCCGTGCGGCGGCGGCCGCGAACTGGCTGGACCGGCCCCACCGTTCCGGCGGTAGCCGGCGCAGCCAGGCGGCGGGGTCGAAGTCGCGGACCTCACCGCCGTTGCGGTACGGGAACCCGGACGGGTCGAAGCTGGTGATCTGGGAGATGCCGGAGCGGCCCGCCCGCAGGGCCGCACCGAACGCCGTCACCCCCGTTCCGATGCTCGACACCGGGCCGAGGCCGGTCACGACCACACGCCGCACGGTGTCAGTCCTGCCAGCCGGCGTGCCGGGTGACGGCCTCGTAGGTGGCCTTGAGGTTGCGCAGCTCGGGCAGCTCCGACTGCGGGATCTCCACCTTGAACGCCTTGTCGATGCGGGCCAGGATCTCGATGGCGCGCAGTGAATCCGCCTGGTATTCCTCGGCGAAGTCCCCGGTGTCGGTCAGCTCGTCGGTCTCGATCTCCAACACCTCGGCGATGATCTCCCGGAGCTGCTCGTACCGCTCGTTTTCACCGGACATGTTGGCCTCCTTGGGCACTGGTGTTAGCGGGGATGGTGCGGTCGACGCCGGTCGGGCCGGCCGCGGGTTCGGCGACTGCGGCGCGGGGGCGGCGGGCGGCCATGAGCGAGCCGACGGTGGCGATGCACCGCTCACCGACCCAGCTCTCGCCGGTGGCGAACGCGGTGTCGGCGACGACGCGTTCCAGGCGTACGACGTGCCGGACGACGTCGCCCGGGTAGGCCCGGCCCTCGACGGTGTACTCCCGTGCGCCCACGAAGAGCAGCAGGGCGTCGTCGGTGAGCCGGTGCGACGGTGCGGAGCCGGCCAGCCACAGCAGCGCGGCGCTCTGGCCGAACGACTCGATGAGCAGCGATGCCGGGTAGGCGTAGTCCTCGGCGGTGGCGTCGTCGCCGAGGTGGGCGTAGCACGGCTCGGTGGCGGTGATCGCCTTGACCGTCTCGATGACCGCACCGGGTTCCAGGCTTGTCACGCGGTCGACCAGCAGCAGCGGGTAGCGCTGCGGCAGAACGGCGCGAATCTCGGCGGCGTTCACGCGCCGGCCCCAGTGTCGAAGACGGCGCGCAGTCGCGCGGTGACCGTGCCGTCATTGCGCCGGCCGGTGCCGCGGACCGCCCAACCGGACGGTGCCGGGGCACCGGGGTCCGCCGGATCCACATCGAGGGTGAGTTCCATCTCGTCGCCGCCGAGCAGCGCCGCGAGGAACCGGATCGAGGTGACGGCGCGCAGCCGGGGGGCACCGGGCACGGCCTGGGCCATCGCCTGGCACAGGGTCTCGACCACGAACACACCCGGGTAGATCGGCTGGCCGGGGAAATGGCCGGCGAGGTTCGGGGATCCGGGATCGACCGCGACCCGGGCGGTGATCGTCCAGCCGCCGTCGCGGGGGGCCACCCGGAGTCGGTCGACCGCCGGCAGCGGGGCGGCGTAGGAGACGGGGACCGCGGGTCGCCAGTCGGGCGCGACCGTCGCCGCGGTCACAGGGTCATCCCTCCGTCCACCTGGAACACCTGGCCGGTGACGTAGGCGGCCTGGTCGGAGAGGAGGAAGTCCACCATCGCCGCGACGTCCTCGGGGCGGCCGAACCGGCGTAGGCCGATCATGCCCAGTGCCCGGTCCCGGGCCTTCGCGTCCAGCGCGTCGGTCATGTCGGTCTCGATGAACCCGGGCGCGACCACGTTGACCCGTACGCCGTAGGGGGCGAGTTCCTTGGCCAGCGAACGGCTCAGCCCGATGATGCCCGCCTTACTTGCCGCGTACGCGGTCTGGCCCACGTTGCCGTGGATGCCGGCGATCGAGGAGAGGTTGACGATGGCCCCGGCGCGGCGCTTCATGAATCGGAAGGCCATGGCTCGGCAGAAGTTCCAGGTGCCGCCGAGGTTGACGTCGAGGACCGCCTCCCAGTCGGGGCGGCGGGCCAGCACCAGCGGGCTGTCCCGGGTGATGCCGGCGTTGTTGACCAGCTGGCCGATCGGACCCAGCCGACGCTCGGCTTCGGCGATGAACGCGTCCACCGCCGCGTCGTCGGCGACGTCGCAGGGGGCGAAGTAGCTCGGCACCCCGGCCGCGGCGACCTGCGCCTCGGTCTTCTCGGCGGCCTCACTCGGCTTGCTGTAGCAGCAGGCGAGCCCGTACCCCTCCTCGGCGAGCCGGACGGCCACCGCACGGCCGATGCCCCGTGAGGCGCCGGTCACCAGTGCCAGCGGTCGCTCGGTCACAGACGCCTCCTTAGCCCGTCGCACCCACACCGGGTGCCCCCGATCGGCGACCGGAACTCGTATCTTGCACTCCTATGTTGAAGCATCTTCGGCCTGACATCAATAGAAGCAGCAGGACACACGTAAAGCGCACGCAGATACTATGCAGACGCTGGCCGGACCCTACGGCTCGTCGGGGCGCGGGGCGGCGTCCCCCAGCACGTCAGAGTTGTCCGCGCCGGCGGCCGACGCGCCCCGGCGGATCCGCGTCGGTGTGCGGGAGAACTTCACCGCCGGACCGGTGAGTGGCGCGGTGGAACCGTTGTGCAGCACCGTCGGCTGAAGCATGTCCCGCTCCGACACCTGTGGGTCGGCCGCGACCTCGGTCAGCGTGCGTACCCGCTCGGCCACCAGGCGCGCGGCGCGGAACGCCGCCATGACCTCGCCGACCGTGCGGGTCCGGCACCAGTCGGTCACCAGGCCGTCGACCGCGACACGGTTCTGCCGGCGCTGCGCGCCCCGCCCGTAGCCTGGCGCGCGGGCCAGATCCGGGCGGCCGATCGTCTCAGCCAGCGCCCGCCAGTGCTTGTCCAGGGCGACGGACAGGTAGACCTCGCCGTCCAGGCAGGGGTAGACGTTCGACGGGACCGCGAAGTCGGTCTGGTTGCCCCACCGCTCCGGCGGCGCGCCGGTCGCGGCAAGCGTCAACAGGCCACAACTGCTGGCGAGCAGGCTGTCGAGCATCGCCACGTCGACGTGCTGACCCTCGCCGGTGCGGTCGCGGTGCGCCAGGGCGGCCAGCGCGCCGACGGCCGCGTGCAGGCCGGCCAGTTCGTCGGCGAGGAACGTCGGCGCCCGCACCGGGCGGCCCGCCGGGTCTCCGTTGAGCGACATCCAACCGCTCGCGGCCTGCACCACCGGGTCGTACGCCGGCCGGTCGATGTCCGGGCCGTACTGCCCCCAGCCGGTGATGGACACGAACACGATGTCCGGCCGGACACGGCGGCAGTCGGCGTAACCGACACCCCAGCCGTCCAGCGTGCCGGGCTTGTAGTTCTCCACCACGAGATCCGCCTCGCGCACCAGCCCCAGGAACGCCTCCCGACCGGCGGGCTGCCGCAGGTCCAGCCCCACGCTGCGCTTGTTCCGGTTCACCGTCTCGCGGAACCACGACAGGCCCGTGCCGGGGATCTCCGGCGGCACCTCGCCGTCGCGGCCGTACGGCAGCTCGACCCGGACCACGTCCGCGCCCATGTCGCCGAGCAGGCTCGTGGTCAGCGGGCCGGACCACACCTTGGTCACGTCCAGGACGGACAGGCCGTGCAGGGGGCCGTCCCGGTCGTCGCGGGCCTCCCGATAGAACTCCTCGCGCCGCACGTCACACCCGCGCCAGGATCGTCGCGGTGCCCAGTGATCCCCCGCAGCACATCGTGACAAGCGCCGTCTGCGCGTCCCGGCGCTCCAACTCGTGCAGCGCGGTGACGAGCAGCCGGGTGCCGCTGGAGCCGAGGGGGTGACCCAACGCGATCGCCCCGCCGTTGACGTTGACCCGCTCCAGGTCGGTGTCGTGCTGCTGCGCCCAGTTGAGCACCACGCCCGCGAACGCCTCGTTGACCTCGACCAGGTCGAGGTCGGCAAGCGTCATACCGGCGCGCTCCAGCGCCCGGCCGGTCGCCGCCACCGGCCCGTCCAGCAGGTAGTACGGATCCGCTCCGGTGACCACCTGGGCGACCATCCTCGCCCGGGGCCGCAGCCCCAGCGCCCGGGCCCGGCCGCGGGACATCCACAGAATCGCCGACGCGCCGTCGGAGACCTGCGAGGTGGTGCCGGCGGTGTGCACCCCGTCGGGCACGTTCGGCGTGAGCTTGGCCAGACCCTCCAGTGTGGTCTCGCGCAGCCCCTCGTCCCGGTCGATCCGGCGACGCCCGGCGTGGTCGTCGTCGCCCGGCACGTCGAGGCCGACCACCTCACGGTCGAAGTGCCCGGCCGCCCAGGCCGCCGCAGCGCGCTCCTGGGACAGCACCCCGTACGCGTCGACGTCGGCGCGAGTGTGGCCCTGTCTGGCGGCGACCCGCTCGGCCCCGCCGAACTGCGCCCGCGGCGGGTCGTCCCACGGGTAGTCCGCGGTCTTGTAGTGACCCGGCCCGTTGTAGAGATTGACACCGATCGGGACCCGGCTCATGGACTCCACCCCGCAGGCGATGCCCACGCTGATCGCGCCGCTGCCGATCAGCGCGGCGACGAGGTGGTTGGCCTGCTGGGCGGAGCCGCACGAGGCGTCCACCGTCGTGCAGCCGACCGCGGGGTCCCATCCGGTGCTGAGCCACGCGTTGCGGGTGACATTCAGACTCTGCTCGCCCGCCTGGGTGACGCACCCGCCCACCACCTGCTCCACGGCATCGGGCCGGACGCCCGCGGCGTCGACGACCGCACCCAGCACGTGCCGAAGCAACTCGACACCCTTCAGGCCGGCCAGCGCACCGCCCCGCTTGCCGATGGGGGTGCGGACCGCCGCGACGACGACCGGCTCGCGGTCGTCCGCCGTCACTGGTCCTCCAGCGTGATGGCGAGCTTCGGACAGGCGTTGGCGGCCTGTGTCGTCTCGGGCCACAACTCCTGCGGTGGGTTCTCCTGAAGCACGTAGAGGTAGTCGTCGTCCCGCACCTCGAAGACCGCCGGCGCGGCGAGCGCACAGAGGCCGTTGCTGTCGCACCTGTCAAAGTCCACGCGTACCCGCATCGCGGCCGTCCTCTCTCGGTCCCGGCACTCGTGTTCCACGGTAGTGGAGTACTCGTATCTGGGAAATACAAGCATCGTCTTTGCACAGACCCTTGTGTGTCTTCTGAGCCGTCGATACCGTGCGTACGGATATCCCATGGCCGGCTCCAGCCGGTGATCGGCGTACGGGAGGCCCCGTGGCTGTTCGTGAAGGCTTCACCCCCTGGCCGGCGGAGCTCGCCGCCCGATACCGCGAGTCCGGTTACTGGCGCGGCGAGGTGCTCGGCGACCTGCTCCGCCCCTGGGCCGACTGGGACGCCGAGGCCCGCGACCCCGGGCGCACCGCCGTCGTCACCCGGCACGGCCGGCACACGTACGGCGAGCTCGACGCACGCGCCGACGAGCTGGCCGCGGGCCTGGTCGAGCTGGGCGTACGCCCCGGCGACGGCGTGGTCGTCCAACTGCCCAACACCGTCGAGTTCCTGGTCACCTGCGTGGCGCTGTTCCGCGTGGGCGCGTTGCCGGTGCTGGCCCTGCCGGCCCACCGGCGGGCCGAGCTGACCTACCTGACCCAGTACGTCAGGGCCGTCGCCCTGGTGACCAGCGACCGGGCGCCCGGAGTGGACAACCGCGCGGTGGCGCAGGAGGTACGCGACGCCTGCCCCACGCTGCGGCACGTCCTGGTGGTCGGTGACCCTGGGCCGTTCCTGGCCTGGTCGGACGTGCGCGCCCCGGCCCGGGAGTTGGCCCGACCCGACCCGCAGGACGTGGCGTTCTTCCTGCTCTCCGGCGGAACGACCGGGCTGCCGAAGCTGATCCCCCGCACCCACGACGACTACGCCTTCCAACTGCGCGCCACCGCCGAGGCGATGTCGTTCGACCACCGGCACGCCTACCTCGCCGCGGTGCCGGTCGCGCACAACGCCGCCCTCGGTTGCCCCGGTGTGCTCGGGGCGCTGCGGGTCGGCGGCCGGGCGGTGCTGTCGTCCAGCCCCAGCCCGGACGAGGTGTTCCCGCTGATGGTCCAGGAGCGGGTCACCCTCACCACCGTCATGCCGGCGGTGCTGTCGCTGTGGGCGGAGACCTCCGCCATGTTCGACGTGGACCTGTCCGAGCTGGTCATCGAGGTCGGCGGGGCCGTGCTGCATCCCGACCTCGCCCGCGCGGTCCGCCCGGCCCTGGGCGCCACGCTCACCCACTGGTTCGGCATGGCCGAGGGCGTGCTCTGCTTCACCCGCCCCGGTGACGGGGACGAGGCCGCGGCGACCACCCAGGGCACCCCGATGTGCGCCGACGACGAGCTGCTCATCGTCGACGAGGCGGGCGAGCCCGTCGCGCCCGGCGAGGTCGGTGAGCTGCTGGCGCGCGGGCCGTGCGTGCTGCGCGGCTACTACGCCGTACCCGAGCACAACCGGACCGTCTTCACCCCCGACGGCTTCCTGCGTACCGGCGACCTGGCCCGGTTCGACCCCGAGGGCCGCCTGGTCATCTCCGGGCGGATCAAGGACGTGATCAACCGGGGTGGGGAGAAGGTGATGGCCGACGAGGTCGAGGGGCACCTGCTGACCCACGAGCGGGTCCGGGCGGCGGCGGTGGTCCCGTTCCCCGATCGGCGGCTCGGCGAGAAGACGTGCGCGGTCGTCGTCGCCGACGGCCCGGCGCCCAGCCTGGTGGAGCTGCGCAAGCTGCTGCGGGACCGGGGCCTGGCCGACTACAAGCTGCCGGACCGGCTCGAGGTCGTCGAGGCGCTGCCGTTGACCAACGTCGGCAAGGTCGACAAGCGGACCCTGGCCGCGGCGGTCCTCGGCGACCTGACCGCCACCGTCAGCCGGTAGCGGCAGCGCGGCATGACGGCCTCCCCCGACCGGCCCCGGCGACCGGCGAGCCTGTGGCTGGACACGCTGCCCGCGTCCCTGCGGGCTCGGCGCCCGGCCCTGTCCGGCGACGTGCAGACCGACGTGGTGGTGATCGGCGCCGGATTCAGCGGCCTGTGGACCGCCTACTACCTGACGGAGTTGGCACCGCAGACCTCCGTGCTGGTGGTCGAGGCGGAGCACGTGGCGTACGGGGCCAGCGGACGCAACGGCGGCTGGTGCACCACCGAGATGCCCGCTCTGCTGGCCAACCTCGTGCAGCGCTACGGCCCGATGGACGCCATGCGCTTCTACCGGGCGGGCCAACGCACTCTCGACGAGATCGAGCGGGTCCTCGCCGCCGAGGACATCGACTGCGGGTGGCGGCGCGACGGCTCGCTCTATGTCGCCCGTACCCCGCCGCAGGTCGCGCGGCTGCACGCCTGGCAGGACATGCGCCTCAAGCTCGGCATCACCGACATGACGCTGCTGTCGGCCACCGAAACCACCGAGCGGGTCGGCATCGAAGGGGCGCTGCTGAGCGGCTTCACGCCACAGTGCGCGGCGGTGCAGCCCGCGGTCATCGCCGCCGGGCTGGCGCAGGCCGTGGAGCGGCGCGGAGTGACAGTCGTCGAGGGCACCCGCGTGGTCGGGCTGCGGCCCGGCGTCGTCGTCACCGACCGGGGCACGATCCGTGCCCGCAGCGTGCTGTGCACCACGGAGGCGTACACGGCGGGTCTTTCCGGGCACGCCCGCCGGGTGCTGCCGGTGATCTCCCGGGTGCTGGCCACCGAGCCGCTGTCGGAGCGGCGCTGGCGCGAGGCCGGCTGGCGGGACCGGATCACCGTCGCCGACTCCCGCTACCAGTTCGCCTACTTCCAGCGCACCGCCGACGACCGACTGCTGGTGGGCGGTCGGGGGGCCGGCTACCACGCCGGTTCCCGGCCGGACCCGGCCGCTCGCTCCGGCGACCGGGTCTTCGCCCGGCTGCGGGCGTCCCTGGCCGAGAGCTTCCCCGCCCTGGCCGACACGCCCGTGAGCCACCGCTGGAGCGGGGCGTACGGGATGCACCGTGACGGCGAGCCGGCCGTGGTGTACGACCGCGACAGCGGTCTCGGTCACGCCGGCGGCTACGGCGGCGAGGGCATCGCGTTGAGCAACCTCGCCGGCCGCACGCTGGCCGCGCTGGTGGCCGGGGTGAAGAGGCCCGAGACCCGGCTGTTCTGGACCGGGCACCGGTCTCGCCGCTGGGAGCCGGAGCCGTTGCGGACCATCGGTGTCCGCACGGTCAGCGCGCTGGCCACCGCCGCGGACCGCTACGAGGACCGGCTCCGGCGTACGGCGCCCCTGGCGGGAGCCGTCATGCGCACCGTTCTGTGATCGTCTTCTGCGAGAGGAACTCCGTGGCCAACGACTCCGCACCCCCGCTCAACGGCGGCACCCACATCAACCTGACGGTCCGGGACCTCGACCGCAGCACCGAGTGGTACTGCCGCGCGCTGGGCTTCACCGTCGTCCGCGACGCCCGGCCGGCCGAGTCGGGGTTCACCTTCCGGACGCTGCTGCACTCCCGAGCCCTGACCTCCATCGTCCTCGGACAGGCCGACCAGCCGGTCGAGGAGCCGTTCGACGAGCACCGGGTGGGGCTGCACCATCTGGCGTTCCACGTCCCCGAGCGGGAGGACCTGCACACCTGGGTGGCCCACCTGGACTCGGTGGGCGTCGACCACGGCGGGGTGCAGGAGTTGTTCCTGGAGGCCGGGCACGGCGTGTGGCTGCGCGATCCGGACAACATCTGGCTGGAGCTGTACTGGCTCAACGCCGACTACTTCATGCGGCGGATGCGGGAGCACCACCGGGCGCGACGGGCCGAGCGCGTCGGCGGGCAGCGGTGACGCTTCCCGACGCCGTCGCGCGGCCTCGGATCGCCGCGGTCGACCTGGCCTGCTCCGACGACCCCTACCCGGAGTACGAGCGGCTGCGCGCGCAGGGCCCGGTCGTGCGGGGCGAGTTCGGGCAGTGGCTGGTGGTCGACCACGCCACGGCCAACGCTCTGCTCCGCGACGGCCGGCTGGCCAGCCACTTCCCCCGGGAGTTCATCCGGCTGACCCTGGGCGACGGACCCGCCGCCGAGTTCCCCTCCCGCATCGTGCTCACCCAGGACCCGCCGGTGCACACCCACGCCCGCCGGTTCCTCGGGCAGGCGTTCGGCACGCCCCGGGTCCGGGCGATGACCCCGGCGGTGGCCGCGCTGGTCGAGGAACTACTCGCCCCGGCCCGCGACACCGGCCGCCTCGATCTCGTCGCGGAGCTGGCAGTGCCGCTGCCGGTCACGGTGATCTGCCGGCTGATCGGCATTCCCGACGCCGACCGGGAGACGGTGCTGCCCCGGGTGATCGAGCTGGCCCAGGTCTTCGACGCGGCGAACCTCCAGCCCGACGAGCGGGACGGCGTGGACGCCGCCGTCGCCTGGCTACGCGAGTACGTCACCGCCCTGCTGCGGGACGCGCCCGCCGGCGACTCGACCCTGGCCGGCATGTTCGCGGCGGCCCCGCCCGAGGACCGTGGCGACATCGCCACGATCGTCGACAACCTGCTGTTCCTGTTCCACGCCGGGTTCGAGACGACCATGGGGCTTGTCTCCAACGGTTGCATGGCGCTGCTGAAGCACCCTGACCAGCTGGACCGGCTACGTCGGGACCCGGCCCTGGTCCGGTCGGCGGTCGACGAGTTCCTCCGATTCGACTCGCCGATCCAGAACGCGATCCGGGTGGCACGGGAGCCGGTCGAGATCGGCGGTCACAAGATCAGGACAGGCCGGTCGGTGATGCTGCTGCTCGGCGCGGCCAACCGCGACCCGTCGGTCTTCGACCGGCCGGCGGAGCTGGACCTGTCCCGTACCCCGAACCCGCATCTGGGCTTCGGCGGCGGCCTGCACCACTGCCTGGGCACCGCGCTGGCCCGGCTGATGGGCGAACTGACGTTCACCGCGCTCGCCAGCGGGTTCCGTGACCTCGCGGCCGACGGTGACGCTCTGCGCCGCCACCACGGGAGCCTGCGCTCCTTCGAGCGCCTCCCGCTGGCCGTCCGCCCCGCGTGATGCCGACACCTGCCACCCCCGCGACAGCCCGTTAAGGAGAGACCCGCATGGCGCAGTTGTCCACAGAGATGTACTGGCACTCCACAGAACCGACCGACATCGGCCCGCCGCTGGACGGCGACGCCTCCTGCGACGTGTGCGTCATCGGCGCGGGCTACACCGGGCTGTGGGCGGCGCACTTCCTCAAGCAGGCCGAACCGGGCATGTCGGTACGGGTGGTGGAGGCGAAGTTCGCCGGCGACGGCGCGTCCGGAATGAACGCCGGGTTCGTGCAGATGACCGCCGGCAAGGTGCTACGCCGGATGCTCTGGTACTACGGGGCGGAGAAGGCGGGCGGGGTGTACCGCGCGGTCGCCCGGTCGATCCTGGAGATCGGTCGGTTCTGCCGGCAGAACGGCATCGACGCCCAGTACGAGAACACCGGCATCCTCCAGGTGGCTACCGACACCAAGCAGCTCGCGCGGCTGGAGTTGCAGATCAAGCGTGCCCAGCGGGCCGGTGTGACGGGGTTCCGCCTGCTCGACCGGGAGCAGGCGCAGGAACGGATCGGTTCGCCGACCGTCCTCGGGGCGCTGAAGGTCAGTGGCGCGCTGCTCAACCCGTACCGGCTGGTGCGCGGGCTGGCTCGGGTGGTGCAGGAGCAGGGCGTGGTGCTGCACGAGCAGACCCCAGCGCAGACGGTCGAGAAGGTCGACGGGAAGTGGCGGATCACCACCCCACACGGCACGATCACCGCCGACCAGGTGATCGTGGCGACCGAGGCCATGCAGGGCGCGTTCCCCGAACTCCAGCCGCGCCAGATGCCGGTGTGGAACTACCTGCTGGTCACCGAGCCGCTGACGGATGAGCAGTTGGGCCGGGTCACCTGGCCGGGGCGGGAAGGCGTGGCGAACTCGCTGTCGTTCTCCACCGCGGCCCGGCTGACGGCCGACAACCGGGTGCTCTGGGCGGGCGGCCTGTGGTACATGTTCGGCAACCGGGACACCGATCCCCGCCACCGCCGCAACGACGAGGCGTTCGACAAGCTGGGCGAGTCGTTCCGCGAGTTCTTCCCGCAGTGGCGGGACGTGCGGTTCAGCCACGGCAACGGCGGGCTCATCAGTTGGAGCCACAGCTTCATCCCGCAGTTCGGCCGGACCGACTCGGGCATGGTCTACGGCCACGGGTACACCGGCAGCGGGATCGCGGCGAGCCACACCGGCGGGAAGATCCTGCGCGACCTCGTGCTGCGTCGCAAGACGGAGTTCACCGAGCTGGCGTTCGTGACGGTCAACCAGCCCAAGTTCCTGCCCGCCCCGTTCGGCGACAAGGGCGGCGAGTTCTTCATCTGGCGGCAGCGGGTGGGCGACCAACTGCCGCTGCTGCTGCCGTACCGGGCGGCGCTGGCACCGAAGCGGTTCTTCGCGCGCCGTACGGCGTCTCCCGGCCAGGCCACCCCGGGCCGCGGCAGCGACTGATCCGCTAACACGCCGCCAGCCGCGCCCGACGGCAACGCCGGGCGCGGCTGGTCCGTCGGCACCGGTCAGTCGGCGGCCGGCGCGGTCACCGCCCGACGCAGCACACGGCTCTCCCCCACCGCCAGGTCCCACAGGTCCTCGGTGGCTCGCCCGCTTACCTGCCACGCCTTGCGGGCCTGCTCCAGCGGCTCCAGCGGCGCCTCGGCGGAGAGCGCGAAGGCACCCCAGTGCATGGTGGCCATCCGCTGGGCACCCAGGTCGCCGCAGGCGCGTACGGCCTCGGACGGGTTCATGTGCAGCGGCTTCATGAACCAGCGGGGCAGGTAGGCGCCGACCGGCATCAGGGCGAGGTCCACCGGGCCGCAGCGGTTCCCGATCTCGGCGAAGTACGACCCGTAGGCGGAGTCGCCGGCGAAGAAGACCCGTTGCGGCGGGGCGTCGACGGCGGGGTCGGCGTCGGCCTCCAGCATCCACCCGCCCCACAGGCTCTGACAGCCGTCGAAGAGGGTCCGGCGGCTCCAGTGGTGCACCGGCACGAACGTGAACTCCACCGCGCCGAGGCGGGCGCTCTCCCACCAGTCCAACTCCGTGACGGCCGTGAACCCCAGCCGGCGGAACCACCAGCCCAGCCCGCCCGGCACGAGCATCAGGACGTGCCGCGGCAGCCGGCGGATGGTGGGCGCGTCGAGGTGGTCGAAGTGGTTGTGGCTGATGACCACGGCGTCCACCGGGGGCAGGGCCTCCCAGCGCAGACCGGGCGGGGTGAAGCGGGGTCGCACCCCGGGGATGCGCCGTGACCACACCGGGTCGGTGAGCACCACGAGCCCGCCGATCTGGAGCACGAACGAGGCGTGACCGACCCAGGTCGCCACCACCTCGCCCACGCCGGCGGGCGGCAGTGGGTCGGCGGCAGGGTGGACGGGAATCTGGTCGACCCGGCTGAGGTCGGGCCGCATGCCACCCTCGGTGATCAGCTTGCGGACCGCCCGGGAGCCGGGGACCGGATGGGTCAGCCGGTCGGCAAAGCTGGTAGGCCAACTGCGCCCACCACGCTTTTTGGAAAGCATCCTGTCAAAGACGCGATAAACACTCCGCGGATATCTCATCCCGTACCCCGATACTCTCGCCGGAAAGCCCGACTCTGGCTGCCTCTTTGCGCCGCTAGCTAGGCCCGATCGAGGGTATGCCGAGCCTGGTATTTGCGCTAGCGTCTCGTGCATGTCGGCGACCACACACACCGACAGGCTATGTTTGTCCTGTCTGGACGATTTGCCTCGAGAGCTGTTCATCGGAGGCAAGTGGTCGCCCGCGAACGACCGCCGGGAATTGGCGTCTCTGCGTCCGTCCACGGGGGAGACACTTGCGACTGTGGCCCACGCCGACGCCACCGATGTCGCCAGGGCTGTCGCCGCGGCGAGCGCCGCCGGCCGACCCGGATCCCGATGGCACCGGATGTCTCCGGCCACCCGGTCCCGACTGTTGCACCGGGTCGGCGACCTGATCCTCGCGCATGCCGACCGGCTGGCTCTGCTCGACTGCCTCGACAACGGCAAGCCGCTGCGGGTGGCCCGGGCGGGTGACGTTCCGGCCGCCGCGGCGGTCTTCCACTACATGGCGGGTTGGCCTGGCCGGCTGAACGGCGAGAACGTCTCGATCTTCACCGGCAACCCGGAGCGGCACATCGCCATGACCGTGCCCGAGCCGGTGGGCGTGGTGGCGGCCATCATCCCGTGGAACTTCCCGCTCTACATGGCCGCGGCGAAGGTGGCGCCCGCACTGGCGGCGGGCTGCACCGTGGTGCTGAAGCCCGCCGAGCAGACACCGCTGTCCGCGCTGCTGCTCGCACAGCTGGTGCAGGAGGCCGGCCTGCCGGCGGGCGTGCTGAACGTCGTCACCGGCGACGCCGCCACCGGTGCGGCGCTCGCCGCGCAACCGGGCGTCGACAAGGTCACCTTCACCGGGTCGACGGAGGTCGGGCGCAGCATCGTCCGGGCCGCGGCCGTCGACTTCCGCCGGGTGACCCTGGAGCTGGGCGGCAAGTCACCGAGCATCGTCTTCAGCGACGCCGACCTGCCGCAGGCGATGGACGGCGCGGCCCACGCGATCTTCTACAACCAGGGCGAGACCTGCGTGGCCGGATCCCGTCTGTACGTGCAGCGACAGGTCTTCGACGAGGTCGTCGCGGGGATCCGGGAGCGTGCCGCGGCGATCAGGCTCGGCGACGGTCTGGACCGGGACACGGACATGGGGCCGCTGATCTCCGCGGAGCATCGGGAGCGGGTGTTGTCCTACCTGCACTCGGCCCGGGACGGCGGCGCACGGGTCACCGGCGGTCACGCATCGGACTCGCCGGGCTTCTTCTGCACTCCGGCCGTGGTGACCGGGGCCGACCCGCAGGCTCCGGTGGTCCGCGAGGAGGTCTTCGGCCCGGTGCTGGTGGCGCAGCCCTTCGACACGGCGGAGGAGGCGGTGGCACTGGCCAACGACAGCCCGTACGGGCTCGCCGCCGGCGTCTTCACCCGTGACCTGGGCCTGGCGCAGCAGGTTGGCCGCCGGCTGCGCGCCGGCACCGTGTGGGTCAACAGTTGGCACGTGCTCGATCCGGCGCTGCCCTTCGGCGGAATGCGGAGCTCCGGTTGGGGACGGGAGATGGGCAGGGCGGGCGTCGACGCCTTTCTCGAGACCAAAACACTGGTCAATGACCTGGGCATCCGCCCGTGGGGGTCGGTACCTGCTTCGAGGTGAGCACCGGCCCGCGTTCAGCGACGGGCACGTCGTGGGGAGGCATCGTGACAAGCGAACAGCAGATGCTCGACATCTGGAAGAACATATTCGGTCGCCAGGTGGAGCCGGACACCGACTTCTTCGACGACCTCGAGGGTGACTCGATGGCGGCAGCGGCCATCGTGCACTGGGTGAACATCGTCTTCGGCGTGCACCTGCCGATGATCGAGGTCTTCGACCGGCCCACCCCGGCAGAACTGACCGGGGCGGTGAACGAACTGCGGGCCGCCGCACGGTAGAGGCCGTACGGCCCCAGCACTCTCGGCCCGATCGCCAGAAAGCACTCGTCGATCGCATCTCGAGAGACCGTCCGGAGCGCACCTCCGGCAGGGTATTCGTACCACTTTGTTCACCACCCGCCATCCCGAGGGAACGTCATGGACATAGTGAGATCGGAGCACCACTCATCGTCAGCCAACGCCCCCCAGGCCCCGCCGCCGGCACCGTGCCGAGCGGACGCCTCGGGTGCCCACTCGGCGCCGTTGAGCGACCTGCAGTACGCATACCTGCTCGGCGAGCTGGGCGACTTCCAGCTGGGCGGTCCGGCCCTCTTCTTCGAGGAGTACGCCTGCCAGGAGCTGGACGTCCGTGCGTTCAGCGCGGCCCTGCACCAGCTCATGTCCCGGCACGAGATGCTCCGGGCGTCGTTCGACGAGACGGGCCTGCTGCACGTCCAGGACGAGCTGCCCGTGCCGTTGACCTACCGGTCGCTTCGCGGCCAGCCGGAACATACCTGCCGGCGGCTTCTCACCCGCAATCGGGAGCGATGTTACGACGAGGGGCCATCGCGCGACGGGCACGCTCCGTTCGAGGTCTTCGTGTTCGCCCTGGACACCCACATCGTGGTGCAGGTGTGCGCGCGGCTGCTGGCCATCGACGGGTTCTCGGGTGAGATCTTCGCCCAGGAGCTGCGGGCCCTGCTGAACGGTGAGTCGCTGCCCCCGCTGCGGTACACCTTCCGGGAGTACCGCAACGAGTTCGAGCGACGCAAGGACAGCGACGAGCACGAGCGGGCCCGCCGCTACTGGCTCAACCGGCTGGACAGCCTGCCCGCGGCGCCGGAGCTGCCCCGCCGCCGGATGAGCGGCGATCCCAGCCCCCGCCTCGTGCGCCGGGTCTTCAAGCTCACCCCCGAGCAGTGGACCAGCCTGGCGGCGCGCATCAGGAAGAGTCGGCTCACCGGCACGATGGTGCTCGGCGCGGCGTTCTGCGAGGTGTTGCGGCACTGGTCGAAGAACGCCGACTTCACCATCAACATCATGTACGGCGACCGGATGCCGTTCCACCCGGAGGCCGACAAGATCATCGGCAACTTCAGCAGCACCCTGCTCATGGAGTGCCGCCAGGGTGGCCCGGGCGACACCTTCCTCGACCGGGCCCGCGCCTGGCGCCGGCAACTGCTTCAGGACATGGAACACAGCTCGTTCGGCGGAGTCTCCGTCATCCGGCAGCTCAACCAACGGACGGGCAACGCCCGTAACGCGCTGATGCCGGTGGTGTTCACCAGCATGCTCGGCGTCGGGGAGCCGGACTCCGGTGTCTTCCTGGAGCACCTCGGCTGGCAGCGGCTGGAGGGCAAGGTCCGTACGCCGCAGGTCGCGTTGGACCACCAGGCGTTCGTGGCCGGCAACGCCCTGGTCACCACCTGGGACAGCGCGGACGACCTCTACCCGGCGGGCATGATCGACGACATGTTCGCCGCCTACCGGTCGCTGCTGATCCGGCTGGCCACCGGGGACGAGGCGTGGGGGATGGAATCGTTCGACCTCACCCCGGCGGCCCAGCTCAAGGTCCGCGAGCAGGTCAACGACACCGCCGCACCGGCCCGGGTGGCCACCATGCACCACCTCTTCGAGGAGCAGGCCGCGCGGCAGCCGGACCGGCTCGCGGTGATCGCCGACGGCCGGGAGCTCACCTACGCCCAGCTGCGCGACCAGGCCAACGCGCTCGCGGCGGATCTCGTCGCGGCCGGGGTACGGCCGGGCGAGGTGGTCGGCGTGCAGGCGCTGCGCGGGGCGCACCAGATCATCGCGTTGCTCGGGGTGCTGATGGCCGGGGCCGCGTACGTGCCGGTCTCGCCGCAGTGGCCGCGCCGCCGGCGCGAGCAGGTGGCCGAGATCTGTCGACTGCGGGTGCTGCTGGCCGACCGCAGCATCCAGGGCGAGGAGCCGTACGCGGATGCGCGGACCATCGACATCGCCACCGCCATCGCCCGGCAGGACGGCGCGGCGGGGCCGGCGGTGGACGTCAGCCCGGAGTCGCTGGCGTACGTCATCTTCACCTCCGGCACCTCCGGCACGCCGAAGGGGGTGATGATCTCGCACAGCAGCGTCGTCAACACGCTTGTCGACATCAACGAGCGGTTCGGCCTGAGCCCTCGCGACCGGGTCCTCGCCGTCTCCGACTACACGTTCGACCTGTCGGTGTGGGACGTGTTCGGGATGCTCGCCTCCGGCGGGGCGGTGGTCGTGCCGACCGCCGGGCAGGAGCGGGAGGTCACCCACCTCTACGAGCTGTGCCAGGCCACCGGGGTCACGGTGTGGAACAGCGTCCCGGCCTACCTGGCGATGTTCGTGGAGTTCGTGCGTACGAGCGGCCGGCACCCGCTCACCGAGCTGCGGCTGGCCATGGTCAGCGGCGACTGGGTGCCGATCAACCTCGGCGCGGAGCTGGCGGAGATCGCGCCGCACGCCGCATGCGTGAGCCTCGGGGGCGCGACGGAGGCGTCCATCTGGTCCAACTACCACCCGGTGCCGGCGCGGGTGCCCGCACAATGGATCTCGATCCCGTACGGTCACCCGCTCCGCAACCAGCGCTTCCAGGTCCTCGACGCCCGTTTGATGGACCGCCCCGACTGGGTGCCGGGCGAGTTGTTCATCGGCGGACGCGGCCTCGCCCTGGGCTACCTGGGCGACAGGGAGCTGACCGCCGCGTCGTTCCTCGTGCATCCGCAGCGGCAGGAACGGATCTACCGCACGGGCGACTGGGCCCGATACTGGCCCGACGGGACGCTGGAGTTCCTCGGCCGGGAGGACCCACAGGTCAAGGTCAACGGCTTTCGGGTGGAACTCGGCGAGATCGAGGCAGCGCTGCTGGCCCACCCGGAGGTCACCGACGCCGCCGTCGTCACCCGCACCGACGGAAGGGCCGTGTCGCTTGTCGCCTTCGTGGCCTCGCAGACCCCGGCCGAGCAGTTGGCCACGCAGTTGAAGGACCACCTCGCGGCCCGGTTGCCGGAGTACATGGTGCCGCGCAGCATCGACGTACGGCAGCGGCTGCCGCTGACCGCCAACGGCAAGGTCGACCGGCGGCAACTGGCCGAGCGGGCGGCCGGCGTGCGGGCCGCCCGGCATGTCGGCGACGACGCGCCCCGACCCGGCACCGAACGGGACCTGGCCACGCTGTGGCAGGAACTGTTGGAGGTGCCGGAGGTCGGCCGCTCCGTCGACTTCTTCGCCTACGGTGGCAGTTCGCTCTTGGCGGCGCGCCTGATGAACCGCATCGAGCAACAGTTCGGACGGCGGCTGCCGCTGGCCACGCTCTACACCTCGGGCACCGTCGCGGCGATCGCCGCCATGCTCGACACCGCCGGCGGCACCGAACCGGCGCGCAGCCTGGTCGCGCTGTCCGACAACGGGCACCGCCCGCTGGTCCTGGTGCACCCGGTCGGCGGCGACCTGCTCTGTTACCGCCCGCTGGTGGCGGAGTTGGGCGAGCGGCACCGGGTGCTCGGCTTCGCTGCGCCGTCCCCGGCCCGGTCAGTCGTGTCCATCGAGGATCTGGCCGCCCGCTACCTGGCGGAACTCGCGCCGATCCTGACGAATGAGCCGCCGGACCGGGTGGTCCGGCTGGCCGGCTGGTCGCTGGGCGGCGTGGTGGCGTACGAGATGGCCCGGCAACTGCGGCGGCAGGGCCGGGAGTGCGCGGTGCTGCTCATCGACCCGTGGATCGGCTGCGGCAGCAACCCGACGGTCGACGACGCCTCCCTCGTCAAGGCGTTCCTGCACAACCTCGCGGGCGCTCCGGTGGAGGTGTCGAGCGACCCGTGCACCCCGAACGCCGCCCACGAGACGCTGCGCCGCACGTGGGCGGCGCCGCCCCCGCAGCTCAAGGACCTGAAGTCGGTGACGTACGCCGAGTTGCAGGAAATGTACGGGGTCTTCGAGGCCAACACCCGGGCGCTGCTGCGGTACTCGTTCGTCGCCGAACAGGGCCTGGAGGTGGACGTGGTGGAGGCGTCACGAGGGTTGGTCGGCCCGGCGGCGGGCTACCTGTCGCCGCTGCGGCACGCCGCGGACGTGCTACAGGCCCGCTTCCACATGCTGGAGGGCGACCACTTCACCGTGGTCGACCACGCACAGGCGCAGGCCGTGGCTCGGCTGATCGACGGGATGCGGTAGACCGGCAGGGGCCCCGCGACGCCGGTCCTACGCGTCGCGGGGCCCCTGCCGGTGCGGTGCCCGGTGGCACCGCCGGGGCGTCAGGCGACGTCGGTGGTGGTGGTGAACGCGGTGTGCAGGGCGTCGCGGATGCCCGGGCGGGAGCCGAAGACCAGCAGGAACGTCGCCTCCCGCACCAGGCGCTGGGCGTGCTGGTCGAGCAGGACCGCGCGGCTGCCGGAGGCCACGGCGAGGTTCGCGCTGGCCCGCAGCGCCAGCTCCGAGGCGGCGGCGCGGGCGGCGGGCATGACCTCCGGGTCGGCGGTGTCGAGGCGGTCACGGACGGCGTCGAGCTGCGGGCGCAGCCGCGGCTCGTCAGCCAGCTCGATCGCCCGGTCGGCCACCCCGAGCGCGAGGGAGCCGTTGAAGCGCAGCGTCGCCGGGTCCCGCTGCCGCCACGCCTGCAGCGGCATCTGGTTGGCGACCCGGTCGGCAGACACGAAGTGGTTGTCGAAGGTGACAGTCACCGTGCTGCTGGCGTTGACCGCCGACATCCGCAGGGGCTCGACGGTCAGCGTGCCACTCGTCGCGGCGTCGACCAGGGCGAAGACCAGCGTGTCGTCGGGCAACCGGGCGGCAACGTAGATCGTGTCGACCAGGCCCCAGCCGCTGACCCACGGCGCGGCGCCGGAGAACCGGAACCCGCCGTCGGCCGGCGTCGCCGACAGCGCCGCCGGACCGGGCCGCACCGCCGCGCCGATCGCCAGCCCCGCCCGACGCTGCCCCGTGGCCAGCGGCTCCAGCCAGGCCGCCCGTAGCTCGGTGTTACTGGTGTTGGCCGCCGCCATCACCGCGTTGTGGTGCTGGGCCCAGAGGAACGTGGTGGTCAGGCAGCCGCTGGCGAGGGTCTCGATGACCCGGCACACCGCGGGGAAGCTCGGCAGGTCGAGGCTGTTGAACTCCGGGGGCGCGGCCAGTCCGTAGAAGCCCTGCTCGGCGAGCAGGTCCAGGTGGGAGATGGGGACGCGGTCGGCGCCGTCGACCGCCAGCGCGGCGGGGAAGAACACCTCGTCGGCGATCTCGCGCGCCTGCCGCAGGCTCGTGGACTCGTCGATGGAGACAGTCACAGCAGTGCCCTCCGTTCGCGGGGCCCCGGGGGGCCGGTGGTGCGGGCCATGGCCTGGTGGCCGCGTCGGCTGCCACGGTGGCTGGCCCGCCAACCACCGGAACTCGTCTTTACTAGCATCCTTGCGTGTCTGCGGAAGACGAGACAATGCCCGTTATGATGCTAGGACATCTCCCCTGACAGATCACGCACCGGAGGGCGCCGTGGCAGGAGAACCTTCGTTCATCGAGTTTGCAGTTCCGGTTCCCGAACGCACCCGGGACTTCTACGAGGCGCTGTTCGGCTGGAAGTTCACGATGCTCACCCACGGGTCGTACATCGAGATGCCGGGCGCGGCCCCGGGCCTGGAGGCCGGCTCCCACCCGGACACCGACCCTCCGCACATCATCGTCTACTTCGCGGTGGACGACCTGGCCGCGGCCGTCGAGCGGGTGAAGGAGCTCGGCGGCGAGGTGGGCCCGTTGCGGCCGCCGAGCCCGCAGTACGGCGCGTTCGCGGAGTGCCGCGACAGCCAGGGTGTGGCCTTCGGCCTGCGGGAGCTGCCCAAGGCCGGGTGACCGACCGTCCGGACACGACGGTGGCGGTCGGCGGCTCCCCGCCGGCCGCCTGTCGTTTTCGCGCGCGGCGCGGGCCGTACGGACACGTGGCACCGCCGACGCGCGTCTCAGGATGGCGTGCCCGGCAGCCGCTGCGGGTCGGTCACCACCGCCGCGGCCAACGCCACGTAGTCCTTGACGAACTGCCGCGCCCAGTCCGGGGTGAACCGGTCACGGTCACACATGAGGACGGCGGTGAGCGCGTCGCCCTGCGGTACGACGACGAACTCCAGCGCGAACCGACTGCGCTCCAACTGCGCCTCAAGGTCGTCGAGCTCGTCGCCGCTCATGTCGGCCCTCGGCACGAACGACCCGAGCAGCTGGAACATCACGTCGTCGGTGCGGCCCTCCCCCGTGACCGACCCGGGCGGCAGCAGCTGCGCCGGTAGCTCCTGGTGGCGCAGGCCCTCCATCACCTGGTTGCGCACCTGCCGCAGCAGGTCGGTGAACGGTTCGGCGGCGACCACCCGGCCCCGCAGCAACACCATGGACACGAAGAAGCCCACCGTGTCGCGGACCTCCGGCCGGCTGCGGTTGGCGAACAGCGACGCCACCGTCAGGTCCGACTGGCCGGTGGCCCGGTGCAGCACCAGGTAGAACAGCGAGAGCATCACCGGGAAGAGGGTGGTGCGTTGCCGGCGGGCGAGCTGGTGCAGCCCATGCGCGACGTGCGGGTCGATGGTCAGCTCCACCGACACCCAGGCCTGCTCGTCGGGGCCCCGGGGGACCTCGGCGCGCTCGGGCAGGCGCACCAGCCGCGCCCCGTCGAGCTGCCGGCGCCAGTGGTCGGCCAGCACACCCGAATCCGGCCCGGAGATCCGCTCCCGCTGCCATGCCGCCCAGGTGGCGTACTGCCATCCGATCTCCGGCAGTTCCTCACCCTGGTAGAGCGCGCGGATGTCTCGTGACAGCAGCGCGTTGGACCAGTCGTCGCTGACGTAGTGGTGCATGGTCAGCACGAAGACGTGGTGCTCGGGGCCAACGGTGATCAGCGTGGGCCGGGTGGAGCACACGCCGAAGTCCACGGCGGTGGTCAGCTCGGTTGCGACGTGTTCACGGGCGGCCCGTCGGGGATCGGCGTGCCCGGACACGTCCACGCGAAGCAGTTCGACCGGGCGCGGCGGATTGATCACCTGAACGAGCTGACGCCGCCGGGTGACGAACGTCGTCCGCAGCGACTCGTGCCGCTCGTGCAACAGGTCCACGGCACGGCGCAGGGCGGCGACGTCGCAGTCCCCGCGCAGGTGCCACACCACCTGCTCGTTGAGTGAGTGCTGCTGCCCTCGATAGTGGTCCATCAGCCACAGGAGCCGTTGACCCACCGATGCCGGTTCCTCTCGCATGCCGGCGACGCTACCGCAGCAAGCGCGTGGTTACGAGTGTCCTGAAGATACTTCGACAGTCTCCGCAGACACTCCTTGACACGAGTTTCGGAGAGCCCGAATAATCGGCGGCGGACGCGGGGCGTGCACGCCGTACCGGTCCGTCGGGAGGCCCCTATGACAGCCGTTCGCGCGCCACGGGTCACCTTCGACGTCTCGGACCCGCAACTGCTGGCCGACCCCTTTCCCACGTACGAGCGACTGCGCCGTACCGGCGCCGTGCTGAGCAACGGGCCGGGGCAGTGGGTGGTCCCCGGCTACCGCGAGGTCGCCGCCCTGCTCAAGGACCAGCGGCTGACCAAGACCCTGCCGGAGCAGTACTACCGCTTCACCGTCGGGGACCCGGAGCTGAGCGGCTTCCTGTCCGGGCAGAACCTCGGCCAGCGCAACCGGCTCGCCAGCCGGGTCCTGGTCAGCTCGTTCAGCCCCGGCCTGGTCCGGCGGCTCGACGAACGCATGACCTCCCTCGTGGACGACCTGCTCGAACCCGTTCTGGCGACCGGCCGGATGGACCTGGTCGCCGACCTCGCGCTGCCCTTCCCCCTGATGGTCATCTGCGACCTGCTCGGGGTGCCGGCCGCCGACCGGTCCCTGCTGTGGCCGCACGCGGCACAGTTGGTCAGGGCCTTCAGCGACGTGGCCTTCCACGACGACCGCGACATCGGCGAGGCGGTCCGCTCGCTGCGCTGGCTGCGCGCGTACCTCGGCGATCTCGTCATGGACGGCCCCGGCGGCGACAACCTGCTGACCCGGATGGCCACCACCGAGTCGGACGGGCAGCGGCTTCGCCGCGAAGAGATCGTCGACAACGCCATCACGGTCTTCTACGCCGGCTTCGAGACGTCGATGGGCATGATCTCCAACGGCATGGTCGAGCTGCTGAAGCACCGCGACCAGCTTGCCCGGCTCCGGGCGGGCACGGCCGACACCGCCACCGCCGTCGAGGAGATGCTGCGCTACGAGGCGCCGATCCAGGTGACCATGCGCAGCCCGCTGGAGCCGGTGGAGGTCGCCGGCCGGGTCATCCGCCCTGGTCGCGTCCTCTACCTGCTGGTCGGGTCGGCCAACCGGGACCCGGAGCAGTTCGACGAGCCGGACCGCTTCGACGTCGGCCGCCGGCCCAACCCGCACCTCAGCTTCGGGGCCGGCGTGTACCACTGCCTGGGCGCCGCCCTGGCCCGCGCCGAAGGGGTCGCCGTGTTCGACCGGCTGCTGCGGCGTACCAGCGCCATCGAGTTCGACGGCGAGCCGGTACGCCGGCCGCGCTTCAACTTCCGCACGTACGACCAGGTGCCGCTCGCGGTGCGTCCGGCGTGACGGTGACCAGCACGAGGCGCCCGGACCCGGCCGCCAGGAAGCGAGGACGGCGTTGAACCTGCACGACGACCCGGCCGAGGCCGCGTTCCGCGCCGGGCTGCGCGAGTGGCTCCGGGCCCGCCTGCCGGACGACGACCCGTCCCGTACGTGGAGCACCACGCAGTTGCGCGAGTGGAGCCGCGACCTGTCCGAGGCCGGCTACGCCGGCATCACCTGGCCGACGGAGTACGGCGGTCGCGGGCTGACCGCCGCCTACCATGCGATCTTCGTCGAGGAGACCGCCCGCGCCGGGGCACCGGACCACATCAACATCATCGGAATGAACATGGTGGGCCCGACGCTCATCGCACGCGGCACGGACGAGCAGAAGGCGCGCTACCTGCCCGGCATCCTGTCCGGTCGTACCCTGTTCTGCCAGGGGTTCTCGGAGCCGGAGGCCGGCTCGGACCTGGCGGCGGTACGCACCTCGGCCCGACGGGCGGAGCCGGACGGCTACCTGCTGGACGGCGAGAAGGTCTGGTCCTCCTACGCCCACCTGGCCGACCACTGCCTGCTGCTGGCCCGCACCGGCCCCAGCGAGCCGAAGCACCAGGGGCTGACCTGCTTCCTGCTGGACATGCGGGCGCCCGGGGTGAAGGTGTCGCCCCTGCGGCAGCTCAACGGCGACACCGACTTCAACCAGATCATCCTTACCGAGGCGCCGGTCGGCGACGCGGACGTCGTGGGCGAGGTCGGCAAGGGCTGGTCGGTGGCGCTGTCCACGCTGGCCCACGAGCGGGGAACGTTCGGGATCACCCTCACCGCCCGGTTGGTCGCCCAGTTCGACCGGCTGCTGCGGCTGGTACGCGAGGTCGGCGCCGAGGGCGACCCGACCGTCCGTCGCGAGCTGGCCGTGTTGCACGCACGGTTGCAGGGGCTGCGGTACACGGGCTACCGGTCGCTGGCCGCGCTGCGCCGCTCCGGCGAACCCGGCGCGGAGGCGTCCATCCTCAAGCTCGAATGGTCGCTGCTGCACCAGCGGGTCTGCGCGCTCGCGCTGCGCGTGCAGGGCCCGACGGCGCTGCTCGACGGCGGCGACGCCACCTGGCAGGGGTACTGGCAGCGGCAACTGCTGCGCAGCCGGGCGAACACGATCGAGGGCGGCACCTCCGAGATCCTTCGCGGGATCGTCGCCGAGCGCGTGCTGGGCCTGCCCAGATCCCGCCAGTGACCACCGGCCCGCGACGACACGGAGAAGACCATGGACTTTGCCCTCACCGATGAGCAGCGGGAGATCCGCCGGGCTGCCCGTGACCACCTGGAGCGGCACTATCCGGCGACGCGGGTGTGCGCCCTGGCGGAGGGCCCCGGCGGGAGCGAGGCGGGCGCCTGGCCCGAGCTGATCCGGCAGGGCTGGCTGGACGATGACCTCGGCATGGTCGAGCTGACGCTGTTGGCCGAGGAGAGCGGGCGGTGCCTGCACCCGACGCCGTGGTGGACGACTGTCGCCCTGGCCGCACCGTACGCGTCGGCCGCCGGCGAGCCCCTGACCGTGCCGGCGACACTCGCCGACGGCGCCGCGTCCCCCGGCGCCGGGACGGTGCGGGCCACCCGCTCGCCGCAGGGCTGGACCCTCACCGGGCAGGTGCCGGCAGTGCCGCAGGCGGGCGCGGTGCGCTGCGTCGTGGTACGCGCCCACACCGAGGAGGGCCCGGCCGTGTTCGCCTGCGACACCGGGTCCCCCGGGCTGGTCGTGGAGGAGCTGTCGACACTGGACACGCTGCGCCGGATGGCCCGGGTCCGGTGGGACGGCACGCCGGCGCGGCTGCTCGTCGAGCCGGCCCGCACGCCGGGGGCCGTGCGGCGGGCCCAGCTGCGCGGCGGCGTGCTGTTGGCAGCCGAGGCGGTCGGGGCCGCGGCGGGCGCGCTGGACATGGCCGTCGCCTACGCCCGCCAGCGGGAGCAGTTCGGGCGGCCGATCGGCAGCTTCCAGGCCGTGGCGCACCAGCTGACCGAGGCGTACGTCGACACCGAGCTGGCCCGGTCGCTGGCGTACCGGGCCGCGTGGCTGGTGCAGAACGATCCCGAGGGGTCACCGGCGTGCGCGCAGGCGGTGGACGAGGCGGTGCTGGTGGCGCGCGGCGCGGCGGTGCGGACCTGCGAGACCGCGATCCAGATCACGGGTGGCATGGCTGTGACGTGGGAGTACCCGCTGCACCGGTGGCTGCGCCGGGCGCTCTGGCTGGAGGCCTTCCCGGGGTTCGGCGACGACCCGCACGGTCGGGTGGCCGAGCAGTTGCTGCGGCCGGGTGACACGGGCGGGATCAATCCGAGCACGCCCGACGGGCGTTAGCGTGACGCGATCCGTCGACAACCGAGGAGGCCGCAGTGGTCAGCCCCGAAACCGTCAGCAGCATCGCCCTGGCACTTCCCGGAGCGCGCCAGTCGGCGCACTTCGACGTCACCGACTTCCGGGTCGGCAACAAGATCTTCTGCACCCTTCCCAGGCCCGGTGTGATGGGGATGCGGATCGACGTCGCCGAGCAGGCGGCGCTCATCAGCGAGGACCCGGCGACCTTCTCGGCGCCGAACAACAAGTACGGGCAGAGCGGGTGGACGTTCGTCGAACTGGCGACGGTCGACCCGACGCAGCTGCGAGAGCTGATCACCGATGCGTGGCGCCGGCTCGCGTCCAGGAAATTGCAGGCCGAGTTGGACGAGGCCGGTTCCTGACACCCCGCCACGCGACTCCGGTGGCCAAGGGCCGCCGGAGCCTCACGCGAAGGGACGGAGACACCCGTGGGCACCAGGCGCACCATCGACGCCGATTCGATCTTCAAGCTCCTTGAACTCGGCGACTACCTCCTGCCGTACACCATCCGGGCAGCCTGTCTGCTCGGCGTGGCCGACCACCTGGTGGACGGGCCGGTGGCGATGTCCCGGCTGGCCCGGGTGACCGGGACCCACGAGCCCACGCTCCGCAAGACGCTGGAGTACCTGGCGACCCGGGACGTGTTCGAGCTGGTGGAGCCGGACAGCGTGGCGCTGACCCCGCTGTCGGACCTGCTTCGCGAGGGGCATCCGTACTCGGCGCGCGACATCTTCCTCTCCCCGGTGGCGTGCACCCGGGCGATGGAGGGGCTCGCCGAATCGATCCGTACCGGCGGACCTGCGTTCGACGTGGTGCACGGCCGGTCCATGTGGGAGCACCTGAGCGCCCAGCCCGAGGACGGGGAGGCGTTTGACAGGGTGATGAGCGGGGTCACCGGGATGGAGCTGCTGGCGGTGCTTCGGGCCTGCGACTGGCGGCGCTTCGCCAGCATCGTGGACGTCGGCGGCGGCAACGGCGGCTTCCTGGCCAGCCTGCTGCGCCGGCTCCGGGGTGTCCAGGGGGTGCTGTTCGACCTGCCGGGCGTCGTGGCCAACGCCCCCGAGGTCCTGGCCGCCGCGGGGGTCGCCGACCGGGTGGAGGTGGTGCCCGGCAGCTTCCTGGAGGGGCCGATCCCGCCCGGCGGCGACGCGTACGTGCTCAAGCGCATCCTCTACAGCTGGAGCGACGACGAGGTGGTGGGCATTCTCGGCCGCGTCCGCGCCGCCATGAAGCCGCACAGCCGGCTGTTCATCATGGAGGCCGGGCGGCAGGAGGCCGAGGTGCCGGCCCTGGCGCGGCGCATGGACCTGCTCATGCACACCCTCACCGCCGGCGGCGCGCGGACCCTCGAACAGCAGGGCGAACTGCTGGACCGGGCCGGGCTACGGCTGGTCCGCAGCGTCTCCACCCCCATGTTCCCGATCATCGAGGCAGCGCCCGCGTGACCGGCCCGCTCGGTTGGCTGGACCGCCCCGACGAGCGGCGCGGCATCCGGTTCGCCGAGCCCGACGGGTCGTGGCGGCTGTGGTCGTACGCCGAGTTGGCGGACCTGGTGCGCCGGTACGCGGGGGCACTGCGCGGTGCCGGGGTGGGCGCGGGCGATGTGGTGTCGATCGTGGAGACCACCGGCCCACGGTTCGTGGGGCTGCTGTTCGGCACCATGCTGGCCGGCGCCGCCGCCTCGCCGGTGGCGCCACCGCCGCCCTTCGGGGACCGGGCGCGCTGGGCCGAGCACCTGCGCGGAGTGCTGCGGGCCAGCGCGCCGCGGCTGGTCGTGCACGATCCCGCGTTGGCCCTGGTAGCCGAGGTGTGCGCCGGGGCGGGCGTACCGGCGTACGACAGTGTGAGGTTGCTCGCCGACGCGGCCGACGGCCGCCGGGCGTCGACGCCCGGGCCGGACGGACTGGCGCTTGTGCAGTTCACCTCGGGCAGCAGCGGCCGGGTGCGCGGGGTGCGCGTGCCCCACGCCGCGCTGGCGGCCACCGTCGCCGGCATCCAGCGGTGGCTGCGGATGACGCCCGACGACCCGACCGCCTCCTGGCTGCCCGTGCACCACGACATGGGCCTGGTGGGCTGCCTGCTGGCACCGGTCGCCACCGGGTCGGACCTGTGGCTGATGTCGCCGGGCGACTTCGTCCGTCGGCCGCTGCGCTACCTGGAGTGCTTCGGCCGGCGGGGCGCCCGGCTGACCGCGATGCCGGCCTTCGGGCTGGACCACATCGTCCGGCGGGTGCCCCCCGAGGCGCTGGTCGGGATGGACTTCTCGGCGTGGCGGGCGGTGATCGTCGGCGCGGAGCGGATCCGACCGGCGCTGCTGGCGGAGTTCGCCCGCTTCGCCGCACCGCACGGGTTACGCCGCGAGGCGCTGCTGCCCGCGTACGGGCTGGCCGAGGCGACCCTGTCGGTGACCGGCGTGCCGCTGGACACCGGCTGGCGCACCGCCACCGTCGAGCAGGGCGAGGTGGTGGGCTGCGGACGGCCGCTCGCCGGTGCACGGGTGACGGTGGTGGACGACGACGGCCGGGCCGTTCCCGACGGGATGGTCGGCGAGATCGTGGTGCGCGGCCCGTCCGTGGCTGCGGATTACCTGCCGGCGGCGGGGGACGACACCGCCAGCGGCACCCGGCTGGTCGACGGTGAGGTGCACACCGGCGACGCGGGCTTCGTCGCCGACGGGGAACTGTTCGTGCTGGGCCGCCTCGGCGACGGGGTCAAGGTACGCGGCCGAATGCTGCTCGCCGAGGACGTCGAGGCGGCGGCCGTGTCGGCCTGCGGTGCACCGGTCGGACGGATCACCGCCCTGCTCGGGCAGGTCGGCGACGAACCCCGGGTGGTGCTGCTGCTGGCCCGGCCCGAGTCGGGCTGGCTGCCGGCGGCGTGCGCCGCGGCCGAGGTCGCGGCGGAGGGGGTGCCGGTGGAGGCGGTGGTCGTGCCGGTGGGCGCGGTGGCGCGTACCAGCAGCGGCAAGCCCCGCCGCCGGCTCATGTGGCAGGACTACCTCGCCGGCCGGCTCGGCCTCACCGAGCCGGCACCGGACGGACCGGCGGGGGTGCTCGCGGCGAGTTGACCGGTCAGCGGGGCTGGTCGGCGGGCAGCCCGAGCGCCTCGCGGAGGTGATCGAGCACCTCCGCCTGCTTGTCGATCAGGTAGAAGTGGTGCCCGGGGAGCACCCGGAGCTGGAAGTCCCCGGTGGTGCAACGCCGCCAGTCGGCGACCTCGGGCACGTGCGCCTCCGGGTCGTCGTCGCCGGTGATCGCGGTGACCGGCATCGACAGTGGCGCACCGAAGGTGGGCCGGTACGTCTCGACGAGGCGGTAGTCGGCCCGCAGCGTGGGCAGCAGCGCGGCCCGCAACTCCGGGTGCACCAGCGCCTCGTCGGTGGTGCCGCCGAGGCGACGCACCTCGTCCCACAACTCGTCGTCGCTGCCGAGGTGCTTGACACCCGGCCGCTGGTGCTGCGGGGCCGGGCGGCCGGAGACGACCAGCCGGCGCGGCGTGACACCGAGGCCGTGCTGGAGCCGATGCGCCACCTCGTACGCGACGGAGGCGCCCATGCTGTGGCCGAACAGGGCGAAGTCGGTGTGCAGCAGCGGTTGCAGCGCGGCGACGATCCCGTCGACCATCGTGGCCATGTCCCGTACGCACGGCTCGTGGATCCGGTCCAGCCGGCCGGGATACTGCACCGCCACGACCTCGACCTCGGCGGGCAGCCGTACGGCCCACTGTCGGTAGAAGGTCGCGTTGCCGCTGGCGTACGGGAAGCAGACCAGGCGCAGGGTCGCGGCCGGACGCGGCCGGTAGAGGCGCAGCCAGGACGCGGCCTCCACGGTCGCCCTCACGGCCGCGCCGCCTCGTCACCGGCGGCGGCGATGGCCTTGAGGTCGTCGTCGGTCAGTGGCTGGGGCGGGGTGGAGGACAGCAGCTCCGGCGGCCCGAGCCGCAGTGTCAGGTCCTGCCACAGCTTGCACAGCGACAGGTGGTACTGGCCGCGACGCAGCGGATCCTGACCCTCCTGGGCCGCCTGGTGCAGCTCGGTGAGGGCGTGCGCGATGCCGGCCGGCCACAGGCTGCGAAAGATGTGCCGGTACGACGGCACGGTGCCCGGTCCGAGCACGACGGCGCTGGGCGCCTGCGCGTCGTCCGGCATGGTGGCGTAGTGGGGGTCGGCGTTCGGGTCGGCGACCTCGCGGGGGAAGTCGGGGCGGGCGGACCAGACGACCGGCCCGTGGGTGTTGACCAGGGTGAGGTTCCCGGCCTCCGTGCCGATGCTGATGCGGTGCATCAGGTGGGCGTAGTTGTCCGGGTCGGCGGGGTCCATCTGGTTCTGCACGCGCAGGGTGGCGGGCACCCCGGCCAGCACCCCGTCGAGGCTGCTGAACGGGATGTCCAGGGTGGTCGCGGCACGCACCGGTGGGGCCTGCTCGGGCAGGTCGCCGAAGGCGAACGGGCGTACCCCGCCGAGAGCCTGCCCGAGGATGTCCAGCAGGGAGTAGGCGAGCTGGAACCCGGCCGCCGCGTCGATGTAGAGCGGGCGCTGCCGCCGCGTCAACTCCTGCGCCGCCGCGACGAACCGGCGTACCGGGGCGACGTGGGTGTAGAACGGGTTCAGGTGGTAGACGACGCCGTGCCGGCGGGCGGCGCGCAGGTTCTCCGCCAGCTCGTCGTGGTGCAGGGGATGCTCCTGGAGCACGTGGATGCCACGGGCCATGAGCGCGCGGGCCAGCTCCGAGCCCCGGCCGCCCAGCAGACCGCCGCGGATCACCACGCACGCCATGTCGATGTCGTCGGGCAGCTGCTCCGGGTCCGTGTACAGCGGCGCGTCGTAGCGGCGGGCGCAGGCGCGGGAGCGTTCGCTGCCGGCGGCCAGCACACCGGCCAACTCGAAGGGCAGATCCGGGTTGCGGAACGCCTCCAGGTAGACCTGACCGAATCGGGCGCCACAGACGACGACCCGGGGACGTTGCGTCACAGTGCCTCCTCCACGTGGCCGCCGACGTGGGCGGCTTCACCGTCGAACACCGTCAGGTCGCTCACCGCGGCCGAGCCGGCGAGCAGGTCCACCGCGACCCGCGGGTCGAGCGCCTCCCCCGCGTGGTGCAGACCGGCGGCCAGGGTCCCCTCGGTGAGCGCCGCAACGGCGACGCCCGCGAACGCGCCGGTGAGCGAGCTGGCGTTGTCGCCGCGCAGCACGAGGGTCTGGGCGTCACCGGCGACGGTGGTCAGCTCGACGATGATCAGCTGGTAGGTCGCGTGCCCGAAGGCGTCCAGTTCGGCGGCGCGGCGCAGCGCCTCGGGGGCGTCCGCGCCGGCCGGCGGCTGCCGCAGCACCTGCGCGACGTGCGGGCCGGCGAAGACGGAGTGCCAGGTGGCGTCGGTGACCCCCAGGGACCGGGCCACCCGTTCCAGTTCGGTGCTCAGGTACGGCACGGTCGTGGCCGGCTCCGGGAAGAACGGCAACTCGGCGTCGGTGCGGGTGGGCAGCGGCTGCCGCGCTCGTACGCCCCCGGTCAACGCCGCCCCGGCCTGACCGAATCCCTCTCCCACACGGAGGTAGTCGGCTGCGGCGGTGGCGGTGAACCGGTCACGACCGCCGAGGTAGCCGAGCAGCCCGCGCGGCCGGTCCGGCAGGGTGGCGGCGAGATAGCGGGGCAGCAGTGCGCTCAGGCCCGGCATCATGCCGGCGGAGATCACGGCGGTCCGCCCCGGCGCCCGCGCCAAAAGGGCTCCCACCTGCTCCCCCAGGACGTCGTCGCCAGCGGCGTCGACGTAGTCAGCGCCGCTGGCGAGCGCCGCCCGCGCCACCCGGTCCTCGACGAGGTAGGCCGGGCCGGCGCAGTTGAGCACGACGTCGCAGCCGGCGCAGTAGCGGCGCAGCGCGTCGGTGTCGCTGATGTCGAGGACCTCGACGGTGGGCGGGGAACCGCCGGTGGCGGCGAGCCCGTGGCACAGCGCGTCGAGGGGGGCGCGGCGGCGGCCGGCGAGGCGCAGCACGTGCCGGCCCCGGCGGTGCAGCTCCGCCACGGCGGCGGCACCTACGGCACCGGCCGCGCCGACAACACCCACCACGGTCACCGGGGACCTCCCCGGCCGTGCCCGCCGTCGGACGAGGGTCGGTTCATCACGCCGGTCCGAGCGCGGCGGCCAGCGCGGCGGGCTCCGCGGACCAGCGCAGTTGCTCCGCCGGCAGAGCCGTGTCGACCACGTCGAGGTTGCCGAGGCAGAGGTCCTCCCAGAACTCGATCTCGGCGTCCCGCGCCGGCTGCACCAGGGTGATGTCCCCGGCGTAGATGGATGGCTCGTGGCGCGCGAGGGCGTCGCGCACTCCGGCGGCGGGGTCGTCCGCGCTGCCCGGGCCGGGTCGGTGGCCGGCGAACAGGCGCAGCCCTTCGACGAGCACACCGCGTTCGGTCAGGTTGCGGGCCACCTCGACGGCGAGGACCGCCATCGGTCCGTGGGCGAGCAACTCCACCTGGGGCAGGTCGGCGTCAACGACCGCCTGGGCGTACGCGGCGGCGGCATTGTCCACCGACGGCAGCAGCTCCAGCCCCGCGCCGGTGAACACCCAGGCGGGGGCAGCGGGGAGCAGCGCCGCGGCGAGCGGCCCGACCCCGTCGGCCGATCCCGCCTCGTCGGGCAGGAAGATCCGGGGTACGCCGGTGCCCTCGGCGTGCACGGCGACGAGCAGTTCCGTCGACCGTTGCTGGCCGGCCTCCTGCGGCTGCTCCCCGGCCTCGGCGGCGGTGGTCAGCCACTGCGCGAGCCGAGCGACGGTGGCCAGTTCGAGCAGGTTGCGCAGCACCTCGTCGAAGAACAGCGCGCGGGCCGGCGGCAGTTCCTCGATGATGCGCCCGGCCAGTTGGGCGGCGACCAGCGAGTCCCCGCCGAGCTCGAACAGGTTGCCGTCGCGCCCGACCGGCGTACCGAGGGCCTCGCTCCACATCGCGACCAGGTCCCGTTCCAGCTCGGTCTCGGGTGCCGCGCCGGCCAGTCCGGCCCGCGCCCCGCCGTGCCGGCGACCCAGCCGCCCCGCGAGGGACCGGCGGTCGATCTTGCCGTTGTCGGTGACCGGCAGCTCGTCGAGGATCTCCACGGTGCCCGGCACCATGTACTCGGGCAGCCGGGCACGCAGGTGGTCGGTGAGCGCCCGTGGGTGCACGGGTGCGCGGTCGGCCTTGAACCGGGCGGCGAGCACGCACATGCCCATCCGTCCGACGAAGGTGTCCTCCGCCGGCAGGCAGACGCTGGTGTCGGCGCCCGCCCGGCCGAGGATGTCCCGCCACCGGTCGCGGGCGAGGAAGACCGTCCCGGTCCCGGCGCGGTCGTCGGTGAAGTCGCCGGTGGCGTCGTCGAGCCGGACCAGCAGCTCCAGCGACGTCATGATCTGGTAGTGGTCCCGGGTCATCTCCAGGGCCACCAGCCATCCGCCGGGGGCGAGCAGCCCGCGCAGCCGGTCCAGGACCCGGTCGACGTCGGCGGTGGCGTGCAGCACGTCGCCGGCGACGACGAGGTCGAAGGAGTTGGGCGCGAGGCCCTGCTCGGTGGGGTCGGCGTCCAGGTCGTACAGGCCGAACCGGACGCCGGGCACCTCCCCGAAGCGGGCCTGCGACTGCCCCGCGAAGTAGGGCGACAGGTCGGTGCACAGGTAGTCGATGTCGTGCCCGGCGAGCGCGTCGAGCACCGCGGCGGTGGTGCCGCCGCCACCCGCGCCGACCTCCAGCACGCGCAGCGGCCCGGTGTGCCGCCGGTGACTGCCCAACTCCGCCACGACGGCACCGGCGGCCCGGTTGGCCCAACGGTTGAACACCGCCTCCTCGTAGAGCTGCTGGGAGACGTCGAGCTTGCCCTCGGGGAAGAGCAGCCGAAGCGGGTCCTCGTCGCCACGGAGCAGGGCTGGCAGGTGGCGGATGCTGGCCCGGAAGTAGTCGAGCAGGCGCTCCTCGCCCGGCAGCGCCGCCGCGTCGACCGCCGCCCACGCGACGTCGAGCGCGTCGGATGCGACAACGCCGGCCAGCCGGTAGTGGTCGCCGTCGACGGCCAGCAGGCCCTCGGTGACCAGGGCGGCGAGCCAGCGGCGCAGCAACCGGTGGTGTCGGGGCGCGGCGTCGGTGGCGGCCACGATCTCGGCGGCGGTGTGGCGGTCGTCGGGCGTGGCGAACATTCCCGCGCGGCGGAAGGTGTCCAGCATGGCGGGCAGGGCCACCTGGTCGAGCCGGTGTGCGTACTCCAGGTAGCGGTCCGGGTCGACGCCGTCGAGCGCGGCGTCACCGGCCCGCGCCGCGACCGCGTCCAGGTCGGCCACGTCCTCGGCCGGCGGCGTCGCGGCGGCGGGCTGCGCGAAGGCGACGAGGGTACGCTCCAGCGGCTGGTCGCCCGTGACCAGCACCGCCGCCCCGGCGACGTCGGGGTGGCTCTGCAGGGCCGTCTCGATCTCGGCCAGCTCGATCCGGTGGCCACGGATCTTGACCTGGTGGTCCTCCCGGCCGAGGAACTCGATGTCGCCGTCGGGTAGGTACCGGCCCAGGTCGCCCGTTCGGTACAGGCGCTCGCCCGTGACGGGGTGCACGATGAACCGTTCCGCCGTGCGCTCGGGGTCGTGCAGGTAGCCGAGCGCGAGGCCGACGCCGCCGATGAACAGCTCTCCGGTCACCCAGTCGGGGCAGGGCCGCAGCAGCGGGTCGAGGACGTGGAAGGTCTGGTTGGCCAGCGGCCGGCCGTACGGGATGCTGGCCCAGTCCTCGCCGACCACGCCGACGGGGTAGTGGATCGACCAGATGGACGCCTCGGTCGCCCCACCGAGGCTCACCACGTCGAGGCCGGGCACCTGGGCGCGGATCTGGTCGGGCAGGGCCACCGGGATCCAGTCGCCGGAGAGCATCGCCAGCCGCAGGGTGGGCAGCGCGGTGCCGGCCACCCCGAGGTATCCGGAGAGCATCTGGAGCTGGGCGGGAACGGAGTTCCACACCGTCACCCCGTGGGCGGCCACCAGGTCGGCCCAGTGCGACGGGTCCGCGCGCCGCTCGGCGTCGGGGACGACCAGCGCCCCGCCGACGGAGAGCGGGCCGAAGATGTCGTAGACCGACAGATCGAAGCCGAGCTGGGACAGGGCGAGCACACGGTCCCGCTCGCCGACGCCGAACCGGGCGTTGATGTCGAGGACGGTGTTCAGCGCCGCCTCGTGGGTGATCATGACCCCCTTCGGCGTCCCGGTCGAGCCCGAGGTGTGGATGACGTACGCCAGGTCGTCGGGCCGCGACCCACCCGGCTCGCTGGGCGGGTCGGCCGGCGGCACCTCGTCCAGCGCCACGACGACGACCCCGGACGGCCAGGAGCCGGCGGCCAGGTCGCGGGAGGTCAGCACGTGCCGTACGCCCGCACCGGTGAGGATCGTGTCGCGCCGGGCCACGGGCTGCGCGGTGTCCACCGGCACGTACACCGCGCCGGCGAGCAGCGCGCCGAGGACGGCCACGACCTGCCCCGGGCCGCGTTCCAGGGTCACCCCGACGAGGTCGCCGGGTACGCAGCCCGACTCGACGAGCCGGGCGGCGACGCCGGTGGCGTGGGCGGCCAGGTCGGCGTAGCTGAGCGTGGTCGTACCGTGGATGACCGCCGGGGCGTCCGGGGTACGACGGGCCTGGGCAAGAACCGCGTCGTGCAGACGGGCACGGGTCAGCGGGGCGGCGGTGGCGTTGATCTCCTCGCGGCGGCGTCGCTGCCGTTGCGGCAGCAGGCTCGACGGGACCCGCTGCCACGCCTGGTCGTCGGTGGCGAGCTGACGCAGCAGCTGCTCGAAGGCGGCGAACATGTCGTCGACGACGCCATCGGGCAACACACCCTCGCGTACGTCCCAGTTGGTCGACAGCCCGCCATCCCGCTCGGAGTTCTGGCAGTCGATGACGACCTGCGGGGTCTGGCTGATCCCGTACCCCATCTGTCCGTGCGACACCGATGCCGTGGCCCCGGCCTCGCCCAGGCCGATCGCGCTGGTGAAGACGACGGGGAACAACGCCGCGTCGGCGCCGCGTCGGCGGGTGATCTCCCGCATCACCTCGATGCCGGAGAACGCCCGGTGGTCCATGTCCTGCCAGAGCTGGGCCTGCACGGCCCGAGCCCAGCGGTCGAAGGTGTCCGCCTCGTTCTGGTCGACCGCGAGCAACTCCACGCCGGTGAAGTCGCCGACGACGGCGGGCACCTGTGGATGCAGCGGCAGGCGGTTGAGCAGCGTGACGTTCAGGGTGAACGTGGGACGGCGGCTCCACGCGGCGATGACGTGCGCGTACGCGGCGAGCACCGCGCAGGACGGGCTCACGTCGTGCTGGCCCGCGTGCTTGCGCAGCCCCTCCCACAGCTCGGGTTCCAGGCTGGCGGCCAGCCGGCGGAACCGGCCGTCGCTCTGCCGGGCACGGCCGGTCAGCGGCAGCTCGGGGCCGGGCGGCAGGTCGTCCACGCGGCGCAGCCAGTAGTCGCGGTCGGCCTCCCGGTGGCTCGCCGTCCAGTTCCGCTCGGCCAGCAGGTAGTCCCGGAAGCCGATCTCCAACTCGGGCAGCGGCCCGGCGTCGTGGTAGAGGCGGTGCAGCTCGTCGAGGATGATCTGGATGCTGACGAAGTCGGCGATGAGGAAGTCCACCGAGACGTGCAGCACCGCCTCGTCGTCACCACGGGTCACGCGCGCCTCGAACAGGGGCCAGACGTCGGGCCGGAACACCCGATGGTCCATCTCGGACCGCACCTCGGCCACCCCGCCGTCGAACTCGTCGCGGTCGCGCCCGCGCAGGTCGCGTACGGCGACGTGGTAGTCGTCGACCTGCGGCAGAACCCGCTGCGAACCGTCGATGTCGATCACCGCTCGGAGCATGTCGTGCCGGGCGATGAGCGTCCGCCAGGCGCGGGTCATCCGCTCCGGGTCCAGATCCGGGTAGTGCAGCTCGCCGTAGCCGTGGCAGGCGACACCGCCGTAGGCGAAGGTCGAGCCGCGGCCCAGCAGGTACGCCGACTGCACCTCGGTGACCGGGAACGGGTCGTGGCGGTGCTCCGTGTCCGGCACCACTCGCGGCATCCGGCCGTTGGCCAGGTGGGCGAGGATCTCGTCGCGGCGGGCCCGCAGCAGCGTGCGCCGCTCGTCGGTCATGAAGCCGGCGGGCGCGCGGAACTTCAGCGCGCCGTCCTCGGCCCACAGCCGCAGTCCGGCCCGTTCGAGGTCGGTGACCAGCCGCTCGACGGGGATGCGGGGGTCGTTGCTCATATGACACCTTCCTCGACGTCGTCGTGAGCCGACGCACGGAGCTGCTCGTCGACAGCGGCCGCGAGCTGGGCGAGCACGGGTACGGCGAACAGTTGTCGCAATGTCATGTCCACGCCGAGCCGCTGGCGCAGCGCCTCCAGCAGGCGGGTGGCAAGCATGCTGTCCCCGCCCAGGGCGAAGAAGCTGTGCCGGCGGTCGACGACCGGCTGGTCGAGCAGCTGCGACCAGAGCGCGGCGAGAAGTTCCTCGGTGGGCCCCTTGGGCGGCTCGGCCGTGTCGTCGAGCGGGTCGGCGCGCAGTAGCGTCCCGAGCCGCTGGCGGTCGACCTTGCCGTTGGCGGTCAGCGGCAGCTGCTCCACCGTCACGACGTACTCGGGCACCATGTACGCGGGCAGCCGCTCGGCCAGCCAGCCGGCCAGGTCCGGCTCCGTACCCCCGGTGGCGGGTACGACCGCGAGGCCGATGTGCTGCGTCGGCGCCTGGCCGACGACCATCGCCACCGCCCGCCCGACGAGCGGGTGGGCCTCGGCGGCGGCCTCGATCTCGCCCAGCTCGATGCGGTGCCCGCGCACCTTGACCTGGAAGTCGACCCGGCCGAGGAACTCCAGCGTCCCGTCCGGCCAGTACCGGCCGAGGTCGCCGGTGCGGTACCAGCGGCGGCCCTCGTCGTCGACGCCGAACTGCCGGGCGGTCAACTCGGGGGCGTTGCGGTAGCCCAGCGCCACCCCGGTGCCGCCGATGCGCAGTTCCCCGGGCACCCAGTCCGGGCAGTCCCGGTCACGCGAGTCGGTCACCCGGTAGCGCTGGTTGCGCAGCGGGCGGCCGTACGGGATGGAGCGCCAGTGCTCCGGCACCACCGCGACCTCGCAGGCGTTGGACCAGATCGCCGCCTCGGTGGCACCGCCGAGGGCAACGAACCGGGCGTGCGGGGCGACCCGCGCCAGCCGGTCCGGCAGGTCCAGGCCGATCCAGTCACCGGAGACCAGGGCCAGCCGCAGGCCGGACGGCGGGTGGTCGCCAGCCGCCACGAGCAGCATGTCCAGCAGCGCGGGCACCGAGTTCCAGACGGTCACACCCCACCGGTGGGCCAGCCAGGCCCAGCGGCGCGCCTCCCGGCGGTCCTCGTCGGCCAGCACGACCAGCGCGCCGCCGGCTGCCAAGAGCCCGAACACGTCGTAGACGGACAGGTCGAAATCCAGCGCGGAGACCGCCAGCACCCGGTCCTGGGGTCCGACGCCGTACCGGGAGTTGATGTCGGTCACCGTGTTGACGGCGGCCCGGTGGGTGATCTCCACCCCCTTGGGCTCCCCGGTGGAGCCGGAGGTGAAGATCGTGTACGCCAACGCGTCCGCGTCGACCGTCACCGGCCCGCGCAGCGGCGGCCCGTCCACGTCGGCGGCCACGGTGGGCAGATGATGCCCGTCGTGACGGCCCACCACGGCGGTCACCTGCGCCTTGGCGTGGATCCGATCGCGGCGGGCGGCGGGCTGGTCGACGCTGACGGGCACGTACGACGCGCCGGCGGCCAGCACGCCGAGAACGGCGGCGACCTGCTCCGGCCCGCGAGGCACGGTTACGGCGACCGCGTCGCCCGGTTCCACCCCGGCGCGCAGCAGCGCCCCGGCGATCCGCAGCGCGCGGGTGGCCAGCTCGCCATAGCTGATCGACGTCTCGCCGTACGCGACCGCGAGCCGGTCGGGGTCGCGGGCCGCGTGGGAGAAGAACGGCCCGTGCAGGGTGTGCCCGGGCGCCGGGGCGTCGGTGGCGTTGACGGCGGCCCGGACCGCGCGCTGCCCCGGCGGCAGCATGTCCGGCAGCGGCCGGTCCCAGTCGCCGTCGGCGAGCCAGCACAGCAGCCGGTGGTAGGCGTCGAACATGGCGTCGAGCAGCCCGTCGGGGAACAGCTCGTCGACGCTGTCCCAGTTGAAGGTCAGCCCGCCGTCGCGTTCCATGACCTGGTTGTCCAGCCACACCTGCGGGGTCTGCGAGATGCCCCAGGTCAGCTCGCCGAAGGGGAACCGCATGTTTACCAGGTCCGCGGCCACACCGAGCGCGCTGGTGAACACGATCGGCATGCTGACCGTGCCGCTGTTGCGCCGTCGCGCCAGCTCCCGCAGCACCCACAGGGCGGAGACGTCGTTGTGCTCCAGCCCGGCCCACAGGTCCTGCTGGAACCGGTGGGTGGTCTCCCGCCACGGCTGCCCCGCTGCCCCTCGGTAGCCGACCAGGATCAGCGAGGTGAAGTCGCCGAGGATCGCGCCGATGTCGGGGTGCACGTCGTGGCGCTGGAACATGGTCAGGTTGAGCGTCAGCTCGTCCTGCCCGCTGTACGCGCTGAGCACCTCGGCGTACGCGGTGGCGAGGACCGCGGCCGGGGTGAGTCGGTGGTCCCGGGCACGCCGGTTGATCGCCGCCCACTGCTGCGGGGTGAGGCTGCGCTCGCGACGGACGAACCGCGGGGCGACAAGGGTTTCGGGGTCGACGGCCAGCGGCAGCGCGGGGGCCGGGGCGATGTCGTCCAGACGCCCGCGCCAGTATGCCCCCGCCCGCTCAACCGCCTCCGGCGGCGCCGCCGCGCCGAGCACGTAGTCGCGGAACGACACCCCCAGCGGGCGCAGCTCGGCGTCGGGGTCGCGGTAGAGGGTGGACAACTCGGAGAAGAAGACGACGATGCTCAACGCGTCGAGCACGATGTAGTCGAAGCTGAACGCGACGCGGGTGCCGCCGGGGTGACGCACGGCCTGGATGTCGATCAGCGGCCACCGGGACGGGTCCGGGACACGGTGGGACAGCTGCTCGCGCAGCGTCGCCAGGCGTTCCTGCCCCTCGTGCACGGTAATGGTGAACGGCGGCACCTCGGGCAGGATCCGCTGGTCGCCGTTGTCGTCGAAGACCGCGCGGAGCATCTCGTGCCGGGCGATGAGCGTGTCGACCGCCCGGCGCAGCCGGTCGAGGTCGACGTCCCCGCCGTCGAACTCCCAGTACCAGTGGGAGCCGACCCCGCCGAGCGCGAAGTCGGCGGTGCGCCCCATCCAGTAGGCGCGCTGCACGTCCGTGGGCGGGAACGGGTCGTGCCGGTGCGCCGGGTCGGCGGTCAGCGCACGCCGCTCGGCGGGTGCGCCAGCCGTACCCGTGGTGCGCAACCGCACCGCGAAGCCGGCCAGATCGCGGGCGTGGAACAGGTGGTGCAGTTCGGCGCCGGCGATGCCGGTCTCGCGCAGCCGGGCCAGCAGCCGGGTGGCGACCAGGCTGTCGCCGCCGAGGGCGAAGAAGTTGTCCTCCCGGTGCACCTCGGGCACGTCGAGCAGCTCCGACCAGAGGGCGGCCACGGCCGTCTCGACCGCGCCCCGGGGCGCGGTGCCCGCGACCGCCGGTCGGGCGGCGACCAGCTCGGGCAGCCGGGCGCGGTCGATCTTGCCGTTGGCCGACAGCGGGAACGCGTCGAGGACCACCACGACGGCCGGCACCATGTACGGCGGCAGCTGTTCGGCGGCGCGCTGCCGGATCACCTGGGGGTCGGCGTCAGCCCGGGTGACGGTGACGGCGACGGCGAGGGTGGCCCCCTCGACAACCTGGGCCAATGCGCGGGAGACGTCCGGGTCGCGCTCCAGCGCGGCCTCGATCTCGCCCAGCTCGATCCGGTGGCCCCGGATCTTGACCTGGAAGTCGGTACGCCCGAGGAAGTCCACCGTGCCGTCGGGCCAGTACCGGGCCAGGTCGCCGGTGCGGTACCAGCGCTGCCCGGCATGTTCGACGAACCGGTCGGCGGTCCGTCGCGGGTCGCCCGCGTAGCCGGCCGCTACCGACCGGCCGCCGATCCACAGCTCGCCGGGCACCCAGTCCGGCCGGTCCCGGCCGTGCTCGTCGACGACCCGCATGAGCTGGTTACGCAACGGCACGCCGTAGGGCACCGACCGCCAGTGCGGCGGCGGGTCGACCGGGGCGGACTGCACAGTGGAGTGGATCGCCGTCTCGGTGGTGCCGCCCAGGCCGTACAGCCGGCTGCCCGGGGCCACCTCGGCCAGCCGACCGGCCAGGTCGAGGCCGACCCGGTCGCCGCCGAGCACGGCGAGCCGCAGCGGCAACGGCCCGGCGTCTTCCGCCGCCCCGGTCTCGGCCTGGGTCAGCAGCAGGTCGAGCAGGGCCGGGACGGACTGCCAGACCGTCACCCGGTGCTCGTGGACCAGGCGCAGCCAAGCCGCCGGGTCACGGCGGGTGTCCTCGGTGACGGTGACGACGGCGCCACCCACGCCGAGCAGGGCGAACATGTCGAACACGGACAGGTCGAAGTCGAGGGCCGAGACCGCGAGGACGCGGTCGTCCGGGCCGATCGCGAACCGCCGGACAAGGTCGTCGAGGGTGTTGCGGGCCGCCCGGTGGGGCACCCGGACCCCCTTCGGCGCTCCGGTGGAGCCGGAGGTGAACAGCAGGTAGGCGTCCTGCTCGGGGTCGACAGGCGGCGCGTCGTCGCGCAACGGCACGCCGACGGTGGGGACGGTCAGTGTGGTCGAGGAGTCGACGGGCGACCCGTCCGCGGCCCCGGCGGTGGTGACGGTGAACCGGGCCGCCGCGGTGGCCCGGATCAGCTCGCGCCGGGCATTGGGCTGGTCGACGCCGATCGGCACGTACACGCCGCCGGCCCGCAGCACGCCGAGCACCGCCACGATCTGGTCGGGGCCCTTCGGCAGTGTGACGGCGACGGCGTCACCGGGGGCCAGGCCACGGGCGGTCAGCTCGTCGGCCAGCGCCTGCGCCCGGCCCGCCAGCTCGCCGTACGTGAGCACGCCCGCCCGGCCCGGCCCGGCCAGCACCGCCGGCCGGTCGGGCTCACGGGCCGCCCAGGCGAACACGTCGCGGTGCAGCGGCCCGTCGGCAATAGGGCCGGCGGTGTCGTTGGCCGACGCCCGAGCGGCGAGCGTGTGAGCGGGCAGCGCGATCGGGGCGCGCCCGGACCAGTCCGTGGCCGGGTCGAGCAGCCAGTCGACGATCCCCAGGTAAGCGGCGAACATGTCGTCGACGAACCCCTCGGGGAACAGTTCGTCCACGACGTCCCAGTTGAGGTAGAGGCCGTCCTCGCGCTCGGTGATCTGGTAGTCGAGCCAGACCTGCGGGGTCTGGGACATGGTCCAGCCGGGCAGGCCGAAGCAGTCCCGCACCTCGGCGTCGAACAGCTCGCCGAGGCTCAACGCGCTGGTGAAGACGACTGGCGCACCGACGGGTTGGCCGGTCCGGGCGCGGGACAGGTCGCGCAGTACGTCGATCCCGCTGTACGTCGAGTGGGCGGCGTCGCTGCGCAGCCGGTCCTGATGCCGACGGACGAGGTCGACGAAGCCGGCCGGTCCGGTCGTGTCGATCTCCAGCAGAACCAGGTTGGTGAAGTCACCGACGACCGCGCCGACGTCGGGGTGGACGGGGCGTCGGTCGTACATCGGCAGGTTCAGCACGAATCGGCCGCTGCTGCTCCACGCGGCCAGCACCTCGGCGAAGGCCGCGAGGAACACCATCGACAGGGTGACTCCCGCCGCCGCCGCGCGCCGTTCCAGTTCCGCCTGCTGCTGCGGGGTCAGCCAGTGGTAGCGGCGGACCACCCGGTGGCCCTCCACGGTGGCCGGGTCCACGGCGGTCGGCAGCTGGGGCGGGCCGGGCAGGGTGTCCAGCCGCTCGCGCCAGTACTCGCGGGCCCTGTCCCGGGCCTCGTCGGGACGGGCGGCGACGGTGGCGAGGTAGGCGGGATAACTGAGGCTCACGGGAGCCACCTGCCGGTCCGGGTCCCGGTAGAAGGCCGCCAGGTCCGACAGGATGAGCCGGAAGCTGTGGGCGTCGGCGACAAGCATCTCGACGTGTACGTGCACCCGCGTGGCGCCGCCGGGCAGCAGGGACAGTTGGATGTCGAAGGTCTCCGACTCCTCCACCCGCAGCCGCCGGTGGGACAACCGGTGGCGCAGCCGCGCCAACTCCTCCTCGCACCGGTGCGGCGGCAGCTCACGCAGGTCGTGCACGGTCAGGCCCGGCCACGGGCTCTCCGGCCGGATCCGCTGGGTGCCGTCGGTGTGGAACTCGGCCCGCAGCATGCCGTGCCGACGCAGCACCGTGCGGACGGCGGCGTCGAGCCGGTCCGGGTCGACACCGGCACCGTCGAACTCGTTGTAGAAGTGGGCGCCCACGCCACCGAGGGGCTGCCCGTCCGCCCGGCCGACCCAGTACGCGTGCTGCATCGTGGCCAGGCCGAACGGCGCGGACTCATCTACGACCACCGGCGGCAGCTGGGCCGGGCGGGCCTCGGCGTCGCGCTCCTCGACCAGGCGCCACCACTGTGCGAGGGTGCGCCACTCGATGAGCTCACTGAAGGTGACCGGGACGCCCTGACTGTGCCAGCGGCTGGCCAGCCGCATGAGCGCGATCGAGTCGAGGCCGAGCATCAGCAGATCGTCGTCGTCCCCCACCAGTGACGGCGGGCAGCCGAGGGCCTCCGCGACGTCCTCCCGAATCCGGTCGAGGGTCAGGGTCGGATCGGTGTCGACGGCAACGTCCAATGTCGCGTCTCCTCAGTAAGCCTCTACCACGTCTCCGCTCGGCTGGCGCTAAGCTATCAGCGGATCGTGACTCGGGTCTAGAGATAGTCGGTAACGCTCGTAAAGGCTCGCCACGAAGGCGAGGGTAAAGACGCCGGCGGACGGGGGAACGGCGTGGGCGAGGGGCTCGGCAGCGGCGAGTGCCTGGTCTGGCGGTGCCGCGCCGGGCCGGTCCCCGAGCGGCTGCACGCCCTGCTCGACGACGCCGAGCAGGCGCGGGCGCGGCGGTTGCGCCACGACGCCGCCCACACCCGCTTCGTGACGGGCCGTGTCGCGGCGCGGCTACTGGTCGCCCGGTACGCCAACACCACGCCGCGCGAGGTCGTCTTCTCCTCGACGTGCCGACACTGCGCCGGCCCGCACGGCCGGCTGGAGGTGCGGACCGACGCGGGTGTGCTGCACGTGTCGGTGTCGCACTCGGCAGAACGGATCCTGGTGGCGATCGCCCGCGACACGGTCTGCGGCGTGGACATCGAGCGGGTGGCGCTACGTGGTCGCCGGATTCCCGTCTCGGCACTCTCCCCTGTCGAGCGTCGGGTGCTGGCCGACCTGCCACAGCCACGGCGACTCGCCGCGTTCATCCGGTACTGGACCCGCAAGGAGGCCATCCTCAAGGCGACCGGGGACGGCCTCGTGCCGTCGCCGGCCGACCTCACCGTCAGCGCCCCGGATGCCCCCGCCCAGCTTCTGAGCTGGGCGAACCGGCCGCCGCCGCAGGTCAGCGTGCACCTGCTCGACCTGGCCGTCGGCGACGACTACCGGGGCGCGCTGGCCACTCTCGGCCGGCCACTGTCGATTGTCGAGCGTGATGTTGACCCTCGTACAGAGGCGAGTCACCTATGATGAACCGCACCGCACAGATCGATCAATACGCGAGAAGAGGCTTCATGTCGGAACGTTCGTTCTCTCCGGTCGTCCCCTTCCTCCGCTACCAGGACCCGACGGCTGCCGTCGACTGGCTCGTCAACGCGTTCGGCCTGGAGCGCTTCGACGTCACCGAGGTGGACGGCAAGGTGGTGCACGCCGAGTTGAGCTGGGGCAACGCCACCATTCAGCTCGGCGGCGGCGGCCCGCACGACACGCTGGGCATGGTCAGCCCGCGCGAACTGCCCGCCACCAGCGGGGGGATCTACATCTGCGTCGGCGACGCGGCGGACGTCGACAAGCACCACGAGCGGTCGGTGCAGGCCGGCGCCAAGCTGGTCTACGAGCTGCACGACACCTCGTACGGCTCTCGCGACTACGGGGTCTACGACCTGGAGGGGCACGTCTGGAGCTTCGGCAGCTACCTGCCTCGTGAAGCGTCGGCGTAGGGTTCTCGACAAACACGCGTAAACACTTGCCCGGGTGGTGGGTTCGGGCCAAGACTGGCAGGCATGGTTGCCTCTGGTCTGCCGCCCAGGTTCGACGCGCTCGACCCCGCCGTCCGGGAAGACCCCTATCCGACCTACGCCCAGCTGCGCGAGGCCGGGCCGCTGTGCCGGATCGGCCCCGGCAGTTGGGGCGTCACCCGGCACGCCGACGTCGTGGCGTTGCAGCGTGACCCCCGCCTCGGCAGCGAGTTCCCCGAGCCGTACCACCACCTGTCGGTGGGCGAGGGGCCGGCCAGCCATTTCTTCCAGCGCATCATGCTCTACCGCGACCCGCCGGACCACGTCCGGCTCCGGCGGCTGATGAGCGGCGCCTTCACTCCGGCGGTGGTGCGGCGGATGCGCGGCTACATCGAGCAGACCGTGGACCAGCTCCTGACCCCGGCGCTGGAGACCGGCACCTGCGACGTGGTGCGCGACCTGGCGTACCCGCTGCCGGTGCTGGTGGTGTCCACGTTGATGGGCATCCCGCCCGAGGCCCACGACGACGTCCGGCAGCACGCCATGAGTCTCGGGCGGGCGTTCAGCGCCATCGTTCCCGAGGACTCCCGGGGTGCGGCACACGAGTCCGTCCAGTGGCTGCGCAAGTACATCGGTGGCCTGCTCGACGAGCGCCGCGCGGCGCCCGGGGACGACCTGCTGTCGGCGCTGTTGCAGGCCGAGGACGACGGCGACCGGCTGAGCCACGACGAGATCGTGGACAACACCGTCTTCTCGTTCTTCGCCGGTTTCGAAACCACCGTCCACCTCATCACCAACGGGTTCGCCGCGCTGCTGCGGGCGCCGGACCAGTTCGCCCTCCTGCGCGCCGACCCCGGCCTGGTGCCCGGCGCGGTGGAGGAGTTCCTCCGCTTCGAGGCGCCCATCCAGGGCACCGCCCGGCTGGTGCGGGAGCCGGTGCGGATCGGGGAGCGCACCGTACGGGCCGGGCGGGTGCTGGTGCTGATGCTCGGCTCGGCGAACCACGACGAGGCGGTCTTCCGGTCCCCCGGCACGCTGGACGTCACCCGAAACCCGAACCCGCACGTCACCTTCGGCGGCGGCGGACACCTGTGCCTGGGCGCGTTCCTGGCCCGCACGGAGGCGCAGGTCGTCTTCGACTGGGTGCTGCGGCGCACCCGCTCGGTGGAGCAGGCCGGCGAGCTGGTCCGGGAGGCCGACACGCCGTTCCGCGCCTTCGCCCACGTGCCGCTGGCCGTCCGGCCCGTCTGACGCTGCCGGCATCCCCCGCCCGGCGGGGCCGGATCAGGCCGGCGTGGCGGCCAGGATGGTCAGTGTGGCCGTCGGCCGGACGGTGTCCAGTCGCAGCCCGGCACGGTCGAGCAGGGTCCCGGTCTCCTCGGCCGTGCGGTGGGTGCCGCCGGTGAGCACCAGCGTGTGCACGTCGTACAGCTTCGCCACGTCGAAGGTGTCCCCGGACGGCAGGACGGCCTCCAGCAGCAGCAGGCGGCTGTCCTGTCGCATCGCCTCCCGGACCCGGCGGAGCACCGCCACCACCTGGTCGTCGCCGAACCCGGGCAGCACCGTCTTGAGCAGGTACGCGTCCGCGCCGGCGGGCAGCGCGTCGAAGAAGCTGCCGGGGACGATCTCGCACCGGTCGCGTACCCCGGCCTCGGTCAGGACCCGCTCCGCCGCCGCGACGACGTGCGGCAGGTCCACCAGCGTGCCGCGCATCGCGGGGTACCGCGCGAGCAGGCCACCGAGGAACCCGCCGTCACCTCCGCCGACGTCGACCACGTGGGACAGCTCTCCCCACGGGTGGCAGGGCAGCACGGTACGCAGGTGCAGCCGGGTGATCGCGTGCATCCAGCGGTCCACCCGCCGGCTCTCGTCCGGGTTCTCGGCCAGGTGGCTCCAGTAGTCCGTGCCGTGCGCCCGGTCGAAGGCGGCCTCGCCGGTGCGCAGGCTGTGCGGCAGCATCGCCCACGCCTGCACGTCGGAGGCGAGCAGCGTGTAGACGGCGCGCATCGACATCGGGTGGTCGCTGCGCAGCGGCTGGGCCAGCGGGGTCAGGGCGAAGACCTCCGGCTCCGGTTCGGTGAAGATGCCCTTGGCCGCCAGCGCCCGCAGCGCCCGGCACAGCGACCGCCCGTGCACACCGACCTCGGCGGCTAGCTCATCGACGGGCCGGGGCCCGTCGATGAGCAGGTCGGCGATGCCCAGGTCACTGACCGCCCGCACCGTCATCGGCACGATGACATCGGTCAGCTCCGCCAGCCGCATCAGCGACGCCAGGTCCATCGGCGGCCGTTGCCGGACGCCCGCTCGCTCAACCACCGCGCCTGCCCTCCACGAATTGGATCAGATCCAGCCGGACGAGCCCGTCCCGCACGCGAGGGGTCATCAGTCCGATCTGGTCAAGTGCCCGGCCCACCCGGGAGAAGATGGCCTGCCGGTAGGCGACCATCAGCTCGTTGCGGGCGGCGAAGTCGAGTCCCTCGGTCATCGGGACCTCCATGCGTTCCCAGATGTCGCTGAGCAGGAACCGGCGGCGGATCAGGGCCGCGGACTCCAGCACCAGTTCCTCCCGCTCGGTCCGCTCGCGAGTGGTCATCTCGTCGTACAGGCCGCGCAGCGACAGCACGCCGAACGACACGTGCCGGGCTTCGTCCCGCGCCACGAGGCCGGTGATCTGCTTGATCAGCGGGTCGTGGAAGGTGCTGTGGGCCAGCCGGAACGCGGCCATCGCCAGCGCCTCGACCATGATCTGCATGCCCAGCGAGATGACGTCCCAGCGGTTGTCTTCGAGGATGTCGGTCAGCAGCAGCTCCAGCGGCTCGGAGATCGGGTACGGCCGCTGGATCTTCTCCCCCAGGTAGCGGGAGAAGACCTCGACGTGACGCGCCTCGTCCACCGCCTGGGTCGCGGCGTACAGCTTGCTGTCCAGTCCTGAGACGATCTCCACCAGCCGGGCGGCGACCACCATGGCCGCCTGCTCACCGTGCAGGAACTGGCTGACCATCCACGCCTGGAGTTCCCAGCGGAACTCGTCCCAGGCGGGCCGGCCCCGCGCGGCAAGCGGGGAGGCGGCGAACCCGGCCATGGCGAAGGCGGAGTCGTCGGGCAGTGGCGCCCCGAAGGGTACGTCGAGGTGCCACTCGATCTCGTCGACGCTCCACTGCGCCTGTTTGGCACGCTGGTAGAGCGAGCCGGTGCGGGTGTCGGAGGACTCGTAGTTCCAGTTGAGCCGGGCGTCCTGGGTGGAACGCACTACCAACTCACTCATAGCAGCAAAGACTAGTTTGCGAGGCACGCAAAGCCAACGACAAAAGCTATCCTGCTGTTTGTGGAAGCACGCGACACACCAGCCTCGGTCTCCCAGCGACTGTTGTGGATGATCAAGCACTACCGCGCGGACTTCGGCGCGCTGAACTGCCCGGTCGTCTGCCGCATCGTGGGAGACCTGGACGAGCGGGCGTTGCAGGCGGCTGTCGACCAGCTCGTGGTCCGACACGAGGCGCTGCGGACGACCTTCCACGGCCGCGGCGCGCGTCTCGTGCAGCGCGTGCACGCCCCGCGCCCGCAGCCGCTGGCCTGGGCCGATGCGGTGGCAGGCGAGGCGCTGGACGCGGCGCTGGCCCGGGAGCTCCAGACGCCGATCGACGCCGGGGAGTGGCCGGTGCGGGCCAGCGTGTGGCGGGTCGGCCCACGGGAGCATCTGTTCTGCCTCAACCTGCACCACCTCGTCACCGACGCGTGGTCCACCGGCATTCTGCTGCGCGACCTGGTCGCCTGCTACGACGCCGCCTGCGGCGGGGCCACCGTCGGCACACCCGCGGGTTGGCAGATGTCCCGCTTCGCGCAGGCGCAGCAGGAGCTGCTGGCCTCGGACCGGCTCGCCCGGTACCAGCGGTACTGGCGACACCAGCTGGAGGGCAGCCAGATCCCCCGGCTCGACGCGCTCTATCCGGCCCCGGACGCCACCGACGCGGCCGCCGGGGCGACCCGATCCGTCGCGGCGGAGCTTCCGGCCGCGACGGTGGCCGGGCTGCGCGAGCTGGCCAGGCGGGAGAAGACGACCATGTTCACGGTGCTGCTGGCGGCCTTCCACGCCCAACTGCACCGCCTGACCGGTCAGCCCGACCTGGCGGTCGCGTCGATGTTCGCCAACCGGTCCCGGCCCGAGGTACGCGACACCGTCGGCCTGCTCGCCGGCATGGTGCTGCTGCGCGCCCAGGTCGCCCGTCAACACCGCTTCACCGACCTGGTACGCCACGTGCACGGCGCGGTGATCAGCGCGTTCGCGTACCAGGATCTGCCCTTTCACCTGCTGCCGACCGGCATCGTCGACACCGGCGGCGGGCGGGCCGACGACGTGATGTTCAACGTGATGTCACCGCTGCGACATGACCTGACCGGCGGCGGGGCGCGCTTCGAGCTGGTGGTTCCCACGGAGATCGGCAGCCGCTTCCCGTTCGAGCTGGCCCTGGCTCCGGTGGGCGAGCACCGGGTGCAGGCCGTGCTGTTCCGCGCCGGAGGTTGGGTTGACCCGGCGCTCGGGCAGGACTTCCTGGCCGGCTACCTGGACGTGGCGGCAGCGGCGGCGCGGCGTCCGGACGTCGCGCTGCCGTCGCCCGGGCGGTGACGGGTCACGGCCACGGGTATTGACAGCGTTGCGGGCATCCTGAGAACCTTCCAGCACATACTCGTAAATGCACGTGGATAGCAGGAAAGACAAGTGCGCACGGGGATGGCAGGTCAATCCGGGGCCGGTCGGCCGGCCCGAGGCGGAAGGGACCGTTGATGACACTGCGACTGCACTGGTTCCTGCCATTGCACGGCGACGGCCGGGAGGTCTCCAAGAGCGCGGACGGTGCGGACGGGACCAGGAACATCCGCCGGGAGCCGGGGCTGAACTACCTCAGCCAGGTCGCCCAGGCCGTCGACGGGCTCGGCTTCGCCGGCGCGTTGGTGCCGACCGGCCTGTTCTGTGAGGATCCCTGGCTGGTGTCGGCGGCGCTGTCGCAGCAGACCCACACCATGCACTTCATGATCGCCTGCCGACCCAACGCGCAGCCGCCGATGGTGTGCGCCCAGTCGGCCGCGACGTTCCAGCGGCTCTCCGGCAGCCGGCTGATGCTCAACATCGTCACCGGCGGGGACGCCGACGAGCAGCGACGCTACGGCGACTGGCTCGACCACGACGAGCGCTACGCCCGCACCGAGGAGTTCCTCGACGTCTTCCACCGCGCCTGGCGCGGTGAGCCGTTCGACTTCCACGGCAAGCACTACCAGGTCAAGGCCGGGATGCTGAGCCGTCCCCACCACACGCGACCGACGATCCTGCTGGGTGGCTCGTCCGCTGAGGCGCAGCGGGTCGCCGCCGCGCACGCCGACGTCTACCTGGCCTGGGGCGAGCGCCCGGACGGGCTGGCCACCCTCACCAGCCGCGTCGCCGAACTGGCCGCCGCCCAGGGCCGCACTGTCGAGTTCGGCACCCGGTTCCACGTCATCAGCCGGGACACCGCGCAGGAGGCGTGGGCGGTGACCCGTCGGCTGCTCGACGGCATGGACGCCAGCCGGATCGCCGACGCACAGCGGCGGTTCCGCCGCACCGACTCGGAGGGGCAGCGCCGGATGGCCGCCCTGCACGGCGGCCAGGTCGACGACCTGGAGGTGTACCCGAACGTGTGGGCCGGTTACGGCCTGGTCCGCCCTGGCGCCGGTGCCGCACTCGTCGGCAGCCACGAGCAGGTGGCCGAGCGGATAGCGGAGTACCACGCGCTGGGCATGACCCATCTCATCCTCTCCGGGCAGCCCCACCTCGAGGAGGCGTACAACTTCGCCGAGGGCGTGCTGCCGCTGCTGCGGCGCCAGGGGTTGCTCGGGCGGGAGGCCTCGTGACGGACCGGAGCGCGCTGGTGGAGACGACGCTGCTGCTGGGCAGCCCCCGTGCGGGTTCCCGTACCAGCGGCATCGCCATCCGGCTGGTGGAGGAGCTGTCACTCGCCCTCGCCGCGGAGGGCGTCGAACTCGCCGGGCCGGACATCGTCGACCTCGCCGACATCGGTGCCGCGCTGCCGCTGCGCGCCAGCCGCAGCGTGCCACTGGGGCCGGAGATAGAGCAGGCCCTGGGCCTGGTCCGCCGCGCCGGCCTGCTGGTGGTGGTCAGCCCGACGTTCAAGGGCACCTACACCGGCCTGCTGAAGCTGTTCCTGGACATGCTTCCGATGGACGGGCTGACCGACTGCGTCACCGTCGGCGCGATGACCGCGGGCTGGGCCAAGCACCGCGGCGCGGGGGACCAGTACCTGCGTCCGCTGCTGACGGAACTCGGCGCGACCGCGCCGGTGCCCTGCCTGTCGGTCCTCGAAGACGAGTTCGAGGACGTGCCAGAGGTCGTCGCGGCGTGGTCGCGCCGTTGGGCCCCCGCGCTCGGGGCGGTGGTGCGCCACCAGCGCCACAGCTTCTCCGCCCCTCGTGTCCACCCGCTGACGGGCGCTCGGGCCTCCTGAGCGACCCATTCAACCGTCATGCCAGCAGCACAGAGGAGATCGACCATGACCGAGCAGACCGCTCCCGCCCGCCGTACCGAGGAGGAGATCCGCGCTGCCGTGGCGGCGGTCATCTCCGACATGGCGCCGAAGGACGGCGTGGAGGTGACGACGGAATCCCACCTCATCAAGGACCTGGGCTACCACTCCCTGGCCCTGATGGAGGTGGCGTTCGCCATCGAGGACGAGTTCGACCTCGATCCGATCGACGAGGACACCGCGCGCAAGATCACCACTGTCGGGGCAGTGCAGGATCTGGTGGTCCAGCGGCTCGAGGAGCGCGACGGGGCCTGAGCACGGGTCGGGTAGGGTCCGGGCCGCCCGGACCCCTCCCGAACCACGGGCGCTGGTCAGCCCTTCAGTCGGTAGAGCCGGTGGAAGCGGTCGTTGACCGCCAGGATCGTCATCCCCGAGAAGCCGGCCCGCAACGCCATCTCGCGCACCATCCCGGGGCGCAACACCGTGCCGGTGCCCGTCGAGTCCTCCCCGGTGCGGCTCGCCGGCAGGCAGTGCAGCACGCTCGTGCCGTACTGGAACCGCTCCACGTCGTCGCCGGGGGCGGTGAAGGCCGGCGCGACCTTGGCATCCATCACGAGCACGGCGCCGTCGACGGCACGCAACTGCCGGCACGCCTGAAGCACGGCGACCGGCTGGGACACCTCGTGCAGCGCGTCGAAGAGGCACACCAGGTCGTACTCGCCCGCCAACTGCGGGTCGGCGGCGTCGCGACAGGCGAAGCGGACCCGGTCGGCGACACCCGCCTCGGCGGCGTTCCGCTCGGCCTGCCGCAGGGCGGCTCCGTCCAGGTCCAGGCCGGTCACCTCGGCACGCGGGTACGCGCGGGCCAGCGCGATGCTCGACCAGCCGGTCCCGCAGGCGACGTCGGCGATGCGTTTCCCGGGCGCGTCGAGGCGGGCGTGCACGTCGGGCATCTGCTCGACGATCCAGCCGGCGAGCTGGTGGGCGAACAGGGCCCGGTTCGCGCCGGAGTGGCCGTCGCGCCAGTCCACACCGAACACGTCGTCGGGCACACCCGCACCGCTGCGGTAGGCCGCCACGAGGTCCGGCAGGGCGGCGGCGATGCCGCCGAGCGGCAGCACGGCGAGGGAAGCCAGGGACATCGGGTCGTCCGAGACCGTCAGGACGGCGGCGTGCCCGGCGGGGAGCCGGTACGCGCGGCGTTCGGCCGGTAGCCGTACATCGTCGGTCTCGACGATGCCGCAGACGGCCTGCTGCTCCAGCCACTCCCGGGCGTACCGGGGGGCGATGTCGGCGGCACGGGCCAGCTCGTCCGGGCGCAACGGCCCCGGCGCGGCGGCCAGCGCCTCGTACAACCCGAGCTTGACCCCCAGGTACGTCGACAGCAGCTCCTGCGTGGCGAGAAGAGACTTCCACATTCTCATCGCGAACACGTGTGTCTGCGCGTCAGACGCCGTCATGAGACACCTCCCCGGGGCAGCACAGCTGCGCTTGTGGAGTGTCTATACACAACACTCCTATGTCTGTTGCACGATACATGCAGACAGTAGGATGGTCATCGGTCGTTCCGAGCCGCCCGCGGTGGCCGGAGCAGGCGCGGCCCGGCACTCGGACCGGCACGTCAGACCGGAGGGCGAGGCTCGGCATGACGACTCTGCAACTGGTCCGTGATCTCCTTCCGGAGATCGCCAAACACGCCGACGAGGTCGAGCGGGGCCGGGGTCTCCCGGACCATCTGCTCGACGGGCTGCGCGCGGCGGGCTGCCTGCGCATGCTCGCGCCCGTGGAGCACGGTGGCGCCGGCCTGAGCGTGCCGGACACGCTGCGGGTCGTCGAGACGTTGGGCACGGCGGACGCGTCGGTGGCCTGGCTGGTCGGCCAGGTCGCCCTGTCCCAGCTCATCATCGGCTGTGCGCCGGCGGCGACCGTCGCGGCTATCTTCGCCGACGGCCCGGACGTCTACGCCGCCGGCGCGGTGGCGCCCAAGGGCCGGGCCACCGAGGTCGACGGAGGGTGGCGGATCTCCGGCCAGTGGCCGTTCGTCACCGGCTGCGAACGCGCCGCCTGGGTCTACCTCAACTGTGTCCTGGTACGGGGGCGCGCGGTGGCGCTGAACGACGGCCGGCCCGCCACCCGGATCATGCTGCTGCCCGCCGCCGACGTCACAGTGGTCGACACCTGGCACACCCTGGGCCTACGCGGCACAGGTAGCCACGACCTCGCCGTCTCCGGCGGCTACTGCCCCGCGGAGCGAGCCGTGGAGTTGGTGCCCGGTTCGGCGAGCGCGGCGCGGGCGTCGATGAGCATCGCGCAGTCCAGCCTCATCATCGCGGCGGCGGCGCTGGGCATCGCCGAGGCGGCCCTGCGGAACGTCGTCGAGCTGGCGGCGGGCGGCAAGCGGCCGGCGCTGAGCGCGACGCGGCTGGCGTCCTCGGCCGCCTTCCAGGAGCGGCTGGGCGAGGCTCGGATGGTGGTGCAGGCGGGTCGGGCGCTGCTCTACGACCAGGCCGGTGACGAGTGGGGCGGGTTCGCGGGCTTGGATGCGGCGCTGCGGCGGGCGCAGGTACGGGCTGCGGCCGCGCAAGCGACCGCTCTGGCGGTCCGGGCGACCGACGCGGCCTTCGAGCTGGCCGGCGGGACAGCGGTGTACGACTCGTCGCCCCTGTCCCGGAGGCTGCGGGACGTCAACACCGCTCGGCAGCACTTCGTGGCCAGCCGCAACTCTTACGCGGCCCTCGGTGCACACCTGGTCGGTGAGGGCGGTGACGGCGGCCCGCTGTGACCGGCGGGCCTCGGGGTTCACTTCACGCTGGGGATGACACCCTTGCGGCGCAGCCGGGTGATCCACCCCTGGGCGGTGTGGGTGGGCACGCCGTAGTGTTTGGCGACACCGGTGACGGTGCGGTTCTTCAGATAGATGTTCTTGAGCTCGCTCGGGTCCGGCATGCGACGGTAGGCGCGGTCCGACTTCGCCGTCCGGCTCGGCGTGGAGACGCGGTAGGGCCTGGTGGCCTCCGAACTCTCGGCCGACACGGCGGCGGTTGCCGCTGCTGCGGGACGCTTCGCGGCGAACGCCTGCATCAACAGGTCCAGGTCGACCTGGAGCAGGTCGGCAGCGCCGAGCTTGACGTCATCCGCGACGCGGACGGTCAACTCTTTGATGTAGACCTGGCCGTCCTCGGCGAACACGCGCATCGTGGTGCGGGAGGACTCCTCTCCCGCGTCTTTCGCACCAAGCACCGGAGTGATCGTGACGATGTACTGAGCCATTGCCTCTGCCCTTCTTCCCTACCAACATCCGGTGCCCGCGAGACGCTAGGCCACAGTCTCATACGTTGCGTAGATTTAGTTGGCCCCTCCGGACGTACACGGCAAACCCTCCGCACCCAAAGTCACTCCAGCATAACGGAAAGCGACTCTCAGACCCACCATCGACACCGGTGGTTGTCGAAGGATCACTTCACGTGTGAACAGCGCGAAAAGCACGTTCCGAAGCTTCCTCGTGTCACCAAGATTACTCGGTCGTTACGCGCGTTCAGACTGGCATCCACACGTTCTTCGGCCGGAGAAACTCGCGCAGGCCGGCGAGGCCGCCGATACGCGCGGAACCACTCTGTTTCACCCCGCCGAACGGCGCCGACGGCATCAGGCCCGGCGCGCCGTTCACCCATACGCTGCCGGCCGCGACGGCTCGGCTGACCCGGTGGGCGCGGCGCAGGTCGTTCGTGTGCAGGTACGCCCCCAGGCCGTATCGGGTGGCGTTGGCCAACCCCACCGCCTCCTCCTCGGTGTCGAAGCTCGACACCGCCAGCACCGGCCCGAACACCTCCTCCTGAACGAGTTCGGTGTCGTGGTCGGCGTCGACGAAGACCGTCGGTTCCACGAAGAAACCGTCGGCGAGTTCCCCGCCGCAGCGCCCGCCACCCGCCAGCAACCGCGCGCCCGACGCACGGGCCCGGTCGACCACACCGAGGATCCGGTCGCACGCCTGCCCGGAGACCACAGGACCCATCACGGTGGCCTCGTCGGCCGGGTCGCCCACCCGGACGCGACGCAGCCGCGAGGTCAGCGTCTGCAGCACCTGCTCGCGGACGGCCGAGTGCACCAGCAACCGGGTGCCGTTCGCACACCCCTGCCCCGACAGGGCCACCACGCCGCTCATCGCGTACCGCGCCGCCGACCGTAGGTCGGCGTCGTCGAAGATGACGTGCGGGGACTTGCCGCCCAACTCCAACGCCACCGGCGTCAGGTTCCGGGCCGCCTCGGCGAGCACCTGCCGGCCGGTCGCCGCGCTGCCGGTGAAGTGCACCTTGTCGACGCCGGGGTGCCCCGCCAGGGCCGCCCCGGCCGGCGGCCCGCCGGGCACGACCACCACCACACCCCGCGGCACCCCCGCCTCCACCGCCAGCTCGGCGAACCGCTGGCCGACGAAGGGCGCCAGCTCCGACGGCTTGACCACGACGGCGTTGCCGGCAGCGAGCGCCGGACCGAGCAGTTGCGCCATCGACATCAGCGAGCCGTTCCACGGGATGATGCCGGCCACCACGCCGTACGGCTCGTCGAGGGTGTAGTCCAGGCTGCGCCCGGGCCAGGTGGGCACCACCTCGCCGCCGATCTTGTCGCACCACCCGGCGTAGTACCGCAGGTGGTCGGCCGCCAGCGCCGGCAGCCGCCGCGCGAGTTGCGTCGGCAGGCCGATCTCCAGGCTCTGCACCGCGGCGAGGGAATCGGCGTGGACGAGCAGCAGGTCAGCCAGCCTCAGCAACGTGTCGCGTCGGACCGCTGCCGAGCTGTCCCTCCACAGGGGCAGACTCGCCCTCGCCAACGCCACGGCCTGGTCGATCTCGGCCGGTCCGGCGAGGACGACCTCGGTCGTCGGCTTCCCGGTCGCGGCGTAGACGTGTTCCGCCCGCCCGCCGGAGGACTCCACCACCCGCTCCTCGCCGATCCACAGCGCCGGCTCGGGCAACAGGTGCGTGGGTGGTTCGCTCATTCCCATCGCGCGCTCCTCACGTCGAGGCGGGTTACCGGTCGTACGGTGCTTTCAGAATCCCATCAAAGCCTCGTAAGAAACCAGAGGCATCTTTGATAGACACTCTCACACACCGTAGATAGCCTGTCTCCAGCAACCGAACCGGCAGCAGTGTCCGTGCTGGTCGCACCGCCTTCCCAGCCGGCAAAGACGCGTAAAAACGATCATGGAAGGTACGCGAATGACACCATCGAGGACGCGACCGTCCCCCAGTCCTGCGGAGACCCCTCCGAAGCCGGCTCCGATCGCCGGTCGGGCGCGGTCCATCGCGCTCTTCGCCGTTCTGGTCGGCCTGCTGCTCGACCTGCTCGACATCGTGATCGTCAACGTCGCCCTGCCGACCATTCAGGAGGACATCGGCGCCACCAGCTCGAACATGCAGTGGATGGTGGGCGGGTACACCCTCGCCTTCGCCACCATGCTGGTGACCGGTGGCCGGCTCGGCGACATCTACGGCCGCAAGCGCGTCTTCATCATCGGCATGGTCGGGTTCGCCGCCGCCTCGCTCGTCGCGGGGCTCGCGGCAAACCCGGAACAGCTGATCGTGGCCCGCTTCATCCAGGGCGGCATGGGTGCGCTCATGGTCCCGCAGGTGCTGTCGATCCTCCAGGTCATGTACCCGCCCAACGAGCGGGCACGCGCCTTCTCCGCCCTGAGCGTCGTCTTCGCCGTCGGCACGGTCGCCGGCCCCATCGTGGGCGCCCTGCTCACCGCCGTCAACGTCGGTGGCCTCACCTGGCGCACGATCTTCCTGGTGAACCTCCCCATCGCCGCGGTATGTCTCCTGGTCACCGCGAAGCTGGTTCCCGAGTCCAAGGGTGCGTCGGCCCAGCGGCTGGACGTGAAGGGCGCCATCCTGGTGGGTCTCGGCATGCTGCTGCTGGTGTTCCCCCTCATCCAGGGTCCGCAGCAGGGCTGGCCGGCATGGACCCTCGTCAGCCTGGCCGCCTCGATGCTGGCCTTCGCCGCGCTGGTGGCGGTGCAGCGCCGGCGAACGGAATCGCCGCTCATCCCGGTGTCGCTGTTCTCCCACCGCTCCTTCCGCGGCGGCCTCGCCGTCTCCCTGTTGTTCATGAGCGGCGTCATGCCGTTCTTCCTCGTCAACACCCTCTACCTACAGTTCGGGCAGGGGTTCTCGGTGATCAAGGCCGGCCTGATCGGCGTGCTGTGGGGCTTCGCCGTCCCCCTGTTCACCGCCATCTCCGCCCGCCGCATCACCCCGAAGCTCGGCCGGCTCGGCCTGCAACTCGGGCTGGTCATGCTGATCGCGGCGATGGTCATCCTGATCACCGTGATCCACCAGTTCGACACCGTCACCCCCTGGGCGCTCGCCCCCGGGCTCATCCTCGGCGGCGCGGGCATGGGCATGACCTTCGCACCACTGCTCACCTACACGCTCAACGACGTGCCGCTGGACAGCGCGGGCGCTGCCTCCGGGGTGTTCAACACCGTGCAGCAGATGGGCGCCGCCATCGGCATCGCCCTGAGCAGCATGGTCTTCTTCATCGCCCTGGCTGTCCAGTCCCCCGCCGTCGGCGACGACCTCCGGAGCACTGTCAAGGACGAGCTGACGGCCCGGGGCCTGCCGGTGGCGACCGTCGACGCCGCCGCCGACAACGCCCGGGCCTGTTTCAAGGAGCGGATCGAGGCCGCCAACCCGGTCGCCGACCTGGAGCCGTGCCGCGCCGTGTCGTCCCAGTCCGGGGCCGGCGCGGACGTCGCAGACCGGCATGACGAGTTGCAGTTCACCGCGAACCGCACCGCCTACCAGCAGACCACCGAACGGGCGCTGGTCTACCAGATCGTCGTGTTCGCGCTGGCCATCGCCGCCAGCTTCCTGCTGCCCCGCCGCGTCGAGCACAAGGGCTGAGCCACGATACGCCGGTGCCCGGGTCGGGTCCGCCGTCAGCTCTGGCTGCGGACCCGACCCGGGCACCGGCGTATCGTGTTCCAGTCGGGACAGTCAGCGGCGCGAGGTCGGGGCGCATCGGGTCGACCCGGAACGCCACCGCCGGCCGCGCGGCCTCACTCGGAGGCGACCCGGCCAGCTGCCGCTTTCTCTTCCCCGGATTCCTGCGCGGCCGTCCGCTCCCTCGCCAGCCGGGCACCTGTGGCGCGACGGTGCACGGCGAGGTCGCCGCGGCGTTCGACCGGCACGTGCGACGTACCCATCGCCAGGCCGGTGGGCGACGGCATGTAGTCGTAGACGGCCTCGTACTCGCCGGACCGGACGACGAACGTCTCGTGCCACACCCCGACGTCGCCGTTCTTCTTCATCCGCTTGAAGTAGCGTGCCCAGACCTCGGCGTGCGGCTGCTGCGGGTCGTTGGCGAACCGCTCCAACTGCTCGACGCTACGGAAGTAGCCGATCAGGATCGGCCCCCGCCGAGTCCAGGCGTGGTGGGCGGACATCGCGCCGTTCTCCGGATCGCTGAACAGCGCCATCAAGATCTTGCGCATGTCGCGGAAGTTCGGATACCACTGGTGGATCTTCCAGTAACGGTTGATCCGCATGCCGGTGATGAAGACGGCGAAGTCACCTTCGACCTCCGCGGTCATCCGCGGTCGCTGCTTCGGCTCCTCGCCCATGCCGATCGCCTCCCTCGTTCGGTGCCTGCACACGGCACTCGTATGTAGGATTTCAGCAGAGCAGTAGAGACTCGAAAATACAAGCTTTGACTGTCAAACACGTGAACATACACGTGTTGTCGAGGGGGTTGCCATGCTTGCGCCCGCACCGCGCTTCGCCCCGCCGGAGGACCGGCTCACCTACCACCACAGCGAGCGGTGGATCCGCGGCAGCATCGGCGAGGTCGTCGTCGTGGACAGCCGGAGACCACTGCTGGTCTGGGAACCCGGGTTCCCCGTGCCGTTCTACGCCTTCGCGCTGTCCGACGTGACCGGCGGGACGCTGCGGCCCGCCGCGCGGCCACCCGCGCCCGGTAGCCGGGCCGGCAGCAGTTTCCACGACCTGACCGTCAGCGGGCAGACCTTCCACAACGCCGCGTGGACCTACCCGGGAGACATCTTCGCCGAGACCGTGTGCCTCGCCTGGCGGGAGTGGTTCGGCCAGGGAATCGAGCGGTGGTACGAGGAAGACGCACGGTTTTTCGTGCATCCCGTCGATCCGTTCTCTCGCGTTGACGCACTGCCGAGCTCAAGGCATGTGGTCGTCACACACGAGGGAGTCGTTCTCGCCGACACCCACCGCCCGGTGCTGCTCTTCGAGACCGGTCTGCCCACCCGCTACTACATCCCCGCCGACGACCTGGTCCGGGATCTGTTGCTGCCCTCCGACCACCACACCCGCTGCCCGTACAAGGGAGTCGCTTCGTACTGGTCGCTGGGCGACGCACCCGGCAGCGACGGGAGCGACATCGCGTGGTTCTACCCCGACCCCCTGCCCGGCGTGGCCAACATCGCCGGGATGACCGCGTTCTACCCGGACCGGGTAACGATCACGGTGGACGGCGAGTCGGTGAGTCCGACGCCAAGCGGTTCGGCTGCCGGTACGTAGATACGGCTGATGGGCCGGGCCTCGCGGCCCGGCCCATCAGTGCGTCAGGTCGACGCGGTTACCGTTCGATCAGCGCAGCTGCTGGGCGAGACCGGTGGTGGCGCCGCCCCGCTCGTACGAGACGAGCACCGACGAGCCGGCCGGAAGAGCACCGCTGAGCGGCAGGACCAGGGTGCGGTCCTTGCTCAGGTTGGCCGTGGTCTGCGCCACGACCCGCTCGCCGTCCCAGATGAAGACCCGGGCGGTGCCCGACTGCTTCACCTTGAGCTCCACCGAGACCTTCGAGTTGGTCTTGGTGACCTTCTTGATCTTCACGGTGTTGTCCGCCAACTTGGCGTAACCACCCGGTGCCACCCCGTCCCAGGAGGACTGGAGGATGGTCTGCGGCGAGTCGACGCTCTGCACCGCGGTGTCGGGCATGATCGGAGCCTTGGGCGCCGACGGCCGCGCCGTCAGACCCGGCAGGACCGCGTTGCCCCAGCGCCACGGGTCGGCCCGAACGCCGCTCCAGGTCGACCAACCGACCCGGGTCTGCGAGCTCAGGTCCTGCGTGTCCGAGTCGTTGACCAGGATGTTCAGACCCATCCGGGCCGGGTCGATGGCGTCCGGCAGCACGCTGAACGGGATCTTGACCTCGATCCGGTAACCCGTGTACGGGTTGCTGGTGACGACCGAGGCGATCTCGAGACCAGGTGCGGTCTCGGGGCCACCCTGGTAGTTGTCCCGCTCCCGGGCGAAGCACGGCGGGTTGCCGTTGGCCGGGTCGATGGTGGTCGGGAAGAGCGCCGCGTTGAACACCGTGGAGGTGTTCGCCGAGTTGCCCCGCGGGTCGATGCCGAGCTCGATGTTGTCGTTACGGCGCGGACGCTTGCAGTCCACGGCCGGCAGCACGGTACCGAGCACATCGTCGGTGATGTTGAAGACGCCGTACAGGGCGTCGTCGGTGTAGGTGAACTGGGCCGTGCCGGAGATGTCCGACGCCGGAGCGGCGGTGCCCTCCCAGCGCGTCGAGATGTCGATGACCTCGCCGGTGTACTCGTGGTCGTGGCCGTGGCCGTCGACGACAGGCGCAGTGGCGGCCCGCGGGATGGTGGTGGTCGGCACCAGGTTGAACGCGCCCGGCTCGATGGCGCTGCCACCGCTGAAGCTGGTCTCGATCCCCACCCGGTACGCGCCGTTGTCCGGCGCCCGGTTGGCGGTCGGCAGCGACGTGTCGGAGTTGGTGACCGTGAAGGTCACCGAGGTGCGGGCACCGGGCTGCAGCCCGCTGTACGCCAACTGCTGCTGCGCCACAGTGAAGCCGGCCGGGACGTTCAGCTTGACCGTTCCGGACTGGACCCGGGTGCCGTGGTTGGTCAGGTTGACCTTGACGCTACGGGTGCCACCACTGGGGATGTTCAGCAGGGACTCGATGAGCGCGTCGAGCTGCTGGGTCTTGTTGCGGACGGACCACTCGCGGAAGTCGGCGATCTCCTCCAGCGGCTCCAGGGTGCCGCGCACCGGAGCAGTGCCCTGCACGCGGGCGCTGCTGGTGCCGCTGCCGTCCTTCTTGCTGGTCAGCGTGGCGTTGATCAGGAACCGCTCGCCCACCGTGACCTGTGCCGGCGGGGTGACCGTGAAGCTCTTCACGACCTCCTTGCCCGGGGTCAGCGTGCCGACGTTGCCGTTGCCGGTGACCTTCCAGCCGGCCGGAACGTCCAGGGTGACCTTGGCGCCGGTGATGGCCTTCTTGGCGTAGAGAACCGTGTCGACGCGCAGGGGCTGCCCGGCGAGGGCCTCCCAGTTCTGCGGACGCACGTGGACCTCGGTGCCGAGCGGCAGGCCGCCGGGAGCGCGGAGGTTGGCGCCCTGGAGCGCACCGGTGCCGGCACCGACGTTCGGGGCCGGGTACGGGGTGCGGGTGTCGATCAGCGTCAGCCGGTTGCAGCCGATGTTGGCCGGGTTGGTGGTCGGGAAGGCGCTGTTGCCCCAGCCCTGAGTCACGTACTCGCGGCGGGCCCAGGTCTGGACCGTGTTCCACCGGTTGCCGTCGTGACGCGCCGACTCGTAGCCCTGCCAGGTGCCGAAGATGACGTTGCTGGCCTCAGCCGGCGTGAACGTGGTCTCGCAGGCGGGGCCGTTGGTGCCGGTCGTGCCACTGCCACCGGTCTGGAAGATGCGGGAGACCCGCCAGGGCTCGAGCCCTTCCTTCTTGATCTGCTCCGGGAACGCCTTCGGGTCGGCCGCGGCGTAGAAGGCCTCAACGGCCAGCATGGCCGCCTTCTGGTGGTTGCCGTGGTTGCCCTGGGTGGCCGAGGGGTTCATCGTGAGGATGACCTCGGGCTTGGTGGTCCGCAGCACCCGCACGATCCGGGAGAGGGTTTCCTGGTATCCCCAGACCTCTTCCGTCAGCGGAGCGCTGGCGGTGTACCAGAAGTCGAGAGCGTCCAGGTTGTAGATGTTCTCGATGCCGGCCCAGCCCACCGCCTTGCGCTCCTCATCCTCCCGGAGGAGGCCGAGCTCGGGGCCCTCTTCGAGGCCGGTGGCGTTGCCGCCGCCCTCGCCGCGGGTGGTGGTGATGACGCCGGCCTTCATGCCGTGATACTCGTTCCAGTATCCCAGCATCGCGAGCTGGCCGGCCTCGTCGTCCGGGTGCGCGCCGATGAACATGACGTCCAGGTCGACCGCCTTACCCGGCTTTGCCGGCGGCGGGGGCTTGGGAGACGAGTGCTTGGGGGATGAGTGCTTGGAGCCGGCCTGGACCGGACTGGCCAGGCCGAGCGACAGCAGACCGCACATGGCGATAGTCGCCGTGGTGCGCCATCTCATTGGCATACCTCTTCGTGTGGGGGCGAGTGCTGCGTGGGGGACGGTCTCGGGCCCGGCAGAGCGCAACCGGCAGTTGGCTCCTACCGGGCCCGATCGTGAACAGCTGTCCACTGGAGGCCGTGGAACGGCCTCCACGCGTGCGGGTAGCTCGACAGTGGGGGTGGTGCCGGCCCACCGCCCGCTAGCGAGCGGTTCGCACAGTGGTAGGGATGGATTCACCAGAAGGCCTTCGGCCGGTAACGCTAGGGATCTTGCGGCGAGCCAGTCAATAGTCCTGGACGACTTTATTTTTTCTTTGAAGAAACGATGTGCCTGTTCACGGGCCATGGGGCGTCGGTCCACTTTGGCGATAGGAGCCCTTTGCCCGGTTTTAGGGCGCTCGACTTCTACACTGAGGCCGCTTTCGTCCCGCCGGGGGCAGATCGCCTGACCACGGGCCCTCGTGGATCTATGTTTTCCCTAGCCAGCGGCCGAGATGATCTCGTTACTTGACGCCATAGTTTTTTCTCAGTAGGAAATAACTGTGTCCGACAAAGCAACGACCAGCCCGGTCAGCCGTGAGCGGTCCCGAGAGATCAAGCGTCTCTCGGTGATCCTGGCTGCCCGGCAGGCGCGAATGCTGTCCCGAGTGGATCTGGCCGAGATGACGGGTCTGCCGGCGGCCACGGTGACCGTGCTCGTGCGGGAGCTCATCGCCGAGGGTTACCTCATCGAGCGGGGGCCGGGTGCCCCCACCACCGGCCGCCCTCGGGAGATGCTCGAGTTCAATCCGCGCGCCGAGCTCGTCGCCGCGGTTTCGCTCGAACCATCCCGGATCAGTTGCGAGATCGCCGACAGCGAGGGTGCGCTCATCGCGCACCGCACCGCGCGGTTCGGTGGCGACGTGGTCGAGACCGTCTGCGCGTTCGTCCTGGACCTGGTCGGCGACAACCTGCCGTCGCTGCGCGGCGTCGCCATCGCGGTGCCGGGTGTCTCCACCAACGGCGCGGTACGCCTCGCGCCATCGGTGGGGCTGGTCGAGGCGTGGCCGATCGGCGAGTCGGTTCAGCGGCGGCTCGGCGTGCCCGTCGTCGTCGACAACGACGTCAATCTGATGGCCGCCGGCGAGTGCGTCGCCGGCGCCGGGGCGGACGTCGCCAACCTGTTGCTGATCCACGTCGCGGACGGCATCGGCGCCGGGCTCGTCCTCGACGGCAAGGTCCGCCGGGGCGCCAGCGGCGCGGCCGGCGAGGTGGGTTTCCTGCCTCTGGACGGCGCCCCCAGACGCAGCAGCTACAGCGGCGTGGGTGAGTTCGAGGCCCGCTGGTCGGTGAACGCCATCGCCGAGCGGGTGGTCGCCCTGCGCCCGGGGCGGCGACCCGAGTCTCCGGTCCGGGAGCTGATCGAGCTCGCCGCAACGTCGCGTCCGGCCCGCGACTACCTCGACGAGGTCCTCGACGCCTGGGCCCGGCTCATCCTCTCCTGCGTCTGCGTGATCGACCCGGGGATGGTGCTGCTCAGCGGTGCCGCCGCGGAGCTCGACGACGCCGCGCTCGAACAACTCCAGGGACTGCTCTCGGCCAAGACCCCGGCCCCCACTGAGGTACGCCGGGCCACCCTCGGCGACCAGGCCGTGCTGCACGGAGCGATCAGCTACGCGCTGTCGGCCGCGGTTCCACTGCCCTCCCTGCCCTGACCACCACCACCGACCCCCGACCCCGACCCCCCACCACCTCCGCCACCTGCCACGGCGCCCTCGTCCGTACCCCGAACAACCGGACGCTGCGCGCCACGTCCCGCTCCGGCGGAACCCCCGAACCCCGCTCCGGGCACGACGCGATCTTCAACGTCGTGTCCCGGGCCGGCGAACCATCGTATTTCGGCAGAACCAATTCGATTTACGACTCTCGATCAGAACTCCCGTAGATCCCCCCTGAGTGGAGGCAACAATGAGACGTCCCTGGGTCATGGCGATCGCGCTCGGCGCGATGCTGGCAACCACCGCAGCCTGCGGCAGCAGCGACGACAACGACGCCGCCGACGGCGCGTCCCCGGCCGCGGCGGCCGAGAAGTTCGTCATCTACAGCGCCCGCGACAAGGCGGTCACCGACTTCGTCGTCGAGCAGTTCACCGCGAAGAACCCTGAGTACAAGGGCAAGGTCGAGGTGCTCAACATGGGCGCCCAGGAGGTGCTGGAGCGGGTCCGTGCCGAGAAGGCCAACCCGCAGGCCTCGGTGTGGTGGGGCGGCACCCAGCAGGGTCTCGCCTCCGGCGCCGCAGAGGACCTGCTGACCTCCTGGCAGCCCTCGTTCGCCACGAAGATGGACGCGCGGTACAAGGACGCGCAGGGCCGCTGGTTCGGCGAGATCCTGCTGCCCGAGGTCATCATGTACAACAACAAGGCGCTGACCCCGGAGCAGGCTCCGAAGGACTGGGACGACCTGCTCGACCCGAAGTGGAAAGACAAGATCATCATCCGGGACGTGGCTGCCTCCGGCACCATGCGCTCGATCTACTCCTCGATGATCCAGCGCCTCACGCCCGACGGGTCCAACCCGCAGCCCGGCTACGACTGGCTGCGCAAGCTCGACGCCAACACCGTCGAGTACGCCGCCAACCCCGCCGACCTGTACCTGAAGATGTCGCGTGAGCAGGGCGTGGTCAGCGCCTGGAACCTGCAGGACGTCCTGCTGCAGGCCGACAAGAAGATGCCGTTCGGCTACGTCATGCCGACCTCGGGCGCCCCGGTGCTCGTCGACGGTGTTGCCGCGGTCAAGGGTGGCAACGACGCCGCCGCCAAGAAGTTCCTCGAGTTCATCTTCGACGACTCGCTGCGGGCCACCCTCGCGAAGGACTACTTCCAGATCCCCGCCGTGGAGATCTCGGAGAAGCCGGAGTGGCTGAGCCAGCTCAACCTCAAGCCGATGGAGGTCGACTGGGACGTCATCGGCAAGAACGAGACGGCCTGGATCACCCACTGGAACGCGGAGATCAAGGACAAGGGCTGAGTTGACAGGGACCGGGTCGTGCCACGGCACGACCCGGTCCCGTCCTGGAAGGACCCAGAACAATGATCGATGTCCGGCTGACGACCGTCAGCAAGCGTTTCGACAAGTCAAGCGACTCAGCGGCGGTCGACAACGTCAGCATCACCATCGGAGCCGGTGAGTTCTTCACCCTCCTCGGACCGAGCGGCTGCGGCAAGACCACGACCCTGCGGATGGTGGCGGGGTTCTATTTTCCGACCTCGGGGAACATCCACTTCGGCGACGACGACGTGACCCGCTGGTCGCCGAACAAGCGCGACACCGGCATGGTGTTCCAGAACTACGCGCTCTTCCCGCACATGTCGGTGGCGCAGAACGTCGCGTACGGGCTGAAGGTCCGTCGGGTCTCCCGCGCGGAGCGGGCCCGCCGGGTCGAGGAGGCACTCGCCCAGGTGCACCTCGACGGGTACGGCGACCGGCGCATCGACGCGCTCTCCGGTGGTCAGCAGCAGCGGGTCGCGTTGGCCCGGGCACTGGTCATCCGGCCGCGCACCCTGCTGCTCGACGAGCCACTGTCCAATCTCGACGCCAAGCTCCGCGAGGAGACGCGCACCGAGATTCGGCGGATCCAGCGCGACAGCGGCCTCACCAGCCTCTACGTGACGCACGACCAGGCCGAGGCGATGTCGATGTCGGACCGGATCGCCGTCATGCAGTCCGGCCGGGTCCAGCAGGTCGGCGCTCCGCACGAGATCTACTACCGGCCCACGAACGCGTTCGTGGCCCGCTTCATCGGACGCAGCAACGTCCTGCGCCTGCCCGTGGTCGGCGCGGGAGAGACCCAGGTGACCGTACGCCTTCCCGGCGGCGCGACGCTCGACGTCGGTGCCACCGCGGGGCACGGCCTCACCGAGGGGGACACCGCGCTGGTGTCGGCCCGGCCGGAGCACATCACGCTCGCCGGCCCGGACGAGGAGTCGGCGCTGCGCGGCCGGATCAGCCACATCGAGTTCACCGGTATGGCCACTCACATCAGTGTCGACGTCGACGGCACCGAGGTGATGGCGGCAGTGATCGACCCACCGACCGGCATCAAGATCGACGACGTCGTGAGCCTGTATCTCGTACCCGAACGGCTCTGGGTGGTCCAGCCGTGACCGTTCGTTCCCAACCCACAGCCGGCTGGCGGGCGGGGCTCAGCAAGCGCCTGTCCGGCGGCACCAATTCACGGTGGTTCCCCTACCTGCTCGTGTTTCCCCTCGTCCTGGTGCTCTGGGGCTACGTCGTACAACCGATGTTCGCCACCTTCGCCGAGAGTGTCAGCGCCGACGGTACGACGAACTACCTCCAGTTCTTCACCTCCTCCGGGGTGGCACGGGAGTCGCTGCTCACCTCGCTGTTCATCTCGGCGGCGAGCGTGCTGCTCTGCGGCATCGTCGGCGTCTCGATGGCCTTCCTGCTCAAGCGGTTCACCTTCCGTGGCCGTCGGCTCCTCGAGGCGTTCATCCTGGTGCCGGCGGCGCTGCCGCCACTGATCGGCGCCGTGTCGTTCCAACTGCTCTACAGCAACATCGGCATCCTGCCGCGTGGGCTGCAGTCGCTCTTCGGCACCGAGCAGCCGGTCCTCGCCTTCGACGGCATCGCCGGCGTGCTCGTGGTGCACACGTTCACCATGTACCCGTTCTTCTACCTGGCCGCCGCCGCGGCGCTGGCCGGAATGGACCCCTCGGTCGAGGAGGCGGCGTACAACCTCGGCGCCAGCCGGGTGCGGGTCTGGCGGACCGTCATGCTGCCGATGCTCACCCCGGCGCTGGTCTCGGCGTCGCTGCTGGTCTTCATGACCTCGCTGGCGTCGTACACCGCGCCACTGCTGTTCAACGTCAGCCAGACCATGACGATGCAGATCTACATCAACCGGACCAACGGCGACCTGCCGATGGCCTCGGCGTACGCCTCCGTGCTGGGCATCGTCTCCATCATCTTCCTGCTGTCGATGCGGTGGTACGAGGGCCGGCGCAGCTACCAGTCGCAGTCGAAGGGGATCTCGGCCAACCGGCGGGAGATCAACAATCCGATCGGTCGCTGGTTGGCGCCGATCGCCTCGGTGCTGGCCACGATGATCCTGCTCGCACCGGTCGCCACGATCGCGCTGGTGGCCTTCTCCGAGAACCGCACGTGGACCACCTCGGTGCTACCGACGACGTACACGCTCGACAACTTCGTCACGATCTTCTCCGACCCCAAGGCGTTCCAGCCGATCCTCAACTCGGTGCAGATGAGCCTGATCGCGGTCGTCGGCTGCGTGGTGATCGGCGTGCTGATCGCGTACGCGGTGCGACGGCTGCGCTTCGTCGGGCGGGGTCTGCTCGACGTGGCGGTGATGATCGCGTGGGCGCTGCCCGGAACGGTCGTCGCGATCAACCTGATCTCGGCGTTCAGCACCGGCAACGCGTTCAGCCTCGGGCAGGTCCTGGTCGGAAGCTTCTGGATCCTGCCGCTGGCCTACTTCGTGCGATTCCTGCCGATCGTGTTCCGGTCCAGCTCGGCGGCGCTCGCGCTGATCGACCCGTCGTTGGAGGAGGCCGCCCGCAACCTCGGCGCCTCCTGGCTGCGGGCCTTCTACACGATCACGGTACGGCTGATGCTGCCCGGCGTGCTCGCCGGCGCACTGCTGGCGTTCGTGAACGGTGTCGGCGAGTTCGTCGCCTCGGTGCTGATCTACACCTCGTCGACGGTGCCGATCTCGGTGGCGATCAACAACCGGATGTACTCGTTCGAACTCGGCACCGCGGCGGCGTACGGAATGCTCCAGGTGCTGCTCATCTTCGTGGTGATGTGGTTCTCCGGCCGGCTGGACAGCAGCCGCACCGCGAGCAGGAAGGCCGTCCAGTGGACGAACTGATCGAACGGTGGCGCCGCGAGGGCGGGCTGCTCCCGGTCACTCGGGTCCCCGGCCACGCGTTCGCCGCCGTGGCCGAGGCGGCGGACCTCGCGGTGCTGCCGGTCGGCGCCGTCGAGTGGCACGGCCCGCACCTGCCGCTCGGCACCGACCTGCTCCTGGCCGAGGGGTTCGCCGGGGAACTGGCGGCCGGTTCCGCCCGAGCCGTGCTCTTCCCGGCCGCGCCGTACGCCGCCTGCCCCGGCCAGACGCGACCCTGGCCGGGCACGGTGGCGCTGCGGCCCGAGATCGCCGTCGGGTACCTCAGCGACGTGATCGCCGGCATCGTCGAGGCGGGTTTCCCCCGGCTCCTCGTGGTCAACGGTCACGACGCCAACCTCTCCACGGTTCGTGCCGCGATGGAGTGGGTCTCCGGCCGGCACCTGGCGAGCCTGCTGCTCGCCAACTGGTTCCAGCTGGTCAGCCCGGACGAGACGGGCGAGATCTTCGGCGCCCTGCCGGCCCGGGGGCACGGCGGAGCGTACGAGACCTCCGCCGTGCTCGGCTTCGACCCCGCGACGGTGCACCTGGCCGCCACGCCGGACCTGCCGCCGAAGCCGAAGCTGCCCACCCCGTACCCGTACGTGCTGGTGGAGTCGCGGCCCGATCCGTGGCAGGGCTGGTCGGGTCACGTCTCGCTGGCCAACGAGGCGGCCGGGCAACAGATCCGCCAGTTGGCCGGCGCGCGGCTCCGCGAGGTGATCGAGGCGTGGCTGGCCGCGCCGCTACCCGGCCCACCCGGGGCGGACCGGCCCGCCTCGTCCGATAGGACCGCCTGGTCCGACCGGCCTGGCGGGACCGGTCGGTCGGACCAGGCCATCGGATGACCCCGCTCGCCACCCGAACGACAACGCACCGCATTGGGAGACCACGATGACCCCCTCACTGACCATCTACCAGCAGCATCACCTCCGCGTCGTGTTCGAGCACCACGCCGCCCACCTGTACCCCGCGATGGTCAAGGCGAGCCAGGCCCACGTGGTCATGCTCGCCGAGCAGCGGCTGATCCCCGACGACTCCGCCGCGATGATGCTGCGCGGGCTGCTCGTGCTCACCGAGGACCGGCCCGAGGAGTTCGACTACGACGGCAGCGTCGAGGACGTCTACTACACACTGGAGAAGCGCCTCGCCGCCGCCTGCGGGGTCGACGTGTCCCAGCTCAGCGTGCAGCTCGCCCGCAGCCGTAACGACCTCGACGCCGGGGTCTTCCGGATGGTGCTGCGCGACCAGCTCCTTCAGGTGCTCGACGCGGTGCTGGCCGCCGGCCGGATCATCCTGGACCGCGCCGACCGGCACGCCGACGTGGTGATCACCGGTTACACCCACCGGCGCCCGGCCCAGCCGACGACCATCGGGCATGTCTACGCCGGCTACGCCGAGGCGCTGGCCGGCGAAGGTGCCGCCTACGCCGACCTGCTGGACGAGATGAACCGCTCGCCCCTGGGCTCCTGCGCCTTCGCCGGCACCGACCTGGACATCTCGCCCCGCCGCCTGGCTGACCTGCTCGGCTTCGAGCGGCTCATCGTCAACTCGTACGAGGCGGTGGCCGGTGCCGACCACCTCGTCCGGGTCGCCACCCTCAACGCGCAGACGCTCGCCACGGGCGCCCGGCTGGCCCGCACCCTGATGGACTGGCTGAGCTGGGGCTGGGTCGTCACGCCCCCCGAGTTCACCCAGGGCAGCAGCATCATGCCGCAGAAGCGCAATCCGGTCGTGCTGGAACACCTCGTCTCGATGGCCGGCGCCGCAGCGGCCGACGCCGTCAGCGTGCTCAACAACGTCGGCGCCGCCTGGTGGGAAGACTCCAACAACGCCACCACCGACGTGCAGGCCCGGCTCTGGGACGGCGACGACCGGGCGTACCGGTTCTTCTCCCTGCTCGGCGGGCTGATCGCGGAGCTGGACCCGCTGCGTCCGCCGGCCGGTGAGGAGATCGTCGCCTCGGGTGCCACCACGACGGCCGCCGCCGACGCGCTGGCCCGGCACGGCGTGCCGTTCCGCGGTGCCCACTCGCTGCTCGGCCGCCTGGTGCGGACCGGCCCGCCCGCCACCTGGACCGAACAGGACGTCCGGTCGACCGCCGCTGACCTCGGTCTGGCCGAGCTCGACGAGGCCGCGATCCGGGACCTGCTGGCCGCCGCGGTCCGCCCGGAACTCGTGCTCCGCCGGGCCCAGGCCGACGGCCCGGGAGAGGCAGCCGTACGGGATCAGGTCGCGCAGTTGCGGACCGTCATGGCCGAGGTGGCGACGCGGGTCGATGCGTTCCGGGACCGGTTGGTCCGTGCCGACGAGGCGCTCTCCGAGGCGGTCGCGGCGAGGGTGGGCCGGTGACGGGACAACAGACACGGCACCGCGTGAACGATGATGTTGTGTCGCCGCGATCGCGGCACGACGTGGACCGACGGCCCGAAGGGCGATCTGACATCACCATGGAACAATCGGCAAACCCGCGGCTGCTCGGCATCGATTTCGGCGGCACGAAGATGGCCATCGGTGTGGGTGACGTCGACGGTCGGCTGCTCGTCTCCGAGCGACTGCCCACCAACGCCGAGCAGGGTGCGCAGCAGGCCCTCGTCCGGGCTCTCGACCGGGCGCGGGAGCTCGCGGACCGGACCGGCGGCACGCTCGTGGCGGCCGGCATCGCCTCACCCGGCGTCGTCCACGACGACAACATCGAACTGGCGCCGAACGTGCCCGGCTGGGAGCAGTTGCGGTTGGCCGACGCCGTCCGCGCCCACCTCGGGTTGACCTCCGTACGGGTGTCGAACGACCTCAACGCGGCCGCGTACGCCGAACTGCGCTTCGGGGCGCTGCGCGGCGTCGATCCGGGCCTGGTGCTCGGGCTCGGGACCGGGGTGGCCGCGGCGGTGACGGTCGGCGGCGAGGTGATGCCCGGTTACCACGGCGCGGCCGGCGAGATCGCCTACGGTCTGACCGACCACAGCTGGCCGTCGGGCCTGGAGCCGATGCTGGAGGCGACCTTCTCCGGTCGAGCCCTGGACGAGCTGGCGCGGCGGCTGGGGCTGACCGGCCAGGCCGCCGCGCTCTGCGCCGCCGCGGCGCAGCCCGGCCTGGCCCGTGAGGAGTTGCGGCAGCGCGTCGACGAGTTGGCCCGCCAGCTCGTCACCTGCTGTCTCCTGCTCGACCCGCAGCGGATCGTGCTGGTCGGCAGCGTCGCGGGCAACGAAGTGGTGCGGCAGTTGCTCATCGAGCGGCTCGCCCACGCGCTGCCGTACCGGCCGGACATCGTCCTGTCGGCCTTCGCGCAGGACGCCGCGCTGCTCGGTGCGCTCGCGATGGCCATGTCGGTCCTGCCCGCACCGGTCTGAGCGACGCCGACCGTCCCGGATCTCCCCGTGGCCGGTCCGGTAGGTGACCGCGTTTCAGCGTCGAAGCTCCGGTCGATGGCGAGGGCGGTGTCCGTCGATCGTCGGACACCCGCCCTCGACCGACCGGCCGTCACGGTGGTCGCGTCTCGTAGGCTCCGAGGGTGGAACGCACCGAGGGGCAGATCATGAGCCACGTGTTGCAGGCGGCGGAGAACGCCTCGCCGGTCGACGCGGTCGAGGCCGTCACCCGGGAGATCGGTACGGGGCTGGGGGCACGCAGCGTCGCGTTCCTGATCGCGGATCTCAGCGGCCGGGCACTGGTCCGGTTGGCCCACTCGCCGCTCGAAGGCTCCGGTGCGGGGCGCCGGGACGGCTCCGAGGTCGCCACCGTGATGCCGTTCGACGGCGGCCCCGCCGAGCGGGCGTTGCGCACCCAGACGGTGCAGGTTGTCACGCAGGCCGACGGGTGGATGGTGTTGGCGCCGGTGACCGACCGCGGTGAGGCGATCGGGCTGCTCGAAATGATCCTGCCGAACGAGCCGGGTCCACGGGACCTGAAGGAGATCAGCCGCACGGCGCACCTGTTGGCGTTCGTGGTGATCGCCAACCGCCGGCACACCGACCTGTTCGAGTGGGGCCAACGCACGACCCCGTTCACCCTGTCCGCGGAGATTCAGCGTCGCCTGCTGCCCGCCGCGTTCACGTGTGAAGGCAGCGCGTTCACCCTGTCCGGCTGGCTCGAACCCGCCGCCAGCATCGGCGGCGACACCTTCGACTACAGCCTCGCCCGTGACGTGCTGCATTTCAGCGTCACCGACGCGATGGGCCACGGGGTGGCCAGCGCCCTGACCGCGACCCTCGGTGTGGGTAGCCTGCGCAACACGCGCCGCCGCGCGGTCGGGCTGGTGGAGCAGGCCCAGGCCGCCAATGCCGCCGTGGCCGAAAACCCGCCGGTCCCGGGCAGTTTCGTCACCGCGTTGCTCGGCCGTCTCGACCTGCGCACCGGGGTGTGCGCGCTGCTCAACGCCGGGCACGTGCCGCCGATGCTGGTCCGCGACGGAGACACGCAGACAATTTCGCTACCGGGCAACTTCCCGCTGGGAATGTTCGCGGCGTCCGACTACCACGCGGGCGAGGTCGCGCTGCGGCCCGGGGACCGTCTGGTGGTGATCACCGATGGCGTGCGGGAGCGCAACGCCGCCAGCCTGGACCTACCGGCCATCCTGCGGTCGATCGTCGGTCTGCACCCACGCGAGGCTGCCCGCGCCTTGGCCGACGCCGTACTTGAGGTCAGCGGGCCGACCCTGGCCGATGACGCCACCCTGCTCATCCTCGACTGGCACGGAGGGCACAGCGAGCAACGGCGGACCAGCGCCGGCGCCGACCAGGAGCGCGCCAGCACCGCGCTGCCCGAATGACTACCGGCCTGTCGCGTCGGTGGGTGCCACCTCGGCTTCGGCAGCCTGCACACTGTCATAGACATCGATGGCCTGGTCCAAGGACGTGACCGTCAGGACGCTGTGCACGGCGGGCTGCACCGAGGCAAGGGACAACTGACCGCCGATGTCCCGCAACGCCTTGAACATCACCACCAGCGCGCCCAACGCGCTGGAGTCCATGAATCCCACGCCGGCCAGATCCACCACCACCCGGCGATCACCGGCGTCGATCAACTGTTGCAGACCGTCGCTCAACTGGGGGGACGTCGCCATGTCCAGTTCGCCGTGCACTTCGAGCACCGTGCAACCCCGGCCCGGTCGGGCCGACAACAGCAGATCCACAACGACCTCCCCACGCCGGTGATGCCGTTTACCCTATTCGGCCGAACGGCGAACCACCCTCGGCCGACGCACGTCGAGCCGGCACGGGGTCGTTTCACCTCAGCCGCTGCGGGTAGTGCTGATCACGACCACAGCGCCCGACTCGGGTATGAAACAGTAGTCCGGCCGCCGACGTCGGGGCCGGGGAGGAGCTGCGCGATGCGGGTGAGCATGACCCTGTCGCTACCGCGCCAGCCGTCCTCGGTGACCCGCGCCCGCCATGTGCTCAACACCCTGCTGGGCCTCACCGACGCCGCCGAGGACTCCCGTGGTCAGCTCGCCGTGCTGATCAGCGAGGCCTGCGCCAACGCGGTGATGCACGCCGATCCCGACAGCGCGGTCGACATCACCATCGTCATCGACGACGACGTGTGCCTGCTCGAGGTCGGCAACCGAGGCAGCACCCCCGGCGGAGCCGGGCTCGACGCCGAACTTCCCGCCCCGCTCACCGTCGGCGGCCGTGGGCTGCCCCTGATCGCGGCACTCGCCGACTCGGCTGCCTTCGTCGCCGGGCCACCGGACCACGTGCTGCTCCGCATCACCAAACACCTCGGCGGCGTACCCGCGGAGAAGGCGACGCCCCGCAGGCCGTCACCGGCCCGCGGGGCGTCACTGCACCAGTCGTGGCCCGAGGACTGATCAGCTCGACGTCACCAGGATGAAATACCAGACCTCGTCCGTCGTGCTGCCGTCGGCCTTGTGCCCCTTGACGACCAGGTAAAGGCCGGTCGCCTCGGTCGGCGTCCACGTGATCGACGCGCGACCCTGCGCGTCGGCGTCCACTGTGCCGGCGGTGCCACCGATCGTGTACTCGAACGACGTGATGCCGGGCGTGCCCCCGCTGAACTCGAAGCGGCCCTCGACGCCGACACCGCCGCCTGGAGTGTCCCGCGGGTACGCCTCGGAGAAGACGTGCGGCGCGGTGCCGACCTGGAACGGGTACTCGGTGACCGGCGAGAACCGGCCGTCCGCGGTGCGGCCCCGCACGGTGAGCGTGTTGGGCCCGTTGCGGTCGGGAACGACCGTGACCAGGGTGTTCCAGCTGTCCCCGATGGGTGCGGTCAGCTCGGGGCCGTCGTTGAGGCGGTAGCGGTACTCCACCACCTCGGGCGTCCACGACGTGCTGAAGGCGAAGTCACCGGGCACGCCGATGCCACCCCTCGGGCTCCACTCGCTGTACTGGCTCCACACCGAGACCCGGGTGTCGCGGACCGGGACGGTCATCTCACGCTCTGGCGACGTCGTCCCGTCCTGGGCGACGCCGGTGACGCGGGCCGAGAACCAGCCGTCCCACTGGGGTGTGAACGACACGGTCGCCGTGCCGTCCGGCCCCGCCGCGATGGTCTGGTATTCGCCGAAGTCCAGGGAGTAGCGGAACTCCCTGGTGTCGGGCAGCACCGAGCGGAACGTCAGTGTCATCGGCTGGGCGGCCGCACCGCCGTTCGGCGGGTCGGTGGTGACGACCGGCGCCTCGAACGGCTGCCAGGTGAAACTCTTCTCGGGCGACCGGGTGCCATCGGCCAGCAGCGCCTCGACGATCAGCGTGTTGTCACCGGTGTGCACCGGCGTGACACTGATCGACACGCTGCCGCCGTCGGAGGGCACGACGGTTTCCGGGCCGCCGTCGAACCGATAGGCGAAGCCTGTCACGTTCGGCAGCTGGCTGAACAGATAGAACTCGACCGGCAGGCCGACGCCGTCGATCCGCGTCAGGTATTCCAGCGTCGGCGCGTACGCGGACGGCACCGGATCGAGGACGTTGAACTGGTGGTAGGCCTCCATCGACTTCGACCCGTCCGCCTTCACCGACCGCACGGCCATGAAGTGCCACCCCGCGGTCGCCGTCCACGGAACCACGGCGGTGTCGTCCGCTGCCGCCGGGACGGTCTGCGTGGTGTCGTCCAGGACGTACTCGTACGAGACGACGTCGGCGTTGCGCGGCGTGAACGTGAACGAGCCGGTCTTGCCGGCGATCGGCTCGCTGTCGAAGTTGAACTCGGCCGACTCGACTCCGGGGGCGTCGGTGACATAGATCCGCAGGGTGTCCTGCCCGATCAGCTTGTTCTTCGCGTAGCTGCTGACGACGACCTCGACCTCGCCGACCTCGGCGAAGGTGAGCTGACCGGTGGCTTTGCCGTCGACGGCCGGCACCCGGGTCTGCGGGCCGCCCTTGAGCTGGTAGCCGAAGGCTGTCGTCTCGGGCTTGCGCGCGGTCAGGCTGATCGTGCTCGGCAGCCCGACCCCGCCCAGCTCGATCTGCGCGCTCGGCGCGGTGTCGGCGATCCGGAACCGGTACTCCCTCTCCGGCCCCCGGTTGCCGGCCGCGTCGATCGAATTGACGTAGAGGGTTTCGATCCAGTCCCGCTTCGGGGTGTATTCGAGAACCGCCGTACGGCCCGGCTTGCGGGCCTTCACGCTGCCGGAGTAACCGGTCGAGTCACGCCACGCGAAGGCGACCACGTCCTGGTCACCACCTGCGTCGATCCGGAACTTCCCGGTCAGGCCGGAGCCACCGCCCGGGGTGTCGCCCTCCGGGTAGAGCTTCGACGTGACGGCCGGCGGGTTCGCCGGTGCCGTCTTGTCCATGATCACGTAGCAGACCTTGCTCCACGGACCCGCGTCGTAGTAGTCACTGGCGCGGGCCTGCCAGGCGAGCAGCTGACCGTCGGCGTACTGGCTCAGGTCGGTGCCGAGGTTGTAGCTGTTGAACTCGCGGCGCTGGTCCGGGTGCTCCACCGGCCAGATCGCGTACAGGATCGTCGCGTAGTCGCCCTCGTCCGGATCGTTGGCGGTGGCCTTGAAGTAGGTCGTCGCCGCGGCCGGCGACGGTCTGGTGACCGTGCCACACGGCCGGTTTGGCCCCTCAAGCCGCGGGTCGGACACGGTCGGCGGATGGTTCGAGGTGGAGCTCAGCGTCGGCTGCTGAAACGTGCGGCCGGCGCGCGGGTCCGTCTCCTGGGAGGCGGTGATCCGATATTCGACCGTGATCGACTTCTCGTGCCGGCCGAGCGCGGCATTGAGCGTCTGCACCATGTCGAAGCCCAGGTAGCCGGGGCAGTAGAAGGAGCCCTGCCCCCGGTTGACGGAGATCAGCTTCTCCAACTCGGCGGGCGGGTTGTTCCAGGTCGTCCCGCTCTTGACCGGGGCCGTCCGCCACACCTCGATCGTCGCTGCCGTGGAGCAGTCGGTGACCGTGTCCTCGTACGTGTACAGGTATGAGTTGTGCACGACCGCGCCCTTGAGTTGGGTCAGGTCGTAGGTGAAGTAGGAGCGGTAGGTGTGCGCCCTGCCCGCGTCGTCGACCAGTGTGCCGACGGGCGGCGCGACCGCCGGGTTGACGAACTTGGTCCTGGGGCTCTGCGAGTCGAGGTAGGCCCAGCTCGACAGAGGAAGATTGACCGAGTCGGCGGCGAGGGCCGGCTGGCCGGTGGCCAGGACGACTGTGGCAACGCCGACAGCGGTTGCCAGAATCGCTGATCCGATGCGCTTCATATTGGACTTGTACCTCCACTTGACGGCGCATCGATCGACGCCGGCGGCGTCATCGTATCGACGGGCGCCACAAGTTTTTGGCCCCTGAATCCGTACGGATCATCCCCGCACCACCAGGCCCATCCGGGCTTGGCCGTGCCGACTGGCGGTCTAGCGGTGGGCTGGCTCGTCGGCCGGCTCGCGGTCTGGGGTTTCCGCCGCGAACGGGGTCCGCAAACGGGTCATCGAGTCGGCGCTGACGTCGGCGGCCGGACTGTGCTCGTCGTTGGTGACCCCGTCCCCCTCGACGCTGAAGGGATTCAGGGCGGACGTCATATCGGACACGAGGTGCTCCAAGGGAATGTGCACGGCAGCGCTCGACTCAGTCATCGGCAGCTGGGGAACCGTGGGGAGACAGCGGGGCGGGGCCGGCGATGGGCCATCGATATCCCGCCCCCACAGCCTACCGGTCTCCCGCCGCCCGAACCCATTCGAGCGGTCGCTGGGCGGGCGACCGGGGCGGCGCCGGAGTTTGCGCGGCTCAGGCTGCCGGGTACGACCAGCACCGCTACGGTCGAGAACGGCCCTCCGAACCGGGAGGGCCCCTGTGACACGGACGAACGGGGTAACGATGACGGTGCAGATCGATCTTTCTGGCAGGACCGCGCTGGTGACCGGCTCGACCCAGGGGATCGGCGCCGCCATCACCGTCGGGCTGGCCCGCGCCGGCGCCCGGGTGGCCGTGAACGGCCGTAGCGCCGCCGGGGTCGAGCGCGCGGCGGCGGCGTTGCGCAGCGCGGTCCCCGGTGCCGACGTTGTCGAGGTCGATGCCGACGTGTCGACCGACGAGGGCGCGGCCCGCACGCTCGACCTTCTGCCCAGCGTCGACATCCTGGTCAACAGTCTCGGCATCTTCGGCCCCAGCCCGGCGTTGGAGATCCCGGACGACGAGTGGCGTCGCTACTTCGAGGTGAACGTCCTGGCCGGCGTCCGGCTGACCCGCTCCTACCTGCCCGGAATGATGGACCGCGGCTGGGGCCGGGTGCAGTATGTCGCCAGCGACTCGGCGGTCGCCATCCCCGCCGAAATGATCCACTACGGCGTCTCCAAGACGGCGCTGCTCGGCGTCTCGCGCGGGTTCGCGAAAGCTGCCGCCGGCACCGGTGTGACGGTCAACTCGGTGCTCGCCGGCCCGACCCACACCGGGGGTGTCGAGGATTTCGTCGCCGATCTGATGGGCGACAGCCTGCCCTGGGAGCAGGCGCAGCGGGAGTTCATGCGCCTGCACCGGCCGCAGTCGCTCCTTCAGCGACTCATCGAACCCGAGGAGATCGCCAACATGGTCACCTACCTCGCGTCCCCGCTCGCCTCCGCGACGACCGGCGCGGCGGTCCGGGTCGACGGCGGGTACGTCGACGCGATCCTCCCGTGACTCGGGCTCAGAGCTGGATGACGTGGCCCGTCCGTGGCGGCGTACGACCCGCGAGGACGTCGAGCCACGCGTGCCGCAACGCCTCGGGGCCGTCGCCGACCCGCACGTCGAGCCACCCGCGCACCACCGGGGCGAAGCGCTGCCAGGCGACGGCGAACCGTTCGTCGAGCCCGTCCCGACCCAAGTCCTGGCTGCGTTTGCGCATCTGCACCGGCGCGAAGAAGACCTCCTCGGCGGCGTCGGCGTTGGGCGTCTGGTTGGTGAGCCCGACCGCGATGTCCCGCACGAGCCGGTCGCCGAGGTGGCCGCGTAGGGCGGCCCGGGTGGCCGGCGCGCCGGACAGGTCGAGGTAGGCGGTCTCGACGGTGTCGAGGGTGGCGATGTCGTCGTAGGAGACGACCTCGTCATAGCAGCCGAGCGACCGCGTGAACGCGAGGTTGCCGGGTGAGGTGAGCCCGACCAGGCGTGGGCCCCGGCCGTGCAGTTCGAAGGCGGCGGCGTACGCCGTCTTGCTCGACGCCGACGACAGCACGAGCGACCGCGCGCCGTAGAAGTCGTTGTCGACGACCTGGTCGGCCAGCATGAAGGAGGTGAAGAACAGCGGCCGGAACAGGATCAGCAGGTCCTCCTGCTCGGGCCGGTACGCGGGGTCACCGGTGGTCGACCGGTACGCGTTGTACGGCGAGGGCAGCCCGGCCCGGTGCGCGCTCGTGTCGCGGAACCCGGCCGCGTCCACCCGGTCCGGGCGCACCACCAGGTGACCCGCCGGAGGCAGGTAGCCGTAGACGCGCTGACCGGCCTCGACACCATCCACGGTGGACGCGACGACATCCGCGAAGCCCCACAGCGGCGGCAGCCCCCACTGGCGGTCGAGCCCTCGGGGTTCGGGCGGAAAGAACTGCCAGTAGCGCATCGCGTCGCCGAGCACCGCGTAGGTGACGTTGTTGGCGGTGAGGCCGACGCGGTCCACGCGCAGCAGCGCCTCACCGTCGGCGAGTGCGGGTGCCGCGCTGTCGACGAGCGTGGTCCGGCCAAGGTCGTCACGGGCCACGGCGAATGTCCACGAATCAGCCATGGTGTGACGCTAGACAGCCCCGGAATCGGAGACAAGTGCACTGGGAGTGCAAAATCCCACTCGTCTCACCCACCACCACCCCACCTCATACTTTCGGCTAGTAATTGCTCCGACTTTCGGGTAGCGTTCCCGCCATCACCTGAACGACATGACGGCGGCGGAGAGGCCCGTGGTTGTGGCCCATGCGACAGCGCGCCCCGCCCGCACGTGCGCTCCGGCATTAGCCGGCTCGGAGATCCTCCGGTCGACCTGATCGACGGGCACGCACGGGAAGGACCCACTCGTGGTCACTACCTTCGAGCCCACGACCAGCACCAGCATCGGCCGGCGGAGCACCGCCCGGGCGGACGAGCTGATGGCCGAGTTGGCCGCGACGCTGGCGGACGATCCCCGCCGGCCGGCGCTGCGGGACCGCACCATCGAGGCCTGGTTGCCGCTCACCCGCCATCTGGCACGCCGCTACGTGGGACGCGGCGCTCCGGAAGAGGATCTGACCCAGACCGCCGTGGTCGGCCTCATCAAGGCTGTCGACCACTTCGACGCCACCCGGGGCATCGACTTCAGCGGGTACGCCATCCCGACCATCGTCGGCGAGATCAAGCGATACTTCCGGGACCGCACCTGGGCGGTGCGGGTGCCCCGCCGCCTCCAGGAGCTCCGGCTCTCGATCAGCGCCGCGAACAGCGCTCTGACGCACACCCTGGGTCGCTCACCGACGGTCGCCGACGTCGCGTCCTACCTCGACGTCTCGGAGGAGACAGTTCTGGAAGGGCTGGAGGGTGCGCGAGCGTACCGGACCACCTCGCTGTCGACACCCATCGGCGCCGACGGCACGATGGAACTCAGCGACACCCTCGGTACGACCGACCACGAGTTCGACCTCGTCGAACTCCGCGTCGCCCTCGGCCCGGCCCTCGCCACGCTGCCGGAACGCGAACGCAGAATCCTGAGCCTGCGCTTCCACGGCAACCTGACCCAGGTCCAGATCGCCGAGCAGATCGGTGTCTCCCAGATGCACGTCTCACGGCTCATCACCCGAGCGCTGGGCAAGCTGCGCCACCAACTCGGCGAAGGCGACCTCACCTGATCCACGGCACCGTCCTTCCGGCCGCGCGTGGGCGGGTCAGGCCACCATCGCGGCGAGCAGAGCCGCCACCGGCACGGTCGCGAAGCCGACCCGGGCGTCGCTGGCCCCGTACGGCAGCCACAGCTCGCCGTCATGGACGAGCCCGCCACAGGAGTAGACGACGTTCGGCACGTAGCCGTCCCGGTCGGACTGTTCGGGTGACAGGAGCACGCCGGGAAGGTGCGCGACCACCTGCTCCGGTCGGTGCAGGTCGAGCAGAAGCGCGCCGATCGCGTACCGACGCATCGGGCCGACACCGTGGGTGAGCACGAGCCAGCCCGCCTCGGTTTCGATGGGAGACCCGCAGTTGCCGACCTGAATCAACTCCCAGCTGTCCCGGGGGGCGTGCAGCGGGACCGGGCGCTGCCAGCGGCTCTCGGCGTCCAGAACGGTCAGGCCGATGGTCTCGCCGTCGGCGCGGCAGAGAGCCAGGTGTCGGCCGCCGACGGTACGGGGAAACAGCGCGATCCCCTTGTTACGAGCCCCCGGCCCACGCATCGGGGTCATCTCGAAACGACGTAGGTCGGGGCTGACCAGTGCACGGGTGCCGACGTTCCGGCCGTCGTAGGCGGTGTAGGTGGCCCGATACACCGATCCTGACTCGTCGGTGAACCTGACGAACCGAGCGTCCTCCATGCCGTTGCTCTCCGCCGGAGTGGCCGGCCAGAGCACGCGTTCGTGCAGAGCCGTCTCGGCGGAGAAGGCCGTGGCGTAGCTGCCCGCGTTGGTACGCCGCAGGTGTTCCAGGGTGCTCAACCCGGTGCTGCGGGAGAGCAGATCCGGCGGCAGATCGCCGAGCACTCGCTCGAAGGTCGCCTCGTCGTACCGGTCGGGCAGTGCGTCCAACACCGTGGCGGTGACCTCGTTGTCGCAGTCCTCCTCGGCCAGGCCGGCCACCAGTAGATCCCGCCGGTGCCGTACGCCCGTCCGCTGTCCGACCGCCAGAAGGCCGGACCGGTCGGTGACGGTGAGCCCGCGCCCGGGTCCGAGGACGGCGGTGGCGAACCCGATCGACGACAGGTGACCCTCACCGATCTGGCGCAGGCTGACCGCGACACGCAACTGCCCGACGCCCAGCTGGGTCTGGTCGGGGTGGGCCACCATGGACGGGTTGCACAGGGCGGCGGCCTCGACCGCGTACTCGTGGCTGAAGTAGGCGCCGACGAGGAGCCGGCTGGCGGGAGAGAGATCCTCGGCCCGGGCGGCGCGGTGCCGCACGAGGTCGTAGTGATGCTGGAATGTTCCGGCCAGGTCGCGGTGCCGGGCACCGAAGCGGTCGAAGGTGTCCCGCAGCAGCCGGTCGATCTCGTCGTCGTCGAGGTGCGCGACACGGTCGATGAGAGCCCTCGCGCGGGTACGCACCACTGCGGCGTCCTCGCCCGGGACGAAGAGCTTGACGATGACCCGGCGTGGATCAGGGGTGAGGGTGACGTCCTGCCGAACGGCCAGTATTCCGGTCACGACCATCGCCGGGCGTGCTGCAGGGTGGAGATGAGCGCGAGGGTGGATTCGGCGCCCTGGTTGAGGTTGGGTCCGTGCGCGGTCAGTCCGTCGTAGCCGCCGCCGGTTTCCGGATCCCACATCGGCGTGCCGATGTCGTTGTCACCGAGGAACCACCCGATCGCCTGCCGTACACCGTCGTCCCAGACCGGATCGCCGGTGACCATGGCGGCCGTGGCACAGGCGTCGGCGAAGGCGGCGACCTCGATCGGCTGCTGGTCATGGTGGAGCCGTACGATTCCGCGCTGCCACCCTGCGGCGGGCACGACGGACAGCCGTCCGTCGCGGAGTTGGACGTCTCGCAGCCAGGTCAGCATCCGCAGGCCCTCGTCGAGGGGCGGGCCACCGTGGCGCAACTGGCTGGCGACGATGACCACCTCGGCGAGGGCCGCGTTGGCATAGGTCAACCGCTGCTGCGGCCAGGGCCACCGCGCATCGGAATCCGGTGCGCCGACGGTGGCTGCGGCCTCGGTCAACAATGCGGCCGCGGCGACGTGGCCCGGATGGCGACGCAGCACCTCGGCCGCTCCGAGCCCGGCGAAGGCCATCGCGTGCGGGGCAGCGGCACGGCGGGTCGCACCCCGGCTGAAGGCGACCAGCGCCTCCTCCCGTATCCAGGCGGCGGGACTGCGGGCAACGGCCGTGCCCAACCCCCACAGCGCCCGGCCCCACCAGTCGCCGAGCCCGGGCTCGTCGGTCCAGCGCCGGTCGTACCCGAGCCGGTTGTGGAAGGCGCCGCTGGCGTCCTGCGCGTGGGTCAGGAAGGCGAGGTAGCGCTCCGCGAGCCGTAGCAGCTCCTCGGTCGGCTCTGGCTCACGGCAGACAACGATCAGGCCACGGGCCACGTCGTCGGTGCAGTAGCCGTGCTCCCGGCGGACGATGGCGTGCCGCGCGTGCTCGAACAGACCGGTGTCGTCGCTCAGCCGGGTCAGGTGCGCGAAGCTCGGCGCGGGCGCGGTCGCCCACCGCCGACTGGTCGCTGTCCGGGGGCGGCCGGTGGTCGCGGTCACGCCGACGCCCCGCTGACGGCGGGCCTGCGGACCTCGGTGAGTCGCTCGGCGAGGGCGCCGTAGCGGGCCGCCACCGCGGGCCAGCGCAGATCCGCGGCCAACGGCCGGACCCGGCCGGCCAGCCGGGCGGCGAGGCCCGGCTCGGTCAGGATCCGCCGGATCGCCACGGCCAGCGCCGCCGGATTCTGGTGGGGTACGACCAGACCGGGTCCGCCGGTGAGCAGCTCGACGGCGTGCGGGAACGCCGTTGCCACGACAGGCACCCCGGCGGCCACCGCCTCGATGAGCACGCCGGAGGTGACCTGTTCGCGGGAGTCGTACGGCAGCACGACCACGTCGGCGGAGCGGATCAGGCGGCCAAGGGTCTCCTGGTCGTGATAGATGTCCTGGTAATCCACGCCGTGCGCGATGCCGAGTTGGGCGCCGAGCTGGTGCAACCCCGCCCGGTACGTCTCGCCGTGGTGCTCGATCACCTTCGGGTGGGTCCGACCCGCGACGGTGTAGGTGGGCGTCGGTTCCAGGTCCTGCAACCGGGCGAGGGCACGCAGCGACCACTCGATCCCCTTGCCGGGGCCGATCAGCCCCCAGGTCAGCAGGTGCGGTCGGGTACGCCGTTCGACGGGCACGCCGGCGAGTTCCGCGGCGCCGTGCGGGATGACCGTCACCTTGCTCGCCGTCACGGCGTAGCCGACGAGCAGGCGGTCGCGGGCGGTGTCGGTCATCGTGACGACCGCACCGGCCGTGGCGACGATCCGCTCCAGCAGGGACTTCTGCCGGGCGGAGGGCTGGCGCAGCACGGTGTGCAGGACCACGATGCTCGGCACGGTGAGCCGGCGCAGCAACGGCAGGACGTCCTCGCCGTCGGTGCCGGGGTAGATGCCGTACTCGTGTTGGACGATGGCCACGTCGAAGGAGTTCAGGGCGGCGGCGGCGTCGCGCAAACCGGCCGGCGTCCGCGCCGACCAGGTGTGCACCACCCCCGGTCCGGGCCGCTGGTCGTCGCCGTGGTCGGTGACCCGCACGATGCCACCGCGCGTGCCGTCAGCGGTGAGCTGCGCGGCGAGGGCGGAGTTGAAAGTGGCCAGTCCACACCGGGTTGGCGGGTGGGTGCTGAGGAATCCGTAGCTGGGCATGAACGTCTGGCCTTCCGGGTTGTCGGCGGCCACCTCCGTACGGGGGCGCACCTCACGCGGTGACGGCGCACGCCGGTCAGCGTGTGTGACCGGCGGAACGTGTTCGGGGACGGTCAGCTACGGCTGGGATCTGACACGGTCGTAGACGGCGAGGTAGTCGGTGACCATCCGCTCCGCGCTGAAGCGCTGTCGAGCCCGCGCCCGGCAGGCGACCCGGTCAAGGCCGACGACCCGGGTCACCGCGTCGACGGCCTGCTCGACGGTGTGGACGAGGCACCCCGTCACGCCTTCGTCGACGACCTCCGGCATGGACCCTCGCGCGTACGCGACGACCGGTGTGCCGCAGACCATCGACTCCACCACCGACAGGCCGAACGGTTCGTCGAAGGCGATCGGATGCAGCAGGGCAGCGCTGGCGCCCAGCACCTCGGCGCGTCGTCGGGGACCGACCGATCCGAGGTAGACGACCTGGTCGCCGTCGATGTGCGGGGCCACCTGCTCGGCGAAGTACCGTTCGTCCTGCACGATGCCGCAGATGGTCAGGGGTCGACCGGCGAGGCGGGCGATCTCGATCGCGGTGTGGGTGCCCTTGTCGGGGTGGATCCGGCCGAACGCGGCCAGCCCAGGGCCGGCATCACGGGTGAACGGCAGACCGGTGAGGTCGACGCCGTGCTGCACCGTGGCGACGTAGTCGAGTTCCGGCGACCGGTCGGCGTCGGAGATCGACACATACGACGATCGGGCTCGGGCGTAGGCCGGCAGGATCCCCGCTCCCGAGAATCCGTGCACGGTCGTGAGCAGTGGTGCTCGGCAGTGCTCCGCGAAGGCCAGCGGCAGCCAGTCGAGGTGGCTGTGCACCAGGTCGAACTCTGCAGAGCGGGCAAACGCGTGGGAGACGTGCATCGCCTCCCATACCCGGCCGTCCATGTCCGGGTCGTCGGCGTACCCCCGGGAACACACACCGTCGAGTCGGGCGGAGGTGACCGAGTCCAGCGTCGCGAAGAGGGTCACGTCCACGCCACGGGCGACCAGCCCTTCGGCGAGCAGGCCGGTCACCTGTTCCCAGGGGCCGTAGTGGTGCGGGGGCGTACGCCAGGCGACCGGTCCGAGCAGCGCAACCCTCACGGGGATGGAGCGTCGGCGAGGTCAGCCGGGTCGAGATGCAGGGTGGCGAGCAGGCCGGAGTGCTTGGCCGGGTCCACCCGCTCGGGCAGCTCGCGCTCGACCCAGTCGGCCCTGGCCTGCTGGCCGCGGTCACGAAGTGCGTTGACGATCCTGTGCTTGGCGATCCTCATCTGGTGCTCCCTGGTTGAGCCGTCCGGAATATTCCTGCGCGTGGACGGCGGTGCGAAAGCGCGGGTGGGATGCCGTGTCATCACCGCAAGCCCGATTGGGCCGTGGTCGGGCGACATACCTACCGTACGCCCCCAACCTGTACGGCTGCTTGCGCACCGACGGCGCGGCTCGTCGCAAGCCTTCTGCGCAGCCGGGTTGTTCACCCCAACCCGACTGCCGCCACCGTCAAGGCTGGTGCGGTCGGTTGCGGATCAGGGTGAGCGCGAGAACGGCGGTAGCGAGGAAGACGATGCCGGTGACCCACAACCCGGCCTGAACTCCGGAGGTCAGGGCCTCGGCGAGCGCCGCCCGTACCGGATCAGGCAGCGGTTGGTCGCCGGTGGCGCCGGTGGCCGCCGCCGCCTGTACGGCGGCCCGGGTGGGCGCGTCGACCTGGTGGGCGGCGAGCCGGTCGGGCAGGTCGGCCAGCATCGTGGTGGTGAGGAGCGTGCCCAGCAGGGACGAGCCGAGCACCGAGCCGACCTGACGGGCGGCGTTGACCGCGCCGGAGGCCATGCCCGCCTGGGCGGGTGCGACGCTCGCCAACGCCGCCGCGGCCGCCGGGGCGACTACCAGGGCGCTGGCCGCGCCGAACAGGGCGAGCAGCGGCCAACGGTGGGCGAACGGGGTGGTCGGGCCCTGGGCGGCCAGCCCGAAGCTGGCCAGGGCGCCGAGGACCAGACCGGCGGTGAGGGGCGCCTTGAACCCGGTACGCCGAATCAGTCGCCCCGCGCCGAAGGCCGTGACCGCGTACACGCCGAAGAGGACGAGCATCCGCCAGCCGGTGTCCAACGGGCTGAGCGCCTGGGCGCGTTCGTGGAACAGGACGAGCAGGATCGCCACGCCGGTGAAGCCGAACAGCGACACCGCGGCGACGACCATGACCGCGCTGAACGATGCGGACCGGAACAGGCGTACGTCGAGCATCGGCGCGCTGGCGCGCAGTTCGACAAGCACGAACGCGACAAGCGCGGCTGCCGAGGCGACCCAGGCCGACGCCACCACTGGGCTGGTGTAACCGTCCCGGCCACCCCGGATCATGGCGTAGACGGCGGCGGCGATGGCGACGGTGCCGAGCAGCAGGCCGGGTACGTCGATGCGGGCCGCGCTCGGCCGGGACTCGACCACTCCGATCGCGGCGACGACCAGGGTGACCACGCCCAGCACGATCGCGGAGATGTAGACGCTGTGCCACGAGTGGTGCCGCAGCAGCGCCCCGGCGATCAGCGGGCCGACCGCGAGACCGACGCCGGAGGCCGCCGACCAGGCGGTGATGACCTCGGTGCGGCGGTGCGGGTCGGTGAAGGCCGCGCCGAGGATCGCCAGGCTGTTCGGGAGGATCAGCGCACCGCCGAGCCCCGCGACCAACTGACCGATGATCACCCAGGTCACGGTGGGGGAAGCCGCCACCACGGCACTGCCGGCGATCATGGCGAGGATGCCCGCGCTGAAGATGCGCCGACGCCCGTACCGGTTGCCCAGGGTGGCGGCGGACAGCACCACGCTCGCCACGACCAGGGTGTACGCGCTGGGAATCCAGATCAGGGTGGTGGCGTCGACCCGGAGGTCGCGCTGGATGGTGGTCAGGGCAGAGACGGTCGCGGTGATCTGGAGGAACGTGATCATCGCGCCCAGGCACATGGCGATCAGCGTGACCGCGGGGGAACCGCGGAGCGCTGAACGGGCGGTGGTTGCCGATCCGGGTGCGGGCGGCGCGGTAGCGCTGGTCGTCATGGGCATCCCTCGGGACGAGTCGGACTGACTTGCGTTTGCTGAAGTCAGCAATCACCGAGTGAAGCACCTGACTTGCCCCGCTGCAAGTCAGGTAAGCTGGAACACATGGGGGACCTACGGGATGACCGCGACTCCTGGTCGAACGCGAACTGCTCGGTGGCCCGGGCGATAGACATCGTGGGCGCCAGGTCGACGGTCCTGATCATGCGCGACGCGCTGCTCGGCACGCGCCGATTCGACGACTTCGTCCGCCGCGTCGGGATCGGCGAGCCCGCCATCGCCGCCCGACTCAAGGAAATGGTCGCCGCCGGCCTGCTCGAACGGATCCCCTACCGGGAGCCAGGCCAGCGCACCCGCCACGAATACCAACTCACCCCCAAGGGCCGCGAACTGCTGCCCGTCATCACCGCGCTCCGCAACTGGGGCGACACCTGGGCCGCCGACGAGGCCGGCCCGCCCATCGTCGCGACCCACCACGACTGCGGCCAACCCGTGCGGGCGGTACTCCGCTGCGCGGGTGGTCACGACGTCGACAGCGGCGACATCGACATCACCGCCGGGCCAGGCGCGATCCGACGCGATTGACGACCCACGCCGCCGGGGCGCGATCCGACGCGGCTAGGCCCTCGCCACCCGGGCGGCGATCCAACGCGGCCGACAACCCACGCCGCCCAGGCGTCATCCGCCGCAACTGACGCCCCGCGCCGCCCAGGCGCGATCCACACGGCTGGGCCCGGCCGCCCCGGCACCATCCAGGCTGTGCCCGGTCGCCCGGCCGCCCGGCCGCCCGGCACGATCCGACGCGGCTCACCCTCGCCGCCCCGGCGCAGCTGGCCCCGCGTCCCCGCAACCAGCCAACGACCGCCACCAGCTAATCGATCATGGGCGATAAATTGTCGTACGCCTGTCCTAATCTCAGGGCATGGTCGAGGAGTTGGCGCAGGCGGACGACGCGGTCGCTGCCTGCGTCGATGCCACCGTCTGGCCCCTCACGGACCACGAGCTGATCGCCGCGCTCGACGCCGCGCACCGTCTCCAACAACGCCTCTCCGCCGTCACCCTGGCCCTGGTCCGCGAGCTGGACGGGCGCGGCACCCCCGTGACACAGGGTGCCTCCGGCACCACGGTCTGGCTGCGCGAACGACTCCACCTCACCATCCCCGCCGCCCGCCGACTCGTGGACCTCGCCACCGCCCTGGACAGCGGCAACCCCGGGATCAGACAGGCACTTGCCGACGGAGAGATCACCCTTGACCAGGCGCGGGTCATCGCCGACAGCGTCGACACCGTGCAGGCCACGGCGGGCACGGAGGCCGCCGACAAAGCCGTGGGTGTGCTCACCGAATGGGCCAGGCAGTTCGACCCCACCCTGCTGCGCAAACTCGGCACCCGCATCCTCGACCACGTCGCCCCCGACATCGCCGACGCCGCCGCAAAGACCGCGCTGGAAGCCGAAGCACGCCGGGCGGCCCGCGATCGCCACGTGACCCTCTCCGCGCTGTCCGACGGCCGACTCCGACTGACCGGCACCCTCGACGCCGAAACGGCCGACCTGTTCCGCGCCGCCATCGACCCGCTGACCGCCCTGTCCGGCCCGGACGACCGACGGTCCCCCGGGCAACGACGCCATGACGCCCTCGCCGACGTCTGCCGACTCAGCCTGCGCACCGGCGACCTACCAGAGCACGGCGGTGACTCGGCCCAGATCGTCGTCACCACCACCTACAACGGGCTCGTCGGACAACTCGGCGCGGGCACCCTCGACGCCGGCTTCCGACTCACCCCGGAGACGGTCCGCCGGCTCGCCTGCGATGCCGCCATCCTGCCCGCCGTGCTCGGTGCGGCCTCCCAACCACTCGACGTGGGGCGGCAACGGCGGCTCATCACCGGGCCACTACGACGCGCCCTGGTCCTCCGTGACCGCGGATGCGCTTTCCCCGGCTGCGACCGGCCACCCCGCTGGTGCGATGCCCACCACATCCGACACTGGGCCGACGACGGCCCCACCAGCCTCGCGAACGCCGTGCTGCTCTGCGCCCACCACCACCGCCACATCCACCACAGCGACTGGGCGGTGCGGCTGGGCGGCGACGGGCACCCGGAGTTCATCCCACCCGCATGGCTCGACCCCGACCAACTCCCTCGCCGCAACCAGTACCACCGACGAACATGAGCAGCCAGCACGCCTCAACGGCCCGTCGGCTTCCTCCACAGTGATCGCCCGTACGACGCGCTCGACGGCACGGCACGTGCACGGCCGCGAGTGTGCGGGGTACCCGGAACTGCGGGGCTAAATGACGCGCAAAGTGCCCGTTGTGTTACGAGCTTGTTTCCGAGATGACAGCCAGGTTACGAGTGCTTCTCGTTGATCGGTACCGCTCCTAGGTTTCGGCCACCGTCATCAGTCGTGGCGGCCGGCACCGAACGTGGAGGCAACGACGTGCCACAACCGAACGCACATCGGACCGGACGGGCCAGGCGCGGGGCCAGCATGCTGGCCGCCGTGGCGCTGACCGCGGCCGGCCTGACCAGCCTGCCAGCCAGCGCCACCGCCGCGCCGGCCAGCAGCGGACCGACCGCCCGCTACCTCGTCCAGCTTGATGAGGAGCCGCTGGCCACCTACACCGGCGGTGTTCCCGGGATCGCGGCGACCAAGCCGAGCGGCGGCGCCAAGCTGAACCGCACGTCGGGCAACGCCAACGCGTACCGGGATCACCTGCGCCAGCAGCGCAGGTCGGTGCTGGACCGCGTCGGCGTTCCGGCCGATCGCACCCGCGTCACCATGGAGACCGCGTTCAACGGCTTCGCCGCCGACCTGACCGGGCCGCAGGCCGCCCGGCTCCGCGCCACCCGTGGCGTGCGGGCGGTGTACGAGAGCCAGAAGGTGCACGCGACCACCTCGCACACCCCCGACTACCTGGGCCTGACCGGCAAGGGCGGGGTGTGGAAGAACGAGTTCGGAGGTGACTCCCGCGCGGGCGAGGGCGTCATCGTCGGGATCATCGACAGTGGCTACTGGCCGGAGAGCGCGAGCTTCGCACCGCTGCCCAGCCCCCGCCCCGACCAGGCGGTCATCGACGCCAAGTGGAAGGGCACCTGCGACGTCGGCATCGAGGCGCCGGTCACCTGCAACAACAAAGTGATCGGAGCCCGCTGGTACAACGACAGCGGGATCGCCGACGCGTTCCCGGACGACTACTCCTCGCCCCGCGACCGCAACGGCCACGGCACCCACACGGCCAGCACCGCGGCGGGCAACCACGGCGTACGGGCGACGTCGGGCACTCAGGACCTGGGCATGATCTCCGGCATGGCGCCGGCCGCGCGGCTGGCGATCTACAAGGCGTTGTACGACAACGGCGCGGGCGGGGCGACGGGTACCGACGTCGACATCGTGCACGCCATCGACGACGCGGTCGCCGACGGCGTCGACGTGATCAACTATTCGATCGGTGACGACACCGAGCGGTTCGGGGCGATCGACGCGACGTTCTTCAACGCCGCCGCCGCCGGGGTCTTCGTCGCTGCCGCCGCCGGTAACTCGGGGCCGTTCGCCAACACGGTCGACAACTCGACGCCGTGGCTGACCACCGTGGCCGCGAGCACCACCGACCGGCAGAACACCCGGAAGCTCACCCTCGGCAACGGCACCACCATCGCCGGTGTGGGGATGGGCGCGACAGGTGTCGGGCCGGCCCGACTCGTCTTCGCCAAGGACAGCCCGCTCGACCCGGACGGTGCCTACGGTGCCAGCTTCTGCGCCGACGACACGTTGGACCCGGCCAAGGTCAAGGGCGCGATCGTGCTCTGCCTGCGCGGCGAGGTCCCGCGTACCGACAAGAGCATCGAGGTGGCACGGGCCGGCGGCGTCGGCATGGTGCTGTACAACGACGAGCTGAACTCCCTCAACGCCGACGTGCAGACGGTGCCGACCGTGCACATCAACGAGGTCGACCTCGCCACCGTCACCGCGTACGTCGCGAAGGGCAACGCCAAGGCCACCATCTCGCCGAGCAAGCTGGAGATTGTCGAGGCGCCCTCGGTCGCCGCGTTCTCCTCGGCGGGCCCGTCGAACCTGAACGCCGGTGAGCTGCTCAAGCCGGACATCAGCGCGCCCGGTCAGGACATCGTTGCGGCGTTCTCCCCGTCCATCGGCGGGAACAAGTTCGCCCTGGAGTCGGGCACCTCGATGGCGGCGCCGCACATCGCCGGTATCGCCGCCCTGCTGCTGGCCAAGCACCCCAATTGGTCGCCGTCGGCGGTCCGCTCGGCGCTGATGACCAGCGCGGTGGACCGGACCGACAAGGGCAACCCAATCAAGATCGGCACGTACGACGCCACCCCGCTCAACTACGGCGCCGGCCAGGTCGAGCCCGGCAGCGCCTTCGACCCGGGCCTGGTCTACGACTCCAACCAGGAGGACTGGATCCAGTACCTGTGCGGGGTGTCCGCCGACCGTGGCGGCGACTACGGGCTCGCCGACCTGCCCGGCTGCGACACGATCGGCGCGATCGACACGGCCCAGCTCAACTACCCGTCGATCGCGCTGGGTCGGATGGTGGGCAAGCAGAAGGTCACCCGTACCGTCACCAACGTCAGCGACAAGACCAGCACCTACACGTCGTCGGTGCAGGCCCCGCCGGGCTACAAGGTCAAGGTCACCCCGGCCAAGATGCAGATCAAGCCCGGCCGGACCGCCAGCTTCACCGTGGAGGTCACCAACACCGACGCCCCGTTCGACGCCTGGGCCGACGGTTCGCTGACCTGGCGCGACCAGTTCAAGCACGAGGTGCGCAGCCCCGTGGTCGTGCACAACTCCGGGCTGGTCGCCCCCGACGCCATCACCGGCGCGGGCACCTCCGGCAGCGTCCGGATCGCCGCCGAGGCCGGCTACAAGGGCAAGCTGATCTCCCAACTCTCCGGCCTGACCTCGGGCACCCGCACCGTTGTCACCCTGCACGGTGACGGGCCGAGCTGGGACTGGAGTTCGTCGAACAACCTGCCGGTGCCGCTGCCCGCGTCGATCAGCCGGACCACGCTGCACGTACCGGCCGGCACCCGCAGCCCGCTCATCCAGGTGACCTCGGAGCGGCCCACCTGCTCGCACATCGACTGGGATGACGAGGAGGGGGTGATGGAGTGCACGGAGTTCAGCCTCAACGTCTACGACAAGGCCGGCAAGTTCGTCACGGCCACCGCCAGCGGCCGGGACGGCGCCAAGGTGTCGCTGCCGGACGGTGCCGGGGACTACATCGTGGTCGTCGAGCAGGAGTTCACCGAGAACATGCCGACGGGCGCCAACGCGTACACCATCACCAGTTACCTGCCGGGCGCGGCGGGCACCTCCACCGGCCGGTTCACCATCGACCCGAAGCAGCGCAGCGTGCAGCCGGGCGCTACGGCGAACCTGACCCTGCGCTGGTCCGGCCTCGCCCCGGGGCTGCGCTACATCGGGCTCGTGGAGTTCCGCAACGGTGACGGCTCGCTGAAGACCGTGCCGGTCACCATCCAGTCCTGACCGCTCCCCCACCCGGCGGACCGGCGTGTGACCCAGGTCACCACCGGTCCGCCAGATGGCCGGCGGGAACCGCGGGGGTGATCTGCTCGGCCCCACGGTGATCGACGGCGGCGAGGACAAGACGCGGGGCGGCGGGGGCCCATCTCCCGTCCGCCCCGAACGTCTGCGCGGACCGGTCGAGTTCGTCGGACGAGCGGCAGAGCTGGCCCAGCTTCGCCGGCTCGTCGAAGCCCCGCCATGCCTGATCCTGCTGGAGGGCGAGCCCGGGATCGGTAAGAGCCGACTCGTCTCCGAGTTGCTCGCCGACCTCCCCGGGCGCCACCTGGTCGGCGAGTGCGACGACGTGCCGGAGCCCTTCCCGCTCGGCGTGCTGCTGGACGCGATCCGGGGCAGCGCCGACCGACTCGGCGCGCTCAGCCCGGTGGCTGGCGCCCTCGCGCCGCTGCTGCCCGAACTGGCCGACGCGCTGCCCGACGCGCCACCCCCGTTGACCGACCCGGCGGCCGAGCGGCACCGCCTGCTCCGGGCCGTAGCCGCAGTGCTGGCCGCGTTGGCCCCCGCGACGCTGCTCCTTGAGGACCTGCACTGGGCCGACCCGGCGACCTGCGAGTTCCTCGGCTACCTCAGCACCCACCCGGTGGACGGGCTGGCGGTGGTGCTCACCGCCCGCACGCCGGCACCGGGAGGCAGTACGCCGATCCACGACGCGCTGGCGCGAACTCCACCATGGACCGTCACCCGTGTCACGCTCAGCCCGCTGGACGCCGACGACGTACGCCGGCTGGCCGCCCGGACCCTGCGGCTCGACGATCCGCCGCAGCAACTGACCGCCACCCTGCTCGATCGCACCGCCGGCATCCCGTTCGTGGTCGAGGAGGTGCTGCGTACGCTCGCCGAGCGGGGCGGCGACCCGTTGGCGGACGACAGCGTCCCGTTCGTCCTGCGGGACGTGCTGCTCTGGCGGCTGCGTCCGCTCGACGAGGCCACCCGAGAGGTGCTCGGTGCCGCCGCCGTGTTGGGGTTGGCACCGGACCAGCGGATCCTCTCCTCGGTGCTCAACCTGGACAGAGTGGCGGTCGGCGCGGCGTTGGGCGCGGCCCACCGGGCGGGCCTGTTGCACGACGCCGGGGACGGCCTGCGGTTCCGCCACGACCTGGCCCGGCAGGTGGTGTACGACCTGGTGCCCCGGGAGAGCCGCGAGTGGCTGCACCTGCGTGTCGCGCGGGTGCTGGAGCAGGAGCTGCCGAAGCCTGTCGCGCAACTCGCGCACCACTATCGCCGGGCCGGCAGCGGAGCCGACTTCGTCCGCAACGCCGAGGCCGCCGCCGACCTGGCCACCGAGCGAGGCGACGACGCGACCGCCGCCAGCTTCCTGCTCCAGACGATGGACGTCGCCGAGCTTCCCCGACCGGTACGCGTCCGGCTCGCCGCCAAGTTGGGCCGGTCGGCCATCGACGGGCTCAGCCAGGCGGAGGCGATCCCCGTGCTGGAACGACTGCTCGCCGACCGGCGGCTGCCACCCGGCGCCCGGGGCGAGCTGGGACTCGTGCTCGGGCGGATGCTGCGTCAGCAGGGCGAGGCACTGCGCGGGTACGCCGAAATCGAGCGTGCCGTGCCGTACCTGCGCGCCCCACGCCGCAAGGCCCCGGCCCTGGCGGTGCTGGCGGCCCCGGACACCGTAGTCGGCCGGCACGTCGACGACCACCTGGCCCGCTGCGCGGAGGCGGAGAGCGCCGCGACGGCCAGCGGGGACCCGGCGGCGCACCTCGCGGTCCGCATCGCCCGCGCCTCACTGCTGCTGGAGCTGGGTGACCCGGCAGCCTGGACGATCATCACGGAGTTGCGCGCCTCCGCCGAGTTGGCCGACCGGCCCCGAGAGCATGCTCGGGCCTGCCTGAACTGGGCGCAGGGCGCGTTGCACGCCGGGCACCCGGAGCAGGCCGAGGCGCTTCTGGCGGCGGGCCGGGGGTTGGTCGACGAGACCGGGTACGAGCGGCTGACTACCCTGGTGGAGGTCACCGAGTTGTCGATGGACCGCGCTGCCGGACGACTCGACGGGCTCGCCGAGCGGCTCACCCGGCTGGTCGCCACCTCGGAACGGATGCCGGTCACCCTGCTCGACGCGCGGGTCGAACTGGCGACGGTGCGCGCCCGTACCGCCGTCGACGCCGACGAGGTGGAGACGGCCGAACGGGCGCTGCGGGAGGTGGTGGCCGACGCCCGGCGGGTCGGCGCGATCTGGCCGCTGGTGCAGGCGCTCTCGGCGCTGGCCCGGCTGACCCTCGCCGAGCGACCGGACGAGGCGGTGCGGCATGCTACGGAGGCGCTGTCACTGGTGCGCGGCAAGGGCATCCTGGCGTGGGCCGCCGACGCGGTGCTGGTGCTGGCCGAAGCCGCCGACGCGGCGGGTGAGCCGGCGCGGGCCGCGGAAGCGGTGGCCGAACTGGAAGCCGGCATCGCGGGCCGCGACGCGCCGCTCGCCCTGGCCGCACTGCACCGATGCCGGGAACTCGTCCCCGCCTGAGCCGACCCACGCGCGAAGCCAGCGCCACCCTGGACGGTGCGGTGGCGGGCCGCCGGACGACGGCCCGCCACCCTCTGGATCAGAGGACGATCTGGTGCACCCGGTCGTCCACGCCGCGCACCGCCAGCCAGGCGCTGCCGTTGGCGCCGGCCGCCGCCCCCGGGGCGCCCCGGAAGGCGTCGGTGGCGAACTCACCACGGCGGAACCAGCCGCCCCAGGCGCCATCGGCCAGGTTGCGCTGCCAGAGCCGGTTGTCGGCGGCCAACGCGAACAGGTAGACCCGGCCGGACGTGGCGAGCAGGGTCGGGCTGCCGCTGGTGGTGCCGCCCAGGTTGGTCCAGGCCGACCAGGTGGTGCCGGTGCGGCTGCGCCACCACACCTCGTCGGTCCGGCTGCGAACGGCCACGTGCAGCACACCCGCGTCGTCGACGACCGCACTCGGCCGGCCGTAGATGGGCCGGTCGTCGGGAGCGCCGATGCCGGTCCAGCCGGTGCTCGGGGTCCGCGACCAGAGCTTGCCGTCGGCGCCACGGACGACAAGCGTCCACTGCGTCGGGCTGGTCCACGCCACGGTAGGCCCGTCGGTCAGCGTGCCACCGAGGCTCCGCCACGGCCCCCACTTCCCGGCGACGTAACTGCGCTGCCAGGCCGCGTTGTCGGTGCCCCGCACGAAGACGTCGATCCGGCCGTCCGCCGAGCCGTACGCCGCCGGCTGGCCGAGGATCCGGCCGCCGACCGGGCCGCCGAGCGAGGTCCAACCGGTCCCCCACGTCGTACCGGAGCGGGTGTTCATCGCCAACGCGCCGCGCGCGTCGCGGACGAAGGCGGTGGCGTGCGTGTCGTCCACCCGGACCAGCGCGGGGCTGGCGCTGGCGGTGCCGCCGAGGCTGGCGCCGGCGACCTGGTCAGTGCCGGTCAGACCCAGCATGGCCACGCCGTGCGCCGGGACCTCGACGGTGTACGAGCCGGTGAACGGCTGGACACCGGCGGTGCCGGGTACGGCGTCGACGTTGGCACGCGTCCACAGGTCACGAACGCGGACCGAGCCGCCGAGCGCAACGTCGGCGAAGGTCACCGTGATCTGCTGCGCGGTGTCGTGCCGGTTGAGCAGCGCGACCGCCCGCCGGCCGGCGCCCGTGAGCACCTTGCTCCAGACCTGCGCGTCGGTGCCGGTGTCGGCGACCTTGATCCCCTGGCGGACCAGCGGGTCCTGGTCCACCGCGATGATCTCCGGGTTGGTAAGCGCCGAGATCATCTCGTTCGGCAGGCCACGCGGGTCGGAGCCGATCACCAGCGGCGCGGCCATGATGGCCCACATGCCGAGCTGCGTCTTGGATTCCTCCAGGCTCAGCTCGTACCCGCCGTCGGGCAGCGGACGCATCGGCAGCAGGTAGTCCGGGTCGTTGTAGTGCCCCGGCCCGGTGGCCGCCGGGTGGTACGCGTTGACGTCCATGTTGCGCAGGACCCATGGGAACGCCCACTGCGGTGTCGGGTCGGTCAGACCCACGTCGGTGTACGTCCGCCACGAGTCGGCGACCGTCGGCGCGTACGTGTAGCTCCAGGTGGAGAGCTGCTCCGGGGTGTACGGCCCGCCACCCCAGTCGGAGCTGACCGGGTTGCAGATGTTGAGCAGCATCGGCCGGGGCGACTGGCGTACCGCCTCGGCCAGTTCACGGAAGGTGGCCTCCGGGTCCAGGCCGGCGGCCCGGCCGCAGAGCCAGTCGGCCTTGAGGGCGTCGAATCCCCAGCCGGCGAACTGGGCGACGTCGGCGGCGTAGTGGCCGTTGCTGCCGAGCCCGCACTGCCCCGGCAGGTACGGGCCGGCGTCGGTGTAGATGCCGGCCTTCATGCCCTTGCTGTGGATGTACGCGGCGAGCGCGGCCATCCCACCGGGGAACCGGGCCGGGTCGGCGACGAGCTGACCGGCTTCGTTACGCGGGGTGGGCGCGGCCCAGTTGCCGTCGATCCAGACGTAGGTGTAGCCGGCGTCGCGGAGGCCACTGGTGACCATGTGGTCGGTGACCGACCGTACTTCGGCCTCGGTGGGGTCGCCACCGAGGCCGAAGTAGGTGTTCCAGCCCTGGTAGGGCGTGGGGGCGAGCCCGCTGTTGTGAAACGTCGGCGCGCCCTGGTCTTCGGTGCCGGTCGCGGCCGGGGCGTGACCGGGTCTACCCGGCCCGCCCGGTCCGTGGCCGGCGGGCGGCGGGGGTGCCTGCGGTGGGCCGGCGTTGGCCGGCAGCGGGCCGACGACGCCCAGGCCGAGCACGGCCAGGGCGACGGTCAGCGGTCGGATCAGGCGCATGGTGGTACTCCTGTCCCTCGGGGGTGGGGTGGTGGTGCTCCGACCTCAGTCGCGGGTCAGCACGATGAGGTCGGCGTCGTGGGTCGGGCTCCACCGCACCGGCAGACCGACGGCGCTGAGGTGGCTGCCGGAGTAGTGCCGGTCGCCGTGCCGGTAGCGCGCCGCGGGGTCGAGCCCGCGCAGCGGCAGCCGCACCGGGCGGGACGGGAGCAGGCCGGTGCCGTCGAGCCGGCCGGTGTGCCAGGCCAGCACGACCACCCGGCTTTCGTCCGGCGCCGTGTACTGCACCGCGCAGCGCGCCTGGTCGGGGCCGCCGATCAGGTGCACCTCGCCGTACGTGACGACGTCCCGAATCTCCTTGTACCGGGCGATCCAGCCGGCGGCCTCGGCCCGCTCGGCCGGGGTCCAGGCCCGGATGTCCGCGCCGATGCCGAGCACACCGGCCATCGCCAGGACGAAGCGGAACGCCAGCGAGCGGGGACGCGGGTCGAACAGGCCGGGCGCGTCGGTGACCCAGGAGCTGAGCAGGTGCGGTGCGTTGGCGTGCAGGAAGCCGTACTGGATGGCCAGCCGGTCCAGTGGGCCGGTGTTGTCGCTGGGCCAGAACACGTCGGCGCGGGCGGCCATCGCCAGGTCGGTCCGCGCGCCACCGCCGGCGCACGCCTCGATCAGCACGCCGGGGTGGTCCCGGCGCAGCCGCTCGTAGATCCGGTGCAGGTTGGCGACGTGCGCGCCGTCCAGGTCGAGCGGGCCGACCCCGCCCGGCCGTCCCGGCTCGGTACGCGGGCGGTTGAAGTCCCACTTCAGGTAGTCGATGTCGTACCGGCGCAGCAGACCGTCCACTGTGGAGTGGACGAACTCGGCGACCTCCGGTCGGCCCAGGTCGAGCAGGTACTGGTTGCGTACCGGGGTGAGCGGCCGGCCGTCGACGGCGTAGACCCACTCCGGGTGCTCGGCGTAGAGCGCGGACTTCGGGTTGACGCACTCCGGCTCGACCCAGAGCCCGAAGTTCAGCCCGAGCGCGCGGACGTCGGCGATGAACGCGTCGAACCCGGCCGGGAACTTCGCCGGGTCGGGCGTCCAGTCGCCCAGTCCGGCGGTGTCGTCGTTGCGGCCGACGAACCAGCCGTCGTCCACGACGAACGTCTCCACGCCCAGCTCGGCGGCGATTCTGGCCAGCGCAAACTGGCTCTGCGCCTCGACCGCGAAGTAGGTGGCCTCCCAGGAGTTGTAGAGCACCGGACGCGGGGTGAGCCGCTCGGCGGCGAGCAGCCGCTGGTGGGTGTGCCAGACCCGGGCCAGCCCGTCCAGGCCGTCCGGGCTGTATGCCCCGGTGGCCACCGGCAACGTCAGCCGCTCACCGGGGGCCAGGTCCAGCGGACCGTCGACGAGGTGACGGCCGGCCCGTACCCGGGTCAGGCCGCCGGTGTCCCGCTCGGCGCTGATCTCCCACGAGCCGGTCCAGGCCAACGCCACCGCCCACGCCGGACCAGCCGGCTCGGCGGTGTCCCGCACGGCCAGCCAGGGCACGTGCAGATGCCCGGGTACGCCCTGGGAGCTGCCGACGGAGAACGTGCCGTGGCCCAACTCGACATGGGAGAGCTGGAACTCCTGCGCCCACTGCCCCCACTGGTGGCTGAGCAGCGCGCCGTGCGGCGTCGGTACGCAGAACCCGGCCGACCCGGCCCGGACCACCCGCAGCGGCCCGGTGCCGGCGTTGGTCAGCTCGACCCAGCGCTGCACCACGTCGGTGCCGGCGGGCACCCGGTAGTGCACGGTGGCGCGCAGCCCGGTCACCGGGTCGGCGAAGTCGACTGCCAACTCCCGCCCGTCGGCGGCGGCCCGCACGTCGGTGTGCACGAAACCGACCCGGCGCTCCCCGGCAGGGGTCTCCACCACCAGGTCGGCGCCCGTGAACGGGCGGTCGGCGTCGGTGGCGTACTCGATGGGGGCGGCGTCCCCGGCGGTGAGGAACGGGACCGGGCCGTCGTAGGCGACCGGCGACGGCCCCTCCGAGACGCCGTGCGGACCCCACGCGACCAGTTCCAGCCAACGGCCGTGCGCCGGCACGGTCACCGTGTACTCGGTGTGCGCGCCGCGCAGCGTCCAGCGCTGCCCGGACGCGGCGGTCACTTGACCGCTCCGAGCGCCAGGCCGGAGACGAAGTGCCGCTGGAAGCGGAGGAAGACCGCGACGGTCGGGACGGCCGCGATGACCGTGCCGGCGGCGATGACGTTCCAGGACGAGACGAACTGGCCCTGGAGGGCGAGCAGTGCCGGGGTGACCGGCATGTTGTCGTCGGTGCGCAGCACGGTGATCGCCCAGAGCAGGTCGTTGAAGATCCAGGTGAAGGAGAGCGCGCCGAGGGCGGCCAGCGCGGGCCGGGTCAGCGGCAACATCACCCGGGTGAAGATCTGCGCCGTGCCGGCACCGTCGATCGTCGCCGCCTCCTGGATCTCGCCCGGCAGGTCCCGCATGAAGCCGTGCAGGACGAAGGTGTAGAAGCCGAGCCCGAAGCCGACCTGCACGGCGATCAGCGCCCAGAGCGTGTCGTACAGGCCGGTCAGCTCGCTGAACTTCGCCACCGGGATGAGCAGGATCTGCGGCGGCAGGAGGTTGCCGGCGAGCATCAGCAGCAGGATGGTCCGCCGGCCGGGGATCCGGAAGCGACTCAGCGCGAACGCGGCCATCGCGGCCAGCCCCAGGCTCAACGCCACCGACGGAATGGTGACCAGCATGCTGTTGATCAGGGCGCGCAGCTCACCGCCGTCGGTCCAGGCCTGCTGGTAGGTGTCGAGCGTGAACGACCGGGGCAGGCTGCCCACGCCGTGCGCGGCGATGTCGTCGAACGATCGGGTGGACATCACCACGACCCAGATCACCGGGCCCAGCCACAGCAGCGAGAGCAGGATCATGCCGGTGTGGAAGGCCCCGGTGCGGAGCTTGTTCATCACGCTTCCTCCCGGAACGCGCGGACCAGGTAACCGAGGATGACGGCCAGCGCGAGCACGAAGATCACCACGGCGATCGCGGAGGCGTAGCCCAGCCGCAGACTCTGGAACGCGGTCGAATACATGTAGGTGCTGAGCAGCTCCGACGAGTGGTACGGCCCGCCCTTGGTCAGCGACCAGACGATGTCGAACGACCGCAGCGAGTCGATCACGATGACCGACAGCACGACGGCGTTGACCCCCTTGAGCTGGGGAATCGTGACGTGCCGCAGGCGCTGCCAGGAGTTGGCGCCGTCCATCCGGGCCGCCTCGTGCAGCGCCGGGTCGATGGCCTTCAGCCCGGCCAGGAACAGCACCATCACGTAGCCGATCTGCCGCCACAGCGCGGGCAGGATCACCGCGTACAGCGCGGTCTGCGGGTCGGCGAGCCAGGGCCGGATCAGGTGCTCCAGGCCGACGGCCCGCAGCACCGTGTCGGCGATGCCGTCGGGCTGGTAGAAGACCCGCCAGACCAGCGCCGTCACCACCAGCGAGAAGACCACCGGGGTGAACAGCGCGGCCCGGTAGAAGCCGACCCCACGCCGCTCCTTCTGCAGGACCAGCGCCATGCCGAAGCCGCCCAGCACGGAGAGGCCACCGAAGAGCACCAACCAGATCACGGTGTTGACCAGCGCACCCCGGAAGGTGGCGTCGCTGGCCAACTCGACGTAGTTGTCCACCCCGACGAAGCTGGGCGCGGACATGCCGTCCCAGCGGGTGAGGGAGAACCAGAAGCCCTGGAGCGCCGGCCAGAACACCCAGATGCTCTCGACCGCGAACGGCACCAGGACGAACGCCACCAGCAGCGGCGACAGTCGAGCCGACCGTCGCCGCCGCCGAGTGGGGGTGACCGAAGTCGTAGAGATCGTTGCTGTCACGTCAGCCCTTGAAGACCTTCTCGGCGCCCGCCTGCCACTCCCGCAGGATCGCGTCGATCTGGTCCGGCTTGTCGATGAACTTGGTCAGCGCGGTGTCCGCGGTCGGCTGGAGCGCGTCGCTGGAGTCGCGGTTGAAGAACTGGGTCAGCTCCTTGGCCTCGTCGAGCATCGCCTTACCCTTGACCACCAGCGGCGAGTCGGACGCCTTGGCCTTCGGGTTGGCCGGCAGCACGATGCCGGAGCTGGCCTTGACGTACGCCTCCTGGGCCTCGACTCCGCCGAGGTAGGTGAGCAGGGCCTTCGTGCCGGTCGGGTTGCCGGTCTTCGCGCTGGCGAAGAAGCCGTCCGTCGGGGCCTCCTCGGCCAGGGGCACCGCCGGGTCGATGATCGGGAACCGGAAGAAGTCCAGGTCACCGAGGGCGTCCTTGGGTGCCGCGTCGGCGAAGAACGTGCCGATCAGGAACATGCCGGACTTGCCGGCCAGCAGCGCGGTGGTCGCCTCCTGGAACGGGTACGCCTTGCCCTTGGGGTCAAAGTAGGGCAGGGCCTCGCGCCAGCGGGTGAAGACCGCCTTGACCTTGGGGTCGTCGAAGCGCTGCTTGCCGGCGAGCAGCTCGCGGTGGAACGGCGCGCCGTTGATCCGGATGTTCAGGTAGTCGAACCAGGCCGAGGCGATCCATGGGGTGTCGCCGAGGCCGATGCCGATCGGCGGGATGCCCTTGCTCTTCAGCGTCTCGCACAGGGCCAGGAACTCGGTCCAGGTCTTCGGCTCCTGCACGCCCCACTTGGCGAAGTTGGACTTGCGGTAGAAGAAGCCCCACCAGTAGTTGTTCATCGGCATGAAGACCTGCTTGCCGCTGGCGTCGGTGGAGAGCGTGCGCAGCGACTGGGGGTAGTCGCCCAGTGACTTCCAGACGTCGGAGACGTCCAACAGCAGGCCACGGCTGGCGTAGTCGTTGGCGACCGAGCCCGCGTACCAGGTGTAGAGGTCCGGCGGGTTGGCGGAGGTCAGGTAGGTCGGCAGCTGGGTCCGGAAGGTCTCCGAGGCGACCGTGTTGAGGCTCGCCGTGCCCTTGCCCTGCGCGTTGAAGGTCTCGATCAGCTTCTCCATCGCCACCTTGGCCTGCGGCGAGGAGAGGTTCGACTGGATGGTTACCGCGCCGGAGCCGTTGCTCGTCGTCGGCCCGCTGGCAGAGCTGGCGCACGCGCTGAGCAACGAGCCGGCACCGAGGGCGCCGAGGCCGGCAAGCCCGAGGTGGCCAAGGAATCGCCGGCGACCGGGGTCGAAGTCGCTCACGAGGGTGTCCTTCCTCTACGACACGCAGCGTCACGACGCAATGTGTCGGCCATGTGAATGTGTGTGACCAGAAGGTTGCATCGGCCCTCGCCGCCTGTCAAGATATCTTCGTAATTAATGATTATTCGAGATCAAGGCGAGGGTCAGGAGGATCAGCCTATGCGCCGGCTTGAAGGCAAGAACGCGCTGGTCACCGGAGCGATGGGCGGGATCGGCGCCGCAATCGCCCGGCGGCTCGCCGCCGAAGGAGCGGCAGTCGCGCTGCTCGACGTGACCGACTCCGGCCCGCTGGCCGACGAGCTGACCGCACGTGGCGACCGGGCACTGTCCGTAATCGGCGATGTCAGTGACGACGCCGACTGGACGGCCGCCGTGGCCGCCGTGCGGGCCGGGCTCGGCCCGGTCGACATCCTGGTCAGCACCGCCTACGCGGTGCAGGTCGCTCCGGCCCACGAAACCAGCCGGCAGTCATGGGACCACCAGCTCGGCGTCAGCCTCACCGGTTCCTTCCTCGGCGTCCGCGCCTGCCTGGACGACCTGCGGGCACGGTCTGGCGCGGTGGTGCTGATCTCGTCGGTGCACGCCCTGGTCGGGCTGCCCGGCCGTCCCGCGTACGCGGCGGCCAAGGGCGGCCTGGTCGCGCTCGGCCGCCAGCTCGCTGTGGAGTACGGCCCACGGGTGCGGGTCAACACCGTGCTGCCCGGGCCGATCTTCACCGCCGCCTGGGCCGACGTGTCCGAAGAGGACCGCCAGCGCAGCGTCGACGAGACCGTGGCCAAGCGGTTCGGCACACCGGACGAGGTGGCCGCGACCGTGGCGTTCCTCGCCTCACCGGACGCCGCCTACGTCACCGGCGCGAGCCTGGTGGTGGACGGTGGCTGGACAGCGGTGAAAACCTCGGCCTGAGCAGATCGATACCGACACCAGCGAGAAGGCCAGGAAACCATTGGCACAGTACGCAAGCCGCGGCGTCCACGGGCAGACCGTCGAGGCCATCGCCCGCCGCATCCTCACCGGTGAGATCGCCGCCGGGTCGACGTTGAACATCGCCGCTCTGCAGGAGGAGTTCGACGTCAGCCTGACGGCGCTGCGCGAGGCGCTGAAGGTCCTCTCGGCCAAGGGCATCGTCGACGCCCGGCAGAAGCGCGGCACGTTCGTCCGGCCACGGGCCGACTGGAACCTGCTCGACGGCGACGTGATCCGCTGGCAGTTCGCCGAGGGCCCCCACGAACGGCTGCTCGACCAACTGCACGAGGTCCGCGCCATCATCGAGCCGGCCGCCGCGCGGCTGGCCGCCCTCCGGTGCACCGACGACGACGTCGCCGCACTGGACCGGGCGCTGACCGAGATGGCCGAGGCCGACGGTGATCCCATCGCCGCCGTCGCCGCCGACCTCGCCTTCCACCGCGGGCTGCTCGCCGCCACCCACAACGAGCTGCTGGAGCGCATGGAGGTGGTGATGGAGACGGGCCTCGCCGAACGGGACCGGCTCGTGCACGGCGGCGCCGCCCACGACGACCCGGTGCCGAGTCACCGCGCGGTGGTCGACGCGCTGCGCGCCCGGGACGAGACAGCGGCCGAGACCGCCATGCGTGAGTTGCTGGACAAGGCCGTCCGCGACGTCGAAAAGGCACGGGGACGAAGGGGCAGTCAGTGAAGATCGAGCGGATCGAGACCTTCCTGGTCGCGCCACGGTGGTTGTTCTGCCGGGTGGAGACCGACGACGGGCTCGTCGGGTGGGGTGAGCCGGTGGTCGAGGGGCGCGCCGAGGTGGTGCGCAGCGCCGTCGAGGTGCTCTCCGAATATCTGATCGGCGAGGATCCACTGCGGATCGAGCAGCACTGGCAGGTGCTCACCAAGGGCGGCTTCTACCGCGGCGGCCCGATCCTCTCCAGCGCGGTCGCCGGCCTCGACCAGGCCCTCTGGGACATCGCCGGGCAGGCGTACGGTGCGCCGGTGCACGCGCTGCTCGGTGGGCCGGTACGGGACCGGGTGCGCGTCTACTCGTGGATCGGCGGGGACGAGCCCGGCGAGGTGGCCGACGCCGCCGCCGCACAGGTCGCCGCCGGTCTCACCGGCGTCAAGATGAACGCGAGCGGGCGACTGTCCCCCATCCCCACCTCCGCCGAGGTGGACGCGGTGATCGGCCGGGTCGCCGCCGCCCGGGAGGTGCTCGGCCCCGACCGGGACATCGCGCTGGACTTCCACGGCCGAGCCGGGCTGGCCGCGGTCCGGCGGATCCTGCCCGAGCTGGCCGGGCTGCGCCCGTTCTTCGTGGAGGAGCCGGTCCTGCCCGACCAGGCCCACCACCTGCGCGACATCGTCGCCAGCACCCCGATCCCGGTGGCCACCGGCGAACGCCTCTACGGCCGTTCCGAGTTCCTCGGCCCGCTACAGGCCGGGGTCACCGTGGTCCAGCCCGACCTGTCGCACGCCGGTGGCATCTCCGAGGTCCGCCGGATCGCCGCGCTGGCCGAGACGTACGGCGCGCTGCTCGCTCCGCACTGCCCGCTCGGGCCGATCTCGCTGGCGGCAAGCCTCCAGGTGGCCTTCGCGACACCGAACTTCCTGATCCAGGAGCAGAGCATCGGCATCCACTACAACGTGGGTTCCGAGCTGCTCGACTACGTGGTCAACCGGGAGCCGTTCCGGTTCGTGGACGGGCACATCGCCCGCTTCGACCGGCCCGGCCTGGGCATCACCGTGGACGAGGCGGCGGTCCGCGAGGCCGCGCGTACCCCGCACGCCTGGCGCAACCCGGTCTGGCAGCACCGCGACGGGTCGTTCGCCGAATGGTGACCGGGCTCGCGCCGGTCCCGCTGCGCGCGGCGTACGACGCGGCGCACGGCGGTCGGTGGACCAGCCTGCGCGGCGGCGGCCGGGAGTGGCTGTGGCAGGGCCCGGAGCCCGGCCGACACGAGGTACGCCCCGGCGACGCGTTCGTCGACGCCGGCGGGCTGGAGGAGTGCCTGCCCACCGTGCGCGGCGAGCCCGACCACGGCGAGGTGTGGCCGCGCCCGTGGCGAACCGCCGGTCCCGACAGCGCCGGTCCCGACGCCGCCGGTCCCGACACCGCCGGCCCCGACGCCGCCGGCCCCGACGCGGCCGGGCCGGACAGCGTGGTCATCGAGCGGCCGACGTTCACCCTGACCCGCCGGATCAGCGAATCCGGCGGCGTGGTGGTGGCCGACTACCGACTGGCCGCCGACCCCGGTTACCGGTTCGTCTGGGCCGCGCACGCCCTGCTCGACCTCTCCCCCGATGCCCGCCTCGACGCACCCGCCGGCACCCCCACCCGACTGCACCCGGAGGCCGCGGCCCTGCTGCCGCCGGGCACCTGGCCCGGTGACGACCCCTGGCTGACCGGGCCGTGGCCGGCTCCGGCCGGGCTGCCGCTGGACACGTTCGGCCCGGCCGACGGCACCGCGCTCGGCGCGGTGCTGCTCGACTGCCCGGTGGTCCGGGTGACCGACGGCCCCGACCGGCTGACCCTGGCGCTGGAGTGCGACGGGCAGCCCCGCAGCACCGCGCTCTGGCGCAACCTGGGCGGCTGGCCGGCAACCGCCCCCTACCGCAGCCTCGGCGTCGAGCCGATGCTCGGCGCCGCCTTCGACCTGGCCGACGCCGGCCCGGCCGACGCGGCGATCGTTCCACCCACCGGTGAGGTCGCCTGGCGGCTCACCATCTCCGCCCACCGCATCCACTGAGGACATCCGCGATGAACCTGATCGACGAGCTGCGTACCCACCGGTTGCTGGCCATCGTGCGCGGCCCGGACCCGGCGGCCGCGCTGGCCTCGGTGCTCACCCTGGCCGAGAGCGGCGTCGCGCTTGTCGAGGTCTCGCTGACCAGCGCCGACGCGCTCGGCATCATCCGGAGCGCCCGGGTCGCGCTCGGGCCCGACTTCGCCCTGGGCGCGGGCACCGTGCTCACCGTCGAGGACGCCCGGGCGGCGGCCGACGCGGGCGCCGGCTTCCTGGTCACCCCGGCGCTGGCGCCGAGTGTCACCGAGGCCGGCCGGCTCGGCCTGCCGGTGCTCGCCGGTGCCCTCACCCCCACCGAGGCCGGCCGGCTCGGCCTGCCGGTGCTCGCCGGTGCCCTCACCCCCACCGAGGTCGTGCAGGCCGCCAGTGCGGGGGCCACCGCGGTCAAGCTGTTCCCGGCCTCCCTCGGCGGGCCCGGCTACCTGGGCGCGCTGCGTGACCCGTTCCCCGACACCGCGTTCGTGCCGGTCGGTGGGGTCGACGCGGACAGCGTCCGGGGCTATCTGGACCGGGGGGCGGTCGCGGTCGGCGTCGGCTCCCCGCTCCTCGGCGACGCCGTCCGCGGCGGCGACCTGGCGGCGCTGCGCGAGCGGGCGGCCACCTTCCTCGCGGTGGTCCGCTCGTGACCGACCTGCTCACCCTCGGCGAGACCATGGCGGCCTTCCGCACCACCGGCCCGCTGCGACTGGGCGGCACCGCCGGGATCTCCGTCGCCGGGTCCGAGTCGACTGTGGCGATCGGGCTGGCCCGGCTCGGCCATCGGGCGGCCTGGGTCGGGGTCACCGGTGCCGACGAGCCCGGCGAACTGATCCGCCGCACGCTGCGCGCCGAGGGCGTCGACCTGACCTGGGCCCGGGTCGATCCGGCGGCCCCCACCGGGCTGATCCTCTTCGAGGCCCGGGTCGCCGACATCAACCGGGTCACCTACCACCGCGCCGGGTCCGCCGGCTCGCGGCTGCGCCAGGCCGACGTCACGCCCGCGTTCGACCCTTCGGGCCGGCCACCCCGGCTGCTGCACGTCACAGGCATCACCTGCGCGCTCGGCGTCGAGCCGTACGACGCGGTGGTCACAGCGGTGCGGCTCGCCCGCGCGGCGGGCAGCACCGTCTGCCTGGACGTCAACCACCGCAACCGCCTCTGGTCGGTCGACGAGGCAGCGGCCGCGCTGCGACCGCTGCTGCCCTCGATCGATCTCGTGGTCGCCTCCGACGACGAGCTGGCCGTCCTGACCGACGCCGCCGACCCGGTCGCCGCGCTGCGCGAGGCCGGCGTGACCGAGGTTGTCGTGAAGCACGGTGCCGGCGGGGCCACCAGCCACAGCGCGGCCGGCACCGTGCACCGGCCGGCCCGGCAGGTGCCGGTGGTGGACACCGTGGGCGCCGGCGACGCCTTCGTGGCCGGTCTGCTCTCCGGCTGGCTGGACGACGCCGACGTGCCGGCCCGGCTGGACCGGGCGGTCACCACCGGCGCGTTCGCCGTCGCCACCCGGGGTGACTGGGAGGGCCTGCCCGACCGGGCGGAGCTGGGGCTGCTCGACCACGGCCCCGGCGGTACGGTCCGCTGACCGGTGCGGCGGCCGGCCTCGGCCGCCCGAGATCGTTGGAGGAGCACGATGGAGCTGACCGAGCCGACCGTCTGGAGCACCGACCGGTTGGAGCTGGGCGAGGGGCTGCGCTGGGTCGACAACCGGCTGGTCCTGGTCGACCTGCTCGCCGGCCGGCTGTTGGAGACCGACGGCGACGCGCCGGCCCCGCTGCGGGAGCTGCGCCGCCTCGACGTGCCACTCGGCGCGATCGCCCCGGTGGCCGACCGCCCCGGTGAGTGGTTGGCCGCCGCCGGCACCGGCGTCACCCTGCTGCCCACCACCGGTGACCCTCGGCCGGTCGCCGACCTGGTCGGCGACGCGCCCGAGCCGACCCGGATGAACGACGCGGTCGCCGACCCGCACGGCCGCTTCTGGGCCGGCAGCATGACGTACGCCGGGCTGCCCGGAGGGGGCACGCTGTACCGGCTCGCCCCGGGCGCGACGCCGGTGCCGGCGGTGACCGGGCTGAGCATCCCGAACGGGCCGGCGTTCGACGCCACCGGCACCACCATGTACCTGGCCGACTCCCCGCGCGGCGAGGTCGACCGGTTCACCGTCGACCCGGCCACCGGCGACCTGCACGGGCGGGAGCCGTTCCTTCGACTGGACGACTCCGACGGCAGCCCGGACGGGATGACCGTCGACGCGGCCGGGCACCTCTGGGTCGCGCTGTGGGGCGGCTCGGCGGTACGCCGCTACCGGCCCGACGGGACGCTGGACCGCCAGATCCGTCTCCCCGCCCGCCAGCCGGCCGGCATCTGCCTGGGCGGCCCCGACCTGCGGCGGCTCTTCATCGGGACCGCCCGGCTCGGGCTCGCGGAGGCGAGCGCGGTCGACGGTGCGCTGCTCGCGATCGACGTCGAGGTCCCCGGCCTGCCCACCGCGACCGCAGCCGCACCCGCCGCGAGCTGAGCCGGCCACGGTCGGCCCGCCGTGCTCGCCGTGCTCGCCGTGCTCGCCGTCGAGCAGGACGGGTGGGCCGACCGATCCCCGGCCCACCCGTCCTGCTCCCGGCGTTTCCGGTGGTGGGCAGGCATGGCTGGTCGGCCGGCGGGTAGCCGGTCAGGTGGCCGACTGGGGCAAGGTGTTCATCCCGGACACCCCGCTGTTGGAGATCGTGATCCGGGGCAGCGTCATGTACCTCGCCCTGTTCACGCTCCTTCGGGTCATCCTCAAGCGGGAGAGCGGCACCACCGGCGTCACCGACCTGCTGGTGATCGTGCTGCTCGCGGACGCCGCACAGAACGGCATGTCCGGCGGCTACAACTCGATCACCGACGGGCTGCTGCTGGTCGGGGTGATCATCGGCTGGTCGTACCTGTTGAACGCCGTCGCGTACCGCTGGCAGGCCGCCGCCCGGCTGATCCGGCCCAGCTCGCTGGTGCTGGTGCGGGACGGGCAGGTCATGCGGGAGAACATGCGCCGCGAACTGATCACCAACGAGGAGTTGCACACCCTGCTGCGGCAGCAGGGCGTCACCGACCTCGCGGACGTCCGCGAGGTGCGGATGGAGCCCGACGGCCGGTTCAGCGTCACCACCCGTACGCCCGGCCGGCACCGCAACGGTCGCAGCGCGAGCGGCTTCGGCTGACGGTCGAACGATTCGGGGGCAGAGGCAGCGTCAGCCGGTCGGCAGGTTCCGGTCCAGCAGGTCGAACAGGGCGACCCAGTGCCGTTCGGTGGCCTGCTCGTCGTACGCCGGCGTGTCGGCCATGGTGTAGCCGTGGTGGGCGCCCGCGTACACCTCCGAGCCGTACCGGACACCGGCGGCGTCGAGCGCCTTCTCCAGCGTCGCGATCTGCTCGGGCGTCATCGACTGGTCCGCTTCCGCGTGCCCGAAGTACACCTCGCCGGTGATCGAGCCGACGCCCAGGTGTGGGCTGTCCGGTGCGTCCGTGACGATCCGCCCGCCGTGGAAGCTGGCCGCCGCGGCGATCCGGTCCGGGTGCGCCTCGATGGCCAGCAGCGCGTTCGTGCCACCCATGCAGTAGCCGGTGATCGCGACCGGGCCGGGTCGGACGTCGTCGCGGGCCGCCAGGAAGTCGAGGTACGCGGCGGTGTCCCGGTTGATCACGTCGGCGGTCAACGCGCGGATCAGCGGCATGACCTTTTCGATGATCGCGCCGCGCTGGGCGGGGTCGCCGAGGCGGGACAGGTCGGCAAGTGGCGCCCGGCCCGCCCGGTAGAGCAGGTGGGGCGTCAGCACCAGGTAACCCCGGGCGGCGATCCGCTCGGCCATCTCCACCAGGCGCGGGCGCGGCCCGAAGGCGTCCATGAAGAGGAGCACCGCCGGGAACGGTCCGTCCCCGTCCGGCCGGGTCAGACACGCGTCCGCCACTCCGTCGCTGGTCGGGATGTCCACCGTCGTCGTCTGCACCGGGCCTCCTCGTACGCGATCTTGGTCCGTCCCGAACGTTACCCGCCAGGTCGGCGGGCCCGCCGAGCGCCCGCGTGAACAGGCCGTCAAGAATTCGCGGCGACCCGTCAGAACGACGTATCGGCGGGCGCTGGGCCGCCGCCGGGTGGTGACGATGGGGCCATGAGTCCTTGGCGGATGACGCGCTGGGAACGTGGCAACCTGACACCCGGCGCCGACGACGAACTCCCCGCCCGCGATGGCGGAACCGGCCCGGCGCGACCTCCCGCGTTCGGGACGGACGAGCCGGCCCGCCGGCACGAGGCGCTGGTCAGCGTCCGGCTCGGCCCGTCCGCGCCCGGCAGTCACCTGGTCGAGTACCTGCGGCACGAGCCGTGCGCCGTCGCCGCGTGGTGGATCGCCGCCGACGTCGATGCCGTGGTGCGGCTCTCCGCCGACAGCATGACCGTGCTGCACCGCGCCGTGGCCGACCTGCGCCGCCGCGCGGGGGTGGAGGTGGTGGTGGCGCACTCGATCCTCCGCGCGCTCGACCTGACCACGCCGGCGGACCCGCGTACCCCGCAGGATGCCCCGGCCTGGGTGGTGTCCGCCGCATGAGCCGCCCAGACGTTGCCCGCCGGATCGTGGTGGGCGTCGACCGGTCGTTCGCCGGGATGCAGGCGCTGCGCCGCGCTGTCCAGTTGGCCCGCCGCGACGGCGCGCACCTGGACGCCGTACGCGCGTGGGTCTTCGCGCCGACCTGGCGGCCCGGCACGCTGACCTGGCGCTGGCAGGACGAGTGCGACAGGGCTTCCCTGGTCTACCTGCGCGGTGTCTTCGACGCGGCGCTGGGTGGCATGCCCCGGGACGTGGCCGTACGGCTGGTGGCGACCCAGGGGTACGCCGGGCAGGTGCTGGTCGACCACGCACACCGGGAGTCCGACCTGCTCGTCGTCGGCAGCCCCGAGCGCGGCCGGTTCGGCCGGTCGCCCGGCCACGTCACCCGGTACTGCGTGGAACGGGCCACCGTGCCGGTCGTCGCGGTCCCCGCGCCGTCCTGGGCGCGGGCCGCGACGATCCGCCGCTTCGCCCGTGACCTCGAACGTTTCAGCCGATGACCGCCGCACGTGCGGCACGAATGGAAAGGACCAACCCGACCATGGACGAGGCCCCGATAATTTACGCCGTTCCGGTGCGGGATCTGCCGGGACGGCAGGTGCGGACGGTGCGAACCGGCCGTTCGCCGCAGGGGCAACGGGTGGGGATCGCCTTCACCCGGGTCGAGCTGCTGGCCGCTGCGATGGGCGCGGACCAACCGTGGGAGGAACTCTGCGAGTCGGCGTTGCGCGGCATGTTGCGCCCGCTCGGCATCGACCGGATCCAGGTCGACCCGCTGCTGGTGGCGCCACCGCTCGGGGAGGGCGTCGGCGACCGGACGGCACCGACCGCGCCGGGCCGGATTCCTCCCGTACCCGCCCTGGCGGCCGTCGGAGGCGACCGGGTCAGGGGCGGTAGCGGTATCCCATCCCCGGCTCGGTGATGAGGTGGCGGGGGCGGGCCGGGTCGTCCTCAAGCTTGCGCCGTAGCTGGGCGAGGTACTGCCGCAGGTAGTTTGTCTCGTTCTGGTATTCCGGCCCCCACACCTCCTGGAGGAGCTGCCGTTGGCTGACCAGCTTGCCGGGATGCCGGAGCAGCTTCTCCAGCACGCTCCACTGGGTGGGCGTCAGCTTGACCTCGGTGCCGTCGTCCCGCCGTACGCTGTGGTCGGCCAGATCAACGGTGTGCTGGCCGATGCGCAGCGCGGGCACCGCCTCGCTCGACGTGCCGAGCCGCCGGGTCACCGCGCGGATGCGGGCCAGCAGCTCCTCCACCCCGAAGGGCTTGGTGACGTAGTCGTCGGCCCCGGCGTCGAGCGCCGCCACCTTGTCCTCGCTGCCGGCCCGGCCGGAGAGCACGATGATCGGCACGGCCGTCCATCCTCGTAGGCCACGGATCACCTCCACCCCGTCGATGTCGGGCAGGCCGAGGTCCAGCACCACCAGGTCGGGCGGGTGGGTGGCGGCGGCCTTCAGGGCGGCGGCACCGGTGCCGGCGACGTCCACGTCGTACCGGCGGGCACGCAGGTTGATCCGCAGGGCACGCAGGATCTGCGGTTCGTCGTCGACGACCAGGATGCGGGTCATTCCTGCGGCCCCTCCGAGCTGGTCTGCGCGGCGGGCAGCCGCAGCACAAGGGTGAGCCCACCACCGGGGGTGGTCTCGGGGGTGATGCTGCCACCCATCGCCTCGACCAACCCCCGGGACAGGGCAAGACCGAGACCGACACCGGTCTGGTTGTCCCGGTCGCCGAGGCGTTGGAACGGCAGGAAGACGTTCTCCCACTGGTCCTCCGGGATGCCCGGCCCCCGGTCGATCACCCGCAGCTCGACCTGCCCGGCGTGCGCGCTGGCGGTGATCGTGGGTGGCTCGTCGGGCGGGCTGTAGCGCAGCGCGTTGGCGACGATGTTGACCAGCACCCGTTCCAGCAGGCCCGGGTCGGCGGTGGCGGCCGGCAGGTCGGCCGGGATGTCCGTCCCGACGGTCGCGGCCGCCGGGCCAAGTTCGTCCAGCGCCAGGGGTACGGCGTCCTCCAGGCCGATCGCGGTCGCCGTGATGCCGAGGACGCCGGCCTGGAGGCGGCTCATGTCCAGGAGGTTGGCGACGAGCCGGGCGAGACGGTCCAGCGACTCCTCGGCGGTCTCCAGCAACTCCTCCCGGTCCTGCTCGTCGAACTCGATGTCCTGGCTGCGCAGACTGGTCACGGCCGCCTTCGCCGACGCCAGTGGCGTACGCAGATCATGGCTGACCGCGGCGAGCAGCGCGGTGCGCATGCGGTCGGCCGCGGCGAGGGGTTTGGCGGTGGCGGCCTCCTCGGCGAGTCGCTCCTGACGCAGCGCCACGGCGGCCTGGGCGGCGAACGCCTCGACGATCCGCCGGTCGGCGGCCTCCAGTCGTCGGCCGCTGAGCACCACGGTGATCCGCTCGTCGACCGGTACCGCCGTCTCACCACTGTCGGGCGTGCAGGCCGGCTGCTCGCCGACGCTGGCCACGACGCACCAGGCGTGCTCCTCACGGGCGCGCTCGGGGCGCCCACTGGCCTCCTCGGCCAGCTCCAGCACGCTCACCGCCCGCAGCCCAAAGGTCTCCCGGAGCTGGTCCAGCAGGGCGGGCAGGGGACGTTCGCCGCGCAGCACGCCACCGGCGACGGCGGCGAGGGTCTGCGCGTCGGCGGCGGCGCGGGCGGCCTCCCGGGTACGTCGGGCGGCCACGTCGACGACCCAGCTCACCGCCAACGCCACGCCGACGAAGACGGCCAGGGCGAGCAAATTGTCCGCCTCGGCGATGGTCAGCGTGCGAAACGGCGGGGTGAAGAACCAGTTGAGCAGCAGCGATCCGCCGAGCGCGGCGACCAGGGCGGGCCACACCCCGCCGACCAGGGCGACCCCGACGACCCCGGCGAGGAACAGCAGGATGTCGTTGGTCAGCGTCAGATCGGGCAGGGTCCTCAGCAGCAGGGTGAGCAGCGGCATCCCCAGCACGGCCAGGGCGAACCCGAGCAGCCGCCGACGCCGCGACAGCGCCGCCGGCACCGCCGCTGCCCGGCGGCCCTTGCCGGCCTGCTTGTGGGTGACCAGGTGCACGTCGATCGACCCTGAGAGCGCGGTGGTGGTCATCCCGACACCCCGGGCGAAGAACTGCGCGAAGCGGCCCCGTCGGCTGGCACCGAGCACCAGTTGGGTGGCGTTCACGCCACGGGCGAAGTCCAGCAGCGCGGCCGGCACGTCGGTGCCGAGCACCTGGTGGTAGGTGCCACCGAGGCTCTCCACCAGCACCCGCTGGCGGGCGAGCTGGGCCGGGTCCGCGCCGGCCAGGCCGTCGCTGCGCGAGACGTGCACGGCGAGCAGGTCGGCGCCCTTGCTGCGGGCCGCGACGCGGGCCGCGCGACGGATCAGTGTCTCGCCCTCCGGGCCGCCGGTCAGGGCCACCACGACCCGCTCCCGGGCCTCCCAGGTGGCGGCGATGCCCTGCTGGCTGCGGTACCGGTCGAGCTGCTCGTCGACCTTGTCGGCCAGCCAGAGCAGCGCCAGCTCGCGCAGCGCGGTGAGGTTGCCGACCCGGAAATAGTTGCCCAGCGCGGCGTCGATCTTGTCGGGGCGGTAGATGTTGCCGTGTGCCATCCGGCGGCGCAGCGCCTCGGGGGTCATGTCGACCAGCTCGACCTGCTCGGCGGCGCGGACGATCTCGTCCGGCACGGTCTCCCGCTGGGTGGTGCCGGTGATCTGCGCGACGACGTCGTTGACGGACTCCAGGTGCTGCACGTTGACCGTGGACAGCACGTCGATGCCCGCGTCGAGCAACTCCTGGACGTCCTGCCAGCGCTTGTCGTGCCGCGAGCCGGGCACGTTGGTGTGTGCCAGTTCGTCGACCACCGCGATCTCCGGCCGGCGGGCCAGCACCGCGTCCAGGTCCATCTCGGTGAACTCGGCGCCCCGGTAGGTCATCGCGCGGCGGGGCACCTGCTCCAGGTCGCCGAGCATGGCGGCGGTGTGCGGACGGCCGTGGGTCTCCACGAAACCGATGACCACGTCGGTGCCGCGCGCGGCACGCCGCTGGGCCTCCTCCAACATGGCGTACGTCTTGCCGACGCCGGGGGCGGCTCCGAGGTAGATGCGCAGTTCTCCGCGTGGCACGGGAACATCCTTCCTGGTGGGGATCGCCGATGCGGGAGACCGGGCGAGGCCGTCCCCGTGGAACGGCCTCGCCCGGTGTCGTGCTCAGAGCCTGCTCAGCGTGCCGGGAACTGCTTGTCCAGCGCGATGTTCAGCTCCAGCACGTTCACGCCCGGCTCGCCCATGAAGCCGAGCCCTCGTCCGCCGGTGTGCTCGTCCACCAGCTTGCGGACCGCTGCCGGGTCCGCGCCGCGCTCCCGCGCGACGCGGTTGACCTGCAACTCGGCGTACGCCGGGCTGATCTGGGGGTCGAGGCCGCTGCCGCTGGCGGTGACCGCGTCGGCGGGCACAGCCGGGTCGGCGGGGGCGTTGCCGCGGATCGGGGTGACCAGCCCGCCGGCGGCCACGTAGTCCTCGCCGGGTTGGGCCAGCTCCACCGGCACCCCCTCGTACGAGGACACGAACGGGGTGGCCGGGGCGGTCTGGTTGACGCTGACCACGCGGGTGACCGGCCCGGTCAGACCGTCGGCGCGGAAGACCGCGAGCACGGCACCCACCCCGTCGTCGGTGCAGAAGGGGCGACGGCCGTCGACGCCGTCCAGCTCGCCGACGGACTTGCTGCGCCCGCACACCTGGGTGAGCAGGCTCTCGCTGGACTCCTCCGGGTCGGTGGCGATGGTGTCGACCACGCTCTCCGGGCCGAGGTTGCTGGCCGAGGTGGAGGTCGGGTCGTAGCCGTCACCGGCGGCCGAGGGGCGGGACTGGAAGTAGCGCGGGACGGGGTTGCCGTCGGCGTCGGTGAAGGACTGGCCGATCAACGAGCTGCCGATCGTCGTCCCGCCCGAGGTGATCAGCGAGCCGTCGGCCTTGTGGTTGAGGCCGGGCAGCTGACCAACCGCTACCAGGGCCAGCGGGTAGACCAGGCCGAGCAGCACCGTGAAGACGAGTACGGCGCGCAGGGCGGCGAGGTGTTGGGCGATCCAGGTGGGTAGGCGCATCACGAAATCCCCGGGATGAACTGGATGAGCAGGTCGATGAGCTTGATCCCGATGAACGGCACGATGATGCCGCCCAGTCCGTACACCAGCAGGTTGCGGCTGAGCAGCTTCGACGCGGCGGCCGGCCGGTACCGCACACCCCGCAGGGCGAGCGGGATCAGCGCGATGATCACCAGGGCGTTGAAGATGACCGCGGACAGGATCGCCGACTCCGGGCTGGACAGCCGCATGATGTTCAGCGCGTCCAGGCTCGGGTAGAGGCCGGCGAACATGGCCGGGATGATCGCGAAGTACTTCGCGATGTCGTTGGAGATGCTGAACGTGGTCAGCGCACCCCGGGTGATCAGCAACTGCTTGCCGATCTCCACGATCTCGATCAGCTTGGTCGGGTCGGAGTCGAGGTCGACCATGTTGCCGGCCTCCTTGGCGGCCGACGTGCCGGTGTTCATGGCCACGCCGACGTCGGCCTGCGCGAGCGCCGGGGCGTCGTTGGTGCCGTCACCGGTCATCGCGACCAGCCGGCCGCCCTCCTGCTCCCGCTTGATCAGCGCGAGCTTGTCCTCCGGCGTCGCCTCGGCCAGGAAGTCGTCCACCCCGGCCTCGTCGGCGATGGCCTTCGCGGTACGCGGGTTGTCGCCGGTGATCATCACGGTACGGATGCCCATCCGGCGCATCTCGTCGAACCGCTCCCGCATGCCGGACTTGACGACGTCCTTGAGGTGGATGACGCCCAACGCGCGGGCGGGCTCACCGTCGATGTGCTCGGCGACGACCAGCGGGGTGCCGCCGGTGCCGCTGATCGCGTCGACGATCTCGCCGACCTCCTCGGTCGGGTGACCGCCGTTCTCCCGTACCCACTTCATGACCGCCGCGGCGGCGCCCTTGCGGACCCTCCGCGCCGTCTCGACCGCCCCGCCGTCGACGCTGGCGTCCGGCGTCAGGTCGACGCCGCTCATCCGGGTCTGCGCGGTGAACGGTACGAAGGTGGCGTGCGGCATGACGCCGGGCTCGCGCTCGCGCAGCCCGAACTCGTTCTTGGCCAGCACCACCACCGAGCGCCCCTCCGGGGTCTCGTCGGCCAGGCTGGAGAGCTGTGCGGCGTCGGCCAGGGTCGCGGCGGTGACCCCTTCGACGGGTACGAACTCGGCGGCCTGCCGGTTGCCCAGCGTGATGGTTCCGGTCTTGTCCAGCAGCAGGGTGTTGACGTCGCCGGCAGCCTCGACGGCCCGGCCGCTCATGGCCAGCACGTTGCGCTGCACCAGCCGGTCCATTCCGGCGATGCCGATGGCGGAGAGCAGCGCGCCGATGGTGGTGGGGATCAGGCAGACGAGCAGCGAGATCAGCACCACCCCGGTGACACCGGAGTCGGTGATCGCCCCGCTGTCCGGCGCTGCCGCCTGGTACGCCTTGGAGAAGATGGCCAGCGGCTGAAGGGTGACCACGGCCAGCAGGAAGATGATCGTGAGCGCGGCGAGCAGGATGTTCAGCGCGATCTCGTTCGGCGTCTTCTGCCGGTTGGCGCCCTCGACCAGGGCGATCATCCGGTCGATGAAGCTCTCCCCGGGCTTCTGGGTGATCTTCACGATGATCTGGTCGGAGAGCACCTTCGTGCCACCGGTGACCGCGCTGCGGTCGCCGCCGGACTCGCGGATGACCGGGGCCGACTCGCCGGTGATGGCCGACTCGTCGACGCTGGCGATGCCCTCGACGATGTCACCGTCGCCGGGGATGATGCCGCCCGCCTCGACCAGCACGATGTCGCCCTGGCGCAGTTGCGGTGCGGGCACCGCCTCGTCGCGGTAGGTGTTGGCGCGGGCACCGGGCTTCCAGTCGAGCAGCCGGGTGGCGATGGTGTCCTGCTTGGCCTGCCGCAGCGCGGCCGCCTGGGCCTTGCCCCGGCCTTCGGCGACCGCCTCGGCCAGGTTGGCGAAGAGCACGGTCAGCCAGAGCCAGACGGTGATCGCCCAGGCGAACACCGACGGGTCGGTCACCGCCAGGACGGTGGTGAAGGCCGCGCCGACTTCGACGATGAGCATCACCGGGTTGCGCCACATGGTGGCCGGGTTGAGCTTGCGTACGGCGTCCGGCAGGGACCGGATCATCTGCTGGGGGTCGAGCAGGCCCCCACCGACCCGGTTGCCCTGTGTGGCAGGGGTGCCGGGGAGTTGCTCTGTTGGCGCGGACGTGACGGACATGTCCTCGTTCCTCATGATGGTCAGAGCCCTTCCGCCAGCGGGCCGAGCGCGAGCGCGGGCAGGAAGGTCAGCGCGACGAGGACCACGGTGACGCCGACGACCATTCCGATGAACAGCGGACGGTGGGTCGGCAGGGTGCCCTCGGACGCGGGGGTGGGTGCCTGGCGGGCCAGCGAGCCGGCCAGCGCGAGCACGAAGATGATCGGGAGGAAGCGGCCCAGCAGCATGCACAACCCGAGCGCGGTGTCCCACCAGGTGGTGTTCACCGTGATGCCGCCGAAGGCGGAGCCGTTGTTGTTGCTGGCCGAGGTGAACGCGTAGAGCACCTCGGAGAGGCCGTGCGGCCCGACGTTGAGCGCGGTGGAATTGTTGCCGGTGGCGAACGCCGCCGCCGTGCCGACCAGCACCAGGATCGGCGTGATCAGGAAGTACAGCGAGGCGAACTTGATCTCCCGCGAGCCGATCTTCTTGCCCAGGTACTCCGGGGTGCGGCCCACCATCAGGCCGGCCACGAAGACGGTGATCACCGCGAGGATGAGCAGGCCGTACATGCCGGAGCCGGTGCCACCGGGGGCGACCTCGCCGAGCATCATGTTGAACATCGGCATCATGCCGCCGAGCGGAGTGAACGAGTCGTGGAACGAGTTCACCGCACCGGTCGAGGTCAGCGTGGTGGCGGCGGCGAAGGTGGCCGAGTTCGACACGTCGAACCGGACCTCCTTGCCCTCCAGCGCGGCACCGACCGCCTGCGGCACCGTGCCGTGCCCGGCCAGCTCGAAGGCGTTGGTGATGACCACGCTGGCGAACGCCAGGATGCCCATCACCGCGGCGATGGCGTAGCCCTGACGGTTCTGCCCGACCATCCGGCCGAAGACCCGGGGCAGGCTGAACGGGATCAGCAGGATCAGGAAGATCTGCAACCAGTTCGTCCAGGTGGTGGGGTTCTCGAACGGGTGGGCGCTGTTGGCGTTGTAGAAGCCGCCGCCGTTGGTGCCCAGCAGCTTGATCACTTCCTGGCTGGCGACCGGACCACCGGTGATGGTCTGGGTGCCGCCGGTCAGGGTGGTCACGTCGGTGCCGGCCGAGAGGTTCTGCACCGCGCCGCCGATCATGAACGCGATGGCGCCGAGCACCGCGACCGGCAGCAGGATCCGCAGCGTGATCCGGGTCAGGTCGACCCAGAAGTTGCCGAGCTGCCCGGTGCGGCTGCGGGCGAAACCGCGCACCAGCGCGACCGCCACCGCGATGCCGACCGCCGCCGAGACGAAGTTCTGCACCGCCAGGCCGGCCATCTGCACCAGGTGGCCCATCGTCGACTCACCCGAGTACGACTGCCAGTTGGTGTTGGCCACGAACGACACGGCCGTGTTCCACGCGCCGTGCGGCACCACCGGGTCGAAGCCCAGCGACAGCCACAGGTGGTTCTGCACCCGCTGGAGCAGGTACAGGAACAGCAGCGAGATGGCCGAGAACGCCAGCACGCTGCGGGCGTACACGCCCCAGGTCTGCTCGGCGGCCGGGTTGACCCCGACCAGTCGGTAGATCCCCCGCTCGACCCGGGACTGCCGGGTGCCGGAGACCACCCGGAACATGTAGTCGCCGAACGGCTTGTAGACGGCCACCAGGGCCGCCACCAGCGTCAGCACGAAGATGACGCCCGCTGTTGTCATGGTCATCAGAAGCGCTCCGGAAACAACAGGGCGAACACCAGGAACGCGCCCAGGACGATCGCGAGCACCAGACCGACGGCATTGACCGCGTTCACAGCTTCTCCACCGCCCGGACCACCAGGGCGAGCGCTGCGAACAGCGCCACCGTCAGGACCACGAACACCACGTCAGACACGCTGACTCCTCAGACCGGAAAGGTTCGTCGCGACCGCCTCCCGGTCGCGCCGGGCAATCAAAGCCCCGCCACACGCCGAACGGCAGGGGTCATGACGCGACCATGACGGAGGCGAACCGTTTCTTGACGCGGTTTTCACGCCAGCCCATCAAATGGGTGGAAAACGACACAAAACACCCACAGAGCCGGGCGCGGGAGATTCGGTGCGAAGCGGGCGGTCAGCCCGGGGGTGCAGGGGCGGGGTGTTGCGGCAGGCGGGTCAGGCCGGGCGGCGGGCCACCAGCACGTCACGCATGATCGACTGGTCCACCCGGTGCCGCAGCGCGCGGTAGGGCTCCGCGTCGACCACGCTCAGGCCGGCGTCGGCAAGCGCCGCCGCCGCGTCGTCCCGGCTCGCGACGTGGGTGTTCCAGGAGATGCCGAGCGCCCCGCCGGGGCGCAGCAGCCGCGCCCAGACCGGCGCGGCGTCCGCGAGCAGCGCCAGCGGATCGCGCGAGAGACCCTGATCGGCGGTACGACTGCCGTGCTGTACGCCGTACGGCGCGTCCGCGACGATCAGGTCGACGGTCTCCGGGCGGAAGAACTCCGCCGACCGGGCGGTGTCGGCGTTGACCACGTCCAGCAGTTGCGTCCGGCCCGCCTTGTGCTCCTCGCGGGTCGGTGCCAGCTCGATCCGCACCCGTCGGCCGACGACCTTGCGCTCCCGCCGCACCGGCCCCGATTCCAGCACCCGGTGCTTGACCCGCTTCTGCTTCAGCCAGGTGGTGATGAACGCCCGGTACGCCTCGACGTCCTTCTGGTCGCGCTCCACCCCGGCGGCGTCGAAGCCGTACATCAGGGCCTGGTTGAGGGTGGTGCCGCGACCGCACAGCGGGTCGAGCACCCGGAACCGCCGGCTGGTCAGCTCGCCGGCCCAGTCCGAGGCGAGCAGGGTGACGTTGAGCAGCAGCTTGGTGAACTGCTCGTTGGTCTTGCCCGGGTACTTCTGGATGGTGAGCAGGTCGTCGTCGTAGCGGTCCAGCCGGCTCCACTCGATCGGGCGCAACAGCTCGCCGACGATCTCGAACAGCGCGTACCCGGCGGAGAGATTGCCCAGCGCGGCCAGATCCCGGTCGGTCAACCCGTCACCGGTGAAGGTGACGTAGTTCGCCCCGCCGACGATCGTGGTGTCCAGTTCACCGATCTTGCCGTCGAGCGCCGACCGGCCGAAGATCTCCAGCTCGGCCCGGGTGAGGTCGATGGCGGAACGGGCGTACACCCGGTTGGTGGCGGGCAGGATCAGCAGGCCGTAGCGCGTCATGGTCCGGCGAGTATTCCACAACCGGCCCTGGTCGCCGGGAACCGGAGCGGCGGCCGGACCGACTATCCGTACATGGGGTGTGAGCAGTGGCGGGAGGTTCTGTCCGCGCAGTTGGACGGCGAGGAGACCGCCGCCGAACGGACGGCGGCGCAGGGGCACCTCGACGGGTGCGCCGAGTGCCAGGTCTGGTTCACGGCGGTGGCCGCGGTGACGCGCCGGGTGCGTACCCGGTTGGTCACCGACGTGCCCGACCGTACCGAGGCGATCCTGGCCGCCGCCGCCGTGGCGCCGGCCCGCCAGCCGTGGTGGCGGCGCATGGTGGGACGCGGCCGACTGGTCGCCGGGCTGCGCGCGGCGCTCGGGCTGCTCGGCGCGGTGCAGTTGGTGCTCGGCCTGGCCCAGGTGGGCCGGGGCGCGGCCGCCGACCACCTGCACCCCACCGGCCAGCACCTGTGGCACGAGTCGGCCGCCTGGAACGTGGCGGTGGGTGCCGGCTTCCTCTTCGTGGCGGTACGCCGCAGCCCGCCGGCCGGCCTGCTGCCGATGCTCAGCGCGTTCGTCGGCACGCTGCTGCTGCTCTCGGTCAACGACCTGGCCACCGGCTCGGTGGGTGGGGAGCGGCTGGTCAGCCACGGCTTCCTGGTGGTCGGCTACCTGATCACCGTGCTGCTGTCCCGGCCCGGCCTGCGCCCCGGCGGACCCGCGCCGCAGCGGCAACCGGCGCCGTCACGCTGGCGGTTCCGCGCCGACGAGGTGGATCAGCCGCTGCGGGTGGTCCGCTCCGAGCCGCACCCGGGGCAGGCCGCCAACCGATTCGCCGCACCGGCGGCGCGCACCGGTCAGGCCGCCCCGGCGGCGCGCACCGGTCAGGCCGCCCCGGCGGCGCGCACCGGTCGCGGCGGCGACCGGCGCGCGGCCTGAGCGGGGCACTCAGCCCGGCGGTCGAGCCGGCCCGTCGATGACCTGCGGGATGACCTGTTCGACGATGGTCAGCAGCGTGGTGGTGAGCAGCAGGTGCACCTGCTCGCGGGTGAGCGCGCCGCGCTGGAGCCACTCCCGGGCGGTCGACGTGGCCAGACCGCAGTACGCCCGGACCATTCCGCGCAACTCCTCGTGGTGCTCCGCCTCGCCGGCCAGCCCGACGGCGACGAGCATCCGGTCCGCGGCGACCTCCTCGGCCTCGGCGAGCACCCGCTCCACGTCGGCGTCGCCGCCCATCCCCCGGGCGGTGACGGCGGCCAGCCAGGAGGTGCTGTGCCGGGACACCACGTCGAGGAACCAGGTGACGCTGGCGTCGACCCGGGTCCGCAGGTCACCCTTGGGCAGCCGCTCCAGGGCCACCTCGGGGATGGTCACCATGACCCGGACGACCTCCAGGTAGAGGTCCTTCTTCGCACCGAAGTAGTGGTTGACCAGGCCCCGGGCGACGCCTGCCTCGCGGGCGACGTCGGTGGTCGACACGTCCGCGTACGGGCGCTCGCCGAACAGCCGGACCGCACAGGCCAGGATCTGCCCGCGCCGGGCGTCCGGCTCCAGACGGCGGCGGCGCGGAGCCGTCTCGACACTCATCTGCCCGACCTTATCGGCAGCTCACGGCGTCGACCCGCGACGCGAACCATCGCCGTACCTTGATCGACTCGCCGTCCCTGAAATCGGGGTGTCCCCATGCCGCTGATAGCCCGATATCAGGGAAGCCGAGTGGATCAAGAGTTGTTGACATGCTGCCAACAGCGCGCGAGGGTGATGGACATGCCGACGCCCGACGGTCCCCCCTCGCCCTGGCGGCAGCCGGAGCACGACGACCTGGCCGACCTGGCCCGCACCTTCTTCACGAAGGAGGTGCTGCCGCACACCGAGCGCCTGCTGGCCCAGGGCCACCCGGACCGCGAGCACTACCGGCGCGCCGGGGCGCTGGGGCTGCTCGGCCTGTCCGTCCCGGAGGAGTACGGCGGCGGGGGCGGCGGCTTCACCCACGAGGCGGTGCTGCTGCACGAGCAGGCGTACACCGGGGAGAGCACCCTCGGGCTGGCCGTCCACAGTGGCATCGTCACCGGTTACCTGGTGGCGTACGGCAGCGAGGAGCAGAAGCGCCGCTGGCTGCCCGGCCTGTGCAGCGGCGAACTGGTCGGCGCGATCGCGATGACCGAGCCGGACGGCGGCTCCGACCTCCAGGCGATGCGTACCCGGGCGGTGCGCGACGGCGACGACTACCTGGTCACCGGCGCGAAGACGTTCATCACCAACGGTGGCCTGGCTGACCTGATCATCATGGCCGTGAAGACCGACCCCGACCAGCGTGCCTCCGGCATCTCCCTGCTGGTCTGCGAGGTCGGCGGCGACCCGGAGGGCTTCCGCCGGGGTCGACTGCTGTCCAAGATCGGGCTGCACGGCAACGACACCGCCGAGCTGTTCTTCGACGACTTCCGGGTGCCGGCGGCCAACCTGCTCGGCGGTGCCGAAGGGCTGGGCTTCATCCAGATGATGCAGCAGCTTCCGCAGGAGCGACTGGTCATCGGCGTCGGCGCGGTCGCCGCCATGGAGCGCGCGGTCGAGCTGACCGTCGCGTACGCCAAGGAACGCACCGCCTTCGGCAAGCCGCTGATGGGGCACCAGAACACCCGGATGGTGCTCGCCGAGTGCGCCACCCGCGCCCGGGTCAGCCGGGTTTTCCTGGACGACTGCATCGTCCGGCACAACCGTGGTGACCTGGACGTGGCGACCGCCGCCATGGCGAAGTCGTGGCTCACCGACGGCCAGTGCGAGGTCATCGACCGGTGTCTGCAGATCTTCGGCGGCTACGGCTACACCACGGAGTACCCGATCGCCCGGATGTACGCCGACGCCCGCGTCCAGAAGATCTACGGCGGCACCAACGAGATCATGAAGGAGCTGATCGCCCGTGTCCTCTGAGGCGCATGGCGGGCCGGGCGCTTCGGGGCGCGGGCCGCTCGCCGGGGTGCGGGTTGTCGAGCTGGCGAGTCTCGCTCCCGCGCCGTTCGGTTGCATGGTGCTCGCCGACCTGGGCGCGGACGTCGTGCGGGTGGACCGGCCGGGTGGCCCCGGCCCGGGGCGGCTGGCCGCGTTGACCGGCGGTCCGTTGCAGCGTGGCCGGCGGGTCACCGCACTTGACCTGAAGTCTCCGGCCGGCCTGGCGGACCTGCTGCGCCTGGTGGACTGCGCGGACGTGCTCGTCGAGGGGTACCGGCCGGGCGTGGCCGAGCGGCTGGGTTTCGGGCCGGAGGTCTGCCAGGCCCGCAACCCCCGACTGGTGTACGCGCGGATGACCGGCTGGGGCCAGGACGGCCCACTGGCGTCCCGGGCCGGTCACGACATCGACTACATCGCGGTGGCCGGGGCGCTGGAGCCGCTGGGTCGGGCCGGCGAGCGCCCCCACGCGCCGATGAACCTGCTCGGTGACTTCGGCGGCGGCGGCATGCTGCTCGCGGTGGGCGTGCTCGCCGCGCTGCTGGAACGGGAACGCTCCGGTGTCGGCCAGGTGGTCGACGCGGCGATGGTCGACGGGTCGGCGCTGCTCACCTCGTTCCTGCACGGGATGCTCCACGCCGGCACGTGGTCCGCCCCGCGCGGGCGCAACATCTTCGACGGCGGCGCGCCGTTCTACGACACGTACGCCACCGCCGACGGCGGGTTCATGGCCGTCGGTGCGGTGGAGCCGGCCTTCTACGCCGTGCTGCTGACGGCCCTTGGCCTCGCCGACGAGCCGGACCTGCCCGCCCAGTACGACCCGAGCGGCTGGGACGAGCTGCGCGGGCGGTTCACCGAGCGGTTCGCCGAGCGGACCCGGGACGAGTGGACGGCGGTCTTCGCCGACCTGGACGCCTGCGTCGCTCCGGTGCTCGCACCCGGTGAGGCGTACCGGCATCCGCACAACGCGGCCCGGGGCACGTTCGTGGAGGTGGGCGGCGAGGTCCAGCCGGCCCCGGCGCCGCGCTTCGGTCGGACGCCGCTCGGCCGGCCCGCTCCGGCACCGGACCCGGAGCGCGACACCCTGCCGGTCGACACGATCCTCGCCGACTGGCGGTGACTCCCGCAGCCCGGTCATCCACAGGGGATGTTCGCGCCTCGCGAGCGCGATGACCACGTTGGTACTGTCGCTGCCCGGGGAAGGACTGCGAGTCGCAGGGGGACGAGCATGGCGAGTGGGATCGATCCGTCCGGCCTGAGCCGGTCGCTCGAAGAGGCGATGCGTCTGCTGAGCCAGGCCACGGCCGCCACGTCGGCGCAGCCGGACGCCGACGACGACCGGGCTGCACCGACCGCCGAGCAGATGGTCGGTCGGGGCGTCGGCGGCAACGGTCTCGTCCAGGCCGAGGTCTCCGCGTTCGGTGGCCTGCGGAGCCTCGTGATCGACCCCGGCCTGTCCCGCGCCGGCACCAGCGCGATCGCCGAGTACGTCCTGGAGGCGGTCCAGGCGGCCCAGGCCGACGAGCGCGCCCGCCGAGTCGAGCTGACGGCGGCGGCGAGCGCCGACGGCGCGGCCCTGTCCCAGCAGCTCGAACGGGTCTCGGAGGACGCGTTCCGCGGGTTCCAGCAGATGATCGGCGACCTCGACGCGGTGACCCGCCGGACGGATCGTCGCTGAACCCATGGCGGACGGGATTGAGGTCGACCTCGAGGCTCTCCGCAGCGCGGCGGATGCGCTCGCCGCCACCGGCCAGCAACTGGGCGCGGAGGTCAGCGGGCTTGAGTCCACGGTGAACGGTGCGGGTAATCCGTGGGGCGCCGACGAGGCGGGGTCCCTCTTCGGCGCCGTGTACGTCGAGGTGCTGACGCACGCGCTGGACGTGTTCCGGTCGATGGGCGACCAGTTGCTGGAGGCCGCCGCCAACCTCGACCAGGGTGCCGACGCGCACGAGGCGACCGAGACCGCCAACGCCGAACTGTTCACCAGGATGGAGCTGCCCCGTGGGTATGCAGCTACCTCCTGAGCTCGCCGAGGCTCTGGGCTGGGTCGGTTTCACCTGGCCGACTGGCCGACGAGGAGCTGCTGTTCGAGGCGTCGCAGCTGTGGTTCGCGTTCGCCGGTCGGCTGCGTACGGCGACGGGTGAGGCGGAGGCGGGTGCCGCGACGGTTGTGGCGACCAATCCGGGCGCCGATGTCCGCGCGTTCGAGCAGGCCTGGCGCGGTGTGGAGGGCGCCCCGCGTCCCGATCCTGGCCAGATCTTCTAGGGGAGCAGATCGAGCATGGGTACGGACAGTTGGAAGGGCCACGTCAACGGGATCCTCTACGGGATCCAGTTCGACCGGACGCTCGACGATTCGGTGGTGTCCCGGGTCGCCGACGGGGTGGTCGGCGGGCTCTACCCGGGCGACCGGGCCGAGACGGTGGAAGCGCTCGACCAGGCGCTGCGCTACTCGGGCCCCCTCAACGACCAGGCCGAGACGCACCACAGCGAGGAGAGCATCCGCGCCTTCCTGACCCGGCTCTCCACCGCCCTGTCGGCCCGCGCTTCGAGTTGATCGGGAAGTTCGCGCGCCAGGGACGCGCGCCTCTTGATCGGCCGGCGGGGAACGTCGGTCGTGCCAAGGTCAACACGAGGTCGGCGACATCGCGGTATCCGGCTCGTGGGATACCGCAACTTCGGGGAACTGGTGTTGATCACGTCCCGCGAGTCCGGGCGGGCGGGCGTGCGGGCGGCAACATCCCCCGTTTCGTGCCTTCGGCACCGCTCGCGGCATGATCATGGAGCTGGGGCGGGCCGGAAAGCCCCGTCGGCAGCGGACCCAAAAAAGGAGGTGCCCGTGCCGGACGCGGACGAACTCGTCGCCAACGCGCTCGCGGCGGTGCGCGGCACCGACGTACGACAGGCCGAACGGCAGCTGGACCAACTGATGGTCGGCACCGGCGCGGCGGACGGCACCACGGCGGTGGATGCCGCCCTGCTGCGTCGCCTGCTCCGTGGCCTGGGGCGACTCTGGCCGCGTGGCTGGCAGCCGGTCGACCTGGACCGGATCACCACCCGGCGGCTCGACGCCCGGGCGGCCCGGCTGCTCCGTGACGCGATGGCCGCGCAGCGGCGCGAGCAGGCCGAGCCGGTCCCGGCCTGGTGGGACGAGCAACTGCGCGAGCTGACCGCCGGGGCCGACGACCGGGGCGTGCTGGCCGGCTGGTCAGCCCGGGAAGGGCTGGACCGGGCCGACGCGCTCCGCACGGCCGTGGACACCCTGGCGCTGGTGGAGAGCCTGCCGCCGATCGCGGTGCTGCGCCCGCCACCCGGGTCGGCCGGCGCGGCGACCGCCCGGCCGGCGGGTACGGCCCGGAGCGGGTCACCGATGCTGGACCGGGTACGGGCGCTGCTGGCCAAGGCCGAGTCGACGACCTTCCCGGCGGAGGCGGAGGCGCTGACCGGCAAGGCTCAGGAGTTGATCGCCCGGCACAGCATCGACGAGGCGCTGCTGGCCGCCGGCGCGGAGCGCGGCGACCTGCCCGGTGGGGTACGCCTGGGCACCGACACCCCGTACGCGGGAGCGAAGGCGCTGCTGGTGCAGGAGGTGGCGGCGGCGAACCGGTGCGAGGCGGTCTGGTCCGATGATCTCGGGTTCACCACCGTGCTGGGCTGGCCGGCGGATCTGGTGGCGGTGGAGTTGCTCTACACCTCGCTGCTGGTCCAGGCCACCGCCGCGATGCTGCGCGGGCGCGCCGAGCGCCGGCCGGGGTCGGGGCGACGCACGAAGGTGTGGGACGAGTCGTTCCTCAACGCGTTCGCGCTGCGAATCGGTGAGCGGCTGCGTACGGCCACCGAGGCGGCCGATCAGGCGGCGGCCAAGGCGACCGGGCCGGAGCGGTTGCTGCCGGTGCTGGCCGCGCGGAGCGAGGCGGTCCAGGAACGGCTGGACACCCTCTTCCCCGGCGTCACCCGGCACCGGCTCAGCGTCCGCGACGCCGAGGGCTGGTCGTCCGGCACCTCGGCCGCCGACCGCGCGTCACTGGACGTCGGCGGTGCCCGCAAACCCCGCCAGGTGCCCGGCCGACCCGACCCGCGCTGACCTCACCCGGCGTGGGACCGCCACCGGCGGGACTTTCTGCGATTTTCTTCGGTACGCGGTAGGGAACGGAGTGACGGCTCCGACCCTCCGGTGAGCCGCACCCCGGCCGGGGTGCGACCAGGACGCGAGGAGCATCGCCGTGAAGTACATGCTGCTGATCTGGAACCGCCCCGGCTTCACCGAGGAGCTTTCCGAGCAGGACCGCACCGCCCTGTTCGGCGAGGTCGACGAGATCATGAAGGAGCTGACCGAGACCGGCGAACTGGTCGGCGGGCAGGCGCTGGCCAACCCGGCGCAGACGTTGACGGTCCGGCGCGTGGACGGCAGCACCGAGGTCGTCGACGGGCCGTTCATGGAGAGCAAGGAACAGTTCGCGGGCTACCTGATGGTCGACTGCGACAGCCCGCAACGGGCCGCCGAGATCGCCGCCCGCTGGCCGGACGTCCGCTTCGGCGGCGCCATGGAGGTCCGCGCGATCATGGACGAGGCCGGGACGGAGATGTGACCGACGACCGGACGGTCGAGGATCTGCTGCGCACGCTCGCGCCGCAGGTCCTCGGCCTGCTGGTCCGTCGGCACGGCCAGTTCGACAGGTGCGAGGACGCGGTCCAGGAGGCCCTGCTCGCCGCCTCGACGCAGTGGCCCGAGCAGGGCGTACCCGACAATCCCCGCGCCTGGCTGCGCACCGTCGCCACCCGCCGGCTCACCGACGAGTGGCGCAGCGAGAGCGCCCGCCGGGACCGGGAGTTGGCGGTGGCGCTGCGCGAGCCGACATACGCGCCACCGGCCGACGCGGAGCCGGCGGTGGCGGACGCCGACGACACGCTCACCCTGCTCTTCCTCTGCTGCCACCCGGCGCTGACCGGCTCGGCGCAGGTGGCGCTCACCCTGCGCGCGGTCGGCGGTCTCAGCACCGCCCAGATCGCCCGGGCGCACCTCGTGCCGGAGGCGACGATGAGCCAACGGATCCGCCGCGCCAAGCAGCGGATCGAGGCGGCCGGCGCCCGGTTCACCATGCCCGCGCCGGGTGAGCGGGACGAACGGTTGCGCACGGTGCTCCGCGTGCTCTACCTGATCTTCAACGAGGGGTACACCGCGTCCAGTGGCCCGGACCTGCACCGGGCGGAGCTGACCGGAGAGGCGATCCGGCTGGCCCGCATCCTGCGCGGGCTGCTGCCCGACGACGGTGAGGCGGCCGGGCTGCTGGCGTTGATGCTGCTCACCGACGCACACCGGGCGGCCCGCGTCGGCCCGGACGGGGAGCTGGTGCCGCTGGCCGAGCAGGACCGCACCCGCTGGGACGCCGCCGCCATCGAGGAGGGGATCGCACTGATCACCGAGGCGTTGACCTGGTCGCCGCCCGGTCCGTACCAGATCCAGGCGGCCATCGCCGCAGTGCACGCGGAGGCGCCGACGGCCGCGGAGACGGACTGGCGGCAGATCGTCGCGCTGTACCGGCTGCTCGCCCGGATCGCACCGAACCCGATGGTCACCCTCAACCAGGCGGTGGCGGTGGCCATGGTGGACGGGCCTCGGGCCGGGCTCGCCCTGCTCACCGCACTGGACGCCGACGAGCGCACCGCCGGGCACCACCGGCTCGCCGCCGTTCGGGGCCATCTGCTGGAGCTGGCCGGGGAGGGCGGGGAGGCGCGGGACGCGTACCTGGCGGCGGCGCGCGGCACCACGAGCCTGCCCGAACAGCGCTATCTGGAGTTGCGGGCCGCCCGACTGGCCGCGCAGCGATGAGTTCCGGCGTTGGCCGGAGTCGAAGGGACATGGACATGGGCATAGTGAGCAGTCAGCTGTCGATCTCGCTGGACGGGTACGTGGCGGGGCCGGGGCAGAGTCGTCAGGATCCACTGGGCCGGGGCGGCCTGCGGTTGCACGAGTGGTTCTTCGGCCTGGACGCCTGGCGGGCGCAGCACGGGCTGACCGGCGGTGACCGGGGTGTCGACGCGGATGTCGTCGAGGAGATGACCCGCGACATCGGCGCGTACGTCATGGGTCGGAAGATGTTCGGCGGTGGGGACGGCGACTGGGACGAGAGCTGGCAGGGCTGGTGGGGCGACGACCCGCCGTTCCGTACCCCGGTGTTCGTGCTCAGCCACCACCTCCGGGCGCCGCTGGTGATGCAGGGCGGCACCGAGTTCCGGTTCGTCACCGACGGCATCGAGTCGGCGCTGCGGCAGGCACAAGCGGCGGCGGGCGACAGGCAGGTGTCCATCGCAGGCGGGGCGAGCACGGTGCGGCAATACCTGGCCGCCGGGCTGATCGACACCCTGCAACTGCACCTGGTGCCGATCACGCTCGGGGCCGGCGAGCGACTCTTCGACGGCATCGCGCCGCGCCTTGAGCAGGTGGCGGTGGTGGCCGGGCCGACCGTCACGCACGTGAGCTACCGCGTCCTGCGGTGATCGGTTTGCCATTTCGGCAAGATACTTTGCGAATCGCTCCGCCTCCGGCCACAGTCGTAGGCGACACGCGAAGGAGCAGCCCGATGGCCGAGCAGCACGAATTCGACAAGGACTACTGGGATCGGCACTGGCACCAGGCGCACCGCGACGGCCCCGGGGCGATGGGCAGCAGCCCCGCACACCCCTATCTCACCCAGGAGACGAGCGGCCTGGTGCCGGGTGCCGCACTGGACGCCGGGTGCGGCGCCGGCGCCGAGGCGATCTGGCTCGCCTCCCACGGGTGGCAGGTCACCGCGGTCGACATCGCCTCCGACGCCCTCGCCCGTGCCGCCGAGCGCGCGGCGGACAGCGGGGTGTCCGACCGCGTGCGGTGGGTCGAGGCGGACCTGACGGTCTGGGAGCCGGGTGCGCGGTTCGATCTGGTCACGACGCACTACGCGCACCCCGCGATGCCGCAGCTGGCCTTCTACGACCGCATCGCCGCCTGGGTGGCGCCCGGCGGCACCCTCCTGATCGTCGGGCACCTGCACGCACCGGGCGCGCACGGGCACGGGCAGCACCCTCCCGCCGAGGCATCGGTCACCCTCGCGGACATCACGGCGGGCCTGGCCAGCACCAGGTGGGAGATCACCACCGCCGAGGAGCACCGCCGCGCGGTGACCGGCCCCGGAGGCCACGAGGCCGCGCTGCACGACGTCGTCGTACGCGCCACACGACGCCCCTGAACACACAGCACGCCGGGCCGGTGAGTGATCACCGGCCCGGCGTGCGGTTACGTCGTACGTCAGCTCTTGAAGGCGTCCTTGATCTTCTCGCCGGCCTGCTTGAGCTTGGCCGTGGACTGATCCGCACGGCCCTCGGCCTCAAGCTGCTCGTTGTCGGTGGCCCGACCGGCGCCTTCCTTCAGCTTGCCGGCCGCGTTCTCGCTGCTGTTGCTGATCTTGTCGTCGATACCCATTTGCGAACCTCCATTGCGAGCGTCGCTACGCCACCAGAAGTACCCCGGGCATCTCCGGTCCAACCATTACCACCGTCACAGATCGCCAGCGGCCGAACGGAACCGGCGCAGGCGCAGGCTGTTGGCCACCACGAACACCGAGGACAACGCCATCGTGGCACCGGCGATCATCGGGTTGAGCAGCCCGGCGGCGGCCAGCGGCAGGGCCGCCACGTTGTAGCCGAACGCCCAGAACAGGTTGCCCCGGATGATGCCGAGCGTGCGCCGGGACAGCCGGATGGCGTCCACCGCCGCATCCAGGTCGCCCCGGACCAGCGTGAGGTCGGACGCCTCGATCGCCACGTCGGTGCCGGTGCCCATGGCCAGCCCGAGATCGGCCTGGGCCAGGGCCGGGGCGTCGTTCACCCCGTCACCGACCATCGCCACCGAGCGCCCCTCGGCCTGGAGCCGCCTGACCACGTCGACCTTGCCGGCCGGCAGCACCTCGGCGATCACCTCGTCGATGCCCACCTCGGCGGCGACCGCACGGGCCACGGTGGTGTTGTCCCCGGTCAGCAGGACCGGGGTGAGCCCCAGGGCCCGCAGCCGGGTCACGGCCGCCCGGCTGGTCGGCCGGACCACGTCGGCGACCGCGAGCACGCCCCGGGCACGCCCGTCCCAGCCGGCGACGATCGCGGTACGCCCGGCGGCCTCCGCGTCGCGCACGGCCCACTCGACCTCCGGCGGTACGTCGAGCCCGCGCTCACGCAGCAGCCGGGGCCGGCCGATCAGCATGACCCGGTCGTCGACGGTGCCGGTCACGCCCAGCCCTTCCAGGTTGGCGAAGTCGGTCAGCGGAGGCAGCGCGCCGGCCTCGGCGGCACCGGCGGCGATCGCGCGGGCGATCGGGTGCTCGGAGGCGGCCTCCACCGCCCCGGCGAGCCGGAGCAGCTCCGCCCGGTCCTCGCCGCTGGCCGGAACCACGTCCACCAGCGTCATCCGGCCGGTCGTCACGGTGCCGGTCTTGTCCAGCACGACGGTGTCCACCCGGCGGGTCGACTCCAGCACCTCCGGTCCCTTGATCAGCACACCGAGCTGGGCGCCCCGGCCGGTGCCCACCAGCAGCGCGGTCGGGGTGGCCAGGCCGAGCGCGCAGGGACAGGCGATGATCAGCACGGCCACGGCGGCGGTGAACGCGGCGGTCGAGCCGGCCCCGGTGCCGAGCCACCAGCCGAGCGTGCCGACGGCCAGGGTGATGACGATCGGCACGAAGACGCCGGAGATCCGGTCGGCGAGCCGCTGCACGGCCGCCTTGCCGCTCTGCGCCTGCTCGACCAGGTCGGCCATCCGGGCGAGCTGGGTGTCCCCGCCGACCCGGGTGGCGGTGACGACCAGCCGTCCGCCCGCGTTGATCGTTGCGCCGACCACGCCGTCACCGGGGCCGACCTCGACCGGCACCGACTCACCGGTGAGCATGCTGGCGTCGACGGCGGAGGTGCCCTCGTCGACCACCCCGTCGGTGGCGATCTTCTCGCCGGGGCGGACCACGAACCGGTCACCGACGGCGAGCCGGTCCACCGGGATCCGGGTCTCCACGCCGTCCCGCAGCACCGCCACGTCCCGGGCGCCGAGTTCGAGCAGGGCCCGCAGGGCGGCACCGGCGGTCCGCTTGGATCGGGCCTCGAAGTAGCGGCCGGCCAGGATGAACACGGTCACCCCGGCGGCCGCTTCCAGGTAGATGTTGCCGGCACCGTCACTGCGGGTGATGTCGAAGCGGAACGGGTGCGTCATCCCGGGCATGCCGGCGTCGCCGAGGAAGAGCGCCCAGAGCGACCAGCCGAACGCGGCCAGGGTGCCGAGTGAGACCAGGGTGTCCATGGTCGCCGCGCCGTGCCGCAGGTTGGTCCACGCGGCCCGGTGGAACGGCAGCCCACCCCAGACCACCACCGGGGCGGCCAGGGTCAACGACAGCCACTGCCAGTAGTCGAACTGCCAGGGGGGCACCATGGCCAGCATGATCACCGGCACGCTGAGCGCCGCCGAGACCCAGAGGCGGGTACGCGGCCCGCGCAGCGGGTCCACCGGCTCCTCGGTGGTGGCCGGCGGCGACGGCAGAGCCGCCGTGTAGCCCGTCTTCTGCACGGTCTCGATCAGGTCGTCCGGCGTGACGTCGTCGACGTACCGGACGGTCGCCTTCTCGGTGGCGTAGTTGACGGTGGCGCTGACCCCGTCCATCCGGTTCAACTTCTTCTCGATCCGGGCGGCACAGGCGGCGCAGGTCATCCCGCCGATGGCCAGCTCGATCCGGTTCGGCGCCTCGGGCAGCGGTCTGCTGGTGGTGGTCATCGTCTGGTCCCGTCAGTTGTGCCCGTGGCCGGGGGTGCCGTGGTCGGCGCCGTCGGTCGGTGCGGGTCCGCTCGGGTCGCCGCCGTTGGGCGGGGCGTCGGCCGGTGGGGTGCCGGCCACGACGGTGAACTCGGCGGTGTGCACACTCCCGCCGTGCCGGAAGTCGAGGTAGAGCCGGTAGCTACCGGCCGACGGCACCTCGGCCAGGAAGGTGACGGCGGGGCCGGGCTTGGTCCGCCCGTCGCCGGGTGTCCCGTCCGGGTGCACGTGCAGGTACGCCAGATCACCCCGGCGCAGTGCCACCAGATGCCCGTACGCGCCCAGGTAGGGCTCCAGGTCGGTGACCGGCTGCCCGTTTCGGCTGATGGTCAGGGTGAGCGGTGAGGTGCGGCCGGGCTGCGGCTCACCGGTCAGCGTGACCGTGTAGCCGTCGACGGTGGTGCTGGTGGCCGGGGCGGGCAGGGGCCGCTCGGTCAGCGCGCCGGGGACTGTCACGTCCACCCCGAGGGTCAGCGGCTCACCGCCGGTCGGGGTGAAGTCGGCGAACGCCCGCCACTGCCCGGGGCCGGCCAGCGGGGTGTCGACCCGCCAGGTGCCGTCCGGTGCGAGGTCGGGGTGGACGTGGCGGAAGCCGGACAGGTCCCGCCGGGCCACGATCAGGTGCATCCGCTTGTCGTGCGCCACGTCGTACCGGGTCACCGGGCGGCCGTCCGGCCCGGCGATCCGGAACGCGAACTCGCCGGCCGGCGCGGCGACCGGTTCGAGGGTGTAGCCACGGTCGGAGACGAGCAGACCACCGGGGAGCAGACCGGCCGCCTCGTCGTGCGCGGTGGGGCCCGAGGTGTGGGCGGCGCCGCCGTCGTGCCGGCTCTCGGCGCTCGGGGCGGCCGGGTCGGCGACCCGGCCGATCCCGTACGCCGCGCCGAAGACCGCCGCGAGACCGAGGGCGAAACCGCCCAGCCTGGTCACCGTGTTCATCCCGGGCCGCCCGATCACGCCTCGACGAGGTCGTAGCCGGCCTCGTCGACGGCGGCCCGGACCGACTCCACGGCCACCGGCTGCTCGCTGCTGACGGTGACCTGGCCGGTGCCGAGGTCGACCTGAACGTCGTGCACGCCCGCGATGGCGCCCACCTCGGCGCTGACCGCGCTGACGCAGTGCCCGCAGGTCATGCCCTTCACCTGGTACGTCGTGCTGACCATCGAATGTCTCCCTCTGTCATCTCCGAGCCTATACCCCCCGGGGGTAAGTCGGAGACGGATCCGTGCCCTTGTCATGTACCGGTACCCGGTGGGGGTATCCCGGCGAGAGCGACAGTACCATACCCCCCAGGGGTACGCTATCCTGGTCGCCATGACCGCACCGACCCCGATCCGCGGATACACCGCCAGCAAGGACCAGCTACTCACGCGACTTCGGCGCGTCGAGGGGCAGGTCCGGGGCATCGAGAAGATGGTCGACGAGGACCGCTACTGCATCGACGTGCTCACCCAGATCTCCGCGATCCAGGCCGCACTCGACAAGGTTGCCCTGGGCCTGCTCGACGGGCACGCCCGGCACTGCATGCACGAGGGGGCGGCCGAGGGCCGGGCCGACGAGATGGCCACCGAGATGATGGCGGCGGTCGGCCGGCTCATGAAGCGCGGCTGACGACCCTCAGTCCGATGCCGGGTCGAGACGGACTCGGCGCAGCAACTGCGCGTTGAGCGCCACGACGATGGTGGACGCGGACATCAACAGCGCGGCCACCGCCGGGCTCAACGCCACACCCGCCCAGGCCAGCACTCCCGCCGCCAGCGGCAGCGCCACCACGTTGTAGCCCGCCGCCCAGGCCAGGTTCTGCCGCATCTTCCGGTACGACGCCCGGGACAGCCGGACCACGGCACCCACCCCGCGCGGGTCCGACGACGCCAACACCACCCCGGCGGACTCGATCGCGACATCGGTGCCCGCCCCGATCGCGATGCCCACGTCCGCTCGGGCCAACGCGGGCGCGTCGTTCACTCCGTCGCCGACCATCGCCACGGTCAGCCCTCGCCCCTGGAGCTCGGCCACCCGGCTGTCCTTCTCCGCCGGCAGCACCTCGGCGAAGACCTCGTCGACTCCGGGCCGGAAGCCGAGTTGGGCCGCGACCGCCTCGGCCACCGGACGGGCGTCACCCGTGATCATGGCGATCGTCCGTACGCCCTCGGCACGCAGCTCGCCGATGGCCCGCTGAGCCTCCGGACGCACCTCGTCGGTCAACGCGAACGCGCCGAGCACGGTCCCCGGCAGCCGCACCAGATGCAGCACCGCCGCGCCCCGCGCCGACCACCGCCCGGTCGCCTCCCTCAACTCCGCCGGGAGCGACAGGCCCAGCTCCCGCAGCAGCGCCGGCCCGCCCACCGCGTACTCCGTACCGTCGACGGTGGCCTGCACACCGCGGCCCGGCAGCGATCGGAACTTGGCAGCCGGGGCCGGGCCGGCACGCCCGGCCGCCGTCACGATCGCCCGGGCCAGCGGATGCTCGCTGTCCGACTCGACGCCCGCCGCGATCCGCAGCACCTCGCCCCGCTCGGTGCCCGCCGCCACCACCACGTCGGTGACCACGTGCTCGCCTCGGGTGAGGGTGCCGGTCTTGTCGAAGAGCACCGCGCCGACGGTCCGCATCCGCTCCAACGCCAACCGGTCCTTGATCAGGATTCCGGACCGCGCGGCCAGCGCGGTCGAGAGCGCGACGACCAGAGGGATGGCCAGACCGAGCGCGTGCGGGCACGCGATCACCAGAACCGTGACCGCGCGGACTACCGCCTCGTCGGGCTGACCGAGCGCGGTCCAGACCAGCACGGTCAGCACAGCGGTGCCGGTGGCCACGTAGAACAGCGCGGCGGCGAACCGGTCGGCCAACAGTTGCGCCCGGCCACCGGAGGCCTGCGCCTGCGCGACCATCCGCTGGATGCCGGCGAGGGCGGTCTGCTCACCGAGCGCCTCGACACGGACCCGGACAGCCGAGTCGGTGGCGACGGTACCGGCCACCACCCGATCGCCCGTCGACCGCGCTACCGGCCGGGACTCACCGGTGATCATCGATTCGTTCAGTTCGGCGTCACCCTCGACGATCCGGCCGTCCGCCGGCACCCGACCCCCCGGGCGGACCAGCACCACGTCGTCGATCCGCAGGTCGGTCACCGGCACCGCCTCGACCCGCCCGTCCGCAGCCACCCGCTCGGCCTCGTCCGGCAGCAGCGCGGCCAGCGCCGCGAGCGCGCCCCGCGCCTGCCCGATGGCCTTCATCTCCTGCCAGTGCCCCAGCAGCATGATGGTGACCAGCGCGGCCAACTCCCACCAGAAGTCCAGGTCGAAGGCGCCCACGCTGGTGGCCAGCGATGCGGTGTAGGCCACGGTGATCGCCATCGCGATCAGCAGCATCATGCCCGGTGCCCGGTCCCGTACCTCCCGGACCGCGCCGACCAGGAACGGCCAGCCGCCCCACCAGAACACCACCGAGCCGAGCACCGGGCCCACCCAGGATCGGCCCGGTACGTCGCTCAGGCCCAGCTGATCCGAGACGAGATGGCTGGTCAGGACCACCGGGATGGTGAGCACCAGGCAGACCCAGAAGCGGCGACGGAACATCGCCGGATCGTGCCCGACGTGCTTGTCATGCCCCGCGTGCTTGTCGTGCTCCGCGTGCTGCGTGGGCGCGGCGGGGGTGGCGTGCCGCTGGCGGTCGGGGTCGGGCGCTGACGGAGCGGGCATTCCTCCAACATGCCCCGCCGGTGGCCGCCACGCGAGTGGTTCGCCTATCCGACACCCCGTCACGAACTGCAAGCCCGCTGTGGCCTGGTTAGCATTTCCCAGGATGACTCTCCATACGACGCCGCACACCCAGGCTGCGGCGCCACCACGTCGTGGCGCCACTGCCGGTCAACCGTGCCGGGCGATTACCGTCCGTGATCGAACGATCGTCAGTCGGCGGTCCATCGCGCCTCTCGCAGCCGTTTCCCTGTCAACGGTGAACCGACCGGTCCGCTGACACGTACCCCGCACCGGATCGTTGGGAGTTCTCGCATTGGGTTCCGACCACAGCCGTTCCGCTCCGCCCGCCCCGCCGGGGGTGCGACGGATCCTCGTCGCGACGGTGGTGCCGCTCTTCGTGGCCACCGTCCTCGCCGCGGTGGTGCTCTGGCCGCGCGACGGGTCACCGCGCGCCGGTGGCGAAGCGGACGTGCCGCGATACCACGGCACGGTGACCCGGGTGGTGACCGAGCCCTGCCCGCCGGCGGCGAACCCCGAGGGCACATCGGCCGCCGGGGACGGGCCGTGCGGCACGGTGGACGTACGGGTGGAGGACGGGCCGAGCGCTGGGCAGCAGGTCCAGACCCCGGTCCCCGCCGGGCCCGGAGCGCCCCGGGTGGCGGTGGGCGACGAGGTCATCATGGTCGAGTTGACCGATCCGACCGATCCCGCCGCCAGCAGTTGGAACATCGCCGAGCACCAGCGGGGAACGCCGCTGCTGTGGCTGGCGGTGGTCTTCGCCGCCGCGATCGTCGCGTTCGGCCGATGGCGGGGCCTCGCCGCGCTCGCGGGGCTGGCGGCCAGCTTCGCGATCCTGCTCACCTTCGTGCTGCCGGGCATCGCCGCCGGGGGGTCACCGCTGCTGGTGGCGGTGGTCGGCGCCGCGCTGATCATGTTCGTGGTGCTCTACCTGACGCACGGGGTCACCGCGCAGACCTCGGTCGCGGTGCTCGGCACCCTGGGCAGCCTCATCCTCACCGGCGTACTCGCCACCATCGCCACGGCCGCCACCCACCTCACCGGCTTCGGCAGTGAGGAGGCGACGACGCTGTCGATGTTCCAGGGCGACGTGGACCTGCACGGTCTGCTGCTCGCCGGGATCATCATCGGGTCGCTCGGCGTGCTCGACGACGTGACGGTCACCCAGGCGGCCACCGTCACCGAGTTGGCGAACGCCAACCCGGGGCTGACCCGGTTGCAGCTATACCGGGCGGCCACCCGGGTCGGCCGCGCCCACATCGCCTCCACGGTCAACACCATCGTCCTGGCGTACGCGGGCGCGTCACTCCCCCTGTTGCTCCTGCTCACCGCCGACTCGCGGCCGATCGCGCAGATCCTCACCAGTGAGTTCCTCGCGCAGGAGATCGTTCGCAGCGCGGTCGCCACACTCGGCCTGATCGCCGCCGTGCCGCTGACCACCGGGCTGGCCGCGGTGGTGACCGCGGCCGGGCGGTCGGATGCCACCCCGTCCGCCGATGCTCCCGCCCCGCGCCCCCGACCGGACCGGGCAGAGGCACTGGCGGCACTCGGCTCACCGCGAACGGATCGACCCGACGGGCCGGACCAGACGCGGACCCCACCCCCACCCACCGCCACCGATCCGTGGCCGCAGTCGAACAGGAGCACAGATACGGCATGGTGACACTCCTCAGCGTGACCGGATCGGGCAGTCGTCCTGGAGGCCACGTCACTGGTCACTCAACGCCATGGCGAAATGACGCTTTTGGTGGGCATCCAGGCGTAGCTCACCCGGTCGACTCTCGGGTAACCTCGCTGCCGGTTACCGATGTAGGCGCGAAGCGGCGCCTGCGGTGCCACCGCCCAATCGCCAACCGGCGAGCCGGGGACCCAGGCACGTGGGGTGAATCCGCAGCAGCGGTAGGGGCCACTTCCGCCCCGAACCCGTCAGCTAACCCGGTCGGCGGTCGACGGAAGGGAACATTGTGACGGCACCCCTACGCCGCTGGTTGACACCCGTGGTGGCCGTGATCGCCGCACTGACCGTGCTTGCCGGGCCCCTCCCAGCCCACGCCGCCCCGGCGACCCCCACACCGTCCGGGCACGAGGAGGACAGCGAGCCAAAGCTGCTCAACGACGTCATCGAGCAGGCCAACCGCGACTACTCCGCCGCCAAGTCCAAGTTGGACAAATCCAAGAAGCGGCAGTTGGAGCTCGCGATAGAGGTCGACCGGGCCAAAGCCGACCTGGAGGCGCTGGCCCCGCAGGTCGGGCAGATCGCCGCCCAGTCGTACCGGACCGGCCGGATCGGCGCGATCGCGATGCTGCTGGAGAGCGACGCTCCCGACTCGTTCGTCCAGCGCGCCGCGACGCTCGACGAGATGAACATGGTCAACGAGAAGAAGCTCGCCGAGGTCAACACGGTCAAGGCCCGCGCCGAGCAGGCCAAGCTGGCCCTCGACACGGAGGTCCGCGAGCAGCAGAAGCAGACCGCACTGATGGCGAAGCGCAAGAGCGAGGCGGACAAGGCGCTCTCCCTCGTCGGTGGGAAGGGCTTCACCGGCGGCCTGGTGGATGCCACCTCGCGGGTCGCGAAGATCGGCCCGGGTCGCACCGCCGACGGTGACTGGAAGCCGCAGTCGTGCAGCGAGGACGACCCGACCACCTCCGGCTGCGTCACGCCCCGCACGCTGCACGCGTACAAGGAGGTCAAGCTGGCCGGCTTCAACCGCTTCGTCGGCTGCTACCGCCCCGGCGGGCCGTGGGAGCACCCGAAGGGCCGCGCCTGCGACTGGTCGCTGCAGAAGAGCGGCTTCGCCCCGTGGCACAACGAGGACACCCGCAAGTACGGCAACAACGTCGCCGCGTTCCTCATCCGTAACGCCGACCGACTCGGCATCTACTACGTGATCTGGAACCGACAGATCTGGTTCCCGGCGACCGGGTGGAGTTCGTACAGCGGGCCGTCGAACCACACCGACCACGTCCACATGTCGCTGCTCTGACCACGCCTACAGCAGTCGACGAGGGCCGCCCCGCATCGCGCGGGGCGGCCCTCGTCGCGGGTCTCGGGCTACGTCAGGCGGCGGCGGGCGCCGCCGGGCCGTCCGGGGCGGCGGGCACGTCGAGCGTCGCGGCACCGGCCGGTACGGGGGTCACCGGACGCACTCCACCTGCGGCGAGGCGGTACGACACTCCCACCACCGCGCACCGCCCCTGCGCCACCGCGTCGGCCAGCACCGGCGACTGCCCGAGCAGCGTCTCGACGGTCTGTGCGATGTGGATGTCGACGATGCCGTCGATGTCGTCCACTCCCTCGGCCGTGGCTCGCCGCAGGCTGGGCAGCACCGCGTCGACCACCGTGCGCAGATGCCCTCCGGGTGAGGTGCCGGTGGCGGCCGTCTCACGGGCCGCCTGCACGGCACCGCAGGAGTCGTGGCCGAGCACCACCACCAGGGGGGTGCCGAGCACGGTCACCGCGTACTCGACGCTGCCCAGCACCTCCGGGCCCACGATGTGCCCGGCGGTGCGGACCACGAAGAGGTCACCCAGGCCCCGGTCAAAGATGATCTCGGCAGCCAACCGGGAGTCGGAACAGCCGACGATCACCGCGAACGGGTGCTGGCCGTCGGCCACCGCGGCCCGATGCTCGGCGTCCTGGTTGGGGTGGCGCGGAGCCCCGCTGACGAAGCGTCGGTTGCCGTCGGCCAGCTCGGCGTACGCTCGGGCCGGCTCGCTGAGCGCCGATGCCCGCTCGGTGGCCCGCTGCGGGCCCGGCTGCCCACCGGGCATAGCGGAACGGCTCATCCCCGCACCTCGTCTCCACACATTTGACCTGCTCAACCCGCACATCGGCCGGACCGGCGGCGGGCGCTGGCTCCACGTTCACACGCACCGCAAGATGCGTCAAGATATGCGTGATTTAGATTTCATACGTTGGCCCTCGGCCCGGGCGCAGATGACGCGCGGGAGACGGGGCGGACAACCGGAGAGGCGATCCACCATGACGAGCACGGCAACGGCCGGCGACAGCACCGGCAGCGGCCGGAACTGGACATTCCTCACGAACCACGGTCATGTCCTGCTGGCCATCGCCCGTGATCCCACCGCTCGACTGCGGGACGTTGCGGCCGAGGTCGGCGTCACCGAACGAGCCGCGCAGGCCATCGTCGCCGACCTGGAGGCGGGCGGTTACCTGCACCGCACCCGGGTCGGGCGCCGCAACGAGTACACCCTCAACCCGGCCGGCCGATTCCGGCACCCCGCCGAGGCCTACCGCCAGGTCGGTGACCTGCTCGCGCTCTTCGCCGACGCGCCCGCCGCGGACGTCGCGCACCAGCCCTGACCGTCGCCGCCGGGCCGCTGCCCGATGCGACGCGGCGGTAACCTTTGCGAGTGCGCGAGAGCCTGCCGTTGAGCGCGACCGACCGGTCCCGCCACGGCGTCCGAGCAGTCCTCAGTGGAACGCTGGCGGCCCTGCTCGGCGCCGCCCTGGTGGTCCCCGCCTCCCCTGCCGTCGCGGCACCGCCTACCTGCGGCCCGGCCGGGGAGGACGGCCTGGTGGAGATGCCCTGGGGGCTACGCCGGCTGGACCCGGCGTCCGCGTGGCCGCTCTCCCGGGGCGCCGGGGTGACGGTCGCGGTGATCGACTCTGGGGTTTCCGCCATCCACCCCCTGCTGAAGGGCCAGGTCCTCGCGGGGCGCGACTTCAACGACCTGCCGGCCAACCAGGGCCAGTGCGACCTGGCCGGTCACGGCACGATGGTGGCCGGCATCATCGCCGGCCAGGAGGGCACGGGGGCACCCTTCAGCGGCGTCGCCCCGGCGGCCCGCATCCTGCCGATCCGGGTTCTGCCGGACGCCAAGGGCACCAACGACGAGGCCCTGCCGGGGCAGATCGCGGCGGCCATCAACTGGGCGGTCGACAACGGCGCCGACGTGATCAACCTCTCCCTGGTCACCCTGCCCCGCCCCGAGTTGGCGGAGGCCGTCGAGCGCGCCCTCGCCAAGCGGGTCGTGCTGGTCGCCGCAGCCGGAAACCGGCAGGAGCAGCAGGAGGACAAGCCGGCCTACCCGGCCGCGTACCCCGGGGTGATCGCGGTCGCCGGTGTGGACGAGCAGGGCGGCCACGTGGGCACCTCGGTCAGCGGCGCCTACGTCGACGTCGCCGCGCCAGGATTGAACATCGTCGGCCCGGCACCGGGCGGGTCCGGCTACCGCGCCGAACCGACAGGCGGCACCAGCTTCGCCGCCGCGTACGTCTCGGGGGTGGTCGCGCTGGTTCGGGCCGCCCACCCGGACCTCACCCCGGAGCAGGTCGCCGACCGGCTGGAACGGACGGCGGACAGCCCACCGGAAGGGCACAACACGGAGATCGGCTACGGCGTGGTCAACCCGTACCGGGCGGTGTCGAGCCTGCTGGGCACCCGCTCGAACCCGCCGGCCGACGCGCTCCCGGCACCCGCCGGCACGGCCGACCCGCTGGGCTGGCAACGCACCGCCGCGCTCTGGGCCGCCGTGGTCGGCGGTCTGCTCGCTGGGCTGCTGCTGATCGCGCGACCGATCGTGGCGCGGGGCCGCCGACGCGGCTGGCGCCCCGGCCGACGCCCCGACACACCGGTCACCGGCTGACCGGACGACAGCGCCGGTGCCGATGCGGTGGAGCGCATCGACACCGTGGCGCCCAAAGCTTCAGCGCAGGACGCCGGAGGTCCCTCCGCCGTCCGCACCCCACACGTCCTCGTCCTCCTCCAGCCAGGTGTTGCGGGGAGCCTCCTCCTCGCCGTAGCCGGCACCGCCGCCGCCCATCCCGGCCATTCCGCCAGCGCCTCGGGCACCCGCACCCCGACCGCCGGCACCGGCACCCGCGGCGCCCCGACCGGCACCGCCCCGACCGGCACCGGCGCCGCCCGCGACGCCACCCATTCCGGGTGCCATGCCGCCGCCGCCCAGCTTGCCGCCCGCGCCGAGCCGGCCACCGGAGCCTCCGCCGCGACCGGCACCCGCCGCGCCGCCGCCCATCATCGGGCCCATGCCCGGGGCGACCGGCCGGCCGATCGCGCCGCCGCCGGCGAGAGCGCCGGCACCGGCCCCGGCGCTGCCCAGGCCGCCGCCGCTGCCGAGCCCGCCGCCGGCGGACCCGAGGCCAGCCGAGCCGAGGCCACCGCCACCGGAGCCCAGGCCGGGCGTACCGCCGCCGGCACCCGCGAGGCCGCTGCTGAATTCCTCATCCAGCCCGCCCGTGCCGGGTACGCCGCCGGTGCCCGGGTAGCCGCCCGTGCCGGGGCCGTACTCGCCCGTGAGGGCGGGGTGGACGCCGGAGCCGCCGGGCGGGTTGCCGGTGTCGAACGCACCGAGCGACGGCTTGGCGTTCGTGCCGCCGATGTCCGGGCTGCCGCCGATGTCCGGCACACCACGGACACCGCCGCCACCCCCGCCGCCGGTGTCCAGATTCGGCTGCTGACGGGTCGGGTCCCCGGCGATGTTCGGGGTGGCGCTGCCGGGTGTGCCCGGCGCGATGGCCTGATACTCGCCGCTGACCCGCTGGTAGACGTCGGCCGCATCCTTGGACCGGTCGTTGATCCAGTCAGCGACCGCGCTCACCGGGTCGAGCCAGCCGAGGAAGTCCGGTGCGACCTTTGCCTCGAAGAAGCCGACGCTGAGGGTCAGCTTGGCGTTGCGCGCCTCCAGTACGTCGTTGACGCAGGTCGCCGGGATCGGGAAGTCCCGCTGGGCGGCGGTGAGCTTGTCGGCGGCGGTCTTGAGCGACTGGACGATGCCGGTGCCCTTCTCGGCGTCCGTCACGAGTTGGCCGGTGTCCTTGGCGATCTGCTCGACGTGAGCCTTGAACGCCTCGTACGCAGGGCCCTTCCAGGTCGTGCCCAGGTCCTTGATGTTGGTATCGAGACTCTGCTCGATGTTGTTGAGATTCTTGATCAACTGTTCCCAGCCGAGGGCGGCGCTCTCCACATCACCCGGCCGGCCGTCGATGACGACCTTCTGGCACATCTCTTCCCAGCTCAGGCCCATCTACCGTCCCCCGTCCTAACGGCCGTCGCCGCGGCCGGCCACATCGCCGAAGACCCGCTGCATGTCGGCGGCGGACATCCGGTTCTGCTCTTCCGCCGTCTCGTAGTTCTGCTTGACCTGACGCAGCGCCTCGGCCGCGTCGTAAAGACTTTGGGCGAGCTTCTGCACGCCGGACTCGGTGTCCCGGTAGAGCCCCTGGTGCTTGGCCGCCAACCGGCCCGCCCAGTCGAACCCGCCGAGTGGGCTGGCCTGGCCGCCCACCCCGCCCGCCACGCCGGCGGTCGCACCGCCCATCAGGTCCTGGATGTCGACCATGTTGTAGGAGAGCTTGTTCAGGTAGGCCGCGTGGGTTTCCAGCCATCCGATCGCCGAGTCGAGACTTGTCGCATCCCACTCGGTCTTGACGCCGGCCTCGCTGGGGGCGGTGACCAGACCCTCCGGCGTCGCGGCGTGGTTGACGTTGTCGATCTCGAAGCCGGTCACGGCCAGACCCGACGTCGGCATCCCCGCCACCGGGACCGGGATGTAGATGTCGTCGTTCTTGAACCGTTCCGGCTGGCTGGTCCTGTCGTCCGTCATCGGTCCCCTCCCCGAAACCCTGACTGGTGGTCTGCGCTCACTACTGCTGCGTGCCCGGTGGCGGAGGCGCCTGGCCCGGCCCCGCCCACCCTCCCGGCGGCGGCGCGGCCTGCACCGGAGGGTGCCCCGATGCCGGCTGACCCGGCGGCGGGTAAGCAGGCTGGCCCGGCGGCGGACCGTACCCCGGAACGGGTTGCTGCGGCGCGACGTGCCCCGCCGGGGTCTGCCAGCCGGCCGGGCCGGCGGGCCAGCCCGGCGGCTGCGGCGGACCGGGTGCGCCGGCGGGCCAGCCCGGCGGCGGCGGACCGGTTGCGCCGGCATACGGGCCGGTCACGGCGGGCGTACGCCGCTTGCGGCGCCTGAGCACCACCAGCAGGACGACCAGCGCGATGATCGGCAGGGCCAGGCAGAGCACGACCTGGACGATGGCACCGACCTTGTTGGACACCCCGAACTCGACCGCCGGACCGTCGTCGTCGGCGGGACGGGCCGCGCCACCGGGACGGGTCGACTCGGTCGAACCCTCCAACAGCGGGTTGGCCGTCACCGGTGGCACCGAGCGGGTCAGCGCGGCGACCGGGTCGACCGCGCCGAAGCCGAACTGCGGGTCACGGCCCGCCGGCCCGGCATCGCGAGCCGTCCTGATCAGCCGGTTGATCACATTAGCGGCGTCCAACTGCGGATACTCGGCGCGGACCAGTGCCACCACCCCCGACATGACGGCGGCTGCCGAGCTGGTGCCGCTGCCCACCGAGTAGCCGTTCGACGAGACCGTCTTGGGCGCCGGCGCGATGATGCTCTCCATCGGTGCGGCGAGCACGGTCTCCGGGCCGCGCACTGAGCCGGCGAAGAAGCCGCCCCGTTTGTCCAGACCCGAGACGGCGATGACGCCGGGGATGTTGGCGGGCGTGGTGACCTGCCGGTTGCCCTGCTCCACGTTGCCGGCGGAGGCCACCACCACGGCGTCCTTGCTCAACGCGTACTGGATCGCATCCACCAGCTCCGGGGGCGGCGTGCCCTCCCCGGAGCTGATGGAGATGTTGATGACGTCGGCACCGGCGTCCGCCGCCCACCGGACCCCCAGGTCGAGGTCATCGCTGTTGGACCTGGCCCCCATCGAGACCGGGAGGATCTTGGCGGCCGGGGCGATGCCCAACTGACGCATCGGGCCACCACCACGTGCGGCGACGATGCCGGCCATCGACGTGCCGTGCCCCTTTTCCCGGTCGTCGTCACGCCGCCCGTCCGGCGCGGCCCCGGCGTTGACACCGTGCCCCGCCAGCACCTGACCGCGCAGGTCGGGATGGGTGGCGTCCACCCCGCCGTCGATGACGGCGACCACGACACCCTTGCCCTGCGTGATCTTGTGCGCCTGGGGGATCTTCAGCGAGTCGAGATACCACTGCAGGCCCCGGACGGTGTCGGCGGCCCGCGCCGGTGCCGGTGCGACAGTCGCGACGGGGGCCAACGCGGCGCAGAACGCCAGCGCGGCCGCAGCAGTGACCCGTGCCGATCGGAAACGCTTCCCCGTACGCATCGCTCTCCCAGAACCTGTGCCGACGCCAACGCAATGCGGCTCCGGCCCGGTCGAACCGGACCGGAGCCGCACCGGCGATTGTCTCAGCCCCACACCTTGGAATTGCTCATCTCGGTGGAGACGTAGTTTTCGCGGGCGATGCCGACGGCGCCACCGATCTCGTTCAGGACCCGGTTGATGTCCCGGACGGCCTGGTCCCACTTCGCCTGGTGCTGCTCGTAGGCAACCCGGTCCTCGCCGTCCCACTGGAGCTTGGACAGCATCGACCGCAGCGTGTCGAGCTTCTCGTCGATGGTCTTCGAGATGGCCTGCATCTGCTGGTTGCTGCTCTCGAGGACCGCGTAGTCAACCTTGATCGTCACGACTTCCTCCTCTGCTGGCTACGGATCACGGGTTGAGAGCGGAGTGGAACTTGTCCAGCATCTGCTGCTGCTCTTCGTCGTTGACCTGGTGCGTCGTACCCGACTTGTCGAGCAGGTCCGCGATGCTGTCCATCGCGGTCAGCAGCTTGGCGGTGTCCTCGTTCCAGCGGGTCATGAGCCCCTGGAAGCCCGTGGACGCCTGACCCTTCCACGCCATGGCCAGGTCGTCGACTACGTTCCACAGCTTCTTCAGCTCGCCGTCGACCTCGCTGCGCGTGGACCGCACGTCACTCGCGGCAGTATGCAGAGTCGCAGCTTCGACCTCGAACGCCATGCTTCACACCCTTCCGTCATGTTGTGGCGGCGGCTTTGCCGCGCCCCTCCCCCGCGGCAAGGCATCGACACCCCACCGACGGACACTCCAACAGAGACGGTAGCGGAGTCCGTCCAGTCCTCGCAGCCCTGGTCGGCGGCAGTCGATGGATAGTGACGAATCAGCCAACATGAGTGGAGCAGCTGAGCCGACGCCCGCTGCCGCGCCGCCCGATCAGGACGGCTCGGACCAAGCGGTCTGGATGAGCTGTTGGCCGTCGCGGCGACGGACCAGGGTGCCCCGGCCGGGCGGCTGCGGGCTCGGACGCAACGTGCCGAAGACCGCGCCCTCCTCCCGGCTACCGGACATCAGCAGGCCGGGCGAATCCAGCTCCCGCAACCGTTGCAGCACGGGCTCGTAGAGCGCCCGGGACACGCCACCCACCCGCCGCGTGACGATCAGGTGCAGACCGATGTCGCGGGCCTGCGGCAGCAGCTCCTGCAGGGCGCTGAGCGGGTTGCTGCCACCGGAGGCCACCAGGTCGTAGTCGTCGACCAGGATGTACAGGTCCGGACCCTTCCACCAGCTGCGATCGCGCAGTTGGGCGGTGGTCACGTCGGGGCCGGGCAGCCGGTTGGACAGGGCGCTGCGAATCGAGCCGAGCCCCTGGGCGAACGCCTGGTTGGACGGCGCGTAGTCCAGCAGGTGCTCGCCCTCCACCGCGCCCAGCAGCCCACGCCGGTAGTCGGCGATCACCAGCCGGGCCTGCGCGGGCGTGTACCGCTCGGTGATGCCCCGGGCGATCAGCCGCAGCAGGTTGGTCTTGCCGCACTCGGCGTCACCGAAGACCGTCAGGTGCGGCTCGCTCGCCAGGTCCAGGTAGACCGGCGCGAGCGCCGACTCGTTGACACCGATCGGCAGGCCGGGCGCCGACCGGTCGATGATCCGGGCCAGCTCGGCCACCGCGAGTCGGCGCGGCAGCAGCCGCACCTTCGGCGCCGGGCGTCCCGGCCAGTTGGCCGCCACGTGCCCGGCCAGCGCGATCGACGCCTCGCTCAGATCCTCGATGTCCCGACGGCCGTCGATCCGCGAGATGGCCGTGAGGAAATGCAGCTTGTCCCGGGTCAGACCGCGGCCGGGCGACTTCTCCGGCACGTTCATCGCCGACCGGCGGTCGATCTCGGATTCGGCCGCGTCACCCAGGCGCAGTTCGAGTTTGGTGCCGAGCAGGTCCCGCATGTTGATCCGGATCTCCGCCCACCGCACCGCGGTGAGCACCACGTGCACGCCGAAACCGAGGCCCCGGTTGGCGAGCGTCGTGATGGTCTGCTCCAGCTCCTCGTACTCCTGGCGCAGCGTGTTCCAGCCGTCCACCACCAGGAACACGTCGCCGAACGGGTCGTCGGCGAACTCACCGGCCGCCCGGCGACGGCGGTAGCTGGCCACCGAGTCGATGCCGTGCTGGGCGAAGCGCGTCTCCCGCTCGTCCAGCACGGCGACCACCTCGGCCACCGTCCGGCGCACCGCCTCGACGTCCCGCCGGCCGGCCACCCCGGCCATGTGGGGCAGCCGCTCCAGGCTGCGCAGCGCGCCGCCGCCGAAGTCCAGGCAGAAGAACTGCACCTCGCGCGGCGTGTGGGTGAGCGCCAACGAGGCGAGCAGCGAGCGCAGCATGGTGCTCTTGCCACTCAGCGAGCGACCGACGATGACCACGTTGCCACCGGCCCCGGCCAGCTCGACCATCATCGGGTCACGGCGTTGCTCGTACGGACGGTCCACCACGCCGACCGGCACCGTGAGTCGACCCCGGCCCGGCCAGGACGCGGTGCACAGCCCGTACGTCGGGTCGACGGCCAGCGGGCCGAGCAGCTCACCCAGGCCCGGCGGGTCCGCCAACGGCGGCAGCCACACCTGGTGCGCCGGGCGGCCCCGGCCCTTGAGCTGGTCGATCAGCACGTCCAGCATGGCGACGGCCTTGCCGTCGGCCGGCTGCTCCGGCTCCGGTGCGGTGTCCAACGGCACCTGCGGGGCCTGCGCCGGCAGGAAGTCGACGCCGTACGGCACGATCCGGCGCTGCACCAGGGCCTGCGACGCGGATGCCTGCTGGCCGGGCACCCGGTACGGCCCGGAGACGTACGCGGCCCGGAACCGCAGCATCGTGCTCGTGTCGGTCTTCAGGTAGCCGTGCCCCGGCGCGTTCGGCAACTCGTACGCGTCCGGCACGCCGAGCACGATCCGGCTCTCCACCGCCGAGAAGGTGCGCAGACCGATCCGGTACGACAGGTGGGTGTCCAGGCCGCGCAGCTTGCCCTCCTCCAGCCGCTGGCTGGCGAGCAGCAGGTGCACGCCGAGCGACCGACCCAGCCGGCCGATCATCACGAAGAGGTCGATGAAGTCGGGCTTGGCGGCGAGCAGCTCACTGAACTCGTCACAGATGATCAGGAGGCTGGGCATCGGCGCGAGCGGCTCGCCGGCCGCGCGGGCCTTCTCGTACTCGAAGCGGGAGACGTAGTTGCCGGCCGCCCGCAGCAGCTCCTGCCGGCGCACCATCTCACCGGCGAGCGCGTCGCGCATCCGGTCGACCAGCGGCAGCTCGTCGGCCAGGTTGGTGATCACCGCGCTGGTGTGCGGCAGCGCCTCCAGCGAGGCGAACGTGGCACCGCCCTTGAAGTCCACCAGGACGAAGTTCAGCTCCTCCGACGAGTGGGTCACCGCCAGCGCGGCCACCACCGTACGGAGCAGTTCGCTCTTGCCGGAGCCGGTCGCACCGATCACCAGACCGTGCGGACCCATGCCCTCGTGCGCCGACTCCTTGAAGTCCAGCTCGACGACGTTGCCGTCCGGCCCGACGCCGAGCGGGATGCGCAGCCGGTCACGGTGACCGCGCGGCCGCCAGGTCTGGTGGACGTCCACGGCCGCCGCGTCGCCGACGCCGAGCAGGTCCGGCAGCTCCATGCTGCGGGCCAGCGGCTCCTCGCTGCTGGTCTGCTGCTGGGAGAGCCGGTACGGGGCGATCTGCCGGGCCAACCCCTCGGCGGCCTCGGCGGTGAGCCCGTCCGGTCGACCCAGCCGCGACGACGACTTGCCCCGGACCAGGTCGAGTGAGCTGCCGTCGCCGACGTCCAGACAGAGCAGCCAGCGACCGGCGTCGCGCGGCACCGTCCCCGAGAGGTCGATCGTGGTGGCGCCCAGCAGGCCCTGGCCCACCAGCTGACAGGTCGGTGCGATCTCGCCGCCGTCGATCACCACGACGAGGTGCGGCGCGGTGGTCAACGGCTTGGCCTCGGCCGCGAACCGGGGACGCCCGGCCAACTCCCCGGCGAGCGACTCCTCGGCCTCGGCCAGGCTGGCGAAGACCAACCGGCGGGCACCGGCCGCGTCCGTCCGGCCACTGTGGTGGGCGTGCGGAAGCCACTTCACCCACCCCCAGGCCGACTGCCGGTCGGGCGCGGCGACCACCGCGATCACCAGGTCGTCGGGGGCGTGGAAGGTCGCCAGCTGCCCCAGGGCCGCCCGGGTCAGGTCCAGCACCGGCTCCCGGTCGCCGCGCAGCACCACCCGGCTGAACGCGCGGACCGAGAGCGCGGTCGGCAGCTCGGGCACGGTGGAGTGCGCCCGTACGAACCGGCGCAGCGCGATGGCGCTCATCGGTTCCAGGTCCTCGACCGGCTTGGTCTCCGGCGGGACGATCTCGACCGCCAGCCGCTGCGGGCCGAGCGCAATGCGGGTCTCGCCGAAGTCGTCCTCGGTGATCCGCCGCTCCCAGAGCCGGCGCGACGCCGCGATCGACCAGAGCGCGTCCGGCTCCGGGTGTCGCCAGGCCATCGCCGCCCGCTGCTGCTCGGCCGCCCTGCGGGTGCGCTTGCGCATCTGGGCCAGGTAGCGCATGTAGTCGCGGCGGTCGGCGTTCAGCTCGGCCTTGTCGTTGCCGCCGCCGTTGGCCAGCGAACCGATCGCCATGCCGAGCATCGAGACGCCGAAGAGCCCACCGGCGACGTACGTCATCATGCCGCCGCCCCGGCCCGCGTAGAGGAAGGCCATCGCGCCGACACCACAGACCATCGGCAGGATCATGAGCAACTGCCCCATCCCGCGGGGTGTCGGCTCAGGCAGCTCGGGCGGCGACTCCAGCAACACCTCGCCGCGTGGCAGGGCCGGCCCCGGCTGGCGCGGGAGTCTGCGGAACACCACCGTGCTCACGGCTGTCTCCTCCCCAGAAGCGGCCTGATGACGTGCCGTCGCGGATCGAAGCCCGCGGGTGGGCACTGTACGTGCTCGTCATCGTAGGTAATCTCCCGTGGGCGCGGTGCACCCGCACTGCGGCACCGCGGCCCGCCGATCGTAGATGGACCCAGGAGGCCACTGTGGCGACGAAGACGGCGACTGGTGGCTTGAGCCGGATCACCATTGTGGCTCCCCGTACCCGGATGGATCTGGCCCTTCCGTCGGACGTACCGATGGCCGATCTGCTCCCCACCCTGCTGCGCTACGCCGGTGAGGACCTGGCCGACGAGGGGGTGCGGCACGGCGGCTGGGCGCTGTCCCGGCTGGGCGGCGCACCCCTGGACGGCGGGCGCACCGCCGCGCAGCTGGGCGTACGCGACGGCGAGGTGCTGTACTTCAACCCCCGGTCGGCCGCCGCGCCGGAGATCGTCTTCGATGACGTGGTGGACGCGGTCGCCACCGCGACCAACCAACGCCCCGGCTCCTGGCAGGTCGGCGCGACCCGGTCCTTCGCGGTGCTGTTCGCCGCGGCGGCGTTCGGCGCCGGCGCGTTGGCCGCTCTCTTCGCCGGCCCTCCGCACCTGCCCGGCGCGCTGGCGGCCCTGCTGGTCGCGGTGGCGCTGCTGGTCGGCGCGGCGGTGCTCTCCCGCGCCGCCGGTGACAGCCGGACCGGCGCGGTGCTGGCCGTGGTCGGCCTGGTGTACGCGGGCGCCGGCGGCCTGCTGCTGCTCGCGGGCGACCGGCGGCTGACCGAGCTGGCCAGCCCGCACGCCCTGCTCGCGGCCACCGCCGTGGTGGTCTTCGGGGCGGTGGCCGTGCTGGCTGTCGGTGACCGCTATCCGCTCTTCTTCGCCGCGCTCGGGGTGGGTGCGGGTGCCGGGCTGGGCGCGTTGCTCTGCCTGGCCTTCGGCCTCGACGCCGCGGCAGCGGCAGCCGTGGTGGCGACGATCGCGTTCGGCGCGGTGCCGGCGCTGCCGATGGCGGCCTACCGGCTGGCCCGGCTGCCGGTGCCGTCGATCCCGACCGGCCCGGAGGACCTGAAGACCGACAGCGAGTCGGTCGACGGCCGTCAGGTGCTCGAACGCAGCGACCGGGCCGACCAGTTCCTCGCCAGTCTGCTGTGGACGGTATCGGTGCTGGTGCTCGGCGCGGAGTTGGTGCTGGCCCTGGACGGCCGCCTGCCGGCGGTGCTGCTGTGCCTGGTGCTGGCCCTGCTCTCGCTGCTGCGGGCCCGCCCGCTCCTCGGCCGGGCCCAGCGCATCCCGGTGCTGCTCGCCGGCACGGTCGGGCTGGGCCTGACCGCCGCGGCCACCTTCGCCGGCGGCTCGCTGCTGGTCCGGCTCGGTCTGATCCTCGGCGGCCTGCTGCTGGCGGCCGTGGTCAGCCTGATCTACGGCCTGACCGTCGCCGGCAAACGCATCTCACCGGTCTGGGGCCGGCTGCTCGACATCGTCGAGATCATGCTGATCATCTCGCTGGTCCCGCTCGCCTTCTGGGTCTGCGGCCTGTACGGCTGGATCGTCAACCTGCGGCCCTGACCCGCCGACAACCTCGTCAGCGTGGCTGCCGGCGGGCGGTGTCGCCCGGCGCCGACGCGACCGGCGCACTGGCGTACACACCCGGGCCGTGCTGCCCGTCCAGCGGCCGGGCCGGGACGCCGGCCCGCTGTGCCACGTCCCGCACGACCTTGACCAGCGCCTCGACGTGGTTGTCCATCGCCGCGACGCGGAGCAGCGGCGCCGCCACGCGGCCGTTGGACGAGACCGCCGCAGCCACCGTGTGGGACGGCGCCGACGTGGCGGTGATCGCGTCCACCAGCGGGCCGAGCGGGGTGTCCGGCCGACCGCGCAGGGCCAGGCAGCGGTGCGTCCAGCCGCCGCCGCGCAGCCCCAACCAGGTCTCCGTCGGCGGCTCCGGGACCAGATCGAGACCGGCGGCCGAGACCACGGCCGCGCGCAGCTCGTCGCGGCCCAGCGCCCGATGGGCGAGCCCGGCGGCCGTCAGCGCCTTGCCCAGCCGGCCGATCCCGGCGGCCAGCGTCCGGTGGACGCCGGGCAGCCCGCCGCCCCGACTGACCGTCTCCACCCGGGCGTCGCGGACCGTGAGCCGCAAAGCCACCCAGACGGTCCGGTGCGCCGCCGGCGGCGCACCGGGGGCCGGGTACCAGACCAGGGTGTGCGCGACGACCTGAGCCCGGGAGACCGGCGCCGAGAAGTCGGCGAGCACCCGCATCGCCCGGTCCACGGTGGACGCCTCGACCGAACCGACCGCCGCGCCGGTCGCGGGTTGCAGGGCGACCGCCGCGAACCAGCCCTGGTCGTCCTGCCCGATGCCCAGCCGGGTGCCCCGGTCGGTCAGCTCGATGACGCTCAACTCCGGCGCGAGCGCGGCCAGCCGGGGATCGGCGGTCGCACCGCCGGCCAGCGCCGCCGCGGCGCGTTCGCGGCGTCGACGCAACCGGCGGCGCAGCAGCACGTCCTCGAACCACCAGCGCCCACCCCGCCGGGCGAACACCGCCACCACGACCAGCGCCGCCACGGCACCCACCACGGCGAGCAGCCAACTCGGGCCGGCCGTCGCGGCCCAGACGGCGACCGCGCACACCTCCAGCACGACGAGCTGGCCGACCAGCACCGGGCCGATGCGGCCCCGGCCCGGCCGGTCGGCGGTCGGGGCCACCCGCGCCGGGACGTCGGACGGGCTCGTGACCGCTCGGGCGGGTCGCGCCTGAACCTGCGTCATCGCTGACTGTCCCTCCTGCACGATGTGGCTCTGCGCCGGAAGGCCCGGCGCCGACCAAGGCGGCGGGCCCGAGGGCCGGCCGTCGGCCCCTTATCGTAGGGAAGTCCGCGTCGGCACCCCGACCTGATCGTCGCGGATCCACCCCGCCGGAGGTAAGTCATGCGGACCCGCCGCGATCAGGTGCAGGCGTACCGCTTCGTCACCCGCCGGATCGTCTCCGCTCTCCTGTCGGGCGACCCGGAGACCACGAACCTGCCGATGCGACGGCTCGGGATGGCCGTCTTCGGCAGTGCGATCGCCGCGGCCGTGGTGCTCGGTGGGGTGGGCGCCTACGGCCAGTTGACCGGGAACACCGCGCCGCTGGACGAGAACACGCTGGTCATCGAGCGTGAGACGGGCGCGACGTACGTGTTCGTCGAGGGCAAGCTCCACCCGACGCTCAACTACACCTCCGCCCGGCTGATCCTCAACGAGCCGGCCCCGGCCGTCCGGACGATGTCCCAGGCCTCGTTGCGGGACCGGCCGCGCGGTCGCACGGTCGGCATCGTCGGTGCCCCGGACGCGTTGCCCGACCGCAAGTCGTTGACCGGCCTGCCATGGTCGGTCTGCGACGTGCCCGATCCCGTCGACCCGCGCCGCTCCACCACCCGCGTCGTGATCGACCGCGCACTGCCCGGAGGCGCGCCGTTGGGCGACCGCGCGGTCCTGGTCACCGTGGACGGTCAACGGCACCTGCTCACCGGCAACTCCCGACTCGAGGTGCTCGGCGGGGATCAGTCGATCGCGGCGCTGCGGATGACCGGCACCGCGCCGCTGCCGGTCGGGCAGCAACTGCTCAACGCCCTGCCAGCCGGGCCGCCGCTGCGCAAGCCGTCACTGCCGGGCATCGGTGACCGCAGCGGGCTGATGGTGGCCGACCGGCCGGCCACCATCGGGCAGGTGTTCCGGGCGGCCGGGCAGCATTACGTGCTGACCCGGGAGGGGATCGCCTCGATCAGTGAGATCACCGCGCTACTGATGATCAGCGGCGGCGGTCAGATCACCGACATCACGCCGGATCAGGCCGGCCGACTGCTGACCGACCAGCGGGTGGACCCGGACGGGATGCCTCGGGCGCTGCCGACCCTGCACCAGGCCCGGGCCGGACAGACGCTGCTCTGCGCTACGTACCGGGCCAGCAGCGGAGGCGGCCCGCCGACCACCACGCTGGAGGTCTTCGACCGGGCACCGGCCGAGTTGACCGCCAACGAACCGGACTCGGTGCCAGTGCGGCAGACCAACCGGGACGCGGTCCGTACGGCCGAGTCGGTGCTGTTGCCCGGCGGCAAGGGCGTGCTGGCCCAGGCCGCACCCGGGGCCGGGACCAGCGGCTCCGGCGCCGCCGGGTCGACGGTCTACCTGATCAGCCCGCAGGGCATCCGCTATCCGCTCGGGTCCGGCGAGACGCTGGGGGCGCTCGGCTACGAGGGCGTCACGCCGCTGGCGGTGCCCGGCTCGCTGCTCGCACTGATCCCCACCGGGCCGACGCTGGACCGCCGGGACGCGCGTGCGCACTTCTCGCCCGGCGGCACGCCGGCGACCGACCCGGTTCCGCAATCGACCTCGTCCGCGCCCGCCTCGTCCGCACCCGCCTCGTCCGCGCCCGCCTCGTCCGCACCCGCCTCGTCCGCACCCGCCTCGGGTGCCCCGACGAGCGGCGGGACGGGCGGCGGGGCCCCCGGGGAATCGACCGACGCCGACGGCTGAGCGGCCAATACGGGTCGCCGAGGCTTGGTGCGGTGGACTAGCCTGGTTTCGCTGACGGTTGTCAACCAGAACGACGGGGATGTTGCCATGACCGGGCGTACGGAAGTCGATCTGCTGTCCCTTGAGGACTTCCACCAGCACCTGGCGGCGCGGCTGAGTCAGGCCGAGGCGGTGCTGCGCAAGCTCAACACCGAGATGCAGTGCAGCCCTCCGGCGTTGGGCCTGTTCACCGACGCCACCCAGAACGCCCGCCGATACAGCGCCGTGCACCAGTCCTACGTGGAGCAGGCTGAGCGACTCCGGCAGGCGCTGCTGGCGGCACAGCAGGCGACCAGCACCATCTTGGCCAACTACCGCACCGCGGAGGCGCGCAACGCGGCCAACGCCACCGACATCACCGCCGCGCTGACCGGGGTCGATCGGGCGTTGCAGCCGAAGGGGGATGGGCGTGTCTGAATACACCCAGCGTTACCAGGGCAACAGCCACCAGCAGCTGTACGACGCGGTGATGGCCGGTGAGCCCGAGCAGATCGAAGCGCTGGCCGCCAAGTGGGCCACGCTCAAGGGCATCCTGGACAGCCTCAGCCGGGAGCTCAGCGGCGACCTCGCGAAGCTCGGCAACAGCTGGACGGGCTCGGCGGGCCGGGAGTTCCAGCGGCGGCTGACGCTCATCGTCGACCACACCGACGCGCTCAGCGAGGGGATGTCCGGCGTCCAGCAGGGCCTGACCATGATGGCCGGCCAGCTTCGCACCGCCCACAAGAAGGCGGAGAGCCCGGACGAGACCGACGACAACGACCGCGCGATCTCCGGCGCGCTCAAGGGCGCCGTCTTCGGTCTGCCCGGTGCGGTCGTCGGGGGCGTCATGGGCCACCAGCAGGACAAGGCGGAGCAGGAGAAGGCCCACCAGCGGATGGTGAACGTGGTGGCCGAACTGGCCGCCGGTTACGACCTCTCCGCCTACGACCGCGTGGTCGATCCGCCGCATCCCCACGCCGAGACGCCGAAGACGACCAACCAGGACCAGACGACGCCCCGCGGTGTCCCGGCCACCGACACGCCGTCCGCCGCTCCCACCGCCACCAAGTCCACCGCGCACACCGGCGGCGCGACCGTCGCGCCGACGCACTCGTCCGCCTCGCCGGTCCCCGGCGGCGGGACCGTCACCGGCGAGGTGGGCGGCACGACCACCGGCGGCACGCCGGGCGTCGTCACCGGGCCGGGCGGCTCCGAGGGCACCACCTCCCTCGCCGGGGCGGACCCGCTGCTCGGCGGGGCCCTGCTCGCCGGCGGCACGGCCGGGCTGGTCGGCCTGTCCGGGCCGACCACCGCGCCCGCCAGCGCCGGGTCCGGCCCGGGTCTGCTCTTCGGGGCACCGGGTGGGGCACCGGCCGGCGGCGTGCTGCGCACCTCCGCGCTGGCCGGTTCGAGCAGCACGCCCACCGTCTCGGCCCGACCGGCCGGTGGTGCTGCCGCAACCGAGGCCCGTTCCGCCAGCGGAGTCGGGCGCGGCATCGACGGTCGGCGCGGTGAGGCCACCGGTCGGTCGGCCGCTGCCGGTAGCGGCCGGCCGGGTTCCGGCCGCGCGGCGGGCGCCAACCGCCCCGGCATTCTCGGCGGGCACGGTCAGCCGACCGACGACGAGTCCGACGAGCGGCTGACCTGGCTGACCGAGGACGAAATGGTGTGGCGGGACAGCGGGGACGCCGCGCCGCCGGTGCTCGGCACAGCGGGCTGACCGCTCCGCCGTCGGCGAGGCCGCACACGACGCCCCGGTGACCCCTGCCGGACCCGGTCCGCCAGGGGGCACCGCGGTTCGGTCCATCCACAGTAGGCACAGTGGCGGCGGTCACTCTGATCGCACGGCTTTCATGCGGCACCACGCCGAGTCGGACGATAGGTTTGTCGGGTGCCGTCCGCGAACCTGGTCCACCCAACTCGGTGGGTCACCCTGCGGTCACTGCGGGAGCTGACCCGGCTGGCGTTCACCGCGCTGGTGCTCGCGGTCGGCCTCAGCGGCGCCCTCGCCGCGACACCGCCTCCCGCCCCGACGCAGCCGAGCGCCGTGAGCAGCCGGGTGGACACCCTCCGGCCCGAGGCCGCTCCGACCGCCGACCACGCGAGCCGGCCGATCCCGTCCCGCCCGGCCGACGGAATCGTCACCGCCACGGCAGCCGGCCCGGTCACCGCAGCGCTGAGGCACGCGCCGTCCGTCGAGCCCGGCCGGGGCACACCGCCCCGACGCGGCCCACCCACCCGCTGACCCAGGCCGCCCGACGATCCGCGCGACCCGACCCCGGGTCGCGCGTCCGGGCCCTCGGTGCGCGGTACGACCCGCAGCCTGAGGTCACCGGGCCGCACATCCGCCCAGCGATGATCGTCCTTGGCCGGCCATCCGGACAGCCCCCTCCCGACCGCTCGGAGCCGACCGCGTCGACATCAGTCGATCAGCGGCCCGGCGCGCTCAGGACCCATCCGTCGATACCCGTTGTTCGACCGCGAGGTGCTGATCATGCAGACCGTCCTCTCCGCCCTCCAACCCGACGTGCCCCGGGCCGCCGCCATCTGGCTGGGCCTGCTCGGGGTGGTCGTGGTCGCTGTCTCCGTCCTCCTGCTGCGACCCGGCCGGCTCCGCCTCGACCCGGCCGCCCGGATCCGCGACGCCGCCATGCCCAGTCAGGTCGAAGAGGCGCACGAGGAGCGGGAGCAGAGCCGCTACGCGCAGGAGGTCGGCGTGGCCGCCGAGCGCGCCACCACCACCGCCCAGCGCCGACGGGCGGAGTGGCTGGCCGCTCAGGAGACGGCCGAGGCCGCCTGGCAGGCTCGTGAGGCGGCCGAGGCCGGCGTCCGTCGGCTCAGCGGCGCGGCCGCGATGCCGCTGCCGTACACCGCACAGACCCCCTCCGAGTACGCCGACCGCGAGCGCTTCCTGCATCGGGCCGCGCTGACCGCGTACTGGCGGCAGGAGCTGTCGGTGGAGCAGCTCAGTGACGTCTTCGCGCACCGCGACGGCTGGGATCCGCGGCTGCACCCGGTCGAGCAGGAGCTCGTGTTGCAGCGGGCGATCCGCGACAATCTGGCGGCCCGGCACGTCGCCGCCCAGGAGCGGGAGCAGGCCGCCTGGCGGGCCGCCGAACTGGCCGTGGCCGCGGCCCGCAGCCTCCGCGAGGAGGCCCACGCCGCGACCGGACGACGGGTGGCGGAGTCGGCCTCGGTGCTGCCGCTCAGTGAGGTCGTCCGGCCGCCGGCCGAGCCGACCCGGGAGAACGTCGTGGTCGCCCGTGGTTCGGCGGCGGTTCCCGCGTTCTGACCGGACGGCCCGGCGACCCAGCCCGGCGACCCAGCCCGGCAGCCCGGCAGCCCGGCGTTCTGTGCAGTCGACACCGGATGCCTCCGCTCTGAGCTGAGAGCGCGCCGGTGCCGACAGCCGGCCGGGCGGACGTCGGTGCGTTAGCGTGACCGCATGTCCCGAGAGGCGTGGGTTCTCGTGGTGATCGCCGGCATCCTGGCGATCGCCACCCTGGTCGGCGCGGTGCTGCTGGCGGTACGGGTGGTGCGTACCCGGCGGATGCTGACCGGCCTCGGCGCGAGCGGCAAGGTCGTCTTCTACGGGGCGCTGATCTACACGATCTTCCCGGTCGACGTCCTTCCGGACCCCATCTACCTGGACGACATGGGCGTCCTGGCCGGCGCGCTGATCTATCTGACCCGGCTGGTCCACCAGCGCCGGGCGGCGAGCCACCGGCTGCCCGGGCAGCTCGACGCGCCACCCGCGTCGGAGAGCGCCCGCCGCTCCGTACGATGATCGAGATCGGTTCGGCGGACGGGGGACGGGCATGGCGGGCGATCACCGGCTGGACGTACGCGACGACCGGGTGGCCGCCTTCTGCGCGGAGCGGCACCTCGCGACGCTGACCACCCCGCGTGCCGACGGCACCCCGCACGTGGTGCCCGTCGGCGTCACTCTCGACCCGGCGGCCGGGCTGGCCCGCGTGATCACCTCCGGTACGTCCCGCAAGGCGCGTCACGTGGCCGATGCCGGCGCGGCGGGCCTGCCGGTGGCCGTCTGCCACGTGGATGGCCGACGTTGGCTGACCATCGAGGGCCGGGCGGTGCTCCGGTCGGATCGGGCCTCGGTGGCGGAGGCGGAACGCCGCTACGCCGAGCGGTATCGGACCCCGCGTCCGAATCCGGAGCGGGTGGTCATCGAGATCACCGTGACCGGCCTGCTCGGGAGCCTCTGACCCACCGTCTCCCCCCTTCGGGGAAAGCTGAGTGGTTTGTGCCCATCTGGGGTCCGAGGGCGACCCCGGCAGCGGGTGGAATGCGGGCCGGACCAGGGCCGTTACACCAGTACGCCCACGGCCGTGACCGCCGCGGGCCGCCCCCTGATGAGCCGAGCGCCATTCCCGGTGCTGCTGCCCTCCGCCAGTCGGAGGCTCCAACCCCTCGAACGGAGACTCGACCATGAACCCGATCATGCAGAAGAGCGGTCTGTCCGTCGTCGGCCTGCTGGTCGCCGGCGGTTGCGCTCTCGGCCCCGCGGTCGCCGCGCAGGCCGCCCCCGCACCGGCTGCCGCAACCTCGTCGAACCAGGGCAACCGGAGTGGCGAGCGGGTGCTCGACATCGACTACCAGGCGCAGCCGAACTTCTACTACTGCGGGCCGGCCGCGACCCGGATCGCACTCTCCGCCCAGGGCAAGGCGCTGCCCCAGGACGAGGTGGCCAAGCTGCTCGGCACCACCGAGGCGGGCACCCCGTCGGCCCTGGACACGACCCGGGTGCTGAACGAGCTGACCGGCGGCAAGTACCGGACGACCGAGATCAGTGACTCGGCGGCCCGCCCCGACCAGGTCGAGCAGTTGCGGCGGGACGTGTTGGCCGCGGTCGACGCCGGACGGCCGGTGGTGGCCAACATCAAGGGCACGACCGTGGACGTCGACGGCAACCCGCACTCGTACGAGGGCGGCCACTACGTGACGCTTGTCGGCTACCGCGACGGTGGGGACACCGTCCGGGTCGCCGACCCGGCCGACCCGGCGCTGGGCGAGTACTGGGTGACTCTGCCGAAGGTCGCCAACTGGGTCGCGGAGCGCGGCTACTCCTCCTGATACGGCGGTTCACCGGGCCGGCCTCCCCCGATCGGGGGGGCCGGTCCTGCCGTCTTCACGTTGGCGGGCGGCGAGGTCCGCCCGCCGTCGGGTCCGCGCGGCGCGGGTCGGCCGGGTCCGGTACAGGTGTCGCCGGGGCGGCGGATGCACGGTGGCCTCCCCGGCTCCGGCGGCACCGCGCACGATCCGGTTGGCGTCGTCCGGTTCGCAGCCGGTGGCGCGGAGCAGGTCGCTGGCCGCGGTGCGCAGGCCGGTGACGAGGGCGTCACCGAACGACCTGACCCCGCGGGCGCTCGCCCGTCCGGCCAGATCGGCGCACTCCTCGACCAGCGTGCGGGTCTGTTGGAACGCGTCGTCGCCCTTGCACTCCGTACGCAGCTGTGTCACCGCCTCGCCCAGCCGGGCGATCGCGTCCGGCAGTTCCGGCGGGATCGGCTCGTCGTACTGCAGCGCGGTCGTCGACCAGCGGGCCAGGGCGCGGCTGTCCAACAGCAGCCGTTCGAGGTGACTCGCGCTGAGGGCGTACCGGTGGAACTGCTGGCGGCGGTGCCACCGCGCTGGCGCGATCGTCACCACCTCCTCGGCACCGCTCAGCGCGTCATGCAGTCGCCCCAGGTCGTCGTCGGCGGCGCGGAGCCGGTCGAGGACGCGCAACGTCCGGTCGCTGTCGCGTTCCCGCACCGCCTGCGCGAGTTCGCCGAGTTGCTCGCAGAGAATCGCGAAGATCGGCGCGGCCGACCGGTCCAGCACCCGCATCGGGTTGACCGGCAGCAGCAGCGCGACCACCACCAGGCCGACAACCCCACCGACCAGCGCGTCGAAGATCCGGGGCACCTCCAGGCCACTTTCCATCGGGGCCAGCGTGGTGATCAGCACGGCGGTACCGCCGGCCTGACCGACCAACGGGCCGCCCTTGCCGGACACCAGCAGGGCGGTGGCGATGGCGAGAGCGACGACCACGCCGGTCTGCCACGGTCCCGAGCCGACGACGAAGCGCAGCGTGTCACCGATGATGAGGCCCAGCGCGACACCGGCCAGCAGTTCGAAGGTCCGCCGGGCTCGCTGCCCGATGGCGGTGGCGATCGTTCCGACGGCGGCGGCGGGAGCGAAGACGTGCGATCCGGGGCCGAGGAAGTGCTGGGCGATCAGGGCGGCGAGCGCCGCGGCCAGCCCGGCCTGGGCGGCGATCACCAGGGTGATCTCCCACTGCCGGGCGCGGATCCGGCCGGCCTGCCCGCTGCGGTGCCGCACTGATTCGACCATCTGGCCGCCCTTGTCGGCAGCCACTTCGAGTCGAGATCGGTCGCGGCCGGGTGGTGGACGGTCGTCGGCCATGGCGGCGGATACCCCGGCGTCGTCACGGCAATCGTGCCCGTTCGACCCCGCCCGCGACACGGTGGGCATCGGCCCGTGCCGCCGGGTCACCGCCACGTCAGCGGCGACCCGGGGTACGTCGTCAGCGGACCTGGTCGCCCTCGCCGGTACGGGCCTGAGCCTGGTCCACACCCTTGTCGATCTGGTCGTCGTACTTTCCACCGGTACGGCGGTCGGCCGCGTCGCCGGCCTTCTCCATCCCCTGGTCGACCTGCTTGTCGTGCTTGTCCGCGAAGTCCTTGGCCTTGTCCATGAAGTCGCTCATCGCGGTCCTCCTCCACTCCGACTGACTTCCTGGTGACGTTCCCTGGTCCAGGATGCTCAAACCTGGATAATCCAGACTTAGCGCTCTGGCACGGACACACCTGGCCACGACGACCAGACCCAGGTTGGAGCAGTACGGGTGTCGGCGCGCGTCAGGCCGGGTACCGACCCTCGCGGAGATCGAGGAGGACCGACATGACGGCAGAGGAACCCGGGGCAGGCGCCGGGGAGACAACGGACGGCTCAGGGCCTCGCCAGGGGTGGACGGCGCTGCCGTGGCTCGTCCGAACCGCGGTGCTGTGGAGTGCCTGCCTGGTGGTTATCGTCACCGGCCTCTACCTGCTGGGTCGGATCGCCGTGCTGCTGGCACCACTGGCCATCGCGCTGGCCGCCACCATCTTCCTCACCGCGCTACTCGACCCGGTGCTGCTCCGACTGCGCCGGCTGCGGGTGCCCGCGGCACTGGCCGCGCTGCTCACCGTCCTGCTGCTGCTCGGCATCCTGGTGGGGGTCGGCGCGCTGGTGTGGAACCTGACCGCCAACCAGTTCGACCAGCTCAGCCAGGAGCTGACCCAGGGGCTTGACCGCAGCCGGGACTTCGTCACGTCCACCCTGCCCGTCACCGACGCCCAACTGGACCGACTGATCGACCAAGCCCGGGAGGGGTTGAGCGGCAGCTCGCCGGACCCGGTCGCCGGGGCCCGGACGGCCACCGAGGTGCTCGGCTCCGCGCTGCTCGCCCTGGTGCTGCTCTTCTTCCTGCTCAAGGACGGCCGATCGATGTGGCACTGGGTGCTGTCCCGGATGACCGGCCCAAACCGGCTCGTGGTGGCCGAGGCCGGTCGGGGCGGCTGGCAGACCCTGGGAGCGTACAGCCGGGGCACGATGTTGATCGCCGCGATCGACGCGCTCGGCATCGGCCTGGCCCTCGTGGTGCTGGGGGTGCCGTTGGCTCTGCCGCTGGCGCTGATCACCTTCCTCGGCGGCTTCGTGCCGATCATCGGGGCGACGGTGGCCGGCGCGGTGGCGGTGCTGGTGGCACTGGCGGCCAACGGGCCGACGACGGCCCTGCTCACCCTCGCCGCGGTGATCGCCGTACAACAGATCGAGGGCAACCTACTCGAACCGCTGGTCATGAAGCGGCAGGTCCGGCTGCACCCGGCGGTGATCCTGGTGGCCGTCACCGCCGGCACTCTGATCGCGGGCATCGCCGGCGCCTTCGTCAGCGTCCCGATCACCGCCGTCCTCTGGCGCGTCATCGACACCGTCCAACGCCACCACACCACCCCAACCCTGGCGGTCCCACCCACCCCATGAGGTCCGCCGACCTCATCCTCGACGGGTCGGGGCTGCCGCGCGGGCCAGGTGGTCGGTGAACCAGGTGCCGGCGTGGTCGGCGACCTGGTCCAGCGCTCCGGGCTCCTCGAAGAGGTGCGTGGCGCCGGGCACCACCCACAGCTTGCCGACCTCGCCCAGCTCGGCCAGCGCCTGCTCGTTCAGCGCGATCACTTCCTCGTCCGAACCGCCCACCAGCAACAACGTCGGGGCACGCACCCGGGCCAGCGCGCCCCCGGCCAGATCGGGTCGGCCACCCCGGGAAACCACCGCGCCCACCCGGTCGGCGCGGGACGCGGCGGCGACCAGCGCGGCGGCGGCACCCGTACTGGCCCCGAAGAGGCCGATGGGCGCGTCACCGGCGGGGCGCTCGACCGCCAGCCAGTCGACGATCCCGGCCAGCCGGCTGGCCAGCAGCCCGATGTCGAACCGCAGTTCGGCGGTGCGCGCGTCCACCTCGTCCTCGGCCGGGGTGAGCAGGTCCACGAGCACGGTGCCGAGACCACGCCGGTTGAGCGTCCGGGCCACCGCCACGTTGCGCGGGCTGTGCCGCGAGCTGCCGCTGCCGTGCGCAAAGAGCACCACGCCGAGCGGCTGAGCGGGCAGCAGCAGGTCGGCGGGGAGTTGGACGTCCCCGACCGGAATGGTCACCGTGTTGCTCTGCTCGTCCATGCCACACCTCCGCGTGCTCGCCTACGGTCCGCGTACCCCGCCCGTCGCGTCGCACGCACCCGACGCCGAGGGCATCCCGATGCCCGGCCGCGTTTGTCGAATGGGCCGCCGGGTAGGCCAACGGTGACCGCAGACCGTGTAGGCGCAACCGCGCCCCGACGGATCGCGAGGACCGCCATGGGCAAGCAGCAGACCTCCCGGCAGCAGCAGATGGACGAACGCAACCGGCGTGAACAGGACGCCGAGCGGCCCCGGAACTGGGGGGACGAGGCCTCCGAGGCCCGCCTGCCCGACGACCCGCGGGCGATGGCGCCCAGGGACGCCCTGGGACGCCCGTCGACCGGAGAGCCCATCTGACGTACGCGTGGCACGGCCGGGGCGGGATCACTCCCGCCCCGGCCGTCACTGTTCGCGCTCGGGCAACCGGAGCAGGGGTGACCGGCCCGGTGGGTGCTCCGGAGGTCCTGCCGTCGGCTCCGCCGGTGGCACCGGCACCGTCACCGGCTCGTCGCAGGTGACCCGCAGCAGTTGGTCGTGGTGGCGCAACTCCACCACGTCGTCCGGGCCACCGTGGCGCAGCGAGTACGTCGTCTGGTGCGGCCGGACGTCCACCCGCAGCGCCAGCCCGCGCCACTGCAACGAGAACTCCAGGCGGCTGAGCCGGCTGGAGAGCCGGGGCGCGAACGACAGCCGACCGTCGTGGTCCCGCAACCCGCCGAGCCCGCCCACCAGGGCGAGCCACGCGCCGGCCAGCGAGGCCATGTGTACGCCGTCGCGGGTGTTCTCGTTGAGGTCGTGCAGGTCCATCAGCGCGGCCTCGCGCAGGTAGATGTGCGCCAGTTCGGGATGGCCCACCTCGGCGGCGAGGACCGCCTGCGTACAGGCCGACAGCGAGGAGTCCCGCACCGTCCGGCGCTCGTAGTAGAGGAAGTTGCGCACCTTCTGCTCGGGGGTGAAGGCGTCCCCCCGCCAGTGCATCGCCAGGATCAGGTCGGCCTGCTTCACCACCTGCTTGCGATACAGCTCGAAGTACGGGTAGTGCAGCAGCAACGGGTACTTCTCGGCGGGGGTGTGCGCGAAGTCCCACTCCTGGAGGCGGGTGAACCCCTCCACCTGCTGGTGCACCTCCAACTCGTCGTCGTACGGGACGTGCATCGAGGCGGCGGCGTCCCGCCAACTCGCCGCCTCCTCGTCGGTGACACCCAGGCGGAACGCCTCGTCCCGGTAGCGCATCACCGTTTCGGCGGCCGTGAGCAGGTTCCGCTGCGCCATCAGATTGGTGTAGATGTTGTCGTTCTTCACCGCGGTGTACTCGTCCGGGCCGGTCACCCCGTCGATGTGGAACTGGCCCTGCCGATCGTGGTGCCCGATCGAGCGCCACAGCCGGGCGGTCTCGACCAGCAACTCCAGCCCGATCTCCCGCTCCAGCTCGGTGTCGCCGGTGACCAGCACGTACCGCCGCAGCGCGTCGGCGATGTCGGCGGCGATGTGGAACGCGGCGGTGCCGGCCGGCCAGTACCCGGAGGACTCCGGCCCTTCGATGGTCCGCCAGGGAAATGCGGCGCCCTTGAGGTTGAGCGTCTCGGCCCGCTCCCGCGCCTGGTCCAGCGTGCTGTGCCGCCACTGCAACGCGCTGCGGACCGCGCTCGGCTGGGTGTACGTGAGCACCGGCAGGACGAACATCTCGGTGTCCCAGAAGGCGTGACCGTCGTACCCGGGGCCGGTGAGCCCCTTTGCCGAGATCGGCCGCTGCTCGGCGCGGGCGCCAGCCTGGAGCACGTGGAAGAGGCCGAACCGAACCGCCTGCTGGATCTCCGGGTCGCCCTCGACCAGCACGTCCGCCGCGTCCCAGAACTTGTCGAGGTAGCTGCGCTGCTCCCGGTGGAGCCCCTCCCAGCCGTCGAGCCGGGCGCCGGCCAGCGCCGCGCCGACCTGGTCGCGCAGCGCCGGCAGTGAGCGGCGGCTCGACCAGCCGTACGTCAGGTACTTGACCACCCGCAGCTTCTCGCCGGGCTGGAGCACACAGCCGATGGTCGTGCGAACCCAGTCCTCGTACCCCTCGGACTCGATGGTGGTGTGGTCCGGGCCGTGCACCTCGTGCTCCATGGCGGCGGCCACCCGCAGCCCGGAGACCTTGGTGCGGTGGATCAGCTGCCCGCCGTCCGGGGTGGTCAGCTCCTCCTCGGCCTGCAAGGGCGACTCCAGGACGGCCGCGACCCGGGGATCCTTGCTCTGTGCCGGCAGCGACTCGTTCGCCACCAGCTCGGACTGCACGATGAGCCGCAGCGGGCCGTCGACGGCCTCCACCTCATAGCTGATCGCGGCGACCGACCGTTGGGTGAACGACACCAGCCGGGTGCTGCGGACCTTGACCTCACGGCCGGCCGGGGAGCGCCAGTGCAGCTCCCGGTGCAGGGTGCCGGCCCGCATGTCGAGGATCCGCTCGTGGGAGAGCAACTGGCCGTAGCGCACGTCGAGTGGTTCGTCGTCCACGAGCAGCCGGATCAGCTTGCCGTTGGTGACGTTGACGATGGTCTGCCCGGACTCGGGGAAGCCGTAGCCGGCCTCCGCGTACGGCAGCGGGCGAAGCTCGAAGAACGAGTTGAGGTACGTGCCGGGCAGGCCGTGCGGCTCGCCCTCGTCGAGGTTGCCGCGCAGCCCGACGTGCCCGTTGGAGAGCGCGAAGACCGATTCCGACTGGGCCAGCACGTCCATGTCCAGGCGGGTCTCGCGGATGTGCCAGGGCTCGACGGGATAGGCCCGCTCCCGGATCACGCGGCGCCCCGCTCGTCGGCAGATGTCGCAGCGGCCGGGCGCCGAGGCGCGTCGGCGTCGCCCGCGTCGAGCAGGTCGGCGAGGTCCTCGACCACGATGTCGGCGCCGTGCGCGAGCAACTCGTCGGCCTGCCCGACCCGGTCGACCCCGATCACGTAGCCGAAGCCGCCGGCACGACCGGCGGCCACGCCGGAGAGCGCGTCCTCGAAGACGGCGGCCTGGGTGGGGTCGACACCGAGCAGTGCGGCCCCGGCCAGGAAGGTGTCGGGCTCCGGCTTGCCGCGCAGCCCCTGCTGCCGAGCGACCAGCCCGTCGACCCGCGTCTCCAGCAGGTGTTCCAGCCCGGCGGCGCTGACCACCTCACGCCCGTTGGCGCTCGCGGTCACCACGGCCCGGCGCAGCCCGGCGGCGGTCGCCGCCTCCAGGTAGCGCACCGAGCCCGGGTAGACCTCGACACCGGAGCTGCGCAGGCGCTCCAGCAGCAGAACGTTCTTGCGGTTGCCGACGCCGTTGACCGTGTCGGCGTCCGGCGGGTCGTCCGGGCTGCCCTCGGGGAGCACGATGCCACGGGAGGCGAGGAACGACCGGACGCCGTCGGCGCGGGGTCGGCCGTCGACGTAGCGGTTGTAGTCCGGGCCGGGGTCGAACGGCTGGAACGGTGTTCCGGTGGTCGTCGCGTGCTGGCGCAGAAACTCGTCGAACGTCTGCGTCCAGGCGGCGTTGTGCACCCGGGCGGTCTGCGTCAGCACACCGTCCAGATCGAAGAGACAGGCGGTCACATGATCAGGTAGACCCAACACCCTACGAATCTAGCCAACGTTACGGGCGATCCCACCGTTTCGCGGAGGAACGACGCTCGGTCAGTTCGGTCGCAGCGTCCAGATCACCGTCAGCGTCGAGGTGTGCTTGCCGTCCTCGGTGCCGATCTCCACCTCGACCGGGAACTCGGGTCGCCGACCAGATTCCAGCTCGTCGGCCACCTCCTGGGCGGGTCGCCCGAGTCGCGCGGTGGCCAGGACGGGCCCGAATGCACGCTTGCGGTAGGCGATGTCGGCCCGGACGACGAGGGGCACGGCCCGGTCGAGCAGGTGTCCGAAGGCGACCAGCACGACCGCGCCGGAGGCCGTCTCACCGAGCGTGAACATCGCCCCGGCGTGTGGCCCGCCGATGTGGTTGTGGATGGCCGGAGTGTCGGGGAGCCGCACGGTGACCCGCACGCCGCCGTCCGCCTCGGGTGCCACCTCGACGAATTCGATGCCGAGTGTGCGGGCGAACGGCACCGCTTCGAGCAATCCGGCCGCCACCTGCCGTGAGTCGATGGTCATGGCCCGACGTTACTCGCCAGTAACCAAGGCGGCAACCAGGGTTTTCCCGGCCGCCGCCGAGGTCACAGGTTGGCGATCGTGCGCAGGATCTCCGCGTAGAAGTTGCCGTCGATGCTGCGGAAGAAGGCGAAATCCTGACCCGGGTCGCCGAAGAACGGTCGCAGTGTCCAGGCCAGCTGGGTCCCGACGAAGCCGAAGAGCAGGATCCAGATGTAGAGCAGCGTCATGCTGGCCGGCCGCTGCGTCGGCTCGCCGCGCCGTACCGGCGGGGTGCCCCACGGGCGCTGCGGCACCGGGTAGCCGGGCGGGAACGACCCGGCTACCGGCTGCCCGCCCCACTGGGCCGGGACCTGCGCCGGGACCTGGGGCGGGGTCTGGACGGCCGGCACCGCGTCGGGCGTGCCGCCGTTCGAGGCCGCCACCGCCGCTCCGGCCGGCACCGCGACCGGCGCGGCACTCGCACCGGCGGACGAGGCCGCACCGGCGGCCACGGCGACCGGCGCCGAGCTGGCGGGCACGGCGACCGGCACAACCTGGGCGTTGACCTGGGCCGGGGCCTCGGCGGTCGCCACCGCCGGTGCCAGCAGACCGTGGTCGTTGAGGACCTGCATCCCGCCGGTCAGGAAACGCAGCCCGACCAACGCCGACAGCGTCAGGATGGCGACGTTGAGCAGCTTGAAGAAGCCGTAGTCCGGAGCGGTGATCAGGAAGAAGAGGCTGATCGGCGCGAACGCCACCGCGAGCATCGAGGTGACCGTGATCGCCACCATCACCAGCGCCAGCGACTGGCGCACCGACAGCCGAGCGCCGAACACCAGGTTGAACAGGTAGAGCGTGGGCAGGCAGATGGCCAGCGTGACCAGGAACAGCAGCGGCAGCTTCAGCGCGGAGGTCAGCGCCATCAGCGGGCTATGGAAGGCCCCGAGCACCGCACCGTAGCAGGCGAGCGCGATGGCGGAGCTGGCCAGCATCCGACCGGTCAACGCGTTCAGATCACGCTCGGCCACGATCTGCTGCCAGATGCCCTGCCGGTCGCGCAGGATGCGCTCGATGACGAGCGGGCTGGGACGGTCACCCGACACGGGTGCACCCCTCTCGATGACTTTCACTGTGGACTGGGTGGGCAGACGGTAGGCCACCGGGCCACCGCCCCGCCACCCCGCTCCGGCGTGGCGTCACCGCCAACCCACGTCGATCCGGTCACCGCGCTCGTCGAAGAAATGCAGGGCGTCCATCCGGACCGAGACCGCGAGCGGGTGACCCGCGGTGACCGCCGGGTACGGCGCCAGCCGCACCGCCAGCTCCGCCGGGCGGCGGTGGTGCCGGCCCGGGTCGGGGAGCACGCTGGTGCGGGTGCCGCCGGTCGGCGGCGGCTCCTCGGCCTCCACCGGTTTGCCGGTGAGCCGCTGCATCACCGCGCCGAACCGGCGCAGGCCACGCTGGCCCACCGGCGGCGTGTCCAGCGGCGCGCCCATCTCGTCCACCATGATCGCGGTCGCCCCGATGTCGAGGAAGGCCAGCGACTCGTGCCCGTGGTGCTCCAGGTAGCGGATCCGGCCGCGCAGCACGTCGCCAGGGCTGTCCGGGGCTACCGGGGTGAGCGCCTCGGCCCGCATCCCGACCACGATCCGCTCGCCGTGGTAGTGCGCCACCGCCCGGCTACGGATGTCGTTCCAGGGCAGATAGAGCGACTGCTCACCGAGGTTGAGCGTGACGTACCGGTCAAGGTGGACGTAGACCGACGCCTCCAGCAGGTTCATCCGAGGGCTGCCCAGGAAGGCGGCCACGTAGAGCGTCGCCGGCCGGCCGTACACCTGGGTGGGTGTGCCCACGTCCTGGAGCACACCACGGCGCATGATCGCCACCCGGTCGGCCATGGTCAACGCCTCGGCCTGGTCGTGGGTGACGTAGACGGTGGTGACACCCAACTCCCGGGTCAGGCCCGAGATCTCCGCGCGCAGCTCGGCGCGGAGGCCGCTGTCGAGGTTGGACAGCGGCTCGTCCATCAGGAACAACCCCGGTCGGCGGACGATCGCCCGGCCCATCGCGACCCGCTGGCGCTGCCCGCCGGAGAGCTGGCCCGGCTTGCGGCCCAACACGTCGCTGATGCCCAGCGCGCTGGCCACGTCGGTGACCCGCTCACCCCGCGGTGTCGGCTCCACCCCGGCCAGCCGCAACGGGAAGGCGATGTTGTCACCGACGGTCATGTGCGGGTAGAGCGCGAAGTCCTGGAAGACCATGGCGATCTTGCGGTCCCGGGGTGGCAGGTCGTTCGCCAGCTCGCCGTCGAGCAGGACCGCACCGTGGGTCGGGTCCTCCAGACCGGCGATCATTCGCAGCACTGTGGACTTGCCGCACCCGGATGGACCGAGCAGCACCATGAACTCGCCGTCGTTCACGTCCAGGTTGACGCTGTCGACGGCCAGCGTGCCGTCCTTGAAAATCTTGCTGACATCCTTGAGCGCGACGGTGCTCACCGTCACCTCCCCCAGCTCGTCGGCCGAACCCCACAAGACTGTGACCAGGATCATTCCATCCGCACATCGGGTAAACGTCTCATGTTCGGCTGATGACGCACCTATTACGCGACACCAGGCACCGTTGGTCGGCGATCAGCACCCCGCCGACTGCTCGGGCGACTCGCCCAGGAACACGCGACGCACCACCCGTTCCGCCGCCCGACCGTCATCCAACCTGCAGAAACGGCCCCGGAAACGTTCGCGGGCCCTCATTGCCGCGTCCGAGCGCTCCGCGCCGGTGCGGAACAGGTCGAGCAAGTCCGCGAAGGTGGTGGCGACGGCGCCCGGTGGCTCGGCCGTGACGTCGAAGTAGACACCCCGGGCCAGGCGGTACGCCTCCCAGTCCGGTGCGTAGAGCACGATCGGCCGGTCCAGCACCGCGTAGTCGAACATCGCCGAGGAATAGTCGGTGACCAGCACGTCGGCCACCAGGTACAGGTCCTCGACCCGTTGGTAGCCGCTGACGTCGCGCACCCGCTCCCAGTCCACCGGCCGGCCGGGGCGGCGATCGCGGTCGTGGAAGTAGTGACTGCGCATCAGCAGCCGGCCCGAGTCACCCAGCGCCTCGACGAACCGGTCCGGGTCGAACGGTGGCCGGTAGCCGGGCAGGTGCTCGCGGTGCGTCGGGGCGTACAGCACCACCTGCTGGTCGGGGCCGAAGCCGAACTCCGCCCGCAGCCGGCGCACCTCGTCCGGGCCGGCGGTGACCAGCCGGTCGTTGCGCGGATAGCCCACCTCCAGCGTGGTGTACGCGGCCGGGTACGCCCGATCCCACATCTGGGTGGAGAAGCTGTTGGCGCTGACGCTGAAGTCCCAACGGTCCACGCGGCGCAGCAGGCCGGCGAAGTCCATCCGGCCGGCACCGATCGGGTAGCGCTGCTGGTCCAGCCCCATCACCTTGACCGGAGTGCCGTGGTGGGTCTGCACGTGCACCTGCTCCGGCCGCTTGCGGACGAAATCCGGGTAGTTGACGTTGTTGATCAGCCAGCGGGCCCGCGCCAGCACCCGGTAGTAGGCCGGGGTGCCGGCGACCACGTACTCCACCCCGGCCGGTACGGCGTCCACCCGGTCGCGGCGCACGATCCACACCCCGCGCACACCGGGGGCCAGCCGGCGGGCGACCTCGTAGATCGCCGCCGGGTTGCAGGCGTAGCCCCGGTACCAGTAGGCCGCGTACACCGCGAGGGTCGGATCAACCGGTCGGCGCAGCTCCGCCCGGTAGTACTCGCGCAGCAGGCCGTCGCGGGTCAGTCGGGCACCGCGCCGGGCGACCGGCCCGACCCGGCGGCGGGCGGTACGCACCTGTCGGCGGGCCGTGTCACGGGCCCGGCTGGCCGTCCGCAAGGCGGTGAACGTCCGCCACCGGCCGGTCGCGACCAACCGGTGCTTGACCCCCTCCACCCCCTCCGGCACGGGGTAGCCACCGTCGGGCAACCACCGCGCGTAGTCGGCGGTGATCTGCGCGAAGAAGGAGGCGCGCAGCTCCGGGGCGATCCGCTGGCCGTTGCCGAGCACGGTCAGGTAGTGCCAGATCATCCGCTCGAAGACCGCCGGCCGCAGCGCGTCCACCGCCGGCGCCCAGGCGTCCATCAGGTGGAAGACCCGGTGCCACTGCGGGAACACCTCGAAGTGCCGATCCCCCCGGGTCTTGGTGATCGCGCCCGCCCGGCGCTGCCGGTAGTTGACACAGACCCGATCCAGTACGCCGATCCGCCGCGCCGCCATCAGCACCGGATAGCTGAACGAGACGTCCTCGTACCAGCCGGCCGAGAAGCGCAGCCCCAACTCGACCAGGAACTCCCGCCGGACCAGCCGGTTCCAGGCGGTGTGCAGCAGCCGCATCGCCTCCGGCCGGTCCCGCAGCCGGAAGGTGGCCGGCCCGGGTGACTCCGGGAACACCTCGGCCATCGCGCTGCGGGTGGCGGTGTCGTTCCAGTGCGTCCGGACGTGATCGACCAGCAGCACGTCCGGTCGGGTCGCCCGCAGTCGCTCGGCGACCTCCGGCAGGCAGTCGGGCGCCAGCCAGTCGTCACCGTCGATGAACCACACGTACTCGCCGACGGCCCGGTCCAGCCCGATGTTGCGGGCCGGACCGAGGCCGACGTTCTCCGGCAGCCGGACTGATCGAACCCGCTGGTCACGGGCCGCGTACTCATCGATGATCTCGCCGCTGGCGTCCGGCGAGCAGTCGTCGACGGCGATCACCTCGAGGTCGGTCTCCGGCTGACCGAGGATCGAGTCCAGACACTCACGCAGATAGCCCTGCACCCGGAAGGCCGGAACCACGAAACTGATCAGGGTCATCCGGCCGTCCCTCCGTCAGCGCGGCGCGACACCTCCCGCGCCCAGGGGCGCGGCCGACGCCCGCGCGCTACGGGCCGGCCGGACGAACCAGGCCAGGACGGCGCTCGCCAAGAAAACCACGAGAAGGTACGCACCGAGTGTAGCCATGCCGATACCGACGATTCCGGCAATCGCCACGAGGGCCAGCAGCACCGAACGCCCCTCCCAGCCCAGCGTGGCCGCATGCAGGGGCGGTGCCGCCTGCCGCTTCTCCAGCCGGGCCGTCAGGTCGTAGTGGTGCACGGTCAGCACGAAGACGTACCCGAAGATCAACCACCCCGGCGCACCGCCGACCACCCCGACCGCGATGGCGAACAGGTACTCGGCGGCCCGCAGCGCCGCCGGCACCAGCCAGTCCAGCGGGCCGTTGTGCGCCGCCCCGGCGCCGAGGCCACCGGCAAGCAGCACCAGCAACGCCACCGGCACCGCCCAGCGCAGGTCCTCCGGCGAGTCGCCCAGCAGCGCGGCGACCAGCAGCACCACCGGGCCGAGCGCGGCGACCACCGCCAGGGTGAGCGGCCCCATCGGGCGGACCACCGGCAGCCGGCGCGCCAGCGGCCCGTCGTCACGGTGCAGCGTGGCATCGACCGTGTCCAGCACCGGCACCCACATCCAGCGGGCCCGCAACGTCCGCAGCGCCCCCGTGTACGCGAACGCCAGCGCGCCCCACACCAGCACCGCGATCAGGCTGACCAGCGGGTTGAACAGCGCCACGGTCACCGCGATCAGCGCCCACCGCTCGCCGATCGGGAACACCACGGTCCGCTTCAGCCAGTACGACAGCGAACCCGTGTCGGCCTGCACCCGGGTCGACGCGGCGTTCAGCCGGTCGCCGATCCCGCCGCTGGCACCCGTCGCCGACCGGGGCCGGCGTGCCGCCTCGTCGTGCAGCACCCCGTACCAGGTATCGGTCATGTGCCGGACGGTCTGCAACGTCATCGCGGCGATCGCCAACGCCCAGCCGTTGCCCAGCCCGGCGTGGCTCACGCCGAAGCCGAGACCGGCGTAGACCAGGTACTCCTTCGCCCGGTCGGCCATCGTGTCCAGCCAGCCACCCCAGGCGCTGAAATGCCGGGTGTAGCGGGCCAACTGGCCGTCCACGCAGTCCAGCACGAACCCGAGGTAGAGCAGCACCGCGCCGCCCACCAGCGCGGGTCGCCCGCCGACGCCGAACAGCACGGCGGCGGCCAGCGCGAACAGCACCGAGATCACGGTCACCCCGGTCGGGGTGAGCCGCAGCCGGGCCGCCAGCCGCACCACGTACGGCGACCAGGTGCTGACGAAGTACGTGGAGAAGAAGTCGTCCTTCTCCTTCACCGACAGCCGCAACTCGGCGCGGTCCTCGTCGACCGCCGTCACCGCCGCCTCCGCGGCTGCCAACCCGGCGGCGTCCTCGACCCGGTGCGCGACGAGCAGGCGTACCCGCTGGGCGAAAATCAGGGTGCCGAGCCCCGCGAGACCCGCGAAGAGCCGGTCCACGGCGGACCCGGGGCTGTTGTGGCCGGCTCCCCCGGCCACCGGCAGCGGCGACACGTCGCCGGCCGGGCCGAGCGGGGTGGCGACGGGCAGCAGGCCCGCCGTAGCGGCCCGGGCAGCGGCGGCCAGGGTCGGCAGGTCGTCCACGCCGACCCGCAGCGCTCCGCCGAACACGCCGGTGGCGTCGCCGTCGAGATCGCCCACCGCGCCGGCGTCGACGACCTGTCCGCGCTCCTCGCGCACGGCCGTCCGGCCGGGCACCGGCGGGTCGCTCAGCACCAACGCCACCGTGGGCCCGACCGGGCTGGTGGCCAGGTGCCGCAGGACGGCGGTGTGCGCCACCAGGTCAGTGCCGGTGACCAGCAGCGGGCCGGTGGCGGCGTCGGCCAGCGCGGCCAACTCGTCGAGGTTGGCGGCGAAGCGCACCTCGTCCGCCCCGGCCCGGCGCAACTGGGCGGCGAGACGGTCGGCCAGCGGCTCGCCGGTCGCGGTGGTCAGGCCCGCCGCGGGTGTCCCGGCGGCGAGCACGATCGCGAGCGTCACCGCGGGACCGCGGCGTGGTACGCGTCGAGCGCCTCGGCGATGGTGCCGTCGAGCGTCAACCGGCCCGCGTCGAGGTACAACCCCCGACGGCAGAACCGGGTCAGGTCCTTTTCGTTGTGTGACACCAACACGAGCGTGCGCCCCTCCCCGAGCAGACGATCAATCGTCGCGTAACACTTCTTGCGGAACTCCGCGTCTCCGACCGCGGTCACCTCGTCCATCAGCAGGATCGGGTGCGGCAGGTGCGAGATGATCGCGAAGCCGAGCCGCACCTTCATTCCCGACGAGTAGTGCCGCACCGACGTGTCGATGGCCCGTTCCACCTGCTCACCGGCGAACTCGACGATCTCGTCGAAGTGCCGCTTCAGGTAGCTCGCCGACAGCCCGTGCAGCCCACCGACCAGGTGCAGGTTCTCCCGCCCGGTCAGGTCGTTGGAGAATCCGGCGGACAACTCCAGCAGCGGCGCCACCGCACCGTGCACCCGGATGCTGCCCTCGTCCGGAATGAGCACCCCGGCGATCAGCCGCAGCAGGGTGCTCTTGCCGGTGCCGTTGCGGCCGATCACCCCGACGGTCTCGCCCGGCTCGACGGCGAACGACACGTCGCGCAGCGGCCAGAACTGGCCGGGCAGGGCACCGCGTCCGCCCCGGTGGATGAACAACTCCCGCAGCCGCAGCTGCCGACGACGGTTGCGGACGAACCGGATGCCCAGGTGATCGGCCTCGATGATCGGCGCGGCCATCTCAGAGTTCCTTGAGCACGGCGGGTTCCAGCCGGCGGAACGACCACCAGCCGGCGACCAGCACCAGCAGGCTGCCGGCGACGGTGGTGACGAGCAGTCGGGCGTCCGGGAACTCGTCCGGGTACCAGATCGCGTGGTGCAGCTGGAAGATCCCGACCAGCGGGTTCAGCTCGTACACCACCTTCAGCCAACCGGGCAGGCTGGAATCCCGGACCAGGCTGAGCGGGTAGATGATCGGCGTGGCGTAGAAGAGCAGCCGGATGATCAGCCGCATGAACCGTTCCACGTCGCGCATCAGCACGTTCCACGCCGACAGCAGCAGGGCCAGCCCGATCAGCAGGACCGCCTGGACGGCCACCGCGAGCGGCAGCGCGAGCAGCGACCAGCCGGGGTGGATCCGACCGTGCACCGCGTAGATCACCGCGATGGCGACGAGGATCGGCAGGCCGGCCGCGTACTCGGCGAACCGGCCGGTGACCCGGCCGATCGGGAAGACCTGCCGCGGCACGTTCATCGTGGTGATCAGCCGGGACTGGCCGGTCAGCGCGTTCGTCGCCTCGCTCAGCGCCGAACTGGTCCACATCCAGGCGAAGATCCCGGTGATCAGGAACAGCGGGTACGACCCGGCCGCCTCACCGAGGTGCCGCCCGGTGTCCCGGGAGTAGAGCACGCCAAAGACGAACCAGTAGATGGCGCCCATGCCGAGCGGCTCGATCAACGACCAGAAGTAGCCCAGCACCGACTGCTGGTACTTGACCGCCAGATCCCGCCTGACCAGGATGCGCAGCGAGTTGCGGTGCGACCACAACGCCGCGACGCCAGCGGTCACCGCAGCCTCCCGCCTCCTGAAACGGACGACAGGTTAGCAGTCGGTGAACGAATGCCCCGAATCGGCCGACTCAGCACTCGATCACGTTGACGGCCAGACCGCCGCGCGCCGTCTCCTTGTACTTGACCTTCATGTCGGCGCCGGTCTCCCGCATGGTCTTGATGACCTTGTCCAGCGACACCGCGTGCACCCCGTCACCGCGCAGCGCGAGCCGGGCGGCCGTGATCGCCTTGATGCTAGCCACCGCGTTCCGCTCGATGCAGGGGATCTGCACCAGGCCACCCACCGGGTCACACGTCAACCCGAGGTTGTGCTCCATCCCGATCTCGGCGGCGTTCTCCACCTGCTCGGGGGTGCCGCCGAGCGCCTCGGCCAACCCGGCGGCGGCCATCGAGCAGGCCGAGCCGACCTCACCCTGGCAGCCGACCTCCGCGCCGGAGATCGAGGCGTTCTCCTTGAACAGCACGCCGATCGCCCCGGCCGCCAGCAGGAACCGCACCACTCCATCCTCGTCGGCGTCCTCGATAAAGCGGCTGTAGTAGTGCAGCACCGCCGGGATGATCCCCGCCGCGCCGTTGGTCGGCGCGGTGACCACCCGACCGCCGGCCGCGTTCTCCTCGTTCACCGCCAGCGCGAACAGCGTCACCCAGTCCATCACGCGCAGCGGGTCGGTGCTCCCGGTGTCCGCCTCCAGGCTGCGCCGCAGCTCCGCCGCGCGCCGCCGAACCTTCAAACCACCAGGGAGTACGCCGTCCCGCTCGCAGCCTTGCCGCACGCACTCCCGCATCACCCGCCAGATGTCCAGCAGGCCGGCCCGGATCTCCGCCTCGCTGCGCCAGGAGCGCTCGTTGGCCAGCATCACCTCGCTGATCGACAGGCCGGTGGCGGTCGTGACGTCGAGGAGCTGCGCCCCGGTCAGGAACGGGTACCGCACCGCAGTGCTGTCCGGCTTGATCCGGTCCGCGCCGGCCGCCGCCTCGTCCACCACGAAACCGCCGCCGACGGAGTAGTAGGTGCGAGCACGCAGTTGAGTGCCAGCCCTGTCGTACGCCGCGAAGGTCATCCCGTTCGGGTGGTACGGCAACGACCGGCGACGATGCAGCGTCAGATCCCGATCCGGGTCGAAGTCGATCTCGTGCGCCCCCAGCAGGCTGATCCGCCGCTCGGCCTTGATCCGTTCCACCCGTGGGCCGACGGTGTCCGTGTCGACCGTCTCCGGTGCCTCGCCGGAGAGCCCCAGCAGCACCGCCGGACCGCTGCCGTGCCCATGCCCGGTAGCGCCCAGCGAACCGAACAGCTCGGCCTGCACCCGCGCCGTGTCGGTGAGCAGCCCGTCGGCCTTGAGCCCCGCCACGAACGTACGGGCGGCCCGCATCGGCCCCACCGTGTGCGAACTGGACGGCCCGATGCCGACGCTGAAGAGGTCGAAAACACTGATCATGGCTGCGCTTCCTCGCCGTCCCGTCGTACGGGATCTGGCCCGCTCGTGGTCACCGGTAGGCGGCCCCGCTCGTGGCCGCCCGGTCGGACGGCCGCTCGGACACCCGGGGTAATGGGTGCCCAACCAGCGAGCCTACCCGCCCAGCCATCCCCCGACCGACGACGGCAACGGCGCCAGCCACCCGCAACCCGCCCGCCGTCTCACCGCCACCTCCCCGGAGCCTCCGGGAGCCTCCGGGGCCTCCCCCGGACGCCCCTCGCGCCCCTCGCGCCCCTCGCCCCCTCCCGGACGCCCCTCCCGGGCCGCTCCAGCCGCTCCCGGGCCGCCGGGCAGCCCGGGTGCGAGCGCGCGAGTGCCGGATGCGGGGATGCACACGTCAAGATCACGCACGATCCTGAATGCAGTGGCCTCGTGCCGCTTGGGACCCCACTACATCCAGGATCGAGCACGATCTTGCGCGGGGCGCGGGGCGCGGGGCGCGGGGCGCGGGGCGCGGGGCGCGGGGCGCGGGGCGTTGGAGTGGGGCCGCACGGGTATGTACCTACGGGTCCACGGGCTGCCGATCATCCCCCAGACCGAGGGCGGGACGGTGACCCCTTCGTACCGTGGATTGCAGACGCGGCGCGCTGCCGCAGAGTGGGAGTACGACATGAGTCGCAAACTGGTTCGGCCCCGCCAGGGGCGCATGATCGCCGGTGTCTGCGCCGGCCTCGGTCAGCGGTTCGGTATGTCCGCCGGGATGGTGCGGCTGCTGTTCCTGCTGTCGCTGCTGCTGCCCGGCACCCAGGTGATCGTCTACCTGATCCTCTGGGTCCTCATGCCGAACGAGGACCGCTACCTCGCCTCCACCGGCCACTGACTCACACGGCAAGCGCTGCACAGCCTCCCGCCCATCCGAGAACGCCCCGCCCCCGGGCCGCCAACTTCAGGGATGTTGCTGCCTCGCGACCGGCGGAAGCACCAACATCCCTGAAGTTGCGCAGATCTTGGGTGACGGCGCGGGGGGTGTTCAGCACGAAGCGCCCGCTCCGACGTGACCGTCAGGGCGGGCGCTCGCGTACGGACGCGGGGCGGGGTCAGGGTGCGGTGTAGGTGACCGCGACCCGCTGGTAGCCCAGCGAGCGCATCAGCCCCTCCAGCATCTTGCGGGTGTTCTCTTCCGCGCGGGCGGAGAGCCCGCTGTCCCGGGCGGCGGCGGTGATGCGTTCCTCGGCCAGTTGGTAGACCTGCTGCTGCCGGTTGGGGTCGTTGCCGACCAGGTCACCGAGCCGGTTGAGCAGACCGCGCTGCTCGGCGAAGACGTAGCTCTTCTCGAGGTCGAGGTTGGTCTCACCGAGTTGCGGAGCGGGCAGTTTGATCTCGACCGAGGTGCCGTCGGCGGACTCGACGACCGCACCCTCACCGATTTTGGCGAAGTCGACGTACGCCTCCACGCTGCCGGCCCCGACGAAGAGGGTGCGTTCGTTGAGCAGGAAGTCGGGGACGTTGCGCCGGTCGTTCTGGGTGTCGACCACGACCTGGAAGTTGCCCTCCGCGGCCACGTAGCGGCTGAGGTCCTGAATCGACTTCAGCAGCGGCGGCTGACTGCGGTCGGTCTGCTCCTTGGCGAACGGGTTGCGGAAATCCGGCAGGAAGCCGGTCGCCTGCACACCGAGCAGCACCACCACGGCCAGCGCGGCAGCGCCGAGCAGCAGGAGCAGGCCACGAGCCGCCCCACCTGCCCCACCCGTGCCACCGGTCGTCGGGCCGTCGGGTGTGTCCGCGGTCGGGTCGGGTGCCGCGGTCGAGCGCTCCTTGAGATCGTCGCCGGTCGGGTAACCGGGGAACTCCCTCGTGGGCTCGTTGATGCCAGCGTCGCGAGCCATCACACTCACCGTCCTCGTCAGACACGTCGTCTGTCAATGACGGTACGGCCCCCGTACGACAGTCGCGCGGCGAGCGGACGGAAAGAGCAAAAGGGCAGGTCAGGCGAAGGCAGAGAGCCCGGTGAGCCGCTGCCCGATGACCAACTGGTGGATCTCCGAGGTGCCCTCGTACGTCAGCACGCTCTCCAGGTTGTTCGCGTGCCGCATGACCGGGTACTCACCGGAGACGCCGTTGGCGCCGAGGATGGTGCGGCACTGCCGGGCGATGGCCAGGGCCTCCCGCACGTTGTTCAGTTTGCCCACGCTGACCTGCTCGGGGCGCAACCGGTCGGCGTCGGCGAGCCGGCCGAGGTGCAGGGCGAGCAGTTGGCCCTTGACCAGCTCGACGGCCATGTCGGCGAGCTTGGCCTGGGTGAGCTGGAACCCGGCCAGCGGGCGGCCGAACTGGGTGCGGGTGGTGGCGTACGTCAGGGCGGTCTCCAGGCAGTCCCGGGCGGCGCCGACCGAGCCCCAGACGATGCCGTAGCGGGCTTCGGTGAGGCAGCTCAGCGGAGCCTTGAGCCCGATCGCCTCGGGCAGTTGGGCGTCCGCCGGGAGCCGGACGTCGTCGAGCACGATCTCGCCGGTCACCGAGGCGCGCAGCGACATCTTGCGACGGATCTCGCGGGCCGTGACACCGGGCGTGTCCATGGGTACGGCGAAACCCCGCACGCCGGAGTCGGTGCGCGCCCAGATCACCCCGACGTCGGCGATCGGCGCGTTGGTGATCCACATCTTGCCGCCGGTGAGCACCCAGTCGTCGCCGTGGCGGCGTGCGCGGGTGGTCATCGACGCCGGGTCGGAGCCGTGGTCCGGCTCGGTCAGCCCGAAACAGCCGATCGCCTCGCCGGTCGCCATCGACGGCAGCCAGCGCTGCTTCTGCTCCTCGCTGCCGTAGCGCCAGATGGCGTACATGGCCAGCGAGCCCTGCACCGAGACCAGCGAGCGGACGCCGGAGTCGCCGGCCTCCAGCTCCTGGCAGGCCAGCCCGTACGCGATGGCGGAGGCGCCGGCGCAGCCGTACCCGGTCAGGTGCATGCCGAGCAGCCCGAGCTTGCCGAACTCCCGGGCCAGCTCCCGGGCCGGTACGCGGCCCTGGTCGTACCAGTCGGCGACGTACGGGCGGACCTGGTCGTCGACGAGTTGGCGGACGACGTCGCGGATCTGCCGCTCCTCCTCGCTGAGCGACGGGTCCAGGTCGAGCAGGTCGAGGGCAGCCATGCCGTCACCTTAACGAAGCTTCAGGAGTGCTCGCGTCACTCGATCGACCCGGAGAGCACCAGCACCCGGGCGTGGATCTGGTTGCGCTGCTGCAGGGCCGCGCGCAGGGCGCGGTGCAGACCGTCCTCCAGGTAGAGCCCGCCGTTCCACTGCACCACGTGCGGAAAGAGGTCACCGTAGAAGGTGGAATCCTCGGCGAGGAGCTTGTCGAGCGCGAGCTCACGCTTGGTGGTGATCAACTGATCCAGGCGCAGCGGACGGGGCGGGATCTCCGCCCACTGCTTGAGCGTCAGGTTGTGCTCCGGATAGGGACGCCCGTCCCGGACCGCTCTGAAGATCACGACGGCACGCTCCCCTCCCCTGTGGCCGGACCGACCGACGGCGCCGAGCCGGCCGGGCCGCAGCGGGCACCGCATGGCGCAGCACCGATGACCGTGCCAGCCTAGCGGCCCAGCGCACGTCGCGTTCTGCTGCCTGATGTCAGTTTCGCTACCCCTCGTCCGTTCCGCACCCGGACGAACAGGATGAACACCTCAGCTCCACCGCCCGCGTCGTACCACCTCGTCCAGCCCACGACGCCCTCGGCGCAGGGACGGTGACCGATGGTCGGGCGCCCGGTAACCGATGGTGATCGCGCCGATGGGGTGGTACTCCGTCGGCACACCGAACGCGTCCCGGTACGCGGCCAGCCGCTGCGGCGGAATGCCGAAGAAACACGCCCCCAGACCCTCGTCCACGGCGGTGAGCAGCATCAGCAGCGAGGCGAAGCCGGTGTCCACGTACCAGTAGGGCACCTGCCAGCGCTCGGTGGAACGGTCCGTCCAGCCCTTGTCCGGCTCCGCGTACCGCCGCAGGTAGGCCGATTCGTTGGCGTGCGGCACGACGATCAGCGGTGCCCGACGCATCCCCGCCAGCCAGCGCTCCCGCCCTCCGCCCTCGGGCGTGGTGGCGGCCCAGAACCGCTCCCGGTCGGCCGCCTCCTCCAGCAGCAGGAAGCCCCACCCCTGGGCGAACCCGGCCGACGGGGCGCGGACCGCGTGGTCGAGCAGCCGGTCCACCACGTCGGGCGGGACCGGACGGTCCGGGTCGTAGTTGCGCACCATCCGTCGACGCCGGACGACCTCGGCGAACTCCATCCCGCGCCCCCTCGTCGGCCCGCTCAGGCCCCGGGCCGGATGCCCCAGGAGCCCCGCCAGGTGGTGCCGGGCTTGAGCGTGAGCATGTCCTTGCCGGAACGGAACGCGTCCGGCGGGCAGGTCATCGGCTCGATCGCCACCGAACGCCGGTGCCGCTCGCCGGTGAGCGCGTCGCCGGTGAAGACCTGCCACCAGCCGAACTCGGCGTCCGCCCAGATGCTCACCCCGGACGAGCCGTCCGGGGCGGCCAGGCTTACCGAGGAGCCGCCGTCGGCGTCGCGGATGACCTCACCGAAGCAGAGGTCCAGCACGGCCGCGCCGATCCGGCGCGGGCTGGTCCAGTCGTACTCGGTGCCGCTCACCGGGGTGACCCCGACCGGCAGCAGCCGACCGTCCACCAGCACCCGGCTACGCGTCGGCAGCCGCATGACCAGGTCGTCCACCGCGACACCCGGCAGTTGCAGGTACGGGTGCACGGAGAAGCCGAACGGCGCCACCTCGGCACCGATGTTGGTCACCTCGTGCTCGGCGCGCAGACCGTCCGCGTCGACGCTCCACCTGCTGACCAGCCGCAGCGGCCACGGGTAGCCGGGCTGCGGCGGCAGGTCGTACCCGACCGTCACCGTGTCCGCCGTCTGCTCCAACAGCCGCCACGGCACCCAGTTGACCAGTCCGTGGATGGCCACGTGCCGCTCCGGCTCGGTCAGCGGGAGCTGGTGCGTCCGGTCCGCGAACGGGTAGCGGCCGTCCCGGATCCGGTTCGGCCAGGGCGCCAGCACCTGCCCGGCGCAGCCGGGACAGACCTCGTCGGTCCCGTACCCGTCGAGCAGGTCGACACCGTCATGCCGGTACGTCCGCAGCCCGCCGCCCACCTCGACGATGACGGCCTCGTGGCCGGCTGCGGCGATGGTCCACTGGGCGCCGGAGAACGGGCGCTGGTCGGGGCTGTCCATGCCGGCGACCCTAACCGGTCACGGCCGGTCACCGCTCGACGGCGTCGCGGCCCGGTAGCGCAGCAGCGCCGGGAAGGCGACCGCGAGCCCCACCACGAGCACCGCCGAGGCGAGCCCGCCGGCCACCCAGGCCACCCCTCCGCCGAACCCGGCGGCCATGGTGCCGGCCCGAAGGTCGCCCAGTCGCGGCCCGCCGGCCACCACCACCGTGTTGACGCCCTGAAGTCGACCGCGCATCCGGTCCGGCGCGTAGATCAACAGCATCGACTGACGCAGCACCGCGCTGACCAGGTCGGCGGCACCGGCCACGGCGAGCAGGACGACCATCAGCCAGAGTTGGTGGGCCAACCCTGCGGCGGCGATCGCCAGGCCCCACGCGACCACCGCGACCACCAGCCCGAGCCCCTGCCGGCGGAGTCGGCCGATCCAACCGGAGGTCAAACCGCCGATCATCGAGCCGATCGCGATGGCGGCGTAGAGAAGGCCGACCGCACCACCACCGCCGAACCGTTCGTGCGCGATCTCCGGGAAGAGCGCCCTCGGCATGGCCAGGATCATCGCGATCAGGTCCACCCCGAAGGAGAGCAGCAGCACCGGCGTGGTGGCCAGGTAGCGGAACCCGTCGACCACGCTGGCCAGGCCGCCGCGGCGGGGCTCGCCGTCGGCGGCGGGCTCGGGCGGCAGCGCGGGCAGGCGCAGCGCGGCCCAGAGCATCGCGGTGAACAGCACCGCGTCCACGCCGTACGCGACCGAGAGGACCAGCCTGGTGTCCGTGGAGGCGGCGAGGATCAGACCGGCGGCGAGCGGTCCGGCCACCGAGGCGGCGGTGAACGTCGTGTAGTTCAGGGTGCTGGCGGCCGGCACCAGGTTCTCCGGAACCAGCCGGGGCAGCATGGCGCTGCGAGCCGGCGAACTGATCGCGAACGCCACCGACTGCACCGCCATCAACGCCAGCAGCAGCACCGGGCTGCCCACGTCCAGCAGCGCCTGGACCAACAGACCGAGGGTGGACGCCCAGAGCAGCACCGACCCGCCGAGCAGCACCACGCGGCGGTCGCGGGCGTCGGCGATAGCGCCGCCCCAGAGCCCGAAGACCAGCAGCGGTACGAAGGCCGCCACGCCCAGCAGGCCGACCCACAAGGAGTCCCTGGTCAGGGCGTACATCTCCACCGGCACGGCGACGGCGGTGAACTGGAAGCCGAACATCGCCACGGTGTTGCCGAGCCAGAGCCGCCGGTACGCGGGCACGCGCAGCGGACGTACGTCGATCGTCCAGCGGCCTACCCCTCGCCGCCGAGCCTCCTGCACGCCGGTCATGGCGCCAGCCGCTCGACGATCCAGCTTCCGTCGCCGCCCGGGGCGCCGCCCGGCGGCCCGTCGTCGGTACGGCGGAAGCGCAGCCGGTCGTGCAGGCGGCCGGCCCGGCCCTGCCAGAACTCCACCGAATCGGGCCGGACCCGCAGCCCACCCCAGTTCGGCGGGGTCGGGATGACCGCCTCGTCGACGAACCGCTCGGCCACCTCCCGGTAGCGCTCCTGGAGCGCGGCCCGGTCCGGCACCACCTGCGACTGCGGGCTGGCCCAGGCACCCAGTTGGGAACCGCGCGGCCGGCTGGCGAAGTACGCCTCGGTCACCGACCGGTCGACCGGGGTGATCCGGCCGGCGACGACCACCTGCCGCTGCATGGGGAACCACGGAAAGACCAGGCTGGCGTACGGGTTCGCGGACGCCTCGACACCCTTGCGCGAGAGGTGGTTGGTGAAGAAGACGAAGCCCCCGGGGTCGTACCCCTTCAGCAGTACCGTCCGGCCGCTGGGCCGGCCGTCGGCGTCGGCCGTGCCGACCACCATCGCGTTCACCTCGGGTAGCCCGAAGGCCACCGCGTCGGCGAACCAGCGGTCGAACTGGGTGTGCCAGTCGGCGGCCAGGTCAGCCTCGGTCAGGCCCAGATCCGCGGCGTACTCGTTACGCATCGCGGACGGACCAGGTGTGTCCCCCGTCACGTCCTACTCCTTTTCGGTGGCCCTGTCGGCGCACTCCCGCGCTGACCAGCCCGCACCGCCCAGTCTCACCGAGTGGCGCGGAGAATGCGCGTCCGGGGATGTCGTGTGCAGCACAGTCGCAGCGGGTCGCGTATCCAGTTACTCAGCAGGCAAGATGTTCCGAACACATCCCTGAGGGTCGCCTAAGGGCCTCGGCCGACCGGGCCGGATGAGCTGATCGGGCGCACCGAGCAGATCCAGGAGAGCGACATGGCCGATTTCAAACCCGGGCTGGAGGGCGTCGTAGCCTTCGAGACCGAGATCGCCGAACCTGACCGTGAGGGTGGCGCGCTGCGCTATCGCGGGGTCGACATCGAGGATCTGATCGGCCAGGTCTCGTTCGGCAACGTGTGGGCGCTGCTGGTCGACGGCCGCTTCGGGCCGGGTCTGCCGCCGGCGGAGCCGTTCCCGGTGCCGGTGCACTCCGGTGACATCCGGGTCGACGTGCAGTCCGCGGTCGCCATGCTGGCCCCGTACTGGGGGCTCAACCAACTGCTGGACATCTCCGACGAGCAGGCCCGTGAGGACCTCGCCCGGGTCTCCGTGACCGCGCTCTCCTTCGTCGCCCAGTCCGCCCGGGGCCTCGGCCTGCCGGCGGTGCCGCAGAAGGAGATCGACAAGGCGCAGACCATCGTCGAGCGGTTCATGAAGCGCTGGCGTGGCGAGCCCGACCCCCGCCACGTCAAGGCCGTCGACGCGTACTTCATCTCGGCCGCCGAGCACGGCCTGAACGCCTCCACCTTCACCGCCCGGATCGTCGCCTCCACCGGGGCCGACGCGGCGGCGTGCATCTCCTCCGGCATCGGCGCCCTCTCCGGCCCGCTGCACGGCGGCGCGCCGTCCCGGGTGCTCAGCATGCTGGAGGCCGTCGAGCGCAGCGGCGATGCCGAGGGGTACGTCAGGGGCGTCCTCGACCGGGGTGAGCGGCTGATGGGCTTCGGCCACCGGGTCTACCGGGCCGAGGACCCGCGCGCCCGTGTGCTGCGGCGTACCGCCAAGGAGTTGGGCGCACCGCGCTTCGAGATCGCCGAGGCGCTGGAGAAGGCGGCCCTCGCCGAGTTGCAGGCCCGCCGCCCGGATCGGGTGCTCGCCACCAATGTCGAGTTCTGGTCGGCCGTCGTGCTGGACTTCGCCGAGGTGCCGGCGCACATGTTCACGTCGATGTTCACCTGCGCCCGGATGGGCGGCTGGAGCGCGCACATCCTGGAGCAGAAGCGCCTGCAGCGGCTGGTCCGCCCGTCCGCCCGTTACGTCGGCCCGGAGACCCGCAAGCCGTCCGACGTCGAGGGCTGGGCCGCCATCCCGCACGGCGTCTGAGGAAGGCCGCACCCGGGGGCCCGCTCCGCACCAGCGGCACGGGCCCTCGGGCATTCCCGGGTCACTTCCCGCCAGAAGCTCCAGGTCATCGACGCGCCTGTGGCGGACGCCTCACTCTCCGGGGTGGGACTGGCGTCGAGGCGGGCCGGCGCAGGTGCGAGGATGGCCACGGCAGTGTCGCCTGAACAGGCTCGGACGCGCCGTAGGCGGCAAGACATCGTCCGCGCCCTGCCAGCTCACCGGGCTATTGGCCCATGCGGAAGGATCTTGAACACCGTGGCTGACGCACCCACCATCCGGATTCCCGACGAGATCAAGCCCGCTGACGGACGATTCGGCTGCGGCCCGTCCAAGGTCCGTCCGGCGGCCGTGTCCGCCCTCGCCGACGTGGCCACCAGCTACCTGGGCACCTCGCACCGGCAGAAGACGGTCCGCGATCAGGTGGCCCGGCTGCGCGCCGGCATCGCCGAGTTCTTCTCGCTGCCCGAGGGCTACGAGGTCGTGATCGGCAACGGCGGCACCACCGCGTTCTGGGAGGTCGCCACGTTCGGCCTCGTACGCGACCGAGCGCAATTCGCCAGCTTCGGCGAGTTCGGCGCCAAGTTCGCCAAGTCGGTCAAGGACGCCCCGTTCCTGGGCGAGCCGACCGTCCGCAAGGCCGACGCGGGCAGCGCGCCGACCCTGGTCGCCGAGAGCGGCGTGGACGTCTACGCCACCCCGCAGAACGAGACCTCGACCGGCGTGGCCGTGCCGATCAGCCGGGTCGCCGGGGCGGACGAGGGCTCGTTGCTGCTGGTCGACGCCACCTCCGGCGCCGGTGGCCTGGAGGTCAACGTCGGCGAGACCGACGTCTACTACTTCGCGCCGCAGAAGTGCTTCGGCTCCGACGGTGGCCTCTGGCTGGCCCTGATGTCGCCGGCCGCACTGGACCGGGCCGCCGAGATCAAGGCGTCCGGGCGCTACATCCCGGCCTTCCTGGACCTGGTCACCGCGATCGACAACTCGCGGCTGGAGCAGACGTACAACACCCCGGCGCTGGCGACCATCTTCCTGGCCGCCGAGCAGACCGACTGGATGAACGCGCAGGGTGGCCTGACCTGGGCCGCGAAGCGCACCGCGGAGAGCGCCGCAGCGGTGTACGGCTGGGCGGAGCGGTCCACCGTGGCCACCCCGTTCGTGACCGATCCGGCGCTGCGGTCCAACGTGGTCGCGACAATCGACTTCGCCGACGGGGTGGACGCCACCGCGATCGCGAAGGCGCTGCGCGCCAACGGCATCGTCGACACCGAGCCGTACCGGAAGCTGGGTCGCAACCAGCTGCGGGTGGCGCTGTTCCCGGCCGTCGAGCCGTCCGATGTCGAGGCGCTGACCGCCTCCATCGACTACGTGGTCGAACGCCTCTGACGATCGTCACGGTCGGTGTTGGTCGGAGCCTCGACCGACACCGACCGTGATCATCGCCGCAGCTCAGTCGCGACATGCGGGGTGTCGCTTCCCCCACCCCGTGGCAGATGCGCGTACGGTGTTCGGAGACGCCTGGGTGGCCGACTCGTGGCGTGCGGCCAGCGAAGCGGGACGGAGGCAACGCAATGCGCCCAGTACGCTTCGTCGCCCTCTCCGAGGACGGCCATGCTCTTGTTCTCGCCGACGAGGTCGGGCGACTGCTCGCCCTGCCGATCGACGAGCGGATCGCCGGTGCGATGCACGCCGAGCCCGGCGCGCCGCCGCTCGCGGTGGCACCGAGCGCCGCCGACCCGATCCCCTCACTGTCCCCCCGGGACATTCAGGCCCGGATCCGCTCCGGTGAGTCCGCGGAGGACGTCGCCCGGATCGCCGGTGTGCCGGTCGACCGGGTGCTGCGCTATGCCGGCCCGGTGCTCCAGGAGCGGGCGATGCTCGCCCAGCACGCCCGCCGCACCCGCCTCAAGGGCGCGGAGAAGCCCACGCCACTCGCCGAGGTGGTCAACGGCCGGCTGAGCCAGCACGGCATCGACACCGAGAAGATCTCCTGGGACGCATACCGGCGCGACGACGGCACCTGGCGGATCATCGCCACCTGGCCGTCCGGCAAGGCCACCGCGCAGGCCATCTGGGATCTCGACAAGACCCGGCAGGCGGTCACGCCGCACGACGACATGGCGCAGTACCTGTGCGCCGAGCGGCCCACGCCGATCCTCGGTCAGGAGCCGGCACCGGAGCGGGGCGGGCATGCCCTGCCCGGTCCGTCACGTGGTGAGCCGAGCCGTGGTGGCCACGGGTTGCCGGCGGCGTCCGAGCACCCCCGCCCCGGTCGTGACCCGATCCGGGCCGGGCGGGACGCCCTGCTCGCCTCACTGGACCGCCCGCTCGGCTCCTCGTCGGGTCGCGGCCTGGAACCGCGTACCCCGGCTGCTCTGGCCGGGTCGGACGCGCCCCGGCAGCGGCCGGTCGGCGGCGGTGCCGCCGCGCTCCTCGGTGGTGGCCAGGGGTCGGCCTTCGACGACGACGCGGACGCGCCCAAGGAGGTCCCGGCCGTGCCATCGCTGGCGGTGTTGCGGCCTCGACGGACCGGTGCCGCCGCGGCGGCCGGTGGCGAGTCCACCGACGCCAACGGCAAGCCGCGTAAGCGGCTGCCGAGCTGGGACGACGTCCTCTTCGGCAGCGGCCCGGCCGCGCGCGAGTCTTCCTGACGCTCCGCGTCGACGGGTGGCGGTTCACCCCCGGTGGCTCAGTGGTGCCGTTGCCGGTGCCCAGCCCGAGCCGCTGGCAGGGTCAGGCCGGCGGAGTGCAGCACACCCTCCACCCGCACGCGCTCGATCTCCTGGTCGACGCCTGTCAGTTCGGCGAGGTGCTCGGTGATGCCGAGGGCGCGGCAGGCCAGCCGGAGCCGGTCGTCGTACGCCTGGACCACCGTGCTGTGCCAGACCATCGACCGGCCGGTGCCGCCGAGCCGCTGGCCGCCGAGGCGACGCAGGTCGGCGGCGAGCTGTTCCAGGGGACGTCGGTCGGTGCGGTCGAACTCGCTGAGGTCGAGGTCACGGGTCAGCGAGTCGGCCTCGACGGCACGGTCGAGACGGGCGATCGTGCGTCGTTCCCGACGGCGCTCGCGCCACTCCGACCAGCCGCAGACCACCCGGTCGAGGATCTCGTCGGCGCAGAAGAGCAGGGCGAACGCCGCCGGGAGGCTGGCCACGGCGAGGAACGCCAGGACCAGCATCAGCGCGCGTTCGGCTCCCACGTATCGACGCTAAGCCCCGTCGTGCCACCCCGCCAGCGATTTGGCCGCATCCGCGAGATCCGCCGATCAGGGCTCCCCCTGTCGGCAACGGTCCCCTCCTCCACGGAACTGGCAGGAAGGGACCGCTGCGCACCCGTCAGCAGTCGGGGGAGACGACGTAGAAGCGGGGCATCGGCAGCACCCGGAAGCGCACCCGGGCGCCGGAGCGGCGCAGTTGCCAGGTGAGCGCGATCAGGGCGGTGGTCAGCGAGATCAGCCCGCCCATCCAGATGCTCGCGCCGGCACCGAAGTGCTCCGCGACCCAGCCGATCAGCGGTGCGCCGACCGGGTTGGTGCCCAGGAACACCAGCACCCACAGGGCCATCACCCGACCCCGGAAGGCGGCGTCCACGCCAAGCTGGACGCGCTGGTTGGCGGCCTGGGCGAAGAAGACCATGAAGAAGCCGGTGGGCACCAGCAGCGCCACGACCAGCCAGTACGTCGACGCGAAGCCGACCATGGTGCCGAAGCTGGCGCAGGCGATGGCCGCACCGAGCACCAGCCAGACCGACGGGCGGCTGCGCCGGCCGGTGCCGCTGAGGGCGCCGCCGAGCGCGCCGACCGCCAGTGCCGTGCTGAACAGGCCGAAGGAGGCGGCGCCGGTGTGGAAGACCGTCTTGGCCAGCGCGGCCAGGGTGAGCTGGAAGTTGAACAGCGACATGCCGATCACCGACATCACCGCCATCGGCAGCAGCAGGTCCGGGCGACGCCACACGTACCGCAGCCCGTCGACCACCCGGGCGGGCGCCCGTTCGTCGCGCGGTAGCAGCGCGTCTCGGTACAGCTCGGCGGTCCGCATCCGGACCACGTTGACCAGCGGCGCGATCGAGCTGAGCGCGGTGAAGAGGAACACCGGGCCCACGTCGAAGGCGGCGATGGCCAGGCCGGCGACGGCCGGGCCGACGATCCGGGCGGAGTTGAAGACGGCCGCGTTCAGCGACAGCGCGTTGGGCAGCAGCGGCGTGCCGACCAGTTCGGAGACGAACGACTGGCGGACCGGGGTCTCCACGGCGTTGGCGGTGCCGAGCAGCGCGGCGAACGCGAAGACGTGCCAGAGCTGCACCATGTCGGTGAGGACCAACACGGCCATGCCGAGCGCCAGCACGGTCCAGAAGGCGTTGGCGACGAAGAGCAGCATCCGCTTGTCGTACCGGTCGGCGAGCCGGCCGGAGAGCAACGTGAGCAGCAGCACCGGGGTGAACTGTAGTGCGGTCACCACGCCGAGCGCGGTGGCCGAGTTGTCGGAGAGCTCGAGGACCAGCCAGTCCTGGGCGATGAACATCATCCAGACGCCGATCATTTTGATCAGCTGCCCGGATGCGAAGAGCCGGTAGTTGCGGACCTGTAGGGACTGGAACATCGTGCTCAGCTTGGCCTGCACTCTTGGTGCGCCTCCTTGGACGTACGCGTCATCGACACGTGACGGCACGGCCCGGTGGCGCGGGCGCGGGCTCAGGCGCGAGCGAGCTGCTGGAGAATCCCGGCGGCCCTGAGCAGGGTCTCCCGTTGGTCCTCGTCGAGCGCGGCCAGCCGATGGGCCAGCCACTCATCGCGGGCCCGCTCGAACTGGTCGAGCACGGCCTGCCCTCCTTCGGTCGCCGCGAGGATGACCTGCCGGCCGTCGGTCGGATGGGGGGTCCGCTGCACGAGGCCGCGCTCCTCCAACTTCGCAACGATCTTGGTCATCGTCGGTGGCTGCACCCGTTCGACCTCGGCCAGTTCCCGGGGCGTCATCGTGCCCGCCAGCCGGAGGCTGGTGAGGGCCGAGACCTGGGTGACCGTGAGGTCGCCGACCGGCCGGGCCCGTCGGACCCTCCGGTTGAGTCGGGTGATCGCATCACGCAACTGGGGAGCCAGTTGCGCCGGTGGCACGCGTTCCGCCGTCACCGTCCGCTCCGTCACGATAGTTAGCTTAACTAATGAGCCTGGCTAACGACATCCGATATGACCAGGCTCACGAGGACATTTGCGTCGTTTCGGGCGGGGAATCTGGTTCGACTCCCCGCCCGAACGTCGTCAGAGCACCAGGGACTCGATGGGCCCGCGCAGGAAATACAGCACGAACAGCGCGGCCACCCCGTACAGCAGCGGGTGGATCTCCCGGGCCTTGCCCTTGGCCAGCTTGACCACCACGAAGGTGATCAGACCGGCGCCGATCCCGTTGGAGATCGAGTAGGTGAACGGCATCAGCACGATGGTGAGGAACGCCGGAATGGCGATCTCGTAGTCGGACCAGTCGATCGTCCGCACGGCCGTCATCATCAGGAAGCCGACCACCACCAGGGCCGTCGAGGCAGCCTCGAACGGCACGATCACCACCAGCGGCGCCAGGAACATCGCCAGCAGGAAGAGCGCGCCCGTGACCAGGTTGGCCGCGCCGGTCCGGGCACCCTCCGCGACACCGGCGGCACTCTCGATGTACGACGTGTTGCTGGAGGTGCTCGCAGCACCGCCGGCCGCCGCTGCGATCGAGTCGACCAGCAGGATCTCCTTCGCCCTTGGCGGAGTGCCCTTCTCGTCGAGCAGACCGCCCTCCTGGCCGACCGCCACCATCGTGCCCATGGTGTCGAAGAAGTCCGTGATCAACAGGGTGAAGACGAACATCAACACGACCAGCCAGCCGGCCCGACCCCACGAGTCGAGCACGTTGAACTTGCCGAGCAGCGACAGGTCCGGCACGTCCACCACCGTCTTCGGCAGCTCCGGCACGTTCAGCGACCAACCCTTGGGGTTGGGCTTACCGTCGACGAACGACGGGCCGATGTTGCCGACCGCCTCCACGATCACCGCCAGCACGGTGGACGCGAGGATGCCGATCAGGATCGCGCCCTTCACCCGCCGCACCACGAGCACCAGCGTGATCAGCAGACCCACCACGAAGACGAGCATCGGCCAGCTCACCAGCTTGCCGCCGATGCCCAGACCGACCGGGACGGTGGTGTTGGCGTCGTCCGGAATCCGCCGGACGAAACCGGCGTCCACCAGGCCGATAATGGTCAGGAAGAGGCCGATGCCCACGCCGATCGCGGTCTTCATCTGGGTCGGCACCGAGCGGAAAACGGCGGTCCGCAGGCCGGTCAGCACCAGCACCGCGATGATCACACCCTCGATCACCACGAGGCCCATCGCGTCGGCCCAGGTCATCTCGGGTGCGATCTCGTACGCCACCAGGGCGTTGACACCCAGGCCGGCGGCGAGCGCCAGCGGGAACCGGCCGACCACCCCCATCAGGATCGTCATCAGGCCGGCGACCAGCGCGGTCACCGCGGCGAGCGCGGGAATCGGGAGAGACTTTCCGTCACCGTCGACGGCACCGCCCAGGATCAGCGGGTTGAGCACCACGATGTACGCCATCGTGAAGAAGGTCGCCAGACCACCACGTACCTCACGGCTCACCGTCGAGCCACGGGCGGAAATCTCGAAGAAGCGGTCAAAGCCGTTACGCGGTTGAGCGGGAGCGGGTGGTGTGCCGTTCTCGGGCGGCAGAACTGCCATCAGGTCCTCGCAGGGTGATCTTCCGGTTTGACGCCGGCATCGTCCCAGATCACTGGCGGGCAGGGGAAGTAGATCGCGTACGCTTGCCGGGTGCCGAACGACCAGCAACCGCGGCCCGCGCCGCTGGACCCACCGATGGTGCCGTTCGCCGTCGCCGGGCTGATCGCCTGGGCGGTCGCCGGGCTGGTCCTGCTTGTTTTCTTCCGCAGCTGGCTGACCGAGCACGACCACCAGAACTGGCTCTGGACCTGCCTGGCCGGTTTCCTGTGGGGCTTCCCGGGCCTCGCCGTGATGATGCGGCACGACGCCAACCGACGTCGCCGCCGGGCGAGCTGACCTCAGCCGCCCGCCCCGGCACCGCCGCGAACGGTCAGGAGTGCCCGTACGGCTCCGCCGGCTCGGCGGACTCCACCGAACCAGGGGCGCGGCTGACCGACATGGCCTCCACCGCGCTGTCGTCGTACACCGTCGGAAGATCGTCGACCGTGGTGTCGGCGGCCTCGATCAACGTCTCGGAGTGGGCGCCGCAACCGTGGTCGGCGCTCACCACCCGGCCGTCGTCGGGGGCGTAGAAGTTGCCGCACGCACCGAAGGCCTGCCGCATGGCACCGGCCAGCGGCAGGTAGAAGCCGCAGGTGCCGCAGCGGGCGGCGGCCGGGGCGGCGGTGGAGATGGCCGCGCTGGGACCGTGGTCGCCGTCGTACCAGCGCTGCGCCGCGTCGGCGCGACCCTCCCGGGACAGCACCCGGGGCCGGCCGAAGCCCAACTCCCAAGCCGTCTCCTCCACCGCCGGGTCGTCGGAGAGCAGATAGCCGGGGGCCAGCCGCTCGTCCTCCGGTGAGGTCGGCAGCAGGTCGCCCGGGCCGAGGTCGCCCGGCTTGAGCCGCTCCTGCCAGGGCAGCCAGCCGGGCGCGAGCAGCGCGTCCGGGCCGGGCAGCAGCACCGTTTCGCAGATGGTCACCGTCCGGCTGCGCGGCACCCGGGTCACGGTGACCGCCCACCGCCAGCCCCGGTAGCCGGCGAGACGACAGTCGAAGTAGTGGGTGACCAGCCGATCACCCTCGGCCACGACCTGCAGGTGGTCGCCGACGTCATCGGCACCCACCTCGGTGATGCCAGCACGGGCCACCTCGACGGCGGCGGCGCAGACCTGGTCGAGACGGGCGGCACGGGTGGAGGCGGGCCTGGTCACCCAACCATTGTTCCTCATGCGCCCCGCACGGGTGACAGGGACTCCCGGGGAACCTTTCGCCGCAGTGGTGCGGCGTATGGGCAGCGGATGGGCGAGGATGGTGCACATGCCGCCGTACTCCCGCTCCGGGCGATCCGTCCTCGGGCGGACCGTCGGCAATCTTATTCGGGCCATCCGCCTGCTCCTGCGTGGTTCGGTGGGCAGCGGACGCTGGGTGACCCGCCACGCCGGCCGAGCCCGGACCCGGGGGGCCGGCGGCGAGGTCGGGATGGTCCGCCTGTTCGACCTGCACGCCGTCTCCTGCGCGGGCGACACCCTGATCGCCATCGGCCTGGCCGGGACGATCTTCTTCAACGTGCCGTTGGGCGAGGCCCGCAGCAAGGTCGCGCTCTACCTGCTGGTGACGATGGTTCCGTTCGCGATGCTCGCCCCCGTGGTGGGCCCGCTGCTGGACCACTTCCGGCACGGCCGGCGGTACGCGCTGGCCGCCACCATGCTCGGCCGGGCATTCCTGGCGTGGCTGATCTCCGACTACATCCACGGCTTCGGGCTCTATCCGGCCGCCTTCGGGGTGCTCGCGCTGTCCCGGGCGTACGGCGTGGCCCGGTCCGCGGCGGTGCCCCGGCTGCTGCCGGCAGGGCTCGGCCTCTCCCAGGTGGGCGCACGAGCCAGTGTCTACGGCACGGTGGCGGGCGCACTCGTGGCGCCCATCGGGCTGGCCGCGTTCTGGTTCGGGCCGCAGTGGCCGCTGCGCGTCGCGTCGGTGATCTTCCTGGTCGGCATGGTCATCTCGCTGCGACTGCCGCCGAAGGCGGATTCGGAGCCACCGGAGCGGGTCCCTCGGCCGCTGCGGGCTCTGGGCCGGCGACGGGGCGACCGGCCGCTGGGCCGGGGCCGCCCCGCCGGCCGGCTGGTGATCGCCAGCCTGATCGGCGCCGCGACCCTGCGCGCGATGTACGGCTTCCTGCTGCTCTTCCTCGCCTTCGCGATAAAGAAGGGCGACCTGGACACCGAGGTGTTCGGCCGGGACCTGGGCGCCGAGTGGGCGCTGGGGCTGGTCGGCGCCGCGCTGGCCGTGGGCAGCTTCCTGGCCACCGCGGTCGGCACCCGTCTGCGCATCCACCGGCCGACCGCCATCCAGTCCAGCAGCATGATCATCGTGGCCGGGGTGGGGGTGCTCGCCGTCATCCAGTTCTCACTGCTGATGGTGGCCCTGCTCTGCCTGGTCACCGCGCTGGTCAGCGGTGTGGCCAAACTGGCCGTGGACGCCTCGATCCAGGAGCGCATCCCGGAGCGGCTGCGGGCCAGTTCGTTCGCCCACTCCGAGACGGTGCTGATGCTCGCCTTCGTCGTCGGCGGTGGGCTCGGGCTGGTCCCGTTCGACGGTCGCACCGGCATCGCGGTCGCCGCCGGCGTGGGCGTCCTGGCCGCCGGCCGGGGGGTGTTGGTAGCCGCCCGGCTGCGCGCCGAGAAGCTGGCCGGCCGGCCGCTGGGTGACGACGAACTGGCAGACGACGAGACGGCCGACGAGCCCACGACTCCGAACGACGCCGCCCCCACCTCGCCGGCACCCGCCCAGGCCAACTCGCCACAGTACGAAGACCCCGGGCTCGCCCCGCCGGGCTACCACATCTACCGCCCATCCTCGGCTGTTGGCGGCCCCGGAAACGGCGCCGACGACGAAACCCGCCGAGAGTCCCCCGGGCCCGTGTCGTGACCGGCCCTGCCGTGACCGACTCTGCCGTTACCTGGCCCCTCTCGTGACCGGGCTGCTGGTGGTGACCGCGGTGCCGGCCGAGGCCGACGCGGTGCGGGCGGGCCTGACGGACACCACCGTGACCGTCGCCCCGGTCGGGGTCGGCCCCGCCGTGGCCGGCGCCGCCACCGCCCGGCTGCTGGCGCTGGCCGAGGCGGCCGGGCGCCCGTACCGTGCCGTGGTCAGCGCCGGCGTGGCCGGCGGCTTCGCCGGGCGCGCCGCCGTCGGTGACACCGTGCTCGGCACCGCGAGCGTCGCCGCCGACCTCGGGGCCGAGTCACCCGAAGGCTTCATCCCGGTCGACGAACTGGGGATGCCGCCCGCGCTGCTCGGGGGCGGCAGCGTGGTGCCGGCCGACCCGCAGTTGCTGGCGGCGCTGCGGGCCGCCCTGCCGGCCGCCACGACCGGTCCGGTCCTCACGGTCAGCACGGTCACCGGCACCGCCGCCAGCACCGAGGAGCTACGCCGCCGCCATCCGACCGCCGTGGCCGAGGCCATGGAGGGGTACGGGGTGGCGGTCGCCGCCGCGCAGGCCGGCGTGCCCTTCGTCGAACTGCGCACCATCTCCAACCCGATCGGCCCTCGCGACCGTGACGCCTGGCGCCTGCACGAGGCCCTCACCGCCCTGACCGAGGCGGCTCCCGCACTGCGCTGACCCACCCGTAACGCCGCCGGCTTGGGCTCGGCTGTAAGGCCGCAGCCTTGCGCTCAGCCATAAGGCGGCAGCCTTGCGCTCAGCCGTAGGGCCGCAGCATTGCGCTCAGCCGTAGGGCGGCGGCATTGCGCTCAGCCGTAGGGCCGCCACCTGGGACTCAGCCGTAGGGCGAACGGCCGGCGGGCCTCGATCTCGAATCCGCAGGCCAGCAGCAGCTCGACGCCGAAGCCCTCGGCGATCCCCGCCGCGTCCTCGATCCCCGCCTGGCGCATCTCGGTGACCAGGGCCGTCACCAGTCGGCGCCCGAGCCCCAGCCGTCGGTACCGGGCAGCGACGAGAACTCCGTCGAGCACCATCTCCCGCTCCGGCATGCCGGGATGCCACTCCCCGTATTCGAGGTGCGGGCTCCGCTCGTGCGCCCGCAGCTCACCGACCAGTTCCCCGTCGGGTAGCTCGGCCAGAAACCGCCAGCAGGTGGCCGGCAGGTTGTCGCCGGTGATCCGCCGCACCTGAGCCGTGCGCCGAACCTCAGCGCCCCAGCGCCGGTTGTCCCGGTAGCGTCGGTTCAGCTCGTAGGCAGCCGGTGGCAGCGGAAGTGGATAACGCTCGGGCGGCAACCGGTACCACTCCGCCCACCATGCGCCCGGCCAGTCCCGGGGCTCGTGGACCTCCCAGACGTCCAGGTGAGCGGGATACCGCCGTCCGGCCTCGTCCCGCATGTCGTCGTGGGGGACAAGCGTCGGCGCGGTGATCGCGGGTGTCGGTGCTGGCACGCCGACTGCCACCTCCCCGCCTGCCGCCCGGACCAGCCGCTCCACAGTCCGGAACCGGGGATCGACCGATCGCCCCGACTCGATCCGCGCCAGCGTCGGCTGCGGCACGCCGGATTTCTCGGCCAACTCCCGCTGGCTCAGATCGGCACGACGACGCAGAGCTCGAAGCATCCTGCCGAGTTCGATGCGGTCAGTCCCGTCGGTGTGGTCAGTCCCGTCGGTGTGGTCAGTCGCCTCGCTCACAGGCCGATCGTCCCCGCTGGTCAGCGAGCTATCAACACCCTCGTCGAGCCTGTGGATAATGCTGTGGACAACTGTCCGGGGCGGTGGATGACCCACTCCACGGGCCCTTTGGAGTTGAACCGTTTGCGACATCGCCACGGCCGTCCACGCCCCCGACCAGCCGGAGCGGTTGTCGGTTGGCCGAGCCGAAAGCCAGGTGGCGTTGCGGCAAACCGCCGACGGACCGCCCGCTTCACCGCAGCCGCCGCTACCACAGTCGGCACCACAACGACCCGCGCGATTACGACCGAATTCAACCTGATTCGTTCACGACATCAGCTCCAAAGGGGCCGGCACCACCACCAACCACCCGCACCACCACGACCGAAGTAACACTGATTCGCTCACGACATCAGCTCCAAAGGGAGCCGAGGTGGGTAGGTGGCCGAGTCGGGAGGGGCCCACTACGCCCACAAGGGCGAGGGCGAGCTGAGCGCGAACGGGGGCGCGCGGCACCGCCTGCTCACGGGTGCCGCGCCGCCGTCGCGGATCACAGTGGGCGGGGGTGGGCGCGGACCGCGGGCCGGGTGCGGGGCTAACGTGAGGGGCGTGGCGCTCTCCCTGGCGATCTCGCCCTGCCCCAATGACACGTTCGTCTTCGACGCCCTGGTGCACGGTCGGGTGCCCGGCGCGCCGCCGGTCGAGGTGACGTACGCCGACGTGGACGTCACCAACACGGCGGCCGAGCGGGGCGCCTTCGACCTCGTGAAGGTGAGCTTCGCGGCGCTGCCGTGGCTGCTCGACGACTACCACCTGCTGCCCTGCGGCGGCGCCCTCGGCCGAGGATGTGGGCCGCTGGTGCTCACCCGGGGCGACCGCGACGGCGGGCCGGACCGCACCGACCTGACCGGTGCCACGGTGGCGGTGCCGGGTGACCGGACCACCGCGTACCTGCTGTTCCGGCTCTGGTCGGCCGGTCGGCCGCCGGCCCGGATCGAGGTGGTCCCGTTCCACGAGATCATGCCGGGCGTCGCGGCCGGTCGGTACGACGCCGGGCTGGTCATCCACGAGGCGCGGTTCACCTACCACCGGCACGGCCTGAGCGCGCTGGTCGACCTCGGCGAGTGGTGGGAGGCCGACACCGGCCTGCCCATCCCCCTCGGAGCGATCCTGGCCAAGCGTGGCGCGGTGGACCCGGAGGCCGCGGCCGGCTGGGTTCGCGAGTCGGTCCGGCAGGCGTGGGCGGACCCGGCGGCCAGCCGGGAGTACGTGCTGGCGCACGCCCAGGAGATGGAACTCGACGTGGTGGACCGGCACATCGGCCTCTACGTCAACGAGTTCACCGCAGACCTGGGCGAGGCCGGTTTCGCCGCGGTGGCGGCACTGCTCGACCGGGCCGCCACCGCCGGCCTGGTGCCTCAGACCTCCAGCTCGCGCGCGACCGCGTGGACCAGCTGAGCGATCTTCTGCGCGGCCTTCTTGTCCGGGTACCGGCCCCGGCGCAGGTCCGGCTGGACCTTCGCCTCCAGCACCTTGATCATGTCTTCGACCAGACCGTGCAGCTCCTCGGCCGGCCGACGGCGCAGCTCCGCCATCGACGGCGGCGCGTCCAGCAGCTTGACCCCCATGGCCTGCGCGCCCCGGCGGCTGTCCACCACGCTGAAGTCGACCCGCTGGCCACCCTTGAGGTCGGTGACGCCCGCCGGCAGGGCACCCTTGGGCAAAAACACGTCGCCGCCCTCGTCACTGGTGACGAAGCCGTATCCCTTGGCCGTGTCGTACCACTTCACTCGACCCGTAGGCACCTGAAAACCCCTGCTTCACTTGAGCCGCTACTGCTCCAAGGCTAGCTGGATCATGCCGTTCAGCGCGGCCGAGAATTCGGTGAGCTCGTCCAGCACCACGTTCGCCCCGGCCGCGCGCAGCTCATCGGGGGAGCACGGGCCCGTCGCGACGCCGATGCCCGGCACCCCGGCGGCCTGCGCAGCCGCCATGTCCGCGACGTGGTCACCGACGTAGTGGGTGGCGTCGTGCTCCCGCAGGGCGGTCGCCTTCTGCTCGGCGAACAGGTCGCCCGCCAACTCGTCGACCGTGAGACCGAGGTGGTCCAGGTGCAGCCGGGCCAGCCGGCCCATTTTCGCAGTGACGACCAACACACGACCGCCCTGAGCATGGACCGCGTCGATCGCCTCCCGCGCGCCGGGCAGCGGCACCGTCGGGGTGATCGCGTACGCCGGGTAGAGCTCGCGGTACACCCGCACCGCCGACTCGATCTCCTCCGGTGGGAACCAGTGCGCGATCTCGGTGCGCAGCGGCGGGCCGAGCCGGGACACCGCCAGGTCGGCGTCCACCGGCACGCCGGTCTTCGCGGTCAGCGCCCGGAAGGTCGCGGCGATGCCGGGCCGGGAGTCCACCAGGGTCATGTCGAGGTCGAATCCGACGGTCAGTGCGGGCATGTCGAGAAACGTACCCGGCGACTCCGGACCGGCCGGACGTCCGAGGGGCCGACGGCCCGGTGCCGGGCTAGCGTGGAAAGACGATGACCACCTCACTCGCCGACCACCTGCGGTCACTGCCCGACGAGTCACTGGCCGCGCTGCTCCAGCTCCGGCCGGACCTCGTCGTGCCCGTGCCAGCCGACGTCTCCGCCCTGGCCATCCGCGCCCAGTCCCGGGTCTCGGTGGCCCGCGCGCTGGACGGGCTGGACCAGTTCACCATGCAGATCCTCGACGCCGCCCGGCTCACCCGGCACCCGGACGAGGGCACCACGGCCACCGACGCCGTACTCGCCATGGCGACCGCCGGCCCTCACCCGCCGGCACCGACGGCCGTCCGGGCCGCCGTCGGCCGGCTCAGGGCGCTTTTTCTGCTGTACGGCCCGGAGCACGCCCTGCACGTGGCGGCCGCCGTCGACGAGGTCTCGCCGTACCCCGCGGGACTCGGCCGGCCGGCCGCGGACCTGGACCTGCGCGCGGCCGCGCTCTGCGCGGACCCGGCGAAGTTGCGCCGGACGCTGCTCGCCGCGCCCCCGTCGGCCCGGGCGATCCTCGACCGGCTGGCGGCCGGACCACCGGTCGGCAGCGTGCCGCCGGGCGCGTTGCAGGCACCGCCGATCGGCGCCGAGGACGCCGTGCTCGCCGACCCGACCAACGGTGGCGCGCCGACCGGCTCACCGGTGCGCTGGCTGGTCGACAACCGGCTGCTGGTCTCCGTCTCGGCCGGCTCGCCGACGGGTGGCGGCACGGTGGAGCTGCCCCGCGAGGTCGGCCTCCTGCTGCGCCGCGACACCGGCCCACTCGGACCGTTGCGCACCAGCCCGCCACCGGTGGCGGGCGCTCCGCGCGAGCCGAAGGCGGTCGACTCGGCCGGGGCCGGGCAGACCATGGAGGTCGTCCGGCACACCGAAGGGCTGCTGGAGCAGCTCGCCGCCGAACCCGCGCCGGTGCTGCGCTCAGGCGGTATCGGCGTCCGGGACCTGCGGCGGCTGGCGCGTACCGCCGGGCTGGACGAGGCGACGACCGCGCTGCTGCTGGAGGTGGCGTACGCGGCAGGCATCGCCGGCGAGCTGGAGATGCCCGGTTCGAGCGCCGGCCGGTACGGGGCGGATCAGCAGGTGTTGCCGACCGGCGGGTTCGAGGTGTGGCGGGCCGCCTCGCTGGCCCAGCGCTGGGAGCAGTTGGCCCGCGCCTGGCTGACCATGACCCGGCAGGTCGGCCTGGTCGGCCAGCGCGACGATCGGGACCGGCCGATCACGGCGCTCTCCGCCGAGGCTGAGCGGGCCGGCGCGCCCGCCACCCGGCGGGCGGTGCTCGCTGTGCTCGCCGACCTGGAACCCGCGACCTCTCCTACCCCCGAGGAGGTCCAGTCCCTGCTGGACTGGCGTGCGCCGCGGCGCAGCCGGGGCCGGGAGGCCGCCCATCGGGAGGTGCTGGGCGAGGCGGCGCAGCTCGGCGTGACCGGCCTGGGGGCGCTCACCTCGTACGGCCGGCTGCTGCTGGGCGAGCTGACGTCGGCCGACGAGCCGGGCGGCGGCGACCCGCTGGGGCTGCACGCGGACGCGGAGAGCGGTGATCCGTCCAACGCCGCCCGGGCGCTGGACGCGCTGCTGCCCGCCCCGGTCGATCACTTCCTGGTGCAGGCCGACCTGACCGTGGTGGTGCCCGGCCCGCCCGAGCCCGCGCTCGCCGCCGAGTTGGAAGCGACGACCGAACCGGAGTCGGCCGGCGGGGCCAGCGTTCACCGGGTCACCACGGCGAGCATCCGGCGGGCCCTGGACGCCGGTTACTCGGCCGACGACCTGCACGAGTTGTTCCGGCGGCGCTCGCGTACCCCGGTGCCGCAGGGGCTCAGCTATCTGGTGGACGACGTGGCCCGCAAACACGGCGGGCTGCGGGTCGGGTCGGCCGGGGCGTACCTGCGGAGCGACGACGAGACGCTGCTCACCGAGGTGCTGGCCGACCGACGGTTGGAATCGCTGGCCCTGCGACGGCTCGCGCCGACGGTGCTGTGCACCACGTACCAGGTCAGTCGACTGCTGGGTGCGCTGCGCGACGCCGGGTACGCCCCGGTGCAGGAGGACGGCACCGGCAGCACCATCCTGTCCCGACCTCGGATCAGGCGGGCCCCTGCGCGGGTGCCGATGACCACCCGGGCCCTCGATCCGCTGGCCGCCCCGAAACTGCCGATGCCGCGGCTGCTCGGCGTGGTGGAGCACATCCGGCGGGGCGACGCGGCGGCGCGGGCGGCCCGGCGGGCACCGGCGGTCGTACGCGGCGGCGCGGCGGGGCTCGGCGGCGGCCCGGTGCCGGCGCACACGCACAGCGAGGCCCTCGCGGTGCTTCAACAGGCGGTCCGCGACAAGGCGCTGGTCTGGGTCGGGTACGTGGACGCGCACGGGGCGACAGCGTCACGGCTGGTCAAGCCGGTGTCGATCGGCGCCGGTTACCTACGCGCCGAGGACGAGCGGACCGAGATGCTCCATACGTTCGCGCTGCACCGGATCACTGCGGCGGTGCTGGCGGACTGACCGGAACAGCGAACGCAGCCGCTGCTGTCGATCAGCGGCGGCTGCGGCTGCGGCGTACGGTGCCGACGACCGAGATGATCAGCAGCAGCGCGAAGCCGGCGCCGGCGGACTCCCCGACCGAGTCGATGAAGCCCTGCTGCAACACCAGCCAGCCGAAGAGGAACCACCCGAGCAGGAGCGCTGCCGCGACGCCGTAGGCGACGACTGTCGCGCGGGACACCTCGTCGGGCGGCGCCTGCTCATGTTCTGCGATCACGTCACGGTCGACCGTCATGCCCAGCCTCCCCGCCCGGTCCAACCCCTGAACTCCCAAGAGTGTCACTTGTGGGACCTCTGTGACAGGGGTTAAAACCCGGAGTCGGGCAGCTCACTCAGGTGCCGGGGCGGCGCCCCACCAGCACCACGCGGGTGCCGACCTTGCCCAGCTCCCACATCCGGACGGCGTCGGCGTGCAGCAGATTGACGCAGCCGTGCGAGCCGATGGACTTGCTGTGCAGGTAGGTCGTGGTCTCGTGGAAGCCCATTCCCTGGGTGAAGTGCTGCCAGTACGGCAACCACACCTCGTACGGGTTGGACCACTCCTTGGGGTTGCGGTAGTTGACGGCGTACGTGCCGGAGGGGGTGCGATAGCCGGACATTCCGGTCCGGGTCACCGTCGGCTCCATGATCACTTTGCCGTTGCGGACCGCCCACACGGTCTGTCGGGTCAGGTCCACGCAGAACGTGGTGCCGGTGCCGGCCTTGCAGCGGGCCGGGTCGGTGGTGGCGAGCCGCTGGGCCACGTCGGAGGTGGTCGGCCCGGCGCGACCCTCGACGGGGCGAATGCCGTACCTCTTCTGGAACTTCTTGATGGCCGCGCAGTCGGCGGCGGACTGGCGGCCGTCCACGGTCACCGGCCCGAACCCGCCCAACTGGGCCAGGTAGGTCTCCACTGCGCGCTGATGCTCGCCCTGCGGGCAGCCGGCGGCCGGCGGCGTGGTGGTCGTCGCGGGGGTGGCCGGTGCCGTCGTGCCGCGGGTCGGCTTTGATGTGGGTTTCGGCGTGGCGCTCCTGGTCGGCCCTGGCGTCGGCGCGGCCGGCGTTGGCCGGCCGCGCTGGTCCGGCCCGGACGTGCCGCTCGCCCCCGTTACCTGTTCCGCCGCACCGGCCGGGGCGGCTCCCCCGCCGCCACCCGCGCCGGACTGCGGATCGAACGCGCACGCGCCGGTGCCGACCAGCACGACCACCAGTGGGGCGACGAGTCGGGAAGTGATCCGGAAGCGCTTCATGGGACCTCCCCTGGACAGTCGTCCCATTGCTAGACGTCTGCCGGTGCCACTGCGGTTGCGCCCGGTCGGCATTTTTCTTCGCAGATCCCGCATCGTGCAACACTGGATGGTCGGCCAGCGGTGGGTAAGCGACCGCCGCGACCCGACGGCCAACCGAGGAGAGGACGCTGGCGTGAGCGGTGGACCACTGATCGTTCAGTCGGACAAGACCCTGCTGCTGGAGATCGACCACCCCGACGCGCAGGCCTGCCGGATGGCGATCGCGCCCTTCGCCGAGCTGGAGCGCTCGCCCGAACACGTGCACACCTATCGGCTGACCCCACTCGGGCTGTGGAACGCCCGCGCGGCGGGGCACGACGCCGAGGGTGTCGTCGACTCGCTGATCAAGTACTCCCGGTACCCGGTGCCGCACGCGCTGCTGGTGGACGTGGCCGAGACGATGGACCGCTACGGCCGGCTCCAGCTCGCCAACGACCCGGCGTACGGGTTGGTGCTGCGGGCACTGGACCGGCTGGTGCTGATCGAGGTGGCCAAGAGCAAGAAGCTCGCCGGCATGCTCGGCGACAAGATCGACGACGACACCATCCGGGTGCACCCGTCCGAGCGGGGCCGGCTCAAGCAGGCGCTGCTCAAGCTGGGCTGGCCGGCGGAGGACCTGGCCGGGTACGTCGACGGCGAGGCGCACCCGATCGAGCTGGCCGAGGCCGGCAAGGACGGCCGCAAGCCGTGGACGCTGCGGTCGTACCAGCGGGAAGCTGTCGAGGCGTTCTGGGCCGGCGGGTCGGGTGTGGTGGTGCTGCCCTGCGGCGCCGGCAAGACCCTGGTCGGCGCGGCGGCGATGGCCGAGGCGAAGGCGACGACGCTGATCCTGGTCACCAACACCGTGGCCGGCCGGCAGTGGAAGCGGGAGCTGATCGCCCGCACCTCGCTGACCGAGGAGGAGATCGGGGAGTACTCCGGCGAGCGCAAGGAGATCCGGCCGGTCACCATCGCGACGTACCAGGTGCTCACCTCGCGGCGCGGCGGCGCGTTCACCCACCTGGACCTGTTCGGAGCCCGCGACTGGGGCCTGGTCGTCTACGACGAGGTGCACCTGCTGCCCGCGCCGATCTTCCGGTTCACCGCGGACCTCCAGGCCCGCCGTCGGCTGGGCCTCACGGCGACGCTGGTACGCGAGGACGGCCGCGAGGGCGACGTGTTCAGCCTGATCGGGCCCAAGCGGTACGACGCGCCGTGGAAGGACATCGAGTCGCAGGGCTGGATCGCCCCGGCCCAGTGCACCGAGGTCCGGGTGACGCTGACCGACGCGGAGCGGATGTCGTACGCGACGGCGGAGGCGGAGGAGCGCTACCGGATGGCGGCGACCGCCCGCACCAAGCTGCCGGTGGTGAAGGCGCTGGTCGACCGGCACCCCGACGACCAGGTGCTGGTCATCGGCGCGTACATCGACCAGTTGCACCAGCTCGGCGAATACCTCGACGCGCCGATCATCCAGGGCTCGACCACGAACAAGGAGCGGGAGCGGCTCTTCGACGCGTTCCGCACCGGTGAGATCCGCACGCTGGTGATCTCCAAGGTCGGCAACTTCTCCATCGACCTGCCCGAGGCGGCGGTGGCGATCCAGGTGTCCGGGACGTTCGGGTCACGGCAGGAGGAGGCGCAGCGGCTGGGTCGGGTGCTCCGGCCGAAGGCCGATGGGCGGCAGGCGCACTTCTACACGGTGGTGTCCCGGGACACGATCGACACGGAGTACGCGGCGCACCGGCAGCGCTTCCTCGCCGAGCAGGGGTACGCGTACACGATCGTCGACGCCGACGACGTCCTCGGCCCGAAGCTCCCGACAATCGACTGATCGGCGCAGCCCTTGATCGACTCCATGTCGGGGATGTGGCGGCATCCGGGCGCTTTGATGCCCCCACATCGCCGACACGGAGTCGATCAAGGGGTGGGGCGCAGGCGGGGTCAGGACGTGGGGGGTGGGCAGCGGTCCGGGAGGGTGACCTCGCCGGGGCGGTGGTCGAAGGTGTCCATTGTGAACCACTCGTCCAGTTCTGGGTCGAAGAGGTTCTGCAGGCCGAACTGCAACACCTGCCACCACCGGCTCGGGTCCCGCTGGTCGACGTAGATGTCGCCGAGCGCGATCGGGAACCGGAAGAACTCCCCCGGCACGGTGGAACCGCCGACGACACCCACCCGCCAGTGCTCGACGTGCCGGTCCTTCCTGCCCTGCAGGATCTCCGGCCCCACGAAGCGAGACGTCTTCAGCCTGTCGTTGAAGATCTGCCGGTTGAAGAACCCCGGGACCTTGCTGCACGCGCGCGGCGGGAACAGCGGGATGTTCGGCCACTTGTAGGTGAGCGTGTAGAGCGTGTTCTCGTAGATCAGGTTCGTGAACCAGATCGGATGCTCGGGACCTCCGGCGACCATCTGGCTGTTGCCGTCCCTGCCCTGCCAGGTGAACGGCACGTCGATGCCGAGGTCGCGCACGACGTACCGGCCGGTGCCCTGGAAGTCGGCCGGGAGCTGCGGGGGGCGCGGTTCCCTCGGAGCGGGGGCCGAAGCGCCATCGGCCTGAGCCGCGCGGGGCAGCGGCGCGCCGGCCGGGCCGGGCGCGATCACCCCGAGGGCGAAGAGGCCGCCGGCCACCGCCGAAACCACAGTCCGACGTGTACGCCTCGACACCATGTCCCCTTCGCCCCGTGTGGAAAACGCGACAGCGCGCGCTTTCGGCGAAGCGTAGGAGCAGGGAAAACGTGAAACCCGATGGAACGCGGCGGCTCCACCGGAAGGGTGACGGCGACCTACAGAACCCGGGTGGCCCGCTCGGCGGCGACCACTGTGTCCCGGTTCGCTGGGTCGAGGTTGGCGCTGATCACCACGGACGCGCCAGCGGAGAGCGGCGCGAGCAGCCACTTCAGCGGCTGCTCGTGCTCGGCGGCGTCGACCAGCAGCCGGTCGCCGGCGCGCAGGCCCAGCATCCCGGCGACCTCCTGGGCGAGCGCACCCCACTGCCCGTAGGTGGTGCCGTCCGCGCTGGCCGGGTCCGACGGATGGATGGCGGTGTGGTCGGGCGTGACCTCGGGGTGGCGAAGCACCTCGGCGGACCAGTCCAACCAGCCCAACGGGACGTCGGCCAGCCGGCCCGGCCCCGTGCCGACGAGGTAGCGGTGCGGGGCGTCCGGCACGTCCTCCAGCCAGTCGTCCTGCCGCTGCGGCGTCACGATGACCGCGTCGAACGGCCGGTCGCCGCCGGGTTCGAGCACCGGCAGGCCCGCCGTGGCGCGTGGCCGGAACGACACCGCCAGGCCGCAGGCCCACGCGCCCAACAACACCGCGGCGGTACGCCAGTGCGGCGGCAACAGCACCGCTACGCGGCTGCCGGGGCCGAGCCCGCATCCGTCCCGCAGCAGGCTGGCGCTGCGCGCCGCCCAGGCACCGACCTGGTGTGCGGTCAGGTCGACGCGTTCGCCGGTCGCCTCGTCGCGGTAGCTGAGCAGGGGGCGCTCGACGTCGACGGGTAGGTCGGCCGTGACGGCTGGCTGCATGTCCACGCTCCCCGATGACGACATCGGCACCACCCTACTCAACGACTTTCGTCGCTCCCGTCGTCATCACCGTGGCCCTGGTCGGCGGTGCCTGGTGGCGGCTGCGCGCCGCTTCGCCCGCTGTTCACGTCGCCACAAGCTGATGCGCGGCGCGGCCATCACCCCTACCCCAGACCCTTTGCTCTGCTTACCTATACGCAACGCTCACCCTCCGCGAGCACGGGTTCGGCCGCCGCCCTCGGAGGCCCCGCATGAAGCCGCAGCTCAACGCGGTGTTGCGTATAGGTAAGCAGAGCAAAGGGGTTGAGGGGTCCGGCGGAGGCACTGACGCTTGTCGCGCTCAGTCACGGACAGCCCGCCGCGCCATCCAGAGACCCACCGTCAGAGGGGCAACTCCGGGCCGCCGTCGAGCAGTGGGCCGAGCAGGTCGCCGTACTCCTCGACCCGGGTCAGGACCTCGGCGGCGGTGAACTGGCGGACGGCCGGCTTCCGGCCGCGAGCGCCGGCCTCGACCTCGTCCCAGGTCAGCGGCGTCGACACGGACGGCACCGACTGCGCCCGCAGCGAGTACGGCGCCACGGTGGTCTTCGCCGCGTTGTTCTGACTCCAGTCGATGAAGACCTTCCCCGGGCGCAGGTTCTTGGCCATCTTCGACACGATCAGCTTCGGGTGCGCCTTCTCCAACTCCTGGGCGATCCGCTTGGCGTAGTCGGAGACCAGTTCGGAGGATTGTGTGCCGGCGATCGGGCAACAGAGCTGCATGCCCTTCTTGCCGGACGTCTTCGGGTACGAGTCGATGCCGTCGTCGGCGAGCCGGTCGCGCATCAGCACCGTCACCGGGCAGCACTCGGCGAGCCCTGCGGGCGGCCCCGGGTCCAGGTCGACGACCATCATGTCCGGGTGCTCGCCGACCTTCCACTGCGGTGTGTGCAGCTCCAACGCGGCCAGGTTGGCCAGCCAGACCAGGGTGGGCAGGTCGTCGGCCACCACGTAGTCGATGGTCTCGCGACCCTTCGTCGAGCCGGGCGCGGGCAGGTTTTCCACACGCACCCAGTCCGGGGTCGCGGCCGGCGTGTTCTTCTCGAAGAACGACTTGTCGTCCACCCCGTTGGGGAAGCGGATCCGGGTGACCGGCCGGTCCCGCAGATGCGGCAGCAGCACCGGGGAGATCCGGGTGTAGTAGTCGATCACCTCGCCCTTGGTGAAGCCGGCCGCCGGATAGAGCACCTTGTCCAGGTTGGACAACTCCAGTGGGCGGCCCTCGACGTCCACCCGTAGCCGTTCACCCGGCATCGTCGACCTCCTCGGGAGGCTTGTCCGGGCGCAACCGCAGCACCCGGGGGAAGCGCAGCCGGCCGTCGGGGGTGCGCTGGCCGTACTTCACCTCCACCACCACGCTGGGTGTTACCCAGATGGCACCTCGGGCATCCTCGCGCGGCACGCCCGGCGCGAACGGTGACACGCCGGCGCGCAGCGGCTCCAGCTCGGCGAGGAGCTGCCGTTCGATGGCGGCGCCGATCCCGCCGCCGACCCGCCCCCGGTAGATCAGCCGGCCGTCCGGACCGGGCACCCCGACCAGCAGCCCGCCGATCCGACGCGCGCCCGGTCGCCAGCCGCCGATGACGAAGTCGCCGGTCACCTCCAGCTTGACCTTCACCCAGTCCGGTGAGCGCACCCCGGGGCGGTAGACGGCGCCGACCCGCTTGGCCATCACGCCCTCCAGGCCGTGCTCGCCGGCCGCCTCGTAGGTGGCCTGGCCGTCGGCGAACATCGGAGGCACCGCCCACCGGGCGCCACCGAGCGCGAGCGCTTCCAGGGCCTCGCGGCGGCGCTCGTACGGCCAGCCGGTCAGGTCGTCGCCGTTCAACCGGAGAAGGTCGAAGATCATGTACGTCACCGGCATGACCGCGGCCAACCGGGCCGCCTTGTTCCGGTCCCGTACGTGCATCCGCTCGGCGAGCGCGGTGAACGAGGGCTGCCCGCCCTCCCCCAACAGCACCACCTCGCCGTCGAGCAGCACGTTGTCGACCTGCTCGGGCAGAGTGGCCAGCTCCGGGTACGCGGCGGTGATCTCGACGCCGGAGCGGGCGTACAGGTGCTGAACGCCTCCGGAGATGTCGGCGAGCGCGCGGACGCCGTCCCACTTGAACTCGTACGCCCAGCCGTCACCCGCCGGGAGCGGCCCGGTCATCGCGAGCATCGGCTTGAGCGGCGCGCCAGGCACGACCCGACTGTAGTAGCAGGCCGAACACCTCGCGTCAGGTTCTTTCGGATGCGAGCATGGTCGATACCGGGGAAGGGAGCGCAGGATGCGTGCCATCTGGAAGGGAGCCGTGTCGTTCGGGCTCGTCTCGATCGGGGTGAAGCTCTACTCCGCGACCGAGGAGAAGGACATTCGGTTCCACCAGGTGCACCGCGAGGACGGCGGCCGGATCCGCTACAAGCGCACCTGCTCGGTCTGCGGCGAGGAGGTCACCTACGACGACATCGCCAAGGGCTACGACATCGGCGGTGGCGAGATGGTGATCCTCACCGACGAGGACTTCGCCGACCTGCCACTGACCAGCTCACGCGCGATCGACGTGCTGGAGTTCGTACCGGCCGAGCAGGTCGACCCGATCCTCTACAACAAGGCGTACTTCCTGGAGCCGGAGGGCACGGCCACCAAGCCGTACGTGCTGCTGCGCGACGCGCTCGTCGACTCGGAGCGGGTGGCAATCGTCAAGGTGGCGCTGCGCCAGCGGGAGCAGCTCGCCACGCTGCGCGTACGCGAGGGCGTGCTGCTGCTCAACACGATGCTCTGGCCGGACGAGATCCGTACCCCCGACTTCGGTTTCCTCGACGAGGACCTCAAGGTCCGTCCGCCGGAGCTGGCGATGGCCAGCTCCCTGATCGACTCGATGACCGGCGAGTTCGAGCCGGACGTCTTCACCGACGACTACCGGGCGGCGTTGCAGGAGGTCATCGACGCGAAGGTGGAGGGTCGGGAGGTCGTCCAGCCGGAGGAGGTCGAGGAGGCCCCGGCCGCCGCGGTGGACCTGATGGCCGCACTGAAGGCATCGGTGGACCGGGCCCGCGCGGCGCGCGGCGAACAACCCGCCCGTGGCGGTGGCGGCGGCGAGCCGACGCCCATCTCGTCGGCCCGCTCGGCGCAGAAGGCCGCCGAGAAGAAGGCGACCAAGGCACCAGCGAAGAAGGCCGCAGCGAAGAAGACGGCCGAGAAGAAGGCGGCCGAACCGGCGAAGAAGACCGCCGCCAAGAAGACCCCCGCGAAGAAGGCGGAGCCGGCGAAGAAGACGGCCGCCCGCAAGACCGCATCCCGCAAGACCGCCTGACCGGTACGGCAGCGCCGAAGGGTGTCCGCCGGCCGGGTACGCTCCGCCGGCCGCTGGCAACCGGAGGAGCCCTCATGCCGTACACCCCTGACCTGGACCGGTTGTTGACGCCCGGCGCCCGCTTCACCGACGAGCACGGCGCGTACCTGATCGAGGTTCACCCGGTGGGCGACATCGTGCTGCCGACCGGCCAGGTGGTCGGGTGCGACCCGCTGGTCTGCCCCGAGGCCGAGCCCTTCACGGTCACCGTGCCCCCGGGGCGTCATCCCGCCCGAGCCTGGGTGGCCGCTGTGCTGCGGGAGGACGCCGAGGTGGACCGGCGGGTGGCGGCGCTGGAGCTGGTGATCTCCGAGGCGTCGACGGTCCGCTGGGAACCGGCCGTCGCGGGCGACCAGGACGTCGCCGCCCTCGGCCCCGACGACTACTTCGGGTACGGGGTGGACGCCGGCGCCGGCACCCTCGCCGATCCCACCGCGCTCGCCGTCCTGGAAACCTGGGACGAGGAGCAGGTCGAGGAGGTCTTCATCCCGGCGGAACTGCCCTCGTCGCCGGTCCCGGGCCTGATCACCGCCGTGCTGGACGAGACCACCGGGGCCAACGTCGTCACCGTCGCCACGGGTTGGGGCGATGGCTGCTACGGAACCTGGATCGGGCGCGCCGCCGACGGGGGCGTGACTTCGTTCGTGACCGACTTCATGGTGGTGCCGGAATAACGTCCCGCGACGGCGTCCCTGGGCGATCCGAGACGTCCGGGACGGGCACGGGAGGCCGCAGGGCGGGTACCGTGTGCGTCGGCTTTCCCCCCGGCACCGGGTGCCGGCCACACCTTTGCAGCAGGGAGTCGACGACGTGAGCGAGCGCACGCAGCAGAACCGGTCGGAGGGTCAGAGCCCGGCGACCAAGGCAGGACGGCGTCTGGCCGCCCAGCTGGCGGCGCAGAAGGCCGCCGAGGCCAAGCGCCGCCGCAACGCGTGGATCGGTGGGATCGCCGGCGTGGCCGCGATGGCGCTGCTGATCGCCGGTTTCGTCTGGGTCGACCGGAACCGGGACGACAAGCCCGCCACCCAGGCCGGCGCCACCCCGTCCGCCTCCGCTCCGGCCCCGGACGAGGCCGCCGCGCCTCCCGCCCCGCAGCTGCCCGAGGGCGCCGACCCGGCGCTGGGCACCAAGCCAGCGGTGCAGGCGGGCACGGGCGAGCTGACCAAGCTCACGGTCACCCCCGTCATCAAGGGCAACGGCCCGGCGGTCAAGCAGGGCCAGACCATCACCACCAACTACGTGGGCGTGTTCTACAAGGACGGCAAGGAGTTCGACTCGTCCTGGAACGCCGGCCAGCCGGCCACCTTCGCCATCGGTGTGGGTCAGGTCATTCCCGGCTGGGACCAGGGCCTCGTGGGCGTGACCGTGGGCAGCCGGGTGCAGCTCGACATCCCGGGCGAGCTGGCGTACGGCAACGACGAGGCCGCCGCCGGTGGCCGTCCGACCGGCCCGCTGCGCTTCGTGGTGGACGTGCTCGGCGCTCAGTGACCCGTCCGCTTCGCCCCGGTTGTCGTCCGGCCGCGATGGAGTTGTTCACATGGGGCTTCCGGCCCGTTACCCACCGGCAGTAAGTTCGGCGTCACCCCGGGCGGCTCGCCGCCCGGGGTGAGCATCCGGGGACGGGGACGCGGAGGTGCACGTGACGCTGGACGAGTCTGGGCGGACCGCCCGGCTGATGTGGACGCACTTCGAGGCTGTGCACGCGGTCACCTACTTCCACCCCCGGGCCCGTGCCGCATACGAGGCGGTCGGCCTGCGCGGTTACTGGCGGGGCTACTTCGCGGGCCGGTCCGCGCCGCTGGGCGCCACCGAGGCGGCTCCGGTGATCGCCGCCTTCTTCACCTTCGCGCCACCGATGGTGAGCCGGGCCCTGCCGGCGGTCTGGCGGTTGGCCACCCCACAGGAGGCGCTGCGGGCACGGCTGACCGGTGCCGTGCAGGCGCTCGCCGAGCTGACCTACGAGTTGCCCGAGGCGCACCTGGTGGAGACCGCCGACCTGCTGGAGGAGGCCGCCAAGGCGGCGCAGACGGCCGGTCGGGTGCTCGGCGCGGCCAACGCGGCGCTGCCGATCGGGGAGTACCCGCTGGCCCGAATCTGGCAGGCCGCGACGACGCTGCGCGAGCATCGCGGCGACGGGCACGTTGCGGCGCTGGTGGCCGCCGGCCTGGACCCGGTGGAGACGCTGGCCTGGAAGGTCGCGGTGGACATGTCACCGGTGAACCTGCTGGGCCGGGGCTGGACGGAGGAGCAGTGGCACGCCGCCCGCGAGCGGCTGGCGCAGCGCGGCTGGCTGACCGGGGACGGCGAGGCCACCGACGTCGGCCATGCCGGCTTCCAGGCGGTCGAGGACGCCACCGACCGGGCCGCCGAGCACCCGTGGCTGGCCCTCGGCGCGGATCGCACGGACCGGCTGCGTGAGCTGCTGGACCCGATCGCCCGGTCCGGTCACGAGCTGATCCCGCCGGGCAGCCCGATCGGGCTGCCCGCGCTGCCCGCCTGACCCTGAGCCCGTTGGTCGGGCAGGATGGGCCCGTGGTGGATGCGGTGGTCTTCGACCTGGACGGCGTGATCGTGGATTCTGAACCGGTGTGGGAGGAGGTTCGGCGGGCGTACGTGGCGGAGCACGGCGGCGCCTGGCAGCCGGACACCCAGCGCCGGCTGATGGGCATGAGCACCGGCGAGTGGGCCGACTATCTCAGTGGCGAGTTGGGCGTGGAGCGCACCGCCGAGCAGGTCGCCGACGAGGTGGTGCGGGAGATGGCCCGGCGCTACCGGGAGCACGTACCGCTGATCGACGGCGCCGACGAGGTGGTGCGCCGGCTGGCCGCGCGGTGGCCGCTGGGGTTGGCGAGCTCGTCACCGACCCGGCTGATCGCGGCGGCGTTGGAGGCCACCGGCCTGACCGACGCGTTCGTCGCCACTCTCTCCACCGAGGAGACCGAGCGGGGCAAGCCGGCACCGGACGTGTACCTGGCCGTCGCACAGCGCCTCGGCGTCGACGCGACCCGCTGTGCGGCGGTGGAGGACTCGTCCAACGGGGTCCGGTCGGCCGCGGCGGCGGGGATGCGGGTGGTGGCGGTGCCGCACGGCTCGTACCCCCTGGATCCGGACGCGGCCGGGCTGGCGGCGGTGACCTTGGGCTCGGTCGGTGAGCTGACCCCGGAGCTGGTGGCCGGGCTGCCGGGCTGACGTGCGCGGCGTCACGGTCGTCCGGTCCGTGCCACCGTGTGCCCGGTTGTCTTCGCGGGCCGGGTCGGTCGGCATGACGGGGACTGTGCGGGGTACCGCAGGCGGCGGTGCTCGACCCGGGTGCCGCGCGCCGGACAGCTGAGGAGTCGACGGATGAAGGCCATCGTGTACGAGCGCACCGGCGACCCCTCGGTGCTCCAGTTGGTCGACCGGCCGGTGCCGGAGCCGGAGGCGGGCGAGGTCCTGGTCCGGATGGCGGTGTCGGGGGTGAACCCGACGGACTGGAAGTCCCGGCGGTCCTCTGCACCGAAGAAGTGGCAGATCCCCGGGCAGGACGGCGCGGGGGTGGTGGAGGCGGTCGGCACGGGAGTCGACGCTGAGCTGATCGGCGAGCGGGTTTGGATCTGGGAGGCGGCCTGGCAGCGGCCGTGGGGCACCGCCGCCGAGTACACGCTGGTCCCGGTGCGGCAGGCGGTCCGCCTCGGTGACGCCTCGTTCGAGGTGGGGGCGAGCCTGGGCATTCCGTTCCTGACCGCGCACCGCTGCCTGACGGCCGGCGAGCTGATGCCGGACGCGTTGCGCGCCGGTGCGCTGGCCGACCACACCGTGCTGGTGCAGGGCGGGGCGGGCGCGGTCGGCAACGCGGCGATCCAGTTGGCCCGGTGGGCCGACGCCACGGTGATCGCCACGGTGAGCAGCCCGGAAAAGGCCCAGCTCGCGGCGGCGGCCGGCGCCTCCTTCGTGATCAACTATCGGGAGCAGGACGTGGTCCAGGAGGTCCGCAAGATCGCGCCCGACGGGGTCCACACGATCGTCGAGGTCTCCCCTGCCCGCAACGCGGCGACGGACGCGCAGGTGCTGCGGCAGGGCGGCTCGGTCTGCGTGTACGCCGACGACGGTGGCGCCGAGATGACGGTGCCGGTCCGTCCGCTGTTCGCGCTGAACAGTCGCTGGCAGTTCGTGCTGGTCTACACCGAGCCGAAGGCGGCCAAGGCACAGGGCGTGGTCGACGTGGCGGCGGCGGCCAACCAGGGTGGCATCCGGGTGGGCGCGGACGCCGGCCTGCCGCTGCATTCCTACCCGCTGGCCGACGCGGCCGCCGCGCACCAGGCGGTGGAGGACTCGGTGGTGGGCAAGGTGCAGATCACCACCAGCGACGTCTGATCGGGTCGTCGGCCACCGATTTCCCCGTCATCAGGACAGAGCCGAACAATTTTCGCAACAATGGCGGTGCGGGTTACCCGCATGGAAAGGGCGGCCCCGGCGCGGTGCGAACGCCGGGGCCGCCCCCTGGGGAGGAATGATCAGGAGAACTCCTCATCCCAACAGGCGACGGTGCCCGCCAAAACGTTACGGGGCTGTCAGCTCTCGGACAGTCAGCTCGCCTCCGGCGTACCGCGATCGGACGACCTTCTTGTCGAACTTGCCCACGCTGGTCTTCGGCACGGTGTCGATGAACGCCCACCGCTCGGGCAGCTGCCAGCGCGCCACCGAGCCGGCCAGGAAGTCGTGCAGCTCCTCGGCGGTCACCGTGGCGCCCTCCCGGACCACGACGGTCGCCAACGGCCGCTCGCCCCACCGCTCGTCGGGCACCCCCACCACGCAGGCCTCCAGCACCGCCGGGTGGGCCATCAGCGCATTTTCCAGCTCCACCGACGAAATCCACTCACCACCGGACTTGATCACGTCCTTGGCGCGGTCGGACAACGTCAGGTACCCGTCCGGGGAGAGCGTGCCCACGTCACCGGTGCGCAGCCAGCCGTCGCGGAACTTCTCCTCGTCGGGCGCGTCGTCACCGACATACCGGCCGGTCACCCACGGCCCACGGACCTCCAACTCGCCCACGGACGTGCCGTCGGCGGGCAGCGGCTCGCCCGCCGGGCCGACGATGCGCGCCTGCACCCCGGCCGGCACCCGGCCCTGCGTGTAGCGGTAGCGCCACGCCAGCTCACCCGTCGCACCGGCCGGCGGGCGGGAGACCGAGCCCAGCGGGGACATCTCCGTCATCCCCCAGGCATGGATCACGTCGATCCCGTGCCGCTCGTCGAACGCGTGCATCAGGGCGGGCGGGCAGGCCGACCCACCCACGATCACCTCGGTGAGCGACGAGGTGTCCACGTCGTGGGTGTCGAGGTGGGCCAGCAGGTCGGTCCAGATGGTCGGCACCGCGCCGGCCAGGGTCGGTCGCTCGGCCGCGATCATCTCGGCGATCGGCGCGGCCTGGAGGAACCGGTCCGGCATGATCAGCGACGCGCCGGACAGGAACGCCGCGTACGGCAGGCCCCACGACATGGCGTGGAACATCGGCACGATGGCCAGCTCCCGGTCGGTCGGCCCGAGACCGAAACCCTCCGGCATGCAGACCTGCAACGAGTGCAGGTAGATCGAGCGGTGCGAGTAGGCGACGCCCTTGGGGTTGCCCGTGGTGCCCGAGGTGTAGCAGAGCGCGGCGGCGTCACGCTCGTCCACCTCCGGCCAGTCGTACACCTCGGGCCGGTCGGCGAGCAGCGCGTCCCAGTGGTGCACGGCGATCCGGTCCCCGGCCGCCGCCACCAGCGGCGCCGGGTCACCGCCGCCGACCACCACCACGTGTCGCACGGTGACCAGCTCGCCGATCACCCGGGCCAGCAGCGGGATGAGCGTGCTGTCGACCAGCACCACCCGGTCCTCGGCGTGGTTGGCGATGTAGACGACCTGGTCGGGAAAGAGCCGGATGTTGAGGGTGTGCAGCACCGCGCCCATGCTCGGCACCGCGAAGTAGGCCACCAGGTGCTCGTTGTTGTTCCACATGAAGGTGGCGACCCGCTCGTCGCCGGTCACCCCGCACTCGTCGCGCAGCGCATGTGCCAGCTGGGCGGCCGCACGGCCCACCTCGGCGTACGTCATCCGACGGGGTTCGCCGCCGGTCCAGGTGACCACCTCCGCCGCGCCGTGCACTCCTGCGCCGTGGTCAAGAATCCGGGAGACCTGCAGAGGGGCGTCCATCATCGTGCTACGCATGGGTAACAAGTTAGTGTCGCCGGTCACACGTTGGGAACCCCCGTAAATTGTCGCAGGTGAGCATTTCCTGGGCCGATTCGTACGTGGGGCAGCTACGCGCGCTCGCCGGGGACCGGACGCTGATGTTCGTCGGCGCCCGGGCCGTGGTCAGCGACAACGCCAAGCGCATCCTGCTGATCCAACGCTCGGACAACGGCCAGTGGGCCATGCCCGCCGGGGCGATGGAGTTGGGCGAGTCGATCGCCGACTGCGCCGTGCGGGAGGTCCGCGAGGAGACCGGGCTGCGGGCGCTGCGGGTCTGCGCGTTCGCCCTCTACACCGGCCCGGACCGGACCAGCACCAACATGTACGGGCACACGTACCAGGTCTTCACGACCGCCTTCAAGGTCGAGGAGTGGGACGGGCAGTTGGCCCGGACCACCGACGAGACCACCGACGCGGGCTTCTTCCCCCGCGACCGGTTCCCCGCCCCACTCTCCGCCTCGGTCAACGAAACCCTGGCCGACCTGGACGTCTTCGAGCAGACCAACCGGCTGATCCTCAAGTAGGCCGCGCCCGGCCCGGCGGGTGAGCGCCGGGCCTACTGCGGGTAGCGGACGCCGGCGAACGCCTCCTGGATCCAGTTCGGGTACGCGACGGGCAGCGTGGTGATCTCGTCGAGTTCGGTGAGATCCCGCGCGGTCAGCGTGAGGTCCGTGGCGGCGATGTTGTCCACCAACTGCTCCTGCTTGCGGGCACCGACGATCACGCTGGTCACGGCCGGCCGGGAGAGCAGCCAGGCGACCGCCACCCGGGCCGGGCTGACCCCGTGCCGGTCGGCGACGCCCTTGAGCACGTCGACCACTCCGAAGGCGTGCTCGGCGTCGAACGGCGTGAAGCTGGCGTACCCGGGCTGCGCGCTGCGCGAGCCGCTGTCGGCGACCGCGTTGTCCCGGCCGATCTTGCCGGAGAGGAAGCCGCCGGCCAGCGGGCTCCACACGGTCAATCCGACACCCTCGTCGAGCGCCATCGGCACCACGTCGCGCTCCACGTCCCGGCCCAGCAGTGAGTAGTAGGACTGCACCGAGACGAAGCCGGCCAACTTCTCCCGGGCGGAGATGCCCAGCGCCTTGGAGATCTGCCAGGCCGCGAAGTTCGCGCAACCGATGTAGCGGACCTTGCCCTGCTGCACCGCGTCGTCCAGCGCGCGCAGCATCTCCTCCATCGGGGTGACCTGGTCGAAGTTGTGGATCTGGTAAAGGTCGATGTGATCGGTGCCCAGCCGGCGCAGGCTGTCCTCCAGCGCCTGCATGATGTGCAACCGCGAGGTGCCGACGTCGTTCGGGCCGGGGCCCGTCCGGGCGTGCACCTTGGTCGCGAGCACCACGTCGCGTCGCCGCTTGCCGAGCGCCTGGCCGAGCAGCTCCTCGCTCTCGCCATCGCTGTACATGTCCGCGGTGTCGACGAAGTTGACGCCCGCGTCCAGCGCGGTGTCCACCAGCCGCTGGGCGTCGGGCAGCGGCAGCGCGCCCAGGCCGCCCCAGAGCGGGTGGCCGCTCCCGCCGAAGGTCATCGTGCCGAGGGAGATCTCGGAGACGTACACGCCGGTGTTCCCCAGCAGTCGGTACTTCACGTGCGTTGCTCCTCGTGGTGGGTCGGAGGCCGAGGTCAGGCACCTCGTGGTCACTATGTCGGACACTGTGTCCGGCAATTCAGCGTACGTCGCCGATCCCGCACCCAGCCACCTAGGATTCCGACCATGCCCTCGATCACCCGACGCCGCCCGCGCAACCCCGACGGTCGGGCCGCCGTCGAAGCACGGGTGCTGGCCGCCACCGAGCGGCTGCTCCAGCAGGGGGTCCGCTTCACCGACCTCGGCGTCCAGCGGATCGCCGCCGAGGCGGGGGTGGCACGGTCGACGTTCTACACCCACTTCCGGGACAAGAGCGAGCTGCTCATGCGCCTCGCGGGCACCATGCGCGAGACCTCCTTCGACCGGATCCGCGAGTGGGACCCGTCCGGGCCCGGTGACCAACTCGAATCACTCACCGAGGTCTTCGCCGACGTGATCCGGATCTACCGGACGTACGCCCCGGTGCTCGCCGCCATCAGCGAGGTCGCCGCGTACGACGAGGTGGTCCGGGAGTACTGGGCGGCCGGGCTGGGGCAGTTCGTGGCACGTACCGCCGCGGTCCTCGTGGCCGAGCAGCGGGCCGGGCGTATCCCCGCGAGCCTGGACACGGCGGCGGCGAGCCAGCTGATCGTGCTCGGCGGCGACCGGTTCCTCGCCCACCACGTCGCCACGGCCCCGGCCGAGCGCGAGGCGGACGCGGCGGCAGCCCGGGAGCTGGCCAGGATCTGGTGGTACGGCGCCTACCGCCGTCCCGCCTGAGGCCCGCCACCGTCGGCCGCCCCGACCTGGGCCAGGGCGGCCGACGGGTCAGATCATCGTCTGCGACTTGGCCTCCATGTCGGCGGCCGCCTCCTCCTTCGACTCGCGGGTGAGCGGCTTGCCGCCCGGTGCCGCAGCCTTACCGCCCAGCGGGTCGGCACCACCGGTGGCACCCTCGGGACCCGCACCCCGCAGGGTGCTGTTGGGCATCACCACGGTGACCAGCACCGCCACGATGGCGACCAGACCCGCGGTCAGGAAGACCAGGTGCAGCGAGTCGACGAACGACTCCTGGATGGCGGACCGCACCGCACCGGGCAGCGCCATGATCGTCCCCGGGTCGTTGATCGAGATGTTCGTGCCGCCGCTCGCCGCGACCGCCGCCTGCTGTTCCGGCGGAAGCTGGGCGATCGCCCCCGGCAGCCGGTCGGCCAACTGCGTGTTGAGCCGCGAGGAGAGCAGCGTGCCGAGAATCGCCACGCCGAACGAACCACCCAAGGATCGGAAGAACGTTGCCGAGGACGTACCAGCGCCCAGGTCGCGGACGGAGACCGCGTTCTGCACCGCCAGGACCAGCGACTGCATGCACAGCCCCAGGCCGACACCGATCACCACCATGAAGCCGAACGCCACCCAGAGCGAGGTGTCCACGTGCAGCCGGGTGAACAGCAACATGCCCAGCACGAGGGTCGCCGATCCGGCGACCGGGAACCACTTGTACCGGCCGATCCGGCTCATCGCCCTCCCGGTGAGGATCGACGTGACGATGATGCCGGCCATCATCGGCAGCATCAGCAGACCGCTGCGGGTCGGTGAGGCGCCCTTGACGATCTGCAGGTACAGCGGGATGAAGATGATCGACCCGAACATCACCAGACCGAGCACGAAGCCAGCCGAGTTGGCGAGGGCGAACGTGGCGCTGCGGAACAGCCGCAGCGGCAGGATCGGCTCGGCGACCCGGGCTTCCTGGAGCACGAAGAGCACGGCGAGCACCGCGCCCGCCACCAGCAGACCGATGATCACCCCGGAGCCCCACGGGTACTCGGTGCCGCCCCAACTCAACGCGAGCAGCAGGCAGCTCACCCCGGCGACCAGCAGAGCCGCGCCCAGCCAGTCGATCGCGTGGTTCCGGCGCTCGAACGGGATCAGCCGCATCACGTGGTAGCAGACCACGATGGCCAGGATCGCCAGCGGCACGTTGATGTAGAAGATCCACCGCCAGTCGGTCTCCGCGAAGTAACCGCCGACCAGCGGGCCGGCCACCGACGAGATGCCGAAGACAGCGCCGAACAATCCCTGGTAGCGGCCACGCTCCCGGGGTGACACGACGTCCGAGATGATGGTGAACGCCAACGTCAGCAGACCACCCGCGCCGAGGCCCTGGATGCCCCGGGTGACGATCAGCTGGGTCATGTTCTGCGACAACCCCGCCAGCAACGACCCGACCAGGAACGTGCCGATCGAGAAGAGGAACACCGGACGGCGGCCGTACAGGTCGGCCATCTTGCCGTACAGCGGAGTCGACGCCGTCGAGGCGAGCAGGTACGCGGTGACCACCCACGAGTAGTGGTTGATCCCGCCCAACTCACCGACGATGGTCGGCAGGGCCGTACCGACGATGGTCTGATCGAGTGCGGCCAGCAGCATGCCGGTCATCAGGCCGAGCATGAGCAGCCGGATCTGCCGACGATTCAACACCGGCGCGGCGGAGGCTTCGGTCATCCCGCCTTCTTTCCCGCGAGCAGCAGAACATGCCCCCGACCAGCAAACCCTTCTTGCTGATCAAGAGGTTCGCGTCAGATCAGGCGCGTGTCGTGACGCAAACCTCTTGATCAACGGGGTCAGGCCGTTGCGCAGGCCGCAGGGCCGCAGGTTTGTCGCGGGGGGTGTTGGGGACCCGGGGAGGCATGGCAGGAGCAGCAGCGGAACAGCGCCGGCTCGCCACCGTCGTGGAGAGCTGGCTCGGGCGCCCGGTCCTGATCGTCGGTGACGCCATGCTCGACGAGTGGCGGTTCGCCGACTCCGACCGGCTCTGCCGGGAGGCGCCCGCCCCGGTCCTCACCCTGCGCCGGCGGATCTCCGCTGCCGGCGGGGCGGCGAACACCGCGGTCAACGTCGCCACCCTCGGCGGACGGGCGGTCCTGGTGGCCCCGGTCGGCGCCGACGTGGCAGGCGACGAACTGCACGACTGTCTGGACCGCGCCGGCGTCTGGGACCGCACGGTCAGCCAACCCGGCCGGCCCACCCCGGTGAAGCGGCGGATGCTCGCCGGCAACCAGATCCTGCTCCGGGAGGACTCCGGCGACCCGGACGACGCCCTCGACCCGGACGGGGTGTCCCGGCTGCTCACGGCGCTGGACTGCGCCACCGAGGAGCTGCGGGCCGCCGCCGGCGGGGAGGCACCGACCCTGGTGGTCTGCGACTACGGCCTGGGTGCCCTGCCCGCGCCGGTCCGCGCCTGGCTGGTCGAGCAGCGGGAGCGGTACGCCACGGTCGCGCTGGACGCCCATGACCTCGCCGACTGGCGGGGCCTCGCTCCGACCGTGGTCACCCCCAGCTTCGCGGAGGCGACGAGGCTGCTGGCCCGTGCCGGCGGCGCGTCTCGCCCGACGAACGGCACCGACCTGCACCTGGAACACCCCGGCAGTGACCCGGCCGACGGGCCGTCAGAGCTGACCGTCGGCGCCGCGCCGGGTGGGACCCGCGCGGACGGCGTCGCGGTGGTCGGTGCGGACGCCAACGGCGACCGGCCCGGGCCGGTGGGCGAACCCACCGCCAGCGAGGGTCGGGTGGCGCTCACCGGCGACGGACTCAGCGTCACCGGCACCGGTGTCACAGTGAACACCGAGGCCGGTGCGGGCGTGGACCGGGCCGTGCTGGCCGAGTCGCGCCTGGCCGAGCTGCGTGCGCACACCGGCGCCGACGTGGTCGCGGTGACCCTGGACACCGAGGGCGCGGTGGTGGGCGGCGCCGATGGCGAGCGGCGGCGCAGCCACAGCACCCCGGTCCCGGCGAGCCACGCCGTGGGGGCCGGCGACGCGTACCTGGCGGCGATGACGCTGGCCCTGGCCGCCGACGCGCCGCTGCCCACCGCCGCCCAACTCGCCCAGCTCGCGGCCACCATCACCGTGTCCGACACCGGCACCTGCGTGTGCCTGCGCGACGACCTGCTCGCCGCCCTCGACATGCCACCGGAGACCAGCGGGCATCCGGCTGTGGTCGGCACCGACGAACTGGACGCGATCGTCGCCGGGCATCGCGACGCGGGACGGTCGGTGGTGTTCACCAACGGCTGCTTCGACGTGCTGCACCGAGGCCACGTGCGCTACCTGGAACAGGCCCGCGCCCTCGGCGACCTGCTCATCGTTGCGGTCAACTCGGACGGCAGCGTACGCCGGCTGAAGGGGCCGGACCGGCCGGTCAACCCGGTCGAGGACCGGGGCGCCCTGCTCGCCGCGCTGTCCTGCGTGGACCACGTGGTGGTCTTCGAGGAGGACTCGCCCGCCGCGCTGATCGAGGCGGTCCGGCCGGACGTGTACGTCAAGGGTGGGGACTACCCGCCGGAGCTGGTGCCGGAGGCCCCGCTGGTACGCCGGCTCGGCGGCCAGGTACGCACCCTGGGGTACGTGCCGGATCGGTCCACCTCGGCGATCATCGAGCGGATCCGGTCACACAGCCAGGATGCGTCGCCGCACGACACCGACCGGGAGCCCGACCCGTCGCTGAGCACCCGCACCCAACCGTCGTGAACCGGCCCCTCGACCTCGGCACCTCGGCGTCGTTCCGTACCGAACGGCTGGTCGACGTGCTGATCCCGACGCGTAACCGGCCCGCCGAGCTGGCGGTCACGCTGGCCGGGCTCGCCGCCCAGAACGGCGTACCCGGCTTCGGTGTGGTGGTCAGCGACCAGTCCGACGGGGAACCGGCGTACGCCCACCCCGCGGCGGCCACCATGGTCCGGGCGCTGCGGCACGGGGGTCACCCGGTGCTGCTGACCCGCCGCCTGCCCCGGCGTGGGCTGGCCGAACACCGCGCGTACCTGCTCGCCGCGTCGGCCGCCAGGTACGTGCTCAGCATCGACGACGACGTCTGGCTGGAGCCGGGGGCGCTGCACCGGCTCGTCACCGCCATCGAGGAGTTGGGCTGCGGGTTCGTCGGCAACGGGGTGCACGGGCTGTCGTACACCGACGACGTGCGGCCGGACACGCACGGGCACTACGAGGAGTGGACCGGCGCACCGACGCCGGAGCGGATCCGGCCGGGCACCGAGCAGTGGAACCGGGCGCGGATCCACTCGGCGGCGAACCTGCTGCACATCACCGCCCAGCTGGCGCTGCCGCCCGGCGCGTGGCGGGCGTACAAGGTCTCCTGGGTCGGCGGGTGCGTGCTCTACGACCGGGCCAAACTCGTCGACTCCGGTGGCTTCGACTTCTGGCGACGGGTGCAGGAGAACCACCAGGGCGAGGACGTGGCCGCCCAACTCGCGGTGCTGGCCCGGCACGGCGGCGCGGGTGTCCTGCCCAGCGGCGCGTACCACCTGGAGTCCCCCACCACGGTCACCGAGCGGGACGTGGAGGCGTGGGAGGTCGTCCTCGCCGACGAGGACACCCCGCAGCCGGCGTGACTACGGCGTGAGCAGCTCGCGGGCCGCTTCCAGCACCTCGGCCACCGGCACGTCGATGACGAACGAGTCCCGGTGCGGGCACTCGCCGTCGCCGGGCCGGTGCGGGTAGATGCCCGGCGTGCAGTCCACACCGCAGACCGGGCAGTGCACCGTCCAGGAGCAGATCGGCCGGTGCCGCCCGCGCAACGGGTTCGCTGTGTTGATCAGGTTGCCGACCCAGAAGATCCCCACCGTGGGGGCGCCCACCGAGGCGGCCAGGTGCAGCGGGCCGGTGTCGTTGGAGACGACCAGCGCGCAACCGGCATAGCAGCCGGCCAGCCCGCCGAGGCTCAACGTGCCAACCTGCGGCCGGACCGGCACCCCCGCCGCCGCGACCACCCGGTCCACCACCTCCCGCTCGGAGGGCGTGCCGGTGACCAGCACCTCGTAGCCGTCGCGGTGCAGCTCACCGGCCACCTCGGCGAAGCGCTCGGCTGGCCAGCGGCGACGGGTGTCGGTGGCGCCGGGGTGCAGCGCCACCCGGGGGCGGTCCGCCGGGCCGAGCACCCGGGCCGCCTCGGCCCGGTCGGCGTCGGTGACCGTCAGCGCCGGCACGATTGTGGTCGCCTCCGCGCCCACCAGGGCCACCACCTCCAGGTAGCGGATCACCTCGTGCTGGTAGTAGACGTAGCGGACCCACCGGTCCAGCGGCGGGGCGTCCTCGGCGCGCAGCCCGACGGTGACCCGGGCTCCGAGGCGGCTCATCAGCGGATTGGAGTTGGCGCCACCCCCGTGGATCTGCACCGCCAGGTCGAAGCCCTCACCACGGGCCGCCGCCACGAACTCGTCGACCGTCGACGCCGGCTCACCCGCCTCCGCGTCGCGGATCCCGCGCGCCGGCGGCACCACCAGCACCCGGTCCACCGGGCCGGGCCGGTCACACCAGAGCTTCGCGTGCCACGGCGCGCCGAGCAGCACGATCTCCGCCGAGGGGTACGCGGCGCGCAGCGCGTCCAACGCCGGCAGGGCGAAGATGAAGTCGCCGAGCGCGTTGGCCCGCAGCACCGCGATCCGCCGCACGTCGGGGACCAGCCCCGCCGTCAGGCCGAGCAGGGACGGGGTGACCACGCTGACCGCTACGGCCGGTCGATCTCGCCGACGGTGTCCGGGTGGTGCAGCTCCCGGTCCGCGGCGGGATCGCCCGGCATCGGCGTACCACCGGACAGGACGGTGGAGCGCGGCCCGGTGCGGCCGACGGTGATGGTGCGCGGCGTGGGCCGGGCCGCCCGCGGCAGGCGGACCCGCAGCAGGCCGTGGTCCATCACCGCGTCGATGCCGTCCGGGTCGACCCGGGACGGCAGGTCCACGCGGTACTCGAAGCCGCGCGTCTCGAAACCGCCCGGGATGCCCTGGTCGGCGTTGACCTCCGCCTCGGAGCGGGCTCGCACGCACAACTCCCGGTCGTCCAGCTCGACCGCCACCTCCTCCGGCGCCACCCCGGGCAACCGGACGACGACCTCCCAGCCGTCGGAGGTCTCGGTCAGCTCGACGTCGGACGCCCCGGCCCGACCGCCGACCAGCCGGCTCAGCTCGGCGCGCAGCGACTGCAGCTCACCCATCGGGTCCCAGCCCTGCTGCCGGCTCCGCCATCCCCGGCTGAAGCCGCCGGGCTGCTCACTCATCGCCCCTCACCGATCCGATGGGAGGTCGTGGAAGGCCGCAGTGAGCTGGGCGCGTCCAGATTCGCGTCACGGTCGACGCCCACACCGAGCCGGTCGACCAGCTCCCCGCCGAGCCAGGCGCTGCACCCGAGGATCGCCACAGCGACCACCTCGATGGCGATCAGCGCGCCACCGGCCGCCCGGGAATCGGCGTTGAGCCGGACCGCCCAGACGGCCGCGAAGAGCAGGATCACCGCGAGGTTGGCCCCGGCGTGCAGCACGCCCACCCGCTTGGCGCGGGTGCCCGTCGGAATCGCCAGCAGATCGAACGAGCCGGCCGCCGCGGCGAGCAGGCCGCCGATCAGGCCGACGGTGATGTTCCAGTACGCGACCTCGCCGAGGAAGTCGGGCCCACCGACCGCGTCGATCACGTCGAAGAGCACTGCGGTGACCAGCAGCGCGACCGGGAACATGACCAGCATCGGATGGACTGGGTGACCCAGCACCTTGAGTCGGCTCTCCATATCCCGGCCTCCACTGGTCGGCGTGCTGCGGACGGTGCGTGCGGCGGGCGCGTCGGGTGAGGCCCTACCCCGCGCGAGCGGGGACAAACCTCGCGCTGGTCACGCGGCCTAGGCTTGGCGATGGTGGCGTCCGTCACCCAGGTAAACGGTTGGGGGAGGATCACGTGACGGTGGAGATCACGTCGCACGAGGAGTTACGCGAGCTGCTCGGGGAGCCGCACCCCCGGGCCGCCAACAAGGATCGCGTCCGCCTGCACGAACGGGACCGGCAGTGGCTCGCCGCCGCGCCGTTCTGCCTGATCGCCACGGCCGGCGCGGACGGCAGTTGCGATGTGTCGCCCAAGGGCGACCCGGCCGGCTTCGCGCTGGTGTTGGACGACACCACCATCGCGCTGCCGGAGCGGCCGGGCAACAAGCGCGCGGACGGCTACCGCAACATCCTGGACAACCCGCACGTCGGGCTGATCTTCATGATCCCCGGGCGGACCGACACGCTGCGGATCAACGGTCGGGCCCGACTGGTGCGGGACGCACCCTGGTTCGACGACATGGTGGTCAAGGGGCACCGGCCGGTGCTCGCGGTGGTGGTGGAGGTCGAGCAGATCTTCTACCACTGCGCGAAGGCGTTCCTGCGGTCGTCGCTGTGGCAGCCGGAGACCTGGCAGCCCGACGTGTTGCCGGCCCGGGCGCGCCTCATCAAAGAGGTCGAGGCACCCGTGGAGAGCCTGGAAGAGCTGGAACGACACTACGGCCCGGAGTACGCCAAGACGATCTACTCCTGACGCGGGCGCCCGGGGTGGCACCCGCGCCGCCCCGGCAGCCCTCGCGTCTTGACGGCCGTCGAGCCGTCAGGTCGACCAGCCGGTGGGGTTGCCAAACGACTCCCGGGAGATGCCGGAGCCGGTCTGCGGCCAACCACCGAACCGGTCGTTGTGCAGGTGGGCGAAGAAATAGCACATGTCCTCGCAGTCGGCGTCCTCCAGAGCGAGAGCAGGGTTGGCGCGGACGGCCTCGTAGTAGGCCCGGCCGAGGGCGACGATGAAGCCCCGGCAGTAGAGGAAGCCGTCGTCCGAGCCGTCGGTCACCTCGTGGATGTCCTCCCGGTCGATGTCGTAGAGCTTGCGCTCCACCACCCGGTCGAGGTCGGTCAACTCCTGCGCGGACAACTCGTCGCTGAGGGCGCCGAGGCGGGCGATGAACGGGGCCAGCCAGTCGTCGATCGCGTAGAACCGCGCATCGTCATCGTCGCTGTCGGGATCACGCTCGACGAGGGCCCGGCGCAGCGCCAGCGCCTCCGCGTCGAGCCCGGCCCACGCCGACTCGATGAGCGCCCACAGTCGGGCCTCGTCGGCGGCGGTGGGCAACATGCCGGTGGCATCGGTGGTCACTGTCACGACCGGACCGTATCCGGCACCACCGACAGTCCTGCCGGGTCTGGCCGCTACTCAGCGGACACCATCCACAGGTGACCGTCCGGGTCGGCGAACGCCCCCGCGTACCCCCAGGGCTGTGCTGTTGGCTCGGTGACCACCTCGGCGCCGGCGGCGCGGGCCCGCTCGACGATCGCGTCCGCGTCAGCGGGAGAGGCGACGTCGAGGCTGAGCACGCACTCACTCTGACCCCGCGTGGCGACCTCGTGCGGGCCGATCACCCAGCCGAAGCCGCCGGTCGGGATGAGCATCAGCCGCAACCCGTCGTTGACCACGAACTGCAACGGCTCCGGCAGACCGTCGTCGGCCAACTCCCCCACCGCCTCCAGGCCGAGGCCGTCGGAGTAGAAGCGGTGTGCGGTCGCGCGATCGGCGATGGGCAGGCTGACTGTCACGGGGGCGTACGTCATGGCATCGGCTCCAGGATGTCCGGCGGATGGTCTCTCCAGGATGGACGTCGTCGGAGACACGAACTCATCGGCGCGGGCCCGGGTCGGACCGGACGCCGCGCCACCGGTCGTCGGTCTAGCGTGGCCGTCGGTCTAGCGTGGCCGTCATGAGCGAGGACGGCTGGCTGGCGGACACCCGCACCTCCTACGACACGGTCGCCGACAGTTACGCGTACCTGCTGCGCGGTCTCCTGGCCGAAGCGCCCTACGAACGGGCGGCCTTCGCCCTGTTCGCTGACCTCGTCCGGGCAGCCGGTGACGGAGCGGTCGCGGACGTCGGCTGCGGATCGGGGCGCATCACCGCGCACCTGCACGGGCTCGGCATCGACGCCTTCGGCATCGACCTCTCACCCGCGATGATCGACGTGGCCCGGCGCGATCATCCCGGCCTGCGGTTCGAGGTGGGCTCCATGACCGACCTCCCGCTGGCCGAGGGCTCGGTCGCCGGCCTGCTGGCCTGGTATTCGCTGATCCACATCCCCGAGGACCAGATCGGCGCGGTCCTGGCGCACTTCCGGCGGGCGCTGCGTCCCGGCGGCCCGCTGCTGCTCGGCTTCCACGTGGGCGACGAGACCACCCTCAAGACGCAGGGGTACGGCGGCCACCCGATGAACGTCCACGTGCACCGCCGTCAGCCAGCCCAGGTGGCGGCCTGGCTGCACGACGGCGGCTTCACGGTCGAGGCGCAGACGACAGTCGTCTCGCCCGAGAGTCGGCTCGGCGGGATCGTCTTCGCGCGCCGCGACCCGTGACGGACCGCCCGCCTCCGGCAGGTCCCCGAAAGGCCAGGCGAACGCGCGCGACGGGGTACGCGTGCGGCTGCTGCCGCCCGACGTGATTCGGGTCATCGGGGGTAGCGAGTTCTCCCTAGACTGAGCGGCCACCAGCGTGGCGCGGTCGCCCTCGACCGGTGCACGGCCGGATCGCCGAGCACCGGGGGCAGATCGGGTGGCGACGCTGTGCCGCACTTTCACAGGGGGTGGGTCGGTGGGTCCTCGGCTGCGGGGCGTCGCGGTGCTACTGCTCGGCGCGGTGCTGCTGGGCACGGTCGGCCTGAGCGCCGGTTCCTGGTACGGCGGACGCGGCGCCACACCACTCAGCCATGACCAGACGGAGAGCATCGCGGCCGAACTGCTCCCTGACGCGGAGGTGACCGGCGGGGTGATGATCGCACGCGGCTATCGGTACGGCACCTTCCTGGCGGATGACGACTTCGGCTCCATTCACGCGGAGTTCCAGTACGGCGACCGCGCCAACTGCCCGCTCTCCGACCAACTGCGGCACAACGCGGCGACGCGAGGATGGCAGGGCCTCCATCGTTTACCGAACGCCCCATGTGACGGCTTGCGGGTCACACGGGACGGAGTGACGGCCACGCTGACCCACGGGACCAACGGGTCGAGGCTGAGCATCGCACCGTCCGCGCCGGACGGGTACCTCGCCACCACGGTCGCTGGCACGCTCCTCGGCGCCGCCGCCGGCGCCGCGCTGTTCTGGCTGGGGGTGCGGCGACGGCGGCCCGTACCCATCCTGGTCGTCACGCTCGTGGCAGTCGGCCTCTTCCCGGGCATTGCCCTCACCTGGGCGGACCTCACGGACGGCCTCGCCGAGCCGGTGTGGCCCATCTGGCCGGCACTGGCTCCCGTGCTGGTGCCGCTGTGGCTCGTTGTCCTGCTGGCGGGGTTCATCGTGTTCGCGAGGCGACGGAACGCGGCGTCGGCCCGCGATGCGAACGAGGTGCGGACCACCGAAACGGTGTGATCGACCAGCGGAACCGGCGAGGGCGCGTCCCTGTGGAAACGGGCCGCCGCTCCGGGCCTACGAGGAGGAGTGCCCGGCGGATCCGCGTGCGGCAACAGCCTGTCGGTGGGCCGCGCTGCCCTCGCGATAGAACAGGTAGCCGCCGTGGTGCAGGACATCCCCCTCGAAGCGGCCGTCGGCGGTGAACCCGGTGTCATCCCAATAGTCGATGTGGTCGCCGGTCACCTCGTACCGGCCGGTGTAGGCACTGTCCCGGTGCCCACGTGCCTCGTCGTATCGCCCGTTGGCCAGCAACTCCTGCCGGATCTGGTTGTCGGCGGTGACCCACATCCCGACGTACCCGTGGGTGGTGGTTTCGGTGGTCGAGGGCCGCGCCGTTGCCTGCGCGGGTAGTGGCGCGGACGGTGTCTCCGTCCCGCAGGCGGTGAGCGCCGCCGTAGCGAAGAAGGTGGCAACCACCTTGCGTTGATCGATACCGGACATGTCAGCCTCGCTGCCGGGTCGGACGGATGATGATTTCGTTGACGTCGACGTCCGCCGGCTGGTCGACAGCGAACGAGATGGCCCGCGCGATGGCATCCGGCGAAATCGAGTTCTTGCGGTACTCCTTCATGGCCGCACGGGCGACCGAATCGGTGATCGACTCGGCCAACTCGGACTCGACGACGCCGGGCGTGATCGTGGTGACCCGCAGGCTCGGGTCAGCCTCCAGACGTAGACCCTCGGTGATCGCCCACGCCGCGAACTTCGTCGCCGAGTACACCGCGGAGGTCGGCACCACCTCGTGGGCGCCGACGGAGGCGACGGTGATCAGGTGACCGCTGCCCTGCCGCTGGAAGACCGGCAGGACGCCGGCGATGCCGTGCAGCAGGCCCCGCACGTTGACATCCAGCATCTGGTCCCACTCATCCACCAGCAACGCGTCGAGCCGGGACAGCGGCATCAGGCCCGCGTTGTTGACAATCACGTCGACCCGCCCGAACTCGGCGACCGCACTGTCGACGAACGCCGCGACGTCGCCACGGTCGGTCACGTCGAGCCGTCGTACCCGGATGTTGTCGTGGTGTTCGGCGAGCGCGGCAAGCCGATCTCGCCGCCGGGCGCCCGCGACCACGTGATGTCCCTCGCGGGCCAGGCGCAGCGCGACCGCCTCGCCGATTCCGCTGCTCGCGCCGGTCACCAGAACGACCTTGTTTGTGGATTCCATGAATCCACCTTCCAAGTTCCGGCGGCCGTCAACCAGGGTGTGTCACACCCCGGCAGACCGCCCTGCCGGCCGGCCGTGCGTGGCAATGTCGCGGCCGTGGATGGCACCGATCCGCTCGACGACTATCGCGTGCGCGGCGTGAGATAACGATGCCGGAGTTTGTGGCATCCGGTCAGCGCCGGAGCCCGGGAAACGGCGAAGCCCAGGTCTATGACCTGGGCTTCTGTACCGAGCCGCCTGACGGAATCGAACCGTCGACCTACGCATTACGAGTCGGTTGCCTGGCGCTGGTCCACCGCCTGGTACTCCTGCGCACCTTGGCGTCCCGGTCCACGATCGTCCGCTCATGTTCGCTGGTTTGGCTGCTCGCTTGGCTGCTTAACGGGATCCACCCGCGCCTGCCGCCTCCTACACGGCTGCTCGCTCGGGGCGCGATATCACCAATGCAGCGATGTCTCGTCTGGAGAAGCGTCCCGGGACGTTCAGCCCGGCCCGAGCCGCGGAGTGGAAGTTGTTCAGGGCAGTTACCCACTTGTCGGCCTGGCCCTGCCAAACCTGTTCATCCAGCTTCATGCCTTGCCGGGCGGTTTGCGCAAGCTGCCACGTAGCGCGGTTCAGCTCGTGGGCGGCTTCGATGGTGTCGCCGTCTGCGAGCAGGGGTAACGCCTCGAACGCCTCGGCTCGGCGCCCCTCAGCCTCTCCTAGCTGCTGAAGCAATCCGGCAAGATCGGTCTCGGGCGCACCATCGATGCGGGGTTGATGAACCTGGATGGCGACGGTACCCGCCAGCTTCGCTGCCAAGACGTAGGACAGACAGGCATCAAGCCGGCGCTGATCCCAGCGAACCCTAAGCTCTCTGGCAAACCTGTCTCGATCCGCTAGCCTGCCAACGAGGTACGTAGCCGCTGATCCTGCAAGCACCGCGACGACAGTCGTTAGTGCGGTAACTACTTGAGTCATCGCCACCTGGCCCTTCGCTCCCTCGGCTAGGAAGGTAGCGATGCTTGTCAAACCCATGTGCAGGCAGACAGGTCGACTGCGACGCCTCGCTTACAAGCTCTGTGCATCACGTCCGCGCACGTCCGGAAGCGGCTGCACGCTCGGCGCTTCGTCCATGCCGGCACCCGTTAGGGTGCAGCCGTCCGACGCGGTTGCTGTCAGCGTTGCTGTCGACAGCCGTTCCTCGTAGAGAGCCAGGCCGCCCCGCTGGGGGAACCTGCTCTCCTCAGCTGGTGAATGTCAGCAGGTACCGTCCTGTTCGCTCAAGCACCGCCCAACTGCCACTAAACAACGCAACCAACCCTCATCACGTCGGTTGTCGACGGCTATATCGACATCCACTAATTCAGTGTGTGCGGATCATCGAATAGGGCGTCATCATCAAGGGGAACTTCGCCTGCCCGGAGGCTGACACCGGAAGCCTCTACCCTTTCTAGGAAGTCTCGGTGCGCGCGCTTCGTGAAGTCTAGGAGTTCGTGCCAGGTCCGGTGAGACACGCGAGGATCCGAATTTAGAGACGAAAGCGATACTGGACTGAGTCTATCAATGTAGTCCGAGACAAACGTCAGCCGTCGGATGGGGAACTGGTCGCCAAGCTCCTTGTTATCGTCAAGGAATTTCGTTAGCGCAGCAAGGTAGCCGAATCCGCGTTGATACTCTTCGTCCGTTAAGTGGTACTCAAGGCGCTTGATCTCAACGATCCAGAGAACTCCGGCGTCGTTGAGCATAACGAAGTCAGGCTCTTTCCGCTCATTGTCGATGGCAGACGTAACGACCGACTTTCGGAATACCTTCTCATACCAAATCTCAAAGCTCGCCCGCACTCGCTTCAGCGACTCATTCATCCCGAGGGGCGTCCACTCTGGGGCCAACAACCAAGGTGCCTGCTCGATCAGCTCTTGCAGCGGCCTCTCAAGCGTTCTGCCGTTGGCAACCAATTCTTCCAACTTCGTAATCACGTCGAGTCGCTCCTCAGCCACCTGGCCGAGGGAGTACATCTCAACTAGACGAGCCCTTTGGAAAAGCGCCATGACCGCGTCAACCGTCGTTGCTGTTGTTTCGGAAACTTCCCTAAGGGTTCCAAGGAGCGTCTGGTGTGGGCCAATCGAGAAGGCAAGGTCAGTTAGCCGGTCGACATGGTCTTGGTCTTGCAGAGCTTCCGGATCGATATCCTTCACGAGCAGCTTTGCCGCCTCGGTCACGGAGTGTTTCAGCTCCGGTTCGTTCGGCGCTGCTTGGTCAAGCCGCTTCTTCAGATCAGATTTCTTTTCAAATTCGGCCCACCGTTCTTTCTTCATCGCTTCAGCGCCACGCTTAGCGAGAGTCTTAATCACCTTCTGTCCCCAGATCCGCAGCGCCTCGCCTTGATCCGAATGCCAGATGATGTCCTGCCGGTCAGACCGCACTAGGTCGTCTTCTTGGTCCAGCCATTCGGCATGAATTTCACCTACAAGGTATGACCTAAGGGTGTATTCGCCAGTGAAGCCCGCGCCGATATCGAAATCGCGCGTCTGCGCGACGATCTTCCCTCGGGCATAAATACGAACGCCCGCCATTGCCGGGTCCTTATACGGCTTTTTCGAGTAAGCCACAAAGCCCGTGACGGGAAAAAAGTTTTCTTCATACTTCACCGGCAGATCAGAGACGTCCGTATAGGTATCGTCCATAAAATCAATCTTCAACGTGCCTAGCTCGAAGGATTGCTCCTCCTGGAGCGAGTTGACGACTCTGACCATCCAGTCAGTGCGGCTGAGGCCGAAGCGAGCCGAAAGCTGCCTATCAAGCTCGTCGCGACTGGGAACACGCTTCCTGAAGAAATCTCTAAGCTTAACGGTCGTACCCGGATCCTTAAAGAAGGTTCCATCAAGTCCACCCGGTTCCGGGTTGTATTCGTCATCCGTGTCGGCAAGCATTTCCGACAAACGCATAACGATATGTGACACCCTATAGCCTTGAGGGGTTTTATCGCCTCCGGCGGTGATCACCTCAACAGTCTCGCAAATTCCAAACGGAGCAAGCTTGCCAATACCCTTGCGGCCCATCACGGGCCGATGACGGTCGCGGGACTTGTCGCTACCCGTTCGCTTCCTCCGGTCTGCGCCAACTGAGAGATAGTGCCTATTCAGCTCCTCCGAAGTCATCCCATGGCCGTCATCCACAATTAGGATTTCGTGCCCTTGCCCGTGCCCATCGACTCCACCGGCCTCATCGCTGCTGAGCAGCGAGCCTTGCGGGTCTGCTACTTCGGTCGCCCTCTGCGGCCCGTCGCCGTCTTCGGCGGGTTTGATGTGATCACCCGGACCGGACTTGCCAGAACGGGCAAGTAGCGTTCCCCAAGGCAGGGTGATGGTTACCGTTTCTGCATCCGCGTCGTAGGAGTTCGCGATGAGTTCAGCAAGAACCGCCGTGACTCGGTCGTAGAGCTTGATGCCAAGCTTATCGATCGTAAGCCGGCTGATCTTCATGGTGTACTTGGGTGCTGCGGGTGCCTGGTCAGCCGCCGAGCGCGCAGCTGGCACCTGCCGGCCACCTTGAGCTCCCATGGCATCGCCCGGTTGCAGAGGTCCGCCTGCGCGGTCGTGTCCCCCAGGTTGATAGGTCTCGTCCACTGGACCTCCTCGCCGTTAGAACCTGCATCCTGTCCGATCAGGAGCGAGCCCGCTACCCCGCTGTGCACTGTCCACTACGGCGCGTGGGGTACACGGCACTCCCTTGATCAGGTAGCATCCCGGCCGTGACCCGCCTAACATGCGTCGACTTGTTCGCCGGCGCCGGGGGCGCCACTGAGGGACTTCGGGTGGCAGGGTTTGACGTCATCGGGGCTGTGGAGATTGACTCCGATGCCGCTGCTTCTTATAGAGCCAATCATCCTGATGTCAAGCTTTGGGACCGCGATATTCGGTTGCTCACCGCCGCCGGCATGCTCCGAGAGTTGGGTCTAGATGCGGGGGAGCTGACGCTTCTGAAAGCTTGTCCGCCCTGTCAAGGATTCTCGTCGCTGGGTCCCGGCGGCGATTCGGCTGAAGCGAGCGACCGCAACGACCTAGTCCTCGATGTGATTCGCTTCGTCCGAGCCTTTAAGCCTTCCGCAGTGCTACTTGAGAACGTGCCAGGGCTTGAGAAAGACGCGCGTTTCAGTCGCGTTCAGATGGCCCTACGCAAGCTTGGTTATCAGATCAAGACCTTCCGTCTTGATGCTGCTTGGGTCGGAGTGCCCCAGCGGAGACGGCGATTGATTATGCTGGCGATTCGGGGCCGACGTAAGCCTCTCCCCGACGCGCTCTCTGATCTGCTCGGAGAGTGGTTCGTGGAGAAGCCCACGACGGTCCGGACCGCCTTAGAGCAGCTTTCCGCCACGCTGCAAGCAGGCGGCGACCTTGACAGGCACCGCGTTCACTCGGCAAAGGTCCTCGCCCGCATCAAAGCCGTCCCTGTTGGAGGCAATCGTTTCGATCTGCCGCCGGAACATCGGTTGGCTTGCCATGAAAACCTACGCGTTAGGAACGCAACGGCCTCCTATGGTCGGGTACGTATGGACGAGCCCGCGCCGACAATGACTACCAGGTGCGCGACTCCGGCATGTGGCTCATTCATTCATCCAACCGAGCATCGGGGCCTCACGCTCCGCGAGGCGGCAGCTTTTCAAACGTTTCCGCCGACCTACACGTTCAAGGGCAACTTTGGCTCGATCGAACGGCAAATAGGAAATGCAGTCCCGGTTCGTATGGCTGCGGCTCTAGGGGCGACTGTTCGCCGCCTACTTCACGATAGTCCTGGTCGCTAGTCGAATGACGGATAGGCCAACACACCTTGGCCATCTTTCATCCCGTCTGCCATCGACCCGCCCTCTTGGGGAGCGGGCCGCCGCCCGGCCCGCCACGTCAAGCGGACCTTGACGGTTCGTACGGACGCTGGCGGGTCGGGCGGTGGTCTGCTCGGCTCGCCCGGGTTGATGGCAGGCGGGATGGCCTACCGCAACCACCCACGGACCGCAACTCGCCGACGCAGCTTCGGCCATCCTGGAGCCGGAGCGCCCCCGCCGGAGGCGCACTAACCGCAGCCCCGTCACCCGCCGCCAGCTCGCCGACGCGGCTGGCGTGCGCTCTCCTACGCCGCGCGGGTTGGCCGCGCGGCCCGGCCGGCTGCCGGCCCACCACGCACCGGTCAAAATCCTGTCCCTTCTGCGGCGGCCCTCAGGGTTTTCCGCTCTCCGCGCCAGCCGCCGGGCATCAGGCGTGACGGCCGCAGAGCGACAGCGGCAGCGGCCGGCGCGCGCCCAGGCGGCGGCGCGTGCGGCCCGTTCAGGGCCGCCTTGAAGACGTACAGAAAGGCCTCCGCCCTGGAAGCTCGCTGGCTCATCGGGATCGCGCTCGGGCTCCGCCAAGGCGAGGTCTTGGGACTGCGGTGGGATGACATCGACCTCACCGCTGGAACGCTCCGCGTGCGAGGACAGCTACAGCGTGACCCTGACACGGGCGCTCTGGTCTTCGTGGAAACCAAGACTGCCCGGTCTCGCCGAACTCTTCCGCTGCCACCCACGGTGCTCACGGCACTTCGCCGCCACCAGGAACACCAGGCAGCGGAACGGTTCGACGTCGACAACTGGGCTGACCCAGGTTTGGTCTTTGCCACGTCCGTCGGCACACCCATCCACCCGCGTAACGACTACCGGTCGTTCCGGGAAATCATCCGGCGGGCCGGCCTACGGCAGGTTCGTCTTCACGACCTGCGGCACACGGCAGCCAGCGTCCTTCTCGCCCAGGGCGTGCCCGCCCGCGTGGTCATGGAGATCCTCGGTCACTCTCAGATCAGCGTCACTCTCAACATCTACGCCCACGTGGCCCCTGAGGTGGCTCGGGAAGCTGCGGCACGGCTGGAGGGCGCGCTGTGGTCCGGTGAGTAGGTTGGCTGCTCGCTTGGCTGCTCGACCTCGCGACGGTAAGCAAAAGGCCCAGGTCATGATCGGCGATCAAGCCGGTGACCTGGGCCTTTCAGTGGAGCCGCCTGACGGAATCGAACCGTCGACCTACGCATTACGAGTGCGTCGCTCTAGCCGACTGAGCTAAGGCGGCAACGATCAGCAAGTGTACGGCACCCCCGGCGGTGGGCCGAACGGGATACCCCACACCGCCCACTGCCACCAACCGGACAACGGATGCCATCTAGACGTTTACCGGACAGCGGATCATCGGGAGCGGCACTAGGCTGCGGCGGGTGAGCGACGATCACACCCCTCGCACCCCCGATCCGACGGACGCCCGCCCCGATGCCGTACCGGCCGAGGAGCGGGTCGCCCACCGGCCGCGCTCCACCGACCCGCTGGAGCTGGGCTTCACCCCGCGCAAGCCGGTGCCGTGGCTGGCCCCGTTCCTGCTGATCAGCACGGGCCTCCGGACGCTGCTGGCGATGCTGTTCGGGGCGTACCTGGACAAGCGTGAGTTGCAGAACGCGTTCGACGACGGCATCTTCCGCCAGGTTGGGCCGGATGGCGGGCTCTGGCTCGACTATGTGGCCGACCTGGGCGACGGCTTCAACGCCACCTACTCGGTGGCGTACCTGCTGGCACAACCGGAACTGGCCGTGGACGGGCATCGGCTGCCCCGGGCGCAGACCCTGGTGATGGGTGGCGACCAGGTGTACCCATCGGCGGCCTACGCGGAGTACGAGAACCGGTGCAAAGGCCCCTACCAGGCGGCACTGCCGGGCACTCCGTCGGAGCGGCCGACGCTCTTCGCGGTGCCCGGCAACCACGACTGGTACGACGGGTTGACCGCGTTCCTGCGGTTGTTCGTCCGGTCCCGGGACCGGAACTTCGGCGGTTGGGGCACCGGGCAGTCGCGGTCGTACTTCGCGGTGGAGTTGCCGGCCGGCTGGTGGCTGCTCGGCGTGGACGACCAGTCCGGCTCGTACCTGGACGACCCGCAGCTTACGTACTTCGACGAGGTGGCCCGGCGGCTCGGCCCGGAGTCGAAGGTGATCATCGCGGCGCCGGCGCCGACCTGGGTCAAAGCCGCCGACCATCCGACGGCGTACGACTCGATCGACTACTTCATCCGGACGATCATCGACCCGACCGGGGCGAAGGTCCGGTTGCTGCTCTCCGGCGACCTGCACCACTACGCCCGCTACACGGGTACGGATCGGCAGCTGATCACCTGCGGCGGCGGCGGGGCGTACCTGTACCCCACCCACAAGTTGCCGGAGCGCATCGAGGTGCCGCCGCGCGACACGTTGGCGCGAAAGGCCAGCCGCGCCCGCCCGTACGACCTGGTGGCCCGCTATCCGGACGCGGCCCGCTCCCGCCGCTACGGCTGGGGCATCTTTGCCCGGCTGCCGTTCCGCAATCCGGGCTTCACCACCCTGCTCGGCACCCTGCACACGTTGCTGATGCTGGCCATGGCCGGCGCTGCCGCGAACTGGGCCGACGCCACCGGGCAGCGGCTGTTCAGCGTTCCGCTGGTGGCGATGGTGCTGGTCACTCTGGCGGCGGCGGTCCTGTTCGCCCAGCCACCCAACGCGAGCGGCAAGCGGCACGTACGACACTGGATCCTCGGCGTCAGCCACGGCGTGGCGCACGTGGCGCTGGCCGCGGCCGGCACCTGGGCCTGGCTGGCGCTGCCGTTCTACGACTGGCCGTGGCCTCTGCCGGCGGTCGCCGCGGTGGTGCTGTACGGCCCGGTGATCGGCCTGCTGTCCAGCCAACTGGTGGCGGCGTACCTGCTGGTGGCGGGGTCGTTCGGGGTGAACGTCAACGAGCTGTTCGCCGGGCAGGGCATCGAGGACTCCAAGTCGTTCCTCCGGCTGCGCATCGACCCGGACGGCACGCTGACCATCTACCCGATCGGGGTGGACCGGGTTTCCCGCGACTGGCAGGTAAACCCCGACCAGTCCCCCACGGCCAGCTGGCTGACCCCAAAAACCCCCCTGACCCCCCGCCTGGCCGAACCCCCCATCACCCTCGTCGATCAAGAAGTTATTGCTACGACCCGCCGAGGCGACGGGCAATAACTTCATGATCAACCCCGCGTGGGGGGCGGGGCGGCCCGGGGGGGGGTTAGGGGGTGTAGTGCTCGTCGTGGGCTTGGCGGGGGGCGCAGACGGAGGCGCGGGAGCAGGAGCAGCGGGAGCCGTCGGCGTCCAGGCGCACGGTCACCGAGTCCTTCGGGACGCTGTGTCCTACCACTCGGCCATCACCCTCGGGCGTCGTCACCCGACTGCCGATTGCCGGCGCAGACTCGGCAAATCGGGCGTACAGCGGGTGCTCGTATTTCAGGCAGCACATCAACCGGCCGCACGCGCCCGAGATGCGCAGCGGGTTCAGCGGCAGATCCTGGTCCTTGGCCATCCGGATGGTCACCGGCTCGAAGTCGTTGAGGAAGGTGGCGCAGCACAGGTCCCGGCCACACGAGCCGATGCCGCCCTGCACCCGCGCCGAGTCCCGGGCGGAGAGCTGCCGCAGCTCGACCCGGCAGTGCAGGGTGGCGCCCAGGTCGCGGACCAGCGATCGGAAGTCCACCCGGTGCGGGGCGGTGAAGTAGACGGTGCTGCGTTCCCCGCCGCCGTCGGCGGAGGTGAGCACGTGGTCGACGGCCACCACCTTCATCGGCAGGCCGTGCGCCCGGATCAGCCGCTTCGCCGCCACCTTGGCCTCGGCCTTACGCCGACGCAGCGCCTCGTCCCGGCTCAGGTCGTCGTCACCGGCCAGCCCCACCAGCCGGGGGAAGCCGTCGGTCTCCTCGGTCACCCACTGCGCGGCCCAGACGCACTCGGCCACCTCGGGCCCGTCGTCGGTCGGCACCAGCACCTTGTCGCCGACCTGCGGGCGCAACTCGCCCGGGTCGAGGTAGTAGAGGCGCCCGTACCGGTTGAAGCTGACCGCGCAGAGCATGCCCATCCCCCCACCCTACGACGGACCACGGCGGTGCCGCGCTCCGGCCGTCGCCGAACGACTACGCCGTGCTTCCATCCATGGCCGTCGACCTGCGGGGGTGCAGGGAAAAGACCAGGCGTCGCCGGCTCGCGCCGGGCGCCCGTGGTCTGTCCGGGGTAACGGCGACCGACTACCAGCCGACCCGGGTGGGCTCGTCGTAGCGAGGGCGGCCGTCCACCGCCGGCCGCCAGGTGGACTCGGCCAGGCTCGGCGCCCACTGGCGCAGCAACGTCTCGACACCGTCGTACGCGACGCAGAGCACCGCCAGCACCCGCGCGGCGATCTCGGCCGCGTCGGCCACGCCCGGCCCGACCGGCTCGAACCGATGCGGTGGACCAGCCGCGGTGGCGGCCACCACGGCGACCGCCTCGGCCGAGCGCAGCACATCGGCCAACGTGCGGGCCAGGGCGAGGCGGCTGCCCTCCACCCAGTCGGCGAGCGCGTCGGCGTATCCGGCGGTGGACTCCAGTCGCCCGACCAGGCTCTCCGGGCCTTCGTCGAGGTGGCGCAGCAGCGCCGCGCGTTCCTGCCCGTACGCCGAGGCGGCCGGGCCGGACCAGAGCACCGGGTCGGTGAGCGCGGCGCTGACGTCGTCGTACCCCCGGACCAGCCGGCGCACCGCGTGCCCGGCGCCGGTGAGCGGTGCCGGGTGGAGGTCGAGGAAGCCGCGGACGGCGTCGCCCGGCAGCACCTGCATCCGGCGCAGCAGCGGCCAGACCCGGTGCCCCTCAGGAACACCGGCGGCGAGCAACGCGTCCACTCGGCGCAGCAGGTCGAGGCCGGGGTCGGCGAGCCGGTCCAGCGGGTCCATCACCGCTCCCCGGTGATGCGGCGTCGGGCGGCCCGGTCGACGTCGCCGTAACGGTCGGCGGCCTCGCGGACCGCCGAGGCGGCGGCGGCCAGCCGGTGGGCCGCAGCCCGCGCCTCGCGAGCCCGGTCGTCGGTGGCGGCGGCCCACTGCCGGTGCAGCGCACGGCCGATCTCGCCGGGTCGGCCGGGGGCGTCCACGCCGAAGGCCGCCTGGGCCGGGTCGCTGGCGGTGACCCGGTGGGACAGCGCGGTCAGCGTGGCGCTCGCCTCGTCCAGGCGGGCGGAGAGAGCGCGCAGCGCCTCCATCTCAGGCCCCCGCGAGCGGTCGGTAGGCGGCGAAGGTCTCGTTGTGCAGCTTCTCGCGGGCCCACTCGGCGGCGTCGGCCGCCGCGGTGACCGCGGCCTGCACGGAGCCGGCCACGTCCCGTGGGCTGCGGGCGTGCAGTGGCCCGAGGAACCGGACGTCGGTGATCCGACCGCCGGCGGTGACCACCACCTCGACCAGCCCGTCCGGCGAGCGGACGGTGACCTCGACGGTCGACACCGCCTGGTCGAACTCGGCCTGGAGCGATTCGATGCGGCGGTAGCGCCGCACCGCCTCCTCGATCCAGGCTTCGTCGATCTCCCGCGGCATCGGCGACTCCTCCCGGGTGGTCCTCACTGAGCGTGCTGCGACCGTCACCACGGCACACCGGACCGTACCGCACAGCAATCGCGCGTGTCGATGCCCTGTGGATGACGATCCACCGAGGCGGGACCACGGCCGGAGGGCTGCGGTTTCAGCCCTTCCAGAGGGCGAGCATCATGGCCTCGACCGCGATCCGTGGCTTGACGTTCGCCTCGATCGCCGCCCGGCAGGCGAGCACAGCCTCCAGCCGGCGCAGCGACCCCTCGGCGTCCCACTTCTGGGCCCCGGCGCCGGCCAGCGCGGCGGTGTCGGTGTGCACGGGGTCGACCGGCGCGCGCAGCGCCATGGTGAGCGCGTCCCGGTAGAAGCCGGCCAGGTCGACCAACGCCCGGTCCAGCGCGTCCCGCTGGGCCCGGGTGGCTCGCGACTTCTGCCGCTTCTCCAACTCCTTGAGCTGCCCGGCTGCGCCGCGCATCGCCCCGGCAGCGCCCCGGCCGGTGCCGCCCGCGCCGAGCGCCCGCTCCAACGCGCTGCGTTCGGTCGTGTCGGCCTCGGACACCGACGCCTCGGCCTCCGCCTCGGCCGCCTCGATCAACGCGGACGCCGCGTCGAACGCCGCGCCGACGCCGGTCAGCCGACGCGGTACGGCGAGCACCGCCTCACGACGCTTGCGGGCCTCCGGATCGCGGGCCAGCCGGCGGGCCCGACCCACATGACCCTGCGCGGCTGCCGCCGCCCACTGCGCCACGTCGGGCGCGATGCCGTCCCGACGGACCAGAACCTCGGCCACCGCCGTGGCCGGCGGCTGCCGCAGGGGTACGACCCGGCAGCGCGACCGGATGGTCACCGAGATGTCGTCCGGGTGGGTGGACGGGGCGCAGAGCAGGAAGACCGTACGCGGCGGAGGCTCCTCGATCGCCTTGAGCAGCGCGTTGCCGGCGGCCTCGGTGAGCCGGTCGGCGTCCTCGATGACCACCACCTGCCAGCGCCCGCCGGACGGGGTGCTGGCCGCGCGGAGCACCAGCGCACGCATCTCGCCGACGCCGATGGAGAGCCCTTCCGGCACCACCAGCCGGACGTCGGCGTGGGTGCCGCCCAGCGTGGTGCGGCAGCCGGGGCAGTCGCCGCAGCCGGTGCCGTGCACGCACTGCAGGGCGGCGGCGAAGGCCCGCGCGGCGACGGAGCGGCCGGAACCGGGCGGCCCGGTGAAGATCCAGGCGTGCGTCATCCCGGCGGACGGATCCACCCCGCCGGGCGCGGCATCGTCGGCCGCGAGCGCGGACTCGGCATCGCCGACCGGGCCGGCGGCGAGCAGCGCGGGTGCCCGGTCGGCCGCGCCGGCACGCAGCACGGCGGCGGCAGCGGCGGCTGCCCGGCGCAGCTCGGTCACCGCCTCGTCCTGGCCGACGAGGTCGGCGAAGACGTCCGGCATCAGGTCTTGTGCTCCATCGTCACCAGCTCCGCGTCGGATAACTCAGGCTGCACCGAGGTGTCCGGACCCTGCGCCGGGCGGGGGTGCACGATGCCGCCCGGCTTGCCGAGCAGCTCCTCCACACGCCGGACCACCAGCCCGGTGATCTCGTCGGCCGGCCGGGACGCGTCGAGCACCAGATAGCGCTTCGGGTCGGCGGCGGCGAGGTCGAGGAAGGCGTACCGGACCCGCTCGTGGAAGGCGACCGACTCGGCCTCCAGCCGGTCGGTGCCCGCGTTGCGGGAGACGACCCGGGACAGGCCGGTACGCGGCTCGACGTCCAGCAGCACCACCAGGTCGGGCTTGAGCCCACCGGTGGCCCAGGAGGAGAGCCAGGAGACCTCGTCGACCGGGAGCGTCCGCCCCGCACCCTGGTATGCCAGGGACGAGTCGACGTACCGGTCACTGATCACCACGCCGCCCCGGACCAGCGCGGGCCGGACCACGGCGGCCACGTGGTGCGCCCGGTCGGCGGCGTACAGGAGTGCCTCGGCACGCGGGGAGGGCGCGTCGTCGCCGGACGTGTCGAGCACCAGCGACCGGATCCGCTGGCCGACCGCGGTCGCCCCCGGCTCACGGGTGACCACGACGTCGTGCCCCTGGCCGCGCAGCCGCTCGGCGAGCGCGGCGAGCTGGGTGGACTTGCCGGCACCCTCGCCGCCTTCGAACACCACGAACAGCCCGGCGGAGACGAACGGCTCGGCGGGCATCAGCGGGCGGCCACGGATCGAGCCCCAGAGGTCGGCCAGGACGGGGACGCCCTTCTTGTCGTCCATCTGGCCGAACGCGCTGATTCCGGCGAAGATGCCGGCGGCACCGGCGGCGAGCAGCAGCAGTCGGGTCGACGAGATGGAGATGCCCAGGTCGGCGATCTCCAGCTTGCGCGAGCCGCCGACACCGGCGAGCAGGCTGCTCAGCGCGATGGCCAGGATCAGCACCAGTCGGGTGCCGATCTGCACCACGGCGAAGACCCGGCCGCGCACCTCGTCCTTGATCTCGCCGCCGAGCAGGGTGGTGCCGGCCAGGAAGGCCATGCCGGCGCCGGCGCCGACCAGCACCGCGCCGACGATCGCCATGGACAGGTGGATGGCGAAGGCGAGGGTCATCACGGCGGCGCTGGCCAGCACGATGCTCATGCCGAACCAGCGGCGCCGGGACATCTCCTTGACGATCATCGGGCCGAGGCCGATGCCGAGCGCCAGGCCGACGAAGATCGCACCGAAGAGCAGCGAGAACGCGGCGTCGCCGGCACCGAGCGAACTGGCGAAGAACTTCGCCGTACCGATGACGATGCCGCCGCCGGCGAACGCGCCGAGGATGCCGAGGACCAGCCCGCGCACCAGCGGGGTCTGGCCGATGAACTGCCAGCCCTCCTTGAACTGGCGCAGCATGCTCTGCTCGTGGCGGTCGCCCTCTGCGGTCTGCCCCTGGCTGATCTCCTTGATGCCGAACGCGACGACCAGGGCGGTGGCCAGCCGGGACAGGGAGTTGAACCAGAGCGCCAACTGCGCCGGCTCGGCCCAGTCCGGGAAGTTGCCGCCGGTCACGCCCCGGACGCTGCGGTCCAGGCCAGCGCTGATCGCCGCGGCGAGCACCGGGGTCAGGCCGTAGGTGGTGATCAGCGTGAGCTGGTTGGCCGCTTCCAACCGGGCGCGCGGGATCAGGTTGGGGACCGCGGCCTCCTTGGCCGGAATCCAGATCAGCGTGATCGACTCGATCAGGAAGGTGGCGATGGTCGCCCACAGGACCACCATCCCGCCGCTGGCACCGGCCAGCGCCACCATCGGGATCGAGGCGAAGAGCACGAACCGGAGCAGGTCGCAGATGACCATCGTCCAACGACGGTCGAACCGGTCGGCGAGCACGCCGGCCACCGGGCCGAGCACCAGGGCGGGGAGCAGTCGGATGGCGATCACGCCACCGAAGACCGCACCCTGCGCGGTGCTGCCCTGCACCTGGGAGGCGGCGAAGACGGAGGTGGCCAGCAGGCCGAGCCAGTCACCGAAGGAGGCCGCGCCGAGCACGATCCAGAGCCGCCGGAAAGGCCGGATACGCAGCACCGAGCGGATCGCGGCGTAACCGGACAGATCGACCTGACCACCGCTGGGCTGGTTGGCGGCGTTGCTCGACTGATCGCCCGAGCGCGACACGCCGCGCGACTCGCCGCTGTTCTGGCTTTCGATGGCCGTACCTCCACGTGCCGGCCCATCGCTGGGCTCCTCCGGTGGAACACTCTAGACCCGGTGGGGGCCGCCCCACCGGCGACATTCTCCTGCTCGCTGAGCCTAGGCCGCCGGAGGCACCGACCGCAGCCCGGACGTACGCGAGGGTATTTCGCATTCACCGTCGGACAGTTAGCGTGCACACGTGGCCATCGAGAGCGACAAACTCCGCGAGCGCCTGGAACGGGCGACCGAGCACCTCGACCCGCCCTACGCCGTGGTGGATCTCACCGCATTCGACGCGAATTCGGCCGCACTGGCCGACCGCGCCGCCGGCAAACCACTCCGACTGGCCAGCAAGTCGGTCCGCAGTCGGGAGCTGATCGGCCGAGCCCTCGGCCGACCCGGCTGGCGCGGCGTGATGGCTTTCACCCTGCCCGAGGCGATCTGGCTGGTGCGCGCCGGGGTGAGCGACGACGTGCTCGTCGCCTACCCGAGCGTGGATCGGGCGGCGCTCGCCGAACTGGCGGCCGACCCGACACTCGCCGCCGCGATCACTCTCATGATCGACAGCACCGGGCAGCTCGACCTCGTCGACGCCGTCCGCGCCCCCGGGCAGCGCGCCGAGCTGCGGCTCTGCCTTGACCTGGACGCCTCCTGGCGACCGCTGCGCGGGCGGGTCCACGTCGGTGTCCGCCGCTCACCGGTGCACAGCGCCCGGGCGGCCGGCGCGCTCGCCGCCGCCGTGGCCGGTCGCGCCGGCTTCCGGCTGGTCGGATTGATGTCGTACGAGGCGCAGATCGCCGGCCTGGGCGACGCGCCGCCGGGGCAGACGCTGCTGGCCGGAGCGATCAGGCTGGCCCAACGCGGGTCGTACCGCGAGTTGCTGGCCCGCCGGGGCGCGGCGGTGGCTGCGGTACGCGAGCACGCCGACCTGGAGTTCGTCAACGGCGGCGGCACCGGCAGCGTGGCCGCGACCAGCGCCGATCCCGCGGTCACCGAGGTCACCGCGGGATCGGGCCTGTACGGGCCGACGCTGTTCGACGCGTACCGCGCCTGGCGGCCCACCCCGGCGGCGTTCTTCGCCTGCGCGGTGGTCCGCCGACCGACGCCGGAGCTGGCGACCGTGCTCGGCGGCGGTTGGATCGCCTCCGGGCCGGCCGCCGACAGCCGACTCCCCCAACCGTGGTTGCCGGCCGGCCTGAAGCTGGTCGGCACCGAAGGTGCCGGTGAGGTGCAGACCCCGCTGTCCGGCGCGGCGGCGACCACCCTGCGCGTGGGCGACCGGGTGTGGTTCCGGCACGCCAAGGCGGGTGAGCTGTGCGAGCGGGTCAACGAGCTGCACCTGGTCGAGGCGGATGCGGTCGTGGCGACCGTGCCCACCTACCGGGGCGAGGGCCACGCCTTCCTCTGACGCGCCAGGGCCGGGCCGCGAACGTGGCGGTCGGGCCGGCACCCGCGGCCCGACGCGAAGCCGGCCCCGGGCTGGCCCCGCAGTGCCGCTCAGGCACCGGACCGGGCAGGCCCGGGGCGCGGGGCCACGGGTCGGCTCAGGCGGGTTGGGCCGCCTCGGTCTGCTCGGGGAGGGAACGGTCACTCTCGGAGCCGTCGACCTGGCGGTGCAGGTACTCCCGGATCAGCGCCTTCGCCTCGAGCAGCACCCGCTCGTCGCCGTCGGACTTCCGCCGGAACGCGAGCTTGATCAGCGCGTCGGCCGCCTCCACCGCGATCTCCAGGACGAAACGCAGCTTCGGCACGTCGGTCAGACCGAAGCGCTCGGTGAGCACCCGAGCCAACTGGTCGGCGATCACGCCGTTGTTGTCGCGCTGCTCATCGAGCAGGTGCAGGTCGACCACGTCGCCGAAGTGCAGAGTACGGAACCCGGGGACGGTGCGGTGCATCGTGATGTACTCGTCGATCCCCGCGTCGACGCCGTCCCACCAGTGGGTCATCTCGTCGGAGGCGAAGCGCTCGTCGAGCCGCTGCAGGTAGGACTCCATCGTGCGCAGGGTCAACGCCTGCACGATCGCCCGCTTGTCCGGAAAGAACTGGTAGACCGACCCGATCGCCACTTCGGCGCGCTCGGCGAGCAGGGTCGTGGTCAGCCCCTCGTACCCCACCTCGTCGACGAGCTCGGCGCAGGCATCCAACATGCGCTGGACTCGCGCGACACTTCGACCCTGCACCGGTACGCGGCGCAGCGGCCCGGTCGTGGCGGCTGGTGTGGACACTCGGCGCCACCCCCCTTCGACGGATGAACATATCTTCACGTCACGATGCCGTGACTATCGGTACAACGATCGGACCGCAATTGCGGTATTTACCAGGTACAACGTTCCTGATATGAAGTCACTTCATATTCATGATGAGGAGCGCGCATGGCCGGCACCGCACCGCTCACCGCCCGCTGGTCCAACTGGGCCGGCAACCAGCGTGGCAGCGCCACCGCGATCCTGCGCCCCGGCTCGCCGAGCGACGTCGCCGAAGCCGTCCGGGCCACCGCCGCCGCCGGAGGCCGGATCCGCGTCGCCGGCAGCGGCCACTCGTTCACCGCCATCGCCCTGGCCGACGATCGGCGGATGGAGCTGTCCGAGCTGGACACCATTGTCAGCGTCGACGTCGAGCGGCGACTGGTCACCGTGCCGGCGGGAATGACCCTGCGAACGCTCAACGGGCTGCTCGCCCGGCACCGCCTCGCACTGCCCAACCTCGGCGACATCGACGCGCAGACGGTGGCCGGGGCGATCTCCACGGGCACCCACGGCACCGGCGCCGCCTACGGCTGCCTCTCCACCTTCGTCGAGGCGCTCACCCTGGTCACCGGCACCGGCGAGGTGCTGCACTGCTCCGCCGACGAACACCCCGACGTCTTCGCCGCCGCCCGGGTGTCACTCGGCGCGCTCGGCGTCCTGGTCGACGTGACGCTGCGCTGCGTGGACGCCTTCATCCTGTGCGCCCACGAACGCCCGGCCGAACTCGCCGACGTGCTCGGCGAACTGCCGGCACTCGTCGGCAGGCACGACCACGTCGAGTTCTACTGGTTCCCCTACACCACACGCGTCCAGGTCAAGGCCAACGACCGGGTACCCGCCAACGACCAACCCCTGCCCCGGTGGCGCGGCTGGCTGGACGACGACTTCCTGTCCAACACCGTCTTCGCCGGCGCCTGCCGCGTCGGCCGGGCCGTGCCCGCCCTGGCACCGGGCATCAGCGCCGTCTCCGCCCGCGCGCTCACCGAACGGCGGTACACCGGCCGCTCCGACCGGGTGTTCTGCACACCGCGCCGGGTCCGCTTCGTGGAGATGGAGTACGGCCTGCCCCGCGAGGCGCTCCCCGAGGCGCTGACCGCGCTCCGGCGCATCGTCGACGGGCTGCCGTTCAAGGTGCTCTTCCCGGTGGAGGTGCGGTTCACCGCCGCCGACGACATCTGGCTGTCGCACGGCTACGGCCGGGACTCCGCGTACATCGCCGTGCACCAGTACGTCGGTATGCCGTACGAGCCCTACTTCCAGGCCTTCGAGAAGATCGCCGCCGAGCTGGGCGGCCGCCCACACTGGGGCAAGCTGCACTACCGCGACGCCGACTCGCTGAGCACGGCCTATCCGCGCTTCGCCGACTTCCTGGCCCAACGCGACCGGCTGGACCCCAACCGCGTCTTCGCCAACCCCCACCTGACCCACATCCTCGGCGCCTGACGGCTAGAGCGCGCCCGGGGGGCTTGACCCGCCCGGCGAGGGTTGGGCGCGCCTGCGAGGGCTTGATCGACTCCGTTTCGCCGATGTGGCGGTGTCCCTGGGAACGGATGCCCCCATATCGGCGAAACTGAGTGGATCAAAACTGCCCACGGCTTACTCGGTGGTCGTTGCGGCCTTGCGGGGAGCAGCCTTCTTGGCCGGTGCCTTCTTGGCCGCTGTGGTGGCCTTGGCCGTTGTGGTCTTCTTCGCGGCGGTGGACTTGCTGGCGGCGGCCGTCTTCTTGGTGGCCGTGGCCTTCTTCGCCGGAGCCTTCTTAGCCGGAGCCTTCTTCGCCGCCGCCTTCTTCGGCGCCGGACCCTTGGCCCGCTTCTCGGCGAGCATCTCCGAGGCTTCCTCGATGCTCAACGCCTCCGGGGTCTGCCCGCGGCGCAGCGACGCGTTGAACTCCCCGTCGGTGACGTACGGGCCGAACCGGCCGTCCTTGATCACCAGCGGCTTCTCGGTCAGCGGGTCGACGCCCATCTCCCGCAGCGGCGGCGCGGCGGCCCGCCGTCCACGGGTCTTCGGAGCCGCCAGCAGGGCCAGCGCCTCGTCCAGGCTGACCGTGAACATCTGCTCTTCGGACTCCAGCGAGCGGAACTCCTCGCCCTGCTTCACGTACGGGCCGTAGCGGCCATTGTTGGCGAACACCTCGACGCCGTCCGGCGCGACGCCCACCAACCGGGGCAGGCTGAGCAGCTTCAGCGCCTGCTCCAGGGTGAGCGAGTCGGGCGTCTGCGAGCGCAGCAGCGACGACTTCCGCTCACCGCTGGACACGTACGGGCCGAAGCGGCCGGCCTTGAGCACGATCGGCTCGCCGGTGGCCGGGTCGTCGCCGAGCTTGCGCTCGCCGCTGCCGCCGAGGAACAGCTCGTGCACCTTCTCGGGGGTCAGCTCGTCCGGGGCCAGGCCCTCGGGGATCGGCGCCCGGTCACCCTGGGCGCCGCCCTCCTCGCCGTCACCCGAGGCGGCCGGCGCCGGCTGCGCGCCGTCGGGCAGCTCCCGCTGGAGATACGGCCCGTACCGGCCGACCCGCACGACGACCTCGCGGCCATCGTCGTCGGTGAAGAGCGGGATGGAGTTGACGCTGCGGGCGTCGATGTCGCTGAGGTTCTCGGTGACCAGCTTCTTGAGGCCGCCGGAACGGGCGATGTCCTGGTCACCGGCACCGTTGGAGCTGCCGAAGTAGAACGCGGTGAGGAAGTCGACCGCAGCGTGGTCACCGCCGGCGATCTCGTCCAGCTCGTTCTCCATGCTGGCCGTGAAGTCGTAGTCGATCAGGCGGGGGTAGTGCTGCTCCATCAGCCCGATCACCGCGAACGCCAGGAACGTCGGGATCATCGCCTGGCCGCGCTTGGTGACGTACCCCCGGTCCTGGATCGTCTGCATGATCGACGCGTAGGTGGACGGGCGGCCGATGCCCAGCTCCTCCAGTGCCTTGACCAGCGACGCTTCCGTGTAGCGCGACGGCGGCTGGGTGTGGTGACCCTGCGCCGCCAGCTCGTCGGCGGTCAGCGGCTGGTCCTTGACCAGGGTCGGCAGCCGACGCTCGGCGTCCTCGGCCTCGGCGTTCTCGTCGTCGCTGGACTCGACGTACGCGCGCAGGAAGCCCGGGTCGGTGATGGTCTTGCCGGTCGCGCCGAAGTCGGCCTCCTCCTGGGAGGTGGAGACCGCGCGGATACGCACCGAGACGCTGGAGCCGACCGCGTCGGTCATCTGCGAGGCGATGGTGCGGCGCCAGATCAGCTCGTAGAGCTTGAACTCCTCGGCGGAGAGCTCCTTGGCCACCTCGCCCGGGGTGCGGAAGTTGTCCCCCGCCGGGCGGATCGCCTCGTGCGCCTCCTGGGCGTTCTTCACCTTGCCGGTGTAGCGGCGCGGCTCCGGCGGCACGCTGCGCTCGCCGTACAGCTCGACGATCTGCCGGCGGGCCGCCGAGATGGCGGTCTCCGACAGGTTCACCGAGTCGGTACGCATATAGGTGATGTAGCCGTTCTCGTAGAGCCGCTGCGCGGTACGCATCGTCTGCTGCGAGGACAGGCGCAGCTTGCGGGCCGCCTCCTGCTGGAGCGTGGAGGTGATGAACGGCGCGTACGGGCGGCGGCGGTAGGGCTTCTCCTCGACGCGGGTGACGGTGAACGGCCGCCCCTCCAACCGGGCCGCGAGCCCGCGGGCACCGCCCTCGTCCAGGTGCACCACGCCGGCGCCGGGCTTCACCTTGCCGGTGGTCGCCTCGAAGTCCTTGCCGGTGGCGATCCGGTCGCCGTTCAGCGCGATCAGGGTGGCGTTGAACGCCCGCGGCCCCTCGCCAGCGTTCGCCACGGCGAGAGTCGCCAGGATGTCCCAGTATTCGGCGGTGCGGAACGCCATCCGCTGCCGCTCCCGCTCGACCACGATCCGGGTCGCCACGGACTGCACGCGGCCGGCCGAGAGCTTCGGCATGACCTTCTTCCACAGCACCGGGGAGACCTCGTAGCCGTAGAGCCGGTCGAGGATCCGCCGCGCCTCCTGGGCGTCGACCAGATCGCGGTCGATCTCCCGGGGGTTCGCCACCGCCGCCTGGATCGCCGGCTTGGTGATCTCGTGGAAGACCATCCGCTTGACCGGCACCTTGGGCTTGAGCGTCTCAACCAGGTGCCAGGCGATCGCCTCGCCCTCGCGGTCCTCATCCGTCGCCAGGAAGATCTCGTCGACTTCCTTCGACAGCTTCACCAGCTTGCTGATCTGCTGGCGGCGGTCGGCGGAGACGACGTAGAGGGCCTGGAAGCCGTTGTCGACGTCCACCCCGAGGCGAGCCCACGGCTCACCCTTGTACTTGGCCGGCACGTCGGCGGCGTTGCGCGGCAGGTCGCGGACGTGACCGAAGCTGGCCTCCACGACGTACCCCGGGCCGAGGTAGCCCGAGATCGTCTTGGCCTTCGCCGGTGACTCGACGATGACCAGACGGGTGGTTCCAGCGTTGCTCGGCACGTCTCTGTCGACCTCACTCCTGCTCGTGGCCTGCCGGCGCTCGAAAAGCGACAGCTCTCGACCCCGCCGTGGCACCGGCGGTCCGGATGTCCAACGTAACGCGCCGTCCGCGTTTCAGGTTTCGCGGGCGGCAAACCGCTGCGGCGCGGCGCTCAGCACTGCCGGACGGCGCCACCGTACACCGTGGGTAGGGCTCAAAGCGGGTCACTGTGACGATGGCGGACCCTCGACCGAGGCCCGAACCACCCGTTCTCCTCGGCGGAGACCCGCCGCCTGTCCGGCACCGGACACCTCTAAATTGCGGCCCAACCACGTCGATCATGGACTAGTGGTGGGCGTTTTCACACCGGAAGAGCACTACGTCCCCCACCACAACTCCATGATCGACTCGGTGAGGGTGGGGTTAGGGGTTTGGGGGCCAGGTGTTGGGGGGTGTTGAGGGTGGTGGGCGGCCTATCAGTTCGGCTAGCCGGGTCAGGCGGCGGCGGCCGGTGATCCGGTACGCCGGGCCGCCCTCGTCCGGGCCGAGCAGCGGGCCGGACAGGCCGGCGGCGGCGAGCGCGGCACCGATCGCGTCCCAGGAGTCCTGGTCGCCGTCGCCGAGCCGCAGCAGGTAGCCGCCGGGCGGCTCCGGCGTCCCGGCCGCGGCGACCCAGAGCCGCAGCCGCCGGCCGGTGAGGTGGAACACCGCCGGCGCGCGTTTGACCGTGCCGTGCAGCCAGGCGACCGCGAGCGGCTTCAACATCCGGGTGTACGACGTACGGACGGTGTGTCGCTCGTCCTCGGTCGGCTCCCAGCTCGCGGCGAGGCCCCGCAGCGCCAGTTCGGCGACGAGCACGTGCACCCGCCAGGCGGCGTCCACCCGCACCGAGAGGCGCGCGGTGCCGCCCATCCGGACGACCTCACCCGGCCCCGCGAGCAACCCGGCCAGGTCGGCGACCGTCGGTTCGGCGGCCTCCGCGCCGAAGAAGACCAGTTGCCGCCCCGCGTCATCCGCGTTGGACGACCCGGGGAGGGCTGGCCCGGGACGGTTCGGGCCGCCGCGCCGCCGTCCCATGGCGGACGTCGGCGGGTCGGGCTCGGGTGCGGGAAACAGGGCCGGCGGTGGCTGCGCCGCCCCGGTGTCGTCGAGCCCGCTCAGCGACACTCCGGCACCTCGTCGAAGGCCTGTTTCAGCTCCTCGGAGTTGAGCTGACTGGTGTCCAGCGCGCTGGCGTCGTACTCCTTGTTGAGCGTCGCCACGGCGGCCCGCACGCCGTCGTAGAAGACAGTGGGCTCGCCGGTGCCCAGCCCGTCGATGGTGTCCCGCGCGCGGCCGTAGGCGTCGCGCATCTTCCCCAGGGAGGTACGGAAGCCGACGGAGATGGCCTCGCCGTTCTCGGTCTCCGGGATGCCGGCCTGCTCCACCTTGCGCCGCGCGGTCTCGCTCGCCTGCTCCGCTCCGCCGAAGAGCCGCACCAGGTTCTCCTTGGCCTGCGCCGGGGTGGTCTGCGCGGTCATCTGCTCGTCGGTGCTGCTGGTCAACTTGCTGATCTCGGAGCGCCACGGGGTGAGCGCGCCGCAGACCGAGGCCGCCCAGGCCCGTGGGCTGGGTCCACCGCCACAGCCGGTGAGGACGACGACGAACGTGGCCAGGACCACCGTGAGCTTTCCGGCGGCAGACGCCCGGCACGTACGCATGCGTTGCAGCGTACGACGTTTGGGCAGGTGTGGCACTGGTCAGATGGATCGGACCGGACACTGACGGTCCCCGATCGGCCTGTCGCGCCGACCGGGGACCGGGTGTCGGTTCAGGTCAGGCGTTGACCGTCTCCGGGCGGTGGTCGGTGCTGCCCGCGCCGGTGTTGCCACCGGTGTCGGAGTCGTCCATCGCGATGCCCTTGCGCTTGCTGAACACGACGGACGCCACGATGATCGCCGTCGCGACCAGCGCGATGGTCACCCGCAGCCCGACATTGCGATCGTCACCGACGCTCCACGCCACCACGGCGGGGGCGATCAGCAGCGAGACCAGGTTCATCACCTTGATCAGCGGGTTGATCGCCGGGCCGGCGGTGTCCTTGAACGGGTCACCGACGGTGTCGCCGATGACCGTGGCGGCGTGCGCCTCGGATCCCTTGCCGCCGTACGCGCCGTCCTCGACCATCTTCTTGGCGTTGTCCCAGGCGCCACCGGAGTTGGCCAGGAAGACGGCCATCAGGGTGCCGGCCCCGATCGCTCCGGCCAGGTACGCGGCCAGCGCGCCCGGCCCGAGGCCGAAGCCGACCGCGATCGGCGCGAGGATGGCGAGCAGGCCGGGGGTCACCAGCTCGCGCTGCGCGTCCCGGGTGCAGATGTCGACGACCTTGCCGTACTCCGGGCGCTGGGTGCGGTCCATGATGCCGGGCAGCTCACGGAACTGCCGGCGGACCTCCATCACCACGGCGCCGGCCGAGCGGGACACCGCGTTGATGGCCAGCCCGGAGAAGAGGAACACGACCGCCGCACCGATGATCAGGCCGACCAGGTTACGCGGGTTCGCCACGTTCAGCGAGTTGAGGATCTCGCCGCCGACGTCGCCCACACCGGCGTCCGCGTACGCGGTGCGCAGCGAGTCGGTGTACGAGCCGAACAGCGCGGTCGCCGCGAGCACCGCGGTGGCGATCGCGATGCCCTTGGTGATCGCCTTGGTGGTGTTGCCGACCGCGTCCAGCTCGGTGAGCGTCCGTGCGCCGTGCTCGTCGATGTCGCCGGACATCTCGGCGATGCCCTGGGCGTTGTCGGAGATCGGCCCGAAGGTGTCCATCGCCACGATCACGCCGACGGTGGTGAGCAGGCCGGTGCCCGCCAGCGCCACCGCGAACAGCGACAGCGTGATGGAGCTGCCGCCGAGCAGGAACGCGCCGAAGACACCAGCGCCGATGAGCAGCGCCGAGTAGACCGCCGACTCCAGGCCGACGCTGATGCCGGCCAGGATGACGGTGGCCGCACCGGTCTGTGAGCTCTTGCCGATGTCCTGCACCGGACGGCGGTTGGTCTCGGTGAAGTAGCCGGTCAGCGCCTGGATCGCGCCGGCCAGCACGATGCCGATCACGACCGCGCCGATGGCCACGAGCCGCGGGTTGCCGGTCGCGTCGGTCAGCCCGCTGCTGAACTCGCCGAAGGTCGCCGGCAGGTACGCGTAGGCGGCGATCGCCACGAGCACGGCGGAGAGCACGGCCGAGATGTAGAAGGCCCGGTTGATCGCGGTCAGGGCGTTGCGGTCGGACGCGCGCAGCCGGGTGATGAAGACCCCGAAGATCGCGACCAGCACGCCGATGGTGGAGATGATCAGCGGGAAGACCAGGCCCTCCTCGCCGAACGCGGCGCGGCCGAGGATCAGCGCGGCGACAAGCGTCACCGCGTACGACTCGAAGAGGTCGGCGGCCATGCCGGCGCAGTCACCGACGTTGTCGCCCACGTTGTCGGCGATGGTGGCGGCGTTACGCGGGTCGTCCTCGGGGATGCCCTGCTCGACCTTGCCGACGAGGTCGGCGCCGACGTCGGCGGCCTTGGTGAAGATGCCACCGCCGACCCGCATGAACATCGCGAGCAGCGCGGCGCCGAAGCCGAAGCCCTCCAGCACGGTCGGCGCGTCACCCCGGTAGACCAGGACGACGAGCGCGGCGCCGAAGAGGCCGAGGCCGACGGTGAGGAAGCCGACCACGCCACCGGTCCGGAAGGCGATCTTCATGGCCGCCTCGCGGCCACCCTGTCGCTCCCGGGCGGCGGCGGCCACGCGCAGGTTCGCGCGGGTTGCCAGCCACATGCCGGCGCCACCGATGGACGCGCTGAACAGGGCGCCCACCACGAAGAAGAGCGAGCGGCCGAACTTCACCGCGAACTCACTGCCATTGGTGTCGTGCACCGGCAGCAGGAAGAGCAGAACCACGGCGATGACGACGAAGATCGCCAGGGTACGGAACTGACGGAGCAGGTAGGCCGAGGCGCCCTCCTGGACCGCCTCCGAGATCTCCTGCATGTTGGTGGTGCCCTTGCCGGCTGCCAGCACCGCCTTTGTCAGGGCGGCGGCGAAGACGAGCGCCACCAGCGCGATGACCGCGGCGATGACGACGTACGTGACATTGCTTCCGGTAAGGGAAAGCCCGCCGCCATCGGCGGCCAAGGTCTCGGACATCTGTGTCCTCCTGTTACCGAACACTCGCGCCGGTGGGTGGAGACGCACCGACCAGCGCCTGGATGCGGACTCGCAAGCGCGCCATCCCATCCCAGCGGACCAGCGATGACCACCCATAACCGCTGGCTGCGGGATGGGTCACTTGCTGACAACCCGGGTACTGTAGCCCTCCGCCGTGTCGGAGGTCACACGCAGGTGGCACCGTGTCTCGATGATCTTCGTCGCTGTGTTATGAAACGAAATCTGATATAGGGCCTGGTCCATGACAAGAGGCCGCACCCCCGGTGGGGATGCGGCCTACCAATCGGGATCTGTCAGCGGCTGACCGGCCACACCATCCGTACCTCGGTGCCGATGCCCTCGTCGACCGGGCGCACCTGCAGGTCCTCGACGAAGCCGGCGAGCAGCGCGAAGCCGACGCCCGTGGTCAACGCCTCATCGGTCAGCGACTCGTTGGCCAACTCGTCCGGCGGCAGCGCCGTCAACCCGATGCCGGCCTCGATCGGTGCCCGATCCACCACGCGCACCGCGTACGTGCCGCCGTCGGACATCTCCACCAGCACCGGATCGGCCAGGCCGTACTGCCGGTGCAGGGCAACCGCCCGGGTGCACGCCTCGCCGATGGCCAGGCGGACCTCGTCCAGCAGGTCCTCACGGACGCCGGCGCGCCGGGCGACGGCGACGCCGACCAGGCGGGCGGTACGCACGTGCACCGGCGCCGGAGAGAAGGAGAGGCGGACCGTCGCCATCACGCGCTGGCGCCGGTCGGGCCCGCGCCGACCGCTGCCTCGACCGTAGGGTGCAGCGGGAACACCTGGTCCAGTGCCGTGATCCGGAAGATCTTGAGCAGCGGCTCCTTGTCGCAGACCAGGGCGAACGAGCCGCCGGCCGTCCGCAGCCGCTTGTGCGCGCCCACCAACACGCCGAGCCCGGTGGAGTCGAGGAAGTCCACCCGACCGAGGTCCACCACCACGTGCCGGACACCACCGTCGATCAGCTCGAGGAGTCGTTCGCGGAGCCGGGGCGCGGTGTAGACGTCCACCTCACCGCCGACCTCAAGCACCGTGTGCTCGCCCACGGTGCGCGTCGCCAACGACAGCTCCATCGGTCCTCCTCGCCAGAGCCGTAAACTCTCCTGGGCATCTAACCACTACCGCCGGGGCACCCTGCGGTCACCGGCGGAGGCTTCCCCTTACCCCCGGGCCTGACTTTTCATCTCCGAACACCAGTGCGAGAGTGCAGGACGTGACTTCCGACGACTTCAGCTCGGCGCGTCCGTCGCCGGTCAGCGACCTGAAGCCGTCGCCCGCAGCCAGCGCGCCCGCAGGTCACGGCCCTGCATCAGCGCCGGTCGACCTGCTGCGCCGGCTGCGCGCCCGGGGTGCCGGCGACCCGGTCACCCACGTCGAGCGGGTGCCGGCCCGCGCCGGGGTGCCCGCGCCGTGGCCGCCGTGGGCGCCGACGGAGCTGCGCGCGGCGTTCGCCCGCCGCGGCGTGGTCGCGCCCTGGCGACACCAGGCCGAGGCGGCCACCCTGGCGTACGAGGGCGGGCACGTGGTGGTCGCCACCGGCACCGCGTCCGGCAAGTCGCTGGCGTACCAGCTTCCGGCGCTGGCCACCCTGCTCGCCGACCCCCGGGCCACAGTGCTCTACCTTGCGCCGACCAAAGCGCTCGCCGCCGACCAGCTGCGGGCCGTCGCCGAACTGGAGCTGGAGGGGGTACGCCCCGCCTGCTACGACGGGGACACTCCGCGCGCCGAGCGGGAGTGGATCCGCCGGCACTCCCGCTTCGTGCTCACCAACCCCGACATGCTGCACCACGGCATCCTGCCCGGGCACGCCCAGTGGTCCGGCTTCCTGCGCCGACTGGCGTACGTGGTGATTGACGAGTGCCACACCTACCGGGGGGTGTTCGGCTCGCACGTGGCGCACGTGCTGCGCAGGTTGCGCCGGCAGTGTGCGCGTTTCGGGGCCACACCGGTGTTCGTCCTCGCCTCGGCGACCTCCGGCGACCCGGCGACGGCCGCCGGCCGGCTGACCGGCCTGCCGGTGACGGCGGTCACCGAGGACGCGTCACCGCGCGGCGGGGTGACCTTCGCGCTCTGGGAGCCGCCGCTGCTCCCACCCGACTCGGGCTCCTCTTCCCCGGTGCCCCCGCAGGCGACGGGCGACCATGACGACCTCCACCAGGTCCGCCGGTCGGCGCTGCGGGAGACCGCGGACCTGCTCGCCGACACGGTCTCCGAGGGGGTACGCACGCTCGCGTTCGTCCGGTCCCGCAAGGGCGCCGAGGTGGTGGCGGCCAACGCGCGCCGGGCACTGGACGACGCGGTCCCAGGGCTCGGCGACCGGGTGGCCGCCTACCGGGGCGGCTACCTGCGCGAGGAGCGACGCGAGCTGGAGCGCGCACTGCTGCACGGCGACCTGCTCGGCCTGGCCTCCACCAACGCCCTGGAACTGGGCGTGGACCTGGTCGGGCTGGACGCGGTGCTGATTTGCGGCTACCCGGGCACCCGGGCGTCGCTGTGGCAGCAGGCGGGCCGCGCCGGGCGCTCCGGGCAGGAGGCCCTCGCGGTGCTGGTGGCCCGGGACGACCCGCTCGACACCTACCTCGTGCACCACCCGGAGGCGATCTTCGGTGCGCCGGTGGAGGCCACGGTGCTCGACCCGGCCAACCCGTACGTGCTGACCCCACAGCTGGCCTGCGCGGCGGCCGAGGCGCCGCTCACCCCGGCCGACCTGGCGCTCTTCGGCGACGGGGCGAAGGAGGCGGTCGACGAGCTGGTGGCGGCCGGGGCGCTGCGGCAGCGGCCCACCGGCTGGTACTGGCGGCACCGGGAACGCCCCGACGTGGACCTGCGCGGCGAGGGCGGCGCCCCGGTCTGCGTGGTGGAGTCGTCGACCGGCCGCCTGCTCGGCACGGTCGACGGCGGCTCCTCGCACTTCCTGCTCCACCCCGGCGCGGTCTACCTGCACCAGGGCGTCTCGTACGTGGTCGACGAACTCGACCTGGCCGACGGCTGCGCGCTGGTGCACGCCGAGGAGCCGGACTGGTCCACCCACGCCCGCGACGTCACCGACCTGTCCGTGGTGTCCGTGCGCTCCTACGTGGACGCAGGGCCGGTCGGGATGTTCCTCGGCGAGGTGGACGTGACCAGTCAGGTGGTGTCGTACCAGCGGCGCCGGATCGCCACCGGCGAGGTGATCGACACCCGGCCCCTGGACCTGCCCACCCGGGAGCTGCGCACGGTGGCGGTGTGGTTCACGCTGTCCCCGCAGTCGCTGACCTCCGCAGGGGTGCAGACCTCGGATGTGCCCGGTGCGTTGCACGCCGCCGAACACGCCGCGATCGGCCTGCTTCCGCTGATGGCCACCTGTGACCGGTGGGACATCGGTGGACTCTCCACCGCCCTGCACCCGGACACCGAGGCGCCGACGGTCTTCGTCTACGACGGGCACCCGGGTGGGGCGGGTTTCGCCGAGCGGGCGTACGGGACGGCCTCGGCGTGGCTGCGGGCGACCCGGGACGCGATCGCGGAGTGTGGCTGCGAGACCGGGTGCCCGTCCTGCGTGCAGTCGCCGAAGTGCGGTAACGGCAACAACCCGCTCTCCAAGCCGGACGCGATCCGGGTACTCGACGTGGTGCTGGCGAATCTGCCCACCTGAGCCGTCTTGCATGAATCCCCGTGGCCCTGGGCACAATAGCCTGGGAGCGCTTCCATCGATGTCTATTTCGTTGTTCGTCCCCCGCGCCTGAGGAGGAGCTGTGGCCGACACCATCGCCGAGACCGTCGACCTGCTCTACACCATCGACCAGGAACATCTCACCCTCGACCAGCAGATCGCGCTCGCGTCCGCGCTGGCCGCCCTGGCCCAGGCGGAACGACTGGAACAGATCAACGAACGGCTGCGCGGCATTCATCAGGTTCTCAACGGTTGGGCGCTGCGCGTCACCGTCGACGGCCGCTGAACTCCCAAGCGACGGGCCGGACGGGACGGGCCGACCAGGGGTGGGAGCGCCGGAGGCGGCGGGCCGGCGGCAGTTGCCGGCCTGTGCGAGACTCCGGCGCATCAGCCCCTCTGAGGAGAAACCCATGCAGCTCGACAACTTGCAGACCCTGCAGCAGTTCCACATCCGCCAGCGGCTGCGGATGATGGTCAACCAGTACGAGGTCCGGGCGGTCGCGCCGGACGGCACCGAGGGTGAGCTGCTGGCCTTCGCGCAGCAGAAGCGGCTCGCCTTCAAGGAGCAGGTGACGATCTACACCGACGACTCCAAGCAGCAGCCCCTGCTGGGCTTCAAGGCCCGCCAGCGCCTCGACCTCGGCGCCACGTACGACGTCACCGACGCGGCCGGCAACCCGATCGGCCTGTTCCGCAAGGACTTCGCCCAGTCGCTGCTCCGCTCCACCTGGCACGTCGAGCAGGCCGGCCTGCCGCAGGTGACGGGCCAGGAGCGCAGCATGCCGGTGGCGCTGCTGCGCCGGTTCGTCGACTCGCTGTCCTGGCTGCCGTACCACTTCGACTTCACCGCCAGCGGCCAGCCGGCCTTCTCGGTGATCAAGAAGTGGGGCCTGCGCGACAAGTACGTCGTCGAGGTGCAGAACCCGCAGATCGACCGCCGCCTCGTCATCGCGATGGCCGTCGCCCTCGACGCGCTCCAGTCCCGCTGACCTACCCACCCCGCTCAGCCACCCCGCTCAGGCACTCCCGCTCGACCACCCCCTGCTCGACCACCTCCCGCTCGACCACCTCCGTCGGCCGTCGGCCGGGGTCGGGGCCTCCGCCCCGATCCCGGCCGGCGGGCTGCCGCGCCAACTCGGCGACCGACGACTCCAGAGCCCGCGCCAGCGTCAACCGCGCACCGGGCCAGCCCGCGCGGTTGACGCTGCGACCCTGGTCAGCCCGGGAAGTGGCGTGAACACCACTTCGACGGTCACCAGCACGTCCAGCCCGTCAAGGCGACAGCCGACCAGTCGGCCACCGTTGCGGCCCGCGATGTCCCCGGCGGCGGCGCAGGCCACCGCGTCGCCGTCGAGCGCCCTGGCAGCCCCGGCGAGGGCACCGAGGTCGGCCGCCACCGCCGCCCGCTGAGCCGCCATTCCGGCCACGGCGACGGCAGCGCCGAATGTCCCCACCAGCACGAAGACCAGCCCCACCGCCAACAGCAGGACGGTCGCCCCGCCTCGCTCACCGCCCGCCGGTTCGATGCCCGGCCGCTCACCCCATGGCTGCTCGCACACCGAATCTCCTGCCCGGTCGTTCACCGGGTCTCCTGCCCGGCCCCGGGTTCGAGTGCGGCGACGGCGGTGGCGACCACGGTGATCCGCGGCAGCCGCCCGCCCAACGCGCGCACGGGTGCCCGTACCGTTGCCTGCGCCCGGTCCCCGACGATCGACACCGACACGTCCGCACCTGGCGGGGCGCCAGGGCCAAGATTCCCGGCCTCACCCCGCGCGGCGGCCAGCGCCGCCTCCCGAGCGGCGTGCAGGCAACCGGCCCGGATGCTGACGGCGTTGACCGTGGTCAGCCCGGCGAGCAGGAGCAGGAGCAGCGCCGGCAGGCCAGCCGCCAGTTCGGCGGTGAAGGATCCCCGATCCCCCTCGGCAGCCCGTCCGACAGCGCGCTGTCGTCGCCCGCCGCCGGCCACCCGCCCCCGAGTGCCGGACCGCGCATCGCGGCCAGCCTGCCGGCGCCCGATCACTTGAGCGCCCGGTCGATGACGGCGGTCAGCGCCGACTGGACGTTGCCGGAGGTCAGCACCTTCAACAGGATCCCGGCGAAGGCGACTGCGGCGAGCGTGCCGACGGCGTACTCGGCGGTGTTCATCCCGGCGTCGCCGCGCAGGCGGGCGATGAGCTTACGCATGGTTTTCCCTTCTCGATGGGTCAGAGCACGTCGCCGAGGACGGCGACGATCACCGGCACCAGGCCGGCGAGAATGAACGCGGGCAGGAAGCAGAGCCCCAGCGGCAGCACGATGAACACACCCGCCCGACGGGCCGACGCCTCGGCGGCGGTAGCCCGGTCGGCACGCAGGTCATCGGCGAGACGCGTCAGCGCACCGGCCAGGGCTGCGCCGCTGTTGGCCGAGCGGAACGCCGCCGCGGCCAGCCGCTCCGCACCGGGCACCCCGTCCAGGGCCGACCACGCCTCCGCCGGGCCACCGCCGAGCAGAAGGGTGCGGCCAACCCGGGCCAGTCGGTCGGCGAGCGGACCGTCCAGCGCCTCGGCCACGGCGAGCACCGAGCGGTCGACCGGGGCGCCCGCCCGCATCGCCGCTGCCAACAGGTCGGCGGCGAGCGGCAGGTCGACGGCCTCGCGGAGCCTCCGGTTGCGTGCCGCAGGGGATTCGATCCGCCGCAACAGCACGTCCAACAGGACCGCCGTCGGGATCGCGCCGAGCAGCCCGAGCCAACCTCCGACGACCACAGCCACGGCAAGCCCGGCAATCCCGGCGGCGAGCCGGATCGCGTCCGGTCGTCGTCGGCCGGCTGGTCCGGGTGGTCGGGAGGTTGCCGGCGGGTCGGCTCGGCGAGCCGGGCGGCCCAGCCGTAGCGGCGCGACGAGCAGCGCCGCCACCACCAGAGCGGCGGCCACGAGAGCCGTCCGGGACATCAGGCGGCCCGCCCCGGGGTGGCGCCCAGCCGCTCAGCCCAGAACAGGCCGATGACCTGCAGAGCCACGGCGAGGACCGCGCAGACCCCGCCGACCGTGCTGTGCAGGAGCACCGCCAGAGGGTCGACCCCGATCCCGTAGCCGAGCCCGATCCCTCCGACTGGCAGGGCCGCCAGCAACCAGGCCGTGGCCCGGGCACCGGCCGCCTGTGCCGCGGCGGCGGCCAGCCCTCGGTCGGTCGCCCGGGCATCCGCCTCGATTCGCTCGACCAACTCCGCAAGCGGCGCGCCGGTCCGGTCAGCCAGCCGCACCGCGGCCGAGGTCAGCTGGCGAAGCCGGTCCGACCCGCCCGGCCCGCTGACGGCGGCGATCTCGAGTGCCGGCGGGACGGGTAGGCCCGCCCGGAGGTCCGCCGCCAGACCGCAGAGCAGGTCCAACCCGCGCCGTCGAAGCCGCTCGGCGAGCCGGTTGGCCCGCCAGCGCAGCAGGGCGCGCACGGCCAGCGTGCCGTAGCCGGCCACCGCGACGGCGGCCACCGGCCCGGCGGCCACGGCACCGACACCGGCGCCCACCAGGCCCACCAGCAGCAACAGACGCGTTGGCGGCTGGTTGACGCGGATCGCGAGTCGCGCCGTCGCCCTGCCCGCCGCCGGGTCCGCAGGATCAGTGCGCGCCGGGTCGGATCGATCGACGTCCGGGCCGTCGTGTGGCCCGCTGTCGACCGCCGGTACGCCCCAACTGTCGCCAGGCCAGTCCAGCTCCAGATCTATGCCGTCGATCGTCGGCGCGGCCACGGACGTACCGGCACGCCGTCCGGTGTCCAGGGTCTCGGCCTCCGGACGGGCTGCGGCAGCCGGGCGCCGGGGATCCCGACGCGTCGGCGGACGTCCCGGGCCCGCCGGTCGGGTGGACCCCAGCGGCCCGCCCGATGCTCTCGGCTGGCTCGTGCTGTCGTCGCGGTCCCGCGTGGACCAGTTGACCGCCGTCCGCCCACCACTCGAATCCGGCGCTCCCGTCGGGTAAGAGACAGCGGCCGGACGGGCCGAGGTCAGCGCCGCACCGGCCCCGTCCACAGACCCATCGAGTACGCGACCGAGGCTCCTGACCCACTCCACCAGGGCGTCGTCGGCGCCACTCCGCGACGCCAGTACGCGACGGCGGCGGGCACGGATGCTCCGCACGGGCCAGGCCACCAGGGCCGCAGCAGCCAACAGGAGCACCGCCACCAGCATCGTCGCGGCGCTCACGCCGGACCCGCCGATCCGGGCCACGGCTCGCTGAGGATCGGCGGCACCGCTACGCCACGGTCCCGCAGCAGCGCGCCGAGGGCACGGGCGGCCATCCCCAGCCCGCGACCGCGTACCCAGGCCGGCACCACGGTGACCAACCGCTCCGGCCCTTCGGGAAGCAGCAGGCAGATCGACTCCAGGACTCGTCCCCGATCACCCCGGCGCACCTGGAACAGCACCTGCAACGCGGCGACCACCTGGGCGTGCAGCGCGGCGCGCGGCAGCCCACCCAGCATGCCGAGCGCCTCCAGCCGGGCCAGCACGTCGGACGGGGTGTTGGCGTGCAGCGTGCCGGCACCGCCGTCGTGGCCGGTGTTCAGAGCGGCCAGCAGGTCGACCACCTCGCCGCCCCGGCACTCCCCGACCACCAGCCGGTCGGGGCGCATCCGCAACGCCTGCCGAACCAGGTCGGCGAGGCTGACCACGCCCGTTCCCTCCACGTTGGCCGTACGGGCCTGCAGCCCCACCACGTGCGGGTGCCCCGGTTGCAGTTCGGCGGCGTCCTCCACCAGAACGATCCGCTCGGTGCCCGGCACCAACCCGAGCAACGTGTTGAGCAGGGTCGTCTTGCCCGACCCCGTGCCGCCGGTGACCAGGTACGCCAGCCGGGCCGCGACGATGGCGGCGAGCAGTGGTGCCACCGGTCGCGGCACCGTTCCCTGCCGTACCAACTCGTCGAGGGTGAACGGCCGGTGCCGGAACGTCCGCAGGGACAGGTAGGGACCCTCGGTGGCAACCGGCGGCAGCACGGCGTGCAGGCGGGTGCCGTCGGGTAGCCGGGCGTCCGCGTACGGGGAGCCGTCGTCGAGCCGCCGTCCGGCGCTGGCGACCAGCCGCTGCGCCAACCGGCGGACGTCCTCCACCGAACCCATCGGGATCGCCACCTGGTGCAGCCCTGATCCTCGGTCGACCCAGACGCGGGCGCCGTTGACCAGGACGTCGGTCACCTCCGGATCGGCCAGCAGCGGTGCCAGCGGCCCGGCACCGACGAGGTCGTCGTGCACGCGGTCGGCGATCCGCAGCACGGCGGTGTCGCCCAACACCGCAGCGGCCGGCTCGGCTCGTACGGCGGCGACGATCGCCGCGGGGGTGACCGGGGTGGTGGCGCCGGCGATCCGCTGCCGCACCCGGACCGCGAGGTCGCCGTCCTCCGGCCGGCCCGTCATGCCGCACCCGGCACAGGCACGCCGGTGAGGTCCGCGACGATCCGCTGGCAGAGCACGGCCAGCGGACCCTTGCCGGCGGCCGCTGGCGCCTCGCCCCTTTCCAGGCCACGACAGAGGCCGGGCTCGGGCCGTAGCGTGCCGGCGAGGGGAAGCCCGAGCGCCCGCGCCACCTCGGTCGCGCGCAGCCGACCCGGGGCCGGCCCGCGCACCACCACCGAGAGCGCGGCGCAGTGCGGGGTGGCGGCGGCCACCACCCGGGCGGCGGCCGCGGTGGCCCGCAGTTCCGCCGGGACGACGACGAACGCGTGGTCGGCCGCCTGCAACGCGATCACGGCGGCGTCGTCCAGTTGTCGGGGCAGATCGATCACGACGAAGTCCCGACCGCGCTGGGCGGCGTCGACGGTCGCCGCCATCGCGGCGGCGGGCAGCGCAAGCATCTCCCCGCGGTCCCAGGAGAGCACCACCAGGTCACCCCGACTGGGTAACGCCTGGACCAGCGCGGGCGCGTCCACCCGCCCGTCCGCGCTGGTGAGCGACGGCCAGCGCAGCCCCTCCAACTGCTCCCAACCCAGCACGAGATCGAGGCCGCCGCCGAGCGGATCGGCGTCGACCAGCAGGGTGCGCAGTCGCGCCCGGGCAGCGGTCACCGCGAGCCCGCCGGCAAGGACGCTCGCCCCGGCGCCGCCCCGCCCGCCGAACACCGCGACGACCCGGGCAGCGGACCCGCCCGGATGGTCGGGGCCCTGGTCGACGAACCGGTCCAACAACCAAGGCTCAGCGGCGGGCAGTACGGCGACATGCTCGGCGCCGATCAGCTCGGCGATCTGCCAGCCGGGATCGAGCTGGCCGGCTCGACCGACCAGCACCAGCCGGGGCCGCTTCGGCAGTCGAGCCCGCAGGCACGGCTGGGCTTGGTCAGCCCCGAGCAAGACCAACGGCGCGGGCAGCCAGCGGGTACGGGCAGCAGCCGGATCGCCGGCGAGCTCCACCTCGGTCCCGCCAGCGGCGGCGAGCCGGAGCAGGTCATCGAGCAGGTCGTCGTCCCCCGTGATGACCAGCGGGAGCCGGCGGATCGGCGGAACGGAGGTACGGGGTGCCATCGCGGCCTCCAGCGGTCGGGGCTCTGTGCCGCCGACCCTGCTCGCCATCGGCCCTGCCCGGCGCCCCCGAGTGCCTCGCCTGTGGACAACTCGACGCCCTGTGGACAACGCCCGTCGGGACGGTTGATCTGCTATGCGTGAGGGCTGCGCCGCAGCTACCGCGGCCGGAGGAAACGCAGCAGGCCGCCGGACTGACACATCCTCGTCAGCGAATCGGCGCGGGCCGCACCGCATGATCTCCGCGCCGGATAATCGGATCGGCAGGCGGGACCGGGCCTCCTAGGGTCGTCAGGATGGGTAACGACGACGAGCGAGACCTGGTCCGACGCGGGTACGACGAACTCTCCTACCACTACCGCGCGGACGATGCCGAGGCCGGCCACTACGGTCCCTGGCTCGACGACTTGCAGGGCCGCCTGCCTGCCTCGGCAGCGGTCCTGGACCTCGGATGCGGCTGTGGCCTGCCGGTCGCCCGTTACCTCGCCAACGCCGGGCACCACGTGACCGGCATCGACATCAGCGATGTGCAGATCGAACGGGCACGGCGCCTGTTACCCAACGGCACCTTCCTACGCGCCGACGCCATCCAACTCGATCTGCCGTCGGCCTCGTTCGATGCGGTGGTCTGCCTCTATGCCCTGATCCACATGCCCCTGGCCGACCAACCGCAGCTCATCACGAAAATCGCCACCTGGCTTCGACCTGGCGGCTGGCTGCTGACCACCGTCGGCGACAACGCGTGGACCGGCACCGAGGACAACTGGCTCGGTGGCCCGGCCGCCATGTGGTGGAGCCACGCCGACGCCCCCACCTACCGCTCCTGGGTGCAACAGGCGGGGCTGGAGATCACCTCGGAGGAATTCGTCCCGGAAGGCACCAGCGGGCACACCCTGTTCTGGGCGCACCGGCCACCGAACGCATCCTCCCACCCGTGAGCTGCTGCGGAGCACTCCCAGAACAAGGGACGACCCCCGTCGGGGGGAGACGGGGGTCGTCGAAGGTTCGGCTCCGGGGGGGTCGAGCCGAACCACTCGGCGATCACGGGGGGTGCAACCGCCGAGGGTCTGTCTGTTACCAGGATGTGAAAGCTCGTCTTGCGGACAAGTCTGCCTGAGCAGGCTCGTCACGTCGAGTGGTGTGCACTCCACTCAGTGCGAAAATCTCCTCGCGGAGTGTGAGCGCAATCACGCTGAGCGGAGTTGGTGGCGCCGGCCCGCAGGTCCGAGGGGTGGCGTGACCCCGGGCACCCGCCGACGATAGACCATCCGGCTAGACTTTCACGCCGTGGGCCGAAGTGCCGCTTTCTTCGATCTGGACAAGACCGTCATCGCCAAGTCGAGCGCTCTCGCGTTCGGTCGGCCGTTCTACCGGGACGGGCTGATCACTCGGCGTGACGTGGTCAAGTCGGCGTACGCGCAGCTGATGTTCCGGCTGGGCGGCACCGACGAGCAGACCATGGCCCGAACACGGGACTACCTGGCCGCGCTCTGCAAGGGCTGGCAGGTGGAACAGGTCCGCCAGATCGTCGCGGAGACACTCCACGAGCTGATCAACCCCTACGTGTACGCCGAGGCCGCCGCCCTGATCGAGGAACATCAGGCGGCCGGTCGGGATGTGGTGCTGGTGTCCGCCTCCGGCGAGGAGATGGTCCGGCCGATCGGCGCCCTGCTCGGGGTGACCGACGTGATCGCCACCCGGATGGCGGTGCAGGACGGCCGGTACAGCGGCGAGGTCGAGTTCTACGCGGCCGGTCCGAGCAAGGTCGAGGCGGTCGGCGAGCTGGCCGCCGCTCGGGGCTACGACCTGGCCGACTCGTACGCCTACTCCGACTCGTACAGTGACCGCCCTTTGCTGGAGTGCGTGGGCCACCCGAGCGTGGTCAACCCGGATCGGCAGCTGCGCAAGCTGGCCTCGGAGAACGCCTGGCCGGTGCTGGAGTTCCGGCACCCGATCCCGCTGGGCCGCCGGTGGCGGGAGCGGCCGGCTGTCCCGGTCGCCGCGGCGGCGCTGGGGGTCGGGGTGGGCGTGGCCATCGGCATCGCCTGGTACGGCCGGCATCGGCGGACCCGCGCCGCCGCCAGCGCCTGACCAGATCAGGCATCGCTAGACCCTTCCGACAGTTCGGGTGCCCGTCGCCGTAGCGACGGAGAGTGCCGCCCACGTCACCACCACCGTGCCCGTTCCCGCTCGAACGCCCTATTGAGCGTTCGCTCAAATAGTCGTACCCTCCGTTTGAGCGAACGCTCAAACGGGGAGGTCAGCATGATTCAGGTCGATGAACCGACAGCGCCAACAGCACCCACACCACAACGGACCACCGCCCACTGGACCTTGGCCGGCCTGATCACGCTCTTCGGACTGGTCCTCTTCATCGCAGTGGTCCGTCAGGGCCGCGCCGATAGCGCCGTGCTCTTCGTGGCACTCCCGGTGCTGCTGGCCGCCGCCCTCGCGCTCACCCCTCGCCGGACGGCCCACGGCAAGGTCTTCGCGGCCACCACGATGGCCCTGTTGCTGGCGGCGGTGGCGCTGCACGAGGGAGCGATCTGCGTCATCCTGGCCGCCCCGCTCGTCTACGCCGTGGCCCACGGCACCACCGCGCTGATCCGCGCCCTGCAGGACGCCAACCGGGCGTACGCGATCGTTGCCGTGCCACTGCTGCTCCTGCCCGGCATGGAGGGCAGTGGCATCGCTCCCCGCCTCGACCCGGAGCAGAGGGTCGAGGTGACCCGGGTCGTCGAGGTTCCCGTCGACCGGGTGGCAGAGCTCCTCGCCGCCGGCCCGCGCCCGACCGCCGTCCGCTCCGCGCCACTGCGACTGCTGGGCGTGCCCACACCCGGGCAGGTCAGCGGCGACGGCCTCGACCCTGGCGACCGGTGGATGTTCGGCTACCACGGCAGCGCGCATGGCCCGGGCGGCCACCTGCTCGCCGAGGTCGAGGACGTCGCGCCGGGACGGGTGGGCTTCCGCTTCGTCGAGGACAGCTCCATCACCGCGCGCTGGTTCACCTGGCAGCACGCGGAGCTGACCTGGCGGGCGATCGATCCCGGGCACACCGAGGTCACGGTCCGGGTCGACTACACGCGGGGCCTGGACCCGTCCTGGTACTTCGGCCCGATCCAGCAGGTGCTGCTCGGTGCCGGGGTCGGGCACCTGCTCGACATGCTGGCGTTGGAGTGACCGTCGCCCGCTGGTTGAGCCTGGCGCTGCCGCTTCTCGCGGTGCTCGCCGTCGGCGCCCGAGATCGGGACCGCGCCTCCCGTGCTGGGGCGCTGTTGGCGTTCGTGACCGCCGGGATCGGTATCGCCGCGCTGCACGAGGTCGCCCGCCTGGCCGGCTGGTACACCTTCACTCCGGTCGACGGCGCCTACCGGGGGATGCCCGTGGACCTGTGGATCGGCTGGGCCGCCCTCTGGGGCCCTCTGCCGGTGCTGTTGCGCCGGGTGCTGCCCCTGCCGCTCGCCCTGGGTCTGCTGCTCTGGGTCGACGCGGTGGCGATGCCGGCGCTGCACCCGCTGGTCCACCTCGGCCCACACTGGCTCGTCGGAGAGGTGGTCGGGCTGCTCCTGGTGGCCCTACCCGCCCAACTGCTCGGCCGGTTCTGCGCCGACCGCCGGCACCTGGGCGCGCGGACGCTGCTCCAGGTAGGCGTCTTCGCCATACTGCTGCTCTGGTTCCTGCCCACCCTGGCCTTCGAACTCGGCGGCGGATCATGGGCCGGGCTGACCGGGCTGAACCGCACCGGGCTGCTGGTGGTGGCGCAGTTGGCCCTGCTGGCGGCCACGCCAGCGCTGGCCGCCGTCGCGGAGTTCGCCGTCCGGGGCGGTGGCACGCCGTACCCGTGGGATCCGCCGCGTCGACTGGTCACCACCGGCCCGTACGCCTACCTGGCCAACCCGATGCAACTCGCCGGCGTGGCGTTGCTGCTGCTCACCGCCGCGGTGACCCGGAGCGTCACCCTGGTACTGGCTGCGGTGTCGACAGCAGCGTTCGGTGCGGCGGTGGCCGGGCCGCACGAACAGAGCGACCTACGTGCCCGGTACGGGGACTCCTGGCGGTCGTACCGGCGGCAGGTCCGTGACTGGTGGCCCCGCTGGCGGCCGTACGTCTCCGGAACGCCCGCGGTGCTCTGGCTGGACGACGACTGCGGGGCCTGCGCGGCCACCTGGCGGATGCTGGCCCGGCGGCACCCGGTGGGGCTGCGGATCCGGCCGGCCCGGGAGCACCAGCGCGTGCTGTGGCGGGCGGAGTACGTAGGCGGCGACGGTCATACGGAACGGGGGGTGGCCGCCGTCGCCCGCGGACTCGAACACGTCCATCTCGGCTGGGCCGTGGTCGGTTGGACCCTACGGCTTCCCGGTGCCACCTGGCTGGCCCAACTGGTCACCGATGCGATGATCGCACCGCCGCACCCGGCCCGCCCGCAAGGAGAGCCATGTCCGACACCAAGCAACGTCTCCTTGACGGCGCCATCACCGCCATCCGCGAACACGGCATCGCCGGCGTCTCCGCCCGCACCATCGCCGCCGCCGCCGGAGTGAACCAGGCCCTGGTCTTCTACCACTACGGCACGGTGGACGACCTGCTCGCGGCGGCCTGCCGGGACGCCACCGCCAAGCGGGTCGAGCACTGGTCGGCACGTCTGGCCTCGGCCGGGTCGCTGCGCGATCTGCTCGCTGTCGGGCGTGCGTTGCACGAGGAGGAGCGTCAACTCGGCAACGTCAGCTTCCTGGCCCAGATGTTGGCGGGGGCGCAGGCGGACCAACGGATGGCCGCCCCCACGGCCGGTGCGCTCCAGCTCTGGGTGGACGAGATCGAGGCCGTGCTGCGCAGGCTGCTCGCCGGGTCCCCGTTCGCCGAGGTCGCCGACGTGCCCGGCCTGGCCCGTGCGGTCTCGGCCGCGTTCATCGGGCTGGAACTCTACGACGGGGTGGACCGGGCCGGTGCCGACCAGGCGATGGCCGCGCTCGACCAGCTCGCGCTGCTCCTGGAGATCGTCGACGACCTCGGGCCGATCGCTCGCCGGGCGCTCCAGGCAAAGGTCAGCCGGGCGACGCGGCGGACCTGATCCGCGCTCAGGCGGCGGCGAGGATCTCGTCGCCGATGGCGGTGAGCTGGCCGGCGCCGACCTCGACGGCCGCCATGTAGTGGCGTAGCCACGAGCGCAGCCCGTCCGGAGTGCCGGTGGCGAAGGCGCCGGCCGAGCCGACGTACTCGGGTTCCCGCTCGCGGTGGCCGACGTCGACGGCGAGCAGGCCGCGCGGGTCGAAACCGCTGGCGAGCAGCACCAGCCGGGCGGCCCCGCGGGCCACCACCCCGGACGGCCCGGCGAACGGACGCAGGTTCAGCAACTCCCCGTGTACGACGGCAGCCAGCACCAGTGGGGAGACCTTCGTGCCGCCAGCGACCAGCCCAGCCAGCCCGTCCAGCCGGGTGGCGACCACCGGATCGGGCACCGGGCGACCCAGTTCGGCCTCGGGCACGATGTCCCGGGCGGCGAGTACGTGCAGCTTCGCGAGAGCCTGCCGGGGCGCCTTCGGCCAGAGTTCGCTCAGGCCGGGCAGGGACCCGGCGACCCGCAACGCCCCTTGGAGCACCGGGTCGGTGACGGTCCCGGCCCGGACCTCCTCACGCTCGTGGACAACTCCCTCGAGGGCGGCGCTGGCCACCGCGGAGCGGAGGCTGACCTCGGCGGCGACCTGCCCACCGTGCCGACGTAGCGCACGGTGGCCGAGCGCCTGGTCGAACCGCTCGCGGACACGCTCGACGGCGGCGGTGATGTCGGCGAGCGCGAGCAGGGGTGCGAGCGGGTCGGTGGTCACCCCGCCACGCTAGCGACCCGGCCCGGCCGTCCGAGCCGCACCCGCCCGCAACGCGACCTGCGCCATCCGACCCGGCCGCACACAAACCCGCCACGCCGTTCATGCCCGCTCGCCACGCCACGCACGACCCGTACCGCCGGGCTGGCCACACCACGCCCCGCCACCGAGGCGATCGGAGCAAGGTCAACACGAGATCGCCGATGTCGCGGCATCCGACCCAGCCGGACACCGCAATGTCGCCGATCTCGTGTTGATCACGCCACCCGGGCCGGGCGCGGGCGGGCGGGACACCGGGTGCGGCCGCCGTCGGGCGCGCGGCAGAGGCCGCTCGGCGCGACGGAACGGGTAGCGCTCGCCGGTCGAGGGCCCCGCGACTACCCTCGTGCCCATCGAGACGCAGGTCACCCCGAGGACGAGGAGTCACGGCATGAGCGAGGCATTGGCAAATCTGCTGAACGAGACGCGCCAGTTTCCTCCGCCGGCCGAACTCGCCGCGCACGCCAACGTCACCGTCGACGCGTACGCCGAGGCGGAGAGCGACCGGCTCGCCTTCTGGGCGAAGCAGGCCGACCGTCTGGCCTGGTCGAAGAAGTGGGACGAGGTGCTCGACTGGTCGAACCCGCCGTTCGCGAAGTGGTTCGTCGGTGGGCAGCTCAATGTCGCGTACAACTGCCTGGACCGGCATGTCGAGGCGGGTCGGGGCGACAAGGTGGCGATCCACTGGGAGGGCGAGCCGGGCGACACCCGGACCCTCACCTACGCCGACCTGCACGAGCTGACCTGTCAGGCGGCGAACGCGCTCACCGACCTGGGGGTCACCGCCGGTGACCGGGTGGCGATCTACCTGCCGATGATTCCGGAGGCGGCGGTCGCCATGCTGGCCTGCGCCCGGATCGGCGCGGCGCACAGCGTGGTCTTCGGCGGCTTCTCCGCCGACTCGCTGAGCAACCGGATCCAGGACGCCAGCGCCAAGGTGGTGATCACCGCGGACGGTGGTTACCGGCGGGGCAAGCCGTCGGCGTTGAAGCCGACCGTGGACGAGGCGGTGGCGAACTGCCCGTCGATCGAGCACGTGCTGGTGGTCCGCCGTACGGGTGAGGACGTGGCCTGGACGGCGAAGGACCACTGGTGGCACGAGACGGTGGAGACGGCGTCGGCCGAGCACACCGCGCAGCCGTTCGACGCCGAGCACCCGCTGTTCATCCTCTACACCAGCGGCACCACGGCCCGGCCGAAGGGCATCCTGCACACCACCGGCGGCTACCTCACGCAGGCGTCGTACACCACGCATGCGGTCTTCGACCTGAAGCCGGAGACGGACGTCTACTGGTGCACCGCCGACATCGGCTGGGTGACCGGCCACTCCTACATCGTGTACGGCCCGCTCTCCAACGGCGCCACCCAGGTGATGTACGAGGGCACCCCCGACACCCCGCACAAGGGCCGGTTCTGGGAGATCGTCGACAAGTACGGGGTGAGCATCCTCTACACCGCTCCGACCCTGATCCGGACGATGATGAAGTGGGGCGAGGACATCCCGGCCGGCTTCGACCTGTCGTCGCTGCGGGTACTGGGCAGCGTCGGCGAGCCGATCAACCCCGAGGCCTGGATGTGGTACAGGCAGCACGTCGGTCGGGGTGAGCTGCCCGTCGTGGACACCTGGTGGCAGACCGAGACGGGCGCCATCATGATCTCCCCATTGCCGGGGGTGACCGCGGCCAAGCCGGGCTCGGCGATGACCCCCCTGCCGGGCATCGTGGCCGACGTGGTGGACGACCAGGGCCAGTCGGTGCCGAACGGCGGTGGTGGCTACCTGGTGCTGCGTGAGCCGTGGCCGTCGATGCTGCGCACCATCTGGGGTGACGACAACCGATTCATCGAGACGTACTGGTCGCGGTTCGAGGGCATGTACTTCGCCGGGGACGGGGCGAAGAAGGACGACGACGGGCACATCTGGCTGCTCGGCCGGGTGGACGACGTGATGCTGGTGTCCGGGCACAACATCTCCACCACCGAGGTGGAGTCGGCGCTGGTGTCGCACCCGTCGGTGGCCGAGGCGGCGGTGGTGGGCGCGACCGACCCGACGACCGGCCAGGCGATCGTCGCGTTCGCCATCCCGCGCGGCAGCACCGACATCGCTGGCGAGGCCGGTGAGCAGCTCATCACGGACCTGCGCAACCACGTGGCGAAGACCCTCGGCCCGATCGCCAAGCCGCGCCAGATCATGTTGGTGCCGGAGCTGCCGAAGACCCGCTCGGGCAAGATCATGCGCCGGTTGCTGCGGGACGTGGCGGAGAACCGGTCGCTGGGCGACGTGACCACGCTGCAGGACTCGTCGGTGATGGACCTGATCTCCTCGGGGATGAGCGGCGCGAAGTCCGACGAGGACTGACGGCAGGCGTACACCTCGGAGGGTGGCGGTCCGGACGGACCGCCACCCTCCGTCATTTCTTACGGGTACGGCGCGCGGCGTCTCACCAGCGTCACATCGGTCGGTCGGCTGAGCCTGGAGAGGCTGAACGGACACAGGCGGCGGGTCACCTCTGTCCTTTCGGCCAGTTGTGCCTTAGGTTCACGCGGGTTGGGACAGTTCGACATTCATCACATCGATGATCGGTGACGCCAACGTCCTCCTCCCCATGCCCGAGAAACGGAGCGGCATGAACCACAAACCGCAGTCCGGGGCGCGACGACGACTACTCGTCGCGCTACCCGCCATCGCCCTCGTGGCCTCGTCACTGACCGTGACCGGCAGCGCGGCGGCCCAGTCGTCCTCCGCCACCCCCGAGGCGGTGATCGGGGCCGACGAGCACTACATCAACTACGCCGAGCCCGAGGTGCAGACGGACACCACCGGCCGCGAGGTCAAGGGCAAGGGTGGTGTCTACACCCCCGGCGTCGACGCCGCGCGAGCGTTCGACCAGAAGCACGCCCGGGGCAACCCGGTGACGGCCCGCCAGTTGGCCAAGATCGAGGCCAAGTCGCTCAAGACGGGCAAGAACCCCCGGAAGATCAAGAAGGCGCCCACCACCCAGACGGCGAAGCTGCTGACGCTGCTGGTGGAGTTCAACGACCAGGCGAACGACGACTTCACCAACGTGATGGTCCCCAAGACGGTGTTCGAGGACCGCACCTGCGTTCCCGGCACCGTCCAGAACGGCCCGAAGCACAACAACATCGCGAACCCGGCGACCCTGCCGCACGAGGACAACAACTCGATGTGGGTGCCGGACTTCTCGCCGTCGCACTACGACAAGATGCTGTACAGCAAGAAGGGCATCACCGAGCGGGTCCGCACGGACCTGAAGGGCCCGGACGGCAAGCGCGGCATCGACCTCTCCGGCCGCACGATGCACAACATGTACCTGGAGATGTCCAAGAACGCGTACACGGTCGCCGGGCAGGCCAGCCCGTGGATCACCGTGCCACACTCGGAGGGCTGGTACGCGGCCTCGCGCTGCTTCCAGGACGAGAGCGGCAACTGGGTCGCCGGCCGCCAGCAGGCGATGAACGGCCACCCGGACAACCCGGCCGGCGCGGGCCGGCTGGCCACCGACGCGATCGACGCGCTCGCCGCGCAGGACCCCAACTTCCCGTGGGCCGACTACGACATCGAGGACCAGGCCGACCGGGACGGTGACGGCAACCTCTTCGAGCCGGACGGCGTGATCGACCACCTCGTGCTGGTGCACGCCGGGCAGGGCAAGTCCCGTGGTGGCGGCACCGAGGGCACGTACGCCGTGTGGGCGCACTCCTCCTCGGTCGCCGGTGGTTACACCATCCCGGGCACCGGCCTGAAGGTGTCGAACTACATCGTGCAGCCCGAGGACGCCGGCGTCGGCGTCTTCGCCCACGAGTTCGGCCACGACCTCGGCCTGCCGGATCTCTACGACACGTCCGGCAACGCCGACTCCGACGTGGACTTCTGGGACCTGATGGCCTCCGGCTCACACTCCGGTGAGATCTTCCAGGCGCTGCCCACGCACATGGGCATCTGGGACAAGTGGGTGCTCGGCTGGGCCGACCCGCTGACCGTGACGCCCGGCTCACGCCCGCAAACCGTGGAGGTCGGGCAGACCTCGCGGACGCCCGTACGCACCGAGGACGGCATCAAGGTCGACCTGCCGGACAAGGTGACCACGCTGGCCACGCCGCACAGCGGCACGAAGATGTGGCACAGCAACAACGACCAGGGGTGGGCCGACGTCAAGCTCAGCCGCTCCGTCGACGTGCCGGCGGCCGCCGACGCGAAGTTCTGGATGTGGAACAACTACATCATCGAGCAGGACTGGGACTACGGCTTCGTCGAGTTGTCGACCGACGGCGGCACGACCTGGGCCGAGCAGAAGGTCTACAGCGAGGCCGGCGCCGTGGTCACCACGCCCGACGGCTACCCCGACCCGAACGGCCGGATGAACGACTTCGGCGGCAAGAAGTACGGCCTGACCGGCAGCACCGACGGCTGGCGGCACGACTACGTGGACCTGTCGGCGCACGCCGGCACGACGGTCCAGGTGCGGCTGCGTCTGGCCACCGACGAGGCGTTCGAGGAGCGCAACTGGTTCGTCGACGACTTCTCGGTCACCGGCGGCGGCGCCACCACCTGGAGTGACGACGTCGAGGGCGGCGACAACGGCTGGACCGCCACCGGCGGCACCTGGGTCGACACCACCGGCGCGGGCTGGAAGGTGAGCAGTGGCACTGAGGTGCACGCGCACTACTACCTGGCCGAGTGGCGCAACTTCGACGGCTTTGACGAGGGCCTGAAGTACACGTACGACACGATCTACTCGCACGAGGCGTGGAAGGTCGACCGGATCTCGTACAACGCGCCGGGCATGCTGGTCTGGTACCGGGACACCGCGCTCGGCGACGTCAACCACGTCACCGGACAGATGACCGCGCTGCCCAGCTACGGGGCGAAGGGCGGGCTGCTCATCGTCGACTCGCACTTCGACCCGTACCGGCGCACCGGCGAGGCGGCGGTGAAGGACCCGTCGGTGACGGACAACCTGCCCAGCCGTCCGCAGTCGTCGAACGCGGCGTTCTCGCTGAAGCCGACGTACCCCTTCACGGAGTGCCTGGAGGCGGCGGACGAGCCGTACAGCGCGTACTGCACGAAGTTCAAGGCGCTGCCGCCGGTGAAGGGTTTCACCGACGCCAAGGGCTGGTACCCGGGCATCGAGATGCGTGACGGTGCCGCGTACGCGCGGGACAACGACGCCTCGGTAGTGCTGCCGTCGCGCGGCAACGCGCCGTACACCACCCGGGTCACCTACCCGGACGGTCGCCCCGCGCCGGAGTTCTACGGCGTGACGCTGGGCGGCGGTGCGATCGTGCTGGGCACCGGCAACCCCGGGGACCAGGGCGTGAACTACGGCGTCTCGCTCACCATCAAGAAGGCGGCGAAGGACAACACGTCCGCCACGATCCACGTCACCTCGGCGAGGCAGTGACGGTTTCGCGCAACTGACAGCAGCGGTATCGGTGGGGCCGGTGGCGGGAACGCCTCCGGCCCCACTGTCGTACACCCGATCACGCTTATCGAAATGCATCGCTATATGCGCTCGCGGCTAATCGACCCTGGTCAACGCGCAGATGAGGCGCACGGGTGTGACGGTGAAAAGCATTCCCAACAAAATCTTGCAACAAATCGACGCGTTCGTCTTCCCAGCCGACCCAGCAGTGTCTATGTTCACCATTGGTCCCACTAGTGGGATCGATCTATCCCCGGCCCGTACCCCCGTTGGGTCGGTTCCCTCACACCGGAGGTACCACGTGCGCAAAGTCGCAGTGGGTCTGCTCGGGCTCTCACTGACGGCGACAGGCCTGGCGTTCGGCCCGTCCGCCTCGGCAGCGCCTGCGCCCAAACTGCCGGCAGCCTCGACCGCCGCCGAACCGCAGCTACTGAAGGACGAACTCCCCGACAAGCTCGAGGCCAAGCGCCGTGCGCTGCGCGAGCAGGGTCTCAGCGACGTGCTGAGCGGTCGCAGCAAGCCGATTCAGCGCAACGGCAGCACGGTCGTCAAGGTCGGCAAGGTCGGCAAGGGCCCCAAGGCAGGCCCCAAGGCAGGCCCCCAATCCGCCCCGCAGCCGACCCAGGACCAGTACGTCGAGCTCCAGCGCGAGCGGACCGACAAGATCTTCGTGATCCTGACCGAGTTCGGTAACCAGCGGCACCCGTCCTACCCGGACAAGGACCTGAACCCGGACATCGCCGGGCCGACCACCTTCGAGGGGCCACTGCACAACCAGATCCCGCAGCCCAACCGGGCCGTGGACAACTCCACCATCTGGCAGCCGGACTTCAGCCCGGACCACTTCCGCCAGCTGTACTTCGGCACCAACCCCGGCGACGAGTCGCTGAAGCAGTACTACGAGGCCCAGTCCTCCGGCCGCTACACGGTCGAGGGCCAGGTCACCGACTGGGTCAAGGTCCCGTACAACGAGGCCCGCTACGGTCGCTCCGACGACCCGAAGGCCGACGACGACCCGACCGGCGACCCCGCCGTCTGCGGCGACAGCGTCTGCTCGAACAACTGGGCGCTGATCCGCGACGCGGCCAACCAGTGGGTCGCCGACCAGAAGGCCAAGGGCCGGACGGACGCGCAGATCGCCGAGGAGATGCGGTCCTACGACCAGTGGGACCGGTTCGACTACGACGGCGACGGCGACTTCAACGAGTCGGACGGCTACATCGACCACTTCCAGATCGTCCACTCCGGCGGCGACCAGGCCGACGGTGACCCGCACCAGGGCGAGGACGCCATCTGGAGCCACCGCTGGTCGGCGTTCAACAGCTCGCCGGTCGGCCCGCCGAACTTCCCGATCGGTGGCACCCAGATCGGCAACACCGGCGTCTGGATCCGCGACTACACGATCCAGCCGGAAAACGGTGGCCGCAGCGTCTTCTACCACGAGTACGCCCACGACCTGGGCCTGCCGGATGACTACGGACCGGCCGACAACAACAACGAGCACTGGACCCTGATGGCCCAGAGCCGGCTCGGCGCCAAGAACGACGCCGGCATCGGCGACCGTGGCGGCGACCTCGGTGCGTGGAACAAGCTCCAGCTCGGCTGGCTCGACTACGAGGTGGTCGTGGCGGGGCAGAAGCGCACCCTGGACCTCGGCCCGCAGGAGTACAACTCCGCCAAGGCGCAGGCCGTGGTGGTGGTGCTACCCCAACGGGAGTACACGTTCAACTACGGCGCACCGTTCGAGGGCTCCAAGCAGTACTTCTCCGGTAACGACGACGACCTCAACCAGACCATGACGAGGACGTTCGACCTCACCGGCAAGTCCTCGGCGGCACTGTCGCTCAAGGGCAAGTACGCCATCGAGGAGAACTACGACTTCCTCTATTTCGAGGCCTCGACGGACGGCGGCCAGACCTGGGTCGACCTGGACGGCACGGTCAACGGCCAGCCGATCGGCGTCGACGGCGCCGGCCGCCCGGCCCTGGACGGCAGCAGCAACGGTGCCTGGGCGGACATCAACATCCCGCTGACGTCGATCGCCGGCAAGGTGGCGCAGGTCCGCCTGCACTACGTCACCGACGGTGGTGTCGCCGATGGCGGCTTCTTCGGTGACGCGATCACCGTGACCGCCGACGGCCAGACGGTGTTCAGCGACGGTGCCGAGACCGCCAACGCGGGCTGGGCCCTGAGCGGTTGGTCGGTGGTCGGCGCTACCTACAGCCGGCTGTTCGACAACTACTACATCGCCGGCAACCGGTCGTACGTCTCGTACGACAAGTACCTGAAGACGGGCCCGTACTTCTTCGGGTACGCGAACACCCGCCCGGACTACGTGGACCACTACGCGTACCAGGAGGGCCTGCTCATCTCGTACTGGAACACCCGCTGGACCGACAACAACACGGTCGCCCACCCGGGTGAGGGTCGGAACCTGTACATCGACGCGCACCCGCGCCCGATCTACAACCTGACCGGTGCCCCCTGGCGTGCGCGCATCCAGGTGTACGACGCGCCGTTCAGCCTCAAGAAGGCCGACTCGTTCACGCTGCGCCTCAACAGCCAGCCGCAGTACATCCGCGGTCAGGATGCGGAGCCGCTGTTCGACGACACCAAGAAGTACTTCTACGACGAGCTGCCGAACCACGGCGTCAAGCTCCCCGCAGCCGGTGTCAAGATCAAGGTTCAGGAGCAGAACGGCACTTCGATGAAGATCCGTATCTCCTAGTTCCTCAGCAGTGACGACAGCGGCGCCCGGGGCTTCCCCGGGCGCCGCTGCCGCTTCCGGCACCGGCGGGCCGACCATGCCTGGCCTCGCCTCCCGCCGGAACCGCAGCACCCTGATCAGCGTCAAAGAGGCGTGCCGACAACCGCCCGCGCCCTGGTCCTGCTCCTTCCACTGCTGACCATGGTCGCGTGCGCCAGCCCCGGGGACGGCGGCACGCCACCCGAGGACCGCCCCGCCCCATCCGCCACCCCGCCCCCGCCGAGCGCGACCCCGACGCCATCGCTCGCCCCGCCCAGCCCGTCAGCACCGACCGCCACCGCCGCTCCGGTCCGGCCGCCGCTGTCCGCCACCGAGCCGCCGACGATGCGTCCACCCGTCGCCAAACCGAGCCCGCCCAGCGACCTGCGGCAGACCGACCTGGTCAGCGGCACCGTCACCCGGGGCGGCACCGGGCCCTGCTACGGGCTCGTCAGCGAGGACGGAATCGAGTACGCCCTGCACGGCCCGGACGCCGGCGAACTACGGACCGGGAGCTTCGTCACGCTGCGGCTCGGCCCGGCGCGGGCACGCATCAGCTGCGGCCCGGGCCTGGCACGAAGCATCGTGTCCCGGTGAGCCGTCGAACGGTTGCCGACTGAACAGCGGCCACGGCGGACGGGCCCGGGCCGCGCGCTGGGCCAGGGCACCTAGGCTGGGTGCATGACCGACCAGCGCGGCGATGCCGTCGACGAGTCCTGCGTCCTCACCGAGGGGCCATGGACACACCGCTTCGTCGGCGCCAACGGCAGCCGCTTCCACGTGGTCGAGGCCGGCACCGGCCCGATGGTGCTGTTCCTGCACGGCTTCCCCGAACACTGGTGGGCCTGGCACCAGATGCTTCCCGCGATCGCCGACGCCGGCTTCCGGGCGGTCGCCGTCGACCTACGCGGCTACGGCGCGAGCGACAAACCACCCAGGGGGTACGACGGCTACACGCTCGCCGCCGACATCGCCGGGCTGATCCGCGCGCTCGGTGAGCGGTCGGCGACGATCGTCGGCAGTGGCGTCGGCGGCATGGTCGCCTGGACGGTGGCCTCGTTCCACCCGTCCCTGGTCCGCCGGCTGGTGGTGCTGGGGGCACCGCACCCGCTGCGGCTGCGCGCCGCCATCTTCGCCGACCCGCGTGGTCAGTTCGCCGCCTCCACCCCCGCGTTGAAGTTCCAACTCCCCCGCTACGAGCACGTACTGACCCGGGACGGCGCGGCGGCCGTCGCGGAGATCCTGCGCCGCTGGGGTGGGCCACGGTGGGTGGTCGGGCCGGACTTCGAGGCGTACGCCGAGCGGTGCCAGGAGGCGATGCGTATCCCCCAGGCCGCGTTCTGCGCGTTGGAGGGGTACCGCTGGGCGTTCCGTTCGCTGCTGCGGCTGCACGGTTACCGGTTCGTCCGCCTGATGCAGAAGCCCCTGGTCACCCCGACCCTGCAACTGCACGGCGCACGGGACGTCGCCGCCCTGCCGCGGACCGCCCTCGGTTCCGGCCGGTACGTCGTCGCACCGTACGAGTGGCGGCTGCTCGACGGGGTGGGGCACTTTCCACACCTGGAGGCCCCGGACCTGGTGCTCGGCGAGATCCTGCGCTGGGCCAAGTCCTGAGCTCTCAGACCCGCTGTTCCCGCAGGTCGGTGACCTCGGCGGCCGGCGCCCAGCCCTGGTAGACACCGAAGTCGAAGACCTCCAGCCGCATCGCCTCGGCCACCGGCCAGCGACCACCCGTGTACTCCACGCGAAGCCAGGCGTCGTGCTCACCGAGCACGATGAACGGCTGCCCCTGCCACGTGCAGGTGGTCCGCACGTACGCCAGGTCCTCGATCTCGCTCGCCGGCAGCACCCGCACGTACCGGCCAGGACGGACCTCCTCGAAGCCCTCAGCCGGCTCCGGCTGGTACAGCCGGATGTCGTCGCCGTCCGGGCTGGCCTGGTACTCCCGGCCCCGCCAACGGGCCACGTAGCCGTCCCGCATCACGCCTCCCCGACCCGTCGCCACACCACCGCGTCCGTGTCGAGCACCGCGACCACCCGCTCGGTGCCGTCCCCGCCGATCCGCCAGAGCTGCGCGCCGTGCGGGAGCCGCACGCTGTCCACCTTGAACTCCGCCACCACGTCGCTGCTCTCGCCCGGGGCGAAGCCGTTGCCGCGAAACGGCGGACGCTCGATGACCCAGCCCTCCATGGCACGCATCGCCGCCTCGTTCTGCCCCCCGTACGGGATCCGGTAGAGGCTTGGCCGATGCGCCGGCCAGCGCAGCACGTAGATCTCCTCGGCGTCCCGTACGAACGGCGATTCCGGATAGCTGAGACCGAGCGCGTCGTGCAACTGGGCCGGCGTGGTCAGGTGGGCCAACTCCCCCGCGCGGTGCACGAAGCCGGAGACCCGGTCGTACCCGCGCTCCAGGTAGTACGCGAGCTGGCTCGGCGCGATCGCCTTCTGCATCACTGTCGGTCGGGTCGGGTCGACGGCCGCCGGGGCGTACCGGGGACGGGCGGTGGGTTCCTCCACGGCGGCCGGCTCCTGCGGATCCACCTCGAGGTCGTCGCCGAGCCCCACCTCGGCAGCCCAGTTGGCCAGCGCGACGATCTGCTCGCCGGGCAGTTTGGCGCCGACCGGGGTGCCCGGGTTGACGGCGAACGACCAGTCCTCGTCCGGCCAGCGCCGGATCAGCTGGGCGAACTTCACCCGGACCGTGTCGACGTCACCCTCGGCATGGTCGGCGAGGCGCTCGGGCGAGGTGTAGACCACGACGTACGTCTCGCCGTCGAGCTGCGCCGTGCGCCAGACGAACCCCGGGTCACCGGGCCGGCTGCCGCGCGCCGAGTCCGGTGCCGCCGGCAGCAGGACCCGGGCCAGCAACAGGGTGGACAGGAACGTGTCCGTGCTGCCGGCACCGGCCGCGTTGAGCAGGTCCTCCTCGACCGTGTTGGCCGGCTCGAACTCCACCGGCGCGGGTCCGTCGGCTGGCGGGCGTTGCCCGTCCGCGACCGTGCGCTCTCCGCTGTCGGCGGCGTCCGCGTCGGTGCGTGCCGTCTCCGGGCCGCTGCCCACGAGGGGTCGGTGAGGCGTTGCATCGACGTCCGCGTCACCGATCCGGTCCGCGTCTGTCTCCGGGCCGCCGGTCCAGCCCGCACCGCTCATGCCGACCGGCGGTACGCCGAGGTCGGCTCGATCGTCCGGGGCACCGACGCGCTGGTCGGCGCGCGAGCCACCCAGGTCAGCGTCCACCGAGACGCCCCCGGCATCCTGGCCCGCATCCACCGAGCTGCCCCCGGCACCCTGGCCGGCGTCTGCCGGCGCGAACAGGATCGGGCCGGTGGCCGCAGGTTCGAACAGACCCGCGTCGGATGACGTGGTGCGGAACGAGGGCGGCGCGTCAAACAAGGAAGGGTCGGAGGCGGGCGCGGGAGCCGAGTCCGGAGCGGTCGCGCCGAACAGGGACGGATCGGGAGCGGGCGCGTCGGGCGGAGCCGAGTCCGGAGCAGCCGGGCCGAACGGGGCCGGGTCGGGAGCGAACGCGCCGAACGATGGTGGGGCGGGGGCCGGGTCGGGCCGTCGGGGCGCCTCGACCGGGGCGTCGGCCTCGGTCACGTCGGTGAGATCGCGGGACTCGACGATGGTGCCCTCGATGACGATGGGCGTGAAGCCGCGGCGCGAACCGAGTGGACCGGAGACCGGTTCCGCGATGGTTGGCGGCAACTCCTCAGCCGGCTCGAACCGTCGCGGATCGACCGGCCGGCCGCGCTGGATCGCCTGGGTCTCGTCCGCCGAGGGAGCGGGTCGGGCCAGCGGAGGCTCACCCGCGGCCGGACCGGGCACCCGGAAGGCACGGGTGGGCTCCTGAGCCAGCGGATCGGGCCGACGTGGTGGCAGAGGCTGCGTGAGTTCCTCGTTCGCCGCGGGTGCTCGTACCCCTCGGGGTGCACCCAGGTCGCCGGCCGGCGGCCGTGGCGGCCGGGCGGTGTTCGGTGGCGGCATCGGGAAGGCCCGGGTGGCACCGTCGTCGTCGGCGGGGCGGCGGCGCGGGAAGGGCTGGCTGCCACGGCTGAACCGGGACGGCGGCGCCGCACGGTCGCCGGAGCGGACGTCACCGGAGGTGGGGCCGGGCGGCCGGCCCCGGCCCGATGTCGGCTCGAAGAAGGAGCGCCGACCGTCCTGGGCGCTGCCGTTGGCAGCGGCCGGTCCGTCGGTGTCGGCAGCCGGTCGGCTCGCGGGCGGCCAGGCCCGACCGGGGGCAGAGGGGTCGTTCGGGACGACAACGGGCTGGTCGGGGGGAGTCAATGCCGCGTACCGGGACGTGCCGGGTACGGAGACCTCACCGTGCCGTGCGGGCCGGGGCGGGTCGGTCGGGTGCCGCTGACCGGCGTTGGGCATGTCGTCCACGCCGGATCGCCGCGACAGCTCACCCGGGTCGGGTGTGCGGGTCGACGCGCCCGGCCCCGGGGGCACCGCGCCCGTCTGCGCGGACCGCCCGGACAGGGTTACCGTCGGTTCCGACCCGGACGGCACCGGCCCGGTGACGGGTGCGGCGTCCCGGCCGGTCGCGCCGGCTCTGGTGCGGGCCAGGGTTTCCGCCCGTTCCAGTCGGGCACGGGCACCCATGGCGCGGCCGGGCAGCCGGACATCCCCCCGGGAGAGTTGCGAGACGAACCAGGCCGGCAGGTAGCCCTCGACAGGCAGCCCCGGGTTGACCGCGAGCCACCAGTCGTGGTTGGGCCACCCCAGGGCGAGGTCGGTGAACGGGACGCGCCGGGTGCTGCCGGCGTGCTCGCCGAGGCAGGCTCGCAGTGCGGCGGCAGAGGTGAAGGCCAGCACGTGGGTCCGGCCACCCGTGGTCCAGGTGCCCCAGCCGGAGGGCGCCTGACCGGGCAGCGCCGGCGCGGAGACCGGCAACAGCAGATCAGTGCGGGACAGGAGGCGGAAGTAGAGCTCCTGATCGTTGGCGCGCAGCGCGTCCCGCATCGCCACCTCGGCCTCCGTGGCCGGCTCCCATTCGGTCACGGCCACCTCTCCTTCCGAGAACAGGCCACAGGTATCGCGTACAACCTACAAGGTGGTATCAAGATCACAATGGCTGGCCGGCGGCGGCCCGCCGGGGTGTCGGCGAGGCGATAACATCCCGTTCCGTAGCCGACACGATACGGAGGCCGTCGATGTCGCGGTCGATTGCGCGTCCGGTCCTGGCCGGTCTGTCGGTCGCCCTGCTGACCGGCACGGCCCTTCCGCCCGCCGATGCCGACGCCGCCGTCCGGGAGGCGCCTGCCTGCACGACCCCACTCGCGCCCGTCCGGCCGGTCGCGGCCACACCCTGGCCCCAGCAGCGGTACGACCCCGCACGGCTCGCGCCGCTGACAAACGGCGCCGGAGTGACGGTCGCGGTGGTCGACTCCGGGGTCGACCGGGTGCACGCTCAACTGGCCGGGCGGGTGCTGGCCGGCACCGATCTGCTCGATCCCGGCGGGGACGGCGGGCGGGACTGCGCCGGCCACGGCACCGGTGTGGCGAGCATCATCGCGGCGGCCCCTCGACCCGACATCGCCTTTCACGGCCTCGCCCCGGGTGCCCGGATCCTGCCGGTACGGGTGAGTGAGCAGCAGGTGGTGCAGGGGCGGGAATCGGGACGTACGGTCAGCGCCGACGAGTTCGCCCGCGCGATCCGGTGGGCCGTCGACCACGGCGCCGACGTGGTGAACCTCTCCGTGGTGCTGTACGTCGACGACCCGCAGGTCCGCTCCGCCGTGCGCTACGCCGTCGAGCGGGACGTGGTGCTGGTGGCCGCAGCCGGCAACCTGCACGACAGCGGCGACCCGCGCCCGTTCCCCGCCGCGTACGACGGGGTGCTCGGGGTTGGCGCGATCGGGGCGGACGGCACACGAGCGACGTTCTCCCAGATCGGCGCGTACGTCGACCTGGTAGCACCGGGCAGTGACGTGCTGGTGGCCGCGCCCGGTCAGGGCCACCAACGGGTCGAGGGCACCAGTTACGCGGTGCCGTTCGTGGCCGCGACCGCGGCGCTGCTGCGGTCGTACCGGCCCGAGTTGACCGCCGCTCAGGTGGTGGAGCGGATCGCCGCGACGGCCGATCCGGCACCCGGCTCGGGGGACGGTGGCGGGTACGGCGCCGGTGTGCTGAACCCCTACCGGGCGGTCACCGAGACCGGCGGCGACCGGGATGTTGCCCCTCGGCCGGTTGCCGCGCTCGCCGACGACCGGGCCGACCCGGCGTTGCTCGCCCGTCAGGCTCGCCGGGCGACGGCCCGGGACCGGGCTCTGGGGGTCGGCGCGGTGATCGGCGGGACGGCTGTCGCCGTGGTGCTGCTCGCCCTGGTGCTGCCCCGAGGGGCACGCCGACGGTGGCGCCCGGCCGACCCGGCCTGACCCCGGCACCACGCGCAACAGCACCACACACTCCCGCACCACGCACGCCGGCATTTCGCGCTCCGGCATTTCGCCGGGCCACTTCTGGATGAGGAGCGGCCGGGGGCGCTGACCCGGGCACGGTCAGCGCTCCCGGGCCGCCGGGTTCACTGGAACAGCCCGGTGTTCTTCTTCTCGGTGTCCAGATAGTCCGCGGCGGAGTCGTCCACCGCCAACTTGATGGCACGCAGCATTGCCTGTAGGTCCTGCGAGGCGGACCGCCACCGCGCCTGGCGCTGCTCGTACGCCTGTTGGGCCCCGCCCGTCCAGCCCGCCACCAACGGGGCGGCGTCCCGTTCGAGCTGACCGAGCTGCGAGTCGAGCGTGTTCAGCGCCCTTTGGATGTCCGCGCCGGCCTGTTGCAGCGCGGCGAAGTTGACGACCAGCACACCATTGTCCATCGGAGCTCCCTCCCGAACGGGTCAGAGCGGCAGTTGGATGCCGCCGCGGTTGGTGCCGGCCAAGCGGCTGGCCGCCTCGTCGTCCGAGACGTCGTACTGCCGGCCGGCGGTGCGGATGGCCCCGGCGGTTTCCCGCAGCGCCCGGTGCAGCGCCGCCTGGTCCTGCGACCACTGCCGCTTGACCTGCTCGAAAGACCGCCCACCGGCGCCACGCCACGCCTGTTGCAACACCTCCAGCTCGGCCAGCAAGCCGGTCAGCATGGACTGCAACGACTGGTCCGCCTGCTCGAACTTCGCGGCGGTCTGCTGCATCACCGCTGCTTCTGCCTGGGTCTGAGACACCCGGACGTCACCTCGTCTCCTCGGTCGTTTTCTGGCCGTCGGCGCGCTCACCGTGGGGGCGCGCCGCTCGCGTGGCCCGGTCGATGAGCACGGTGGACGCGGGTCAGCGATGAACTTCGTGGCTGACGGTAGCGGCCCGGTTGCGGTTCTGCTACCCCGCAGGTCTCCCCTGTGGACAACCACGGCAGCCATCGGTCGCTTACGATGTGCCGCAGCTACGTCGCGGCGCGTGACGGGTCGCCGGGCGACCCGGCCGCCTCGACACCGGTCCACACTGGTCGAGGAGGCACGGTGCCGGCGATCACCACCGGAGGGCCGCAGCCGGCGGTTCCGCTCGGCTCCAACCGGGGCACGGCCGAGGGCACCGGCCAACGCGACGCACTCCGGTCGTCCATCGCCCGCTGGGTCAGGGCCGGGCAGCGCCCGGACGGCGGGATGCGCGCCGGCCAACTGGTCGCCGGGCAGGTCGCCGTCGCACTCGTCCTCGCCGCTCTGGGCCGGGGCATGCCTGTCACCCTCGCGGCCCTGCTGGCGGCGGTCCTGCTGGTGGCGGTCGCCTGGGTCCGGGTTCGGGGCCGGTGGCTCTTCGAGTGGCTGGGCACGGCCGGTGGGCACCTGACCCGTCGCCGAGCACTGGCCGGGCAGGCCGGCCCCACAGAATTGCTCGACCTGGTCGCCCCGGGTGCGGTGATCCGCTCGACGGAGCTGTCCGACGGGCCGGCGGCGGTTCTGGAGGACACCGGCGGCATGGTGGTGGTGTTGGAGCTCGGTGACCCCGGGGACCTGCTGGGTGACGCGTCCCGGGCGATCCCCGCACCGGCCGCGCTGCTGCCCCCGCCGGGTCCGGACGTCCCGCCCCTGCGGATCCAGTTGCTGCTCTCCGGAGCGCCGGCACCCGTGCCGGCGGCGGGCGGCACGGTCGGTACGTCGTACCGGCAGCTCACCGACGGCCGGCTCGCCGGACGGGAACGGGCGGTGCTGACGGTCCGGGTGCTGCGGGTGGACGGCTGGTCGGAGGAGGATCTGCGCCGGGTGCTCGCCGGCACGGTGCGCCGGATCGTCCGTCGGCTCGGGTCGCTGACCGCCCGGCCCCTCGGCGTGCCCGCGGTGCTGCGCGTCCTGGGCGAACTGGCCCACCACGACGGCCACCCGGTGCGGGAGTCCTGGCCGGCGCTCCGGTCCGGCGCCCTGGTGCAGGCCACGTTCCGGCTGGTCCGCTGGCCGGAGGCCGGCGGTGCCGGTGCGCGGCGGCTGGTGCCCCGACTCCTCGCGTTGCCGGCGACCGCGACCACGGTGTCCCTCTGCGCCGGTCCGGCCGGCGGCGTCGGTGCGACGCCGACCGAGCTGACGGTACGCCTGGCGGCCGGTACGCCGGCCGAGCTGACCGTGGCCACCGAGGCGCTGGACCGCCTGGTGACCGGCCTGGGCGGTGGGCTGCGACGGCTCGACGGCGCGCACCTGACCGGGCTGGCCGGCACGCTGCCGTTGGCGCTGGCCGCCGCCGGGGCGCAGCCGAGGCCCGCGCTGGACGACTGGGAGTTGCCCCTCGGCGGGGCGGGGATGATGGTCGGCACGAATCGGCACGGCGGTGCGGTCACCGTGCGGCTGTTCCGGCCGGAGAGCACCCGCGTGCTGCTGGTGGGTGGGGTGCGTGCCGCCCAACTGGTGGCGCTGCGGGCGATGGCGCTGGGCGCGCTGGTCGTGGTGCAGACGGCGCGACCGCGTGCGTGGGAGCCGTTCGTGCGGGGCGTGGGTGCCCCGGGCGGCACGATCCCGCTGATCCCGCCGGGTCGACCGGTCGCCGAGGGGGTGGGCACGGCGCTGCGGCCGTTGCTGCTGGTGGTCGACGCCGGTCCGGTGCCGGCGGAGACCGAGCCGGGTCCTCGGTGGCGGGCCACCCTCGTGGTGCGGGACGAGCTGACGCCGGCTGATGTGGACGCGTTGAGCCGCGCCGACCTGGCGGTGCTGCAACCGCTGCACGCGGCGGAGGCCGCGCTGGCCGGTGCGGCGTTGGGGCTGGGCGGGTCGGCCGACTGGCTCACCCGGATCCGGGACGACATGGTGGCGGTGGTGAACCGCCGAGCCCTGCGCTGGGCGCTGCTCCGCCCCACCCCGATCGAGGCCCAGCTGATCGGCCGGCCAGCGCGGGGGTGAGGCATCTCCGCATGGTCAACCGGCGGGTTACGTCGCTGGCTGGTCCGTGGCACGATCCCGGCCATGGGTTTTCTGAAGGGGTTGTTGATTCGGCTGGCCACGACGGCGCTGGCCTTCTGGTTGGCCACACTGTTCATTCCGGGCATCGACCTGGAGTCGAGCTCCACCACCGAGACGGTCACCACGCTGCTCCTGGTGGCGGCGATCTTCGGCGTGGTCAACGCGGTGCTCCAGCCGATCATCAAGACTGTCGGTTGTGGCTTCTACCTGCTCACTCTGGGCCTCATCGCGCTGGTGGTGAACGGGCTGCTGTTCCTGCTCACCAGCTGGATCGCCGACCAGGCCGGCCTGCCGTTCTCGGTGGACGGCTTCTGGCCGGCCGCCGTGCTCGGTGCCCTGTTCGTGAGCATCGTGACCTGGATCCTCGGCGCCGTCCTCGACCGGGACTGACCGACGACCGACCACCACCGACCCGTGCCGCCCGGCTCCGACGGAGCCGGGCGGTTTGCTGACCAGACTCCGGGAATTGGTCGGCGCGGGGGCCGGCCGGGTCGGTTAGCGTCGCCGACGTGTTCTCTCTGACCCGCGGCGACGGCCACCTGATCAGCACCGATCCCGCCCGGCTCGACCTGGCCCTGGTCCATCACTGGCTGTCCACCGACGCGTACTGGGCGCTGGGGCGGGATCGGGAGACGCTCGCGCGGGCGTTCGCCGGGTCGCTGCCGTTCGGCGTCTACCGGCCCGAGGACGGCCGCCAGGTCGCGGTGGCCCGGGCGGTCACCGACGGTGCCACCTTCGCCTGGCTCTGCGACGTGTACGTCGACCGCGCCGCCCGGGGCATCGGGCTGGGCGGTTGGCTGGCCGGCGCGGTCCGCGACCATCTGGCCGAGTTGGGCGTACGCCGGATCCTGTTGTGCACCAACGACGCGCACGAGGTGTACGCGCGGGTGGGCTTCACGCCGCTGGAGGTGCCCGAGCGGTGGATGCAGCTCGACCGGCGTCCACCGGTGACCCAGGTCACGGGAAAGGAACAAGACAGCGGTTCACCCCTTACGGTGGAGGCGTGACGCCTCTCCGCCTGGGATACCTCTACGGCTTCGGCGCGTACCTGATCTGGGGTTTCTTCCCGCTCTACCTCAAGCTGCTGCGACCCGCCGGCCCGCTGGAGATCCTCGCCCACCGGATCGTCTGGTCCGTCGTCTTCGTGGCGCTGCTGCTCGGCGCGCTGCGCAACGTCGGCTTCCTGCGGGCGCTGCTGCGCCGGCCCTGGGCGGTGGCCGGGATCGTCACCGCCGCCGCGCTGATCGCGGTCAACTGGGGCACCTACATCTACGGGGTCAACTCCGGCCGGGTGGTGGAGACCGCGCTCGGCTACTTCATCAACCCGCTCGTGGTGGTGCTGCTCGGCGTCACGGTGCTGCGGGAGCGGCTGCGCCCGCTGCAGTGGGTGGCGTTGGGCATCAGTGGGTCGGCGGTCGTCGTGCTCACCGTGGACTATGGCCACCTGCCCTGGCTGGCCCTGACCCTGGCCTTCAGTTTCGCCGGCTACGGCCTGGTCAAGAAGCGGCTCGGGCTGCCCGCCGCCGAGGGGCTCTTCGTCGAGTCCGCGGTGCTGGCGCTGCCCGCGCTGGGCTACCTGGCCTGGCTGACCCGGCGCGCCGAGCTGACCTTCGGGCACGTCTCGGCCGGGCACACCGCGCTGCTGGTGCTGGCCGGCGCGGCCACCGCGATCCCGCTGCTGCTCTTCGCCGGTGCGGCCAACCGGCTGCCGTTGACCGGCCTCGGCATGATCCAGTATCTGGCGCCGATCCTCCAGCTCGGCTGCGGTGTGCTGATCTTCCACGAGCCGATGCCACCGGCCCGCCTCGCCGGCTTCGCGCTGGTCTGGCTCGCCCTCGGCGTCTTCACCGCCGACGCTGTCCGCCACGCCCGCCACAACCGTGCCCGCACCCGCGCCGCCGTCACCGTCGAGGTGCCCGTCGCGACGCCCTGACCGGCGAGGTCAGGGGACCGCGTAGGTGAGCAGAGGCGTCCCGTCGGCTCGCTGGAGTTCGACGCTGACCAGTTCGGCGTCGGTGAAGCGGGTCATGCCGGTGAACTGGAGGTCGTCACCGGGAGCGGCGAGCCAGGAGCCAATCTGCTCGCTGGCGCCGTTCGGGCCGCGCGCCACCAGCCGGAACGGGTACGCCTTGCCGTAGCTGGTCCGCGCGTCGTACCCGCAGTGCATGGTCACCTCGGTGCCCCACCTGCTGCGGATCAGCCCGATCTCGGCGTGCACCGGCCCGGTGGAGGCCACCGGTCGCATGGCGACCATCGACACCTGCGGGCCGGGGCGGTTGCTCTGCGCGCCGGGGGTGGCGGGCGGGGCGGGCGGGCGGGGCAGCACGGCGGCTGTGCCGACACCGACCACCAGGGCCAGCGCGGCGGCGGCCAGAGCGGTCAGCGCGTACCGCCGACGCGTCGCGGCCCGCTCGCGGCGGCGCCGGCCGCGGGCCTCCTCGAGCAACGCGGGCGCCCGGGGCGGGGCCGGCGGCGGCAGGAACTGCTCCAGCCCCGCCGGGTCGAGCCGGCCGAGCAGCCCCGGCAGGACGGCGATCTCGGCGACCGCGTCGCGGCAGGACGCACAGCCGCCGAGGTGCCGCTCGTACGCCGCACGCTCCGCGGGTGCCAGGGCGCCCAGCACGTACGCGCCGTCGTCGTGCGCGAACTCGCACCGCGTCATCCCGTCACCCCCATCTCGGCCAGGACCAACCGTAGTGAGCGCAGCGCATAGTGGGTGCGCGACTTCACGGTGCCCGGTGGCACACCCAACCGGGACGCCGCCTCGGCCACCGACCGTCCCTGATAGAAGCACTCGACCAGCACCTCCCGGTGGGTCGGGGTGAGCCGGTTCAACGCCTCGGCGACCGTCCACGCCTCCACCGCGCGCTCGGCCTCGTCGACGGCGTCCGGCGGCTCGGGCAGCTCGTCGGTGAACACCTCGCCGACCCTGGTGGACCGGCGCCGCCAGGCGTCGATGGCCAGGTTGCGGGCGGTCGTGAACAGCCAGGCTCGTACGGAGCCGCGTCGCGGGTCGAGGGACTCGGGGTGCCGCCAGGCCCGCAGTAGCGTCTCCTGCACCAGGTCCTCGGCCCGCTGCCGGTCGCCGTTGACGAGCCGCAGGGCGTGCGCGTAGAGCGCCTCCGCGTGCTCGTCGTGCAGCGCCCGGAGCAGTTGGGCGTCGTGGTCGCTGATGGCGGTCTCCTCACTTCCGGCGCGGGTCCGGCGGTGCGTCCGCTCGGGAATACGTGCCGTCACGCCGATCGGTTCAGCCCGAGGTCAGCCGGTTGCGTGGCGGCCCGCGCCGCGGAGGTGTTCACGTCTGGTTCACACGGGGGCCGACGAGCGCTCACCGCGTCCTTTTAGCGTCCGGCAGGTACGCCCCCCGATGACTGTTCCGGTGTGCCACCGACCTTCCCAGGAGGCTTCCCCCCCCATGAGCGACCGTCCCCGGCTGCTCCCGCTGTTGGGCGCCACGCGTCACGGCAGCCGTGATGCCATGACCTGTCTCTATCGCTGCGGCAACGCCTGTGAGCACCCCGTGGCGAACACGTCCGACAACGCGTACTTCGGTGATGTGGTGAACGCGGAGGTCTCCCGGCGCGGCGTGGTCCGGGCCGGCGCGGTCGGCGCCCTGGTCCTCGGTTTCGGCGGCGCGGCGGCCGGTGCGACCCCCGCTCTGGCCGCCCCCGCCACCCCCGACGTGCCGGAGGCCTTCGGCTTCGGCCGCCCCAGCACCGGTGTCGGCAGCGGTGCGCTCACCTTCAAGCCGATCCCGCCGAACAAGTTGGACACGTTGGTCGTGCCGAACGGTTACGACCACGCCGTGGTGATCAAATGGGGTGACCCGGTGGTGCCGGGCGCGCCCGAGTTCAACGTGCACCGTCAGACCGCGGCGGCGCAGTCGAAACAGTTCGGCTACAACAACGACTTCGTCGGCCTGCTGCCGCTGGACAAGCGCGGCAACCGGGCGCTGCTCGTGGTCAACCACGAGTACACCAACGAGGACCTGATGTTCCCCGGCTTCGGTGGCCTGGACGGGCTCTCGGTCGAGCAGCTGCGCACCGCCATGGCCGCCCACGGCATGTCCGTGGTGGAGTTGGAGCGGGTCGCCGGCACCGGTCAGTGGAAGCCGGTCGACAAGGGCCGCCGGCCCTACAATCGGCGGATCACGGCGCTCGGCACCAAGTTCGACCTGACCGGCCCGGCCGCCGGCTCGGCCTGGCTGAGGACCGCCGCCGACCCCAAGGGCCGCACTGTCGTCGGCACACTGAACAACTGCGCCGGTGGCGTGACCCCGTGGGGCACCGTGCTCTCCGGTGAGGAGAACTTCAACCAGTACTTCGTCGGCGCCGACGCCGCCCCGGCCGAGCTGAAGCCGAAGCTGGACCGCTACGGCATCAGCACCGCGTCCCGCTACCCCAGCGGCAGCCGCAGGTGGGAGCGCGCCGACGAGCGCTTCGACCTGGCCCGGCACCCGAACGAGGCGCACCGGTTTGGCTGGATCGTCGAGATCGACCCGTTCGACCCGGAGAGCCGTCCGCGCAAGCACACCGCGCTGGGCCGGTTCAAGCACGAGGGCGCGAACGTGATCGTCGCCAGGGACGAGCGCGTGGTCGCGTACATGGGCGACGACGAGCGGTTCGACTACCTCTACAAGTTCGTCTCGGACAAGAAGTTCCTGAAGGGCAACTCCTGGGCTGCCCGCAAGCACAACCTGACCCTGCTGGAGTCCGGCACGCTCTACGTCGCGAAGCTGGACCAGAGCAGCGCCGCCGAGATCGACGGCTCCGGCAGGCTCCCCACCGACGGCGCGTTCAACGGCCGGGGTCGCTGGATCAAGCTGGTGAGCGGCAACCGCTCGTTCGTCGACGGGATGACCGCCGCGGACGTGCTCACCTTCACCCGGCTGGCCGGTGACAAGGTCGGCGCGACCAAGATGGACCGCCCGGAGGACGTCGAGGCCAGCCTGCTCACCGGCAAGGTGTACGTGGCGCTGACCAACAACACTCACCGGGGCGTCGGCAGCAACCCAAAGGCGGACGAGGCCAACCCGCGCAACGCCAACAAGCACGGGCAGATCCTGGAACTGGTCGAGGAGCGCGGCGACAACACCGCCGAGACCTTCGCCTGGTCGTTGCCGATCGTCTGCGGCGACCCGACCGACCCGTCGACCTTCTTCGCCGGGTACGACAAGACGAAGGTCTCCCCGATCTCCTGCCCGGACAATGTCGCCTTCGACGCCACCGGCAACCTGTGGATCTCCACCGACGGCAACGCGCTGGGCAGCAACGATGGGCTCTTCGCCACCGCCGTCGAGGGCCCGGAGCGGGGTCACCTCAAGCAGTTCCTGACCGTGCCGCTGGGTGCCGAGACGTGTGGCCCGTTCATCACCGGCGACAACCGTTCGCTCTTCGTCGCGGTGCAGCACCCGGGTGAGATCACCGGCGCCTCGGTCGAGAATCCGGCCTCGAACTGGCCGGACGGCGACTACGCCAAGCCGGGCGTGGTGGTCACCTGGCGGCTCGACGGCGGCCCGGTGGGCAGCTGACGTTGCTCCGGCGGTCCGGCGCTGGACCGCCCCGAAGGGCCCTCTCCCCGCCTGGGAGAGGGCCCTTCGGCGTCGGACGGGTCAGTGGTCGGCGGCGATGCCGTCGGCGACGGCACGGGCCACCGTGAGCAGCTTGGCCCGGACGACCCGGGCGGAGGTCATCATCTCGCTCGCCGGGAGGGCGCAGGCCAGTACGACCCGACGTTCCATGTCCTTGTCCGGCGCGACAAGCACCGCCGCGCAGGCCACCCCCTGCCGGAACTGCCCCAGCTCCAACTGCATCCCGCGCCGGTCACCGGCGGCCAGGTCCGCCTCGAACGTCTCGGTGGTGGTCAGCGTGGCGGTGGTGAACGGGCGCATGCCGTACTCACGCAGGTAGCGGAACCGCTGCTCGGTGGTCAGGGTGGCGAGCAGGGCCTTGCCCAGGGCGGTCGCGTGCGCCCCCTCGTCGAACCCGGGGACCAGATCCTCCAGGTAGGGCGAGCGGTGCCCCTCGGCCATCGCCGTAAGGGCGACCTGACCGCCCACGAACCGGCCCAGGTAGTGGCTGTAGCCGGTGTCCACGGCGGCCCGCCGCAACGTCTCACCCACCACGGGAGGGCCCCGGAACGCGGTCACCAGCTCCCGGTAACGGTCGGCGACCTCCAGCCCCACGATGTACGTGCCGTCCTCCCGACGGATCACGTAGCCCTCGTAGGCCAGTGTGCGGACCAGGTGGTAGGTGGTGGCCACGGTCAGCTCGCACCGCCGGGCGATCTGCTTGACGGTCAGGCCCTTCGGGGCGCGACCGACCGACTCCAGGACCCGGAGTGCTCGGGACACACTGCGGATCAGGTCCGAAGGTTCTGCCAAGGGGTCGCGCACAACCACCTCCGCCGCCGGGGACTTACACCATATGAAAAACAGGGCGGGTGCGAAATGCCTGTTCGGATCGAGGATGCCAGATCACCATCCACTGTTCGTGAACCGCCAGTCACCCAGCGTGGCCCGGGTATGACTCGCGTAGGTTTGCCGGCGATGACCGACACAGCCCTCACCCCCGCTCCGGACCGCGCCCGGACCCGCCCGATCCGGGCCAGCGCCGGTGCCGTCGTCACCACCGTGGCCTGCGTGCTGCCCGTCTTCCTGCTCGGCGGCCTCGCCGTCCAGATGGGCGCCGACCTCGGGTTCTCCCCGGCCGGCCTGGGCCTGGCCGTGGCCGTCTACTTCGGGGTCAGCGCGCTGGCCTCGGTCCCCTCCGGCCGCCTCGTCGAGCGGTACGGCCCGGCCCTGGTGGCCCGCTGCGGCATCCTGCTGTCGGCGGGGTCGATGCTGGCCATCGCGGCGCTCGCCCGGTCGTACCCGGCGCTGCTCGGGCTGCTGGCGCTCAGCGCCGCCGCGAACGCCCTCGGCCAACTGGCGAGCAACGCGGCGCTGGCCGAACATGTGCCGCCGGGCCGACAGGGGCTGTCGTTCGGCGTCAAGCAGGCGGCCGTTCCGGTCTCCACCCTGCTCGCCGGGGCGGCAGTGCCCACCATCGCGCTCACCGCCGGCTGGCGCTGGGCGTTCGTGGCCGCCGCCGTCACGGCTCTGACGACGCTGCCCGCCGTACCCCGGCAGGTGCCAGGCCGAGCCCGGCGGGCCGCCGCCGCACGTGCCGGCCAGGCCACCACGGCGCTGGTGGTGATCGGCGCGGCGGCGACGTTGGCGGCGGCGGCCGCCAACGGGCTGGGCACGTTCCTGGTGGACTCCGCCGCCGCCCGGGGCCTCTCACCGGGCCTCGCGGGTCTCACCCTGACCCTGGGCAGCGCGGTCTGCGTGGCGGCCCGGGTGGGTGCCGGCTGGCTGGCCGACCGCCGCGCCAGCGGTCACGTCGCGCTCATCTCCGGCATGCTGGTGGTCGGTGCCGCCGGGCTCGGGCTGCTCGCGCTGGCCGGCACCGTGCCGCTGGTGGTGGGTGTGGTGCTCGGCTTCGGCCTGGGGTGGGCCTGGCCCGGCCTCATGAACTTCGCGGTGGTCCGGCTGCACCCGCAGGCACCGGCCGCCGCCACGTCGATCACCCAGACCGGGGTGTACGCGGGCGGCTGCCTCGGCCCGTTGACCCTCGGCCCGCTCGCCGCGCACCTCGGCTATCCGACGATGTGGACCACCGCGGCGGTGTCGATGCTGCTCGCCGCCGCCCTCATGCTCACCGGAAGCCGCCTCCTGCACCGCCCTGCGCAGCCCTCGTGATCAGGAAGCTGGCACCCGGGCCACGCGGCGTGCCGGGGGTGCGGGGTCAGCTGGTGCGGTCGGCGATGTAGTCGCAGAGCGACTCCAGGGCCTCACGCGACGGGGTTTCGGGGAGTGGGGCCAGGCGGGCACGGGCGTCCTCGGCGTAGCTGCGCACGGTCTCCCGGGCGCGCTTGAGCGCCGGGCTCTCCCGCAGCAGCCCCAGGGCCTCGGCGTGCAACGCGTCATCGGTCAGCGGGCCGGTCGCCAGGATCTCCCGCAGTCGCACCGAGGACGCGTCGGAGTCGTCCGCCGCGCAGGCGTAGAGCACCGGCAGCGTCGGGACGCCCTCGCGCAGGTCCGTGCCGGGCGTCTTGCCCGACTGCTCCGATTCGGAGGCGATGTCCAGCAGATCGTCGGAGAGCTGGAAGGCGACGCCGATCGTCTCGCCGTACCCGGCCAACGCCTCGACGTGCTCGCTGGAGGCCCCAGCGAACATGCCGCCGAAGCGGGCCGACGTGGCGATCAGAGAGCCGGTCTTCTCGGCGATCACACTCAGGTAGTGCGCCACGGGATCGTCGCCGGGGCGCGGGCCCACGGTCTCCGCGATCTGGCCGTGCACCAGCCGGGCGAACGTCCGCGCCTGCAACCGCACGGCCTCGGGCCCCAGGTCGGCCGAGATGTCCGCGGCGCGGGCGAAGAGGTAGTCGCCGACCAGGATGGCGACGGAGTTGGTCCAGCGCGAGTTGGCGCTCGGCGCACCCCGGCGCACGGCCGCCTCGTCCATCACGTCGTCGTGGTACAGAGTGGCCAGGTGGGTGAGCTCCATCACCACGGCCGCCGGGACCACCTGCGCGCTGGTGGGATCGCCGAACTGTGCGCCCAACGCCACCAGCAGCGGCCGGAACCGCTTCCCGCCAGCCTCGACGAGATGCCGGGCGGCCTCGGTCACGAACGGGTCGGCGCTGGCGACACTGGCCCGCAGCTCGACCTCGACCTTGTCCAGCAGGCCCAGCACGGACGCCTCGACGCGGGGATCGGCGAGATGGAGGCCGAGCGCGCCGAACTGACTCGTGCTCACCCGACCCCGGCGACCGCCGGAACCGGTGGCACCTGAACGCTCGCCAGCCGGAATCACCACGCTATCAACCATGCCACACGCGTTCGACCTGCTCCGGGTCGGGGATACGACCAAGGGCCGACACGCCGTTAAGCGTGCCGGCCCCGGTGGCCGAGGTTCGCCTCAGCGCACGAATTCGGCGGCTCCGTTGGCCAGGTCCAGCAGCGGCGCCGGGGCGATACCCAGCGCCAGAGTGGCCAGCACGCCGATCATCAGCGCGGCGGAGGTGAGCCCGCCGGGCACGGTGACCGTCGGCGTGGACTCGCCCGGCTCGGAGAGCCACATCATCACCACGACCCGCAGGTACGGGAACGCCAGCACCATGCTGGTCAGCACACCCGCGATCACCAGCCAGGCGTGACCGCCGTCCAGCGCCGGCCCGAAGACCGCGAACTTGCTGGTGAAACCGCTGGTCAGCGGGATACCGGCGAAGGCCAGCAGGATGAACGTGAACAGCCCGGCGTAAAACGGGGAACGCCGGCCCAGCCCCGCCCAGCGCGACAGGTGGGTGGCCTCCCCGTCCTCGTCGCGTACCAGGGTCACCACCGCGAACGCGGCCAGCACCGAGAAGCCGTACGCGACCAGGTAGAACATCGTGCCGGAGAGACCGTCGCGGCTCGGCGCCAGCACACCGACCAGCAGGTAACCGGCGTTCGCGATCGAGGAGTACGCGAGCAGCCGCTTGATGTCGGTCTGGGTGACCGCGAGCACAGCGCCCACCAGCATCGTCAGCACCGCCACCGCGCCGAGCACCGGGGTGAAGTCCCAACTGGCACCGGCGAACGCCACGTGGAAGACCCGCAGCAGCGCGCCGAACGCGGCGACCTTGGTGCAGGCGGCCATGAAGCCGGTGATCGGCGTCGGAGCGCCCTGGTAGACGTCCGGCGTCCACACGTGGAACGGGGCCGCCCCGGCCTTGAAGAGCAGACCGATGGCGAGCAGCGCCATGCCGGCGAAGAGCAGCACCGGACTGGCCGGCGACTCGGTCACCGCCGCGTTGATGGTGGCGAAGTCGACCCCGGCACCCCGCCCCGGGATCCCGGAGGTGAAGCCGTAGATCAGGGCAACCCCGAACAGGAAGAACGCCGAGGCGTACGCGCCGAGCAGGAAGTACTTCATCGCCGCCTCCTGGCTCAGCAGACGCCGGCGACGGGCCAGCGCGCAGAGCAGGTACAACGGCAGGGAGAAGACCTCCAGCGCGATGAACATGGTCAGCAGGTCGTTCGCCGCCACGAAGATCAGCATGCCGCCGATCGCGAACGTGACGAGCGGATACACCTCGGTGAGCCCGTTGCGCCCCGCGGCCTGCCGCCGGTCGTCGGCCGACTCGGCGGTGACCGCGGCCTGCGCCACGAAGGCACCGCCCCGCTCCACCGAACGGTCACCGATGAGCAGCAACGCCATCGCGGCCAACACCAGGATCGCGCCCTGGAGGAAGAGCGTCGGCCCGTCCACCGCGATGGCCTGGCCAGCCGTGATGAGCCGGTCGTCGGCGTTGAGGACCACCATGGTCAGCGCGGCGAGGACAGCCAGCAGCGCCAGGGTCAGCTGCACCACGTGCCGCAGCCGCCGGGGCACGAAGGCCTCCACCAACACACCGAGCAACGCGGTGCCCAGCATGATCAGAATCGGGGCGAGCGCCGCGTAGTCGAGCGACGGCAGTTTCAACTCGGTCACTTTGCCGCCTCCTGGACGGTGCCCACCGACGGGGCGGGGTCGGTCCTGCCGATGTCGTCCATGGTCGCCTGGACGGCGGGGTTGATCACGTCGGTGACCGGCTTGGGATAGAAGCCGAGCAGCACGATCAGCGCGATCAGCGGGGCGACCACGACCTTCTCACGCAGGTTGAGATCCCGGCGCATCCCGTCGATCTTGGTCAGCGCCGGGTTGAGCGTGCCCTGCGTGGTGCGCTGCACCATCCACAGCACGTACGCGGCGGCCAGGATGATGCCGAGCGTGGCGATGACCGCCACCGGCTTGTTCACCGTGAACGTGCCGATCAGCACCAGGAACTCGGAGATGAACGGCGCGGTGCCGGGCAGCGCGAGCGAGGCGAGACCGGCGAAGAACAGCACCCCGGCGAGCACCGGGACCAGCTTGCCCGCGCCACCGAAGTCGCTGATCAGCGACGAGCCGCGCCGGGCGATCAGCATGCCCACCACCAGGAAGAGCAGGCCGGTGGCCAGCCCGTGGTTGAGCATGTAGAGCACCGCGCCGGTGCCGGCCTGGGTGGTGAAGGCGAAGATGCCGACCCCAATGAAGCCGAAGTGCGCGATCGAGGTGTACGACACCAGCCGCTTGAGGTCGTTCTGGCCGACCGCCAGCAGCGCGGCGTAGACGATGCCGATCACGCCCAGCGCCAGCGCCCACGGCGCGAACCACTTCGACGCCTCGGGGAACAGCGGCAGGCAGTACCGCAGGATGCCGAACGTACCCACCTTGTCCAGGACGCCGACCAGCAGCGCCGCGGCACCCGCCGGGGCGGCACCACCGGCGTCCGGCAGCCAGGTGTGGAACGGGAAGAACGGGGCCTTGATGGCGAACGCGAGGAAGAACCCGAGGAACAGCCAACGCTCGGTGCCGGTGCTGATGTCGACCTGCGAGAGCGCCTGCCAGTCGAAGGTCTTCCCGCCGACCACCCAGAGCCCGATCACCGCGGCCAGCATGAACAGACCGCCGACCAGCGAGTAGAGGAAGAACTTCACCGCCGCGTACTGCCGCTGATGGCCGCCGTAGCTGCCGATCAGGAAGTACATCGGCACCAGCATGACCTCGAAGAACACGTAGAACAGGAAGACGTCGGCGGCGGCGAAGACGCCGATCATCGTGCTTTCGAGGATCAGCAGCAGCGCGAAGTAGACCGGGATGGACCGCTTGGAGGACTCCGCGTCGTGCCAGGACGCCAGGATCACCAACGGCACCAGCACCGCGATAAGCATCAGCATCACCAGGGCGATGCCGTCCGCGGCGAAGGTGAAGCTGACGCCCCAGTTCGGGATCCACGAGTACGACTCGCGGAACTGGAACCGGTCACCGCCAGCGTTGAAGCTGACCCACATCACCACCGAGAGCACCAGCACCAGCAGCGACCAGCCGAACGCCACCTGCTTGGCCAGCTCCGGCCGGCGGCGCGGCAGGAAGGCCACCACCAGGGCGCCCACCAGCGGCGCCACGGTGAGCACCGAGAGGAACGGGAAGTTGGACATTATGCGGCCTTACCTCCGTCGTGGATGCGTACTCCGCCGGCGGGGGCGGCCGGAAAGAGGTCGATCACGCGAACCACCCCGCCTGCACCGCCAGGAACGCCGCCATCACCAGCAGCGCACCGGCAAGAATCGAGGTGGCGTACGAGCGGACGAAGCCGGTCTGCATGCGCCGGAGCCGGGCCGAGCCACCGCCGACAGCGGCGGCGAGCCCGTTGACCAGCCCGTCGACGCCCCGGTTGTCGAGGAAGACCAGCGCCCGGGTGAGGAAGATGCCCGGCTTCTCGAAGACCGCCTCGTTCACCGTGTCGGTGTAGAGGTTGCGCCGGGCGGCGGTGACCAGCACCCCGGCCGGCTGCGGCGCGGTGGCCGTACCGGCCCGGAACAGGAACCAGGCCAGCCCGGCACCGAGCACGGTGACCAGCAGCGACAGCGTGGTGATCACGGCGTGCGAGAGGACCGCCTCGTGCTCCCCGTGCTCGCCGCCCAGCCCGGCCGTTGCCGTCAGCCAGTCCGGCACCGACGTGGCGAGCAGGAAGCCCGCGCCGACCGAGCCGACCGCCAGCAGGATCAGCGGGATGGTCATCAGCTTCGGCGACTCGTGCGGGTGCTCGATGTCCTCGGTCCACCGCTTCGGGCCGTGGAAGGTGAGCACGAACAGCCGGGTCATGTAGAACGCGGTCAGCCCGGCGCCGAGCAGCGCGGCCCCACCGAACAGCCAGGCGGTCCAGTCCTCCCGCTCGAAGGCGGCCACGATGATCGGCTCCTTGGAGAAGAAGCCGGAGAACGGGAACATGCCGATGATGGCGAGCCAGCCCATCATGAACGTCAACCAGGTGACCTTCATGTACTTCGACAGCCCGCCGAAGCGACGGATGTCCACCTGGTCCTTCATTCCGTGCATGACCGAGCCGGCGCCCAGGAACATGTTGGCCTTGAAGAACCCGTGCGCCAGCAGGTGCACGATGGCCAGCGCGTACGCACCACCGCCCAGGCCGACGCCGAGGAACATGTAGCCGATCTGGCTCACCGTCGACCAGGCGAGCACCCGCTTGATGTCGTCCTTGGCCGCGCCGATGATGCAGCCCATCAGCAGGGTGAGCGCGCCGACGCTGACCACCACGAGCTGGAGCGTCGAGTTGGCGGAGAAGATCGGGTTGGACCGGGCGATCAGGTAGACGCCCGCGGTGACCATGGTGGCGGCGTGGATGAGGGCCGACACCGGGGTGGGGCCCTCCATCGCGTCCGGCAGCCACGCCTGGAGCGGGAACTGGCCGGACTTGCCGGCCGCGCCGAGCAGCAGCAGCAGGCCGAGCACCAGCACCGTGGTGCTCGTCAGCGCGCCGACGCCGTTGAACACCTCGTCGTACTGGGTGGTGCCCAGCGTGGCGAACATGATGAAGATGCCGATGGCCAGGCCGGCGTCGCCGACCCGGTTCATCAGGAACGCCTTCTTGCCGGCGGTGGCCGCGCTCGGCCGCCCGTACCAGAAGGAGATCAGCAGGTACGACGCCAGACCGACGCCCTCCCAGCCGAAGTACAACATCACGTAGTTGTTGCCGAGCACCAGCAGCAGCATGGCCGCGACGAACAGGTTGAAGTACGCGAAGAACCGGCGGCGGCCCGGGTCGTGCGCCATGTACTCCACCGCGTACAGGTGGATCAGGAAGCCCACGCCGGTGATCAGCAGCACGAAGACCGCGGCCAGCGGATCGAACAGCATGCCGAAGTCGACTCGCAGGTCACCGACCGCGATGAAGTCCCAGAGGCTCAGCTCGACCGACTTGTTCTCCAAGCCGCGCAGCTGGAAGAAGAAGGTCAGGCCGAGCACGAACGCGGCGCCGATGGCGGCGACGCCCAACCAGTGCCCCCAGCGGTCGGCCCGCCGGCCGAGCAGCAGCAGGACGGCGGCGCTGACCAGCGGGATCGCCACCAGCAGCCAGACGCCGCCGAGCAAGCCACCTGCCGATGCGTAAGCGACGTCGCCGAGCGGCGCCGCTGCGGCGTGCGCCAGATTCTCTTCCACTGCTTGCCCCTTAGTACTTGAGCAGGTTGGCGTCGTCGACACTCGCGGAGCGTCGAGTCCGGAAGATCGACATGATGATCGCGAGCCCGACCACGACCTCGGCCGCGGCCACCACCATCACGAAGAACGCCATGATCTGGCCGTTGAGGTCACCGTTGATCCGGCTGAAGGTGACCAACGTCAGATTGGCCGCGTTGAGCATCAGCTCCACGCACATGAACAGCACGATCGCGTTGCGCCGGACGAGCACCCCGGCGGCACCGATGGTGAACAGCACCGCGGCGAGTACCAGGTAGTAGTTCGGCTCGACCGAGAAGAACGATTCCATTACTTGTCCGTCCCCTTCAGCGAGGTCTCCTCGGCGGTCAGCTCGCGCTGCGGAAGGATCGCCGGGGTGCTGCGGTCGGTCAGGCGGCCGTCGGGCAACCGGGCCGGGGTGGCCACCGAGGAGGACGTCGCGAAGACGCCGGGGCCGGGCTTGGGGCCGGGGTAGTTGCCCGGCGCGAAGCGAGCCCGCATCGTTGACGGCTGGTCGACCTTGTCCTGCTTACGCCGCTCGATGTGCGCGAGCACCATGGCACCGACCGCCGCGGTGATCAGCAGCGCCGACGTCAACTCGAACGCCAGGACGTACTTGGTGAAGAGCAGCCGGGCGATGCCCTCCACGTTGCCCTCCGCGTTGGCCTGCTCCAGGCCGACCGCGGTGGTGCCGTCCAGCGCGTGGTAGACGCCGCTGCCGATCAGGCCGGCGAAGCCCACGCCCAGCACGATGGCGGCGACCCGCTGGCCGCGCAGCGTCTCGATCAGCGAGTCGGAGGCGTCCCGGCCGACCAGCATGAGCACGAACAGGAACAGCATCATGATCGCGCCGGTGTAGACGATGATCTGCACCATGCCGATGAACGGCCCGGCCTGGAGCACGTAGAACACGCCCAGACAGAGCATGGTGAGCACCAGCCAGAGCGCCGAGTGCACGGCGTTGCGGGCGGCCACCATCCCGATCGCGCCGACCAGCGCGAGGGGCGCGAGGATCCAGAAGGTGACCTGCTCGCCGCCGGACACCCCGCCCGCCGCGGCCAGCACCGTAGACGTGGTCATGCTCCCTCTCCCTTGCCGGCCGCCGCGCGCTGGGCGGCCTGCTCGGCGCCCGGGAACGTCACGCCGGGGTGCTCCTCGACCTGGTAGCGGCCGGGGCTCATCGGGGACGTCTCGGCACCGGCGGAGGTGCCCGGGTTGTCCAGCGCGCCGACGTAGTAGTCCTTCTCGCTGTCGCCCAGCCGCATCGGGTGCGGCGGCTGCTCCATGCCTTCGAGCAGCGGTGCCAGCAACTGCTCCTTGGTGAAGATCAGGTCCTGCCGGTTGTCCCGGGCCAGCTCGTACTCGTTGCTCATGGTGAGCGAACGGGTCGGGCAGGCCTCGATGCACAGCCCGCAGAAGATGCACCGGGCGTAGTTGATCTGGTAGATGCTGGCGTACCGCTCACCCGGCGAGAAGCGCTGCTCGTCGGTGTTGTCGCCACCCTCGACGTAGATCGCGTCCGCCGGGCAGGCCCAGGCACACAGCTCGCAGCCGATGCACTTCTCCAGGCCGTCCGGGTGCCGGTTGAGGATGTGCCGCCCGTGGTAGCGCGGCGCCGAAACCGGCGGCTTGAACGGGTAGTCGGTGGTGACGACCTTCCTGAACATGTGCGAGAAGGTGACCCCGAATCCCTTGAACGTTCCGGTGATCGCGCCCACGTCACACCTCCCTGGAGTCCGAGCCGGCGATGTTGGCCGGCTCCCGCTCGGCGACCACGCGCGTGATACGCGGGCTCGGTGGTACCTGTAGATCCATCGGTGGCAGCGGGAAGCTGCCGTACGGCCGGCTGTCCACCTGTTCCTGCGTCGTCGGCGTCGGCGTCGGCTTGCGGTTCGGCCAGAACAGCGTGGCGATCAGCAGGATGCCGGCCGGGATGCCTACCGCGATGAGCTTGCCGCGCGAGTCCCAGTCCTCGATGGAACGCAGGCCCGCCAGGACCAGGATCCAGACCAGGTTGATCGGCAGCAGCACCTTCCAGCCGAGCCGCATGAACTGGTCGTACCGGAGCCGGGGCAGCGTGCCGCGCAGCCACACGAAGACGAAGACCAGCGCGATCACCTTGCCGAAGAACCAGAGCATCGGCCACCAACCGGAGTTGGCGCCCTCCCAGATCGTGATCGGCCACGGCGCGTGCCAGCCACCGAGGAAGAGCGTCACGGTGAACGCCGACATCGTCACCATCGCGACGTACTCGCTGAGCATGAAGAGCGCGAACTTCAGCGAGCTGTACTCCGTCTGGAAGCCCGCCACCAGCTCCGACTCCGCCTCGGGGAGGTCGAACGGCGCCCGGTTCGTCTCACCGACGATGGCGATGAAGAACATGACGAAGCTCGGCAGCAGCAGGATCCCGTACCAGCCGGGCGCGTGGATCGTGGCGCCGCCGATGCTGAGCTGGGTGGCGTCTCCCTGGGCGGCCACGATGCCGCTGGTGGACATCGTGCCCGCGGTCATGAACACCGCGACGACGCTCAGGCCCAGCGTGACCTCGTAGGAGACCAGTTGGGCGGCGGAGCGCAGGCTGCCGAGCAGCGGGTACGTGGAGCCGGACGCCCAGCCGCCGAGCACGATGCCGTACACCGCGAGCGACGACAGGGCCAGCACCAGCAGGACGGCCACCGGCACGTCGGTGACCTGCAGTGGCGTCCGGTGCCCGAAGATGCTGACCATCGGGCCGAACGGCATCACCGACAGCGCGGTGACCGCGCAGACCACCGAGATCACTGGCGCGAAGAAGTAGACGACCTTGTCCGCAGCCTTCGGGAGGATGTCCTCCTTGAAGGCCAGCTTCAGGCCGTCGGCGAGGGTCTGCAGCAGACCGAACGGACCGACCTGGTTGGGGCCGGGCCGCACCTGCATGAAGCCCACCACGCGCCGCTCGAACCAGACGCCGAGCAGAGTGGCCAGCACGGCGAAGACGAACGCGAAGAGGATCTTGATGAGGACCAGCCACAACGGATCCTGGCCGAAGTCGGCCAGAGTCGGGTCCTGGGCGAGGTAGGACGGACTCACTGGTTACCCCCAGCGTTGAGGAGCGGACCCGGGAGACCGGTCTCGTCGGCCGCCACCCGCCCGGCCGGCACGGCCACGCTCGGTGCGGGGACCGAGATCCGGACGACCGTGCCGGACGTCGCCCCGAGGCTCCGTCGCACGGTCGAGCCCGGCGAGTTCGTCGGCAGCCAGACAACGCCGTCCGGCATCTCGGTGAGCGCCGCCGGCAGGGTCAACGCCCCCCGGTCGGTGCCGACCGTGACCGCGTCGCCGTCGGCGACACCGAGCGCCTCGGCGGTGCCCTTGCCCAACCGGACGACCGGCGGGCGGGCGGTTCCGGCGAGGTGCTCGTCGCCGTCGGTCAGGCTGCCGAGGTCGACCAGCTGGTGCCAGGTGGCCAGTACGGCCTCCCCGGCGCGCGTCTGCGGCGCCGCGCCGGGCGACACCGACGGCGGGGCCGGGCGAGACATACGCGTGGCCGGCAGCGAGCCCAGCTCGCGGCGCACGCTCGGCACGTCGGCCGTGCCGAGTCGCACGTCGAGCAGCGCCGCCAGCGTGTCGAGCACGCGGCCGTCGGTCATCGCCGCGGTCTTCAGCACCGCTTCGAACGGACGCAGCCGGCCCTCCCAGTCCAGGAAGCTGCCAGCCTTCTCGACCACCGGCGCGATCGGCAGGACCACGTTCGCCCGCCGGGTCACCGCGCTGCCGCGCAGCTCCAGGCTGACCAGGAACGGCACCGCGTCCAGGGCGGTCTCGGCCAGTCGCGGGTCGGCCAGGTCGGCCGGGTCGACCCCGCCGACCACCAGCGCGCCGAGCTGCCCGTTGGCGGCCGCCGCCAGGATGCCGTCGGTGTCCCGACCGGCCTGGCTCGGGATCACCCCGGCCGGAATGTCCCACGCCTCGCCCAGCTCGGCCCGCGCGGCCGGCTCGTTGACCAGCCGGCCGCCGGGGAGCAGGTTGGGCAGGCAACCCGCGTCGACAGCGCCACGGTCACCCGCGCGTCGCGGCACCCAGGCCAGCTTCGCGCCGGTACGCCGGGCCACGTCCGCCGCGGCGGAGAGCCCGCCCGGCACACTGGCCAGCCGCTCGCCGACGATGAGGATCGCGCCCGGCGCGCTCAGCGCCTCGGCGACGGTGGCGTGCTCGGCGAGCACGCTCGCCTCCTCGCCCGGCACCACCCGGGCCAGCTTGGCGCCGAGCTTCTCCAGGCCGCGGGTGGCGAATGGCGCCAGCGCGTACACCGTCAGGGTCTTCTTCAGGTACGCCTTGCGCAGCCGCAGGAAGAGGATCGGGCACTCCTCCTCCGGCTCAAGGCCGACCAGCACCACCGCCGGCGCGTTCTCCACGTCGGTGTAGGTGACGTCGGTGACCCCGGCGACCGAGCTGGCCAGGAAGTCGGCCTCCTCGCGGGAGACCGGCCGGGCCCGGAAGTCGATGTCGTTGGTGTTCAGTGCCACCCGGGCGAACTTCGCGTACGCGTAGGCGTCCTCGACGGTCAGCCGACCGCCGGTGAGCACCGCCGTGCCCTGGCCGCTGTCGCGGGCAGCGCGCAGCCCTTCGGCGGCCACGGTGAGCGCCTCACTCCAGGACGCCTCGCGCAGCTCACCGGTGCTGTCGTCGCGGACCAGCGGGGTGGTCAGCCGGTCGGTGGCCCGGGTGTACTGGAAGCCCCAGCGACCCTTGTCGCAGTTCCACTCCTCGTTCACCGCCGGCTCGTCGCCGGCCAGCCGGCGCAGCACCTTGCCGCGCCGCCAGTCGGTGCGCTGCCCGCAGCCGGCCGAGCAGTGCTCGCAGACGCTCGGGCTGGAGACCAGGTCGAACGGGCGGGCCCGGAAGCGGTACTGGGCGCCGGTCAGCGCACCCACCGGGCAGATCTGCACGGTGTTGCCGGAGAAGTAGGAGTTGAACGGGACGTCCCCAGCGTCGCCCTCTTCGCCATACGCGTCGTCGCGGTAGATGTTGATCTCCTCGGCGGACGACCGGCCCATCAGGTCGATGAACTTGTCGCCGGCGATCTCCTCGGAGAACCGGGTGCAGCGCTGGCAGAGCACGCAGCGCTCGCGGTCCAGCAGCACCTGGCTGCTGATCGCCATCGGCTTCTCGTACTCCCGCTTGTGCTCGTGGAAGCGCGAGTCGGTACGGCCGGTGGACATCGCCTGGTTCTGCAGCGGGCACTCGCCGCCCTTGTCACACATCGGGCAGTCCAGCGGGTGGTTGAGCAGCAGCAGCTCCATCACCCCCTCCTGCGCCTTCTTGGCGACCGGCGAGGTGAGCTGGGTCCGTACGACCATGCCGTCGGCGACGGTCTGGGTGCAGGAGGCGACAGGCTTGCGCTGCCCCTCCACCTCGACCAGGCACTGCCGGCACGCGCCGGCCGGGGCCAGCAGCGGGTGGTCGCAGAACCGGGGGATCTCGGTGCCCATCTGCTCGGCGGCCCGGATCAGCAGCGTCCCCTTGGGAGCGGTGACCTCGACGCCGTCGATGGTGAGCGTGACCGTGTCGGTCTGCTTGGCTACGTCCGTCATCAGTGAGCTCCAACCAGCTGCTTGTCGGAGAGCTTCGGCGCGGTACGTCCCTCGATGTAGTCGAGGTAGTCCTGCTTGAAGTACTTCAGCGACGAGGTCACCGAGCTGGTCGCGCCGTCACCGAGGCCGCAGAACGAGCGGCCGAGGATGTTGTCACAGGTGTCCAGCAGGGTGTCCAGGTCCTCGTGGGTGCCCTGACCTGCGAGGATCCGCCGGTAGACACGCACCATCCAGTAGTTGCCCTCGCGACACGGGGTGCACTTGCCGCACGACTCGTGGTGGTAGAACTCCAGCCACCGGTAGGTCGCGTAGACCGGGCAGTCCTGGTCGGAGAAGATCTGGGTGGCCGTGGTGCCGAGGATCGAGCCGGCCGCCGCCACCCCCTCGAAGTCCAGCGGCACGTCCAGGTGCTCGGCCGCCAGCAGCGGGGTCGACGAGCCGCCCGGCGTCCAGAACCTCAGGTTGTGGCCGGGCTGCATCCCGCCGGCCAGCTCCAGCAGCTCGCGCAGCGTCACGCCCATCGAGCACTCGTACTGGCCGGGGTTCACGATCCGACCGGAGAGCGAGTAGATCATCGGCCCGGACGACTTCTCGGTGCCCATGGACTTCCACCAGTCGGCCCCGCCGAGCACGATCGGCGGCACGCTGGCGATGGTGCCGACGTTGTTCACCACCGTCGGGCTGGCGTACAGGCCGTGGGTGGCCGGGAACGGCGGGCGCAGCCGGGGCTGGCCACGGAACCCCTCCAGCGAGTCCAGCAGCGCCGTCTCCTCGCCGCAGATGTACGCCCCGGCGCCGGAGTGCACCACCAGCTCCAGGTCGTAACCGCTGCGCAGGATGTTCCGGCCGAGGTAACCCTTGTCGTACGCCTCCTGGACGGCGTTGCGCAGCCGGCGCGCGGCGTGCACCGCCTCGCCGCGGATGTAGATGTAGGCGCGGTTGGCCCGGATCGCGTACGACGCGATGATCACGCCCTCGACCAGCGCGTGCGGGTCGTGGGTCATCAGCGGCAGGTCCTTGCAGGTGCCCGGCTCGCCCTCGTCGGCGTTGACCACCAGGTAGTGCGGCTTGCCGTCGCCCTGCGGGATGAAGCCCCACTTGAGACCGGTGGGGAAGCCCGCGCCACCCCGCCCGCGCAGCCCGGAGTCCTTGATCAGTTGGATCAGGTCGTCCGGGTGGGCCTTGAGGGCCTTGCGCAGCGCGGCGTAGCCGTCCAACTGCTCATAGGTGCCGATCCGCCAGGCGTCCGGCGACAGCCAGCGCTTGGTCAGCACCGGCGTCAGCTTGGCCAGCGTCTCCTGGCGGGGAGTGGTCACTTCTGGGCCCCCGTTTCGTTCGCGGCGGCGGAGTTCGCGCCATCGGCGCTCGCCGACGCTTCGGTGAGGTTGCGCTCCTGCGCGCCGGTGGAGTCGCCGGCGGGCTTGCGGTCGCTGGCCGGCGCGTTGGCCGCCGCACCGGCGGCCTCCGCCTTCCGCGCGTCGCGCGAAGCCGGCGGCGAGGTCTCCGTGGCCGCGGCGGGCGCCGGCTTGGCGGCGGCCTTCGCCTTCGCCGCCTCCTTGTCCGCCTCGGCCTTGCTGCGGATCGGGGTGTTCGGGTCGAAGCCCGGCACCGACACGCCGTGCTCCTGCGCCAGCCGCAACCCGCGCAGCGTGGCCTCGCCCGGTCCGCCGTCGGCGACCGCGCCGTCGCGCTCGTCGGCGAAACCGGCGAGCTGCACCGCCATCTCCTTGAGCGTGCAGAGCCGGGCGCCGCGGGTCGGCATCGGCCGGCCACCGGCACGCAACTCGTCGACCACACCGACCGCAGTGGACGGATCCACCCCGTCGAAGAAGTCGTAGTTGACGGTCATCACCGGGCCGTAGTCACAGGCCGCCAGGCACTCGGCGTGCTCCAGCGTGATCTTTCCGTCGGCCGTGGTCTCGTCGTGCCCGACGCCCAGGTGCTCGGTGAGGGTGTCGTAGACCTCCTGGCCACCCAGCACGTTGCACATGGTGTTGGTGCAGACGCTGACCAGGAAGTCACCGGTCGGCTTGCGCTTGTACATGGTGTAGAAGGTGGCCACCGCGCCGACCTGCGCCTTGTTCAGGCCGAGCACCTCGGCGCAGAACGTGACACCGGCCGGAGAGACGTAGCCCTCCTCCGACTGGACCAGGTGCAGCAGCGGCAGCAGCGCCGAGCGGGACCGGTCCGCCGGGTAGCGGGCGATGATCTCGCGCGCCCGTTCCCGGGTCTCGTCAGTGAAAACGGTCATCGGTCACAACCACCCATCACGGGGTCCAGCGAGGCGCCGCCGGCGATCACGTCGGCGATCAGGCCGCCCTCGGCCATCGCCGGCAGGGCCTGGAGGTTGACGAAGCTCGGCTCCCGGTAGTGCACCCGGTATGGCCTGGTGCCACCGTCGGAGACCGCGTGCACGCCCAACTCGCCGCGAGGCGACTCGATGCCGACGTACACCTGGCCGGGCGGGACCCGGAAGCCCTCGGTGACCAGCTTGAAGTGGTGGATCAGCGACTCCATCGACTGACCCATGATCTTCGCGACGTGCTCCAGCGAGTTGCCCATGCCGTCGACGCCGATGGCGAGCTGGGCCGGCCAGGCGATCTTGCGGTCGGCGACCATCACCGGGCCCGGCCGGAGCCGGTCCAGTGCCTGCTCGACCAGCTTCATCGACTCCCGGATCTCGGCGAGGCGGACCAGGTAGCGGCCCCACACGTCACCGTCGGGGTGCGTCGGCACGTCGAACTCGTACGTCTCGTAGCCGCAGTACGGCATGGTCTTGCGCAGGTCCCAGGCGAGTCCGGCGGAGCGCAGCACCGGCCCGGTGATGCCGAGCGCCACGCACCCGGTCACATCCAGCACCGCGACGTTCTTGGTGCGCTCGGTCCAGATCGGCTGGCCGGAGAGCAGGTCCTCGTACTCCTTGAGCTTCTTCGGCATCATCTTGAGGAAGTCGCGGATCTTGACGATCGCCTCGTCCGGAACGTCCTGCGCCACACCGCCCGGCCGGACGTACGCGTGGTTCATCCGCAGGCCGGTGATCGTCTCGAAGATGTCGAGGATGTACTCCCGCTCGCGGAAGCCGTACAACATGATCGAGATGGCGCCCAGCTCCATGCCGGTGGTGGCCAGCCAGACCAGGTGCGACGAGATCCGGTTGAGCTCCATCATCAGCACGCGGATGGTGGTGGCCCGCTCGGTGATGTCGTCGGTGATGCCGAGCAGCTTCTCGACGGCGAGGGCGTACGCCGTCTCGTTGAAGATCGGGGCGAGGTAGTCCATCCGGGTCACGAAGGTCGAGCCCTGCACCCAGTTGCGGTACTCGAGGTTCTTCTCGATGCCGGTGTGCAGGTAGCCGACGACCGAGCGGGCCTCGCGGACCGTCTCGCCCTCCAGCTCCAGGACCAGTCGCAGCACCCCGTGCGTGGACGGGTGCTGCGGACCCATGTTGACCACGATCCGCTCGTCGTGGAGCGGGTCGGTGCCCGAGACGACCGTGTCCCAGTCACCACCGGTGACGGTGAAGACCCGACCCTCGGTGGTCTCGTGCTCGGTCGCGTAGTTCGACGTCGTCACTGGTACGACCTCCTCCGGTCCGGCGGCGGGATCTCGGCGCCCTTGTATTCGACGGGCACCCCACCGAGCGGGTAGTCCTTGCGCTGCGGGTGGCCCTCCCAGTCGTCCGGCATGAGGATCCGGGTCAGGCTGGGGTGGCCGTCGAAGACGATCCCGAACATGTCGTACGCCTCCCGCTCCTGCCAGTCCGCCGTCGGGTAGACGGCGGTCACGCTGGGCAGGTGCGGCTGCTCGACGGAGACCGCGGCCTCCAGCCGGACCCGACGCCGGTACGTCATCGAGGTGAGCAGGTAGACCACGTGCAGCCGGCGCTCGTCGGCACCGAGGTAGTCCACACCGGACACCGAGGAGCACAGCTCGAAGCGCAGCGCCATGTCGTCCCGCAGCACCTGGCAGACCTCGGCGATCCGCTCCGGACGGACGTGCAGGGTCAGCTCACCCCGGTCGACGACGACCTTCTCGATCGCGTCACCGAAGGCCGGGTACGCCTCCTCCAACGCGTCGCGGACCTCGTCGAAGTAGCCGCCGTAGGGCCGCGTGGCCTCCTCGATCGGCTGGCGCTGGCGGACCAGGCCGCCGTAGCCGGACACGTCGCCGGTGCCCTGGTTGCCGAACATCCCGCGGCCGGCCGGGCTGGACGGCGGGTACTCGGCCGGCGCGGTGCCGCTGGCGCCGGCCGGGGTGACCGGCACCGGCACCCCGCCGTCGTTGGGCTTGTCGGTGGGTGACGTCATTTGGGGCCTACCTGCGGGTGGAGGTGGTTCTGGGCGTTCATCCAGTTCTCGATCCGCAACTGCTCCTCGCGCCCCTCGCGGACCGCCTGGGTCCACTCGGCACGCCGGGCCTTGTCGCTGCGGTACGAGGACGGCATGGAGCCGTACGGCACGACCGGAACGTCACCGCGCTCCTGGCGGGCCGCCAGCATCTTGCGACCGTTCGCGCCGAGCGGCTCGTACATGATCTTCTCGCGGAGCTTGAGGATCGCGTCGATGAGCATCTCGGGCCGGGGCGGGCAGCCGGGCAGGTACATGTCGACCGGCACGACGTGGTCGACACCCTGCACGATCGCGTAGTTGTTGAACATGCCGCCGCTGCTGGCGCAGACGCCCATCGAGAGCACCCAGCGGGGCTCGGCCATCTGGTCGTAGATCTGGCGCAGCACCGGTGCCATCTTCTGGCTCACCCGGCCGGCGACGATCATCAGGTCGGCCTGCCGGGGCGAGGCCCGGAAGACCTCCATGCCCCAGCGGCCCATGTCGTAGTGCGGACCACCGGCGGCCATCATCTCGATGGCGCAGCAGGCCAGGCCGAAGGTGGCGCCCCACACGGACGACTTCCGGGACCAGTTGACCAGCTTCTCCACCGAGGTGAGCAGGACGCCGGCGGGAAGCTTCTCCTCGATGCCCATCTGACGTTCCTTCCTCAGTCCCAGTCCAGGCCGCCGCGCCGCCACACGTAGGCGTACGCGACGAAGACCGCGACGATGAACAGGACCATCTCCACAAAGCCGAAGATCGGCAGAGCGTCGAACGAGACCGCCCAGGGGTAGAGGAAGATGATCTCGATGTCGAAGACGATGAAGAGCATCGCCGTCAGGTAGAACTTGATCGGGAACCGACCACCGCCAATCGGCTGGGGGCTCGGCTCGATGCCGCACTCGTAAGCCTCGAGTTTGGCCTTGTTGTATCGACGGGGACCGGTGAGACGGGCGGCGCCAACGGAGAACAGCGCGAACGCCGCGGCGAGGGCGAAGAGCCCGATGATCGGTGCATAAGGCGAGAGCGACATCTTTTCTCCTGCTCGTCCTTCCCTGCCCTCAGTGCTTGACGAAAATCACACTATTCACGTCCCTCGCGGTGGCTGCCGCCGGGGGTCGATCTCCATCCCGCTCAGGGCTGTGACCAGCACCGATACGGTTTGTCCAGCCGGTCCCCCGCCAGCGTCGGCGATGGCGGGGAGCCGCAGTCATCGATCGCATTACACGGCCGGAGCCGCCTTCGTCATCGCGTTGATGACCCGGTCCATCGCGTCCCCGCCACGGGGATCGGTCAGGTTGGCCAACAGTTTGAGCACGAATCGCATCAGCGTCGGGTGCGGCATTCCGTGCTTGGTGGCGATCCGCATGATCTCCGGACGGCCAATCAGCTTCACGAAGATGCCGCCGAGGCGGTAGTAGCCACCGAGCCGGGCCTTCAGCTCGTTCGGGTACGCCATCAGCGCCCGCTCCCGCTCCGGGCCGGCCGGCCGGGCGAGGGCCTGGGCCACAACCTCCGCGGCCAACTCGCCGGACTCCATGGCGTACGCGATGCCCTCGCCGTTGAACGGGTTGACCATGCCGCCGGAGTCGCCGACCAGCAGCACGCCGCGCGTGTAGTGGGGCACCCGGTTGAAGCCCATCGGCAGCGCCGCGCCGAGGATCGGGCCCTCGGCGTTGGCCTCGTCGGTCATTCCCCAGTCCTCGGGGGTGTTGGCGAGCCAGTCGGTGAGCAGCCTGCGGTAGTTGGTCTTGCCGAACGCGGAGGACGAGTTGAGCACGCCGAGGCCGACGTTGACGCGGCCGTCACCGAGGCCGAAGATCCAGCCGTACCCGGGCAGCAGGTTGTCGCCGCTGTCCTTGCTGCGCAGCTCCAGCCACGACTCCAGGTAGTTGTCGTCGTGCTTGACCGGTGAGCGGTAGTAGCGGCGGACGGCCACGCCGATCGGCCGGTCCTCCCGCTTGGCCAGCCCGAGCGCGAGCGGGAACCGACCGGAGACCCCGTCGGCCGCCACGACCAGCGGAGCGCGGAAGGTGGCGGGCTCCTTGCCCGGCCCCACCTCCGCCTCGACGCCGGTCACCCGGCCGTCGTCGTCGAGCACCGGGCCCAGCACGTTGACGTTGGTGCGCAGTTCGGCGCCGGCGGCCACCGCCCGCTGGGCGAGCAGGTCGTCGAAGTCGAGCCTCGTACGCACCAGGCCGTAGTTGGGGAAGCTGGCCAGGTCGGGCCAGTCCAGTTCGAGGCGTACGCCGCCGCCGATCACCCGCAGGCCCCGGTTGTGCAGCCAGCCGGCCTCGGGCGACGTGTCCACGCCCATCCGGATGAGCTGCCGCACCGCGCGCGGGGTCAGCCCGTCGCCGCAGACCTTCTCCCGAGGGAACTCGGTCTTCTCCAACACCAGCACCCGTGCGCCGTGCCGGGCCAGGTGGTACGCAGTCGCTGATCCACCGGGACCGGCGCCCACGACGATGACGTCGGCGTCGTGTTCCACCGCGGTCATTCGCGCCTCCTCCCGCACGCTCGTGAAATGCTTCACAAGCCAGACGGGACGAGTGTATGACCGGTGTCATACCTGCGCAGCGCCAGGGGTACCTAACTCGCTGGTGTTACAGCCGGTGACCGTCCACAGTGGGCAGCTGTCAGGCCCGACTGGGCGCGTCCAGGCCGGCGTCGACCCGGATGGATTCCGGCAGATGCTCACGTAACGCACCCCCGGCCGCCCGGTCCAGCGCGGCCAGCACCTCGGCGACCACCTGCCGGACGTCCGCGGGGTCGGCACCGGCCAGCGCACGCAGTTGCGCGATGAGTTCGGCCGCGTCGTCGTCGGTGGCGGCCACCGGGTCCGCCGGGTCTGCTCCGGTCATGCCGACGAGCGTACCGGGCAAAGTGGACTAAATGCCGGTATTGGCGAAACCCGAATTATGTCCAGATCGGGTCGTCGTCCGCGACTACTCGCGGATCCCCCGGTGCAGGGCGACCACGCCGCCGGTCAGGTTGCGCCACGCCACGCGGCCCCACCCGGCCACACCGACCCGTCCGGCCAACGCGGCCTGATCCGGCCAGGCCCGGATCGACTCGGCCAGGTAGACGTACGCCTCCGGGTTGCTGGACACGCTGCGGGCCACCGCCGGCAGGGACCGCATCAGGTACGACAGGTAGACCGTCCGGAAAGCCGGGTTGACCGGGGTGCTGAACTCGCAGACCACCAGCCGTCCGCCCGGCCGGGTGACCCGGGCCAGCTCGCGCAGGGCCGCGTCGGTGTCGTTGACGTTGCGTAGCGCGAACGAGATGGTCACCGCGTCGAAGCTGGCGTCGGCGAACGGCAGCCGCAGCGCGTCCCCCGCCAGCAGCGGCACCTCGGGCCGGGCCCGCTTGCCCGCGTACAACATGCCCAGCGACAGGTCGGCGCCGACCGCGTACGCCCCGGACTGGGCCAGCTCACGGGTCGAGACTCCGGTGCCCGCGCCCACGTCCAGCACCCGCTCACCCGGCCGCAGGCCGAGCGCGGCGCGGGTGGCCCGACGCCAGGACCGGTCCTGACCGAAGGAGAGCACCGTGTTGGTCAGGTCGTAACGCTCCGCCACGCCGTCGAACATCGCGGCGACCTCGTGCGGCTGCTTGTCCAGGCTGGCTCGCTGGCCCTGCGGGGTACGGCTCACCCCTCCACTCTGCCAGCCGCCGTCCGCCCGACGACCGCTGGGTCCGCGTACCCCCGGCCACCTGGAAGCGTCCGCGCGGGCGTCGCGCGACGAAACAGGCACACGCGCGGCACGGCCGGCGCGCGGGACGCAGTGACGCAGCCGGCGACGCGGCACGGCCGGCGCGCGGCGCGCGGCTGTGCCCTGGCACGCGAAAGGGCGGGGTGGTCGCCCACCCCGCCCTCGCGTCACGCCTCGGTCAGTCGGTCGACTTCTCGTCGCCCGGGGCGACCAGGACGACCTTGCGCCGACGGGAGAGCACCAGCAGCGCTCCGCCCACGAGCAGGATGATGCCGCCGATGCCGCCGATCAGGCCGACCTGCACACCGGTCACCGGGAGACCGCCACCACCGGAACCGCCACCGGCGGCCGGCGACGTGGTCACGCCGGGGGACGTGGTCGCGTCCGGCGACGTCGTGCCGCCCGGGGTCGGGGTGGCCGTCGGGTCCGCCGTGGGCGTCGCCGTCGGGGTCGGAGTCGGGGTGGGCTGCACGGTCAGGTCGACGAAGACGTCGAACTGCGCGCTGTTGTCCACCTCGTCGGCCTCGGTGAACGCCCGACGCTGCGCGCCGGTGGCCACCTTCGGCTGCTCCTCGGGGCTGCCCGCGGCGGCGTCCAGACCGAAGGCCCACAGGAAGCCGGGCCGGAGCACCGACTCGGTCACGTCCGCGCCGACCTTCACCCGGACACCGGCGGTGTAGAACTGCCCCGGCTTCAGCACCACGCCGCTGTCCTCGCAGTACGCGTTCGCGAAGCCACCCAGCGGCTGCTCGACGCAGCCCTCCGGCAACTCGGCGAAGGTGACGCCGGCCGGCAGGGTGATCCCGTACGCCACGCCTGTCGCCTTGCGGCTGCCGTCGTTGTAGATCGCCCAGTCCAGCGGTGCGGTCTCGCCGGGCTTCAGGGGCCGGAGGTTGGGCTCGCCCGCCTCGTCCCCGTCCACTGTCACGTTGGCGTAGACGTCCTGCACCCAGGCGGTCAGGTCGTAGCCGGGCTCGGTGACGGTGATCTCGTGCTCGACGGTGTTGTCGTCGAGTTTGGGGTCGGTGGTGGCCGAGCTGATGGTGACCACCAGCTTGCCGGCGTCACCACGACCACCGGTGGAGAAGAGCGGGATGCCGAAGTCCTCGGTGGTGCCGGCGGCCAGATCGCCAAGCAGGCAGCTGAAGGTCGTGCCGGTGACGTCACACCCGACAGGGACGAGGAACCCGACCTTGCGGTTGAGGCCCTTGGTCTCCACGGTGACCCGGACGTCCTTGGCGTCGACCGTGCTCCGGGTGTTGTCGACCTGGAACTTGAACGGCTTGGCCTTGGCCTCCTTGACGCCCTGTGCCAGTTGGTAGCTCAACGGCTGGAGCGCCAGGTCGGCCTCGGCTGCGGCCTGCGCCGGGGCGGCGACGGTGGCCAGGCCACCGGCCGCGAGCAGGGCCACGACGCCAGCGCGAGCCAGGGTCGAGCGGTGGAACGCTGTCATCGGTCCCCCGGGGGATAGGGAAGAGAAAATGTGTGGAACGAGCGGACGTTATCGAAGGTCGATCTCCCGCGCCACCGTGGGAGACGGTTTTCAACCGTCCGGACCGGACCGGACAAACGGAACGGGCGGAATGGTCACCCATCCCGCCCGTACCGCCGTGCGTTATATGAACGACCCCTCACGGGTCGATGGAGGACCATCCCGGAACAGCACCCATCCGACCGCGTGAAACGGTGGATGGTGAGACGGATATGAGCCCGGACGGTAGCCGCCCACGATCATCTCCACCAGCCCCGCAGCGGGCAGCCTGGCGCTGCGACGACAGGGACAACCCGTACCGCCGAACCGGCCGCGCGGGTGCACGACCCCCGGTCAGCCGAACGGCCGGGCCACGACAAGCCCTCAGTTGACCTCGACCAGCGGGAGCGACCGGCCGGCACCGCCGCCGGGCAGCGCGATCGACGAGAAGTGCGAAACCACCCGCTCGTCGGTCGGGTCGTCGGCCGGCGTGTGGTGCACCGCCAGCCGGTTGTAGAGGGTGTCCCGCTGCGCCGGGATCCGGTCGGCAGAGCGGATCATGCCGATCAGCTCGTGCAGGTTGGAGCGGTGCCGGGCGCCGGCCGAGGAGATGACGTTCTCCTCCAGCATGATCGAGCCGAGGTCGTCCACGCCCATGTGCAGGGCGAGCTGCCCGACGTCCTTGCCGGTGGTCAGCCAGGACGCCTGCAGGTGCGGCACGGTCTCGAAGAAGAGCCGGGCCACCGCGACCAGACGCAGGTACTCCAGCGTGGTCGCCTGCGTGCGGCCCTTGAGGTGGTTGTTCTCCGGCTGGTACGTCCACGGGATGAACGACCGGAAGCCACGGGTGCGGTCCTGCACGTCGCGGATCATGCGCAGGTGCTCGATCCGCTCGGCGTGCGTCTCGCCGGTGCCCATCATCATGGTGGCGGTCGACTCGACGCCCTGGCGGTGGGCCAGCTCCATGACCTCCAGCCAGCGCTCGCCCGACTCCTTGAGCGGCGCGATGGCCCTGCGCGGGCGCTCGGGCAGCATCTCCGCGCCGGCACCGGCGATGGAGTCCAGGCCGGCGGCCTTGATCCGGGCGATGGCCTCGTCCAGGCTCACCCCGGACACCTTGGCCATGTGCAGGATCTCGCTGGGGCCGATCGAGTGGATGGCCAGCTGCGGGTACGCCTGCTTGACCGAGGAGAACAGCTCCTCGTAGTACTCGACGCCGTAGTCCGGGTGGTGCCCGCCCTGGAGCATCACCTGGGTCGCGCCCAGCTCGACCGCCTCGGCGCAGCGACGCAGGATTTCCTCGGTCGGGTGGGTCCACCCCTCGGAGTGCTTCGGCGCCCGGTAGAACGCACAGAACTTGCACGCCGTCACGCAGACGTTCGTGTAGTTGATGTTGCGGTCGATCAGGTAGGTGACGACGTTGTCCGGGTAGCGCCGCCGGCGCACCGCGTCCGCCGCCTCGCCCAGCGCGTGGAAGGGCGCCTCGGTGTAGAGCAGCAGTGCCTCCTCGGGCGTGATCCGCCCGCCGTCCGCGCCACGCTGCAGGATGTCGTCGATCTCCCGGCTCACCGTCACGCCCCCGAGCCTACGTCGGCCCTCCGGCGGCCGGCACGCCCCTCCGACTCCAGTGACGGGAGCCCCCCGAGTCGACCTCAGTCCATCCCCGGGCTCGCGACCGGCAGCCCCAGACTCTTCGCCGCGTTCAGGAGACGACGGTCGTAGGTGACGAAGGCGGCGAAGTCCGACCCGGACTGCGCGGCGAGGACCTCCGCCGTGGCGAGGTGGATGGCATCGAGGCTCCGCAGCAGCGGATCTCCGTACGCCCCGGCGGCAGCCCGGACGGTGGCGTCGATCTCCACGCGATACAGGCGGGACAGCGCTCCCGGCACGCCAACCAGAGCGAGCGGCGCCGACCGACGCAACGCCCTCGGCACCTCGACTTCCACCAGCGCGGAAGCGACGAGCGACATGCCGGACCGCTCGTTCAGCCAAGCGATCAACTGCTCGGTCGCCGGCTCGCGGCGAAGCAACTTGATGATCGCGGCCGAGTCGAGGTAGATCACCAGCGCTCTTCCTCGCGCGCGGCGGCGAGCCCGGCGGCCACGTCGATCGCAGGGTCACCGAGCACAGGGGGTAGCGGCAGCGGGCCGCCGTCCGTCGGTGCCGTCGCCCTTCCCTCCGAGACCAGCCGGGACAGCAGAGCTCCACCGGCGACGATCGGAACCAGCCGGGCAATGGGTTCGCCGCGATCCGTCACCTCGACAGTCTCGCCGGCACGCACACGGGCCAGCACCCGGCTGGTGTGCTGGTTCAGCTCTCGGACCGCGACCTGCTCCATGCGACGAGTGTAGTACGAGGTGTCCTACACGTCACGCGTCGTAGTCGACCGTGAGCTTGTCGGTGGTCGGGCTGGACTGGCAGGTCAGCACGTAGCCCGCCGCCAGCTCGTCCGGCTCCAGGGCGTAGTTACGGGCCATCGTGACCGCGCCGTCCACGACCTTCGCCTTGCAGGTCGAGCAGACGCCACCCTTGCAGGCGTACGGCAGCTCGCCGCGCACCTTCAGCGCGGCGTCCAGCACCCGCTCCTCGCGACCCATCGTGAAACTGGACGACCGACCGTCCAGCACGATCGTCACCTCGGCTCCGGCGCCGGCCTGATCGACGGGACGGCGCACCGGCTCCGGCGGCGCGTCGACGTGGAACAGCTCGGTGTGCACGGCCGACTCGGGCAGCCCTCGCGCGGTCAGCACGTCCCGGGCGTCGACCACCATGGCGTACGGGCCGCAGAGGAACCACTCCTCGATGACGTCACCCGGCACGATGGTGTCCAGCAGACGGCCCAGCCGCTCGGCGTCGATCCGCCCGGAGAGCAGCGGCGACTCGCCCTGCTCCCGGGACAGCACGTGCACCAGGTGCAGCCGGGTGGGATAGCGGTCCTTCAGGTCGGCCAACTCCTCGGCGAACATCACGGTGTTCGCCGTGCGGTTGCCGTACACCAGGGTGAAGGTGCTGGCCGGCTCGGCGGCCAGAGCGGTCGCGACCAGCCCGAGCACCGGGGTGATGCCGGAGCCGGCGACGACCGCGCCGTAGTGCCGCACCCGGTCCGGCGCGAACGCTGTGGTGAAGGTGCCCAGCGGCGGCAGCACCTCGACCGTGTCGCCACCGCGCAGCGCACCGCACGCGAACGCCGAGAACGCACCGCCGGGGATCTCCCGCACCCCGATCCGCAACCGGCCGTGCCGGGCCAGGTCGTCGGGGGTGGAGCAGATGGAGTACGACCGGCGCACGTCCGTGCCGTCGTCGGTCACCCGGCGCACGGTGAGGTGCTGGCCCGCGCGGAACGCGAAGGTGTCCCGCAACTCCTCCGGTACGGCGAACGTGACCGCCACCGAATCGTCGGTGAGCCGGTCGACGGCGGAGACCGGCAGCGGGTGGAAGACCGGCCGACGGCGGACCGGCCGGGAGATGGTGACTGTCACAGTGCCTTCAGGTGGTCGAAGGGTTCGGAGCAGGAGCGGCACCGCCACAACGCCTTGCACGCGGTGGAGCCGAACCGGCTGACCTGCTCGGTCTCCGGCGAGCCGCACTGCGGGCAGCGGACCGCGAGGGTCAACGACACCACGCCGGGGGCGGGCACCGGCGCAGGCGGGGCGATCCCCGCGGCGGCGAGCTTGACCCGCCCACCGTCGGAGATCCAGTCGGTGCTCCACGGCGGGCTGTAGACCGTGCGGACCTCGACGTCCGGGTGACCGGCACCGGCGAGCGCACGCCGAATGTCGGCCCGGATCACGTCCATGGCCGGGCAGCCGGTGTAGGTCGGCGTGATGGTGACGGTGACCCGGCCGCTGGCCGGATCCTCGTCGACCGCGCGCAGGATGCCCAGCTCGTCGATGGTGATCACCCGGATCTCCGGGTCCACCACCGACGCGGCCGCCTCCCTGGGATTCACCACTGCGCTCCAGGGTGGGCGCGGTGCAGCACCTGCATCTCGGCGAGCAGGTAGGACAGGTGCTCGGTGTGCACGCCGGCCCGCCCGCCGCCCGGGGCCCAGCCGTCCTCCGGCCGGGTGAGCGTCGCCTCGGCCAACACCGGGCCAACGGTGTCGTCGAACGTCTGTCGCAGGGTGGCCGGGTCGACCGGCGCCGCCGGGTCCGCGGCGAACAGTTCATGGGTGTACGGCCACACCTGGTCGACGGCGGCCTGCATCCGACGGTGCGACTCCTCGGTGCCGTCGCCGAGCCGCTTCACCCACAGCGCGCCGTGGTCCAGGTGGTACGCCGACTCCTTGCGCGCCTTCGCGCCGATCGCGGCCAGCCGCTCGTCCGCGCATCCGGCGAGCGCCGTGTAGAGCGGCAGCTGGTACGCCGCCAGGAAGAACAGCTTCGCCATGGTCACCGCGAAGTCGCCGTTGGGCAGCTCGACCAGGAGCACGTTGCGGAACTCGCGGTCGTCGCGCAGGTACGCCAACGCGTCCTCGTCGCGGCCTGCGCCCTCCAGCTCACCCGCGTACGACAGCAGCAGGCGGGCCGCGCCGAGCTGGTCGAGGGCGATGTTGGCCAGCGCGATGTCCTCCTCCATCTCCGGCGCACGGGTGGTCCACTCGGCCAGCCGCTGCGCCGCGATCAACGCGTCGTCGCCGAGGGCGAGGGTGAAGTCGTACGGCCCGTTCACGCCGCCACCCCGCTGAGCTGGCTGGTTCGCTCGCTCCGCTCGCTCACAGGTGAGCCACCCCGTCCGGCACCTCGTAGAAGGTGGGGTGGCGGTAGACCTTGTCGGCGGCCGGGTCGAAGAAGGCGTCCTTCTCGTCCGGGCTCGACGCGGTGATCGCGCCGGCCGGCACCACCCAGATCGACACGCCCTCCTGCCGGCGGGTGTAGAGGTCCCGGGCGTTGCGCAGGGCCAGCTCGGCGTCGGGGGCGTGCAGGCTGCCGACGTGGGTGTGCGAAAGCCCGCGCCGCGCCCGCACGAAGACCTCCCACAGCGGCGAGTGTTCGGTGCTCACGCGGCTACCTTCTCCCTGTTCTCCGCCCGCTTGGCGGCGTACGCCGCGGCGGCCTCGCGTACCCATGCGCCGTCGGCGTGTGCGGCCCGGCGATGCGCCATCCGTTCCCGGTTGCACGGCCCGTCCCCGGAGATCACCCGCATCAGCTCGTCGTAGTCCGGCTGGGTGTAGTCGTACGCCTGCCGCTCCTCGTTCCAGCGCAGGTCGTCATCGGGGATGCGCAGCCCGAGGATCTCGGCCTGCTGGACGCACATGTCGACGAAGCGCTGACGCAGATCGTCGTTCGAGAAGCGCTTGATCTTCCAGGCCATCGACCGGGTGGAGTGGGTGGAGTCGCCGTCCGGCGGGCCGAACATCGCCAGTGACGGGTACCACCAGCGGTCTACTGCGTCCTGGGCCATCGCCTGCTGCCCCGGGGTGCCGTGCGCGAGGGTGTGCAGGATCTCGTAGCCCTGGCGCTGGTGGAACGACTCCTCCTTGCAGACGCGGATCATCGCCCGCGCGTACGGGCCGTAGGAGCAGCGGCACAGCGGCACCTGGTTGACGATCGCCGCGCCGTCCACCAGCCAGCCGATCGCGCCCACGTCGGCCCAGGTCAGGGTGGGGTAGTTGAAGATCGAGCTGTACTTCTGCCGGCCGTCGAGCAGCAGCTGGACCAGCTCGTCACGGCTGATGCCGAGGGTCTCGGCGGCGGCGTAGAGGTAGAGCCCGTGGCCCGCCTCGTCCTGCACCTTGGCCAACAGGATCGCCTTGCGCTTGAGCGACGGCGCCCGGCTGATCCAGTTGCCCTCCGGCTGCATGCCGATGATCTCGGAATGGGCGTGCTGGGCGATCTGTCGGATCAGCGTCCGGCGGTACGCGTCGGGCATCCAGTCGCGCGGCTCGATCTTCTGCTCCGCGTCGACCACCTCGGCGAAGTACGCCGCCAGGTCCTCGTCGGGCGCTGGTCCGCCCCGGCGCTGACGCGCGGCGGCCGCACGCAACTCGGCCTCGGCCGCTTCGACCTCGCCGAGCAGGCCAGCGCCGGGCGCGTCGTCCGATCCGGAGAAGTCGCTGCCATACATGAGGCAAGTGTTACAGCTTGCGCCTTGATGCACTAGGGGGTGTAACAGGAAACCCGAGTCACCTTCCGTCACGGATCGGCACTTTTTAGCCACGCATCGCTACCGACTCGCCTATGACTTAGATCACTGCCCCAACGTGAAACCTCACACAAGACACATATAAGCCTGATTTCCCACCGATACGGCGTGTTGCCAGGTGCCGGACCCTGCCGCCCGGCCGGTCCGGACGTAGACTTCTGCCGGTCAACCGATCGGCTGTCGCCAATCGTCGGTTCCACAGAGGCCACCTCCCCCGTGGCTCGGCGAACGCACCGATCGCCCCGGACAACAAGCCGGTCCCCCCGGCCCTGACATCTGGAGCTCACCCAAATCATGCGATCTCGCGTGACCATGGTGTTCGCCGTCGTGGCGGTCCTTCTCGGTGGCGTCCTGCTGGTCCCCGCCGCGTACGCCCGACTCTCCGACGGCGGCAGCAGCGGAGGCGGAGGCGGCGCCGCGAGCGTCGCCGCGCCCTCGCCCACCCCGCCGCCACCACCCACACTGGCCGCTGGCCCGGTGTCGGTGGCCTTCAAGGGCCAATTCTTCTCGTGGGCGCTGATGGATCGGACGACCGGCAAGATCTCCGGGTCACCGAACATGACCGCGACCAGCTCCACCGAGTCGATGATCAAGGCGTGGATCGTCTCGGACTATCTGCGGCAGCTCGGTGACAAGGAGCCGAGCGAGGCCCTCAAGAAGATGGCCGTCACTGCCATCCGGGACAGCAACGACGGGGCCGCCAACAAGGTCTACGCCGCTGCCGGTGGCTCCTACAAGCCACTGCCGAACGGGCAGCCCAGCCCGGTCATCCAGCGGGCGATCACGATCTGCGGGCTGACCGACACCAAGCGGGGCAATGTGCCGAAGTACGAGGGCTACTGGAGTTTCACCAGGATGTCTCCCCGCGACGCGGTCCGGCTCGGCGACTGCATCGCCAGCGGTAAGGCCGCCGGCCCGAAATGGACCAAGTGGGTGCTCAACGAGATGAGCAAGGTTCGCGGCACCACCGCGGACAAGGACCAGAAGTCCGATTCGGGTGGTGGGCGCTGGGGGATCATCGACGGTCTGCCGAAGTCAATCACCGCGCAGGGCCCGGTCAGCATGAAGAACGGTTGGACCCCGCTCAACTACGACGGCAACTGGCACGTCACCTGCCTCGCGGTCAACGACAAGTGGAGCCTCGCGGTGATGCTGCGCTACAACTACGCCAAGCTCCCCCTGGACTACGGCGCGCAGGTCTGTGCCAGCGTGGCCACCCAACTCGTCACCCCGCAGCCGGGCGCCGCGCTGAAGGTGCCGCAACAACCGGACGCGCTCTGATGGCCGGCAACCGTCGGGCTGACCGACGCGGCGGCGGCGACGCGGCCCCGCTGCGGCTGATCGCCATCGCGGTCATCCTGATCGGGCTGGTGCTGGTGTCGCTGCGACTGCTGCCCGGGTCGCCATTCGAGTCTGAGGCCGCCGCCAAGTGGGGTGATTCCGACGCGGCCAGCCGGTCCACCGGTGCGGCCACCGGCCGCAGCGCCCGCCAGCCGGCTTCGCCGTCGCCGAGCCCCAGCCCGTCGCTGGAGCCGCTGCCGTTCGCTGCCAAGGACCTCAACCTGGACATCGAGGGCTGGTACTCCTGGAGCGTGCTCGACCGCCGCACCGGGAAGATCATCGGCTCGAAGAACATGGACGAGACCAGCACCACCGCCTCGATGATCAAGTCGTGGATCGTCGCCGACTACCTGCGCCGCACGGCCGAGGACGGCGATTCGCCGAGCGACGCGAAGCTGGACGACGCCACGAAGATCATCCGCGACAGCGACAACACCCGCGCCGAGCAGTTCTACAACTCGGTCGGCCGAGACGCCTCGATCCGGCGGCTGATCTCCATGTGCAAGCTCACCGACAGCAGCGTCGCCCCCGACAAGGGCTGGAGCCGGACGGCACTCTCCCCTCGCGACACCGCCCGGCTGGGCAACTGCATCGCCACCGGCACCGCCGCCGGGCCGAAGTGGACCAAGTGGCTGCTCAACGAGATGAAGCTGGTCCGCGGCGCGGGAGACTTCGGCATTCGCAAGGCCTTCCCGGCCGCCGAGCAGAAGCAGATCGCCATCAAGAACGGGTGGATCGACCGCACCCAGGAGCAGGAGATGCACATCAACTGCCTGGCCATCGGCGACACCTGGACGATGGGCGTGATGGTCAAGTACCCGATCGACAGGGGCTACGACTACGGCATGAAGAACTGCGAGAAAATCACCGAGGCGCTGCTCCGCCCCGCCACCTGAGCCACCCTCCCGCGCCCTGCGGCGCGGTGGCCCGGCGGCTCAGCCGGCGAAGAACTCCGGGCCGCCGTCCGGCAGCGCCGGCACCTCACCGATCGCGGCAGCGCGGCGGGCGAACTCCCGCAGCCCGGCGACCTGCCGGTCACCGAGCGAGAAGTCCAGGGTCCGGAAGTACGTGGCAAGCGTCGCGGCGTCGAACGTCTCCCACCGCGCCGCCGCCTCGGCGACCTGGTCCAACTCGGCGAGGCAGAGGTCCCGGGAGCGCAGGAACGCCTCGTGCACCTCCTTGACCAGGCCCGGGTGGGCAGCGGCGAAGTCGCGACGAACCGCCCAGACGGCGAAGACCATCGGCAACCCGCTCCACTCCCGCCACGCCTGCCCAAGGTCGGTGACCATGAGACCCCGCTGCGGCGCCTCATGGAGCGCCCGCAGCGCCACGTCGCCGATCAGCACCCCGGCGTCGGCCTCCAGCAGCATCTGGGTCAGGTCCGGTGGGCAGCGGAAGTAGTCGGGGCGTACGTGGTAACGCTCGGCGAGCAGCAACTGGGCCAGCATCACCCCGGTCCGCGAGGTCGAGCCGAGCGCCACCCGGGTGCCATCCAGCTCGGCGAGAGGTCGGGTGGAGACCACGTTGACCGAGAGCACCGGACCGTCGCTGCCCACGGCCAGATCCGGCAGGAGCAGCAACTCGTCGGCGTGCCGCAGGTACTCCACCAGCGAAATCGGCCCGATGTCCAGGTCACCGGCGACCAGCGCGGCATTCAACTGGTCGGGCGAATCCTTGTGCAGGTCCACGTCGAGCAGGGCACCGGAGCGCATCAGACCCCAGTAGATCGGCAGGCAGTTCAGGAACTGGATGTGCCCGACCCGCGGGCGTGCGATGCGCTCAGCCATGACCCGACCGTATCCCCGCCCTCTGGCTCCGGCTCGCCGGGCCGGCCCGAAGTGGCCAACCCCGCACCCGGCTGGCGCTCTCGTCCGCCGGGCGAGCCACGCTCGGGTACGGCCGGATCGCCACTCACCGGCCCGCGTAACGCCCGGGCGACGATCGGCACGAAGGCCAGCACCACCAGCAACCCAGCCGCGCCGGCCGCCGCGATCAACGGTCGGGGCGGAACTCCCGTGAGCAACACGCCACCGACCAGGTAGCCCGCCATCGAGCCACCCTGCACCGCCGCGCCATAACTGGCGTACGCGCGGGCACGCATCGCCTCCGGCACCCGACGAGCGGTAAGAAGGTTGGCGAACACGTTCTCCGCGCCGTTGGCCGCGCCGGCCACCAACCAGAGCGGCACCAGCAGAGCCGCCGCCGGCACCGTCGCCCCCAGCAGCACCATCAGGCTGCACCCACCCAGCGTGACCAGCACCCCGCGCACCAGCGCACCGTCGTCGTGGAACCGACGTGCGAGCCGCGCCGCGTACCAGCCGCCCGGCAGCATGCCGGCCATCCATGCTGCGCCGACCAAGCCGTACGTGGTGGCAGAGCCGTTCAGCGTCTCCCGAATGAAGAAGACCTCGATCACGTTGATGCCGCCGACCGCCGCGATCACCACGGCAGTGCTCACCACCATGACGAGCATCAACGGATCCCGGCGCAGCCGCCAGCCCTGGGCCGTACCACCGAAGGACGCCATCGCACCGGCGACGGCCACGGCCGGCGCGGCCCCGGCCGGCACGGACCCGGCCGACGCGGCCAGCGCGGCGCCGGCCGGCATGGTCGGCACGGCCCCGGTCGACGCGGTCGACGCGGTCGGCGCGGTCGGCGCGGTCGACGCGGTCGACGCGGTCGGCGCGGTCGGCGCGGTCGGCGCGGTCGGCGCGGTCGGCGCGGTCGACGCGGTCGACGCACTCCTGGCCAGCACGGTCCTGGTCGGCGCGGTCGGCGCGGTCGGCGCGGTCGGCGCGGTCGGCGCGGTCGGCGCAGTCGGCGCGGTCGGCGCGGTCGGCGCGGTCGGCGCGGTCGGCGCGGTCGGCGCGGTCGGCGCGGTCGGCGCGGTCGGCGCGGTCGGCGCGGGCTTGGCCGACGCGGCCGACGCGGCAACGGCGGGTGCGGTCCGTGCTGCGGCGGTGGTCGGGCGGCCGCCGCGACGAGTCCGCAGCAGGAGGCCGGCGACCACCAGCGCCAGGTAGGTCGCGGCGTCGACCAGCAGCGGTACGCGGGTGCCGAACTGCCCCACCAGCAGCCCGGCCAGCACCGGACCGCCGAGCGCGCCGAGGGAGACGGCGGTCTGACTGATCGCGCTCGCCCGGGGCAGGTCAGCCGGGCGGACCATCGCTGGGAGCAGCGCCGCCAGGCAGGGCTGGGTCACCGCGAGCCCGCAGGCGAGCAGCGTGACCAGACCGACGACCAGGACCGGGTGGCTGGTGACGGCGAGCATCGTGCAGATGGCGGCCTGAGCCACCCCGACGGTCACCAGCAGGGTGCGGCTGTCCACCCGGTCGGCGACGCGGCCGGCGAGCGGGGCGAGCACCACCAGCGGCAGGGTGGCCGCGAGCAGCAGCCCCGAGACGGCGAGCCCACCGGCGCCGGCTCCCTGCAGCGCCAGAGCGAGCGCGGTGGCGGCGAGGAAGTCGCCGCAGATCGTGGTCCCGCGTGCGGTGGCGGCCAACCAGACGTCTGTCCAGCGCGACTCATCAGTTGTGAAGGACATATTTCGAAAATAATCCTTCACAACTGATCGACACAACCCCCTCAGGCCAGCGGCACCACCCGGTACTGCACCGCCACCGAACGAGCGCCCTCCGGCGGGTCGGATCGCCGACGAGGGTGGTACGGCCTGAGCAGCGCCACGACGGCCTCGTTCAACTCCGCCAACTCCTCCGCCGTCAGCAGGACCAGCGTGTCGTTGAACAGCGCAACGTCGTACCACTCGGCGGGCTCATCCCCGGCGCGCCGCAACCAGTCCCTGGTCCGCTCCATGGCCCGGACGGCGTGCGCCTCCACCAGCGCCTGCTCCGCAGCCCGCGCCTCGGGCCCGGCCTCGCGGCCCGCGTCGACCATCCAGCTGACATTCGACGTACGCCACACGCGCTCGCGGGCGTCCCCCCGGCTCGGCGCCTGCTCCACCAGCCCGAACTTCGCCAGCGCCCGCAGGTGATAACTGGTCGCGCTCGGCGACAGCCCGACGATCTCCGCGCACTCGGTGGCGGTGCCGCCACCCTCGCGGCTGCTCAGATACTCGATGATCGCGATGCGGGCCGGATGAGCCAGCGCCCGCATCACCTGCGGGTCACTGATCATTCGGCGCGGCTCGGGACGGGCGTCGGTCATGACCCCATGATCCCGGCCGCCCACCCGACCCGCCATCACCCCGCGCTCTGCCGGCACACGTCCGGCGTCCACGACCCGCGCTGAATGGCGGCGGCCAGCGACAGTGACGGCAAGCGACGGCGCTGGTCGGCGGCGGAGTGGCAGCGACCGGCGGTGCGGCGATCGGCGGAGGACGCTGCTGCGGCCGGCGGAGGACGTGGCTGCGGCGGCGACCGGCAACGCGGCGGCGCGGGCGCGGCGGCGCGGGCGCGGGCACGGGCACGGGTGCGGCGGCACGGCGGCGCGGCGGGCGCGGGTGCGGCGGCACCTGGCACCTGGCACCTGGCACCTGGCACCTGGCACCTGGCAGAGGCTCTGACCGCAGGCAGCCCGCCGGCAACTCCCGACGCGGGCGAGGCGGACCGCAACCTGGCCGAACGGGGCACAAAAATGTCGTACACATGTTCTATCTTGTCTTCATGTTGAGGGCGTTGTCGCAGGCGAGTGGTGCCGTCGACGACTGTGTCGCGGCCTCCCTGTGGGCGCTCTCGGACGCCGAGCTGCTCGCATCGCTCGATGCTGCGCACGCTGCGGCGCAGCGGCTGGCCGCCGTCGAGATGGGTCTGGTGCGCGAGTTGGACGCCCGCGGCCTGGCCGTCACCGAAGGTGCCTCGTCCACCGCGGTCTGGCTGCGGGATCGGCTCCGGCTTTCGGGGCGATCTGCCCGTCAGCTCGTTCAGCTCGCGGCCACCCTCGACGCCGCGCCACCAGCGGTCCGCGATGCCCTGCATGGCGGCATCATCACCGTCGAACAGGGCCGCGTCGTGGCGGAGACCGTCGCCGCCCTTCCTGTCGAGGCGGGGCCGGAGGTGACCGACAAGGCCACCCATCTGCTGATCGCGTGGGCCGACAGGTTCGATCCGGCGACCCTGAGCCGTCTCGGGGAGCGCGTCCTCGCGCACGTCGCCCCCGACCTGGCCGACCAAGCTGAGCTGGCAGCCCTTGAGCGGGCCACCGAGCGGGCCGAGACCCGCCGGCACGTCACCCTCTCCGACCAGCAGGATGGGCAGGTACGTCTCAGCGGCAGCCTCGACACCGAAACGGCGAGCCTGCTGCGCGAAGCGATCGATCCGCTGTGCGCCCCCGCAGGAGTGCACGACGATCGCAGTCCCGGCCAACGCCGGGCGGACGCGCTCGGTGAGATCTGTCGGCTGGCGCTGCGCACCGGCCATCTGCCCGACAACGGCGGCGACCGCCCACAACTGGTGGTGACCGTTTCGCTGGATGCGCTGGTCAACGGCGTACGCGCGGGCGCCCTGGAGACCGGCGAACGCCTCACACCGGGCGCGATCCGCCGACTCGCCTGCGATGCCGCAGTGCTGCCGGCCGTGCTTGGCGGCAACAGTCAGGTCCTGGACGTCGGGCGTCAACGCCGTCTCTTCACCGGGCCACTGCGTCGCGCGCTGGTGCTGCGCGACGGTGGCTGCGCCTTCCCCGGCTGCGACCGGCCGTCCCGATGGTGCGATGGCCACCACGTCCAGCACTGGGCCGATGGTGGCGCAACGGCGTTGGGCAACGCGGTCCTGCTCTGCGGCCACCACCATCGCCTCATTCACCAGGGTGACTGGGCGGTCCGCATCGCGCCGGACGGCAAGCCCGACTTTCTTCCGCCCCGCTGGCTCGACCCGCACCGCGTCCCACGGCGCAACCTCTACCATCGCCGCTGCTAAAGCCGACAGCACCACACACGCAGCACCGGACCAGACAAACGGCCCACCTCAGCCACCCGCCGGCATTGCCGTCCACCGCGATGGGCCGCAGCGCCCACCTCGGGATCCAGCGCGGGCTCAGCGACAAACACCCCCCGGGACCGAAAGGCACGGCCGACACAGCGAATCGAGCGACACAGCAGTTCGAGCGACCAGCGGTTCGGACGACAGAGCAGACCGAGCGACACGGAGGTTCGGACAGCACAGCAGATCGAGCGACACGGAGATTCGGACAGCACAGCGGATCGGGCGACACGGAGATTCGGACAGCACAGCGGATCGGGCGGTTGTTCGTCGGCGTGCCATCCCGCCGTCGCGGCGCCACGCCGTCTCTTCCGGGTGGCCGCATCGGTAATTCGGTGGCAGGGACAGGCTCGGGAGCGTACGGTTGCACCCCGCTTGACGGCCGAGGTGAGCTGCACCGGAACGGACGTCGCCGCGCCGGGCGGCCGGCCATCCGCCCCCGGACACGCGAGCGAGCAGCAGCTGTGGACGATGGGACGTCAGCATGCCCGCACCTGACCTTGACACCCACCTCGACAAGGACCTTGCCGCCGAGCGCGCACACCTGGCCACCTCGCGTGCGGCGCTGCGGCGGATGCGGGAACGAGCCGAATCCCTCTTCGCCACGGGCGACCAGGTGGCCGGCGACGCGTACGCCGCGGAGACACTCGGTCGCACGCTGGCCCGCCGGGTGGCCGAACTGGCCGACGACCCGACCACGCCGCTCTTCTTCGGCCGCCTCGACTTCGCCGGAAGCCCGGACCGCGAAACCTTGGGCAGCAAAGACAGCAGTAGCCCGAACCGCGAGGCCAGCGGCACCGACAGCAGCAGCGACAGCAGCGACAGCAGCGGCAGCGGCAGCAGCGGCAGCGACAGCAGCGACAGCAGCGACAGCAGCGGCAGCAGCGGCAGCAGCGACAGCAGCGACAGCAGCGACAGCAGCGGCAGCAGCGACAGCAGCGACAGCAGCGGCAGCAGCGACAGCAGCGACAGCAGCGACAGCAGCGGCAGCAGCGACAGCAGCGGCAGCAGCGGCAGCAGCGGCAGCAGCGGCAGCAGCGGCAGCAGCGGCAGCAGCGGCAGCAGCGGCAGCAGCACCAGCACCAGCACCAGCACCAGCACCAGCACCGATCATGACGGTCGGCGGTATCACGTCGGCCGGCGGCACGTCACCGACGAGCGGGGCGAGCCGTTGGTGCTGGACTGGCGGGCGCCGGTCTCCCGGTCGTTCTACCGGGCCAGTGCGCGCGATCCGCAGGGGGTGGCGGTCCGGCGGCGGTTCGGGTTCAGCAACGGGGTGCTGACCAGCTTCGAGGATGAGCGGCTCGATCGGGGCGAGGAGCTGGGCACGACCAGCCGGATCCTGACTGCCGAGATCGAACGGCCGCGCGTCGGGCCGATGCGGGACATCGTGGCCACCATCCAGCCTGAGCAGGACGAGTTGGTCCGGGCCGATCTGGCCGACTCGATCTGCGTGCAGGGGGCACCGGGCACGGGGAAGACGGCGGTTGGTCTGCACCGGGCCGCGTACCTGCTCTACCTGCACCGGGAGCGGTTGCGGCGGGCGGGTGTGCTGATCGTGGGGCCGAACCGGGCGTTCCTGTCGTACATCGCGGCGGTGCTGCCGGCGCTCGGTGAGGTCGAGGTCGAGCAGGCCACCGTCGAGGAGTTGATCTCGCGGGTGCCGGTCCGGGCGGTCGAGGCGCCGGCGGTCGCCACGCTCAAGCACGACGTGCGGATGGCCGACGTGCTGCGGCGCGCGGTGCAGGCTCAGATCGGTACGCCGACCGACTCGATCACGGTGTCGGACGGTTCGTTCCGGTGGCGGATCGGGCTGGACCCACTACATCGGATCGTCGAGGAGACCCGTCGGGAAGGGCTGCCGTACGGCACGGGCCGGGAGCGGGTCCGCGCGCGGGTGGTGAGTCTGCTGCAACGGCAGGCCGAGGCGCGGCGCGCGGAGTCACCCAGCGATGCGTGGCTACGCCGGATGGGCCGCTGTCGGCCGGTGGTCGACCTCCTGGACGCGGTCTGGCCGGCGCTCACCCCGGAAGGGCTGGTGTACGGCCTGCTCTCCGACCCGACTCGACTCGCCGCCGCAGCGGATGGTCTGCTCACCGACGCCGAGCAGGCGCTGCTGACCTGGGTGAAGCCGGCCCGTACCGCGAAGGCGACCCGCTGGACCACCGCCGACGCGGTGCTGATCGACGAGGCGGCCGGGTTGCTGGAGCGGGCCTCCGGGTTCGGGCACGTGGTGGTGGACGAGGCGCAGGATCTCTCCCCGATGCAGTGTCGGGCCATCGCCCGGCGCAGCGAGCATGGCTCGGTCACCCTCCTCGGTGACCTCGCTCAGGGCACCACGCCGTGGGCGGCGACGGACTGGCGGGAATCCCTGGCTCACCTGGGCAAGCCGGACGCCGTGGTGGTTCCGTTGACGGTCGGTTTTCGCGTGCCCGCCGCAGTGGTCGCGTTCGCGAACCTGCTGCTGCCGGCACTCGCCGTCAACGTGCCGCCGGCCGAGTCGCTGCGCCGAGACGGCGGCCTGGACGTGCGTACCGTGACCGACCTGACGTCGGCGACGGTGGACGACGTGCGGGCGGCGCTCGCCCACGACGGCTCGGTCGGTGTGATCGCCGCAGACGACGCGGTCGACGGGCTGCGCGCGGCGCTCGCCGCCGCCGGTGTCGCGACCGCGACCGCCGACGACGTGGTGGCCGCGGAGCGGGTCACCGTGGTGCCCGCGACGCTGGTCAAGGGCCTGGAGTACGACCATGTGGTGGTGGTCGAGCCGGCCGCGATCGTCGCGGCCGAGCCGCGCGGGCTGCACCGGCTGTACGTGGTGCTCACCCGTGCGGTGTCCCGGCTCTCGGTGCTGCACCGCGAACCGCTGCCCGCGCCGCTGCTGACCACGCCGCCGGAAGCCGCGCCGCCCGAGGCCGCACCGCCCGAGGCCGCACCGCCCGAGGCCGCACCGCCCGAGGCCACACCGCAACAGGCCACACCACCGCAGGCCGGGCCACTACAGCCGGCATCGCTGTAAACCTCGACCAAACCCGTTGCGTGCCGCTGCGGGCTGGCGCCGCCGCGGGTCGGGTCAGCGACCGGTCAGGGCTGAGGCGATGTCGCGCAGCGGTTTGCCGGGCTCGGCGATCGGCACCGTGAAGGCCAACCACGAGCCGTCGACGAACTCGATCCGGAGCCGCTTCGGGTTGAGCCGGTGCCAGCCCACCCGGGCGTCGGCCACCGCGGCGCGGGGCGTCGACCAGACGATCCGGGTTTCGGCCGCCGCCCGTTCGTCGTCGGCCCGGTTCGACCAGAGTTTCAACGGCCCGGACGCGCACACGAGCATCCGCCGGTCGGTGACGGCGAGGATGGTGTCCTCGATGGTGGTCGCCGGAGGCACCGGCCGCCGCGCGTACTGCAGCGTGGAGGCGGACGAGCCGGGCGCTCCCCGGCCGGCGATTCCGTAGGCCAGGCGATCGACGATCCGGTCTCCCGCCGGGAAGGAGAATATCGGCGAGAGCAGGTTGAGCAGCGCCCCGGAGACGCCACCGCCGCCGCGGGACGTGGCCGGCTGCTCCTCGATCGGCGGGTCGGGCGGCAGGGCGCCCTGGGCGATTCTCGCCTTCGCGACGGCGAGCAGCTGCTCACCCGGCTCGACGAGCTGGGTCAGCCGTTCCTGGTAGCTGATGTCGGCCATCGGATCAGTATCGATCCGGGCGGTCGCCGGTCGGTCGTCCGGCAGCGGGCGCGTCGCCGATCACCTCGCCCACCAGCTCGCGTACCCGGGCGGCGGCAGCCTCCTGCGCGCGGCCGGCGGCGGCGGTGAACTCCTCAGCCAGCGTGTACGAGTCGAAACGCATGGCCCGCGCGTCGAGGTCGGTCGACACGATCGTGCCGTCGGCGGCGGCGGTGACCCGGACCAACCCGGAGTCGCTCACACCCTCGGCGTTGCTCTGTTCGATCTCGGCCATCTTGCCGGCCAGCTCACGTTGCCAACCGTCCAGGTTGCGGGCCAGCGCCTCGATGCGGTCCAGACCCGGAAAGGTCATGTCGGTCCCTCTCAGGTCAGGATGGAGTCGAAGATATTTTGCACGCCCTTGGTGTACGGGCCGAGATCCTCGCGGTACGTGCCGTCCACCAGGTAGTTGCGGTCCTTGGTGCCGTCGGAGATGTCGTGCAGCCCGACGCCGGTGTCCAGCAGGGCGCCGCCGATGCCGGGGATGTTCACCGGGGACGCCTGGTTGATGAGGAACTTGCCCGGGAAGAGCACCTTGAATTTCTCGATCTGGAACGCCCGCGCCTCGGCCGTCCACCCGGACTTGTTCCACATCCGGTATGCCTTCTTCGCCTGGCGGATCTTCAGCACCGCCTCGCGGTACTTCATCAGCAGCTCGGCGACCTTCTGCATCTTGGCGGCCAGCTTCGTCAGGATCTCGGCGAACCGCGCGACGACCTTGACCATCCGGCCCACCACGGTAGCGAGCTTGGCCAGCACCCGGACGACCGTCGCCGCGAGCGAGATGCCGGCGCTGAGCGCCGCGGCCACCGCCGCGATGATGACCTCGGTGAGGAACCAGAGCAGGAACTCGAGGATCAACTCGACCAGCAGGTTGAACGCGTCGACCGCCGCGTTGGCCGCGTCGACCAGCACCTCCTTGGTGCCGTCCAGCCCACGGGCCAACTCCTCGATCGCCTCCTCCACCGACTCCATCGACGCGTGGAAGCTCTCGGCGGCGTCGCCCTTCCAGGAGCCCCGCAGGCGAGCCCGGTGCTGCACCTGCTCACCAGCAATCTCGCGGACCGCCGCACCGGTGCTCAGGCAGAGCTGGGCGGCGCGCATCAGGTCGTCCGGCTCGCCTGCGACGAGTTCGAGCAGCTGCTCGAAGGGCCACAACACCGCGTTGGACAACGGCTTGAACGGGTCGGGCGTACCCGAGACGATCTGCTCGAAGTACGTCTTGTTGCGCTGCAACGCCTCGGTGCTCACGCCGGCACCTGCCCAGTCCGGCCGGCGTCGCCGGGCGAGGACGGGCTCGGCGACCAGGGGCCGGGAGCGAGTACGTCGGGAGCGGGCGGACGGCCGGGCACGAACAGGTCCGTGTTGGCCACGTCGGAGCCCGTGTAGGAGTCGGCGGTGTCGGTGAGTCCTTCGGCGATGTCCGCCATCACCTCGGCTCCATCGGCCAGCCCCTGTAGGCACGCCTCGAACTGCTCGGCGTACGTCGCCGCGAGGCTGAACGACGCCGGCATCACACCGAAGGCGTGCCGTGGCACGTGCCCGTCGCCGAACGAACGGTGCAGTTCGCGAAAGCGGGCCGCCCGGTCGGTGGACGCCGCCGCGAACGCCTTCAGAGCCTCCGGCTCGACCTCCAGCTCACCGCTCGGGCTCGACACGGACCCTCCTCTGTGTCCTGTGCGACCGGTCAGTCACCACGGCTCCCCACCATAGGCACCCCGCGCCGCTGTCGGTACCCCGGCGCGGCGCGCGGGACACCGGGCATTGACTTTGCGGCGTAAAGTAGTTTGCGTGGAACCCAACGATGACCTGCCACCCTCCGACGCGGCAGCCGCGCTCCGGCTGATCCGTGAGCAGCAGGCAGCCACCGCACGTCGGCTGGAGCCGGACGCCCGACTGGTCTACTGGCCGTGGGGTGTGGCCTGGCTGATCGGCTTCGGGCTGTTCTTCCTGCGCTTCGCACCCGACGGTCGGGTGTTGGTCCGGCTACCGGAGTGGCTGCCCCTGACCGTCCTGTTCGTCCTGCTCGCGGCTGCCGCGGCGGTCCAGGCGGTCGCTGGCGCGCGGGCGTACGGGCAGGTCAGTGGCGACTCCGCGCAACGCGGACGCTGGTACGGCTGCGCCTGGGCACTGGGGTCGGTGAGCGTGTACGCGGCGGTCGGCCGGATCTCCGAGCACCTGCCACACGACCAGGAGGCGCTGCTCTGGTCGGCGACCGCCGTTGGCCTGACCGGCGCGCTGCACATGGCCGGCGGAGCCATCTGGCTGGACCGGGACCTGTTCCGGCTCGGCGTCTGGATCAGCGTGAGCAACGTGCTCGGCACGATCGCCGGGCCGGGCTGGCACGCACTGGTCATCGCGGTGGCCGGCGGCGGCGGGATCCTGGCCGCCGGAACGATCGCCCGGCGGCGACAGCGACACCGGTCGTGACCGAACTCGACCCGGTCATCCACGCGCAGGCCCGGCTGCGGGTGGTCGCCGCGCTCTCGACGCTCAACGACGGCGACCGGATCGCCTTTCCCCGGTTGCAGGAACTGCTCGCGATGACCGCCGGCAACCTCTCCGTGCACCTGCGCAAGCTGGAGGACGCCGGCTACGTGGAGATCAGCAAGACCCACCGTGGACGCACCCCGGCCACCCTGATCCGGCTCAGCCGGCGCGGCCGGCTGGCGTTCGAGGAGTACACCGAAGCCATCCGCACCCTGCTCGACCCCACTGCCACCAAGGAGCAGTCATGACCCTCGCCCGCGCCGACCAGGCCAGCCGCCGGTACGGCGACGTCCTCGCCCTCGACCGCGTCGACCTGGAGGTCCGCGCCGGTGAACTGGTCGGCCTGCTCGGCCCCAACGGCGCCGGCAAGAGCACTCTGATGAACCTGCTGGTCGGCCTACGCCGTCCCAGCTCGGGCCGGGTCGAGTTGTTCGGCGGCGACCCCCGCGATCCGGCATCCCGCCGACAGATCGGCGTCACCCCGCAGGAGACCGGCCTGCCGGGCACGCTCCGGGTCGGCGAGGTCGTCGACTTCGTCTCGGCGCACTATCCGGACCCGGTGCCCCGGGGCGAACTGCTCGACCGCTTCGGCCTGGGCGACCTCGCCCGACGGCAGACCGGTGGGCTCTCCGGCGGGCAGCGGCGCCGGCTGGCAGTGGCGCTGGCATTCGTCGGCCGGCCCCGGCTCGTGCTGCTCGACGAGCCGACGACCGGCCTGGACGTGGCCGCCCGGCACACGCTGTGGGACGCGATCCGCGCGTTCCACGACGACGGCGGGACCGTCCTGCTGAGCAGCCACTACCTGGAGGAGGTGGAGGCGCTCGCGCACCGGGTGGTGGTGATCGGGCAGGGCCGGGTGCTCGCCGACGACACGGTCGAGGCGGTGCGCGGCATCGTCGGCGTACGTCGGGTCAGCCTGGTCGCCGACGCGCTGCCCGAGCTGCCCGGTGTGGTCCGCACCGAACGGATCGACGGCCGGCTGCACCTGCTCACCACCGACGCCGACGAGTTGGTCCGGGCCCTGGTCACCGCCGGGGTCACCTTCGTCGACCTGGAGGTGCGGCCGACCTCGCTGGAAGAGGCGTTCCTCGCCATCACCGGCACCGACCAGCCCACCACCGGAACCCACCCCACCACCACGGCCGAAAGCCAGCCCACCCGTGCCGCCGACGGCCAGCCCACCGCAGACAGCCAGCCCACCGCCGCTGCCGGCGGCCGACCCACCGCCGTCTGAGGAGGCGCACCGTGCAGCTCGCCCTGGTTCACGCCCGCTACCAGCTTCTGGAGCTCATCCGGATCCCGGTGGCCGTCGTCGGCAGCGCCTTCTTCCCGGCCGCCGCCATGATCTTCTTCGTGGTGCCGTTCGCCGGTGACGATCCGGTCGGCGCCACCTTCGCCACCGCGTCGATGGTCACCTTCTCGGTCATGAGCGCCAACATCTTCCAGTACGGCGTCGGCGTCGCCGAGGATCGCGACCAGCCGTGGAGCCCGTACACCCGGACGCTGCCGGCCGGGCCGGCGCCCCGCTTCGCCGGCCGGGTGCTGGCGGGCCTGGCGCTGACGTTCCTGTCGCTGATCCCGGTCGTGGTGATCGGCGCGACCCTGACCGCGGCCCGGATCACCCCGGCGGCGTTCCTGCTGGCCATCGTCACCGTGGCCGTCATCTCGGTGCCATTCACGCTGATGGGGCTCACCATCGGCTACTCGCTGCCGAGCAAGGCGGCGATCGTGGTGGCGCAGGTCGTCTTCCTGCCGCTCGCGTTCGGCGGCGGGCTGCTCTCCGCGCCGGGGGACGCACCCGGTTTCATCGAGACGATCGCGCCGTTCCTGCCCACCAGGGGTGCGGCCGAGCTGATGTGGGCCGCGGTGGGCGACTACGACGTCGAGCCACTCTCGTTGATCATGCTCGGCGTCTGGGTGGTGCTGCTCGCCACGCTCGCCGCCTGGGCGTACCGGCGGGACGAGGGTCGCCGGTTCAGCTGACGATTCGTCCGTTTCCGCCCCGGGCCGCGGCGGGACGGTGCCAGGATTCCCGCAGGGGGCCGCCGTGGCCGCCCCGGCCGAGAGGGGTCTTGACGTGAGCACCGTCCCGCCGGGTACGCCCTGCTGGGCCGACCTGGCCACCCCGGATCTGACCGACGCGCGGCGGTTCTACCCCGAGCTGTTCGGCTGGACCGGACGGGTGACACCGGAGCCCGAGGCGGGCGGCTACACCGTCTTCCTGCTCAACGGGCAGCCGGTCGCCGGAGTGGGACCGCCCGCGATTCCCGATCAGGTGCCGATCTGGTCGACGTACCTCGCCACCGACGACGCGGAACTCGTCGCCGGCCGGGTCGAGCGGGCCGGCGGGCAGGTCGTGGTGCCGCCGTTCGAGGTCTTCGACCGGGGCCGGATGGCGGTCTTCGCCGACCCGGCGGGCGCCACGTTCAGCGTCTGGCAGCCGCTGGCGATGCCCGGCGCCGAGGTGTTCAACGTGCCCGGCGCCATGAGCTGGAACGAGCTGGTCACCCCCGATCCGGAGGGCGCGAAGGTCTTCTACGAGCTGGTGTTCGGCTGGCAGCCGGACGAACAGCCGGTCGGCGGAATGACGTACACCGGGTGGCGGCTCGGTGCGCGGATCGTCGCCGGGATGATGCCGCCGCTGGCCGACGACTTCCCGGCCGACCTGCCCGCGTACTGGACGGTGTACTTCGCGGTGACCGACGCGGACGCCGCCGCGGCCCGCGCCGCCGAGCTGGGCGGAACCATCCTCGTCCCACCCCGCGACATCCCGACGGGCCGGTTCGCCGCCCTACGCGACCCGCAGGGCGCCCTCTTCTCGGTGATCGACCTCGGCCCGGAAGAGGACTGACCGCCCCCGTCAGCGAGGGCGGACGGGGACCACCAGGGGGCCGTGGGTGCCGGGGACGACGCGGACGCTGGCCCGGTAGTGGGTGGCCAGGAGGTGTTCGGTCAGCACCTCGCGGGGGGTGCCGGTCGCCACCACCTGACCGTCGGCCAGCATCACCATCCGGTCGGCGTACTCGCCGGCCAGGGAGAGGTCGTGCATGGTGGCCAGCACGGTCAGGCCGTGCGCGCGGCGGAGCTGGTCGACCAGTTCCAGCACCTCCTGCTGGTGGCCGATGTCCAGCGCGCTGGTCGGCTCGTCGAGCAGCAGCAGCGTCGCGCCCTGGGCGAGCGCCCGGGCCAGGAAGACCCGCTGCCGTTCGCCGCCGGAGAGGGTCGCCAGCTCGCGGCGGTGGAAGCCGACGAGGTCCAGCCTGTCGAGCACCTCGTGCACGGCGGCCACGTCCGCGGCCGACTCCCGGCCCAGCGGCGGGATGTACGGGGTACGGCCGAGCAGCACGTAGTCCAGCACCGACATGCCGGGTGGCACCACCGGTGACTGTGCCACCGTGGCCACCACCCGGGCGCGGTTCCGGCGGCGCAGTTCGGCGCTCGGCGTACCGAACAGGGTGATCGCTCCCGGCGCGGGCAGCAGGCCGCCGACGGCGCGCAACAGGGTCGACTTGCCGGCGCCGTTCGGGCCGATCACGGTGACCCACTCGCCGACGGCGACGGTCAGGTCGACGCCGGTGAGGATCGGGGTGCCGCCCAGGCTGACGTGCAACCCCCGCACCTCGACCGCCGTCGCACCGGCCTGGCGGGGAGCGGGCACGCCGGCCGGCTCGGGGCTCATGTGAGCACCCGCCGGGCGGTGCGCAGCACCAGGACGAAGAACGGGCCGCCGAGCAGGGCGGTGACCACCCCGATGGGCACCTCGGCCGGGGCGGCGGCGGTGCGGGCCACCACGTCGGTCAGGGCCAGGAACGCCGCCCCGAACAGCATCGACAGCGGCAGGATCACCCGGTAGCTCGACCCGGCGAGCAGCCGGACGGTGTGCGGCACGATGATGCCGACGAAGCCGATCAGGCCGGTCGCGGAGACGGCGGCGGCGGTGCCCAACGACGCGGCGGCGATCAGCAGGTAGCGGGACCGCTGCGGGTGCAGGCCGAGGCTGCGCGCCTCGTCGTCGCCGAGCGCGAGGACGTCCAGCTCGCGGCGGTGCAGCAGCACCACCACGGTGGTCACCACGGCGTACGGCAGCACCAGCAGCACGTCGTGCCAGCCGGCGGTGGCCAGCCGGCCCAGCAGCCAGGAGTAGACGGACTGGATGGTGTCGGAGTGCCGTTGCAGCAGGTACGTCTGCCCGGCGGAGAGGAACGCGGAGACCGCGACCCCGGCCAGGATCAGCATCGCCGGGGACCGGCTCCGGCCGCCGGCCGCGCCGAGCAGGTAGGTCATCGTCACGGCGAGCAGCGACCCGACGAAAGCGGCCAACGGGATGGTCAGCGGCAGCCCGGAGATCGCGCCCTGCCGGCCGGCGCCGCCGAGGGCGATCACCGCGGTGACCGCGAGGCCCGCGCCGGCGGCCACCCCGAGCAGGTACGGGTCGGCGAGCGGGTTGCGGAACACGCCCTGGTAGCAGCCGCCGGCCAGGGCGAGCAGGCCACCGACGAGCAGGCCCAGCACGACCCGGGGCAGCCGCAACTCGGTGACGATGGCGATTTCCCGCTCGGTCAACCCGCTCTCCAGGTGCACCCCGGGGATCAGGTTGAGCAGCTCGGCGGCGACGCTGCCCGGCGGCAGACTGACCGGGCCGAGCGACACCCCGGCGACGAGCGCGACGAGCACCGCGAACACCCCGGCAGCCAACCAGCGCTTGCGCAGGCCGGCGGGCCGGGACGCGAGCTGCGTCCCGGCCGGCCGCGTGGTTGGTGCCGGGGTGGCCACCGGAAGCAGTCCGGTCACCGACGGACGTCGATCACGCGGGCACCTTGGCGACCGCGTCGATGACAACCCGGAGCAGGTCCACGATCCGTGGGCCCCACCGGGAGGCGATGTCGTCGTCCAGCGCCACGACCTGGTTGTTCTTCACCGCGGTGACCCCGGCCCAGCCGCTGCGGGCCTTGACCGAGTCGCCGCTCTGCTGGCAGCACTTGGCGTCGGCCAGGAAGACGAAGTCGGGGTCGGCCTTGACGATGAACTCCTGGGACAGCTGCGGGTAGCCGGCGCTCTTGCCGTCCGCGTCGGCCGGGTCGGCGATGTTGGTCAGACCGGCCAGGTCGTAGATCGAGCCGATGAAGGTCTTGCTGGTCGCGCTGTAGAGCTCCGGGCCCAGCTCATGGAAGTAGGTGAGCTTCTCGGCGCGCTGCGGCACGTCCTTGACCAGCTTGGCGATGTCGTCCTTCATCCGGGTGGTGACGTCGGTGGCCTGGTCGGCGTGCCCGGTAAGCGTGCCCAGATCGGTGATCTGCCGGTAGGAGTCGTCAAGCGTGGTCGCCGCCGGGGTCAGGTACACCGGGATCTTGAGCTTGCCGAGCTGGTCGACGATCTTGTTCCGGTCGTCGGAGATCACCACCAGGTCGGGGTTCTTGCTGGCGATGGCCTCGGCGTTGGGCTGGAAGCCGGACAGGTCGGTCTTGGGCGCGTCAGCCGGGTAGTTGGACTGGTCGTCGACCGCGGTCACCTGCGGGCCGGCACCGATGGCGAAGAGCATCTCGGTGGCGGTGGGCGCCAGCGACACGATCTTCTCGGGCCGCTTGTCGAGGGTGAGCGAGCCGACCGTCACCGGGAAGCTGGCGGTCGCCGAACCGACGCCGGGCGCCGGCTGGTCGGTGGTCTTCTCGGCGCAGGCGCCGAGGGCGAGCGCGGCGACCGCGAGGGTCGCGGCGAAGAGCCGGGGGGTACGTCTGAACATGGGGCCTCCTGTCGGTCGAGGAGTGTTGCTTCGCCGACAGGGCTTCCGTACGCCCGCCCACGAGGCGCCCTTCCTCGAGAGCGCGTGTCGCGACCGATCCGCAGGCGACCTGGCTTGTCCCCACCGTCAGGCGGGGCATCACAGTTGCGGGACAGCGCCGGTATCGCACCGGCTTCGCTGCGGAGTGGTCGCTAAGACGGTAGCGCACCGCGGGATCTGGAGGCTCGGAGCGGGTGGTGGGGCCCCGCAGGGGCGGAACGGGGCCCCACCCGATCAGGAGGCGGTGATGGTGACGTTGTCCACAGCCGCCTCCACGAGGCTCGCGCCGGAGGCATCCGCGGCCTCGACGAGGATCCGCACGGACTGGCCGGCGTACGGAGTGAGGTTGAGGTTCGCCACCGCCCAGCTCCCGTTGCGGTTGGTCGCCGCGCCGGCCTGGGTGAGCAGCGCGGTGGTGCCGCCGTTGTGCACCACGCTCACCCGCAGGTAGTCGGCTGACGACGAGTTCGAGCCGTGTGCCAGATACCAGGCCAGCGAGAGGGTCAGCGTGCCCGACGACGGCAGGGTCACCGCCGGGGACCGGGCACTTGTCACGCCACCGTCGACGTCGTAGTCACCGGCCGCCGAGCCGGCGAGCCGGCCGGTGACCAGGTCGTTGGCGCCGGCGTACGGGGTGAGCTGCTTGGCGCCGGAGGAGGTGGTCGCCTGGGCGGCACCCCGCTCCCACACTCCGCTGGTGGCGGCGTCCGTACCGGACGGGTTGATGGTCCACCCGGTGGCGGTCTCGAAGGTGTCGGACCAGACCGTGGTGCCGCCACCACCGCCGCCGCAGTACTGCGCCTGCTTGCCGATGGCCCGGTACGGGCAGTCGGCGTACTCGCTGAGCATCAGCACGGCCTCGCGGTTGCGGCTGGTCTGTGCGGGGATCACCTCGTCGGGCGGGTAGAAGCCGCCGCCGCTCGCCGAGCCCGGGTACATCTCGAAGGTGTACGCCCAGATGTTGTGGGTGGCCCACATCCAGTCGATGCTGTCCCCGTCGGTGATGTAGAGGTCGCTGGACTGCTGCGGGGTGTAGTTGTTGGTGGCCGCCATCTGCTGGCCGATGGTGGCGAAGGTGTTGTACTGGTCGGCGTTCATCCCGGCCGCGGTGTTCGCGGTGGTATAGCCGTACGGCCAGAGCACCAGCTGCGAGTACGTGTGGAAGTCGATGTTCGCCTTGATCTGCTGGGTTCCGCCGACCACGCGACTGTTGACGAAGTTGCGCAGCGCCTGCGTCTCCGGGGCGGAGAACGCCGACGGGCCGCGGTAGGTCTCCGACGAGGTCGAGCCGGACGAGCCGCCGCAGCAACCCCAGTTGTAGGACCAGTTGCGGTTCAGGTCGGTGCCGACGTTGGACGAGCCGCTGTTGGGCTGGCGGTTCTTGCGCCAGGACCGGTACGAGCCGGTGGCGATGTCGTACTCGCTGCCGTCCGGGTTGACGGTCGGCACGATCCAGATCTCCCGGCTGTTGACGATGTTGGTGATCCGGGAGTCGCTGCCGTAGCTGTCGGTGAAGAGGTTGAGCAGGTAGATCGCCATTTCGACGGTCAGGTGCTCACGGGCGTGCTGCTGGGCGTTGAACAGGATCTCCGGCTCGTTCTCGTCGGTGCCGACGTTGTCGGAGATCTTCACGGCCATCAGGTCGCGGCCCTCGTACGACGTACCAATGCTGATCTTGCGGGCGATGGCCGGATGGTCGGCCACGGCCTGGTTCACGACGGCGGTCAGTTCGGCATAGTCGTGGTAGTTGGAGTCGGCGGGCGGGAAGGCCAACGTGCCCACCTCACCGGCGCCGCGTTCGGCGTTCGGTGGCGGGGTCAGCGGTTCCAGGCGGAATCCGAGCCGGCCGATCGCGGCGGCCTCGCTCGCGGTCGCCGAGATGTGCAGGACCCCGTGCTCGGAGTAGTCGATGGCGGCCCCGGTGCGGGCCACCGCGTTGCGGTCGGCGAGGGTCCGGGGCCCGAGCACCCGGTAGCCGGCGGCGGCCGACTCGGCGGTGCGATCCGGTGCCGGTTTCGCGGCGACGGGTCCGGCGGCCACGGTGACGATGCCCAGCCCGGCGACGACAGCGAGCGCCAGGGCACGGCGGAGAGGTGTGGGCGTGCGGAGGGCCATGTACTACCTCCTCGAAGGGCGGGACATCCCGCTCGGTGATGCACACTTCATCACCAGCCACATGGTCGAATCAATATCCGTCGTTGCCTTGTGCATCCCAGATTCACCATCGCTGCGGCAATGATTTTCTTCCCAGCACCCACTGGCGAAACTTCCCTCCGCGCGGAACACTGACCAGCGACGATGCACCTCTCGACACCGCGGAGCACCCATGGCCAGATCCCGCCTGCACGCGGCCGCCCTCGCGGGCGTCAGCGCGCTCACCCTGCTCGCCCCCGCAGCCCCCGCCACAGCGGGTCGACCACCCGCTCCCGCCCACGACGAGCGGATCACCTTCCAGGACTGGTCCGGGCCCGCCGACTGGCACCGGGGCAGCAGCGCCGGCACCCGCGTCGTGCCCGGGGCGCGAGCGGGCGTCACCCTGGCCCGCCCGGCCGGCACCATCGAGTACGCCGATCCGCACACCGGCGCCACCCGCACCTGGGAGTACGGCACCTGGACCTCGCCGGTGACCCGGATCGGCTTCGACGCCACCGAACTGATCGCCTCCTGGAACGCCGAGACCCCCGCCGGCACCTGGATCCAGGTGGAGATGCAGGGCAGCTACACCAGCGGCGACCAGACCCCCTGGTACGTCATGGGTCGCTGGGCCTCCGGCGACACCGACATCAAACGGGCCAGCGTCAACCGGCAGGGTGATCCCTGGTCGACGATCTGGACCGACACCTTCAGCATCGACGACGCCGACGCCGGGGTGCTGCTGCGGTCGTACCAACTGCGACTGACCCTCTACCGGGCACCCGGGCAGACGGCCTCGCCGGTGGTCCGGATGCTCGGCGCGATGAGTTCCAACGTGCCGGACCGGTTCACCGTCCCGCCCAGCGCGGGGCACATCGCCTGGGGCGTCGAGTTGCCGGTGCCGCGCTACTCGCAGAACGTGCACAGTGGGCACTACCCGGAGTACGACGGCGGCGGCGAGGCGTGGTGCTCGCCCACCTCCGCGGAGATGGTCGTCGAGTACTGGGGGCGCAGGCCGTCGGCGGCCGACACCTCCTGGGTGGACCCGACCTACCCCGACCCGACGGTCAACCACGCCGCCCGGATGGTCTTCGACTACGCGTACGACGGCGCGGGCAACTGGCCGTTCAACACCGCGTACGCGGCCAGCTTCCCCGGACTGGAGGGCCGGGTCACCCGGCTGCACTCACTCGACGAACTGGAGCGTTTCATCGCCGCCGGCATCCCGGTGGTGACCAGCCAGTCGTTCCTGGCCAGCGAGTTGGACGGCGCGAACTACGGCACGTCCGGGCACCTGTTCGTGGTGGTCGGCTTCACCGCCGAGGGCGACGTCATCGTCAACGACCCCGCCTCGTCCAGCAACGACGTGGTGCGCAACGTCTACAAGCGTGCCCAGTTCGAGCAGATCTGGTTGCGGACCAAGCGCACCAACGCGACCGGCGGAGTCTCCGGCGGCTCGGGCGGCATCGCGTACCTCATCAAGCCCACGTCAAAGCCCTGGCCCCGGGTCCCCGGCTCCACCAACTGGTGACCGGCCCCATCGGGACCCCTCCTGACCTATCGGGGGTGATCAAGAGGTTCGCGTCACGGGACAGCCTCCCGGTGACGCGAACCTCTTGATCAACGCGGGGGCTCGTCGGTGGGAGGGGTGGGGTTGGTGGTGGGCTGGTCGGTGGAGGGCTGGTCGTCGCCGGCTAGGGCGGAGCGCAGGCGCTCCTTCTCCGCACGGCGGCGCTCCGCCGCCTCGGCCATCTCCTCGGCCATGTCGTCGCGGAAGCCACGCAACAGGAAGAAGGAGAGCGCGGCCGAGAACGCCAGCGCCAGAATCAGCTTCAGGAAAATGTCCATGTCGACGAACCAGAGGCCCGCCAGCACGGCGACGAACAGCCCGAGCCGGCCCAGCGTGTACTTGACCGCCGCGCTCACCTGCACCACATCCGTTCCCTAGCTCGCCCGCCCTGCGGCGGAAAGATCGACTCGCCCGGCGGGCGGTCGGGGTCAGCCGGTCCGGCGGGCCAGCCAGCGGACACCCGGAAACCAGACCACCGCGTACGCCACGGTGAACGCCGCCGCCGCCAACGCCCCGGACAGCAGCGGCGGCAACCCGGAGGCCAGCCCCGCGATCAGCAGCCCCGAGACCACCCCGACGGCCGCCGCGACCAGAGCCGCCACCACCCGGGCCGCGCCGAACTCCCAGGCCCGGAAGTCGTCCCAGAACAACCAGGCCGGCAGGATCACGGCCAGCCAACCGTTGGTGTGACCGAAGTCGCCGGCACCGAACATGGCGAACGCCAACTCGAACAGCACGAGCGCCAACACGCCGATGATCAGACCGGCCAGGCACACGCCGAGCAGGTCGGCCAGGGTACGGACCCGCCCCTGGTCGTCTCGGCGGGGAAACCCGCCCTGCTTCTCGGACTCGCGCTGCTCGGTCATCGACTGCGAGGGTACGTGGTGGCTCAGGCCCAGACCTGCTGCGGTTCGGCGCGGCGTTCGGCCAGCGACGGCGCCTTGTCGTACTCCCGGACCACGTTGTAGCGGGTGTCCCGTTCGACCGGCTGGAAACCGGCGTCCCAGATCAGGTGCAGCAGGTCGTCGCGGTGCATGGTGTTCGGGGTGCCGTACGAGTCGGCGTCATGCGTGATCTTGTATTCGACGACCGAGCCGTCCAGGTCGTCCACGCCGAAGTTCAGCGAGAGCTGAGCCACCGACAGCCCGTGCATCACCCAGAAGTTCTTCACGTGCGGCACGTTGTCGAAGAGCAGACGGGAGACGGCGAACGTCTTCAGCGACTCGGCCGGCGACGCCATCGTGGTGCGCGCCTGGATCCGGTTGCGGATCTTGCCGTCCGCCGAGTCCACGAAGTCGTGCTGGTAGCGCAGCGGGATGAAGACCGCGAAGCCACCGGTCTCGTCCTGCAACTCCCGCAGCCGCAGCACGTGGTCGACGCGGTGCCGGGGCTCCTCGATGTGGCCGTACAGCATGGTCGCCGGGGTCTTCATGCCCTTGCTGTGCGCCAGGGCGTGGATGCGCGACCAGTCCTCCCAGTGGCAGGCGTGGTCGACGATGTGCTGGCGGACCTCCCAGTCGAAGATCTCCGCGCCACCGCCGGTCAGCGACTCCAGGCCGGCGTCCATCAACTCGTCGAGGATCTCGTCGGCGCTCAGGCCGCTGATCTTCTCGAACCACTGCACCTCGGTCGCGGTGAAGCACTTGAGCTTGACGTTCGGCAGCGCCGCCTTCAGCTCGCGCAGCACCTTCGGGTAGTAGCGCCACGGCAGCGTCGGGTGCAGGCCGTTGACGATGTGCAGCTCGGTGAGCTGCTCATCCTCCATCTCCTTGGCCTTGCGGACCGCCTCGTCGATGCGCATCGTGTACGCGTCCTTCTCGCCCGGCTTGCGCTGGAACGAGCAGTACGCACAGGACGCCGAGCAGACGTTGGTCAGGTTGAGGTGCCGGTTGACGTTGAACATCACCCGCTCACCGTTCAGCTCGGTGCGCTTGTGGTGCGCCAACCGCCCCAGCCAGGTCAGATCGTCGCTCTCGTAGAGCGCGACCCCGTCCTCCCGGGTCAGCCGTTCACCGGCGTACACCTTCGCTTCGAGCTCGCGCTTGAGTCCGGCGTCCATGGCACGTCCCTTCCACCTGCGGTCCCGGTCGAGCGTACGTCGGCGCTCCGATGGTCGCGGCGGCACGGTCGGCGGCAGCGATCCACCCAACAGGCCCAGCGACCCATTCAACAGACTCTCAGCCTCCCGTAACCCGGCCACGCATCGACATCACCGGGCGGGTGCGGTAAGACAGGGTGGGGCGGAACTCACACACTGGTCTGCCCCGACGGCCGCGCCTACCGAGCGTGGCGGCGAGCACTGGACGGGAGCGGAATGGTCGACAGCGAGCGCGGGCGACGGCAGCGACGACGGAGCCCGGTGATCTCGCCGGTGCTGCGGCCGAAGCTCTGGGCAGCCCTGCTCGGCGCGATCGCCGCCGCCGTGCTGGCCACCCCCGCGTACGCCGACCCCGCCGTGCCCACCACGGTGCCGGACACCGGCTCCCGGCCCGCGGCGGTCGGCCAGCTCCGGCTTCCCGGCGGCGCGCCCGGCACCGTCGGCACCGTCCCACCGGTGGTCAACGTCGGCGCGGGCCCGCTGGCCGCCCAGATCGCCGCCGCCGAGAGTCAGGTCGGCCTCCTCGGCGACGGGCTGTTACAGAGCCAGCAGAAACGCACCGCTGCGCAGGCCCAACTCGAAGCGGCCGGCAAGGCGCTGGAGACCGCGCAGGATGCCGTGCTCCGTGCCCAGCAGGCGGCCGACGCGGCCGCCTCGGACGCCGTCAAGGCCGCCGCCGCGCTGCCCCCCGGCGACTTCGTCGACGACATCCAGGGGTTGAGCCGCCTCCACCGGATCAACCGTGGCGAAAAGGTCGAGGGCGCCACCACCGGCGTGACCGGGGAGCTGACGCGGGCACGGGCCGGCGAGCAGAAGGCCTACGAAGCACACGCCGCGGCCAAGGCCGCGGTCGACGCAGCCCAGGCGGAGTTCACCACCGGCGAGACGGCGCTGCGCGCGGCCGAGACCAGCCTGCTCACCCTCCGCAAGAACAACGCCACGCAACTGATCGAGATCGAGCGTCTACAGGAAGCCACCGAGCAGCAGCTCGGCGCGGGCTACGTCACCGGTCAGAACATCAGCGGGATGGCCGCGCACCCACGCGCGCTGGCCGCCGTCCGGTACGCGCTCGCCCAACTCGGCGACCCGTACAAGTGGTCGGAGGAGGGGCCGGACGCGTTCGACTGCTCCGGCCTGATGTGGGCGGCGTACCGGTCGCGCGGCGCCGACTACTTCAACCTGCCCCGGGTTGCCCGAGACCAGTACGCGGCCACCCGGGGTCGTACGGTGCCGCAGAGCGCGCTGCTCCCCGGCGACCTGCTCTTCTTCGCCTCCGGCAGCAGTTGGACGACGATCCACCACGTCGGCATGTACATCGGCAACGGCAAGATGGTGCAGGCGCCCACCACCGGTGACGTGGTCAAGATCTCGGTTGTCCGCTGGTCCCGGCTCTACGCCGCCACCCGGGTGATCGGCGCGGTGCCGGCCCCGGCCGTGCCGACCCCGCCGCCCGTGCGGCCGACGCCCACCCCGACCCCGACCCCGACCACGAAGCCGACGCCGACCACCACACCGACGCCGACCACGAAGCCGACGCCCACGCCGACCGGGTCGACCAGCCCGACGCCCACCGACACACCCAGCCCGACGCCGACCGGCAGCACCACGCCGAGCCCGACGACCAGCCCCGGCGGCCGGCCGACGACCCTGCCGACGCCGCCGACCACGGCACCGGCCAGCGCATCGGCCACCGCGTCGGCGCCCGCCACGCCCGAGACCAGCCGGGACGGGACCACCAGTAACAGCCCGGCGGGCAGCCCGAGCACCGACAGCTGACTCGCCACCGCCGGCTCTGGCTGTCCGCCTGGGACGATCTGTGGCACCGTGACAACCAGGCACATCCGGTCCGAACGTCACGGGCTCGGGTGCGAGCATGGCGCGGAGGGCGGAGATGGCCGAGCAGAGAGATCCGGCGGAGACTGTCGACCCCGTCGTCGATCGGGCCGACCCGCCGGAGCCAGGCGCGGCTGATCCGGCGACCAGCACCGATGCCGGCTCGGCCGTCGAGGGCACGCCCGACGGCGATGCGGGCAGCAGCGCGCCCGAGATGGATGGCGGGCGCCCGGGGGCCGACGATGCTCCCCCTGGCCCGGCGACCGCCGTCCCGGTGCGAGCACGGGCCAGTGTCGCGACCGTCTCGGCGCTGACCGGTGACCTCCCGGTCAGCGCCCCGGCCACCGCGACCACCTACCGGGCGACCGGCTCGGCCAGCCCCGCCAGCCTCCCGCTGCCCGGCCAGCGGGAGGGCTCGACCGCCCCGGCCCGGGCCAGCGCCACGGTGCCGGAGAGCAGCCGGTTCGCGGCCTCCACCGGGGGTACGCCGGAGCCCCACGCCAGCACGCCCGCCGTGTACCGGTCCGGGCCGGTGAATCCCGAGCCGCCTGAGCCGGCGCAGCCTCCGGAGCCAGCCCAGCCTCCCGCACCGCCGACCCCGGGGCCGACGCCTCCGGGACCGACGCCTCCGGGACCGACGCCTCCGAGGCCCGAGCCGACCGGCCCGGGTGAGCCGGAGCCCGCGCCCAGCCCGGGGCCGTACCCGCCCGGCCCGGCACCGACGCCGGAGCCAGTCCCTCCGCCGCAGCCCGGCCCCGCGCCGCCGCCCGTCCCGGGTCCACCCGTGCCGCCGCCCTCGCCCCTGCCGCCCATCCCGGGCCCGCCGACGCCGCCCGTTCCCGGGCCGTCGACGCCCCCGCCCGGCCCGCCGTTGCCCGCGCCGCCACCGCCGCCCGGCCCCCGGCCGGCGCCACCGTTTCCGCCACCCCCGGGGATGACCAACACCCCGGGTGTACGGGCCACCGCATCGGTCTCCGCGCCGCCGGCCGGCTGGCCGTCCGCGAACGGCACGACGCAACGGACCCCGGGCGCGGCACAGTCGGCTCCGAGCGGGGTGCGGTGGACACCACCCGCGACGCCGCCCGCCCCGCCTGCGACGCCGCCCGCCCCGCCCGTGGCGCAGTCGGCTCCGCCCGTGGCGCAGTCGGCACCGGGCGCGACACCGCCAGCACCGAACGGTCCGTGGGCCGAGGCACCCGGTGCCGCCGCGCCCGTGGTGCCCGCGCCCGCGCTGCCCAGTTGGCCGCCATCCACTACCAGCGCTCCTCGGCCGAGCGGCACCGGCACTCCCTCGCCGTCCACCACTGGCGTCCCCTCGCCGTCCACCAGCCGCGCGCCCTCGCCGAGCGGCACCGGCGGCGCCCGAACGGCCGCGCCCTCGACCTACCCGGCGGGTGACCGCGCCGGGCGGGGTACGGCGGCCGCCACTCGCCCCACGGGGCGCGATGGCAGCGCCGAGCTGCCGGGCACCGTCTACGGCGGCGGTGAGGGGCCGGGCTTCACCACGATCGCGCTGCCAGCCAACGGGGCGGTGGAGAATTCCGGCTCGCTGACCGGGCACATCCTGGCGCAGGGCTGGGCGGACACCCCGGCCGAGCGGTCCCGCAACACGCGGGTGGTGATCGTCCTGATCGCCGCTCTGGGGCTGCTGGTGGCGATCAGCGTGCTGGTCGTCCTGCTGGCCAACGACGCCATGGACAGCCTGGTGGGGAGCGTCCTCAACGGCTGAGTCGCAGAGCAGTAACGATGGTGAGTCCGCCCACTACGGTCGGCCAACCCGCTGGCGAGTCTGGCGAACCGCCGTACACTGGTCGGGATCACTGACCCGGCGCGTGTGGTGCGCGCCCCTGGGCGGTCTTGCGGGCGATCCGGCGGCACAGCCGCGGCAGGCCATCGCGAAGATGCGCCCCGCTCGAAAGGCATTTGTTGACCACCTCTGCTGACCCCAGCACCGTTACGTCCGTTTTCGATCCCAGTGCGGTGGCGAACGACGCCGCCCCGGCGACTCCCGACACCGCCCCGACGGAGGCCGCGCCGGTAGCGACCGCCGCCGACCTGACCGAGCCTGCTCCGGGCGCGGACACGCCGGCCGAGTCCGCTTCGCCCGAGACCGTCGAGGCGGTCGACTTCGCCGGCCTCGGCCTGCCCGAGGCTTTGGTTAGCGCGCTGGCCCGGCAGGGCATAACCGCCCCGTTCGAGATCCAGCGGGCCACCGTTCCGGACGCGCTCGCCGGCCGGGACGTGCTGGGCCGTGGGCAGACCGGGTCGGGCAAGACGCTCGCGTTCGGTCTGCCGATGATCGCCCGGCTGGCCAATCGCAACCGGGCCCGGCCGATGCGCCCGCGCGCCCTGGTCCTGGTTCCCACCCGCGAGCTGGCCATGCAGGTCAACGACGCCCTGGTGCCGCTGGGCAAGGCCGTCGGCATCTTCCTCAAGACCGCCGTGGGCGGGGTTCCGTACGACCGTCAGATCGACGCGCTGCGACGCGGCGTGGAGATCATCGTGGCGACCCCGGGCCGGCTCGGCGACCTGATCGAGCGGGGCATCTGCCAGCTCGACGACGTCGAGGTGACGGTGCTCGACGAGGCCGACCAGATGGCCGACATGGGCTTCCTGCCCGAGGTGACCGAGCTGCTGGCGAAGACGCCCGCTGGCGGTCAGCGCCTGCTCTTCTCGGCCACCCTCGACGGCGACGTCGACACGCTGGTCAAGCGGTTCATGAGCGACCCGGTGACCCACTCCACCGCGCCGTCCACCGCCTCGGTGTCCACGATGGACCACCACATGCTGCTGATCCCACCGCACGAGAAGTTCCCGGTGGCCGCCTCGATCGCCGCCCGGGACGGGCGGACCATGGTCTTCGCCCGTACCCAACTCGGCGTGGACCGGCTGGTCGAGCAGCTCGCGGCGGTCGGCGTACGCGCCGGTGGGCTGCACGGCGGCAAGACCCAGCGGATGCGGACGAAGACCCTGGCCGAGTTCCGTGAGGGCCGGATGAACGTCCTGGTCGCCACCGACGTGGCGGCGCGGGGCATCCACGTCGACGGGGTCACCCTCGTCCTGCACGTCGACCCGCCGAAGGACCCGAAGGACTACCTGCACCGCGCCGGCCGCACCGCCCGGGCCGGCGAGTCGGGCGCGGTGGCCACGCTGGTGCTGCCCAAGCAGCGCCGTACGACCCTCGCGATGTTGGAGAAGGCCGGCGTGGCACCGGCCGAGACCCGGGTCCGGCTCGGCGACCCGGTGCTGGCCGAGTTGATCGGCGCCCGCGAGCCCAGCGGCGTCCCGGTCCGGGTGGAGGCGGAGCCTCGTGGCTACGGCGACCGCTCCGGCGGCTCGCGCCGCTTCGACGACCGGTCCGGCGGCCCGCGTCGCTTCGGCGACCGTCCGACGGGCGACCGTCGCTACGGTGACCGGCCGACCGGCGACCGCCGCTTCGGCGACCGCCCGACCGGCGACCGGCAGTACGGCGACCGCCCGACCGGCGAGCGCGGCTACGGCGACCGCCCCACCGGCGAGCGTCGGTACGCCGACCGGGACAGCCGGGGTTACGGCGACCGCCCGCAGGGTGAGCGGCGCTACGGTGACCGGCAGCACGGCGACCGGCCCACCGGTGAGCGCCGCTTCGGCGACCGCCAGCAGTTCGGTGACCGGGCGGACCGGCCGCAGGGCGACCGCCGCTTCGGTGACCGCCCGACCGGCGACCGGCAGTACGGCGACCGCCCGACCGGCGAGCGCCGCTTCGGCGACCGCCCCACCGGCGACCGGCAGTACGGCGACCGCCCGACCGGCGAGCGCGGCTACGGCGACCGCCCCACCGGCGAGCGTCGGTACGCCGACCGGGACAGCCGGGGCTATGGCGACCGGCCCAGCGCTGACCGGCCCACCGGCGAGCGGCGTTTTGGCGACCGCCCGCAGGGTGACCGGGGCGATCGGCCGGCCGGCGAGCGGCGTTTCGCGGACCGGGACACTCGGGGTGGCTACCGCTCCGAGGGCCGTCCTCGGGACGACCGGCCCCGTGACGACCGGCCGCGCGACGACCGGCGTGGTTTCGGCGGGCGGCCGCCGGCGCGTACCCACTGATCCATTGATCTGACGGACGCCGTCGCGGAGCTGACGCTTCGCGGCGGCGTTCGCGCATGCGCTGCTATTGGCGGTCCGGTCGCGTAACGTCCGGCTCATGGCGACCATGGCGAAGTCGATTTTCTGGTCCCGTACGGACACCGCCGGCAGTGAGCAGGCCCTGCTCGACGACAGCAACGGGTTGTCGGCCCGGGGCACGTTGCTCGCGGTCGACCCGGTGCCCTTCACCGCCCGCTACCAGGTGGCCACCGCGCCCGACTGGAGCGCGTCCCGGGTCGAGGTCGAGGCCGAGGGGTCGGGTTGGCTGCGCAGGGTGACGCTGGAGCGGGCGGCGGGCCGGTGGCGGGTGACCACCGCCGAGCAGGGTGACCTGGACGCGGCGCTGGTCGCGGCCGGGCATCCCCGGGCCGGTCTGCCGGGCACCGACGACCCCGGCCGGCTGGACGACGCGCTCGACGTCGACCTGAGCGGCTCGCCGCTGTTCAATGCCCTGCCGGTGCGCCGACTCGGGCTCGCCGGCACACCGGCTGACCTGCCACACCGGATCACCGTCGCCTGGGTGCTGCTGCCCGGCCTGGAGGTGGTGTCGGCCGAGCAGATCTACACCGGGCTCGGGCCGGGGCGGGTGCGGTTCGCCAGTGGCACCTTCACCGCCGACATCGATGTGGACGCGGACGGCTACGTGGTGCGCTACCCCGGTCTGGCCGAACGGATCGACCCGCGCTGAACGCTGACCGAGCCGCCGTTCAGGCCGGCCAGGCGCCGCTGGCCAGGAAGCGGTCGATGGTGGCCGCGTGCGGCGCCAGGTCGAGGCCCTGGGCGGCCAACCAGTCGTCGGAGTAGTACGTGTCGGCGTACCGGTCACCGGGGTCGCAGATCAGGGTGACGACCGAGCCGGTCCGCCCCTCGGCGATCATCTCGGCGATCAGGCCGAAGGCACCCCACAGGTTGGTGCCGGTGGAGCCGCCCACCCGGCGGCCGAGCACCGCCGTACCGGCGCGCATCGCGGCCATCGAGGCCGCGTCCGGCACCTGGACCATCCGGTCCACCACGGCTGGCACGAAGGACGCCTCCACGGTGGGCCGGCCGATTCCCTCGATGCGGGAGCCCCTGCCGGTCCGCACCGACCAGTCGCCGGCCAGCCATGCCGGGTAGAAGGCGGAGTTGTCCGGGTCCACCACGCAGAGCTTGGTGGAGAGCCGGCGGTACCGGGCGTACCGGCCGATGGTGGCGCTGGTGCCCCCGGTGCCGGCGCCCACCACGACCCAGGCCGGGATGGCGTGCCGCTCCAACTCCAACTGCGCGTAGATCGACTCGGCGATGTTGTTGTTGCCCCGCCAGTCGGTGGCCCGCTCGGCGTACGTGAACTGGTCCATGAAGTGGCCGCCGGAGTCCTCGGCCAGCCAGCGGGCCTCGACCACGACGCTCGCCGGGTCGTCCACCAGGTGGCACCGGCCGCCCTGGAACTCGATCTGCGCGATCTTCTCCGGCGACGTGGAGGCCGGCATCACGGCGACGAACGGCAGCCCGAGCATGCGGGCGAAGTACGCCTCGGAGACCGCCGTGGAGCCCGAGGACGCCTCGACGATCGTCGTGCTCGGCCCGATCCAGCCGTTGCAGAGCCCGTAGAGGAAGAGGGAGCGGGCCAGCCGGTGCTTCAGTGAGCCGGTCGGGTGCGACGACTCGTCCTTGAGGTACAGGTCGACACCCCAGGCGCGGGGCAGCGGGAACGGCAGCAGGTGGGTGTCGGCCGAACGGTTCGCGTCCGCCTCGACAGCGGCGATGGCCTCGCTCACCCAGCCGCGATTGGCCTCGTCACACCGGTCGAGATGAGTCACGCCGGAAACCTAGCAAGCAGGCCTGAGGTGGTCAGCTCCGGTCCGGCGGGGCGGTCCGGCGGAGCTGGCGGCGTTGCCCGGCCCGGCCGACGGCCTGGACGAGGGGGGTCAGCCCGACGGCCAGCCGGGGCAGGGTGTCCAGCAGTCGGACCTGGGCGCCCCGCCAGCGAGGCAGGCTGACCACCGGGCGGGGCCGGCGAGCCAGCCGGGCCGCCCGGGCGGCCACCCGCTGCGGGGTCAGCATCGACCCGGTGAACGAGGCCGCCGCCCCGGGGTCGTCCAGCCGGTCGTGCAGCATCGGTGTCCAGATGCCGTCCGGGCAGAGGCAGGAGACGTGCACCCGCCCGTACCCGGCGATCCGCAGGTCGCTCAGCGTGCCGAGGCTGAACGCCAGCAGCGCGTGTTTGCTGGCGGCGTACACCGTCTCGCCGGGCGCGGCGATCAACCCGGCCAGCGAGACGATGTTCAGGACGTGGCCGTGGCCCTGCCCGCGCATCACGGCCAGCGCGGCGAGGGTGCCGTTCATGGCCCCGTGGGTGTTGACGTCGAGCACCCGGCGGCGGGTCGGCCCGTCGTGCTCCCAGGACGGCCCGGTGACCAGGATGCCGGCGTTGTTGACCCAGAGGCCGAGGCCGCCCCGGCTCGCGGCGGTCGCCGCGATCCTGGCGCAGGCGTCCTCGTCACGGACGTCCAGCGCCGCCGACCAGCCGCCGAGCGGCGCGGCGGCAGCCGCCGCCGCGGCCGGGTCGAGGTCGGTGAGCAGCACCGTCCAGCCGTCGGCGTGCAGCGCGGCGGCGACGGCGCGGCCCAGGCCGCCGGCGGCCCCGGTCACCACGGCCGTGCCGTGTCCCGGCGAGGTCATCGACGCACGTTACCGCCGCGCGGCGCGGCGACACCAGGGGTACGCGGGTCAGGCGGGCGGCTGGCCCACCGGCTGGGGGCGGTTCTCCCACTTGGTGGAGAGGGCGATGGCCGTCCGGGTGGAGGCGACCCCGGGGGTCCGGTTCAGCCGCACGATCAACTGCTCCAGCTCGGCGATCGTGCCGACCCGCGCCTTCAGCAGGAACGACTCGACGCCGGCCATGAAGTAGCAGGATTCGATCTCGGGCAGCACCCGCAGCGACTCCAGCATGTCGTCGGAGTCCGCGCCGGAGTCCTCGACGATGCCGATCAGCGCCGTGACGCCCAGCCCGATCGACTCGGGTGCCACGTCCGCGCGGTAGCCGCGGACCACGCCGCTGCTCTCCAGCTTGCCGACGCGCTCGTGCACGGCCGGAGCGGAGAGGCCCACCTGCCGGGCCAGCTCCGCGTACGAGAGGCGGGCGTTTCCCCGCAGCAGGTCGACGAGGCTCAGGTCGATGGCGTCCACGGAGAGTGACCTTAACCGGTTGGGCGTAACGAGACGCCTTCGGCATCCGTTGGACAGAACAGTGAGTAACTGTTCACAAACTGACTGTCAAGGCAGGGGTTGCACCAGTACCATTACTAACTTCCCACTCAGTGCATTTTTCGCGTTTGGCGGACAGGCCAGGTCGCTGGTGCTGTAATTGCCATACGTCCCTCATGACGGCTCTGGGCTCGCACCAGCCGGGGGCAGTGTGTTCAGCCAGGGGCTTCGTCGACGCGAGGAGGGGGCTGTGGACACTGGAGATCGCCTGCTGACACCGGGTGAGGTCGCCGCGCTGTTTCGGGTGGACCCGAAGACTGTGACGCGATGGGCGGCGGCTGGCCGGATAGGAAGCATCCGGACTCCAGGCGGGCATCGCCGTTTTCGGGAATCCGAGGTGCGAGCCCTGCTTGAGGGGGAGGGCATGCTTGACGAGGTGGACGAGGTCGGAAAGCCACGCAACGTGGGGCCGGCCGCTTCCACCGGGCCGGGTCCGGCCAACGCCGGCATGTATTGAACTGGTGCGGACAATGTAACGCGGACCGGACACCAGTCCGGTCCGCGTCCCGCTTTGACGGCACCGGCAGGGCCGGATCAGCTGGACGGACCGCTCAGCTCCTGCCCGCGCCGAGTTGGCCGGACCAGCGCCGGAACAGGGTGTGTGGCACGCCGAGCGCGTCCAGCACCTTGCCGGCCACGAAGTCGACCAACTGCTGGGCGCTGGCCGCCGCGCCCGCGCCGTAGAAACCCGGGCTGGCCGGCAACACCACCGCACCGGCGTCGTGCAGCGCGATCAGGTGCTCCAGGTGGCTGCGGGTCACCGGCGTCTCCCGGGGCACCACCACCACCGGTCGGCGCTCCTTGAGGTTGACCTCGGCGGCACGCTGCAGCAGATCCTTGGAGAGCCCGATCGCGATGCCCGCGCAGGCCGCCGTGCTGGCCGGCACCACCGCCATTCCGCGTACCCGGTAGGAGCCGCTGCTCGGCCCGGCTGCCAGGTCGCCCGCCGGCCAGTGCCGCACGTCCGCGCCGGTCAGGTCCCGGCCGAGCCAGGCCGCGAGGTCCTCGGCCCAGTGCGCGTCGCGGAACGCCCGGCCGGTCTCGTCGAGCACGGTGAGCCGTGCCGCGCGGGACACGATCAGGTCCACCGACTCCCCCGCGTCGAGCAACCCGCCGACGACGGCTGCCGCGTACGGCGTTCCGGAGGCTCCGGAGACCCCGACCACCCATGGTTCGCGCATGCCCCCAGCCTGCCTGGTCCGGGTGTGCGCCGTGCCGTGGCCCCCGCCCTCGTCCGCCCGCCGTCGTCCCGGCCCACGACGGACATCATCGGCAGCCGATTTCTGACATGTTCGGATGGGAGGATCACCCCTGTGCAGCGACCGGAGGGGCGACCGATGACGGCGACGGCAGCCCGCACACTACGCGCCGAGTGTCCCCTTCCCTCCCGGTGCTCACCGCATGCCCAGGCGACCCAGGAGTGGCTGGCCGGCTGGGTGCGCCGCTTCGACCTGCCGCTGGACGACGTCGCCCTGCGCGGGTTGGACGCCGGTCGCATCGCCTGGTACGCCGGCCGGCTCTACCCCGACGCCAGCGCCGCCGACCTGCGTACGGTCGCCGCCCTCTGGACCTGGTTCTTCCTGCTCGACGACGCCTGCGACGGGCCACACCGCGCCAGCGGCGCGGACGTCGCGGCGCTGCGGGACGGGGTGCTCCGCGTGCTGCGCCACGGCCCCCGCGCCCGCCCGGCGGGTTTCCGGGGACCGCTGCGCCGGATGCTCGTGGAGGCGTGGCGAGCGCCGCGGGCCCGGATGCCCCCGCCCTGGCAGCAGCGTTTCGCCGACGCCGTCGCCCACCACCTGGCAGGCAACCGGACGGAGGCGGAGAACAAGACCCGGGGCCACGTTCCCGGTGTCACCGAGTACGTGGCGCTGCGCCGGGCCACCTCGGCGGCGTACGTCTCGTACACCATGATCGAATTTGTCACCGGTCACGCGCTGCCGGACGCCGTCTACCACCACCCGGCGCTGCGGGAGCTGGCGGCCACGGGCAACGACCTGCTCTCCTGGTTCAACGACCTGGTGTCGTTGGAGACGGATCGGGTCACCTCGGGCGGGCACAACCTGGTGCTGGCCATCGCGCGGGAGCAGCGCCTGCCGGACGATCGGGCCGTGGAGGCGGTGGTGGACCGCTGGCGCACGACGATGGGGCGGTTCATGGAGCTGCGGGCCACGGTCCCGTCCTTCGGCCCCGAGCTGGCCCCGGCGGTGGCCGCGCACGTGGAGGGGATCGCCAGCTCGGTGCGGGGGACGATCGACTGGTCACTGGAGAGCGACAGGTACTCGGCGTCCCGAAGCTGAACGAGGGCGCGCCGCCGGGTCACCGGGCGTGCCGGTGCCGGTCGGCGAGGGTGTTGAGCAGCGCGGCGGCGGTGCCAGCGTCGGCGACCGTGACGACGATCGAGCGCCCGCCGGTCCGCTCGACCAGCAGGCCCTCGCCCGCACGCAGGACGATGCCGACCCGGCCGCCGCGGCCCACCCGCCAGCCCCAGCCGCCGAACTCGCGCAGCGGGTGGACCTGGACGACGCTGGCGCGGAGCACCTCGTCGAGGGGGACCCGGGTGCGCGGCCAGCCGGCCGACGACCGGACCAGCAGGCCGGTCTCGTCGACCCGGACGGTGAAGGCGAACATCCCCACGAAGACCCCGGCCAGCAGGGCCGCGACGATCAGCAGGCCCCACACACCGATGATGACGGCGAGCGTGACCAGGAAGATGATGGCCACAGCGCCCAGGACGATCCCCGGCCCGGCGCCGGTGTGCCCGATCCAGACCGCCCGTTCGCTCGCCGCCAGGGGGACGCGGGACGCCTCGGGCGAGACGGGAGCGGCGGCCGGCTGAGGCGGGTCACCGGGTAGGAGCAGGCCGACGAGCACGGCCGGCAGGAGAGAACCGACGGTCGCCAGGGTGATCGCCCCACCGATGTCGCCGGCCCCGCGAGCGTCCGCCAGCCCAAGCTGGGCGTGCAGCGCGCCGAGCTGCACGAGGGCCAGGAAGAGCGCCACCCAGATGGTGGTCGCCGCGCCGATGCGGCGGCTCACGGCCGACTGCCCCCACAGCGTCGTGACCGCGCCGAAGCCGAGCACCAGGAGGGCGCCCAGGCCGAAGCCGGCCCAGAGGAAGGCGCCGAGGGACATGAAGCCGTCGGGGCTGCCCTGGGCTCCCCAGTGCGTCGCGACCGGATCGGGCAGGTCGCCACGCCAGGAGAGGGCCACAGCGGCGGCCACGGCAAGGATCACGAGGCCGACGATGGTGACCGTCAGGCCGACGAGGCGCGTCCGCCGACGCGTGTCACGGGCAGGCGCGGTGCCGGTGGTCATGATGAGAACGCCTCCTTGAGGAGTGTGGCGGTGGCTTCCGGGGAGAAACGCAGGGCACGCGCCTCGCGCACCACCTCGTCGATGGCGGCCAGCAGCTTCGCGTGGTCGGCGGCGGGCCGGGCGGTGACGATGGCGCCGCGACCGCGTCGCAGCTCGATCAGCCCGTCGTCGCGGAGCAGTTGATAGGCCCGGAGCACGGTGTGCACGTTGAGATCGAGCGAAGCGGCGAGCTCGCGGGCGGCGGGCAGCCGTTCACCGGGCTGGAGCACGCCCTGGGCCACGGCGAGGCGTACCTGCGTGACGAGCTGGGCGAAGAGCGTCTCATCCAGCGAGGGGTCGATGCGGAAGAGCATGCCTAAAGAATACTTGTTCTAGTGTTGTTAGAACAATGAGGGTAGCAGCACGCGAACGGCGGCGGTGCCGAGCGCACCGCCGCCGTCTGCCGCCATCGCAACTGTCAGGGGCGCAGGTCGAGCCGCACCACCAGGTCGAGCAGGGCGAACACGAACAGCGCGATGCCGACGAACCCGTTGGCGGTGAAGAACGCCCGGTTGACCTTGCTCAGGTCGGTCGGGCTGACCACCAGGTGCTGGTAGGCGAACGCGACGGCGGTCAGCGCCAGGCCGACCCACCAGAGCCAGCCGAACCCGACCAGGGTCCCGAACCAGACGAAGAGCCCGAAGGTCACCACGTGCGCCACGGTGGAGGCGTGCAGCGCGAAGCGCCGGCCGTACCGGGCGGGCACGCTGTGCACGCCGATCTCCTGGTCGATCTCGGAGTCCTGGCAGGCGTAGATCAGGTCGAAGCCGCCGATCCACAACCCGACCGCCGCGCCCAGCAGCCAGGCCGGCCAGGAGCCGTCCAGGGTGCCGGTGACCGCCAGCCACGCGCCTACCGGGCCGACCGCCTGGGCGATCGCGAGGATGGCGTGCGGCCAGTTGGTGAACCGCTTGCCGTACGGGTAGACCACCAGCGGCACCACGGCGAGCGGCGCCAGCACCAGGCAGAGCGGGTTGAGCAGCGCGGCTGCGGCGAGGAAGACCACCAGCGCGACGGCCGCGCCGGTCCAGGCCGTGCGGACGCTCACCGCGCCGGTGACCAGCTCCCGACCGGCGGTACGCGGGTTCCGCGCGTCGATGCTCCGGTCGAGGATCCGGTTGGCGGCCATCGCGAACGTCCGCGCCCCGACCATCGCCACGGTGATCAGCAGCAGGTCCCACCAGCGCACCCGACCGCCGGAAACCTGCATGGCGGTCAGCGCCGACAGGAAGGCGAACGGCAGCGCGAAGACGGAATGCTCGATCGCGACGAGGTCCAGGAAGGCCCGCACCCTCCCCCGCGATCTTGCACTTTCTGCCGGGGCAGAAGGGGATGAAGGAGGCGAATCGGAGACCGAAAGCGCAAGATCGCGGGAGTTGTCGGCGGCGGGCATCAGATGCCGTACTCCTTCCAGCGCTTGTTGACCAGGGCCGTGACTTCCGGACTCATGGTCATCTCCTCGGGCCAGCCGCGGGTGTAGCCCTCGGTGGGCAGCTTGCGGGTCGCGTCGACGCCCGCCTTGCCGCCCCAGAACTGCTGGTACGACGCGTGGTCGAGGTGGTCCACCGGGCCCTCGGTGAGCAGCAGGTCACGGGCGTAGTCGACGTTGCCGAAGGCACGGAAGGCCACCTCGTTGTAGTCGTGCACGTCGCAGTCCTCGTCGACGATCACGATCAGCTTGGTCAGCGACATCATGTGCGCGCCCCAGATCGCGTTCATCACCTTCTGGGCGTGCTTCGGGTAGCGCTTGCGGATGGACACGATCGCGCAGTTGTGGAAGACCCCGGCGGCCGGCAGGTTGTAGTCGACGATGTCCGGGATCAGGAAACGCAGCAGCGGCGCGAAGATCCGCTCGGTGGCCTTACCGAGGCCGTGGTCCTCCTGCGGCGGCTGGGACGTGACGATCGAGTGGTAGACCGGGTCGCGCTGCATGGTCATGCACTCGATGTGCATCACCGGGAACGGCTCGACCGGCGTGTAGAAGCCGGTGTGGTCGCCGAACGGCCCTTCCGGCAGCCGCTCGCCCGGCTCGATGTAGCCCTCCAGGACGATCTGCGCGTGCGCCGGCACCTGAAGCGGCACGGTCAGGCAGTCGACCATCTCGACCCGCTCGCCGCTCAGGAAACCAGCGAACAGGTACTCGTCGATGTCGGCCGGCAGCGGCGCGCTGGCCGAGTAGGCGACGGCGGGGTCGGCGCCGATGGCGATCGCCACCGGCAGCCGCTGCCCAAGCCGCTCGGCGACCGCGTGGTGCGCCGTCGAGTTCTTGTGGATCTGCCAGTGCATGCCGATCGTGTTGTGCGAGTGCTGCTGGAGGCGGTAGAGCCCGAGGTTGCGCTTGCCGGTCTCCGGGTGCTTGGTGTGGGTCAGCCCGAAGTTGTGGAAGATCCCGCCGTCGCCCGGCCACACCTGCAACCCCGGCAGCCGGTTGAGGTCGACGTCGTCGCCTCGGTAGACCACCTGCTGGCAGGGTGCCGTCTTGACCTTCTTCGGCGGCATGGACTTGAGCTGCATGACCTTGCCGAGCCCGCCCATCATGCCCGAGAAGCCCTGCGGCAGCTCCGGCTTGAGCATCTCGCCGATCCGCGTGCCGATCTCGTCGAGGTTGTCCACCCCGAGCGCCATCGCCATCCGCTTCTCGGTGCCGAACAGGTTGATCGCCACCGGCATCTCACCCCGGGTCGGACGCTCGAAGAGCAGCGCCGGCCCTCCAGCCCGCACCGTGCGGGTGACCACCTCGCTGATCTCCAGCGTGGGATCGACCGGGACGTCGACCCGGCGCAGCTCCCCCGCGCGCTCCAGCGCCGCGAGGAAGTCCTTCAGATCGGTGTACGGGAAGCCACGAGCCGCCATGGCCACAGTCTCCCGCACGGGGTGCGCCGCCGACGAAGCCGGGTGGTGTGACGCCCGCGATGACCGGGGGCAGCGGCCGGTCGGCGGACCCTCAGCCTTGATCCACTCGACGTCCACGAAACCGGGGTGTCCTGCCGCCTGGGATACACCGACTTTACGGAAACCGAGTGGATCAAGAGCGACCTGGCCGCGCGGGCCGACGGCGAGTCAGGCCGCGGGCGTCCACGCGTGGGGCGACAGCGGCGGGTCGAGTGGCGCGCGGGTGAGCCGGTTGGCGAAGGTCGAGATGGTGTACGTCCCGACGCCGAGCACCACGTCCAGCGCGTGCCGGGGCTGGTAGCCGGCGGCCAGGAAGTCGTCCAGCTCGTCGTCGGGCACCGCGCCCCGGTGGTCGAGCACGGCCAGCGTGAAGCGGCGCAGCGCTTCCAGTCGGGGCTCGGGCAGCGCGGTGCCGGCGCGCAGCGCGGTGATCAGCTCGGTGGTCGCGCCGAGCCGGGTGAGCGTGCCGGTGTGCAGGGCCACGCAGACGTGGCACTCGTTGGTGGTGGCAACGGCGAGGACGACCACCTCTCGCTCCAGCGGCGAGAGGTCGGTCTGTTCGAAGCCCTTGTTGGCGGTGAGGAAGCCGCTGAGCAGCTGGGGTGACTCGGCCATCAGGGCAACCGGCGCGGGCAGCCAGCCGAATTGACGGCGTACCCCCTCGACGGTCGACCGGGAGGCGGCGGGCGCGGTCTCGGCGGTGTGTGCGGTGAAGACGGGCACGGTTACCTGCTCTCGCGGCGTCGGTCGGAACGCCGAGGACACGTCCCGTACGATAGTCAACGTGGTTTACCAGATAGTAAAGGTGGTTGTCTAATATGACAACCACTGACCCCACGCGGCCCGGCTTCGCGCTGCCACTGCTCCTGCTGGCCGGCTTCCGTACGCTGATCGACGACCTGCACGCCGAGTTGGCCCGGCAGGGGCATCCCGAGCTACGGCCGCTGCACGGCTTCGTGCTCCAGGCCGTGGGGGTGGACGGCACCACGGCCACCGAGCTGGGTCAACGGCTCGGCATCTCCAAGCAGGCGGCCGGCAAGACGGTCGACCGCCTCGTCGCCGTCGGCTACCTGGAACGGGCCGACGACCCCTCGGACGCCCGCCGCCGCCTGGTCCGGGTGACACCGCGAGGCGCCGACGGCCTGCGCCGCTCGGCGGAGATCTTCGACCGGCTGCGCGAGCAGTGGGTCGACGCCCTCGGCGCGCAACGGGTCGACGCCATCGAGGACGACCTGCGCACGATGGCCTCGACCAACTGGTTCCGCCTCGACGTGCCGGGCTGGTTCGGCGGCTGATCGCGCTGGCCGGTTCCGGGCCGCAGGACCCCCTCGGCGACCAGGAGTCGGTCCTGCGCGGTCAAGCCCGTGGGCACATCTCACTGACCGTGGCGAGACAGCAGACGCGGCAGGCAGGCTGGATCCATGTCGGATGCCTACGTCGTCGGCGACCCGGACGGCTTGTCGCCCCTGCTGGTCGAGTTGCGCGACACCATCGCCCGGGAGCTGCACGCCCAACTGGCACTGCGCGGCGAACGGATCGAACTGGCCGACCTGCCGGAGGTGTCTTATCAGGTCACCATCCAGGTCGAGCGGGCACTGCGCGCCTGGCGACCCGCCCAGCGCTCGGGTACGCGGGTCGCGTTCGACGACGGCCCGCAACCGTCGGGCTGATCGGGCCGTGCGTCGCCGGGGTCAGTCCAGGCCGCCGTACGAGTGCAGGCCGGTGAAGAAGATGTTCACGCCGAACAGGTTCATCAGCACGGTGAGGAAGCCGAGCACCGCCAGCCAGGTGGCCACGTTGCGCTTGACGCTGGGCGTGGCCCGCGCGTGCAGGTAGCCGGCGTAGACCACCCAGGAGATGAACGCCCAGGTCTCCTTCGGGTCCCAACCCCACGGCCGACCCCAGGCCGCCTCGGCCCAGATCGCGCCGGCGATCACCGCGAAGGTGAAGATCGGAAAGGAGAACGCGTGCAGCACGAACGTCAGCCGCTCCAGGCTGCCCGCGCTGGGCAGCCGCTTGGCCAGGGTGTACGGGAAACTCCGCTTACCCTGCTCGTATCCGTTGCGCATGATGAACCCGACCGCCGGCACCGCGCCGAACAGGAAGATGCCCGACGCGAAGACGATGGTCGACACGTGGATGACGAACCAGTACGAGTTCAGAGCCGGCACCAGGGGCACGATCGGCACGTACAGCACCAGCTCGGCGGTGGCCACCAGCAGCACCATCACCAGGGTGAGGAACAGCCCGAGCTTGCGCAGCGACGGCAGCTTCCAGAGCACCCCGAGCCAGGCCACGACCCCGATGAAGGTCACGGTGAGCACAAACTCGTACATGTTGCCCCAGGGCATCCGGTCGGCGGCGATGCCGCGCGTGACCAGAGCCGCGAGGTGCAGCACGGCGGCGACCGCGGTGGCGGCCACCGCGATCAGGCCGGCGATCCGGGCACGCCGCGCCGAGCTGTGGACCTCGGTCGACGACGGCGGGACCGGCGCGGAGTCCGTCGGGGTGGACGAGCCGCCCGCGCCGACGCCCACGAGCTCACGAGCCGGAGCCGGCACCGCGACCCGGGTACGCGCGTTGCCCAGCGCGTACTCCACGGCGTGACTGATCATCGCGATCAGGTACACCAGGATCGCGAAGGTCACCAGATTGTCGGAGAGCGCGGACATCACTCGGTCCCTTCTCGCACACCGGCCCGGCCACTGGAGTCAGCGTCGGTGCCCGCCCGCTCGGCCGCCTTCCCGTCACCGCCCACAGCGGTGACGAGCTGGGCGAACTCGTCGGCGAACCCTGGATAGTCGGTGCGCGGCAACCCACCGGCCTCCATCAAGCTACTACCGCCCGTCGGAGATCCGTTCGCGGGGTCGGCCGGCAGCATCCGGAACCACACCCGGCGGCGCCGCCCGAACAGCGAACCCATCAGCCCGACCAGCAGGAAACCGCAGCTGACCAGCAGGATCGTCGAGCCGGGATCGTGCCGGACGGAGAGCGTGACATACCGCTCGGTGCCCAGGAACTCGACGGTCGTGCCGTCGTCCAGCGTCCAGGTCTCGCCCTTGCGCAGCAGCTTGGTGCCGATCTCCTTGACCTTGCCGGTGCTCACCTGCCGCTGGTCGAGCTGGTAGACCGAGCTGGGGATGCCGGCGTCCAGACCGAGGTTGCCCCGGTACGCGACCAGGTTCAGCGCCGGGTTGCGCTCCGTCGGGTACTCCGAACGGGCGAACGGCGCCTGCTGCGGGGCCGTGGGCAGGTAGATGCCGGTGAACGCCACCTGCTGGTCGGGTGCGCGCTGCCCGGTGCCCGGATCGACGTTGGCGTCCGGGAAGGCCGCCAGCCCTTCGCTGGTCAGACCCATGTCACCGGTCGTCAGGAACGGGAGGTCACTGATCTGGCTGCGGCCGAACCGGTCGGTGTAGCGGATCACCGGGGCGTACCCGTGGCCGAGCAGGTAGACGTTCGCCCCGTTCAGCCGCAGCGGCGAGTTCACCGAGAAGTCCGCGCTGCGGGTCGGCTCGTTCGGGCCGTCGACGGTCACCGTGGCGTTGAAGAACTCCGGCTGGCCGGACGGCAGGAACCGGGCCTGGAATTCGTCCAGCCGCAGGCAGAAGCCGGGCAGGTCGGCGCTGTCCACCTGGGGGCCGAGTTTCGCCTCGGCGTACTGCTGACGGGTGTTGCAGAAGGCGTTGTCCGCTCCGGCCACCAGCAGCCGGTTGCCGCTCCAGCCGTACCACGAGCCGAGCGCGACGCCGAGCAGCACCACGATCAGCGAGGTGTGGAACAGCAGGTTGCCGGTCTCCTTGAGGTAGCCCTTCTCGGCGGACACCTCGTCGCCGCGCACCTCCACCCGCCAGCGCCGCTTGCGCAGCACCTCGGCGACCGCCGCCGCGCCACCGGCCGGGGCGGGCAGAACGGTGTGCTGCGGCAGCCGCGCCAACCGCTTCGGCGCGGCCGGGGGCCGGGACCGCAGCGCCCGGACGTGGTCGCGCAGCCGGGGCGTGATGCAGCCGATCAGCGAGGTGAACAGCAGCAGGTAGATCGCCGAGAACCAGACCGAGCCGAAGACCTCGAACGCGCCGATCCGGTCCAGCCGGGGGGCCCAGTCCGGGTGGTCGATGAAGTACTGGTTGACCCGCTCCGGGCTGACCCCGCGCTGCGGCAGCACCGAGCCGGGGATGGCGGCGACCGCGAGCAGGAAGAGCAGGATCAGCGCGGTACGCATGCTGGTCAGCTGCCGCCACGAGTTGCGTAGCAGCGCCAGCAGCCGGTTGGGGCGGCGGCGGGGCGCCGGCGCCTCGGTCTGCGGCCTGTCGTCGACGGCGGTCATCAGATGCTCACCTCGCCCACCCCGACGGTGGTCTGCAGCCAGATCACGAAGTTCTGCCATCCGCCGGTGACCAGTGCCAGGCCGATCAGGATGAGCAGGGCGCCGCCGATCCGGGTCACCCAGCGGCTGTTGCGCCGAACGGCGCGGAAGACCCCGAGCAGGCGCTGGAAGCCGAGCCCGAAGACGACGAACGGTATCCCCAGTCCGAGGCAGTACGCCACGGCGAGCACCACGGCGCGGTCGCTCTGGCCGCTCGCGGTCGCCATGCCCATCACCGCGCCGAGCGTGGGGCCGGTGCAGGGCACCCAACTGAGCGCGAAGACCGCCCCGACGACCGGGGCGCCGAGCAGCCCGGCCGAGGGCAGTCGGGAGATCCGGAACTCCCGTTGCAGTGCGGGGATCAGCCCGAGGTAGCCGAACCCGAGCACGATGATCAGCGCGCCGACGACGATTTCGAGCTGCCGCTCGTACTCGAAGAAGACCCGGCCGATGCCGGCGAACAGAATCGCGGTGGCGACGAAGACCACGGTGAAGCCTGCGATGAAGAGCAGCGTCCCGGCGAGCACCCGGCCCTTGACCGCCACGGTCGCGGTCCGCTCGCGGACGGCGACACCGCCACCGCCCTCGGCGGACGCGGGGTCGGCCTCGGGTCGACGGCCTTCGAGGTCGGCGCCGGCGAGGCCGGTGACGTACGAGAGGTAGCCGGGGACCAGCGGAAGCACGCACGGGGAGAGGAAGCTGACCAGGCCGGCGAGCGCCGCCGCGCCGATGGCCAGGAGCAGCGGCCCGCTCAGGGCCAGCTCCCGGAAGGTCTCGCCCATCAGCCCGACGCCGGCTTCTCGCCGGCGACCCGCTCGACGATCGGTTGCAGGCCCTCCTGCTTGACGGCGGCCCGGATCACCACCGCGACCCGGCCCTCCCGGTCGAGCACCACCGTCGCCGGGACGGTGTTGGGCGGAATGTCCAGGTCGAGTGCCAGGCGGCTGGACGGGTCGAACAGGCTCTGATAGGTGACCCGGCCCTCCTCGAACGCCTTGGCCTTGTCCCGCTGATCTTGGACGTTGATGCCGAGGAACGTCACCCCGGAGCCCTTGGTCGCCTGGTAGACGGCCTCAAGGTCGTCGGCCTCGGCCCGGCACGGCGCGCACCAGGAGCCCCAGAAGTTGACCACCACGACCTGACCGCGAGCCTGGCTGACGTCGTACGTGCCGCCGGTGAGCAGCTCACCAGCGAGCTTCGGAGGCGCCGAGCGCTGGTCCGGGGCGCACTCGATGACCCCGTCGGCGGTGGTCGTGCAGGTCTTCTCCCGCCCCTGCGACGTGCAGCCGGCCAGCGCCACCATCGCGACGGCGGCGAGCAGACCCGCGGTCCACCTCCGGGCGTTCATCAGGCCCCCTTGGCCGTCCGGGCTGTCGCGGAGAGAGCGATCAGGTGCGCGGCCGGCTCGCTGTAGCCGATGCCCTCCACCTTCGCGCCGTCGAAGTGGAACGAGGTCAGGCTCGCCAGCCCACACTGCCGCTTGCGCGGGTCGTGCCAGAGCCGCTTGCGCTCGACGTGGCGGCGCAGCGTCCAGATCGGGAGCTGGTGCGACACCAGCACCGCCTCGCGCCCCTCGGCCGCGACCCGGGCGGCGTGCACGGCGGCGAACATCCGCTCGGCGATCACCCGGTACGCCTCACCCCAGGACGGGGTCACCGGGTCACGCAGCACCCACCAGTTGCGCGGGTCGCGGAACGACCCGTCACCCGGGGACACCTTCTTGCCCTCGAACCAGTTGGCGCTCTCGATCAGCCGCTCGTCCACCCCGACCGGCAGCCCGAACTGGGCGGCGATCGGCTCGGCGGTCTGCTGTGCGCGCTCCAGCGGGCTGGCCACCACGTGCACGATCTCCCGCTCGGCCAGCCCTTCCGCAGCGGCCTTGGCCATCTGCACGCCCAGCTCGGAGAGGCGGAAACCGGGCAACCGGCCGTAGAGGATCTGGTCGGGGTTGTGCACCTCGCCGTGCCGAAGCACGTGGACCACCGTCTTGCTCAAGGTTTTTTACCCCCCGTTACCAGCCGCTGCCGCCGCGTTCGCCGCCGTCGGCAGGGCGGCGGCGATGTGCTCCAGAGCGGCGTCGTCGATCGCCGCCGAGACGAACCACGACTCGAACGCGCTCGGCGGCAGGTAGACGCCGGCGGCGAGCATCGCGTGGAAGAACGCCTTGAACGCCGGCACCTGCTGGGTGCGGGCGCTGTCGTAGTCGACGACATCGGCGTCGGTGAAGAAGATCGAGAACATGCTGCCCGCGTACGACAGGTGGTGCGGAACCCCGGCGGCGGCCAGCGCGTCGGACGCGAGCTTGCCCACGACGGCGGCCGTGTCGTCGAGTTTGCGGTAGAGCGCGTCGTCGGCCAGCCGCAGCGTGGCCAGGCCGGCGGCGCAGGCCAGCGGGTTACCGGAGAGCGTGCCGGCCTGGTAGACCGGGCCGGCCGGGGCCAGCCGCGCCATGATCTCCGCGCGCCCGCCGAACGCCGCGGCGGGCAGGCCACCACCCATGACCTTGCCGTACGTCCACAGGTCGGCGTCGGAGGCGTCGAGGCCGTGCCAGCCGGCGCGGGAGACCCGGAACCCGGTCATCACCTCGTCCACGACGAGCAGGGCGCCGTGCGCGTGCGCGATCCGGGCGAGCTGGGAGTTGAAGCCGTCGCGGGGCGCGACCACGCCCATGTTGCCTGCCGCGGCCTCGGTGATCACCGCGGCGATGTGTTCGCCCTCGGCGGCGAAGGCCTCCTCGACGGCCCGGATGTCGTTGTACGGCAACACGATCGTCTCGCTGGCCGCCGCGCCGGTGACGCCGGGCGAGTCGGGCAGGCCGAGGGTCGCCACTCCGGACCCGGCGGCGGCGAGCAGCGCGTCGACGTGGCCGTGGTAGCAGCCGGCGAACTTGACGATCTTGGAGCGGCCGGTGAAGCCCCGGGCCAGCCGGATCGCCGACATGGTGGCCTCGGTGCCCGAGTTGACCAGGCGTACCTGCTCCACCGGGGTCCGGTCGACGATCTCGGCGGCCAACTCCACCTCGCCCGGGGTGGGGGTGCCGAAGCTGGTGCCCCGGGCGGCGGCAGCCTGCACGGCGTCCACCACCTCCGGGTGGGCGTGCCCGAGGATCAGCGGACCCCACGAGCAGACCAGGTCGACGTAGCGGCGGCCGTCGGCGTCGAACAGCCAGGGGCCCTCGCCACGGACCATGAAGCGCGGGGTGCCGCCGACCGCCTGGAAGGCGCGCACAGGGGAGTTCACCCCGCCCGGCACAATGGCGCGGGCGCGGTGGAACAGGGCCTCGGAGGCCGGCGCGTCGGCCGGGTAGCGGCCAGATCCGGCGGAAACGATGTCGGTCACGATGCGGCCATTGTGTCAGCGCCGGCCTGCCAATCCGCAGCCACCCCGGGCCGACGTTACCGGACTCACCCACCCCGGGTGCCTCCCAGCAGCACGAACGCAGGGCTGGCGGAGGGCGGCACGGAGGTGACGTGGGGGCCGGCGCACGGCTCCCGACGGGCTGGGGCGGCTGGATCGCGCTAGGCTGACCGGGTGGATCGTGCCGAGCTTTCGATCACGCTTCACCGGACAGGCGACGAAGCAGTGCTGCGCCTCGCCGGTGAGATCGACATGCTCACGGCCTCCCAGCTCTCGACCGTGGTCAACGAGGTTCTCGCCGACCCGCCTCCCCGGATCGTGCTCGACCTTGAGGGCGTCACCTTCTGCGACTCGCAGGGCCTGGGCACCCTGGTGGTGCTCAGTCGCAAGGCCAGTCGCGCGCAGAGCCTGCTGATGCTCACCCACGTCGGCGACTTCCTGATCCGCGTCCTGGACATCACCGGCCTCCGCAGCGCCCTGATGATCCGCAACGACCAGCCCGCCGGCTGACCCCAGGCCACCTCCGCCCCGCCGAGGGCTGAACCGGCGAGGGCAGAGCGCGAGCCGTCAGGAGTTGCTGCCCCAGCGGGCCTGCTCCAGCATTTCCATCGCCCGCTCCCGGCCCTCCGGGTCGTCGGAGCGGAGCAGGGTCGTCGCCTCGTCGACCGCGTCGGTGAGCCGCCGCCACTGCGTGTCGCGTTCCCGGACCAGGTCCGACTGGGCGGCCAACTGCCGGGTCTTCACCCACAGCTCGACGAAGACCGACACCTTGGCCCGCAGCACCCACGGGTCGAAGGGCTTGGTCAGGTAGTCCACCGCCCCCACCTGATAGCCGCGCAGGGCGAGCTGGGCGTCCCGGTCCGCCGCCGTGAGGAAGATGATCGGCACATGCCGGGTCCGCTCGCGGCGCTTGATGTGGCTGGCCGTCTCGAAGCCGTCCATGTCCGGCATCTGCGCGTCCAAGAGGATCACCGCGAAGTCGTCCACCAACAACTGCTTGAGAGCCGCCTCGCCGCTCTCCACCGCCACCGACTGAACCGGCAGGCCCTGGAGGATCGCCTCCAGGGCCATCAGGTTCTCCCGCCGGTCGTCCACGAGCAGCGCCTTGGCGATCTGGGTCACGAGATCTCCTTGCTTCGGCTGCCGCTGATCCAGGACGACATCAATTCAATCAAATCGTCCAGATCGACCGGCTTGGTGATGTAGTCGCTTCCCCCGGCCGCGAGCGCCGACTCACGGTCACCCGGCATCGCCTTCGCGGTCAGGAAGACGACGGGAAGGTCGGCGAACCGGTGGTTACGGCGGATCTGCCGGGTCGTCTCGTATCCGTCCTGGTCCGGCATCATGGCGTCCATCAGCACGATGTCCACCTCCGGGTGCTCCGCCAGCAGGCGGACGCCGTCCGCCCCGTTGTCCGAGTACAGCACGGTCATGCCGTGCAGCTCCAACGCGCTGGTCAGGGCGAAGACATTGCGGACGTCGTCGTCCACGATCAGCACCGTGGCGCCGTCCAACTGACGGGTGGCCGGTGCCTCCGGCCTCTCCGGCAGCAGCTCCAGCGGCGGCATCAGCAGCGACGACGGCAGGCCGGCGCGCTGCGGCGACGGCGACAGGGGCGCGACCACCGCGTCCGGTGCCAGCACCTGCGGCACGAACAGGGTGAACGTCGAACCCTGCCCGGGCGCCGACGACACGGTGATGGCGCCACCGATCAGCCGGGCCAGGTCGCGGCTGATCGACAGCCCCAGGCCGGTGCCGCCGTAGCGGCGGCTGGTCGTGCCGTCCGCCTGCTGGAACGCCTCGAAGATGATCGACAGCTTGTCGTCGGAGATGCCTATCCCGGTGTCGATCACGGTGAACGCGATCACCTGCTGGGCGTTGGTCAACGCCGGCACGTCGAAGACCGCGTTCTCCGCCGCTGGCGCGATCCGCAACGTCACCGCGCCGTTGTCGGTGAACTTCACCGCGTTGGAGAGCAGGTTGCGCAGGATCTGCTGCAACCGCTGCGCGTCGGTGACCAGCGCCGGCGGCAGATCCTTGCTCACCCGTACCTGGAAGTCCAGGTTCTTCTCCTCGGCCTGCGGCGCGAACGCCTGCTCGACGTAGCCGCGGATCTCGGCGAACCGGATCTCGGTCGGCTCGACGTCCATCCGACCCGCCTCGATCTTGGACAGGTCCAGGATGTCGTCGATCAACGAGAGCAGGTCCGAGCCGGCACTGTGGATGGTCCGCGCGAACTCGATCTGCTTCGGGTTGAGGTTCTGCTCCGAGTTCTCCGCCAGCAGTCGCGCCAGCAGCAGCAACGAGTTCAACGGCGTACGCAGCTCGTGGCTCATGTTGGCCAGGAACTCCGACTTGTACGCCGATGCCCGGGTGAGCTGCTGCGCCTTCTCCTCCAGGCCGAGCCGGGCCAGCTCGATCTCCCGGTTCTTCGTCTCGATGTTGCCCTTCTGCTCGGAGAGCAGGGTGGCCTTCTCCTCCAGCTCGGCGTTGGTGCGCTGCAACTCCGCGGACTGCTCCTGAAGCTCGTGCGCGAGCCGCTGCGACTGGGCCAGCAGCTCCTCCGTACGCCGGTTGGCCTGAATGGTGTTGACCGCGACACCGATGGTGAGAACCAGCCGCTCCAGGAACGACAGGTGCAGCTCGGAGAAGGCCGCCACACTGGCGAACTCGATCACCCCGAGCAGTTCCCCCTCGAAGAGCACGGGGAGCACCACCAGGTCGGACGGGGGCGTCTCGGCCAGGCCGGAGCGAAGGGTGAGCCGGCTGTTCGGGGAGGCGCTGACCCGGATCGTCCGGCGGGACAGCGCGGTCTGGCCGACCAGCCCCTCACCCGGGCCGAAGGTGACGTCGTGCCCGCGCGCCACGTACCCGTAGGACGAGGTCAGCCGCAGCCGCACGCTGCCGTCGGTCTCGTCGGCCAGGAAGAAGGCGCCGAGCTGGGCGTCGACCAGCGGCGTCACCTCCGTCATGATCATGCGGCAGACCTCGCCCAGGTCACGCTGGCCCTGCAACAGGCCACCGATCCGGGCCAGGTTGGAGTCCAGCCAGCCCTGCTCGGCGTTCTTCTTGGTCGTCTCCCGGAGGGTGACGATCATCTGGTTTATGTTGTCCTTCAGCTCGGCGACCTCGCCCTGCGCCTTCACCGCGATCCGCTGGGTCAGGTCACCCCGGGTCACCGACGTGGACACCTGGGCGATGGCCCGCAACTGGGTGGTAAGCGTCGAGGCGAGCTGGTTGACGTTCTCGGTGAGGTCCCGCCAGGTGCCGGAGACGCCCTTGACCTGCGCCTGACCGCCGAGCTTGCCCTCGATGCCGACCTCGCGGGCCACCCGGGTCACCTCGTCGGCGAACGACGAGAGCTGGTCCACCATCGTGTTGACCGTGGACTTCAGCTCCAGGATCTCGCCCTGGGCGTCCACCGTGATCTTCTGGCTGAGGTCGCCCTTCGCCACGGCCGTGGTCACCGAGGCGATGTTGCGGACCTGACTGGTCAGGTTCGACGCCATCGAGTTCACGTTGTCGGTCAAGTCCCGCCACGTACCACTGACGCCCTTGACCTGCGCCTGGCCGCCGAGCTTGCCCTCGGTGCCCACCTCACGCGCGACCCGGGTCACCTCGTCGGCGAACGACGACAACTGGTCCACCATCGTGTTGACCGTGGACTTCAGCTCCAGGATCTCGCCACGAGCGTCCACCGTGATCTTCTGCGACAGGTCGCCCTTCGCCACCGCCGTCGAGACCTGGGCGATGTTGCGGACCTGGGCGGTCAGGTTGGACGCCATCGAGTTCACGTTGTCGGTCAGGTCCCGCCAGGTGCCGGCGACCCCGCGCACCTGCGCCTGACCACCCAGCTTGCCCTCGGTGCCCACCTCACGCGCGACCCGGGTCACCTCGTCGGCGAACGACGACAGCTGATCCACCATCGTGTTGACCGTGGACTTCAACTCCAGGATCTCGCCACGAGCGTCCACCGTGATCTTCTGCGACAGGTCGCCCTTCGCCACCGCCGTGGTCACCGAGGCGATGTTGCGGACCTGACTGGTCAGGTTCGACGCCATCGAGTTCACGTTGTCGGTCAGGTCCCGCCACGTACCACTGACGCCCTTGACCTGCGCCTGACCACCCAGCTTGCCCTCGGTGCCCACCTCGCGGGCCACCCGCGTCACCTCGTCGGCGAACGACGAGAGCTGGTCCACCATCGTGTTGACGGTGTTCTTCAGCTCCAGGATCTCGCCCTGCGCGTCCACCGTGATCTTCTGCGACAGGTCACCCCGCGCCACCGCCGTCGACACCTGCGAGATGTTGCGGACCTGGCTGGTCAGGTTGCCGGCCAGCTGGTTGACGTTCTCGGTGAGGTCCCGCCAGGTGCCGGAGACCCCGCGCACCTGCGCCTGGCCGCCCAGCTTGCCCTCGATGCCGACCTCGCGGGCGACCCGGGTCACCTCGTCGGCGAACGACGACAGCTGATCCACCATCGTGTTGACGGTGTCCTTCAGCTCCAGGATCTCGCCCTGCGCCGCCACCGTGATCTTCTGCGACAGGTCACCCCGCGCCACCGCCGTCGACACCTGGGCGATGTTGCGGACCTGGGCCGTCAGGTTGGACGCCATCGAATTGACGCTGTCGGTCAGGTCCTTCCAGGTGCCGGCCACGTTCGGCACCTCGGCCTGACCGCCGAGCTTGCCCTCGGTGCCCACCTCGCGCGCCACCCGGGTCACCTGCTCGGCGAAGAGCCGCAGCGTGTCGGTGAGGTAGTTCATGGTGTCGGCCAGCTCGGCGACCTCGCCCCGCGCGCTGACCGTGATCTTCTGCGACAGGTCGCCCTTGGCCACCGCGGTCGCCACCTGCGAGATCGACCGCACCTGGCCGGTCAGGTTCGACGCCATGGTGTTGACCGAGTCGGTGAGGTCCTTCCAGGTGCCGGCGACGCCCCGCACATCGGCCTGGCCGCCCAGCTTGCCCTCGGTGCCCACCTCACGGGCCACCCGGGTCACCTCGTTGGAGAACGACGAGAGCTGGTCGACCATCGTGTTGACCGTGCGGCCGATCCGCAGGTATTCGCCGCGCAGCGGCCGCCCGTCGATCTCCAGGGCCATGTGCTGGGACAGGTCGCCGTCCGCGACCGCCACGATGACCCGGGCGATCTCGGTCGTCGGCCGGCCCAGGTCGTCGATCAGCGAGTTGACGGTCCGCTGCGCCTCCGCCCAGGCGCCGTCCAACCCCTCGTCGTCGAGCCGTTCGGTGAGCCGGCCGTCCCGACCGACGATCCGACTGATCCGCCGCAGGTCCAGGTACTGCCGCTCCTGGACCGAGACCACCTCGTTGAAGGCGTCCGCCACCTCACCGGCAGTGCCGGCGCGGCGGGGAAGCCGGACCTTCAGGTCGCCGCGACGGACCCGTCGCAGCGCCTCGGTCAACTCACCGAGGAGCGCCTCGTGGTCGGGCGCGGACGGATCCGCCACCGACTGCTTCGCCGTGGTCATCATTCCTCGCTCCACTCGGGGGCACCGGCCCTGCGGACACACCGGCACCCCATATTGTGCCCGCGTTCGCCGTGGTGCCAGGGTGCGCGACCCGCCGAGCGGCATCCGGCGGGCAATCCGTAGCCCTCAGACCGGCACGGCCAACCCCAGACCTCGCCCGGACGCCAGACCTGTCGCACCGACCTCGATCCGCCCATCCGTCGCATCGACCGACCGGGCCGCCTGGCCGACGATCGTTGATCGGCTTGGCACTCGGGTGGGGGACGGTAGAGGATACGAGAGTGTCAGCCGAGGCGGGGCCTGCGACGGCCGAGGCCCGGAACGGGGCGGTCCGGCGTGTCCGCCTGCCCGCTGACCGCCGTACACCCGCCGCCGCCCGTGCCGTCGTCCGCTCGGTGCTGACCGAGGCGCACCTGGACGAACTGGCCAACGAGGCGCTGCTGCTCACCACCGAGCTGACCACCAACGCCGTCGAGCACGCCCGTACCGAACTGGACATCGAGGTCATCGCGGACGAGGCCGGGCTGTCCGTGACCGTCTCCGACTTCGCGCCCGGCTCCGGCGACGACGAGCTGACCATCGGCAGCCGCAACGACGCAACGGAGATCAACGAGGTCTCGGAGCGAGGTCGAGGGCTGCTGCTGGTCGACCACTTCGCCAGCCGCTGGGGCACCACGTACCTGCCCACCGGCAAGGGCGTCTGGTTCCGGCTGGACCGGCCCGGGGCCGACGCGCCGGCCGAGGCCAGCTCCGGGGGTACGTCGACGACGGCCGATGCCGCCGACAACTCCGCGCCGAGCGCCGGTGCCATGAGCGAACTCATGCAGACCGCTCCCGACGTGCACGCCGACGATCCGCTGCCCGACTTCGCCGCCAGCCTGCTCAGCCGGGTCGCCGAGATGGTGGGCGCGGCCGGCGGCACGATCCGCCTGGACCGGGGCGACGGGCAGGGCCCACAACTGCTGGCCCGCTTCGGCCGACAGCCCCGCCCCGGCAGCGAACTGCTCCGGGTGCCGTTGACCGTGCAGCGCCCGTACGCCGGTGAGCTGGAGCTGGACACGGCGCCGTCGGCGTACGCCCGGCCGCTGGCGGTGCTCACCGCCGAGCGGTTGTCGCTGCACCTGGAGAACGACCGGCTGCGCCGGGCCGACGTCCGCCGGCAGGCGTGGTTGACATTCCTGGCCGAGGTCAGCGAACTGCTGGCGCAGTCGTTGGACGTCGAGCTGACGATGGCGCTGATCCCGCAGCTCGTGGTGCCCCGGCTCGGCCAGTGGTGCGCGGTGCACACCACCGACGAGTGGGGTCGGCTCCGGCTGGCGGCGGCCAGTCACGCCGACGAGTCGGCGTTGCCGCAGCTGCACAAGGTGCTGGCGGAGACCGGCCCGGATTCCATCCAGGCCCGACTGCGCGGGGCGTCCCGCGGTGCGGCGCAGATCCCGCTCGGCGGGCCGATGGAGGGCTTCGCGGTCCCGCTGATCGTGCGCGGTCAGCGGCTCGGCACCCTGGCGGTCGGCCGGCACCAACGACACCGGCACGACCCGGACCAGATGGCCGTGCTGGAGGACGTGGCCCGCCGCGCCGCGCTGGCCATCGAGAACGCCCGGATCCACGCCGAACGTCGGCGGGTCGCGCAGGCGCTCCAGCAGTCCCTGCTGCCGCCCGTGCTGCCGGTGGTGGACGGGATCGGCTTCGCCGCCGAGTACGTCCCGACCGGCGACGACGCGGAGGTGGGCGGCGACTTCTACGACGTGGTGCCGCTGCCCGACGGGCGCTGGCTCGTGGTCATCGGGGACGTCTCGGGCAAGGGGGTGCAGGCAGCCGCCGTGACCGGCCTCGTCCGGGACGTGATCCGCGTGCTGGTCGGCGACGGCAAGCCACTGCCGGAGGCACTGGCCCGGCTCAACGAGACGCTTGTCGAGCGGGGCGGCGGCCGGTACTGCACGCTGGCCCTCGCGGCGGTCGGGGTGGGCGACGGTGGCCAGTTGGACGTCTCGCTGCACCTGGCCGGGCACGACCGGCCGGTGCTGCTGGCCGGCGCGGGCGGCGCCCGGTTCGTCGGCACCGGGGGGACGGCGTTGGGCCTGCTCGACACGATCATCTCGCCGACGGCGGAGATCACGCTTGCCCCGGGCGACTCGCTGATCTTCTACACCGACGGGGTCACCGAGCGACGGCGTGGCCGGGAGCTGTTCGGCACCGACCGGCTGCGCGACGCCGCGGCGCCACTGGCCGGGTACTCGGCCGACGTGGTGGCCGCCCGACTGCGCGCCGCCGCGATCAACTTCTCGGTCGAGCCACCCCGGGACGACATCGCCCTGCTGGTGCTCCGCAACGACAAGGTCTGACCGGCGGACGTCGAGCCGCTGGCGCTCGCCGTGGCGGCGCTGGGTCACCCGCCGCCGGGGAGACGGCCCGGGGCGAGGCGGTGCCCCGGGTCGAGGTGCTCCTTCGCGGCGTGCAGGCGGGCCAGGCCGGCCAGCTCGCCCCACAGGTCGACGGCCTGCCGGACCGCAGCGGGAGCGGAGACCACCACGCAGCGGCCCTGCCGGGCCAGCAGCACCCCACGGACGGCGGCCAGGATGGACGCCACCCGGTCGGGGGCCAGCGTGCCGGGCAGCGCCGCGTGCACCACGCCCAGCCCGGCGGAGCCGCGCACCGGCACGGGGGAACCGGCCGCGTCGCGCAGCGCGTAGACGGCGGCGTGCAGGTCGGTGATCGGCACCTCCAGGCGCAACGCCGTGTCGCCGGGCGCGAACGGGTAGCGGCGCCACCACGGCGGCGCGGAGTGGGTGACAGTCGCCTCCCCGTGCAGCAGGCCGACCAGTCGTTCGGCGCGCTCGGTGACGTCGGCCGGGCCGCCCTCCAGCAGCACCACCAGGCTGCCCGCCCGGGGCGGGGCGCTGGACCGCCCGGACATCGACGGATGGCGCTCCCGGGCGGTCGCGGCCGGGTGGCCGGGCGGGTACGGAGTGCGCGGCCGGGGTGCGCCGGCGGGCAGGTCCAGCTCGATGGCCGCCGGCTCCAGTCGGGCGGCGAGGATCATCCGGACCAGGTCGTGCACCTCCAGCGGGGTCCACACCGGCCGGGACACCCAGAGCCGGCTGGCCGGCACCGGCTGCACCCGCAGGCTCGCCGAGACCAGCACGCCGAGCGCGCCCTGCGAGCCGCAGAGCAGCCGGGCCAGATCGAGCCCGGGTGCACCGCCACCGGCGCTGACCAGCTCACCGTCGGCACCCAGATAGCGGACCCCGATGAGCTGGTCGCAGGGGCTGCCGTGGCGGTGCCGGAGCGGGCCGGCCTCACCGGCGGCGAGCACCCCGCCCAGAGTCGCGCCGGGTGACGGGGCGTCCATCGCGAGCCGCTGCCCGGTGCGTTCCAGAGTGGCCTGCACGGCCCGCAGCGGGGTGCCCGCGCCCACCTCGGCCACCGGCGAGCCCACCGGCTCGTGACCGATGCCCGCCAGCCGGCCGGTGTCGAGCAGGATGTCGACCTGCGTGGGGGTGGCACCCCAGTCGATCTTCGTGCCGGCGCCTCGCGGCACCACCGCGAAGTCGTGCGCGGCGGCCAACCGCAGCACCTCGGCCGCGGCGTGCGGCCCACCCGGCACGGCCACCCAGCGAGCCGGCCGCCCGGCCACCTCGTCGGCCGGCCCGGCGAGCCGGGCGAACGGCGGACCGCAGATCGCCGTCAACCGCCGGGTGATCTCGATAGCGCCGGACCGGCCGAGGGAACTCGCTGCTGCCGCCATGCCGGCTATCGTACATGTGTTCGAATGATGTGGTGATGACGATCGAGATGCCGCTGGTCCGCCGCGCGGCGTCGGCCGGCCGGTAACGTGGCCGCCGTGACCACCGAGACTGCCCCGCCCGCGGCGAAGCGGGTGCCCGCCGAGCGCACCCACCACGGCGACACCGTCATCGACGAGTACGCCTGGCTCGCCGCCAAGGACGACCCGGAGACGATCGCCTACCTGACGGCTGAGAACGCGTACACCGAGGAGCGCACCGCGCACCTGGCCGCCCTCCGGGCGGAGCTGTTCGAGGAGACCCGGCAGCGCACCCAGGAATCTGACCTGTCCGTGCCGACCTGCAAGGGCGGGTACTGGTACTACACCCGGACGATCGAGGGCCAGCAGTACGAGGTGCACTGCCGGCGCGCGGTCCGCGACGGCGAGACCGAGCCGCCGGTCAGCGTCGACGGCGTACCCCTGGACGGCGAGGAGGTGCTGCTCGACGGCAACCAGCTCGCCGAGGGGCACGAATTCTTCTCCCTCGGCGCGTTCGACGTCAGCCCGGACGGCCGCTGGCTGGCGTACTCGACGGACTTCTCCGGCGACGAGCGGTTCACTCTGCGGGTAAAGGACCTGAGCACCGGCGAGCTGTTGCCGGACGAGGTGCCGGACACGTTCTACGGCACCGCCTGGTCGGCCGACGCGTCGGCGCTGTTCTACGTGACGGTGGACGACGCCTGGCGGCCCAACCGGGTCTGGCGGCACACCATCGGCGCCGCTGCCGCTGACGACGTCGTGGTCCACCAGGAGGACGACGAGCGGTTCTGGGTGGGCGTGGAGCTGACCCGGTCGGAGAAGTTCATCCTGATCGACATCCACAGCAAGATCACCAGCGAGGTGTTGGTGATCCCGGCCGGCAACCCGACCGGTGCGCCCGCCGTGATCGCGCCCCGCCGCCAAGGCGTCGAATACGCGGTGGAGCACCACGGCCACCGCTTCCTGATCCTGCACAACGACGGCGCGGAGGACTTCGCGCTGGCGTTCACCTCGGCCGACGTACCCGGCGACTGGGTGCCGCTGATCGAGCACACCCCGGGCACCCGGCTGGAGGCCGTCGACGCGTTCGCGAACCACCTGGTGGTGTCCCTGCGCACCGAGGGGCTCACCGGGCTTCGGGTGTTGCCGGTGGGCAGCGACGACGCGTACGACATCGACTTCCCCGAGCCGCTCTACAGCGTCGGGCTGGACGCCAACCCGGAGTACCGCACCGGGCAGGTCCGGCTGCGCTACTCCTCGCTGGTCACCCCCGACTCGATCTACGACTACGACCTGGTGACCCGGCAGATGGTGCTGCGCAAGCAGAAGCCGGTGCTGCCCGGCCCGGACGGCCGGCCGTTTGACCCGGCCGAGTACGAGCAGCACCGCGACTGGGCGCTGGCCGACGACGGCACCCGGGTGCCGATCTCGCTGGTCTGCCGGGTCGGTACGCCCCGCGACGGCTCGGCCCCCTGCGTGCTGTACGGCTACGGCTCGTACGAGGCCAGCATGGACCCGTGGTTCTCGGTGTCCCGGCTGTCCCTGCTGGACCGGGGCGTCATCTTCGCGGTGGCGCACACGCGGGGCGGCGGCGAGCTGGGCCGACGCTGGTACGACCAGGGCAAGCTGCTGGCCAAGAAGAACACCTTCACCGACTTCGTGGCGTGCGCCCGACACCTGGTCAAGGCCGGCTGGACGGCCAGTGACCGGCTGGTCGCCCGGGGCGCCTCGGCCGGCGGTCTGTTGATGGGCGCGGTCGCCAACCTCGCCCCTGACGCGTTCACCGGGATCGTCGCGCAGGTGCCGTTCGTGGACGCGCTCACCTCGATCCTCGACCCGTCACTGCCACTGACCGTCACCGAGTGGGAGGAGTGGGGCAACCCCCTCGACGACCCCGAGGTGTACGCGTACATGAAGTCCTACACGCCGTACGAGAACGTTGTCGCGGTGGACTATCCGGCGATCCTCGCGGTGACCAGCCTCAACGACACGCGGGTGCTCTACTCCGAGCCGGCGAAGTGGATCGCGCGGCTGCGGGCGACCGCCCCGGCCGGCGACTACCTGCTCAAGACCGAGATGGGCGCCGGGCACGGTGGCCCGAGTGGCCGCTACGACTCCTGGCGTGAGGAGGCCTTCGTCAGCGCCTGGATCCTGGACCGCATCGGCCGCGCCTGACTCGGCCACGCCAGGCGATGATCGCGCTCGATCGTGGAAGTGGGCCCCTCGACGGCCCGGGGAGCCCACCGCATCCAGGATCGAGCGCGATCACGCCGGCAGGTCGGGCCTAGACTGCCAGGGTGACCGGGGTTACGCAGGGCGACGACGGACCGGCCGAGGAGGTCCGCAGGCCGACCATCGCGGCCGTGGCCCGTGACCGCCGGGTGTGGCTGATCCTCGCGGTGGTAGCCGGCCTCCTGGTCTGCTGCTGCTCGGCCGTCGTCGGCACGCTTGTCGCGCTCTCCGCCGGCCTGCTCTCGACTTGACCGCCCGGGTCGCCTCGGCTCACGTCGTGCGCAGCTCGTCCACCGCGATGCTCACGCGCAGGAAGAGCAGGCCGACACCGACCGTCACCAGCACCGCCGCCAACGCGCCGGCACCGAGCCAGGCCAGGTGCTCCAGGGGTACGGCGACAGCGCGCTCGACACCGGCGGTGTGCACCACCCGGGTGTACTGCCCACGGGTGGCCGGATCGCTGCAGAGCGCCGCCGTGGCCTCGCAGACCTCCGCCGACGAGTCTCCGCTCGCCACCGTCGGAAAGGACCCTCGGCCGACCATCGCTCCCACGCTGAGCGCGAGCAGGATCGCCGGCACCGCCGGCGCGAGGGCCTGCCAGGCCACGGAGCGGCTCAGCGTGCTGCGGGGCACCCCGGTGGCGACCAGCGCGGTGTAGGCCCGTCGACGGGCGACGATGCCCTCGACCAGTGCGACGACCAGCCCGCCGGCCGCGATCAGCACCGCCACCGCCACCGCGGCGTCGACCAGATCCATGGTCGACAGGTAGAACGGGTCGGAGCCCTCGTCCACGCCGGCGCGCAGGTTCTGCTCCCGTTCGAGCGTGTCCCGGGCGACGAAGTAGGCGCGCAGCGCTGCCGCGCCGGCCCCGAAGATCACGGCGGACAGCAGCGCCGCGAGCGTACGGCTGCCCGCCCACGGGTCGGCCATCAGCCGTCCCGCCGCGAGCAGCGCCGGTGCGCGGCGGGCGTGCTGACGCAGCAACCGCCCGCAGGTGTACGAGATCCAGCCCGTGCCGATCACCACCCCGACCATCGCCACCAGGCCGCCCGCCGTGTACAGCAGCGGTACCAGCCAGCGCAGCAGCAGCTCGTTGCCGCTGAAGCGGTACGCCACGGGAGGGACCGCGGCGAAGGAGAGCACCCCCAGCCCGATCAGCAGTCCCGCCCACGGACGCGGACCACGCACCCGGGCGACCTTGCGGCTCACCCCGAGCGGGCTGGTGGTGACCGCACGCAGCATCAGGGCCGTCGCCAGTGCCGCGATCACCGGCAGGCCCAGCACCACCGCGACCAGCGGGCCGGTCGACGGCAGCACATCGGTGGGCAGGGCCAACCGGCCCTGCGCGTCCGGCCGGTGCAGCACCTCCCGGCCGCCGAGATAGACACCCAACCCGGCGAGTGTGCCGAGCAGGCTCGCCAGGCCGGTCTCCAGCACTGCCAGGCGCGTCACCTGACCCGGGGTGGCGCCAGCCAGCCGGAGCGCGGCCAGCCGCCGGTCCCGGGCCGGTGCGCCGAGCCGGGCACACTGGCCGGCCAGCGCCAGCACCGGAATGGCCAGCATGAGCAGCGCGAACACCGTCCCACCGCGCAGCCCCGGCTCCCGCAGCAACGCGTTGCGGTACTGCTCGGACTGCACGTAGGCGTCACCGGCGGGTTTCGGGATGGCCAGCACGGTGAGCGCCGCCAGCCCGGCCAGGGTCGCCAGCAGAGCACTGAGAGCGGTGAGCACCACCCGGGTCGTGTCGGTGCGATTTCCCGCCAGCGCCAGCCGGACCAGCGTCGCAGGCCTCACCGCTGGCCGCCGACCACCGGCAGGTCGAGGCCCAGACCGGTGTGGTCCACCAGGCCGTCGCGCAGCACGATCTCCCGATCGGCGTACGCGGCGATCCGCGGCTCATGGGTGACCAGCACGACGGAGGTGCGTTGCTCGCGGGCGAGCCGGACCAACTGGGTGAGCACCTGCTCACCGGTGAGCGTGTCCAGCGCGCCGGTCGGCTCGTCGGCGAAGAGCACCTGAGGCTCGGTGACCAGCGCCCGTGCGGTTGCGCAGCGCTGCTGCTGACCACCGGACATCTCACCTGGCCGGAGCTCAGCCAGATCGGCCACGCCGAACCGCTCCAGCCAGGTGAGTGCCGCCGTCCGCGCCTCTCGCCGCCCCGTGCCGGCGAGGAGCAGCGGAAGTCCGACGTTCTCGGCAGCGGTCAACTCGGCGACCAGCTGACCGAACTGGAACAACACCCCGAACTCGGTGCGGCGCAACCGGGACCGGTCCGCCTCCGACCAGGTGTCGATCCGTTGGCCGCGCCAGGTGACCTCGCCCGCGTCCGGCCGGAGGATCCCCGCCAGGCAGTGCAACAGGGTCGACTTGCCGCAACCACTCGGACCGGTGACCGCGACGATCTCGCCCTCGGCCACGTCGAGTGTCACGCCACGCAGGGCGGGCGATGGGCCGTACGAGCGAACCACGCCGCGAGCCTGGAGCTGCGTCACGGATGCACCTCCCGGTGCCAGTCGGCGACCCGGCCCAGGGTGGTGTGCAACCACCGCAGGTCCGCGTCGAGGTGGGCGATGGCGAAGTCGACGGCGATCACGTCGCTGAGGGTGGCGGCCGGGTCGGTCTTGACCGAGGTCAGCTCACGCAGCCGGGCGGTGTGCGCGGAGCGCTGGGCGATCAGGTACGACCGGGCCACGTCGACGTCGGCGACCAGCAGCGCCACCATGACCTTGGTGAAGAGCGTGCTGGCCACGTACGGCATCGGGGTCTCCACGGTGGAGAGCCAGACATCCAGGGTGGACCGCCCCTCGCCGGTCAACGCGTACGCCGTGCGGTCCGGACCGGACGCCCGGTCCTGGCCGGCGGCGGCGACCAGGCCGTCGCGTTCGAGACGGCCAAGCGTCGCGTAGACCTGCCCGAAGGCCAGCGGCCGAGCCCGGGGCAGCCGCTCGTCGTGCGCCCGCTTGAGCTCGTATCCGTGCCGACTGCCCCCGGCGAGCAACCCGAGCAGAACGTGGGGCGTCGACACCCCAACCACTATTCACTCAGCGAATACCCCTGTCAACCACCCCCACCCACCCCCGGCCCTCACCCCCTGACCCCCGGTGATCATGAAGCTATTGCCGCGACGCGCCGATGCGGCGGGCAATAACTTCATGATCACTCGAAAAAGGTGGGTGGTGGGGTGGAGGTTGGGCTGGGTGGGCCAGGTGGGGTGTGGTTGGTCCGGGCCCGGTGGGGGTGCAGGTTGGGCGCGGCGGCGGCGGTGGGCGTCGGGTCGGCGAGGACGCCCATCTTGCGGGCCGTCGACCACCGCCACCGGCTTCAGCGCCGTCGAGCGGGCGGCCGGCGTGTCACTTGCCGCGTACGCCCGGTCGGTCCAGTGGCGTCGACTCAGCGGCGGCGCAGGACGACCACTGCCACGTCGTCGTGGATCTTCGTCGGGGCGAGCTCCGCCAGCAGCCGGCCACAGAACCGGTCCAGATCCTCGTCCACCGTGCCCACCACCGCGGCGAGCGCGGCCATCCCCTCGTCGATGGTGGCGTCCCGGCGCTCGATCAACCCGTCGGTGTAGAACACCAGCGTGGCCCCGGCGGGCAGCACGAACTCCAGGTCGGCCGGGCGGGGCGCGCGGACGCCGAGCAGCGGCGCCGAGTGCTGCACGAACTCGATCTTGCCGTCCATGGTGAGCACCGGCGGCAGATGGCCGGCGCTGGCCAGCCGGACCCGCCCGGTCGGCGGGTGCAGCAGCAGCACGCAGAGCGTGGCCAGCTCGTTCGGCAACAGGGTCCGCATCAACTCGTTGACCCGGTGCAGGATCTCGCCGGGCTGGTGCCCCTCGACCGCGTACGCCCGCACGGCGTGCCGCAGCTCGGCCATCACGGTGGCCGCGTGCAGCGAGTGGCCTGCCACATCGCCGATCGCCAGCAGGAGATGCCCGTCGAGCATCACCAGCTCGTAGAAGTCACCGCCCACCTCGGTCTGCGCGCTCGCCGGCTCGTAACGCACCGCGAGATCCAGCCCGGCCACCTCGGGCAGCCGGCGCGGGAGCAGGCTGCGTTGGAGAGTGACGGCGATGCGGTGCTCCTCGTCGAACGAGCGCTGGGCCTCCACCGCCGCCGCCACCGCCTGGGCGAGCTGCACGAGCACCGGGGTCCGGGCGGTCTGGGTGGCGGTCGGGACCACCACGTACAGCGGGGCGCGGTCCTCCCGCAGCCGGGCAGCGGCCACCGTCACCGAGTCGTCGGCCGGCCAGTCGAGCAGCGCCCAGTTCGTCGGAGCCTCCACCCGGACCGTGGCGCCGGTCCGGACCCCGGTGTCGTCAACGACCCACGGCACGACCGCCGCCTCAGCACCCGGGCCGGCGCAGATCCCGGCGAGGCAGTCGCCGTCGAACGTCTCGGCGATCACCGCCGCCGGGCTCTTGAAGATCTCCGCAGCGCCCGCCGCTGCGACTTCGAGCAGCCGCGTGAAGTTCGGCGCGGCGTGCACCGCCACGGTCGTGTCGGCGAGCCCGAGCAGCCGCTCGGCGAGCAGTTCGGCGCGCTGCCGGGCCCGGTAGTAGCGCAGCACCGCGCGGGTGGTGGCGATCAGCTCTTCCGGCTCGATCGGCTCGGTGAGGTAGGCGTCCGCGCCTCGGGTCAACCCCTGGGCGCGGTCGGCCACGTCCACGGCGTGCGCGGACACGTGGATCACCGGCATCGCGGGATGCGCAGCCTTGATCCGCTCGCACACCTCGTAGCCGCTCAGGTCGGGCAGCCGTACGTCGAGCACCACCAGGTCGATCCGGTCCGTGTCGACCCGGGCGAGCGCGTCCCCGCCGTTCTCCGCCTCCAGCACGGTGAACCCGGCCCGGGTCAGCCAGCTGACGAGCAGGTACCGCTTGGTACGGCTGTCATCGACCACCAGGACGGTCGCCGGCCCGCCGTCCACCGTCACACTCCGCCGGTGGGGAGCGAAACCGTGAAGGTGCTGCCCCGGCCCGGTTCGCTGGTCAGCTCAAGCGTCCCCCCGAGCAGGGTCGCCAACCGCCGGGCGTACGGCAGGCCGAGGCCGGTGCCGCCGACCCGGGTGGCGCCCGGCACCTGGTAGAACTCCTCGAAGATCCGATCGTGCAGCTCGGGGGCGATGCCCGGGCCGGTGTCGCTGACCTCGAAGATCCACCGGTCGTCACGCCGCTGGGCGCGCAGCCGCACCTCGCCGCGCTCGGTGAACTTCAGCCCGTTGTGCAGCAGGTTGCGCAGCACCTGGCCGAGCAGCACCTCGTCGGTACGCAGGACGGCTGGCGCGACCGGCTCCTCCACCACCAACTCGACCTCTGGCCTGGTGGCCAGCGCGCGCAGAGTACCGCGCAGTTGACCGAAGACCGGGCGCAGATCGATGTCCGCCCAATCGGGCTCGATCCGGCCGGACTCCGCCTTGGCCAGATCCAGCAGCTCGTTGACCAGCCCGAGCAGGTCGGCCGCCGAGGAACGGATCAGACCGACCTGACGGGCCTGCTCGGCGGTGAGCGGGTCGGAGGCGGAGTCGGAGAGCAGCCGCCCCAACCCGATGATCGCGGTGACCGGGGCGCGCAGCTCATGGCTCACGTTCGCCAGGAACCGGCTCTTCGACTCGCTCGCCGCGCGCAGCTGGGCCGACTTCTCGTCCAGCTCGGCATAGAGGGCGACGACTCCCCGGTTGGTCTCCTCCAGCTCCTCGGTGAGCTGGTTGTAGAGCGCCAGCACGCCGCGGTTGGTCTCCGCCAGCTCGTCGTTCAGGACGGCCAGCTCGTCGCGCTGGCTGCGTACCTCGTCGAGAGCCGCGATGAGCTGCCCGTTCTGCACGGTCAGCTCGTCCAGCGCGCTACTCGGCGCGCTCAGACCGAGTTCAGCACGGAACTCGGCGAGGCGCTCCGGGGTCGGCGTCGGCGCGTTGGCCGGGACTCGTCGGGACATCCTCACGACCGTAACCCCCTCGACGGTCGCCGCGCTCAGTCTGTCGACCAGTCGGGACACCGCACCGGACTGCGGCTCGTATCTGCCGTCGGGCAGGGGGGTCACCGGGGCGAGGTCGGCGCGCAGGTGGAACCGGCCGTCGGCGCCGGCGTCGATGTCGAAGGACACGTCCGCGCCACCGCACGCGCGGAGCAGGTCCCGGGCGACCTCGCTGAGCGCGGTGGCGATCCGGACCTGGTCCTGGTGTTCCAGACCCACCACCGCGGCGACCTCCCGGCCCCGCTGACGGATCACGAAGATGTCCTGCTCGACCCGCAGCGTCATCTGCAACAGCGGCAGCCCGGCCGACGCCCCGCTCATGTCCAGGACCTCGCGACCAGAACGCAGGCGTCGTCACGGCGTACTCCGGCGTCGCGCAGCAGGGTCGCCGCCACCACGAGCGGGGACCGTTCGGCGATATCGGGGTAGTCGGTCATCCGCCAGCGGTCGACCACGCCGTCGCTGTGCATCACCAGCAGCGCGCCGGGACCGAACGGATAGTCGTAGCCCCGGACCGTGGGGCGTTGGTGCCCGGCGATACCGGGCAGCGACACCAGCCCACGACGCTGACCGTTGCCCTCGACGACCATCCCGGCGATGTTGCCCAGGCCGGCGTAGTGCAGCACGCCCTCCTCGGGCACCAACTCAGCCACCGCCAGCGCCGCGCCTCGGGTGTACGACATGGATTGGTGCAGGTGGCTGACCACCGCCGCGGGTGGACTGGCCGGCGCGTCACGGAACGCGGCGAGCGCCGCCTCGGTCGCGGCCGCGGCCAGCGGACCGTGCCCGAGGCCGTCGCTGACCAGCACCTGATGCCGCCCGTCGGCGACCCGGACGGCGTACCCGTCGCCACTGACCGTCTCGCCGGTCAGCGGCCGGGTGAGAGCGCCGGCCCAGGACGGTCGGGCCGGCGCCGCCGGCCAGACCTGCACGGCGAGGACGGTGCCCCGACCCGGCAGGGAGTACGCGTCGAACCAGCTGGCCTGCCGGACGATGGCGCCGAGGCCGATGCCGAGCGTGCCGGTGGTGGAGTGCCCGTCCCGGGACGAGACGGTCAGGTCGGCCATGCCGGGCCCGGAGTCGATGGCCACCAACTCCACGCCGGCCTCTCCGGCACGGCGCACCGGCCGGAGCAGCAGGGTGCCCTCGTCGGCGTGCTTGACGAGGTTGCTGGTCAGCTCGGCCGCGACGATGGCCAGGTCGGCGATGCGCGCCGGAGCCATCTCCAGCTGTGCGCCCAGGCGTTCGGCGGCACGGCGTACGGCGCTGGCCGTGCTGCTGGCCTCCACCCGGAACCAGAGGCCGCTGTCGGTGATCGGGTCCCCGTTCACCGGGACCACTTGGTGACCGTGATGCGCGTGCCGGTTTCCGGAGACGTCTCGATCTCGAAATCGTCAACCAGCCGTCGAGACCCGCTGAGCCCGAGGCCGAGGCCGCCGCCAGTGGTGTAGCCGTCGGTCAAGGCCAGGTCGAGATCGGCGATGCCGGGCCCGGAGTCGGCGAAGACGATCCGTACGCCCTTACGTCGGCCGTTGTCCACGATGGTCACCTCGACGGAGCCACCACCGCCGTACACCAGGGTGTTGCGGGCCAGCTCGCTCGCCGCGGTGACCACCTTGGTCTGGTCGACCAGGGACAGCTTGACCGCCACCGCCACGGCGCGGACCAACTGTCGGACGCGGACCACGTCCTCATCGCCCTGGATCGACTGCGCCTGCGGGTGGCCCACGTCGATGCCCGCGGTCACAGCCGGGCCGTCTCGGCGTCCGGGTCGTCGTCAAGCTGGTCGTCTAGCTCATCGCCGCGAGTCGCCGCGATCAGCTCCATGCCCCGCTCGACGTTCAGAGCGGTACGGATGCCGTTCAACGACAGCCCCAGCTCGACCAGGGTGATGGCGACGGCTGGGCGCATCCCGACCACCACCGTCTCCGCGTCGAGCACCTTGGAGATCGACGCGATGGTGGAGAGCATCCGCCCGACGAAGGAGTCGACGATGTCCAGCGCGGTGATGTCGATGATGACGCCGTGGCAGCCGGTGGCCACGATCCGCTCGGCGAGATCCTCCTGGAGCTGGACCGCCGTCTGGTCGGACATGTCGAGCTGGATGGAGACCAGCAGGATGTCGCCGATCTTGAGGATCGGCACGCGTTCCATCAGGCGTCCCGGCGTGACTGACGGCGGGCGGTCTCCACCCCGTTGAGCCGCAGCACGTGGCGCAGCGCGTCGGCGAGGCTCGCCTTGGTGGCGATGTCCCCGAACTCGATGCCGAGGGCGACAATGGTCTGCGCGATCTGCGGGCGGATGCCGGAGATGATGCAGTCGGCGCCCATCAGGCGGGCGGCCACCACGGTCTTCAGGATGTGCTGGGCGACCTGGGTGTCCACCGCCGGGACGCCGGTGATGTCGATGATCGCGTACGGGGAGCCCGTGTCGACCAGGGTCTGCAACAGGCGCTCCATCACCACCTGGGCGCGGGCGGAGTCCAGGGTGCCGACCAGCGGGACGGCGACCACGCCCTCCCAGAGCTTGACCACCGGCGTGGAGAGTTCGAGCAACTGCTCGGCCTGATCGGCGATCAGGCTCTCCCGGGTGCGGACGAAGCTCTCGAAGGTGAACAGGCCCATCTCGTCGACCAGCCCGGAGAAGGCGACGTAGTCGCGCAACTTGTCGTCGCCGCCGGCCTCCTCGATGAGCCGGGCCAGCACGTCCTTGAGCGCGAAGACGCTGATCGCGGTCTCGGTGGCGGAGAACCCCTGCCGGGCCCTGCCATGGGACAGCTCGGAGAGCGCGGCGCGCAGTTCGGCAGTGTTGTCGGCGGACAGGTCGATGGCGCCCTGCTCACCGGTGGTGACGATGGCGTGGTGCAGATCCTGCACCTGCCGGCGCAGCTCGGCCTGACTCAGCCGACCGCGCAGCGAACCGGCAATGATCTCGGTCCACCGCTGCGTGACCCGCTCGGCGTGCCCGCCGAGCAGCGCGGCGAGCCGACCACTTTCCTCGGCGTTCAACGCCATTGCGAAACCCCCTTGACCTGGACCGGCCGGACTCTATCACCGGGGGCCGTCAAGCTACTTGCTGCGTAGCAACGGAATGATGACGGCCACCGGATCCTGGCTCCCGATCTGCGTACGACCCCGGTCGTGGGATACCGTTCCCCCGATAACAGGAGGTTCTGGCGTATGTCCTTGACAGTGCACACGGAACAACGCGGCGACGTGGTCGTCGTGTCGGTCGCGGGCGAACTGGACATGGCAACCGCACCGCAGTTGCAGGACCAGATCACCGACCTGCTCGACAAGGGCCGTAGCCGGCTGGTGTTCGACCTGGCGGATGTCTCGTTCTGCGACTCGACCGGTCTGTCGGTCTTCGTTCGCGCCAAGAACAGCTGCGACGAGGCCGGTGGCGTGGTGCGGCTGGCCGCACCCCAGCGGGGTGTGCTGCGCATCCTCGAGGTGAGCGGGCTGGTCGAGGTGCTGCACACCTACCCGACGGTGGATGAGGCAGTCGCCGGCGAACCGACGCCCGCCTCCTCCTGACCGCTGCCGCTGCTCACTCGTCCTCGACGTAGCGGGGACGGGCGATCGCCATGCCCGCTGCCGTCTGCACGGCGAGGGCGCCCAGCAGGAACCCGATCGGCGCCGTCCAGCCGCCGGTGACCTCGTAGAGGATGCCGACCATCAGCGGGCCGAGGGCGGCGATCACGTACCCGGTGCTCTGCGCGAACGCGGAGAGCGCGACGGTGCCCTCGGCGGTGCGGGAGCGCAGGCCGATGGCGGTCAGGATCAGCGGGAACGCCCCCTGGCCGATCGCCAGCAGGGCCACCCAGAGCAGCGCGGCGCCGTGCGGGGCGACCGCCAGCCCGAGGTAGCCCAGCGTCGACGCGGCGGTCAGCCCGAGCACCAGCGGGCGCAGGGTGGCCAGCCGGCCGGCCACGGTGGGCATCAGCAGCGCGATCGGCACGCCGAGCGCGGTCACCCCGGCGAGCAGCAGCCCGGCCGACTCCGGCTGGTAGCCGGCGTCCCGGAACAGCTGGGCCAGCCAGCCCATGATCGCGTACCCGCTCAGTGACTGTGCCCCGAAGTAGATGGCCATCGCCCAGCCCAGCCGGGTCCGCGCCGGCCGGATCCGGGACGGCACGGTGGGGGTCGCCGTCGGGGTCGCCCGCCGCGCGCTCGCTCGGGCTCGCAGCGCCAGCGGCACCCACGGGAGTACGGCCACCGCGGCGAGCGCGGCCCAGATTCCCAGCCCGGCCCGCCACGACCCGAAGGCGTGCGCGATCGGCACCGCGGTCGCCGCGGCCACCGTCGTGCCCACGGTCAGCGCCATCGTGTACGCCCCGGTGACCAGGCCGGTGCGGTGCGGGAAGTGCTGCTTGACCAGCATCGGCAGCAGGATGTTCGCCACCGCGATTCCGGACAGCGCCAGCGCGCTGGTGAGGACGAAGACCCAAGTCGAGTCGGTGAGGACCCGCAGCACCTGACCGGCGGCCAGGGCGAACATGGCGACGACCAGCACCCGGGCCGGCGCCACCCGGCGGACCAGCCACGGGGTGAGCGCGCCGAGGCCGGCGAACGCGATGGTCGGCAGGGTGGTGACCAGGCCGGCGGTGACCCCGGTCAGCCCCAGCCCGTCGCGGATCTCGTCGAGCAGGGCGCCGAGGCTGGTGACTGCGGCGCGCAGGTTGACCGCCACCAAGAGCATCCCGACCAGGACGAGCGCGCCCCCGGTCGCCGGGTGGATCCGGCGGCCCGCGCGGGTGTCGCCCGTCTTGGGGGGATCGACGGCGACGGGGGCGGGCAGCGCCGGAGCGGCGGTAGGTGGCGGGGTCATGACCTCTAACCTACAATCATGGGATGAATTCGGGACCGGTGATGTAACCAGTGCCACCCTCAGTCGATTCCCCCGCAGCGCCACCGGTGCCGCCTCGCGGGCACCGGGTCCGTCAGACCATCGAGCAGCTCCGGTCCCGGATCCTGGGCGGCGAGTGGCCGGTGGGCGGTCGCATCCCCACCGAGCCACAGTTGGTCGCCGCGCTGGGCGTCGGGCGCAACACGATCCGCGAGGCCGTCCGCGCCCTCCAGCACGCCGGGGTGTTGGAATGCCGGCAGGGCTCCGGCACGTACGTGGTGTCCACCGACGAACTGGCGCCGGTGGTGGCCCGCCAACTCGGCGACGACCGGATGACCGAGGTCATCGAGGTGCGACGCGCCTTCGAGGTGGAGGCCGCCCGGCTCGCCGCGCTGCGGCGTACCCCAGCCGACCTGGCGGCGCTCGACGGCGCGCTCGCCGAACGCGAGGCGGCCTGGCGCGGCGGCCGGGTCGACGCGTTCGTCGAGGCCGACGCGGCCCTGCACACCGTGGTGGTCGCCGCCGCGCACAACGCCATGCTCGCCGAGCTGTACGCCTCGGTCGGCACCGCCTTGCGCAGCACCGTCGCCCAGGCGATGGGGGACGCCCTCACCCCCGAGCGTTACGTCGACCACACCCGGCTGGTCGACGCGATCCGGGCCGGCGATCCGGGCCGGGCAGCGATCGAAGCCGGCGCTTTTCTGGAGCCCGCCGCAGGGGCATAGGTTGTCGGCGACAGAAAACCGGGACACCTCAGGAGTACGGATGCTCAAGGGCTTCAAAGACTTCATCATGCGCGGCAACGTCGTCGACCTGGCGGTCGGTGTCGTCATCGGCGCCGCGTTCACGACAGTGGTCACGTCGCTGACCAACGCGTTCCTCAAGCCGTTGATCGCGCTGTTCGTGCTGTTGATCACCGGCAAGGACAACGGCCTCGAGGGTGCCGCCTGGACGATCCGCGGCGTCGCGTTCGACTGGATCAGCTTCGTCAACGCGGTGATCACCTTCCTGCTCACCGCAGCGGCCCTCTACTTCCTGGTCGTCTACCCGATGAACCGGCTCGCCGAGCGGCGCAAGCGCGGCGAGGAGCCGCCGCCGGCCGCGCCGAGCGAGGAGGTCAAGCTGCTCACCGAGATTCGGGACGCGCTGGTCTCCGCCGGCCACACCACGCCGGGCCAGCAGCGCGGGGCACTGGACGACGTGCTGGGCCGCCGCACCGAGCCGCCGGCGCCGCGCTGACCGCGAACGGATGCACATCGGCCCCTGCGGGAATCCCGCAGGGGCCGCATCTTCTCGTACGTGTGTTCGATAGAGTCCCGCCATGGAGCAGCGAAAGCACTGGTGGAACGGGAAATGGGGGCGGCTGGCCCGGCGGGACGTCTTCCTGCGGGTGGACGCCGACCGGTGGCACGTCGAGCAGCGGGCCGGCGGCGCCGAGGGCATCTCCAAGTTCTACGAGTACGGCAGTGCGGACGAGGCCGAGGAGACTGTCCGGGCGCTGCTCGACGGCCCGGACACCTGGCGGGAGTTGTCCCCGCGTCCGCCCGGCGGCTGGACCCTCCCGAACAACTGAACGGCACCGCCACGGCTGCTCCAGGCTCCGGAGGCGGTACCGCGTTCGGCAGTGATGTCTCTGCGACATATTTATGTCGCAGAGACATCACGCTCTACGGACCGATCGGCCCCTCGTGCCCCCGCTGCCGGTCGGGCAGCCACTGCCGGTCAGACAGCCACTGCCGGTCAGACAGCCACTGCCGGTCGGACAGCCGCTGCGGGCTGCCGGGCCGGCCGGCCGGGCGGCGGGGGCGGCGACGGCGTTTAGCGGCGTATCACGCCGGGAACCGCGAAGAGATGGACCAGCAGGACGAGCAGCAGGCGACCATCTCGCGGATCACCACCGGAATGCCGGTGATCGACGTCGCCGGCACCGAGGTCGGCACCGTGGACCTCGTCCAGCGGGGTGACCCGAACGCGGTGACCGTGCAGTCGCCGACCACCGACCCCCACGGCACGCCCGCCGACCCGGGCGGCAGCCTGAACGAGTTGATCGAGGCGACCGCCGTGGAGGAGCCGGACGTTCCGGCCGACCTGGCGGCGCGACTGCTGCACAGCGGTTACCTGAAGGTCTCCACGGAGTCGACCCAGGTCGGCGCCGTGTACGTCCCGGCCGACCGGATCGCCACCGTCGCGGACGGCCGGGTACGCCTCACGGTCGGCGTGGCCGACCTCCCGCCCGAGGAGTAGCCCACCACCCCCCGCAGGCCCCCGCCGAGCCGAGCCGGGCCGCGCCGGGCCGCGCCGCGCCGCGCCGCGCCGGGCCGAGCCGCGCCGCGCCGGGCCCGGGCCGAGCCGCGCCGCGCCGAGCCGGGCCGGTGATCGACTCCATGTCGGCGATGTGGGGGTGTCTCGGAGCTTGGATACCGCCATGTCGGCGATCCGGAGTGGATCAGTGGTGTTGCGGTGTCCGGTTGACGGGGACAGCCCCACTTCGCCGATCTCGTGTGGATCTCTCCGGGGCCGCAGTCGCGGCGGGCTCGGTGGGAGCGGCAGGCTCGCTGGGCGCGGCGGGCGCGGCGGACTCGGGCGCAGTGGGCGAGGTGGGCTCGGCGGGGCGGCGGCGGTGGAAGAGCAGCAGCATCAGGCAGCCGGCGACCAGGCCCCAGAACGCGCCGCCCACGCCGATCAGCGTCACCCCGGAGGCGGTCACCACGAAGGTGACCACGGCGGCCTCCCGCGTCGCTGGCTCGGCCACCGCCGAGGCCACCGCCGAGGCGAGCGCGGTGCCGAGCGCGCCGAGCAGGGCCAGCCCGGCGACCGCCTCGATGAGGATCGGCGGGGCGACCGCGACCAGCGCGGTGGCCACGCCGGCGCCCAGCCCGAGCAGGGCCAACCCGATGCCGGCGGTGACCGAGGCGATCCACCGGCGCTCGGGGTCCGGATGCGCGTCGGGGGCGGCGGCGAGCGCGGCCGTGATCGCCGCGAGGTTCACGCCGTGCCCGCCGGCCGGTGCGGCCAGCAGGCTGGCCAGCCCGGTGGCCCGCAGCGCGGCGCCGAACGGCGGTCGGTAGCCGTAGCCGACCAGCACCGCCATGCCGGGTACGTTCTGCGCGGCCATGGTGACCAGGAACAGCGGGAGGGCGAGCCCGACCAGCGCGGACGCGTTCCAGGCCGGCGCGGTGAGGGTTACCGACGGGATGAGCGTGACCCCGGTCAGACCGGCCGGCGGTGCGGTCAGCGCGATCGCCGCCACCGCCACCAGCAGCGCGCCCGGCACCGCCCAGCGGCGGGCGAACCGGTGCAGCAGCAGCCAGCCGACCACCACCGGGCCGGCCACCGTGGGCAGCTCGACCAGCGCGCGGAACGGAGCGGTGCAGAGCGGCAGCAGCACACCGGCGAGCATCGCGCCGGCCACCGGCTTGGGGATGGCGGCAACCGCCCGGCCGAGGGGCGGAAACAACCCGGCCGCGACGATCAGCAGGCCGGCGACGAGGAACGCGCCCACCGCGACCGGCCACCCGCCCGGCGGCGGCCCCGTCGCCACCAGCAGCGCCGCGCCCGGGGTCGACCACGCCACGCTCATCGGTATCCGGTGCCGCCAGCCCAGCCAGGCGGCAGCGAGCCCGCACGCCACGCAGAGGGCCAGCAGGCCGGAGGCCGCCTGCGCGTCCGACGCGCCCACCGCGCGGAACCCGGCCAGCACGACGGTGAACGAGCTGGCGAAGCCGACCAGCGCAGCCACCCCGCCGGCCAGCAACGGTTGAGCCCGACCGGCCATCCCACCCCTCCTGTTCCGTTTACGGAACGACAGCGTGTAGCACGATAGCCGGATGCCGCACCCACCACCAGCCCGCCGTCCGGGCCTCGACGTGGATCCCGCCATCGTCGGCCGGCGGGTCCGTGCCCTGCGCGAGGAGCGGGGCATCTCGCTGTCCACACTGGCCCGCCTCGCCGGCATCGGAAAGGCCACCCTCTCCGGCCTGGAGCACGGCACCCGCAACCCGACCCTGGAGACGCTCTGGGCGGTCACCGCACAGCTCGGGGTGCCGCTGACCGCCGTGCTGGCCGAGCCGGCCGCCGCAGCCACCGTGCACGGCACCGCGGTCACCGCCACCCTGCTGGAGGTGTTCACCGACACCGACGCCACCTACGAGCTGTACCGGATGCGCGTCGCGCCCGGCCCGGGGCAGCTCTCCCCCGCGCACCAGCCGGGGGTCACCGAACACGTCACAGTCTTCGCCGGCGTGCTGCGCGCCGGCCCGGCCGAGGCGCCGCTGACCGTGCCGGCCGGCGGGCACCTCCGCTGGGTCTCCGACGTGCCACACAGCTACACGGCCGTCGGCGACGAGGAGGTCGCCGCGAGCCTGCTGCTGCGCTACCCGCGCCGCTGAGCCCAAGGCCGCCCGACGCGAGACCGGCCGAGGGTGGCTCAGCCGTCGACCGGGGTCGGCACCGGCAGCCGGCGTCGGACCGCCCAGAGCGCCACCTCGGTACGCGACACCGAGCCGGTCTTGCGCAGCAGGTTGGACACGTGCACGGTGACCGTGCGTACCGAGATGCCGAGCGCCTTCGCGACCTGCTTGTTGGACATGCCGGCGACCAGGCAGCCCAGCACCTCGACCTCCCGGGCGGTCAACTCCGGGTCGAGCGGCACGTCGAACGGCACGTCGGACGGCACGTCGACCGGCGCGAGCGGGGCGAGCGCCGACGCCGGATCGACCGGTGCTGCCGCCTGGCGCGGGCCGGGCAGCCGCCGGAGCAGCGCGTCCGGCCCCTCCCCCGCGTGCGCCGCCAGCAGCTCGGTCAGCGCGTAGGGGTTGCCGCCGGTGCACCGCCACACCGAGGCGACCAGCCGACGCGAAGGGTTGCTGTCCGCGTACACCTGGGTCAGGACCTCGGCGACCTCGGCCGGGCGCAGCGGGCCGAGGTGCTGGCGGACGGCGCCGCGGACGCCGCTGAGCCGGGCGAGCGCGCGGCGGGTGAGCTCCGGTGCCACCGCGTCGGCCGGCGGTCGGCTCGCCACCACCAGCAGAGCCGGCAGGTCGGCCACGGTGGCCAGCTCACCGACCAGATTGACGCTGGCCGGGTCGAGCGCGTGGAGGTCGTCCACGACCAGCACGGCCGGGCCGGCGCCGACCAGCAACTGGACGGTCCGCACGGCGAGGCGCAGCAGGGTGCCCGGCGCGTACCGCTCGCGGGGTGCGGTGGGCTGCTGGGCCAGCCAGGCCAGCGCGTCCGACGGCAGGCCGAGCCGGCTGGTGTCCCGACCGGTGAGCACCGCCGCCAACCAGTCGTACGGGGCCGGGCCGTGCACCCGGGCGGCGCCGGAGAGGATCAGCGCGGGACGTGGGGTGAAGGCGTCCACGGCGGCCGCGACCAGCAGACTCTTGCCCACCCCCGCCACGCCGGTGAGCACCGCGACGGTCGGCGCCGAGCGGCGCAGCGACGCCACGGCGGACCAGGCCCGGTCGAGCTCGGCGAGCTCGCCAACGCGCCCAACCATGGACACCGGCATCATTTCTCAACCCTACGCAGTAGTGCGTAGAGACGAAGGCGGGGTGTTCTTGGCAAGCTTGACCCCATGACGCTGATCCTCCGCTCGGTCATCCTCAACGACATCGGTCTGGTTCGCACCAACAACGAGGACTCCGCCCTCGCCGGTGACCGCCTGATCGCCGTCGCCGACGGCATGGGCGGGCTGCCCGCGGGTGAGGTGGCGAGCGAGATCGTGATCCGGATCCTGGACGAGCTGGCCCCGCCCACCGACCCCGACGGGGCCGCCGACGCCCTGCGTGCCGTGGTCAGCACCGCCAACCAGCGCATCCACGCCGCCATCACCGTCGACCCGGCCCGGGAGGGGATGGGCACCACGCTCACCGCGGCGCTGCTGGCCGGCGACACGCTGGTGCTGGCCCAGGTCGGCGACTCCCGCTGTTACCTGCTGCGCGAAGGGGAGCTGACCCAGCTCACCCGGGACGACACCTTCGTCCAGGCGCTCGTCGACCAGGGCACGCTCTCCCCTGAGCAGGCTCGGCACCATCCGCAGCGGTCCCTGGTGACCCGGGCCGTGCAGGGTGCCGACACCCCACCAGCGGTCGGCGTGCTCACCGTCGTTCCCGGCGACCGGCTGCTGCTGTGCAGCGACGGGCTCTCCGACTACGTCGAGGACGAGGCGATCGCGGCGACGCTGGGCATGTACGTCGACCGCCAGCAGTGTGGCGAGCAGTTGGTGAAGCTCGCCCACCACGCCGGCGCCCCGGACAACGTCACGGTAGTGGTCTCCGACGTCACGACCCGCTGACCTGCGCCCAATCGGGTTGCGGCGGATGCCGGCACCGGTTGGGATGGGCGGATGACCATCCGACGGGTGACCGCCGACGAACGTCTCACCACCAGCTTCCCGCTGGCCGCGTACGCCTTCGAGTCGTCGCCGCTCGGTGCCGCCCGGGTCGAGGAGTTCCGCGACTACCTGCCCTACCACCAGGGCAACGCGACGCTGGTGGTCGAGGAGGACGGCGAGACGCTGGCCGCCGCCTCGGTCATCGGGATGCGGCAGAACCTGCGCGGGGCGGTGCTGCCGATGGCCGGCGTCGCCGGTGTGGCCACCCATCCGCTGGCCCGCCGGCGGGGGCACGTGCGGGGGCTGCTGCACCAACTCCTCGACGAGATGCGCGACGAGGGGCACGTGCTCAGCGCGCTCTACCCGTTCCGGCCCAGCTTCTACGCCCGGTTCGGCTACACCGGGCTGCCCAAGCCGCGCACGGTCACGTTCACCCCGGCGGATCTGGGGTCGCTGGTCCGCGCCGAACTGCCCGGCGAGGTGGGCTGGGAGCGGATCCGCGCCGGCTATCCCGCGTGGCGCGCGTTCACCGAGCGCTGCCTGGCGGAACGGCACGGCTTTTCGATCTTCCCGGACTACCGGGACGTCGGCCTGCGCGACCGGGACGAGTACTGGCTGCTCACGGCCCGGGTGGACGGCGAGGTCACCGGCGCGCTCACGTACCGGATCGACGGCCACGGCGGCACACTCGTCGGCAACGAGCTGCTGTTCACCGACCCGCTCGCGCGGGCGCTGCTGCTGCAGTTCCTCGCCCGGCACGTCGATCAGGTCGACCGGGTCACCGTCCAGGTCCCGCCCGACGAGTTGCCGGAGCTGTGGCTGACCGACCTGGACGTGCACGTCGAGGCGCGGGCGGGCCGGCCGGGCGCGTCCGCCCCGATGGCCCGGCTGCTGACCCTGGACGCGCTCAGCGGGCTGCCCGCCGGCCCGGGCCGGGTCCGGATCGAGCTGACCGGGGACCGGTGGCTGGCCGGCAGCCACCTGCTGGACGGTACGACCGGCGCGTTGGAGCTGACCGCCGACACCTCCGGGCAGGTGCCCACGGCCACCCTCACCGCCGCCGGGCTCTCCGCCTTGGCGTACGGGGTGCTGGACCCCGCCGAGCTGCCGTTGCGCGGGCTGGGCGACGTACCGGCGGACGCCGCCGCCGAGCTGCGCGGCATCTTCCCGCGTCGGGTGCCGTACCTCTTCGCCGACTTTTAGCAGCTGGTTAAGACGGCATGGCGGATTCGTCCGGACGCCGTCGCGGCTCCTAGCATCACGGGGTGCGCCTGACGTCGCTTGCCGCTCTGCTCGTCCTCGGTGTCGCCGCCGCGACCCTGCCCGCCTGCGCGTCCAACGACCCGGCACTGGGCGCCGCGCAGCCGTCGGCCTCGCAGCCCGACACGTCGGGCCTGGTGACCGGCGACCAGGACGTCGCGCCGGCGGGCCGCGACGGCCTCGGCGGCCCGGGTGCCAGCGCGAGCCCGAAGCCGACCGCCCCGGCGGCCGGAAAGGCCCTCGCGGCGGGCAACCCGAACGGCAACGCCACCGTGCCAGCGGAGGCACGCGCGGTGGACACCTCGAAGCCGACCCGGACCATCGGCACGGGCACTCCGGCGAGCTGCACCTCCGCGGCGGTGGTGAAGGCCGTCGCGGCCGGCGGCGTCATCACCTTCGACTGTGGGCCCGCCCCGGTGACGATCAAGATGGCCGCCACCGCCAAGGTCCGCAACGCCAATGGGCCGAAGGTCGTGCTCGACGGCGGCGGCAGAGTCACGTTGAGCGGCCAGGGGCAGCGCCGCATCCTCTACATGAACACCTGCGACAGCGCCCAGGGCTGGACCACCTCGCACTGCCAGAACCAGGACCACCCGCAGCTCACCGTGCAGAACCTGACCTTCGCCGACGGCAACTCCACCGGCGACAAGGCCGAGGGCGGCGGTGGCGGGGCCATCTTCGTACGCGGCGGGCGGTTGAAGGTCGTCAACTCGCGGTTCGTCGACAACCGCTGCGACCGCACCGGCCCCGACCTGGGCGGCGCGGCCATCCGGGTGCTCAGCCAGTACGACAACAAGCCGGTGTACGTCGTGAGCAGCACCTTCGGCGGCGGTTCCTGCTCGAACGGAGGGGCGCTGAGCAGCATCGGGGTGTCATGGGTGGTGCTGAACAGCCTGCTCAGAGACAACAAGGCCATCGGCAACGGCGCCAACCCGGCCAAGTCCGGTACGCCCGGCGGCGGCAGCGGCGGCGCGATCTACTGCGACGGCAACGAGTTCACCGTGCGGATCGCCGGCACCATCATCGAGAACAACAAAGCCAACGAGGGCGGCGGCGCGGTCTTCTTCGTCAGCAACAACCGCACCGGCACGATGAAGATCGAAAACTCGACCCTGCGCCGCAACCCCAGCGGCAAGTTCGAGACTCGCGGCTACCCCGGCATCTTCTTCCTGGGCGCCCGAAACCCCACCCTGACGAACGCGAAACTGACCTGACCGACCTCGCCCGCCTGAGCCGGCCCGGGTGAGGATCACCAGGGTCAGTAGGGGTTTCCGTGGCCGGCGGGGCGGGCGTGCAGGAGGCCGGCGGGGCGGCCGGGCAGGGTGTGCGCTCCGGACAGCGGCGGGCTGCCCGTGTGGTCGCCTCCGGCCATCCCCAGGAGCAGTTCCTTGAGCGCCGTGAGCGCGTCGATCCTGGGCTGCCAGCCCAGCTCGGTTTCCGCGCGCTCGCTGGACATCAGCGGCGCGTTCAGGCCCAACTCCACCCAGCCCGCGTCGACCGGTTGCAGCCGCGCCCGCCAGGTCAGCGCCGCCGCCACCCGCAACACCGGCGCGGCGACCGGCACCGTCCAGCCGTGGAAGTGCCGGGCCACCAGCTCCGGAGTCAGCACCGGGTCCGCGGCGACATTGAAGGCTCCGCGCGCATCACCCATAACCGCCCTGGTGTACGCGTCAGCCACATCATCGGCATGCACCGCCTGCATCCGCAGCCGGCGGTTGGTGGGCACCAGCGGGATCCGGCCGAAGCGCAGCAGCCGCACCGGCGCCAACGGGCCGAGGAAGTAGCGGGTGATCTCCGTACCGGCGTCCCTCTGGAAGATCAACCCGGGTCGCAGCCGGACCACCCGCAGCGTCGGGTGCTCCCGCTCGACCCCGTCCAGCAGCGCCTCGACCTCCGCCTTGTGCTCGCTGTACGACGAGCCGGGCACCCCGGTGGCCGGCCAGCGCTCGCTGATCGGGTGATCCTTCGGGCCCGGGGCGTAGGTGCCGACCGACGAGGCGTACACCAGAGCTGGCACACCGGCCCGGATCACCGCCTCGAAAACCGCCCGACTGCCGTCAACGTTGGTCCGGCGCAACACCCGCTGGTCGTGACTGGGTTGGATCTGCCACGCCAGGTGCACCACCGCGTCCGCGCCAGCGAACACCTCGGTCAACTGCCCCACCGCGCCCGGCGCGCCGATGTCGCACGAGTGCCACTCCACCTGGTCGTACGGCGTACCAGCATCAGGGCCGGGCAGCCGCCGAACCACCCCGGCCAACTCCACGCCCCGTTCCCGGCGCAGCCGACGCAGCACCGCCGTACCGACGTTGCCGCTCGCCCCCACCACCACGATCCGCATGTCCGACCCCGTACCCGTCCAGCAGCAGCTCAACCGCCCCCCAGCGCGGCCTGCGGGGGCGCGCGGCCTGCGGGGGCGCGCGGCCTGCGGGGGCGCGCGGCCTGCGGGGGCGCGCGGCCTGCGGGGGCGCGCGGCCTGCGGGGGCGCGCGGCGCCTTGATCGACTCGGTTTCCTGGAACCCGGGGTGTCCCGGCCCCTCGGATACCCCGGTTTCCGGGAAGTCGAGTCGATCAAGGTCGAGGGGAGTTCCGGACCCAGCCGTGCTTCTCCTTGCCACGCCGGCCAGCCGTGGCCGCCAGGCAGCGCGGGCAGATCCAACCCACCGCGTCAGCCTCGGTGAGCACGTCGGTGCCCGAGTAGTCGAAGCGCACATGCGGGAAGCGACGCAGCCGGGTGCGACTGAGGGCCAGGCCACAGACGGTCTGGTTCTGGCCGGGCAGCCAGGCGTGCACCTCGCCGCCCGGCTGCCGTACGCCGTCCGGCCCGACCTCCTCCCCGGACGCGGCCACCGCCGGCGCGCTGCTCGACCTCATGGCGTCCCAGTTCCCCAGCCGCCCCCCAGCCATGCACGGGCGACACCCAACTGCTTGATCCACTCCATATCCCCGACATGGGGGCCTCCCGCACGCTGGACGCCGCCACATCGCCGATCCGGTGACGATCTAGGGTGCGGGTGAGCGCCGGCCAGCCACAGGCATCGACGGTCGACCGGAAGCCGAGAGCCGTCGGCGGGAACCGTCCGGTAACCTGAGCGCGCGGGCCGCTAGCTCAATGGCAGAGCTGTGGACTTTTAATCCATAGGTTCAGGGTTCGAGTCCCTGGCGGCCCACTCCGTTCCAGCTCAGCGGCCCTCTACGGGGCCGCTTTTGCTGTGCTCCGGGCTTGTACAGCAGCGAAGTTTCACTGGTTGATGTCACTACGGCACGCGGCGAGCGCAGCCACGCTGGCCACGACGAGCTTGGCTCGTTCACGATTCCACTGGAACGTGGTGGCGTTCGTGTCGGCATGTGCGGCCGGGCTTGCGAGTGAGAAGAGAGCGTGTTCCAGCAGGGCCACCCGCTCGGAGAGCGTGCGGGCCTCCGGGTTGATTTCGGCGATGTCCCTTATTACCCTCTTGCCTCGGTCTGGAGTGCCGAAGACAGCATCGAGAGCTTCGATCGCGCGCCGCGCCTCAGTGACGCCTTGCGCCGCGTCGCCGTTGGCTACCAGACGTACTGCCTCTCTGAGGTGGGTGGCGACGGCACTAGCATCCGGGTCGAGGGCGGGCAGGGGCGCAACCACTGTGAGTGATGCGTAGGCGTTGACCCCCGCCAGCATCTCTGACCACTGAGCCGGAGTGAAGTACACGCCGTGGCTGGAATGCGCCTTCGGCCAGCCGGTGATGACGGGCTCGGGCGCAGCCGCTCGACGCGGCCCCCACGATGCTCGACGCGGCGATTCGAATGATCTCGCTGGCATGCCTGAGGTCAGCAGGGCATTGATGTCAAGCTCGATGCTGAACCCGCCGCCATTCTTTGCGCGCCGCTGCTCGATGATCGCGACCTGGTCATCGGTCAGCGCCAGCACAAGTGTCTCCGAGGATGGTTGGTCGTAGACCGTGACCGGGCTTTCCGTTGCCCATTGGCCCAGGTATTCACGGCTACCTGCCGTGAGCCAGGCAGCTCCGCCCAGCGCGATGGGGGTACCTGCGGGCAAGGTGCCCCTAGCGTCGATCTTCAACGCCATGGTCAGCCGATGGACGCCGGCGCCCCCTTGAAGGAACCGCCGCTCATCGAAGCTCAACCACAGCGACATGTCATGCATCGAGTCGAAGGTCAAGGTCACGTTGTAGCCCACGACTGGTCATCATGCGCTGTCGGCCGTCGAGACACCAGCGAGATCTATCCGTTCGGTAATCAGGCAGAGCACCCCATGATCCACGGCTGGCTCCGCTACCCGAGCTTCTTCGCTTGACATCGACCGTCCCCATGCCGCAGCATTCTCACCTGAGAGCTTATGTGAGGATGAGGACTGTGCCTGAGATCAGCGTGTCATCGCGATCGGCCGATCGGGTCACCCTCCTAGGGCGGGCGTGGCGGATCTCCGACGGGGAGGTGATCGAGCGCCTACTGGATGAGTTCCAAAGTTCCGGACGGCCCAGCGCCGAAAGTCCAGGAGACGAGCGACTTCGAGTCCACGCAGCGTACGAGGGTTCCCGGGTGGAGGGCCTCTTCGACCCAGCCTCGGAGGTTCTCGAGGTCACCTCGGGGCCTCTCGCTGGCAAGCGCTACAGGTCACCAAGCGGCGCAGCCTCCGCAGTTGTAAGGACGCTCAACCCGACAGTTCATCCCAATCGGAACGGATGGACCTTTTGGGTAGTCAGCGAGACAGGCCGAATCCTGCAGATGGTGCGGCGGCAGCAGTGACTCCGTGACGTGACTAGTCCGACGTCTCCAGTCGTTCGGCGTAGTCGTCGCGTCAGAAATGAGCGGGCCTCCGGGGGTCGCATCCCCGGAGGCCATCAGCTCGAACAATCGCTTAGTCCACAGCGCGTCGACCGGAAACGAGGATCCGAACCATGCCCAGGGTACGACGTCACTCCGAAGCAGCGAGCGGTGAGCCCTCGAAAAAGGCCCCGAGCCCGCTGCCGCTTCGCTGGGTGGTGATCATCGCCGTATCCACTGGTGTCGGCATCGGGATAGGCAGCTTGGCCGATCCGGCAGCAGGAGTCACCGTCGGGATAGGGCTAGCCGGGCTCTTGCACTCAGTCCTGGAATGACTGCGCCCAGGCGCTGTCACGTCGCCCTGGTAGACCACCCGCCCACGGTCATGCGCTACCCCTTCCTAAACCGTGTGTCTTGAGGCCGGCGACAGCAACGAACCCGAACCATGCGAGCCGACGACAGCGGTGCCTGGACGGACGCCCGAGGCCACGGACGGGGGTAGACGCCGCTGGACGCAGCGCACAGAGCTTGTAAGCGAGGTGTCGCGCCTGGGTTGGCGAGCGGGTTTATCGGGGCAGCGGGTCGGAGACGTAGACGCCCTTGCCCTGCCGGCCGTCGATCAGCCCTTCGGCCTTGAGCACCAGCATGGCGGCCCGGATCACGGTGTTGCTGACCTTGTAGTGCTCGCAGAGGGCGGCGAACGAGGGCAGCTTGTCGCCCGGCTTCAACTGGCCGGAGCTGACCTGCTCGCGGACATCTCGGGCGACCTGTAGGTAGGCAGCTTCAGACATAGGTGGTGCTCCCAGCTTGGCGGCTGGTGCAAGCAGACCACACCTCACGCTCGACTTACAACGCTATGTGTCGTAGCTGTTGACCCTGCGCACATTGCGTTCTAAGTTGCTCGTGGGGCTACCCAGCTTGGCGGCCGGGTCGTCCTGCCGTGGGTGCCCTGTCTCCGGACACGGTTGACCGGGTGCCCACGGGACCGCAAGCGTCGGCGGGAGGGATGGTGACCAGACCGAACGATGCAACTGATGCGACCGCAGGTGCCGTGCCGGATACCAGGCACCACCAGAGGCAGGACAACAGCCGGCGGCGCGTCTCCTACGACGAGTACGTGTGGGCGGTCGCGCTCACCCTCGCACGTCGGCACCGCCCCCTGTGGTCATGGCAGCACTGGCGGCGCATCTGTCGCTGCGGAAGCGACCTACCGTGCCGAAGCCGTCATCCCATCCCGATCAACCGCGGACACTGGCCGAGCCAGGACGGGCGGCGATGACAACGCACCTCCCGGTCACACCGGCCTGGACCTGCGGCGGCTGCGGTGCCGACTGGCCCTGTCAGACGCGGCGGCGCGAGCTGCGAGCCGAATACGACGGCGCCCCCGTGTCGCTGGCCCTCTACCTGGCCGCCCAACTCGTCAACGCCGCCCAGTACCTCGCCCACGTCCCCGCCGGCCACCTGCACCACCGCTTCCTCGGCTGGACCCAATGAGCATCCTGCGACCAGGCGACGAGAAGTTCCACTACAGCGACGGCTCGCACAGGTGGGTTCCGCCCAGCCCTGACTACGACCAGGAGGTCTGGGACGAGCAGGTCCGCCAGCACAAGCAAGGCCACCTCAGAAACGAGCGCCCCCAAGGTTCGCATTCAGCGCCTCGTCTGATGCCAGCAGTACGGCAGCGAAGTACAGCAACCGTGCCAGCCGAACCCGGCCGCCGACGACGAAGACGAGCCCGATGACCCCGAACCACACCGCAGAAGACCGGGCCGCCGGCAATCCACAGGTTCACGATTCGGGTCCCTGAAGGGCCCGCTGTGAACCCATGCCCCGGGAGGCGGGTGAGCGAGCATGAGTGACTGGTCACTTATCCGCTACTCGCTGTTGACCACGCAAACATGGGAAGATCAGCGAAACTTTCACGGCTGCTCGTTCGATCGCTCGGCACGGCCATGACGAAGCGGTGGGCCGGATGCGAGGTGAACGGAGATGACGGCCGGGCTGGTGGGGCGTACCGACGAGTTGGTCCTTCTCACGAGTTTCCTCGATGACGTTGCCGGGAACGGTGCTGCTCTGCTTCTTACCGGCGAGCCCGGTGTCGGCAAGACAGCGCTTCTGGACGCCACTGCCGAGCTCGCTGCCGCCCAGGGGATGCGGGTATTCCGAGGCAGCGGTGTCGAGTACGAGACGGAGATCAGCTTCTCCGGCCTACACCAGCTCGTCGGTCCACTCACCGCAGAGCTCGCGTCTCTGCCGCCACCGATGCGTTCGGCGCTCGAGGTCGCGCTCGGTTTCGGCACCGGGCCTGCGCCGGCCGAGATGACCGTCCTGCACGCGGCTCTCTCGCTGTTCGGCGAGGCTGCCCGGGAGCAGCCTCTGTTGCTGGTCGTCGATGATCTGCATGTGCTGGACCGGGCGAGCCGGTCAGTGATCGGCTTCGTCGCCCGCAGGGCCGGTGGTCGTCGCATCGGGGTGCTGGCGGCCGTCCGCACCGGAACCACAGGGTCGTCGGGCATCGGTCTTCCGGAGCGGGAGATCCTGCCGCTCGGTGAGACGGACGCGCTCCGGCTGCTGTCCGACCAGTTCACCCGCCTCGCTCCCCGCGCCCTGCATGCGGTGGCACAGCAGGCGCAGGGTAATCCGTTGGCGTTGCTGGAGTTCGGCGCCTTCGCCGGCACCGATGATCCGTTGCCCGGCACCGGACCCGCCCGGGACGTCCGTGCCCTGTACGCCGCTCGTGTCGCGCGGCTCCCGTCGCGTACCCGTGAACTGCTTCTGCTTGCCGCCCTGGAAGGTTCCGGAGACATCTGGGTGCTGGAAGCCGCCAGCGGTCCCGAAGGACTCGACGGGTTCGACGCCGCAGAGCGGGACGACCTGATCATCGCCGCGGCGGACGCGCGCACGCTGCGTTTCCGGCATCCTCTGGTCAGGTCCGCTGTGGTGGAGGCTGCCACCCTCGACCAGCGGCGGTCGGCTCACCAGCGGCTGGCCGACGCGCTGGTCGATCAGCCCGAGCGCCGCGCGGATCACCTGTCGATGACGACTGCGGCGCCGGACGAGTCGATCGCCCAGATCGTCGAGGACAGCGCCCACAGCAGCATGCGTCGCGGCGATGTCCTGGGCGCCGTGGCCAGACTCCGGCGCGCTGCCGCGTTGAGCTCCGACCGTGTCGCCGGTAGCCGTCGCCTCGCGCACGCCGCCTACATCGGCGCGTCCGTGGCCGGGCACCTCGCGTTGTCTCATCAGATCATGGCTGAGCTGCGCGCCAAGACACCGACTGACCGTTCTCTACCTGCTGCTGCCGCTGCGGGGTGGCTGTGCCTGATGGACGGCGATGTCGTGACGGCTCACCGACTGCTGGTCGACGCGATCGAACGGAATACCGTCGATTCCTGCCCGAACCTCGACGAGCTCACACCGCCCCTGCTCACTCTCACGCTCGTCTGTCAGTACTCCGGGCGCGCGGACTACTGGGTGCCGTTACGCAAACTCGTGGCGACGCTGCCGGATGTTCCCGCCAGCTCGCCCATCTCCCTGGTCCGGATCCTGGAAGACCCGGGTTCCATACCGGATGCGCTGCTGCGGGATCTCGATGAGGGGCTGGCGCAACTCGACGAGGTGACCGATGCCGACGTGATCAACCGGATCGCGTTGGCCGCCTCCAATCTGGATCGCCTCGCCTGCTGGCGCAAGCCCCTCGCCCGGGTGGTCGCCGACGCGCGGGACACCGGAACTCTGGGCGGGGCCCTACCCGTAATGATCATGAGTGCGCTCGCCGACCTCTACGCCGGTCATTGGGACGATTCGCAGACCACCGCCGACGAGATCCGCGAGGTCGGCCACGAGACGGGGCATCACATTTTCGGCCATGTCGGCGACTACATCGCCGGCCTCATCGCTGCCCACCGCGGTGACTCGCACGCGTGCCAAGCGCACTGCACGGCGCTCTTGGACTGGGCGGCGAGCCGCGGTCTGGGTCGTCTGGAGCACTGGGCGCACCATGCGCTCGCTCGCGCGGCGCTCGGCTCGTCCGACTTCGAAAGCGCCTTCGTCCATGCCTCGGCGATCACTGTGCCGGGTGTGCTGTCGCCGTTCAGCATCGAGGCGCTCTGGAGTGCCCTGGACCTGACCGAGGCAGCGCTCTACTCCGGTCGGGCCGAGGATGCGCTGCGGCATGCTGCCGCCATGCGGGACGCGCAGGTGAGCCGTATCTCACCGCGCTTCGCGCTCCTGACCGCCGCGATGACGGCGATGACGTCGGCTCCAGAGGACGCGCCTGCGCTGTTCGAGGAGGCGCTGGCCTTGGCGGGCATCGACCAGTGGCCGTTCGAGGTGGCCCGGGTGAACCTGGCCTACGGTGAGCGACTGCGCAGGCTGGGACACAGCCGCGAGGCACGGGTCCAGCTCTCCACCGCCCGCCAGAGCTTCGAGCGACTCGGAGCGGCGCCGTGGACGGCCCGAGCCACAGCCGAACTGCGGGCCACCGGGATGACCCGAGTGCCTCGTGGTCACACCGGAGTTGGCCTCACCCCGCAGGAGCTGGAGGTCGCCCGGCTGGCCGCGTCCGGGCTCTCCAACCCACAGATCGCCGCCCGTCTGGTGCTCTCGCCGCGCACCGTCTCCACCCACCTGTACCGGGTGTTCCCCAAGTTGGGCATCACCTCGCGCGCGGCCCTGCGCGACGCCTTGGCCGAATGCGCGGAGGGTCAAGAAGCCGGGGACCAACCTGACTGACCCGGTGTCGTACGTATGTGGGCGATGCGCAATGTCAGTCAGTCGACGGACGCTGCAGGCCAGGCGGTACCGCCAGGCTATCGGGGCGAGACCAACCCGATCAGATGTCCGAGGAGGACTGTCATGTCCGCAAACCCGCATAACGTCTCGCTGGAGCCGGCCGCCCAGGAGTTCGTCGAGGCCACTGTGAATCCGCCCTACCTCTACCAGCTCGACCCCGAGGTTGGTCGCAAGACCGTCGACGCGGTCCAGGACAGCCCCATCTTCAAGCCCGACGTCGAGGACAAGTGGATCACCGTCTCGGGTGGGCCGACCGGATCGGTGCGGACCCGCATCGTCAAGCCGAGGGGCACAACCGGCCCACTGCCGGTCGTGATCTACACGCACGGCGCCGGGTGGGTGTTCGGCAACGCCCACACTCATGACCTCCTCGTACGTGAACTCGCCGTCGGCACCGGCGCGGCCGTGATCTTCCCCGAGTACGACCTTTCGCCCGAGGCGAAGTACCCGGTGGCGAACGAGCAGTCGTACGCGGTGGCGGCCTGGGTCGCCGCGCACGGCGCCGACGAGGGCCTGGACACTTCGCGCATCGCGATCAGCGGCGACTCGGTCGGCGGGAACATGGCCATCGCCCTGACCCTGATGGCCAAGGAACGCGGCGACGTCGACTTCCGGGCGCAGGTGCTGTTCTACCCGGTCACCGACGCCGGGTTCGACACCGACTCGTACCACCGCTGGGCCGAGGGCTACTGGCTGACCCGTACCGGCATGAAGTGGTTCTGGGACCAGTACACCACCAGCGAGCAGGACCGGGCGCAGATCACCGCGTCGCCGCTGCGCGCCACCCCCGACCAGCTGCGCGGCCTGCCCCCGGCGCTGATCATCAACGCCCGCGAGGACGTGCTGCACGACGACGGCGCCGGGTACGCCGACAAGCTGCGCGCCGCGGGCGTACCCGTCACCCACGTGACGTACTCGGCGATCATCCACGACTTCGTGATGGTCAACGCGCTGCACGACACGAACGCCGCCAAGGCCGCGGTCGCGCAGGCGGTCTCCTTCCTCAAGGAGGCGCTGCAGGCGTGAGCAGCGAGGTCCCGACGCTGCGCAACGTGCCGGTCGCCCTCACGGCGACCGGCACCCGCCGCGAGTTCGACAGCATAGGCACGGTCGAGGTGCCCGCCGATCGCTACTGGGGCGCGCAGACGCAGCGCTCGCTGGCGCACTTCTCGATCGGCGACGACCTCATGCCCAAGGAGGTGTACCACGCGTACGGCTATGTGAAGAAGGCCGCAGCCCTGGTCAACCAGGCTGCCGGCCTGCTGCCTGAGGGAAAGGCACGCGCGATCGTGCAGGCGGCCGAGGAGGCCATCGCCGGCCAACTCGACGACCACTTCCCGCTCTACGTCTGGCAGACGGGCTCGGGCAGCCAGAGCAACATGAACGTCAACGAGGTCCTGTCCAACCGGGCCATCCAGCTGCTCGGCGGCAGGTTGGGCTCACAGGAGCCGGTCAGGCCCAACGACGACGTCGACATGGGACAGTCGAGCAGCGACTCGTTCCCGACCGCCATGCACATCGCGGCGATCACCGAGCTCGACGATCGACTGCTGCCGCAGGCCCGACGGCTGGCCGAAGTCATCGAGCGCAAGTCCGAGAAATGGATGGGTGTCGTCAAGATCGGCCGTACGCACCTGGGGGACGCGGTTCCGCTGACCGTGGGCCAGGAATGGTCCGGCTGGGCCGCCCAGCTGCGGTCCTGTATCGCCGAGATCGAGCACAGCCGGCAGGGTCTGTACGAGTTGACGCTCGGCGGCACCGCGGTCGGCACCGGCCTGAACGCGCCGCAGGGTTTCAGCCGGGACGTGGCGGCGAAGCTCGCCGAGCTGACCGGCAAGCCGTTCGTCACCGCGCCGAACAAGTTCGCCGCGCAGGGCTCGTTGGACGCGATGGTGCGCGCTCACGGTGCGCTGCGAGGCCTTGCCGTCGCGCTCATAAAGATCGCGAACGACATGCGCTGGCTCGCGTCGGGCCCGCGGACCGGCCTTGCCGAGCTCCTGCTGCCGCAGAACGAGCCTGGCTCGTCGAGCATGCCCGGCAAGGTGAACCCCACCCAGTGCGAGGCGATCGTGATGATCGCGGTCCAGGTGCTCGGCGCCGACAGCGGCGTGGCCTTCGCCGGCTCGCAGGGCAACCTGGAGCTCAATGCGATGCGACCGCTCATCATCAACAACTTCCTGCACTCCGCCCGCATCCTCGGCGACGGCATGGAGAAGTTCTGCACCTTCAGCGTTGAAGGAACAGAACTCAACACCAAAAAGATCTCCGGGTACGTCGGGGAGAGCCTCATGCTGGTCACCGCGCTCAGCCCGCTCATCGGGCACCAGAACGCAGCGCGGATCGTCGAGTTGGCCCTGGCGAACGACCTGACGCTGCGTGAGGCTGCCCTGACCTCCGGCAAGGTCACCGCCGAGCAGTTCGAACAGGTCGTGCAGCCGGAGAAGATGGTCGGCCACGGCGTGGACGGCGCCTGACAACGGCCACCCCGACGGCAGTTGGACGCCGCGCTGATCGATCGCACGCTCGGACGTGCGCGGCCAGATCGTCCACGCTGTCGGGGTGGCTGCGCGCTCGCAGTTATCCTCTTCAGGTGCTGGCCCGTGTGGAGATCGTTGACACGGCTCTGGCACTTCGAAGGGACTAGCGACATGCCCCGTGTGGTACCGGCAGTCATCCGCGCACTCGACGTCCTCGAACTGTTCCTGGACTGCCCCCAACTGTCGGCCCGTCAGGTGATGGAGCGGCTCGACCTGCCTCGCACCACCGTTCACGAGCTGCTCGTCACGCTAGAGGCTCGCTCGTATTTGATCTCTGTCCCGGGCCAGCCGGTGCAGTATCGGCTCGGCATGCCGCTGTTCCAGCTCGGCGCGGCGTTCGCCGGCCGACTTGACCTGGTTCGCGAGGCGCAGTGCGTCGCGCGGGACGTGGCCGCCGCCTCCGACGAGGCTGTCCACGTGGCCGTGCTCGACGGGGCCGACGTCATCTACCTCGTGAAGTTCGACAGCACGCACCCCGTCCGGATGGTTTCCGCGGTCGGCCGGCGGTTGCCGGCCCACTGCACTGCGGTCGGCAAGATCCTGCTCTCGGGCCTCGATCAGGCCGAGTTGGACGCCGTCCTGACGAAGGGCGCCCTGCTCGGCATGACGCCGGACAGCATCACCGACCCGGACCTCCTGCGCGCGCATCTCGAACGTGTCCGGGTGGAGCGCGTCGCGGTCGACGTCGGCGAGTCCGACAGTGCCATGCGCTGCGTCGCCGCGCCGATCCGCGACCATTCCGGCGTGACCATCGCCGCGATGAGCCTGTCCGCGCCGATCATCCGCTGGACCCCGCAGGCGCAGGTGGAGTGGGTCGAGCTGGTTCGCGAGGGCGCGGCCGCGCTGTCCGCCCGGATGGGGTACCGGGCCCAGTCTCGATAGCCGGCTTGACGTCTTCAGCCGGAAATCACATCGAAACATTGACATTCCCGACGGGAGTGCTCTAGCGTCGCGTCCACCCAATACGGTATCTCGAACTCAGTTCGAAATCTCGAACGGTGGTAGTCCACTGTGGCCGGACCGAACTGGAACATCAGCGCCGCCTTCTCAGCCCGATCGCCAGCTGTTCATGCTCGTCGCGCCACCCGGAGATCGGCACGGGAAATTTCTCGCGAGGCTCGCCCGGACTCTTGGGGCGCTCCGACCGAACTCGCACGGTTCGCGTACCCACCGGCCGTGACCACGGCGAACGGCGTCGACAACCGAGACCCGGATGTCACGGCGCGATGCACCTGATGGGTCTACACGACCAACCTGATCGATGCGGGTCACAGCCCGCACAGAGACACACCTGGAGCAGGAGCATCGCGGTGTTCGCCAAGAACGCCATCGGCGTGCAGCGGTGCCGGCAGACGAAGGAGGCGAATTCCATGCAGGACAACCCGCTGTGGTCCCGACGCGGCTTTCTGGGGATGGGGGTGGGGGTGCTCGGCGCAGCCGGTCTGGCCGCGTGCGGGGACACCTCCGAATCGCCCACCAGGGTGCAGCCGGAAGTTCCGCAGGAGCTCATCGACGCCGCCGCGGCGATGAAGGGCTCCGCGATGGGGATGCTGTCGCAGAAGTTGTACTCGACAGCGGCGAACGATGCCCTGGACAGCTCGATCAAGAAGTTCGCCGACACCACCGGGACGAAGATCGAGAACAGCCTGGTCCAGGCCGACGCCGGTGACGTGGTGGCCAAGATCGACGCCGAGGTCAAGGGTGGGGTGGCGCGTGACCTGGCATTCATGACCGACTCACGGTTCGTCGCGCAGTTCCATGCGCTGGGCGACCTGGAGGACGTGACGGACATCGTCCAGGCACTGACGGCCAAGTACGGCGAACCCTGCGCCGAGGCCAAGAACTTCTGCGTCTTCGACGGCAAGTGGTTCGCGATCCCGTACCACTTCATCGGGATCGGGTCGTTCCTGCGCAAGGACTGGATGCAGGACAAGGGCATCACACCCAAGGACATCTACAGCTGGGAGGAACTGCGGGATCTGTGCCTGGAGATCTCCGATCCGGGCAAGCGCCGGTTCGGCTGGGGCATGACGGTGAACCGGTCCGGTGACGGCAACGGCATGATCGAGGCACTGATCAACGCCTACGGCGGGTCGATCGCCTCCAACGACGGCCGGAAGGTCACGTTCGACTCGCCCGAGACGGTGCAGGCGGCGACCTTCCTCGGCGACATCTACACCAATCCCAAGTACAAGCCGATGCTGCCGCCGGGCGTGGCCAGCTGGACCGACACCAGCAACAACGAGAACTGGCTCGCCGGGGTCCTCGGCTACACCCGCAACCAGTTCAGTGTCTACGCGGACTCCAGGACCAAGAAGAACCCGGTGCACGCGAACACCCACGTGTTCTCCGACTGCATTGGGCCGGCGACCGACAACCCCCTGCTGCTCGGCCAGTCGCAGGGCTTCGTTGTCTTCAAGGGCGCCAAGAACCCGGCGCTCGCCAAGCTCCTGGCGCAGTACCTGGTCAGCGCGCCCGCGCTGCTCGGGGTGGCGAAGGAGGCACCCGGCCTGGTGATGCCCGCCTGGGAGAAGGTCTGGGATGCCGACCCGTTCTTCACCAGCGGCGACCCGGCGTTCCCCATGCTGCGCAAGATCACCCAACTGTCGCTGCCGCTGAACACGAAGAACGGCCTGGCCTTCCCGCAGAAGGCCAGCGCGGGCCAGCAGGCGGTGGGTTCGGCCTACGTCCTCACCGACATGATGCAGCAGGTCGTTCAGGGCACTGCGCCGGCACAGGCCGTGAAGGCCGCCCACGCGAAGATGGTGCAGATCTTCAACCAGCAGGGGCTGCCGCAGTGAGATCAGTCCGTCCTGCGCGGGTCCCGACGGCGGCGAGGAACTCCCCGCCGTCGGGGCCCGGCTCTCTCACGGCGACCCAGCGACGACTGGGTCGTGACTGGCGACTGGCGGCACTGTTCCTGACGCCCATGGCCGTGCTCGTCGGCGCTCTCGTCCTCGTGCCGATCGGCCGGTCGATACTCACCAGCACCACGGAACGGCACGGGCAGGACACCGTGTTCGTCGGCCTGGGCAACTACCTCTCCCTCGTCGGCGACGAGCAGTTCCACACGGGCGTGGTGAACTCGTTCGTCTTCACCGCGTACGCCGAGATTTTCAAGGTCGTGCTGGGGCTGGCGGCGGCCCTGCTGCTGCACCACCTGCGCCGCGGGCGGGCCGTGCTGGCCGGGCTGCTCCTGGTGCCGTGGGTGGTGCCGACGGTGGTGACGGCGTTCAGCTGGCGCGCGCTGCTCGACCCGATCTTCGGCAGTGTCAACACACTGCTCACCGTCACGGGGATCGGGCCACTGCTGGCCAGCGCGCACCTGGTCGACAGCTGGCCCGCAGGCTGGCTGTCCGACCCGTCGCTGGCCATGCCTTCGGTCATCCTCGTCAACGTCTGGAAGGGCGTGCCGTTCTTCACCGTGTGTTTCCTGGCAGGGTTGAAGGCCATCCCGGCGGACCTCTACGAAGCGGCGACCATCGACGGCGCCTCGCCGTGGCAGCGGTTCGCCCACGTGACGCTGCCCGGACTGCGCCACGTGATCACCGTGACGGTGACCCTGTCGTCGATCTGGACGTTCAACAACTTCGACCTCGTCTGGTTGCTGACGCAGGGCGGCCCGGGCGACGTGACCGCGCCGTACGTGCTCGTCGCGTACTCGAAGGCGATTTTGCAGTTGCAGTACGGCGCCGGCGCGGCGGTCACGCTCGTCATGCTGCCGATCATCGGCGGACTGGTGTTCATCCTGGTCCGGTTGTTGCGCCAGGACACCGGCGTCAAACTGCCCCGGCGACGCCGGGCAGCGCGGTGGCTCGGGACGCAGCGGTGGACCGGGCCGGCGCGGAGGGCGCTGCCGTGGGTCGTCACCGCAGCGGTCACCGGCCTGCTGGTCTGGGCATCGCCGAAGATCTTCTGGAAGGCGGCGGTGGTCCTCGGTGTGATTCTGCTGGTCGCGACGGCGGTCGGCCGGGTGGTTTCGGCCCTCCAGTCCCGGGGCGGCCGCCGAGCGTCGTCCCTGGTGTCGGGCCTCGGCTCCGGTGTGGTGCTGGCCGGGTTGCTCTTCTTCGCGCTGGGCCCGCTGTACTGGATCGCCGTCACGGCCTTCAAGTCCGAGGGTCAGGTCGTCATGCGGACAGACGACCTGTGGCCGACGCCGTGGACCCTGGAGCAGTTCGGTGCCCTGTTCGCCAACCAGCCGTTCGGCCGCTGGTACCTCAACACCATTCTGGTGTCCGCGGCGTCCACCGCGGCGGCACTGGTCTGCGCCGCCCTGGCGGGCTACGCGCTGGCCCGGCTGCGGTTCCGTGGGGCGCAGGGCTTTACCGTCACGGTGCTGCTCACCTACGTGATGCCGGGCGCGCTGCTGTTCATCCCGCTGTACCAGATGCTCATCGGCGCGCGGCTGACTGACTCGTTGTGGTCGCTGGTGGTGACGTACCCGACCTTCACGCTTCCGTTCGCCACCTGGCTGCTGGTGGGGTACTTCTCGTCGATCCCCATCGAGTTGGAGGAGGCCGCGCTGGTCGACGGCTGCACCCGCATCCAGGCGTTCGGCCGGGTCGTGCTGCCCCTCGCCAAGCCAGGGCTGCTGGCGGTCGCGCTCTTCACCCTGACCAATGCCTGGAACGAGTTCCTCTTCGCCTTCGTGTTCATCACGAAGGACGAGTACAAGACGCTCCCCGTGGGGATGCAGTCGATGATCGCCGGAGACGTCGTACCGCAGGGACAACTCGCCGCGGCCTCGCTGCTGGTCAGCATCCCCGTGGTCGTCATGTACGCCCTCGGGCAGCGCTTCCTGACCGAAGGGCTCACCGCGGGCGCGGTGAAGGGCTGAGCTTGGGCGTTGGCAAGCGGTCACAGCGTGGCAGAGCGACGCGGGATCGACCCCCCGCGCTCATTGGGATCGCGACCGGTAGCTGACGATGCCGGCGTGGTCCAGAACGGTCACCACGAGCAGCACCCCGGCGGCGACCGCGCTGACCGCCAGCAGCGGCAGCCGCAGAACGGCCGCCGCGCCGGCCAGCACCAACAGGCCGACCACCCGCGGCCAGGAGAGCCGCCGGTGGATCGCCAGTGAGAACAGGATCCGCCCGGCGAGGAAGAGCATCGGCCCACCGAGGATGACCACGACGACCGTCATGTCGCCGACCTCGGTGGGGCGGGCGATGGTCAGTTCGGACCCGACGGCCGTGACCACGATTCCGGCGACCATCACCAGGTGCAGGTATCCGGTGAGGACGCCGAGCCGGGACGGGCCGGCGTGCTCGATGGCCGGGCCCAGCCGCTGGCCGGCGGGCGTCGCGTAGAGCAGGCCGATCAACACCGCCGTGACGAAGACCAGCAGGAAGGCGGCGGTCTGCGGGAGTTCGAGGCGGGTGCCGCCGTACGTCAGGCCGGCGACCAGGACGAGTTCACCGAGCGCGATGATCATGATCTGCTGGTACCGCTCGGCGAAGTGCTCGCCAGCGAGGTGCAGCTCCTGCCAGGTGGTCCACCCCATCCGCGGAGTGGGCCAGCCGAGTCGCGGCCCGGTGAGGTCGATCGCCAGGGCCAGCAGCCAGAGCGGCACCCGCCACTGCGGGAGGAACGCACCGGCCAGCCACGGCACGGCGGAGACGCTGAACCAGCAGAGAATCCGCAGCGCCCGGGTCTGGCGCGGGTGGCCGCGCAGAGCGACGACGGTGACCGTGCCCCGGATGAGGTGGACCGCGACGTACGCCCCGGCGAAGAGCACACCGCGCCCGTCCAGCGCCTGCGGGATCGCCACCCCCGCCAGCAGGCTGCCCAGCGTGGCGGCGACCAGCACCGCCCGCACGACCGGAGACTCCGGGTCGTACCAGTCGGCGAACCAGGTGGTCGTCACCCAGATCCACCAGACGCCGGCCAGCAACATGGCGGTGCGGAGCACGCCGGCCAGGGTGAGGTCGTGCAGCAGGTGCTGGGCCAACTGGCTGAGGGCGAGGACGAACGCCAGGTCGAAGAAGAGTTCCAGGAACGTGGCGCTGAGCGGCGTGTCACTTCTCCGCAGCAGCCGTTCGGGCCTGCTCACCATCAGCGCTCCTCCCGGTGGCACGCCCTGCGTCCGTTCGTACCATCCGAGGGCCGCCGCTGGCGGCGAAAATGGGTCAGCGGCGGACGCCGACCCCGGCGTAGCCGTGCGAGTTCACAGTCTCCGGATCGCCGTCCGGCCGCCACCGGGTGGTCTCGACCAGGCCGGGCTCCACCAGGTCGTACCCGGCGAAGAAGCGCAACGCCTCGGCGTGGGTGCGGGGCACCAGCGGGGCGCTGCTGTTGCGGTACACGGCCTGCCCGCGCTCGGCCAGCTCGGGCGGGATGCCGTCCAGCGTCAGGTGCGACAGCACCAGTTGGCTGCCGGGCACGGTGGCGTCACGCAGCCGGGCGATGGCACCCCACGGGTCGTCGTCGTTCGGCACGAAATGCAGCACCGCGAGGAGCAGCACGGCCACCGGGCGGTCCAGGTCGAGCGTGCCACGGACGTCCGGGTGGGCGAGCAGGTCGTCCGGCCGCCGCAGGTCGCCCCGCACGACCGCCGTGCCGGGCACGTCAACCAACAACCGCCGGGCGTACGAGACAGCCACCTCGTCGTAGTCGACGTAGACCACCCGGGCGTCGGGTGCCACGGCCCGCACCACCTCGTGCACGGTGCCCTGGGTTGGCAACCCGGCACCGATGTCCAGGAACTGGCGGATGCCCTGCTCGGCGGCGTACCGGACGGCCCGGCGGAGGAAGTGCCGGTTGGTCTGGGCGGCGACCCCGGTCTCCGGGAAGATCTCCAGGACTCGGTCGGCGGCGGCTCGGTCGGCGGCGAAGTTGTGGCTGCCGCCCAGGAAGTAGTCGTACATCCGGGCGACGTTGGGCTGGGCGGTGACGTCGGTGGTGTCGGGTGCCGGCTGGTCGGTCACGAAGGGTCCCTTCGACGCGGTCCGATCTCGATGTCTAGCACCCGAGGCGACGACCCGCTGACCCCTCGTGTCGTTGATCCGGCTGCACCCCTGGTCACTGCCGACCACGGTGGGGGCACCGACGCACCGGGGAGGGACGCCGATGACCAGTCAGCGGGAGACCGTACGGGTCGACCACGACCTGTTCCGCGCCGTGTACGACTCGCCCGCCGCGCTGCCCGGCCGGCACCGGTGGATCACCGGCGAGTCGGACGTCCGGCGGTTGGAGAAGTTGCTCGGCATGCCGGCGCGCAGCATCGGCGCACCGCTCTGGGTCAGCGGCGACGAGCCGGACTGCCCGAAGTGCGGCCGGCGGGTCACCTGGTACGACATCGTCTCGTCGGCGCTCTCCGGCCTGCACGACAAGGCCATGATCGCCACCGTCATCCTCGGCGAGCAGAAGTACGTCAACACCGAGGTCCCCGACGCGATCGCCGGCGTACGGTGCTCCGACTGTCACACCGCCATCGACGGCCTGCGCAGCTTCAAGTGCCACAACTGGGCGTACGCCTTCGAGGCGCTGGAGGCCGTCCGCGAACGAATGGCCGGCGGCCCCACGCCGACCTGAGCGGGGCCGCGACCCGGCGGCCGACCTGGCCTGGCGGCGGCGGCCTGACCGGCCTGACCGGGACGCGCGGCGGCCGCCTGACCGGGAGGCGCGGCGGGTCAGTCGGCCGAGCGGCGGGTGGGGCGGCGGCCCGGTGGGGACGGTGGTTCGGGCCCGGGATCGGGCACCGGCGGCATCGGCCGGGTGACCGGCGTGGCACCGGTGACCCGCAGTTGCTCGCCGTGGTGCCACAGCTCGACGGTGGCGTCCGGGGCGGCGTCGGGCAGCTCGTAGCGAGCTTCGGTGTGTGTCAGCGTGACCCGTACCCGGTCGCCGCGCCAGCGCAGGCTGAACGCCAGCCGGTCGATCCGCCGGGGCAGCCGGGGGTCGAAGGAGAGCACACCGCGGTCGTCGCGCAGCCCGCCGAAGCCCTGCACCAGCGCCAGCCACGCCCCGGCCAGCGAGGCCAGGTGCAGCCCGTCGGCGGTCTTGTCGCCCAGATCCTCCAGGTCCTGGAGCACCGACTCGGCGAACAGGTCGTACGCCAGATCGAGGTGCCCGACCTCGGCGGCCAGCACCGCCTGCGGGGCGGCCGACAGGGACGAGTCGCGGACCGTGCGGGCCTCGTAGTAGGCCAGGTTGCGGGCCTTCTCCTCGGCGGTGAACTCGCCCGGGAAGAGCTGCATGGCCAGCACCAGGTCGGCCTGCTTGACCACCTGCTTGCGGTACAGCTCCAGGTAGGGGTAGTGCAGCAGCAGCGGGTAGTCGTCCTCGTCGGTGTTCGCGAAGTCCCACTCCGGCTGCTCGGTGAACCCGGCGGCCTGCTGGTGCACTCCCCGCTCACGGTCGTACGGGATGAAGACAGCGTCGGCGGCGGCCCGCCAGCCGGCGATCTCGGCCGGGTCCACGCCGAGCCGGTCGGCCAGGTCGGGGTGGCGTTCGGCGGCGTCCGCCGCGCCCCGCAGGTTGCGCCGCGCCATCAGGTTCGTGAAGACGTTGTCGTCGACCAGCGCGGAATACTCGTCCGGGCCGGTCACCCCGTGCAGGTGGAACGCGCCGGTTGCGGACCAGTGGCCGAAGCCGTGCCAGAGCCGGGCCGTCTCCACCAGCAGTTCCAGCCCCGCCTCGGCGAGGAAGCGCTGGTCGTCGGTGGCCGCCAGGTAGCGCAGCACCGCGTCGGCGATGTCCCCGTTGACGTGCAGCGCGGCGGTGCCGGCGGGCCAGTAGCCGGAGCACTCCCGACCGCCGATGGTCCGCCACGGGAACGTCGCGCCGGTCAGCCGCAGCTCGGCGGCCCGCTCCCGGGCCTCCGGCAGGTGGTTGTGCCTCCAGGCCAGCGCCGAGCGGGCCACCGCCGGCGCCAGGTAGGTGAGCACCGGCAGCACGTACGTCTCGGTGTCCCACAGCACGTGCCCGTCGTAGCCGTTGCCGGTCAACCCCTTGGCCGAGATGGTCCGGTCACCGTCCGGGCGGCCCGCCTGGATCAGGTGGAACATCGCGAACCGGAGCGCCTGCTGGAGTTCCGGGTCACCGTCGAGCAGCACGTCGGCGACCTGCCAGGCGGCGTCCAGGCTGGCCCGCTGGTCGGCGAGCAGGGCGTCGAAGCCGTCCGTACGGGCCGCGTCCGCCTCGGCGGCGACCAGGTCGGCCAACTCGTCGGCCGGTGCGCCGTCGACCGGCCCGCACTCGTACGCGGCGAACTTCGTCAGCCGCAACCGCTCGCCCGGGTGCAGCCGGCCGGCCACGGTGAGGCGTACCCGGTCGGGGGTGTCGTCACAGGTGGCGGTCACCGTGGCCGGCGCGTTTAGCAGGTGGCTGACCGCCACCGCGACACGCTGACCGCTGCGCTCGGTGCGGTGCACCAGCACCCCGTCGAGACCTGTCGCGCGATGCGTCTCGGCGGTCAGCGGGTCGGTCAGCACCGAGGCCGCGCGAGGGTCGTCCGAGCGCTCCGGCACCCGCTCGTTGGCCAGCAGGTCCGAGCACACCCGCAGGTCGACGGGGGCGTCCAGCGGCTCGACCTCGTAGCGGACGGCGGCGACCGGGCGGCGGGGCAGCGACACCAGCCGGGTGCTGCGGATCAGCACCCTCCGCCCGGCCGGCGAGATCCACTCGGTCTCCCGGCGCAGCACGCCCGCGCGCAGGTCGAGCACCCACTCGTGGCTGTGCAGTGTCCCGGTGCGGATGTCCAACGGCTCGTCGTCGACCCAGAGCCGGATCAGCGCGGCGTTCGGCGCGCTGACGACGGTGTCGCTGGCCTGCGGAAACGCGTACCCCTCCTCGGGGTAGCTCAGCTCGCGCCGCTCGTGGAGGCCGTTGACGTAACTGCCCGGCATCTCGCAGGGCGCACCCTCGTCGAGGGTGCCTCGCCAGCCGATCCACCCGTTGCCCAGCGCGAAGATCGACTCGGTTTCGCCGAGCCGGTCCAGGTCGGCCTGGGTACGCCGGATCCGCCAGGTTCCGTCGTCCACCGTCCCGTCAACGGGCGGCGGCTGGTCGGTCGCCGAACTGGTGTGCACGGAGCCTCCTGTCGATGCCGACGTCGATGCCCAGCCAAGCAGAGACGCCTGTGCGGTTGCTGGACGAAAGCCGTGTGGCTGGTCTGACCTTCGATCCCTGCGGCGCCTGCTGCCGCGTTCCTAGGGTTTCTCCAACATGAACGAGGTATGAACATCAGGTGAGGTGATTCATGGCCGACACCGGCAGCATGGACGTTCCAGAGATCAGCATCGAGTGGTACCACGACGTGGTCGACGTCGCCGCCCGCAGCCCGCAACCGCTGCAATGGTTCGTCGGGCACGCCACCGAGGGGGTGGTCCTCCTGCTCGGCGCGCTGCTGCTGGTGGCCGCGCTGAGCCGCCTGGCCGGCGGCCCGCACGACCGGGCGCTCGCCCTGGTCGCGCCGCTGCCGACCTTCCTGGCGTACGCCTGTAGCGAGGGGCTCAAGACCGTGGTGGACGAGGACCGCCCGTGCCGGACGATCGGCCGGGCGATCATCGCGGGCGCCTGCCCACCGCAGGGCGACTGGTCGTTCCCCAGCAACCACGCCACCGTGGCGGGAGCGCTGGCGGTCACCACACTGCTGCTCTCTCGACGGCTCGGCCTGCTCGCGCTGCCGCTGGCCGCGCTGGCCGCCTTCTCCCGGGTCTTCGTGGGCGTGCACTACCCGCACGACGTGGTCGCGGGTGTACTGCTCGGCGCCCTGGTCGCCGCCGTGGTGACCCCACTACTGGCCCGCCCGACCGCCGAGGTGCTCCGCCGTCGGGCCGACGCCCGTCGCCCGGTCCCCGACCTGGCCGGCCGGCCCCGCCGCTGACACCCGCACGCTGGTGAGATCGTGCTCGATCCTGGTTGTCGTGGCCTCGGGGCGCGAGCGACACCACTGGATCCTGGATCGAGCGCGATCATGAGGCGGTGGACGGTCAGGTGGCCAGCAGGAGGGCGCCCGCCGTGCCGAGCAACAGGAACGGGCCGAACGGCAGGTGGGTGGACCACCGGACCCGTCGGGCGACCAACAAACCCACGCTGACCAGTGCGGACAGCCCGAACGCGAGCAGCAGCCCGAGCACCAGGACAGGCCAGCCGTACCAGCCGAGCAGCGCACCCACACTGAGCGCCAGTTTGGCGTCGCCGAGCCCGAAGCCACGCCGGCCGAGCACCAGTGTGCTGCCGGCGAAGAGCAGCGCCAGCCCCGCGCCGGCGCTGACGGCCCTCAGCCAGGGCCCCGGATCGGCATTGACGAGCGCAGCCGCGCCGAGCAGCAGCCACGTCCCGGCCGCCGCCGGCAGCGTGAGTCGGTCGGGTAACCGGTGCGCGGCCAGGTCGACGAACACCGCCGGGATCGTCCACCCGAGCCACCAGGCCAGCGCCGGCAACGCCCCGCCGCCCGGACCGACCAGCACCAGCAGCGCCACCGCGGCGAGCGCGACCACCTCCACCGTGCCGGGCGGGGGGCCGACCCGGGCCGGGCAGCGACCGCAGCGGCCAGCCGGGCCGAGCGCCGGCCAGGGCCGGGCCAGCCCGACCGGCGCGCCGCAGGCGTCGCAGCCGGTCCGATCGGCGATGCCCGGCGGTACGGCGTAGCGCAGGGCGGCCAACCGCAGCAGCGGGCTGACCGTCAGGGCGGCCAGGACGGCCGAGAACCAGTCGGTCGGGCTCCGGTCGGGTGGGTCCTGCTGACCTGGTGCGGCCATCGGGGGGCCGGTCAGCGCCATGTCGATCCCACCGACGGGTCGACATCCCCCACGAAGGCGAACACGGATCGTGACTGAACGATCGCTCTGGTGTCGCGGATGGCGCGGAAAACGACCTTGACGCCCGGCCGACCGACAGAGCCGCCGGCCGGGTCGACACCGGCCAGCAAGCCGGGCGGCACAACTCGTCGATCGACCGCCGACCCCGCCCGGATGCCGGGATGAGGGCGCGATGTCCCACTCCCGAGGCCGCCGGAGGGGTGCTCGCGGTCCGATCCGGCCCGGCGAGATCCGACCATTGCCGGCCCTCCGGTCGGCCACCGCTCACAACGCAACGCGGCCACTCGTCACCACCACCCATCATTACGCAGAGTGTTCAGTTGAATTGCCTCTGTTGCATCGGCGAACGTGAGCTTATGCTCGCCCCTTGGGTGTGACGCAAGCCTCACCTCGACGACAAACATCACGGGGCCCTGCATTTGTAAAAGATCCATAACGGTGAATGCAGAAGCGCGCTGAACGGTTCCGGATGGGCTGATCCGGGTTGCGCTTCCGCAGCCCGGCAGCGGTGACCCCGAGCCGCACCGGGCGATCACGAGGAGGGCTCGACGGTGCGCGGACGGCAGCTCAGCAGAGCGGCAATCTGCCTGCTGGTGGTCGCGGCAGCGGTGCCGGTCGCCGCCTGCGGCAGCGGACGGGAAACCGTCGAACGACCCACGGCGGCACGAGGCGAGGACCGACGAGCGGTTTCGGACGCCGATCGGCGGACGGCCGAAAGGGCGGCGCTCGACGCGTACGCCGGTTATCTCGCGGCCTCGCGCACGGCGAGTCGGCGCAGCGATCCGCAGGCGCCGGAACTGTCCCGATTTCTCGCTGATCCGCTGCTGACCCGGGTCCAATTGTCCATTCTCGAGGCCAAGGAGCATGGCGCGATGCGTACCGGGACGTTGAAGTCCGACCCGACCGTGACCGCCGTCAGCCTGGACGCGAAGCCGGCCACCGTGGACATCCAGGACTGCCTGGACACGACCGGCTACCGCCTGGTCTACGCCAAGGACCAACGGGTCGTCCCCGGTAGCGGTGGCGGTAGACACCTCGCCACCGCCACCGCCACCCGTTATCCCGACGGTCGATGGCTGATCAACTCCGGCGCGGCGCACCAGGACCAGCCGTGCTGACCTGGGGAGGAAGGGGCACCCCGGCCCGTACCGCCGGGTTCGGGGTGCCCCACCGGGCGCTCGCCGGGATCGGCCTGGCGCTGCTGCTGGTGGTCGGCGCGACCTTGCCGGCCGCCGCCGCCCGGCGCGCCGGGCCCGGCGTGGAGTGCCCGCCCGGCCAGCCGGACTGCAACGTCTGGGACGACGAACCCGGCACGCCGGGCGGCCCCGGTGGTGGCGGGGACAACGGCGGCGGAGACTCCGGCGGCGGCGGGGGCGGCGGCGTCTGCCAGTGGGGCGGTCGAACCATCCCCTGCTACCACGAGGTGCTCGGCTGGTTCGACAACGGCAGCGGTTGCTACTACAAGCTCGCCCAGCCGCAGGACGAGGCACCCGAGGGTCAGCAGTGGTACGTGCAGACCTGCAACGGCGGCGACCTCGGGGCCCAGGACGTGGTGCTGCGCAGCGCACCGCCGCCCGGCTTCGGCGCGCCGCCGGACCCGGAGGAACTGGCCCGACGGGCGCTCGCGTCGATCAAGCTGCTGCCCGCGCGACTCAAGGTGGCACCCCGCAAGGACATCGGCCCCGGCCTGGTCGGCCTGCCGGTGTGGATGTGGGCCACGCCGAGCGCCAGCTACTTCGGGCCGCTGCGGGCTTCCGCGTCCGACCGTGGGCTGACCGTCACCATCGAGGCGAAGGTTGACCGGATCGTCTGGGACATGGGCAACCGCGACAAGGTCACCTGCACCGTCCCCGGCACCCCGTACGACGCGAAGGGCAAGCGCGCCGGCCAACCCTCCCCGGACTGCGGCTACCGCGCGGGCTACCCGAAGGCCGGTACGTATCGGGTGGGCGCCACCACTTTCTGGACGGTGCGCTGGTGGACGGGCGGCGGCGTCGAGGGTGACCCGATCTCCCAGACCCGGACGAGCGGCACGGTGCCGGTCCAGATCAACGAACTTCAGGTGGTGACCAGGTGAGCGCGAGGAGTGAGCCGGTTTTGCGAGCCCCGCAGTCGCGAACGGAGACAGCCAGGTGAGCGCGAAAAGGCAGCCGGTCGTGCGAGCCCCGCAGTCACGAACGGAGAGTGTGCGGTGAGTCTGGCGACGCGCAATGGGACCGGCCAGGTGGATGCGCCGGTCAGCCCGCCCAAGGTGGTGCGGCAGCGCCGGGTTCGACCGGGGTTGCTGGGCCTTGCCGTACTCCTGATCGCCCTGGGTGGGTTGGGCGCCGCGTTCGCGGTCACCTCGGTCCGGGCGACGGGCAGCTACCTCGCGGTGGCGCGGCCGGTCGAGGTGGGGCGGGAGATCAGCGCGGCCGACCTGATCACCGTGCAGGTCGCCGGTGGGCAGGGGCTGAACCCGGTGTCCGCCGGCCGGCTGGACGAGGTGGTCGGCAAGCGCGCCGCCGTGGCGCTGGTCCCCGGCACGCTGCTCACCCTGGGGCAGGTCACCGACGCCCCGCTGCTCGGCCCGGGTCAGCAGCAGATCGCGCTCGGCCTGAAGACCGCGCAGGTGCCAGCGCGCGAGTTGCACCCCGGCGACAAGGTCCTGCTGGTCAGCACCCCGGACGACAACGCCGCCGGGGCGACCGCCGTGGGCACCCGGTTCGCGGCCACCGTGATCGACATGGTCAGCCCGACGGACAACGAGAGGGTCCTGTATCTGGCGCTTCCCGTCCGGGACGTACCCGCTGTGGTGGCGCTGACAGCCCAGGAGCGGATCGCCGTCGTGCTGACCGAGGCGGCCTGAGCATGGCGATCATCGCGCTGGTGTCCGCGAAGGGCTCGCCCGGCGTGACCACCTCGGCGTTGGCCTGCGCGCTGGCCTGGCACCGCCGGCTGGTCCTCGCCGAGTGCGATCCGGCTGGCGGATCGATCCTCGCCGGCTACCTCGGCGGCCAGTTGGACGGGCCGCGCGGAATCGGCGAGTTGGCCGTCGGTGAGCTGCGGGACGGCAACCTGGAGACGGCGTTCTGGTCGCAACTGGTCGACCTGGACGCGCCCCGCCGGGAACGGCTGCTGCTGCCCGGCCTGGTCGACCCGGCGCAGGCCGGCAGCGTCACCCCGCTCTGGCAGCGCTTCGCGGACTACTTCAACGCCCTGGACCGCGGCACCCCCGGCTACGACGTGCTTGTCGACTGTGGTCGGCTGCACGTCACCGGCCCACCGTGGCCGCTGTTGCGGGCCGCCTCGGCGGTGCTGCTGGTGACCCGTGCCCACCTGCCGGACCTGTCCGGTACGCGGGCCGTGGTCACCGCCCTGGAACGGGACTTCGCCGAGCACCGGGTTCCGCCGGGCACCCTGCGGCTGCTGCTGGTCGGCGACGGGCACGGGCGTACCGAGATCAGCCGCGCGTTGAAACTGCCGGTCATCGCACGGCTGCCGCACGATCCGCGTACCGCGCAGGTGCTGGCCCTGGGTGGCACGGTGCGGTCCGGACGGCCGCTGCTGCGTGCGGCGGCCGGGTTGGAGGTGCCGGTCGGCGCGTTGCTGGAGCGGCGGCGGGCTCGACTGGCCTGGCCGGTGCAGCAGGGGGTGCCGGATGCGGTTTGAGCCGGTCTCCACCGACCCCCGCGAGCAGCCGCCGGGCGTGACGTCCACCGCGCCGCCGCTGCCCGCGCCGAACGGCCGGCACCACCAGGCACTGCCGGCGGCGATGCCAGCGCCCGCGGTCAACCCGCCACCGGAGCCGTCACCCCGAGCCCGGGTGGATTTCCAGGTGGTCCGGGAGCTGCGCCGGGAACTGACCGAACGCCTCACGCTGTGGCAGCGCGGCCGGGAGTTCACCGTCGACGAGGAGGACACCGAGCGGGCGCGGTTGGCCGTCGCGGTGGTGGCCGAGTACGCCGACGCGGTCCGCCGGGCCGGCACACCGATGGCCGCCGGTGACGAGCGTCTGCTGCTCGACCAGGTGACCGCCGAACTGGTCGGGCTCGGCCGGCTACAGACCCTGCTGGTCGACGACACCATCGAAGAGGTGCACATCCTCGGCTGCGACCAGGTACGCATCACCCGGCACGGCGGTGGGGTGGACTGGGCCGAACCGATCGCCGACAGCGACGCCGAGTTGGTGGAGATCCTCCAGGCGGCGGCCCGCCGAGCGGGCGCGACCGAGCGGTCACTGTCGACCGTGAAGCCCACCCTCGACCTGCAACTGCCCGACGGCAGCCGGCTGGCCGCGGTGTTCCTGGTCAGCCACCGCCCGTACGCGGTGATCCGCAAGCACAACACGCTGGACGTGAGCCTGGACGACGTGGCCGGCGCCCGGGGCGACCTGGACGAGATGATCGACCCGCTGCTGCGGGACTTCCTCCGTGCGGCGATGCGCGCCGGGTTGAACATCATGGTCGCCGGGCTGGCCGGTGCCGGAAAGACCACGATCATCCGGGCGCTGATGAACGAGATCCCGCCCGACGAGCCGTACGTGCTGCTGGAGGAGAGCCGAGAGTTGTTGCCGGCCCGCCGCCGGGAGCGGCACCGGGCGGTGATGAGCTTCGAGGCACGGGAGGGGCACGGCGAGCGCGGCTTCGACGGCCGGCCGGCGGGCGAGGTGACGATCGCCGACCTGATCCCGCTCTCGCTGCGGATGGGCGTACTCCGGATCATCGTGGGCGAGGTGCGGTCCCGGGAGATCGTGCCGATGCTCCAGGCGATGACCACCAGCCGTGGCTCGATGTGCACCATCCACGCCCGTACGGCGTCCGGGGTGGGTGAACGGATCGTCGAGCTGGCGCTGGCGCACGGCCGCGAGATGACCGTCGACCAGGCCCGGCGGATGGCCGGTAACGCCCTCGACCTGATCGTCTACGTCACCGTCGAGGACGAGACCGCGATCGGCGGACGTAAGCACCGGTTCGTCTCGCATGTGGAGGAGGTGATCGGGGCCGGTGAGGCCGGGCGGATCACCACCACCAGCGTCTTCGGGCCCGGCCCGGACGGTCGCGCGGTCCCCCGGCATCTACCCGAGCGGGTCCGCGACCAGTTGCTGCGGGTGGGCTACGACGTCCGGCTGCTGACCCGGTGGATCGAGGCCGGCACCGGGGCGTGGCGTCGCCCCCGGCAGACCCGACTGGCTCGGCGGTGACCTGATGGGCAACAGCCTGGAGTTGATCGCGGTGGTCTCCGGGGCCGCCTGTGTGGCCGGACTGCTGCTGGCCGTGGTCGCGCTGGTGGGCACCCGCCGGCCCGCCGCCAGCCCTGGCCCTGGATCGGGGCCGGGTCTGAGCCGGCTGTGGCGCGGTTCCAGCACCAACCCCGCCGAGCAGCGTGCCCATCAGGCGCTGCTGCTCGCCGCGGTGGTCGCCGGCGCGCTGGCCTTCCTGCTGACCGGGCTGCCGGTGGTGGGTCTGCTGGTGGCGGTGGCGGTGCCGGGCACGCCGTGGCTGTTCGCGGTGGGAAAGGCCGAGCAGCGGGCGATCGCCCGGATCGAGGCGGTCGGCGAGTGGACGCGCCGCCTCAAGGACGTCTCCGGCATCGGGCAGGGCCTCCAACAGTCGATCATCGGCACGATCGGCAGCGTGCCACCCGGCATCGAGGACGAGGTACGGCTGCTCGCCGCCCGGTTGCAGGCCGGCTGGACGGCGCGTACCGCGTTGCTGGCGTTCGCCGACGAGATCGGCGATCCGGTCTGCGACCAGGTGGTGGCGGCGCTGATCCTGCACCTCAGCGACCGGGGTGAGCGGCTCGGTGACGTGCTCGGCTCGATCGCCGGCGCGGCGGCGGCGGAGGTCGCCACCCGCCGGGAGATCGAGGCCAAGCGCACCCAGCCCCGGTTCGCGGTCCGCTTCCTGACCGGCATGACCGTGGCAACGCTGGCGTACGGGTTGGTCAACACCGAGTACATCGAGCCGTACGGCACGCCGACGGGTCAGCTGGTGATGGCCAGCCTCGGCGCTGCCTTCATCGGCCTGCTGGCCTGGGTGCGTTCGATGAGCCAGCCGCAGCGCCCGGCCCGGTTCCTGCCGGCACCCGACCCGCAGGAGGTGGTCGCATGATCATGAACCTGCACCTCGCCGTCGCGGTGTGTGGCGGGGCCGCGGTCGGGTTGGGGCTGTTCCTGGTGATCCGGGAGCTGGTGCCGGCGACCCCGGCGCTCGGGCCGGCGCTGCGCCGGTTGCACCAGCCGCCCAGCCTGGACCGGGTCGCCGCGCCCGCGTCCCGACGACTGGACTGGTTGACCGGTCTGTCGCGCTGGCTGCGGCCGCCGCACCGGCAGCTCGCCCTGATCAATCAGACCCCCGAGCAGTACGCACTGTCGGTGCTGCTCTCCGCGCTGGTCGGGCTGGCCACGCCGACCCTGCTCAGCGTCGCCCTGTACGTACTCGGCATCTCGTTTCCCCTGGTCATGCCGGTGCTCGGCAGCCTCGGCCTGGCGCTGGTCGCCGGGTTGCTGGCGCACCGGTCGGTGCTGGCCAAGGCGAACGCCGCCCGGGACGAGTTCCGTCAGGCCGTCTGCACGTACCTGGACCTGGTGGCCCTGCAACTGTCGGCGGCGCACGGGCCGGTGCAGTCGCTGGAGCGGGCCGCCGCGGTCTGCGACGGCTGGGTGTTCGACCGGCTCCAGGAGTCGCTGCGGATCGCCCAGATGCAGATGCACGCGCCCTGGGACGAGCTGCGCGACCTCGCCGACAAGATCGGCATCCCGGAGCTGGGGGACGTCGGCGCGATCATGCGTTCCTCCGGCAGCGAGGGCGCGCAGGTGCACGAAACCCTGCGCAGCCGGGCCGACTCGCTGCGCGACCAGATCCGCACCGACAACCTCGCCCGCGCCGAGGGTGTGACCAGCAAGCTCGACATTCCGGGCGCACTGCTCGTCTTCGTGCTGCTCGGCTTCGTCGTCTATCCGTTCATCGCCCGTGTCTGACCCGACCCCCAGAAGGAGTACGCCATGTCCATCGTCAGCTACCTGCACGTCGTGGTGACGACGCGCCTTGCCGAGCTGCGCCGCGACGGCGAGCGCGGTGACAGCCCGGTGCCGACCGCAGTGATCATCTTTGGTCTGGTTTTCATCGCGACGGTCGTCACCGGCCTGGCCCTGGCGAGGGCCAACGACTGGATGAACGCCATCCCGACAAACAGGAACCCGCAGTAACCAGCATGCGCCGAGCCGCGTTCCCGCGCTGGCGCCGGACGGTCGACACCGTCCGGCGCCGGCTCGCGGCCGGCGACCGGGAGCGTGGTGCCAACCCGGTGGAGTTGGCCGTGATGATGCCGCTGATCCTGCTGCTGCTCTTCGCGTCGATCCAGGTCGCGGCCGTCTTCCTGGCCCGCTCCACGGCGTTGAACGCCGCGCAGAGCGGGGTCAACGCCGAGCGGCTGTACGACGCGTCCGACGGTGCCGGGGCTGCCAGCGCCACCCGGTTCCTCACCGCCAACGGCGGCTGGCTGGTGGGCTGGAACAGGACCGGTCCGAGTTGTGTGGCCACCGAGGTCGACGTGACCTGCACGGTGCGCGGCCGGTCCCTGTCGGTGGTGCCGGGCGTGGACTTCGCGGTGCAGCAGACCGCCCACGGGACAGTGGAGCGGGTGACCACGCCGTGAAGCGTTCCGCCGAGCGCGGCTCGGTCTCCATCGAGGTGGCGGTGCTCGCGCCCGCGTTCATCGCGCTGATGGTGCTGGCCGGCGTGGCCGGGCGCAGCGCGGTGGCCGCCGAGGCGATCGACACCGCCGCGCACGACGCGGCCCGTGCCGCCTCGATCTCCCGGAACGCCAGCACCGCCCGTGCCGAGGCCCGTGACGCGGTCCGCCAACAGTTGGACTGGCGAGGGCTGGCCTGCACCGGCACCCCGACGCTGACGTTCACCGGCTCGGTGGCGGGCAGGGCCACCAGCTTCGACGACGCCTTCCGCAGCCCCGTCGGGCAGGACGCCACGGTCACCGTCCGGGTCGCCTGCCGGGTGTCCTTCCGGGACCTGCGGCTCGCCGCGCTGCCCGGCATGCCGACCGACAACCGCATCGAGGCGAGCTTCACCTCCCCCCTGGACCGCTACCGGAGCCGACGATGAACGCTCCGACAGCCGTACGCCCGCCGATGGACGACCACGGCCGGGTGAGCATCTTCCTGGCGGTGGCGATGGTCGGCGTACTGGCCATCATCGGGCTCTCCTTCGACGGCGCCGGGCAGTTGCGCACCCTGCAACGCGCCGACAACCTGGCCGCCGAGGCGGCCCGCGCGGGCGGGCAGGCCATCGACCGGGCAACCGCGATCGAGGGCGGGCCGAAGCGGATCGACGAGCCGCAGGCCCGCGTCGCGGTCGCCAACTACCTCTCCGCCGCCGGCACCAACGGCCACACCGTGAGCTTCCCGCGAATCGCCGGGGAGACCGTCGTCCAGGTACGCGTCACGATCACCTACCGCCGCTCGATGCTCGGCCTGTTCGGCTTCGCCGACCGGGTCACCGTCACCGGCGAGGCGACCGCGCGGGCCATCACCGCAGGACCGTAGGAAGGAAGGCTGCCATGTCCGCATCGGATCGGTCCGTGGTACGGCGGACCGGACGCATCCTCACCGGCGTCGGCGCGCTGGTCGTACTCTGCGCTCTGGTGGTCGGCGCACCGATCGCGCTGCTCGCCTTCGCCGGCAACCCCCTGCCCGACCACCTGCCCACCCTCACCGAGGTGGGCACCGCGCTGACCAGCCGGGACGATGGTCAACTCTTCCTGCGGGCGCTGGCGCTGGCCGGTTGGTTCGGCTGGGCCACGTTCACCTTCTCCGTCCTTGTCGAGCTGGGCGCGCAGACCCTGCGCCGGCCGGCGCCGAAGCTGCCCGGGATGAGCCGCCAGCAGAAGGCCGCCGCCGCGCTGGTCGGTTCGGTAGCGCTGATCCTCGCGGCCAGCCCGGCCGCCGCCAGCGCCGCGGCGGTCTACGCCGGCCCGGCGTACGCCGGCTCAGCCAGCTCATTTGCCTCGGCCGCCTCCCCGCCCGCGACGACCGGCAGCGGCACCCTCACGGTCGCCGGCAGCAGCTCTCTCACAACCGCCGGCAGCGGCCCTGTCGCGGTCGCCGGAGGCGGCCAGGTCGGGGCGGCTGGCAACGGGCCGCTCGGGCTCACCGGGACCGGCGGGGCGGGTGCGGACGCGGGTGACCAGGCGGAGCCGGTGTACCGGGTGGCGCGAGGCGACTACCTCGGCGAGGTGGCGGAGCGATACCTCGACGAGTTCGCCGACTATCGGCAGCTGGCAGCGCTGAACCGGCTCGACGACCCGGACCGCATCCGCCCCGGCCAGTTGCTCCGACTTCCCACCGAGGCCGCCGACCAGGGCGCTCGGCGGCACGCCACCGGGAAACTCGTCGGCCAACCTGCCGCACCCAAGCCGCCGGCACCGCGACCGGCGCCCGAGCGGACCGCACCGGAACGGGCGGAGACGGCACCCCGCAGCGGTACGGAGTCGAAGGGCCAGGCACCCACGATGACCGTCGGCGCGGCCGGGGCCGGTGCCACCGACCGGGTGAACCGACCGCTGGCGGTGTCCGCCGTGCTGGCCGTCGCGAGCATCGTCGGCGCCCAGATCGGCGCGGTGCTCGGGCTGCGACGCCGCCCGGCCACCGCCGGTGCGGTTCCCAGGCTGGCCGCGGCCACCCGCGCACCACGACGCGGCGCGGCCCGCAGCGGCGCAGCCAGCAGCAGCGCGGGCCGCGGCAGCGGTACGGCCCGCAGCGGCGGCGCCGCGCTGGCCGCCAGTCGCGCGAGAGCGGCCATCGGGGCCACCGCACCGCCGCCACAGGGCACGGTGCCCGCCCCGGCAGCGGGCTGGCCCGGCGGCGGTACGGCTCCTGCCGGCGGTGGCGGCACTGCCGGTGGCGGTGGCGGTGGCGGTGGTGGCGGCACTGCCGGTGGTGGCGATGGCGGCTTGGACTTCCTGCCGGACGTGCACTCACCTGGTCGACACCGACGCGGCTGAAACGGCGCTGCCCTCGCGCCGTGGGCGCGGTAGGACATGCGGCGACTGACCACCGACTCGACAGCTGGGGGCAGGCGGTCCGGAGAGCGTGATGTCACTGGGACATCAATATGTCTCAGCGACATCACGCTCAATAGGGATACCCACCCCGGCACGGCCAGCGGCACCCAACGCCGGGCACCCCGCCTTGCGGGCGGTCCGATATCCGGTCAGGGCAGGCGGGTCTGGAGTACGCCGTTCTGGATCCGCGTGGGAAGGATCTGCTGGTCGCTACCGGACGGTCCCTGCACGACCTCGCCGCCGTTGAGCCGGAACGCGCTGCCGTGCCACGGGCATACCACGCACGCGTGGCCGTCGATCTCCTGCACCTCGCCCTCACCGAGCGGCCCGCTCTGGTGCGGGCAACGCTCCAGCATCACGGTGACCTCATCACCGTGGCGGTAGAGGATCACCGAGATGTCGTCGTCCACCTCGCGGGTGATCAGCGTGCGCTGCGGCAGAGTCGCCATGTCGACCAGCGAGTGCCAGCCGTCGGTCATCCGGTGCAGCTCGGACACGCTCTGGTTGACCTGGGCGCCCTGCTTGTACGCCAGGTGGCCGCCGATGTAAGCCCCGAGGCTCACGGCGGAGAGCCCGAGGAAGCCGAGGGCCTTGCCCACGCCGTTCCGCCCGGAGAGCCGCGCCGCCAACGAGCCGGCGTAGAGGCCGACGCCGACGGTGTTCGCGGCGGCGTGCACCAGGCCGACGCGACGCTGGTCCCGGGAGAGCGCCGCCCAGTCGTTCAGCCCGGCGATCGCCGCGGGCAGCGCGCTGACAGTGCCCAGACCGACCAGCACGGTGGCCGGACGGCGTTGCCCCGGCATCAGGTCCAGCACGGCGGCGCTGATCCACGCGCCCACCGGCACCTGCACCATCGCCGGGTGCAGCGGATGCCCCAGCGGCACACCGTGCAGCAGGTCCCGCAGACGCCGCGGACGCAGCGTGCTGAGGACCACCCGTTGCAACCGGTCGCCCGTCCGGTCCAGCCCGGCTGCCTGCTCAACTCTCGTCAGAAGTGCTCGCACCCGTACCGACTTCCCGGCGATGGCGGTCGCAAACCGGTCGACAGTGACAATCCCCCACCCAGGCCCTCGCCGATCTTGCAGTTGCTGCCCCGGCAATCCGGGCACCCCGGACAGAACGACGACCAGAACTGCAAGATCGGCGAGGGTTGGGGGTGGGGCCGCGCGGGGCGGGGCGGGGATGCTGGGTTGATGGGTGTGCGGGTGGAGCGTTCGGGGCCGGTGACGACCGTGGTGCTGGACCGGCCGGAGGCCCGCAACGCGGTGGACGGGCCGACCGCGCGGGCCCTCGCGGACGCCTTTCGGGCCTTCGACGCCGACCCGGACGCGGCGGTGGCCGTGCTCTGGGGATCGGGCGGCACGTTCTGCGCCGGTGCCGACCTCAAGGCGATCGGCACGCCGAGCGGCAACCGGGTCGAGCCCGAGGGTGACGGTCCGATGGGTCCGACCCGGATGGTGCTGGGCAAGCCGGTGATCGCGGCGATCTCCGGGTACGCGGTGGCCGGCGGGCTGGAGCTGGCGCTCTGGTGTGACCTGCGGGTCGCCGAGTCCGACGCCACGCTCGGGGTGTTCTGCCGCCGCTGGGGAGTGCCGCTGATCGACGGTGGCACGGTCCGGCTGCCCCGGCTGATCGGTGAGAGTCGTGCCCTGGACCTGATCCTCACCGGCCGGGCGGTGCCGGCGGACGAGGCGTACACGATGGGGTTGGTCAACCGGTTGGTGCCGCCGGGCCAGGCACGGGCGGCGGCCGAGGAGTTGGCGGCCGAGATCGCCCGGCACCCGCAGACCTGCCTGCGCAACGACCGTGCGGCGGTGCTGGCCGGCGCGGGTCGGCCTGAGGCGGAGGCTCTGGCGACGGAGTTGGCGTACGGGATGGAGTCGCTGGCCACCGACGCGGCGGCGGGCGTGGCCCGGTTCGCCGCCGGTGCCGGCCGGCACGGCGCCGCTCCGGACTGACGACGGACCGGGCGGTGCGGCCACCGCTTGTCGAGTGGCCACACCGCCCGGAGAACCGGCCGCCGCTGAGGGCGACCGGGGTGGGTCAGTTGCGGTTGATGGTGAACGTCGAGGTGGGGTTCTGGATGTCCACCGCGTTGTTGCTCAGCCGCAGGTTGTTGAAGGTGACCGACCCGACGGCCGGACCCTGCCCGGCCTCCGGCATCGGGTTGGCCCAGATCGCGAAGCCGGACTTCGCGTCGTAGGCGTCACCGCTCTTGCGGGCTCCACTGATCGAGACGTTGGTGAAGATCGTGTCGGTGATCGGGAACTGCGGCTGCCCGCCGACGTAGTTGGTCTGGAACATGATGCCGCTGTAGGTCGGGTCGACGATGTCCACGTCGCTGACCCGGATGCCCTGGAACACCTTCGAGGCGGAGAAGACCCAGATCGCCGGGAAGGTCTGCCCGCCCCAGAAGTGCCCACCGGCCCGGACGATCGAGATGTTCTCGAACCAGGTCGGCGGGCTGGCGCCGAAGCCGTTCATCGGGTAGCCGAAGTCGAGCGAGCTGATGGTGATGCCGGAGTAGACAAGCGTGTCCGCGATGTAGATGTTGCGGAACGTGTTGCCGTAGCCGCCGTAGACGGCGACACCGGCGGCCCGCCAGGTCAGCGTCGACGTCAGGTTCTCGTAGACGTTGTCCCGCATGTCCGCGCCACCCGCGTCGATGGCCGAGAACAGCGCGAAGCTGTCGTCGCCGGTGGCCCGTGCGTCGTTGTTGCTGACCAGGTTGTTGGTGCTCCCGTTGGTCATGTTGATGCCGTCGGCGAACATGTTCCGGATCCGGGAGTTCTTGATTGTCATGTAGTCGGTGTTGGCGCCCCAGTAGAGGCAGACCATGTGCTCGTTCCAGATGTTGTCGATCACGATGTTCGACACGTTGGCGAAGTCGAACACCTTGCCCGGGCCGTCGATCCGCGAGGTGTAGTTGCCGAAGTACGCGAAGTTCTTGAACGACGATCCGGCCGCCGAGTTCTCGGCCCGGAAGCCGATGTCGGTGTTGTCCTGGCCGGACGGGGCGTTGAACCGCGTGTACCAGGGGCCGGCGCCGGTCACCTGGACGGCCTTGCCGTACACCTGGAACTTCGACGAGGTGGAGTAGTTGCCGGCCGGCAGGTACACCCCGAGCAGGTTGCCGGTGGTGTCCATCCGCACCCGGTCCAGGGCGTTCTGCACGTCCTGGTGGGTGAAGCCGATCGGCGTGGCGTAGCGCGCCGGGTCCGGGTTCGCGATCGGTGCCACCTGCTCGGTGTTGATGAAGTCGATGGCGTACGTGGTGGTGTTGGCCGGGTCCTTCTGGAGGCGGATCCTGCTGCCCGCCGGGACGGTCGAGTTGAGCATGATGTTGGCTTCGTCGTAGATGTGCCGTGGGCCGCCCGCGCTCGGCGAGTTACCGGGGCTGGCCTCGTTGCCGTACAGCCAGGCGTAGCGGGACGTCAGGTCGATAGCCTTGTGGAACGTGCCGTCGACGTAGACGTTCAGCGTGGAGTTGATCCCGCCGCCGCCCGGCGCGTCCGGGATGGAGAAGCGGGTGACAAGCGTGTTGGTGCTGGCCCGGGTGGTCCACTCGACGTAGCTGCCGGTCGAGTTGAGGGTCACCGCACGCCGGCCGGACGCCTCGCCGGCCACGTCGCCGACGGTCCGGTTCGGGCCGACGACAGCAGCGCCGCCGCCGACCACGCCGTCCTCGGCCTCGTACATGTCGTACGGCATGTTGGCGCCGCGACCGACGAACAGCGGGCGGTCACTGGTGTTGTTGGCCTGCTTGACCGGCAGTTCGTTGCCGTCGGCGGCGAGCACCACCCGGACGGTGTACTTGCCGTTCGCGGCGGTCCAGGTGCCCAGGTTGACCGGGCCGACGGTGGCCCCGGCGTTGATCACTCCGGAGTACGAGCCGGTCAGGGTGCGGACGGCGGTGCCGGACTCGTTGAGCACGGTGAGGGTGATGCCGTGCGCCCCGGACGCGGATGCCACGCTGCCGGCGTTGCGCACCGACACCGAGAAGGTGACCGTGTTGCCGGCCGCCGGGTTGCCCGGTGACCAGGCGACCGCCGAGGCGACCAGGTCGGAGCTGGCGACCGGGCTGACCACCAGTGGGCTGGGGTTGGTGTAGCTGTTGTTGGTGTCGTCCTGCTCGACGACGGTGTTGCTCTCGTCGACCTTCGCGCTGAGCGGATAGCTGCCCGCGTCACGGGTGCCGATGTTCGCGCTGACCGTCGTCGACGCGCCGGCCGCGAGACCGCCGACGGACGCGGTGCCGACCCGGGTCGCACCCAGGTAGAAGTTAACGTTTGTGGCGCCGGAGGCCGCCGAGCCGGCGTTGCGCACGGTGGCCGACAGGGTGACCGCACTCGTCTCGACCGGCGCGGACGGGCTGAACGACATGCCGGTGACGGTCAGGTCCGGGTTCGGTGCCGGGGTGCCGATGACCTGGATTTCGGCCACCTGCCCGGCCGGGGCGCCGGTGTTCGAGGCGATCGAGAGCCGTACGTCCGCCGCCGCGCCCGACACCGGGATGGTCACCGTGTTGCCGGTGCCCGGGTTGAACGTGTAGTTCGCCGCGCCGACCAGCGTGGTGAACGTCGACGAGCCCTGGTCCCGGCCGAGCACTGTGACGTTCTGGGTACGCGTACCCCAGGCCGAATCCGGGTTGAGCTTCAGCACGACCTGGCTGAGGCTGGCGTTCGCGCCGAGTTGCACGGTCAGCGTGCTCGGGTTGCCGTTGCCCTCCCAGTAGGTCGCCACGTTGTTGTCGTTGGCGTTGGTGGCCACGTACGTGTGCACGTACCCGGAGGCGGTGATCGGTTTGCCGACCGCCAGGTTGGTGCCGACCGGCGGGTTGCCGGTGCCGGTCCGGGTCACGGTGTTGCTGTTCGCCGATTGGTTGCCGGCCGCGTCCCTGGCCCGCACGTAGTACGAGACGGTGGCGCTGTCCGGCTGGCTGTCGGTGTACGTCAGCGTCGAACCGTTGACGCTGCCGCGCAGCGCGCCGCCTGCGTAGATGTCGTACCCGGTCACTCCGACGTTGTCGGTGGACCCGGACCAGGTGAGCCGGATCTGACCGCTGGCCGGCTGGGTGTACGCCAGGTTGCCGGGGACGCTGGGCGCCTGGGTGTCGGGGCTGCCGGCGGCGCCGTACACCTCGACCTCAGAGAACTGCGCGGCCGGCCAACCGGTGTTGGCGGTGACCTGCACCCGCACGTAGCGGGTGCTCGCGGCGGTGAAGCTGACGGTCGCGGTGTTGCCGGTGGCCGGGTTGAACGTGTAGCCGGCGGACGCGTTCAGGGTGGTGAACGACGAGCCGTTGGTGGAGCCGAGCACCGACAACGTCTGGGTACGGGTCTGCCAGGCCGACGACGGGGGCAGTTTGAGCACCACCCGGTCGACGCTGACGGTGGCGCCGAGGTCGGCCTGGATCCACTGCGGGAACGCGTTGTTGGCGCTCTCCCAGTAGGTGTCCGCGTTGCCGTCGTTGGCGTTGCCCGCCACGTAGTTCTGGTTGTAGCTGCTGGCGGTCATGGTGGCGGAGAGCCCGGCGAGCAGGGCCGCGCGGGCGGCGGACGCGGACGCGTCGACGGCCGGTGCGGCGCTGGCCACGGGGGTGAGGGCCGGCGCGGTGGCGAGGAGAATTCCGGCGAGCGCACCGGCGAGCAGCCGCCGGTGGACGGGCCGCCGGGCCGAGCGGGGACCGGCCGCGCCGGTCGGTGGGGTACCTCGTCTGGTGCCGTTTCTGGACATGGGGTCGCTACACCTCTTTCGGGGGTGGGGTGAAGTGCGTTGCCCGATGACGGATGCTGGGTACGCCCGTTCCTCCTTCCTCTCTCGGTGCGCGAGGGCCGGTTGGGTGGTGCCGGCGGACTGGACGGGACCGCCGACGCCACCTCAGCCGGCCAGGTCAGCCCAAGGCGGCGCCGTCCGCCGCGTGCGGCCCGTCCGCCAGTTGGGGGGTACGCAGCCAGACGGCGGTGTCCGACGGCAGCAGACCGTCGTCGAGTGGGCCGCTGGCCAGCAGCAACTCCCCGTCGGCGGGCAGCGGCACCGCCGTGTCGGAGAGGTTGACCAGGCAGCGGAAGCCACCGCCGCGGCTGAAGGCGAGCACACCGTCCGGGGCGGGCAACCAGCTCAACCCGCCGTCGCCGAGCGCCGGATCGGCCCGTCGGACGCGGATCGCCGTCCGGTACAGCTCCAGCATCGAGGTCGCGTCGCCGGTCTGCGCACGGGCCGTCCGGTCCTTCCAGTCGGCCGGCTGCGGCAGCCAGGGAGCGGCCGCGCCCTCCGGGCTGAACTCGAACGGCGGCTCGTCACCGGCCCAGGGCAGCGGCACCCGGCAGCCGTCCCGACCGGGGTCGACCCGGCCGGAGCGTTCCCACATCGGGTCCTGGCGCAGCGCGTACGGGATGTCCTCGACCTCCCAGAGACCCAGCTCCTCGCCCTGGTAGACGTAGGCCGCGCCGGGCAGTGACAGCGACAGCAGCGCGGCGGCCCGGGCCCGGCGGGTGCCCAACTCCAGGTCGGTGGGGATCCCCTCGCGCTTGGCGGCGAAGCTGAACGTGGTGTCCGCCCGGCCGTAGCGGGTGACGTGCCGGGTGACGTCGTGGTTGGAGAGCACCCAGGTGGCCGGCGCGCCGACCGGGGCGTGCGCGCTCAACGTCCCGTCGATGCTCTCGCGCAGGGCGGAGGCGTCCCAGGCGCAGCCGAGGAAGTCGAAGTTGAACGCCGCGTGCAACTCGTCGGGGCGCAGGTAGTTGGCGAACCGCTGCCGGTCCGGCAGCCACACCTCACCGATCAGCGCCCGCTCGCCGGGGTAGGAGTCGGCGACCCGCCGCCAGCCCCGGTAGACGTCGTGCACGCCGTCGAGGTCGTGGAACGGGTGCGGCTGGTCGGGCCGGACCTCGGGCAGCGTCCCGTCCTTGACCAGCAGCCCGGCCGAGTCGATCCGGATGCCGTCCACGCCCCGGTCGAACCAGAACCGCAGGATGTCCTCGAACTCGGCCCGCACCCGGGGGTGGTCCCAGTTGAAGTCCGGCTGCTGCGGAGCGAACAGGTGCAGGTACCAGTCGCCGGGGGTCCCGTCCGGGTTGGTGGTGCGGGTCCAGGTCGGGCCGCCGAACTCGCCGACCCAGTCGGTGGGCCGCTCGTCGCCGTTCGGGCCCCGGCCGGGGCGGAACCAGAACAGGTCCCGCTCGGGCGCTCCCGGGCCGCCGGCCAGCGCGGCCTGGAACCACGGGTGCGCGTCGGAGCAGTGGTTGGGCACCACGTCGACGATCGTCCGGATGCCGAGCTCGTGCGCCTCCGTGATGAGCGCCTCCACCTCGGCGAGGGAGCCGAAGACCGGGTCGATGTCGCGGTAGTCGGACACGTCGTAGCCGGCATCAGCCATCGGCGACGGATACCAGGGACTGAACCAGATCGCGTCGATGCCAAGTGCGGACAGGTGGTTCAGCCGGGACCGGATGCCGGCGATGTCGCCGATGCCGTCGCCGTTGCCGTCGGCGAAGCTACGTGGATACACCTGGTAGATAACCGCTCCACGCCACCACGGACTGCTGTCTGCTGTGGACACGAGCACCTGCTTTCTGCGTCAGTACGTCGACGGGTCGCCGACCTGAATATGTGTCGGGCGAACCACCGTTGTTCGCCGCGGGACGTAGCGGTGATTGGCTACCCCTTGATGCTGCCCGTGGTCAGGCCGGACATGATGTTCCGCTGGAAGATCAGGAAGACGATAACGGTCGGGATGGCGGCGATGACCGACGCGGCGATCACCACGTTCATGGGCGTACCGCCGGAGAAGGCGTAGATGCCCACGCTGACCGTCCGGGTCTCCGGCGACGGCATGACCAGCTTGGGCCAGAGGAAGTCCTTCCACACCGCCGTCACCGCGAAGATCGAGACCACGCCGAGAATGGGACGCGACAGCGGCAGGATGATCGACCAGAGCGTGCGCAGCGACGTCGCCCCGTCCATCAGCGCGGCCGCCATCAACTCCTCGGGAATCGAGTCGAAGAACCGTTTCAACAGGAAGATGTTGAATGCGTTCGCGACGAGGGGCAGCCAGATGGCGAACGGTGAGTCGAGCAGGTTGATGTGGACGATCGGCAGGTCGATCACGGTCACGTACTGCGGGACGATGAGCACCATCGCCGGAATCATCAGCGTCCCCAGCATCAGGGCGAGAATGACGTTGCCGAACATCGGTCGAAGCTTCGACAGCGAGTACGCGGCGGCGGTGTCGAAGACCAGTTGGAACAGCACCGCGCCGGCCGCGTAGTAGAAGGTGTTGAACAGCAGCTTGGCCAGGGCCAGGTTGTTCCACGCGTCGACGTAGTTCTGCGGCTGCGGGTCCTTCGGGAACAGCGATGGCGGGGTCTGCGCGATCTCCTGGCCGGATTTGAGCGCGCCGGTGACCATCCAGTAGAGCGGCCCGAGGAAGACGAGCGTGAAACCCGCGACGACGACCGTGAGCAGCGCCCAGTAGATGATCCTGCCGCGCCCCCGGGTGAGCTGGGCGTGTGAGATGAGGGTCCGGGTGCCGGAGTCCTGTGCCATGTCCTCGCCCCGTCCTAGTCCTGTTTCGCGCTCAGCCGCAGGTACACGGCGGAGAAGCCGGCCAGCACCACGAGCATGATCACGCCGAGCGCCGCAGCGCCGTTGAGGTCGTTCTGGAAGAAACCGTGCTGATAGATGAGGTACGCCACCGACGTCGCGGAATCCTCCGCGCCCGCGCCGTTGGCGAGGATCAGTGGCTCGATGAAGACCTGCATCGTGGCGACGATCTGGAGCATCGCCAGGAGCGCGAGGATCAGCCTGGTCTGCGGGATCGTCACGTGGCGGATCCGCTTCCAGATCCCGGCGCCGTCCAGCTCGGCAGCCTCGTACAGCTCACCGGGAATGTTCTGCAACGACGCCAGGTAGATCAGCACCGCGCCACCCATGTTCATCCAGGTCGAGGCGAGCACCATCGCCGGCATCGTCATCCCGGGCGACTGCATCCACTGCGACGTGGGCAGGTGCAGCGCCTTCAGGATCGCGTTGAACAGCCCCGCCTCGCTGGGGTCGTACGCGTAGAACTTGAAGAGGAACAGCGCCGAGGCCGGCGGCAGCATCACCGGCAGGTAGACCAGGATGCGCAGGTACCCCTTGGCGTGGCGGAACTCGTTGAGCAGGACCGCCACGAAGAACGGCACCACGTACCCGAGGACGAGCGCGAGGACCGTGAAGTAGAGCGTGTTCTTCCAGGCGGTCCAGAAACTCGGGTCGTCGATGATGCGGAAGTAGTTGTCCCAGCCGACCCAGGTCGTCTCACCGCGCCGGGTCCGCTGGAAGCTCATGACGATGCCGCGGATCATCGGGTACCAGGAGAAGACGACGAAGCAGAGCACGGCACCGATCAGGAACGCGTGACCGGTGAGGTTGTCCCGTACCTTGCGGCCGAGGCTCGTGCGCTGCGGCCCCGCCGAGTACGGCGACGTCGGGCGGCCCGGTTTCCTGGGGGTCTCCGGGACGGTGGTGATCGCCAAGGCAACTCCAAGTCAGTGACGCGGACGGTGCGGCGCGGGGTGTGGGGGCCGGTGCCACGGCCCCCACACCTGCCGATCAGCTCTCGGCGGCCAGGAGCTGGTTGACCTTGTCCTCGGCCGTCTTGAGCAGTGCGTCGATGTTCGAGTTCGGGTTCGTCAGCACCCCGGACATCGCGGCGTCGAGCACCGCGTAGATCGCCTGTGCGTTGCGCGGCTCACCCTTGATCGGGACCGGGGTCGCCTCGAAGAGCACGAAGTTCGCCGTGTCGACGTTCGCGTTGGCCTTACGCAGTTCGAGTTCCTGCTTCTGCGTCTCACTGCCGTTGGCGAAGAGCAGCGGCTGCGGCAGACCCACCGGGTAGTTCTGCGGCTTGGCCCGGACGTAGTCGAACTGGCCCTTGCCCGGGGTCAGCTTCTGGTACGCGATCCACTTCAGACCGGCCTTGACCTGCTCGGGGGTGAGGTCCTTCTTGAAGAAGTAGCCCTCGCCACCACCGAGCGTCCCCTTCGCGGCGCCGTCCTGGCCGGGCAGCGGGCTCATCGCCCAGTCCTGGAACTTGCCCTGGAACTGGCTGACGATCGCCTGGGTCGCGTCCGGCGCGCCGATGAACATGCCGACCTTGCCCGCGCCGGCGTTGGTCAGCAGGTCACCCCACTGCAGGAGCTGGCGGGCGCCCATGCTGTTGTCGCCGTACCGCATGTCCTTGAGGTTCTGCAGGACCTGCTTGCCCATGGCGTTGTTGAAGTCGGCCTTCTTGCCGTCCTCGGTGAGCACCTGGCCACCCTGGGAGTAGAGCAGCGAGGTGAAGTGCCAGCCGCCGGTGTTGCCGGCGCTGTACTCCGAGTAGCCGGCGATGCCGTTGCCCAGCGCGGAGATCTTCTTGGCGGCGGCCCGGACGTCGGCCCACGTCTTCGGCGGGTTGTTCACGTCGAGCCCGGCCTGCTGGAACAGGACCTTGTTGTAGACCAGGCCCATCGAGTAGTTCTTCACCGGTACGGCGTAGAGCTTGCCGCCGTCGGTGAAGACGCCCTTGAGCGCCGGGTCGACGCTGTCCCAAGTGGGGATGGTGTCCTTGTTGGCGTACGCGGAGATGTCCATCGCCTGGCCGGAGTCGAGCACCTGCTGGAGATCGGTCATGTACCCGTAGAACACGTCCGTCACGGTGCCGCCGGCGAGGCGGGCGGTGAAGTCCGGCGGGTTGTTGCACTGCTCGCCGACGCTCACGCTCTTGATGACGATGTCCGGGTTCTGCCGCTGGAACTCGGCGACATCGTCGTTCCAGTTCTTCAACAGCTCTTTCTGGGCACCGACCGGCTGGCAGTCGACCGTGATGGTGACCTTTCCGCCGGCGGTCGTGTCCTTGTCGTCGCTCTTCGTGGAGCACGCCGTGAGGCTGAGCCCCAGGCCGGCCACGAGCGCTAACGCGGCAGCCTTTCGGTATTGCGGTACGGACATCTGTCCATCCCTTCGGGAACGGGTGTCTCCGTGAACTTCGCTGATCTGCGGTGATGCGACCTGACGCCCAGTAACGGCGTCCGAGCCAGGTGTGAGTGAGGTCACTGTAGCGACGTCGACTCATCTCGGCAAGACGTCGACTTGCTTCTGAAAGGACACGACTTCTCAACGACAGATACAGACAGCAGCGCGCGGCACGCCGGTTCTGGGAGCTTTTGGAAGCGTTTGGACCATCGGTGTTCGGGCAGGCGCCGCCGGGGTTGCAGCGTCAACGAAAATGGCCGCCGACCGTCGGAAGCGGTCGACGGCCGAGCGTCGTCCAATGGGGACCAGACCGGCATAACCGGAGGTCGGGCTAATGATCGACGGCGCGGCCCGGCGCGGCGTGGGTGCGAGGGCTCAGCGGCGAGGGGCGGGTGCGGTGGAGCCCCGAACGACCAGCTCCGGCTCGAACAACAGCTCGTCCTGCAGGACGCCGACACCCTCGATCTGGGTGACCAGTAGGTCCACCGCGGCCTGCCCCATCGTCTCGATGGGCTGCCGCACCGTGGTCAACGGCGGGTCGGTGCAGGTCATGAACGCCGAGTCGTCGAAGCCCACCACGGAGATGTCCGTCGGCACCGAACGACCCAGCCGCCGGGCGGCACGGATGGTGCCCAGGGCCAGCACGTCGCTGGCGCAGATGATGCCTGTCACGCCCCGCTCGACCAGTTTGGTCGCGGCGACCCGCGCACCCTCCATCGAGAAGCTGGAACGCTCGACGCACTCCCGCTCGACGTCACCCCAGCTGGCGGCCTGGACCATCGCGTCCAGCTTGCGGCGCGACGGCACGTGCCCCTCCGGGCCGAGCACCATCCCGATCCGCTCGTGACCGAGCGACCGCAGATGCCCGTACGCCTGCTCGACCGCCACCGCGTCGTCGGTGGAGACCCGGGGGAAACCCAACTCGTCCACACCGGCGTTGACCAGCACCACCGGAAGGCCCCGATCGGTCAGTCGGCGGTAGTGGTCGTGCCGGGCGTCGGCAAGCGCGTACGAGCCACCGGCGAAGATCACCCCGGAGACCTGGTGGTCGAGAAGCATCTCCACGTAGTCCATCTCGGACACACCGCCGATGGTGCGGGCGCAGAGGGCCGGCGTGTAACCGCGCTGGGCGAGGGATCCGGTGACCACCTCGGCGAGCGCCGGGAAAATCGGGTTCTGCAACTCGGGCAGTACAAGCCCGACCAGCCGGGCACGCTCGCCGCGCAGCTTGGTCGGTCGCTCGTAGCCCAGCACGTCCAGTGCGGTCAGCACCGCCGTCCGGGTCGCCTCGGACACCCCGTCCCGGCCGTTGAGCACCCGGCTGACGGTGGCCTCGCTGACGCCCGCCTTCTTGGCAACTTCAGTCAACCGCTTGGTCACGGCCGCAATCGTACGTCACCAGAATGAAAGAAATGAACAGCAGAATCGCCAAAATTTGCTGGCTCGCTGCGGCATCTTGCCGCCCTGAGCACGATCGTCCGCGTGCCGTCGGCGCCGATTGGCGCTTCCTCGGGAGGCCGGGCCTGCAAGTGGGCCTGATGTCTCAGCGACATCAATATGTCGCTGAGACATCAGGCTCTTTCGGGCGGGCAGGCAGCGTCCCCTGGGGGCGACTGTCACGACTGCCGGCCGGGTCAGGACAGGTTGCGGAGGGCGTCCTCGATGGCGCGGTGGAAGGTCGGGTACGCGTAGATCATGTGCCGGAGCTGACTCAGCGGCACCGCCGCGTGCACTGCCACGACCAGCGCGGAGAGCACCTCGCCGCCGGCCGGGCCGACCGAGGTCGCGCCGACCAGCACACCCTCGTCGGCGTCCGCGATGAGCTTGATGAAGCCCTCGTCGCCGACCTGGTGGATCCAGCCCCGGGTGGAGCTGCCCAGCTTGGTGAAGCCGACCTGCACGTTGATGCCACGCTCGCGGGCCTGCCGCTCGGTCAGGCCGACCGCGCCGACCTCGGGGTCGGTGAAGGTCACCCGGGGCAGCGCACGGTAGTCGGCGCGCGGCACACTGCCGGCCGACCCGCTCGACCCGCTGGCGGCCAGCGAATTGGAGGCGCCCATCGCGCCGCCGACCACGCTGGCGGTCCCGCTGGCGTCCGGCCCGGCATTCGCCTGCCGAGCATGGGCCAGCACGTCGGCCACCACGATCCCCGCCTGGTACATGGCGATGTGCGTGAACGCGCCCTCGCCGGTCAGGTCACCGACCGCCCAGATGCCGTCGGTCACGTGCAGCCGGTCGTCCACCGGCAGGTAGCGCTTCGTGGAGTTCACACCGACCGTGTCCAACCCCAGCTCGTCCAGGTATGCCCGGCGGCCGGTCACCACCAGCAGTCGATCGGCGGTGAACTCCGCCGCGCCGACCCCGTGCAGCGTGAACCGGCTGCCGTCGTGCTCGACCCGCTCGGCGCGTACCCCGGTGTGGATGTCGACGCCATCGGCGCGCAGCGCCGCGGCGGCCACCTCGGACGCCTCCGGCTCCTCGACGGCCAGCACCCGGTCCAACGCCTCCACCACCGTGACCCGGACGCCGAAGCGGGCGAAGACCTGGGCCAACTCCAAGCCGATCGCGCCGCCGCCGAGCACCAGCATCGACTCGGGTAGCTGCTCGACCTCGATCGCCTGGTGGTTCGTCCAGTACGGGGTGTCGGCCAGCCCGTCGATCGGCGGCACCGAGGGTCGGGTGCCGGTGCCCAGCACGACGCCGTACCGAGCCTGGAACACCTGGTCACCGACCCGGACGCGGCCCGGCCCGTCGAGGCGGCCACTGCCCCGGACGAACCGGCCGCCCTTGCCGGTGAACCGCTCGACCGCGACCCGGTCGTCCCAGCTGTCGGTGGCCTCCTCGCGGATCCGCTTCGCCACCGGCGCCCAGTCCGGCTGGACCTGCGCCGTCCCGGCCAGCCCGTCGACCCGGCGCGCCTCGGCCAGCGCGTTGGCCGCCCTGATCATCATCTTGCTCGGGATGCAGCCCCAGTACGGGCACTCGCCACCGACCAGATCCCGTTCGATCCCGACGACGCTGAGCCCGGCCTCAGCGAGCCGCCCGGCCACCTCCTCGCCGCCGACCCCGAGCCCGACCACGACCACATCCACCAGCTCCGGCTCTGCCACTCCGACAGCATCCCCCAGCGGCCCCACCCCGACCACCGGGGTGCGAAAAAGTCGGCGTGCTCGTCGGGCCGCGCCGCCTACGGTGGCCTGATGCACGCACGCTTCGCTCCGGTCCGGGACTGCTTCCACGACCTGTTCACCAGCGGTCGGGAAACCGGCGCCAGTCTGGCCATCTGGTACGACGGTCAGCCGGTGGTCGACCTGGTCGGCGGGTCGCGGACCACCGACGTGCCCGGCGGTGAGCCGTGGCGGCCGGACACGCTGGTGAACGTCTACTCGGTGGGCAAGCCCGTCGCGGCACTCTGCCTGTTGATGCTTGTCGACCAGGGGCGGGTCGATCTCGACGCGCCGGTGGCGCGGCACTGGCCGGAGTTCCGTGCCCCGGCGACCGTGCGCCAGGTGTTGTCGCACACCGCCGGGCTGCCGGCCTTCCCGGTGCCCCGGCCGGCCGCAGCGATCACCGACTGGGCGCTGCTCGCCGGCGACCTGGCCGCCGGCGACCCCGAGTGGCCGCCGGGCTCGATGGCCGGTGAACACGCCTGGACGTACGGGCACCTGGTCGGCGAGCTGGTCCGCCGGGTGGACGGCCGGTCGGTGGGCCGGTTCCTGGCCGAGGAGATCGCCGGCCCGTGGCGGCTCGACCTCGCCTTCGGGCTGGCCGCGGCCGATCAGCGGCGCTGCGCGGACCTGCGCTACGGCGACCCCCAGTGGCCGACCCGGGCGCTCGGCGAACCGGGCTCGTTGCGGGCGCGGGCGATGGGCAACCCGGCCGGCGGGCTCGACCTCGCCGTGCTGAACAGCCCGCTCTGGCGGGGCGCCGAGATGCCGGCGGTCAACCTGCACGCCACCGCCGCGGGCCTGGCCCGGCTCTACGCCGGTCTGCTGGCCGGCGGTGTCCTGGACGACGTCCGCCTGGTCAGCCCCGAACTGGTGGCGGAGGCGACCCGGGTCCAGTACGACGGGCCGGACCTGGTGCTCGACCGGGTCGCCCGGTGGACGCTCGGCATGCAGTGGGAGCCGGACGGCAGCTGGGGCATGGGCGGCATCGGCGGCAGCAGCGCGTGGGCCGACCCGGGCCGGGGTTACACCTTCGCGTACGCCACCGCCCGGCTGGCCGAGCACGATCGGGTCGACGAGTTGGCCGAAGCCCTGCACTCCTGCCTCTGACCGGAGGGCTCTCAGCGCAGCCAGACCGGATCGGTGCCGGGCACGGCGAGCGGCGGTGGATAGTCGAGCGTCTGGCGGAGCGCCCCGGGCAGTCGCCACGGTTGGTGCACCGCCTTACCCCGCACCGCCGCCAACTCCGGCACCCAGCGGCGTACGTAGTCACCGCTCGGGTCGTACCGCTCGGCCTGCCGGACGGGGTTGAACCCCCGGTACGGCTTGGTGTCGTTGCCGGTGCCGGCGACCCACTGCCAGTTGCCCGAGTTGTTCGCCACGTCCCCGTCCAGCAGCCAGCGGAAGAACACCGCGACCCCGGCCCGCCAGTCCTGCCCGAGGTGCTTGGTCAGGTAGCCGGCGGTGATCAGTCGCGCCCGATTGTGCATCCAGCCCTGCGCCCGCATCTGCCGCATCCCGGCGTCCACGATCGGCATTCCGGTCCGACCCTCGGCCCAGGCCGTCAGCGCGTCGCCGTCGGAGCGCCACCGCTCGGCGGCTCCGCGTCGGTACGCGGCCGTCGAGATCTCCGGAAAGGCGGCGGTGACCTGGTAGTAGAAGTCCCGCCAGCAGAGCTGCCGGACGAACGGCGCGGACCGGTCGCCAGCGCGGTTGGCGACCGCCAGCGGAGACACGCAGCCAAAGCGCAGGTACGGGCTGAGTCGGGAGGTGTCGTCGCCGGCCATGTCGTCGTGCTGGTCGCCGTACCGGCCCAGGTCGGGCAGCCAGTCGGTGAGCCGTTGTCGGGCGGCCCGCTCGCCGCCGACCACCGGGTCCGGTGAGTCCCCGGCCGGCGGTGTCGGCAGTTGGCCCACGCGCACCCCGTCGGGCAGGGCGATCCGGAGCGGCGCGGCCAGATCCTCGCGCCACCGGGTGGCCGCCCAGACCCGGTGGTACGGGCTGAACACCCGGTAGTGGTCGCCACCGCCACCGGGGCGCAGGGCCCCCGGCTCGACCACGGTCAGCCCTGGAAAGAGGCGCAGGTGCAGCCGGTGCCGTTCACACTCGGCGCGCAGCCGCCGCTCCCGGTGACGCGCGTGACGGCTCACGTCGGCGGAGAGCGCGACGGCTGTGGCACCGACCTCGTCAGCCAGCCGGATCGTCTCGGCCACCGGGTCGCCGCGCCGCACCACCAGGTCACCGCCGCGCTCGCGCAGCGCGTCGCGCAGGTCGGCGAGAGCCTGGTGCAGGAACCGGGTGCGGTTGGCCGACAGCCCGGCCAACGCCGGGTCGAGCACGTACAGCGGCACTACCCGGTCGAACGCCGCGCAGGTGGTCGCCAGCGCCGGGTTGTCGTGCACCCGCAGGTCGCGGGTGAGGAGCACGATCGCGGCGCCAGCGGTCACCGGTCGGCCGGCTGGACCGTCGGCCCGGGAACCGTGACGGGGGTACCGGTCGAGGTGAGCAGGGCGCGGGCAGCCACCGCCATCCGTCGCCGCTGCGGCACCAGGGCCCGTCGGGCGAAGACGTCGTAGCCCTGCGCGGCCACCTCGTCGAGGATGCCGCCGTAGAGCGCGTACGCGGTGCGCATGCAGGCCTGTGAGGCCGGCGCGAGCATGGTGATGCCCGGAGCGGCGGCCGCGTAGTGCGCCTGGGCGCGGGTCACCTCGTACTCGATCAGCTCTCTGGTCCGGGACGTGCCGCGCCCCCGGGCGCGGGCCTCGAGCAGGTCGTCGCGGGTGACGCCGAACTTCGCCAGGTCCTCGTCCGGCAGGTACGTGCGGCCCCGGTCGAGGTCCTCGGCGACGTCCCGGATGAAGTTGGTGAGCTGGAAGGCGAAGCCGAGCTGCCGGGCGGGCTCACGGGCGGCTGCCGGGTCGGAACTGCCCAGGATCGGCAGCATCATGGTGCCGATGACGGCCGCCGAGCCCTCCATGTAGTCGAGCAGGTGGTCGTACGTCGGGTACGCGGTGACGGTCAGGTCCATCGCCATGCTCTTGAGAAACGACGCAAAGTCGTCCCGGTCGAGGTCGAAGATGGCGATCGTGTGCAGCACGGCCGGCAGCAACGGGTCGTCGACCGGCGCGCCGTGCAGGCCGGCGACGAACTGCCTGGCCCAGTCGTCGAGCAGGGCGGCCCGCTCCGCCGGTGGAAGGTCCTCGGTGCGGTCGACGATCTCGTCGGCGTACCGGGTGAAGCCGTAGAGCGCGTGCACGTGTCGCCGTTTCCAGGCGGGCAACAGTCTGGTGGCGAGATAGTAGGTGCGGCCGTGACGTTTGTGCAGCTCACGGCATCGGTCATAGGCAGCGGTGAGATCCGTGTCCACCGGACCCTCCTCAATTATCGACGCACCAATCGACGCAACTCGTAGCCTAGGGTACGCTCGCCCTCATGGCCAACGACGCAGCGGCGGGCAACACGATCCGGCTGGCGCCAACCGGGCCGGCCGACAGGGACGATCCGGTCCGCGCCGTCCTGGCTGCGTACACCCATGACCTGAGCACCGCGGTGGATGGCACCCTCACCACTTTCCTCAGCGCCGAGGTCGAATCACTCGCCGACATCGACGCAGCGATGGGCGCATTCGCGTCCGCTGCGCGGGACGCCGTCCTGGCCGGCGGCAAACGTCTCCGATCCACCTTCGCGTATTGGGGCTGGCGTGGCGCGACAGGCGGCACCGAATCACTCGGACCGGTGCTGCCCGCGCTGGCCGCCCTCGAACTGCTGCACACCTTCGCTCTGGTGCACGACGACGTGATGGACGCCTCCTCCACCCGTCGCGGCCGGCCCACCGCGCACGTCGCGCTCGCCGCCCAGCACGTCGCCGCCGGTCATCGCGGCGATCCCGGCCGCTACGGCGAGGCGGCCGCGGTGCTCATCGGGGACCTCTGCATGGTCTGGGCCGACCGGCTGCTGGCACACGCCGCGGTGCCGCCGGCCCGGCTGCTGGAGGTCCGCCGCTGCTACGACCAGATGCGGGTGGAGACGATCGCCGGGCAGTACCTCGACGTGCTCGGCGAGAACGACGCGGCCAACTGGTCGGTCGACCGGGCGCTGCGGGTGGCCCGCTACAAGACCGCCAGCTACACCGTGCAACGACCGCTGCTCTTCGGCGCGGCCCTGGCCGGGGTGAGCGCCGATGCCCCGCTCGTCAGCGCGTACACCCGCTACGGCCTGGCCGTCGGCGAGGCGTTCCAACTCCGCGACGACCTGCTCGGTGTCTACGGCGACCCGGCCGCCACCGGCAAGCCGGCCGGCGACGACCTGCGCACCGGCAAGCCGACCACGCTGCTCATGCTGGCCCGGAAACTGGCCACGCCAGCCCAGCTCAGGGCGTTGGATCGCGCTGGCGGGGGGCCGGTCGACCGGTTCGCCGAACTGATCGCCGACACCGGCGCGGTCGCGCGGGTGGAACGGATGATCGCCGAGCGGGTCGGCGACGCGCTGGCCGCGCTCGACGCCACACCCGTGGACCGGACGGCGCGTACGGCGCTGACCGGGCTGGCCACCGCCGCCACGAACCGGCGGGCCTGATGAGCGACTCTCTCAAGGAGGTCACGTGCGCACGGTGACGGGACGAACGGATCGGGTGGTGGTCGTCGGTGCCGGCCTGGGCGGGCTGGCCTGCGCGCTGCACCTGGCCGGCAGCGGCCGGCAGGTGACCGTGCTGGAGCGGGAGCCGGTGCCCGGCGGGCGGGCCGGCCGGCTCTCGGTGGACGGCTACGACTTCGACACCGGCCCGACGGTGCTCACCATGCCCGACCTGATCGCCGAGGCGCTCGGTGCCGTCGGCGAGGAGCTGCGCGACTGGCTCGACCTGACGCCGCTCGACCCGGCCTACCGGGCGTACTACCCGGACGGCTCGACCCTCGACGTGCTCACCGACACCACGCGGATGGCGGCCGAGATCTCCCGGGTCTGCGGGCCACGGGAGGCCGACGGCTACCTGCGTTTCGTCGACTACGCGCGGGAGCTGTGGCGGCTGGAGCGGGCCGACTTCATCGAGCGCAACCTGGACGCGCCAACCGACCTGATCACCGGCAACCTGCTCAAGCTGCTCACCGGCGGGGCCTTCCGCCGCCTCCAGACGAAGATCAACCAATTCTTCCGGGACCCGCGTACCCAGCGGATCTTCTCCTTCCAGGCGATGTACGCCGGGCTCGCCCCGCACGACGCGCTCGCCATCTACGCGGTCATCGCGTACCTCGACTCGGTCGCCGGGGTCTACTTCCCGCGCGGCGGCGTCCACGCGGTCTCCCGCGCGATGGCCGGCGCCGCCGAGAAGCACGGCGTGCAGATCCGGTACGACACCACGGTGACCCGGGTGGAGACCGCGAACGGCCGGGCAACCGGAGTGCTCACCGCCAACGGCGAACTGGTGCCGGCGGACGTGGTGGTGCTCAACCCGGACCTGCCGGTCGCCTACCGGGACCTGCTGCCCACCGCCCCCAACCGCCGTCTCACCTACTCGCCGTCGTGCGTCGTCCTGCACGTCGGCTCACGGCAGGGATATGCGAAGATCGCCCACCACAACATCCACTTCGGCCGGGCATGGAAGGGCACCTTTGATGAGGTCATCCGCAGGGGCGAGTTGATGACCGACCCATCGCTGCTGGTGACCAACCCCAGTCGGACCGACCCGTCGGTGGCCCCGCCGGACCGGCACACCTACTACGTGCTCGCCCCGGTGCCCAACCTCGACCGGGCGCCGTTCGAGTGGCGGGGTGACCTGACCCGACGCTACGGCGACCAACTGATCGGCACCCTGGAGGAGCGCGGCTACGTCGGCTTCGGCGACGGCGTCGAGGTGCTCCGGGCGATCACCCCGGCTGAGTGGGAAGAGCAGGGGATGGCCGCCGGCACCCCGTTCGCCGCCGCGCACACGCTCTTCCAGACCGGCCCGTTCCGCCCGTCGAACCTGCACCGCGACCTGTCGAACGTCGTCTTCGTCGGCTCCGGCACCCAGCCGGGGGTGGGCGTGCCGATGGTGCTGATCTCCGGCAAGCTGGCGGCCGGTCGGATCACCGGGGAGGGCCGATGAGTAGCCGCGAGGACCACCTCGTCGAACTGGTCGACGACGCCGGGCAGGCCCACGGTGAAACCACCGTCGCGGCCGCCCACCAACCGCCCGGGCAACTGCACCGGGCCTTCTCGGTGCTGCTGGTCGACCCGGACGGTCAGGTGCTGCTCCAGCGGCGGGCCGCGATCAAGACCCGGTTCCCGCTGCGCTGGGCCAACTCGTGCTGCGGCCACCCCCTACCGGGCGAGTCGCTCGCGGAGGCCGCCAACCGGCGGCTGCGCGAAGAGTTGGGCACCGGCCCGGTCGAGCTGACCGAGGTCGGCGTCTACGTCTACTACGCCGAGGACCCGACCACCGGTCGGGTCGAGTTCGAGTACGACCACGTGCTGCGGGGCGAGTTCCTGCCCGCCGCCCCGCTGCAACCGGACCCGGACGAGGTGGCCGAGCTGCGCTGGGCGGACCCCTCCGCCCTAGAGGCCGAGTTGGACCGCGACCCCCGGTCGTACGCACCGTGGCTGGGCGGGGTGGTGAACCGGCTGCTGCGCCCCTCTGGCTCGACGTCGGGCGCCCCCGGCCCGGCCGTGACCCCGCCCGGATCGTCGGCGGATGACGCGGCGGAGCGGTCGGGTGGCCGATGAGGCGCTGAGCGCTGGCGCCGTCGCGCGGCGGCTGGGGGTGGCGGTCACCACGCTGCGGACCTGGCACCAGCGCTACGGGCTCGGCCCCAGCGAGCATGTCCCGGGCCACCACCGCCGGTACACGCCCGCCGACCTGGCCCGCCTCGAAATCATGCGACGGCTCACCGCCGAGGGCGTGAGCCCCGCTGAGGCGGCCCGCTGGGCCCGCCAGGCACCGAGCCAGGTGGCCTCCGACGCCGTCCGCAACGGGGGCCGGATCCGCCCCCTCACCCGCGACGGCGGCGGATCCATCCCGGTGGGTCGTGCCGGCCCGGCCGCCCGAGGGCTGGCCCGCGCCGCCATGCGACTCGACGCCGCCGCGATCAGCGAGACGGTCGCGCACACCCTGGCCGCCACCGGTGTCGTCGCCACCTGGGAGACCCTGCTGCGCCCCGTGCTCGCCGGCGTCGGCGAACGGCACGCCGCCACCGGCGCGCTGATCGAGGTGGAACACCTGATTTCCCGCTGCGTCTCGGAGGCGTTCGCGGCAGCCAGCCGGGCCCACGCCCCCACCGGCCCCGCCCGGATCCTGCTCTCGTGCGCCAACGAGGAGCAGCACAGCCTGCCCCTGGAGGCGTTGGCCGCCGCGCTCGCCGAGGTCGGGGTCGGCTACCGGATGCTGGGTGCCCGGGTGCCGTTGGCCGCCCTCGTCGAGGCGGTCACCCGCACCGGGCCGGCCGCCGTGGTGCTCTGGTCGCACACCCGGGCAACCGCCGACCCGGCCCAGCTCGGTGCGCTGCTCACCGCGCCTCGCCGCCCGCTGCTGATCCTCGCCGCCGGCCCCGGCTGGCAGGCCGACACACTGCCCGCCGGGGTGGTGCGGCCGTTCGACCTGGCCGAGGCGCTCTCGCTCGCCGTCGCCGTACGCGACTCGCTGGACCAGGCGACGGGGGCCTGACCGGCTCTGTCGGCTTTGCGCGGCTTCCACTACCGTCGGTGGTCCGCCTGCCCCGACCCCCCGGGAGCGAACGATGCAAGCCCGCGCCGCCCTGGCGGCCGTCCTCGCCGTGGTGCTGGCCCTGTCCGGTTGCGCTGAGCCAAACCGCACCATCCACGCCACCGACGGGTCGCAGCCGACCGAGTCGACCACCCCGACACCCACCCCGTCCCCGCGCCCCACCCGCACCAAGCCGCCGAAGCCGCCGCTGCGACCACTACCGACCACACTCCCGGCCGGCCTGCGGCGCAGCACCGGCGTACGGCCGGTGGCGTTGACCTTCGACGACGGGCCCAGCCCGGCCTGGACCCCCAAGGTGCTCGACCAACTGCGGGCAGCCAAGGTGACCGCCACCTTCTGTGTCGTCGGCCACGAGGCCCAGCGCCACCCCGAGCTGATCCGGCGGATCGTCCGGGAAGGGCATCAGCTCTGCAACCACAGCTGGCGGCACGACCTCGATCTGGCCCGCCGGCCGGCCGCCGAGATCCGGGCCGACCTGACCCGGACCAACAAGGCCATCCAGGCGGCGGCCCCGGGCACCCCGGTGGCCTTCTACCGCCAGCCGGGCGGCCGGTGGACGGCGGAGGTGCTGGCGGTGGCGAAGGAACTCGGCATGCGCCCCCTGCACTGGACCGTCGACCCGCAGGACTGGAACAAGCCGACGGCCGCGACGATCACCAAGCGCGTCCACTCCGCCGCCCGCCCCGGGGCCATCGTGCTGCTGCACGACGGCGGCGGCGACCGGGCTGCGACGCTCGGCGCCTGCCCGCACCTGATCGCCGACCTGAAGCGCCGCTTCGGCATCACCCGACTCCGCTAGATCGGCCCTGACCTGCGGTTATACGGCCTGTCACGGCTCCCGCGATACCGGTTTTGTCGACCGACCAGGCATCACGTATGCTTTCCAAGCCTCCGGCGGGGCCGGATGGGAGCAAGTCCGCTTGAAGTTGCGAGTATGCAATGATGGCGGGGCCGCCCTCATCGTCTAGCGGCCCAGGACGCCGCCCTTTCAAGGCGGTAGCACGGGTTCGAATCCCGTTGGGGGCACGACCGGCGCAAGCCGGAGCAACACAAGCTAGGTCCTGTGGAGCAGTTGGAGTGCTCGCCGCCCTGTCAAGGCGGAGGTCGCGGGTTCAAGTCCCGTCAGGACCGCAGCGCTGACGCCGCGCCTCGCGCGGCGTTCTGCGTATCGGAGCGTGTGACCCTGCCGCTGATTCGTCAGGTTGGCGGGTAGCATGAGCCGAGCGACACGGCCAGGTAGCTCAGTTGGTACGAGCGTCCGACTGAAAATCGGAAGGTCGGCGGTTCGACCCCGCCCCTGGCCACATAGCCTTTCGCCGGGCTACAGAGGTCCCCACCAGCGGAAACGCAGGTGGGGATCTTGCTGTTTGCGCCATGTTCAGCTTCAGCCGAGACCGGGCGCCTCAGCGATTGAGTTGTTGTGCGCGGGCGACCGTTCGACGGGCGTCACGCCAGGCGATCATGGCCGTGGGTATGCGGGGCGAGGAGGCGGCCTTCCCCTGGCGTCTGGCGAGTAGCTGGTTGATCAACCAGGCTGGGGCGTCGGCCTGCTCGATGGCTTGGGTCTTCGTAAGCAATTCGCCGTTGCTGAGCGAGTGGCGGCCGCGAGCCATGGAGGTGAGTCCGAGGTCGGCGATGGTGGGGTTTAGCCATAGCCATGGACGTCGAGCGGCCCAGGCCCAGTAGCCGGTGAGTTCAGCGTGGGCCGCCGCGCGAATGTCGTCGTCCGACATCTGGGGGAAAACGTCGCGTGGTGAGCGTCCGAAGATCTCGTATCCATGTCGTACCAGCTCTGCTCTGGTGATTCTGGAGAGAATCCGGTGAACGAGCTGACCGTGGGTCCAGGTCGGGTGCTGCACGTCAATGTCGGAGACGGCCTCGACGTCGACGTAGACGCAACCCAGGTCGAATCCCGTGCCGGTCCCACTGTCAAGGCGATGATGGGCGGCGGCGAGCGTGGTTTGCCGACCGATATCGACGGGCCCGTCGACAAGTGCCACCAGGTCGAGGTCGCTGACGCAAGGGATGTAGTCGCCGGTGGCCAGTGACCCTGCGACCATCAGGTCGGTGACCCACCCCAACGCCATCAGCTCGTTGCCGAGTTCTTCAACAACAGCGGGTGATGTCACCATGACAGCAGTGTACGAATCCTTCACACCAGCCGATGACCTCGAACTCAGTGGTCAGCTGGCCCAGGCCGTGCCAACTCGCACCGGACGGCCAGCTCTGCCCGATCGCGTCGGGCAGACCCTTGAGCCCGTCGCAGACCACCATGCACGCGTCCGCGACACCCCGGACCTTCAACTCGGTGAGCACCCTGAGCCAGAACTTCGCGCCCTCACCAGCGGAAACGTAGGTGGGGGTCTTGCTTTGTGTCCTGGCCGAGCCTAGCGACGGAGCACCGCATACGTTCCCGCCGCCGTCACCAGTAGCAGCAGTGACACCGCGAACAGGGCGCGTCCAACCGGAAGTGACGTGTCGATGAGGAAGGGCACTTGTTGGATCACCAGGCCGGCACCGATCATGGCCTGGAAGCTGCCCAGCCGGACGGGCTGAGCGCGGTGTCTCGGCTTCAGGCGTGCGAGCCGAATCCAGGCTGCGGGAAACTGCCGCGACACGGCCACCTTGAGGCCCAGTGCGACCGCGGCGACGCCGACACCCACTGCCACCAGACGCAAGGCGGCCATGACGGGTTCGTCAGCCATGTTCATGCGTCCATCATCGATGGGGCGTCAAGGTCACAGTCGTGTGGCGAGCTTCAGATGGGCGTGCCGGCGACGCGTTCGCTAATCCCGACCATCCTGCGGCCGGTGCTGCGCCAGGCCGCCCTGGATCGCCTCCCACACGCTGCGCCCGGCCTGTCGCAGGGTCTCCCCCGCCTGCTCGGCGAACTGCGCCGCATTCTGGGCCGCAGCTTGAGCCCCGCCCGAAGCGCCGCCGTCCCGGGTGTCGCTATCGCCCTGACCACTGCCGCCCTGACCACCGCCGCCCTGATCCCTACCGGCCTTTGCGCCTCCCCCCGGGGCCCCGGCCCCGGTCGACGGGGCTGGTGGTTTCGGGCGGGCCGGGCGTGTGAACTCGCCCGGCGCTCCTGATTGCCGGCGCAGTTCGTCGCGTACGTCGGAGTGCTGTGCCGAGGCGGTGATCTCGGCGGCCTCGGCGCTCACCTGCTCGGCGCCGCGGTTGACGTCGTCGATCACGGCGCCGGTCGGCCGGGAGAGAGATTCGATGATCTGCGGGTTGTTGTCGATCGTGTCCAGCGCCCGGCCCAGCAGCGTCACCAGTTGCTCCAGCCGCACGCGCAGCTGCGCCTCGGCCTGGACGCCGTCGACGTCCAGCTCGACGCCGTGCAGGTGCACCCGTACGCCAGCGTCGATTTGAAGCAGGTTGGCAAGCCGGGCCCGCAGCGACAGGTCGGCGTCCAGCCCGTCGACCGCCAGCCGCAGCGAGTCGACCGAGACCTTCGGAATGTCGAGCAGCACGTCGGGGTCGTCGACGTTCTGGTCCGGCTTCCGCTGCTCAACGCTCTCGCTCATGCTCCCGCTCCGCCCGTACACCGCCCGGTCGTCCGGGCCGTCCGGCGCGGTTACCCGCTTTCTGGCGGCGCATCCCATCCGTGACTGTTCGGCGACTCACTGTCTGGAACCGGGCACCACGCGAAGCTGCACACCCGGGCATCAGCCGGTATGGTCCGGGCCTATGGGACAGGAGATGACTGGTCCGGCAGGCATCCGTCAGGACCTGGAGCGTTTCTCCTTGCGGTGCAGCCTCCTCGTCCCGGGGCCGGCGGAGCACGCGTTCGCGGTCTTCACCGACGAGCTGAGTGATTGGTGGGTCACCGAGTACACCTGGTCCGGCCCGGAGGCCCTCGCCGAGCTGAGCATGGAGCCGCGGGCCGGCGGCATGCTCTACGAGGTCGGCCCGTACGGCTTTCGCGCCGACTGGGGACGGGTGCTCACCTGGGACCCGCCGCGCCGGCTGGTGTTCGCCTGGCAGATCGGTCCGGATCGGGTGCCGGTGCCGGATCCGGCGAGGGCGAGCGAGGTCGAGGTGCTGTTCCTGCCCGATGGGCCTGAGCGCACCCGGGTCGAGTTGGAGCACCGGCACTTCGACCGGCACGGCGAGGCCGCCGAGGGGTACCGCAAGGCACTCACGGCGGGTTGGCACGAGTTGCTCACCCGCTACCTCGCCACGGCGTCCCGCCGCCACCCCACCAGCCCCGCCTGACGCCCCGCGGCCCAAGGCCGCCCCACAGCCCAACGGGCCAGCGACGGTACGTCAGCGACCGCCGACTTGTCGGTCGGCGGACGGGCCGGTGCTCAGGTCCCGGCCGCCCAGGTTCGCGCGGTGCCCGGCCTCCGCCCCGGAGCCGAAGCCGGTGCCGGCCAGCCGGCGTGGTGGCGCGGTACGGAGTCGCGGGTACTGCTCGGCGAGCCGCCGCTGCACCCGGTCGGAGCGGTCGGCCAGCACCAGTGCCACGGACGGTGTGCCCGGTTCACTGGCCGCCGCCGTCTCGGCCGCCCAGAGCCGGCCCCCGATCACCTGCGCGAAGCCGGCGAGCCAGGACCGGCGGAAGGCGGCCGGATGCTCGCCCTCCGGCACCTCCGTGCCCGCCAGCCCATGCGCCGCCTGGACGAGCAGCGAGGTGAAGAGCAGGTCGACCCGTTCCAGGTCGCTGGCGAAGCCGAACAGGTGCAGCGTGAACCCGTTGCCCTGCCGACGGCGGACGCAGCGGCAGCGCAGTGGCTCGGCGACGGCGGCGAGCAGGCCGACCTTGTCGCGGGCGTACGGGGCGACGATGTCCAGCACCCGGTCGCCGACCGGGTCGGTGGTGGGGTCGCGGGCGGCGAGCAGTGCCCGGTCCACGCCGTAGCGGGCGATCAACTCGGTCGCCTTGGCGGTGAACGCGGCTGACTCGGCGGGCGTGCAGGCCGGGTCCTCGGCCTGGGCCAGCAGTTTGCGCACCTTGCTCAGCATGGCCTCGGACATGCCTCAGAGCTATCACATCCAGCGGCCGTCGCGGGACAACGCCCAAATCCATTGATCAGTATCATCGTCACGTTCGGATCACCCGTCCGCACGGACGGTCAACCGTTTCCGGAGGCACGCATGTCATCCCCGACCGCCCGCCTGCTCGCCGTCGCCACGGCCACCGCACTGCTCGCAATCGGCGCACCCGCCCAAGCGGCCCAGGCCGCGCAGAAAACACCGTCCGGTCAGGCCGGCCCGGAGGTCTCGGGGCCGAACCTCTTCGCCCCGCTCGCCACCTGCTACGGCGGAGCGGTCCGGTCGTTCTTCCAGACCGGTGGCTACGGCGGCCAGGCTGGCACCTACCGCACCACGAGCCGGTGCCGCGACATCAACGTGCGCAACGCCAGCGCGTACGGCACGGATGCCTGCGTGATCTTCGTCGACAAGACGGGCAACTGCAACTACTGGACCTACCTGCCGGCCAACTCCGGCTGGATCACGGTGGCGACCAACGTGCGCGACGGGGTCAACTTCCGGGTCCGCTTCGAGAACCTCCGCTACGAGTACGAGCCCCTGGTCGCGTACCACGCGTTCTGAGCGGCCCGAGCGGGCGCGCCGCCGCCCGGGGGGAGGCGTCAGCCGGCGCGGCTGCGCAGGGTGGCGATCGTCGAGCCGGCGAGTGTGAGCAGGCAGTCGGAGAGCTGTCCGTCGGCCGCAGCCGCACCGAACAGCGCCTCCCCGGTCGGCACGTCCCGGTTGGCGTACGCGCTCACGAAGCGGGCCACCCAGCGGGTGTCGTAATCCGCCTGGTCGATGCCGGGGAAGTCCAGCGCGCATCCGCTGGTCGACGGCGCGTCACCAACCATCGTCGCGGCGAGACACCAGGCCACCCCGTACGCACCGGGCAGGCCGGCGCGGTCGACAACCGCGTCGAAGGCCCCCGCCACCGCCTCGCCGTCGCCGGAGAGCGCCGAGTGGAGAACTGCGGCCGCGTCGTCGAACGTCTGCTGTGGTAGGTCCGTCACGCAGCGCACAGTAGGACGGGAGGTCAAGGCCCCGCATATTCCTCACTCTCCGTGTTCAACGCGGGCGACCTGCGCATTGAGCCACCTCCACGGTCCCGCTGCCGGGCCCGGCACGCTAATGTGCGCAGCGGACCTTCGCCGGAGGAAGGACGACCATGCTCGTATCACGCCGTTCGCGGGTGGCCACATTGGCCGCCTGCGCGACGATCCTGCTCGCCACAAGCGCTTGCGGGGATGACAAGGCCGAAGAGGGCAGCGCCCAACAGGTGCGCCTCTACGGCACGGATGGCAACATGCTCAACTCCTACCCAGCGGAGTTGAAGGAACGCGCGGATCTCGTCGACGGGATGAAGGGGACCACGCCGCTCACCCCGCTGCCCGATGACTTCAAGAGCCGGCTACGGTCCGTCAATCCGGCGCTGACGGACTACCTCTACGCCGCCGAGACGTACGACGCCGTGGTGATCGCTGTGCTCGCCGCCCAGCTCGCCGGGAGCACCGACCCGGCGGCCATCGCGAAGCAGATAGTCGGCGTGACCAACAACGGTCAGCGCTGCGAGGACCCGGCGAGTTGCCTCACGCTGGCCCGCGCCGGGCAGGACATCGAGTACCGCAGTGTGTCGCTGACCCGTGCGGGCTTCACCGACAAGGGCGAGCCGGCCACCGCGAGCTACGCCACGCTGACCTTCGACGGCCAGCAGATCAACGACGGCAAGACCGAGTTCGTCGGTGCGGGTGCCGAGTCGGCAGCGAGCACCAAGACTCCGCCGAAGGCGCGCAAGCCGCGCCCGGGTGGCGCTGACGACGCCAAGGAGCCTTTGATCATCGGCGGCCTGCTGCCGAAGACCGGCGACCTGGCGATCGCGTACCCACCGATGGCCGCCGGCGCCGCCCTGGCGATCAAGGAGATCAACGCCGCTGGTGGCGCGCTGGGCAAGCCGGTGACGTGGGTGGACGGCGACGACGGCACCAACCCGGCGGTGGCCAAGGCGACCGTGGCCAAGCACGCGGCGGACGGGGTCAGCGTCATCATCGGCGCCGGCGCCTCGGGTATCTCCCGCGAGGTGTTGCCGGACGTGGTGAAGGCCGGCAAGATCCTCTTTTCGCCGTCCAACACCGACGCGAGCCTGACCGACGTCGAGGACAACGGCCTCTACTTCCGCACCGCCCCGCCGGACAGCCTCCAGGGCCGGGCGCTGGCCGACGTGATCCTCCGCGACGGGTCGCAGAAGATCGTCATCGTCGCCCGCAAGGACTCCTACGGTGAGGGCCTCCAGGCCACCGTCCGTGACGAGCTGGAGAAGGCCGGCATCGCGGGCGACCGGCTCAAGCTGCTCACGTACGACCCGCCGGCCGACGCGAAGGCGGCACCGGTGGACTTCACCGGCGGCGCGAAAGAGATCAAGGAATTCGGTGCGGACGCCGTGCTGATCATCGGGTTCGGTGAGTCCGCCCAGGTGATCCGGGCGCTCGCCGATTCCGGGGTGCAGATCCGACACTGAGCACCGACCGCGGACCGCGACGGCCGCACCGGCATCCCGCCGGTGCGGCCGTCTCCGTTTGCGGCGTCAGCGGGCCCGACGGCGCTCCAGGAACTCGGTCATCCGGCGGTGCTTCTCCTCGTCCTCGAACAGCACCGCCTGGCTGACCAGGTCGAGCTGCGGGTGCGCGGCAGCCGGCGCGTCCACCGCCAGCTTGGTCAGCCGCAACGCCAGCGGTGAGCCCTGGGCCATCTCGTCCAGCAGCCCGTGCGCCACCGTCAGCAGCTCACCGGGCTCGTCCACCACCCGGTTCACCAGGCCGATCCGCAGCGCCTCCGCGGCATCCACCCGCCGGCCCGTGAACAGCAACTCCTTGGCGCGGGCCTCGCCGATCAGGGCGGGCAGCCGGTGGGTCGCCCCAGCGCCGGCCAGGATGCCCAACCGCACCTCCGGCTGGCCGAAGACCGCCCGCGCCGTGCAGACCCGCAGATCGCAGGCGTACGCCAACTCCGCGCCACCGCCCAGCGCCGGGCCGTCGACGGCGGCCACACTCGGCATCGGCAGCGCCCTGATCCGGGCGAAGGCGGCCGAGTTGATCGCGGCCAGGGCGTCCGTACGCCCCCGTTCGCGGAGCTGACCGATGTCGGCGCCACCGGCGAAGATGCCCGCCGTGCCACCGGTCAACAACAGCAGCCGGGGTCGTGCCTCCAACTCGGCGCAGACCTGGTGCAGCTCGGCGATCAGGTCGGCGTCGATGGCGTTGCGCTTCTCCGGCCGGTCCAGCGTGACCACGAGCCGGTCCGCCTGCTCCTCGATCCGCAACCCGCTCACCGTGTGCGCCTTCCGCTCGCGACGACGTTCACTGCTTGACTCCGCCGGTCCAGTCGTAGAAGCCGTGCCCCGACTTCTTACCCAGCCGTCCGGCGGCCACCATCTCCTCCAGCAGCGGCGGAGGCGCGAAGCGGTCCCCGTACGCGGCCTGGAGGGTGCGGGCGATGTCCAGCCGCACGTCCAGGCCGACGAGGTCGGTGAGCTCCAGCGGCCCGATCGGGTGCCGGTAACCCAGCACCATCGCCTTGTCGATGTCGGCCGGGCTGGCCACGCCGTCGGCGACCATCCGGATCGCCTCCAGCCCCAGGGTGACCCCAAGCCGCGAGGTGGCGAAGCCGGGCATGTCGCGTACGACGACGGGGTCCTTGCCCAGCCGGCCGGCGAGCGCGACGGCCGCGGTGGTGGTCTCCTCGGCGGTGGCCGGGCCGACCACGATCTCCAGCAGCGCCATCGCCCAGACCGGGTTGAAGAAGTGCAGGCCGAGGAAGCGCTCGGGCGCGTCCAGCCCAGCGGCCAGCTCCCCGATGGCGATGCTGGAGGTGTTGCTGCCCAGCAGCGCCGGGGTCAGCGCGGCGGCGTCCCGCAGCACGGCCCGCTTCAGGTCGAGCCGCTCCGGCACCGCCTCCACGATCACCGCCGGGGCGGGCGCGACCTCAGCGAGGGTCGGGCGCAGCGTCACCCGCTGCCGGTTCGCGGCGGCCTCGTCGGCGGTCAGCTTTCCACGCTGCACCGCTCGCTCCCACAGATCCGCGAGCCGGTTAAGCGCGGTCGCTCCCCGGTCCGCGTCCACCTCGACCAACTCCACGGCGTGCCTGGACCCGGCCGCCACGTACGCGATGCCGAGCCCCATCGTGCCCGCACCGACGACCACGAAACGATCGTTCATCACGCCTCCCTGTCCGGCCCGGTGGCACGCGGGGTCCCCGCCACGCCGGTCCGGGTGCTCCGTCCGCTCCGCTCGCTCATGGTGCGACCCTATTCAGCACGACGACCCGGCCATGCGTGGGGGAGCGCGGGATCGGGTACGTACGGCCCGTCAACTCAAGGGAAGGACCAGTCGACATGAGCCAGGCACCGGAGAGCGTCACCGACCCGGGCAGCACCGACTCCGAGGTCGTGGAGACCCGGGGCGACGAACGAGTCGACCTGCTGCGCGCTGACACCAACAACGACGGCCGGACCGACGTGTGGGTGGTGGACACCGACGGCGACGGCAAGGCCGATCTCTTCCAGTTCGACACCGACGGTGACGGCAAGGTGGACATCACCATGGTCGACATCGACGAGGACGGCACCCCCGACGAGGTGGTCGACGGCGACGGCGGTCTGCCGCCCGAGCAGCTTCCCCCGACCGTCCAGGTCTGAGCCGTGCGGCGAAGGGCCCCTCGTCGACGAGGGGCCCTTCGCCGTCATCCGGCGAGGCGCAGGGTGGCCAGGTAGTAGGGCGCGTCTCGGTCGTCCACATCGGTCAGCTGCCAGGCGCTGTCGTGCACGAGTTCGGCGAACTCGTCCGGCGAGCAGACCAGGTAGTCGAACCACTCCGTGCCCAGCTCCCGATAGCGCAGCCGAAGCCGGAGCTGCCCCCCGAGCCGGCCCCGACGTCGGTTGCGCTCGTGGTAGCCGGTGTGCAGCGGGTCGCGGGTGCCGTACGGGTTGGTGCCGTGCGCGATGATCTGCGCCCCCGGTCGGGCCAGCGCGGCGAGCGCGGCCAGGAACCCGGGTGCCCGCTCCCGCCCCTCGAACAGCCCGAGATTGTTGCCGAGCAGCAGGAATGTGTCGTACCGCTGGCCGTCGGCCACGTGGGTGTCCACGGTGCCGTGCACCAGCCGCCGTACGCCCCGACGCCGACTCACCGCCAGCGCGCCCGCCGAAGTGTCCAACCCGGTGACCGGTACGCCGCGCTCCTGGAGCAGCAGCGCGATCCGGCCGGCGCCGGTGCCGACGTCCAGTGTCTCGCCTCGCGCCCGGTCCACGGCCCGGTGGTCGTACGGCTGCCAGTCGGCTGGCCCGTCCAGGTAGTGCGCGGCGGGCGCGCCGTTGATCAGCCCGTCGTCCCGCTCGATGATCTCGATGACCGGGCGGGGCAGTCGCCCGCCGACCATCGGCCGGGGTCCTACCCCGGTGGCCACGGCGAGCGTGTCCCGCAGCAGTTCGCCGACCACGTCTCCGATGAGAGGCTCGCCCGTCACGACGTTCACGCTATCCGGCCACTCAGTGGCCGTGTCGGCCGTATCCTTGCGGCGTGACCACGTTGGACAGGCTGTCGGCCGAGAAATACATCCTGCTCACGACCTTCCGCAAGGACGGTCGGGCGGTGCCGACCCCGGTCTGGGCGGTCCGCGACGGCGAGGCGTTGGCGGTCTGGACTCGGGCCGACTCCGGCAAGGTGAAGCGCATTCGCCGCAACGGCGAGGTGACTGTGGCACCGTGCGACGTGCGGGGCCGCCCGCACGGCGCGGAGGTGCCCGCTCACGCGACGATCTATGGTGGCGGCGATATCGGCCGGATCCGTGACCTGCTCAAGCACAAGTACCGGCTGCTCGGCCGGCTGAGCCTGCTCGGCAGTCGGCTGCGTCGGGGCGAGGGCGGCACGGTCGGCATCCGCGTCACGCTGGCCGAGGTGCGGCGCTGAGGCTGAGCCGACGGTGAGCGCCGGTTCGACGGCGACCGGCCGTGGGCATGGAAAGGGGCGGCGGATCGAGATCCGCCGCCCCTTTCCGGAAAAGCTGATGTTGCTCAGTCGCCCTGCCGCTGCTGCGGGATTTGACCCTGCAGCAGCGCCCTGACCTCCGACTCGCGGTATCGACGGTGGCCACCCAAAGTGCGGATGGCGCTGAGCTTGCCCGCCTTGGCCCACCGGGTCACCGTCTTCGGGTCGACACGGAACATCGACGCCACCTCGGCCGGTGTGAGTAGCGGCTCTGGTTCGTGCGTTCGCGATGCCATCGGTCACTCCTCCACATGTATAGACATCGGCCGGGGTCCCGCCGGCCGACGCGTCTCCCATGGTCCGGCTAGTCCCCGATGTCCGACATGGGCCGAACGGATGAAGGTCCCTAGACGGACGGATGAACCATGCCCGATTTTTACGACTTTTACACCTCAGAAAGTACCTTATTCGGACTCATGATCACGGTTCGTGATGCGTCAACTACGAGCGCTACTCAGCTTAGGGGCACTCATTGGGCGATTTGCCCTTAGTTGCACCGCTCCAAAAGCTGCACCGCACGCCACCGGGCCACCAGCTTGTCGTACGCGGCGGACGCCTCGTCCGCCTCGCCCCGCGACAGCCCGGCGAGGCCGCTGGCGACCAACTCGGGCGAGTCGTCCGCGGCGAGCGTCTCGTCGGAGAGCAGGTCGACCAGGCCGCCGTAGTCCAGTTCCACCACCGAGCGCGGGTGGAACTCCTCCAACCAGCGGGCCGCCTCCTCCACCGCCTCGGTGATCGGCGCCTCGCCCACCGACTTGCGCAGCACCGACAGTGCCCGCGACGAGCGGCGGCGGGCCTTGGAGATCTCGGTGCGGTAGCGCAGCGCACGCCGACCCGACTCGGTGACCAGGTCCCGCTCCGCCGGGTCGAAGAGCACGAACCACCGCAGCGGTACGCCCCAGGTGGCGATCTGTTCGTGCACCCGCGGCACCCCGTGCTCCAGCACCCGGGCACCGCTGCGCCAGTCGTCCACCGCAGCCCTGGCCTGCCCGGCGAGCACCGGCGGCACGAAGGCGTCGGCGAGCACCGCGGGCACCCCGTCCCGGGCGCTGAGCGCCGCCTCGGCGACCCGGATCCGCAGGTTCCAGGGGCAGATCAGCAGGCTGTCGTCCGTCTCCAGGACGTACGCCTCCTCGGGCAGGTCCGGTAGCCGGGTCCAGCCCGCACCCAGCGCCTCGATCACCGCCGTCCGCTGCCGGCCCGGCCCCTCCATGGGGGCGACGGCGCGCCCTTCCGAGACGTAACGGCGCCAGTAGCTCTGCCGGTCCCGGTCGAAGGCGGTCAGCGGCTCGTACACGCGCAGGTAAGAAGCGAAGAGCGACGGCACCGCGCGATCCTCCCACGAACCGCACCCGTGCGCGGTCAGAGGCCGGACCCACGCGCGCCGCAACGTGAGACGACGGCGGCGCGTCGGGCAGCCGTGCGGCGGCCGATACTAGGCTCGACCCACACCGGCAGCATCCCCGCCGGGGTCCACCAGGTCCGCGCCCCACAAGGACGCACACCACTCCAGGAGCCAGTCATGGGCGTATTCGCGAGCACCGACGATCCGGGATCGACCGGCCACGAACAGGTCGTGTTCTGCCAGGACAAGCAGAGCGGCCTGAAGGCGATCATCGGGATCTACTCCACCGCGCTGGGGCCCGCGCTGGGCGGCACCCGCTTCTATCCGTACGCGAGCGAGGACGACGCGCTCGCCGACGTGCTCGACCTGTCCCGCGGCATGGCGTACAAGAACGCGCTCGCCGGGCTGGATCTGGGCGGCGGCAAGGCTGTCATCTGGGGCGACCCGGAGCAGGTCAAGAGCGAGGCGCTGCTGCGCGCGTACGGCCGCTTCGTGGAGTCGCTCGCCGGCCGCTACTACACGGCGTGCGATGTCGGCACCTACGTCGCCGACATGGACATCGTCGCCCGGGAGACCCGGTTCGTGACCGGTCGCAGCGTCGAGCACGGCGGCGCCGGCGACTCCTCGATCCTCACCGCCTGGGGCGTCTTCCAGGGCATGCGGGCCGCCGTCGAGCACGTCTGGGGCACCCCCAGCCTGCGCGGCCGGCGGGTCGGCGTGGCGGGCCTGGGCAAGGTCGGCAAGCACCTGATCGGGCACCTCCTGGAGGACGGCGCCGAGGTGGTCGCCGCCGACGTCAGCTCCAAGGCCCTGGCGTGGGCCCGCACCAACCACCCGCAGATCACCCTGGTCGACGACGCCAGCGCACTGGTCGCCGCGGACATCGACGTGTACGCACCGTGCGCGCTGGGCGGCGCGCTGAACGACGACACCGTGCCGGCACTGCGCGCCAAGGTGGTGACCGGGGCGGCGAACAACCAGCTCGCCCACCCGGGCATCGAGAAGCTGCTGGCCGACCGGGGCATCCTGTACACCCCCGACTACGTGGTGAACGCCGGCGGCGTGATCCAGGTGGCCGACGAGATCGACGGCTTCAACTTCGATCGGGCGAAGCTGCGGGCGACCCGGATCTACGACACCACCCGGCAGATCCTGCACCTGGCGGACGCCGACGGTGTGCCGCCGGCCGTTGCCGCCGACCGGCTGGCCGAGCGGCGGATGGCCGAGGTCGGCCGGCTGCGCACGATCCACCTGCGCTGAGCGTCCCCGGAGGCGGGTCGACTGGGATCCGCCTCCGGGCCTCGCATGCCGGCCCCGCTCGGTAGGCTGATGCCGAGTCAAGTTTGTCGCGTTTGTCCGGTGTCACGGGCGCTCTCTGTTTCACTCCTTACCGGGTACACTGGGTGACGGTCGGATCAACGCGACGCGCAGAGCCGGCTGGCGGTAACCCGAGGTGCCGAACGATGGCATCCCCATGTACCGTAAGAGCTACGAGAGATGCCTGACGTCATCGGGGCCCGCCTTCGGGCTGCCCCGCATTCTGTGCGAGGGGGTCGAGCCATGGGGCGCGGCCGTGCTAAGGCCAAGCAGACAAAGGTGGCCCGGGAGTTGAAGTACCACTCCCCGAACACCGACCTCACCGCCTTGCAGCGCGAACTGGCGGGTGCTGGTAAGTCTGAGCACCACTTCGACGACGACTCTAAAGAGTTCGTCGACGACGATGATGAGAATCACGCTGACGACGACCCGGATCCCTGGGTTCGTCCGACCCGCTGACCTCTCGACGCAACTGAGCACGCGGTAAGCCCCGCGTGCTCACGCATGTGCCCGTCGGGAGCGGCACCGGTGCCGATGATCAGGGGCCTGCCCTGGCCGGAGACCACTCCGACCGGCCGACAGGCCCCTGATCGCGGCTGACATCAGCGCGGGCGGTTGTTCCAGTTGTAGAAGGTCGGGATGTTCTCGAAGTGGTTCCAGGCGCAGACCGCGCTGGCGCCGTCCCCGCCCGACACCTCCGCCCGCAGCCGCCGCGCGTCAGCGGCCTCCTGGAGCAGTGCGACGAGCCCCGGCGCGGCCTCCCGCACCCGTTCGGTGACTCCGGTCGGGGTGTCACTCGCCTCGTGCTCAGGCCGCCGGTGACTGGTGGTCTCGGGCATGCTCCAACACTCCCTCCAATAAGCGGATCTTGCTGTTGCGGCAGTGCTCGGTCTCCGTACCGTCAAAACGCCCCAGCTCGAAGTAACGGTTCGCCGCGTGACCGCCGCCACAGAAGCCGAAGTACGGGCAGGTCGCCCGACACGCCTCCACCCCCGCCAGGAACTCGCCCACCCACGGCGTCGACGCCGCACCGGTGAGGATCTGCGCCAGCGGGGTGGTCAGGACGTTTCCGCTGCTGAAATCGCCGTACCGCGGGTCGGTGAAGCCGGCCAGCTCCGGGGAGAGCACCGTCACCGTGCCGTCGTGCCCGATGGTCGGGATCGGATCCAGTCGGCGGGGCAGGACACCGTCGGCCGCGTCGTCGAGCACCGCCGCCGTGTACCGCAGCGACCACTCGACCTCGCGCAGGTGGATCCGAGGCTCCCGACGCCAGGCCGACACCAGCTCGGCCCAGAACGCGGTCACCGCCGCCGGGTCGTGGCGGTTGTCGCGGGTGTTGACCCCCTCGGTCTCCTCGATGTTGATGCCGAGCACGTCACAGCCCAACCCGAGGAAGTAGTCGTACAGCTCGGCTGCGAGCCCGGGCGCCGGCCGGGACACCACGGCCAGCGCCGAGAACGGCAGGCCATGCCGGCGCAACGCGGCCACACCCCGCAGGATCCGGTCGTACGCCGGCTGGCCACCCCGGTTGACCCGGTCGCCGTTGCGCTCCCGGGGCCCGTCCACGCTCACGCTGACCCGCATCTCGTGCCGGGCGAAGAAGGCGCACCACTCGTCGTCGATCAGCGTGGCGTTCGTCTGCACGTGGTGCTCGACCTCGGGCCCGAACGGCGCCATCAGGTCGGCCAGGTGCTCGCGGCCGGCCGCCAGCGGCTCACCGCCGTGCCACACCACCGAGAACCGCCCGGACGCCGCCCACGGGTTGACCGCCGCCGCCACCGCCTCGGCCACCGGCACCGACATCCGCTGGTCGGTGGCCCGGAACGGCAGATAGCAGTACGCGCAGTCCAGGTTGCAGAGGGTGGTGGGCTGCATCACGACGTACGACGGGACCGCGGCCAAGCCGCGCATACCGCTGAACGAGTGTTCCCGAGCAGCCATCGCCCTCCTCCGCCGAGCCTGAGCCCTTCAGGCTAGGCGGCATTGGCCGCTCGGGTGAACCCCCCATCAGGTGCCCGTACGATCACCAGAGCGTGATCATCCGCGGGTGTGCTGACCAACCATCTGCACGTTGCCGGTGCCCTCGATGATCTCGCCGGCCTGCCACGCCTCGACACCCCGGCCGGTCAGCGTGGCCAGCGCCCGGTCGGCGTCCTCCGCCGACACGATGGCGAACATGCCGACGCCCATGTTGAAGGTCGACTCCATGTCCTGGTCGTCGATCCGGCCCTTCGACTGGATCAGGTCGAAGACCGGCTGCGGCTTCCAGGTGGACCGGTTGACCACCGCGTCAACGTGCTCCGGCAGCACCCGGACCAGGTTGCCGGGGATGCCACCGCCGGTGATGTGGGACAGGGCCCGCACGTCCGCCTCGGCGATCAGCTTCAGGCAGTCCTTCGCGTAGATCTTGGTCGGGGTGAGCAACTCCTCACCGAGGGTCCGCTGCCGGCCGAAGTCGTCGATCACGATGTCCAGCCGCATCCGGGCCGCGCCGAGCAGCACGTGCCGGACCAGGGAGTAACCGTTGGAGTGCAGACCGGAGGAGCGCATGGCGATGACCGCGTCACCCACCTGGACCCGCTCGGGGCTGAGGATGTCGGCTTCCTCGACAACGCCCACGCCGGTCGCGGAGATGTCGTACTCGTCCGGACGCAGCACACCCGGGTGCTCGGCGGTCTCCCCGCCCAGCAGCGCGCAGCCCGCGTACCGGCAGCCGTCGGCGATGCCGGCGCCGATCTCGGCCACCTTGTCCGGCACGACCTCGCCGGTGGCGATGTAGTCGAGCAGGAACAGCGGCTCGGCACCACAGGCCACCAGGTCGTCGACGACCATCGCCACCAGGTCGATGCCGACCGTGTCGTGGATGTCCATCTGCTGGGCGATCACCAGCTTGGTGCCCACACCGTCGGTGGAGGACGCCAGGATCGGGTTCTTGTACTTCGTCGTGTCCAGCCGGAACAGGCCGGCGAAGCCGCCCAGGTCACCCAGCACCTCGGGGCGGCGGGTCTGCCGCACCTTCGACTTGAGCAGCTCGACCGCCCGGTCACCCGCGTCGATCGAGACGCCGGCGTCGGCGTACGAGACCGAGCGTTTGCGCGTCTGACGGCCAGCGCCAGCCGTCCAGGGCTGACGGTCGCCACCGGCGCCGGTCGGGCTGCTTCCTGCGCCGCTGCGCTCGGACACGTGCGTCACGGTTCTCCCCTTTGTGGTTCTCGGTGCCGCGCCGGCGGTGGCCGGGCCGCGCCGGTTGGTACTACGGGCGGTTGGCGGTCACGCCAGCCGGAGTGGCGACGAGCGAGCCATTGCTGTGCGGGGTTTCCGGCGCCTCGTTGGCGACCCGCCGGCCCACCCCTTCGAGCACGTGCTTGCCGATCAGGTTGCCGGGCGGCAGCTCGATCGGGTACTCCCCATCGAAACATGCCCGACACAGTCGAGTCTTCGGCTGCTCGGTCGCGGCGATCAGGCCGGGAAGTGATACGTAACCCAGCGTGTCGGCGCCGATGGAACGCCGAATGCCATCGTTGTCCAGCCCGTTGGCCAGCAGCTCCGCCCGGGTGGCGAAGTCGATGCCGTAGAAGCACGGCCAACTGACCGGCGGAGACGAGATCCGGACGTGCACCTCCAGCGCACCCGCCTCGCGCAGCATCCGCACGATGGCCCGCTGCGTGTTGCCGCGAACGATCGAGTCGTCCACCACCACCAGCCGCTTGCCACGGACGTTCTCCCGCAGCGGGTTGAGCTTGAGCCGGATGCCGAGCTGACGCAGGGTCTGCGACGGCTGGATGAAGGTGCGCCCCACGTACGGGTTCTTCATCAGGCCCGCGCCGTAGGTGATGCCGGACGCTTCGGCGTAGCCGATCGCGGCCGGCGTGCCCGACTCGGGCACCGGAATCACCAGGTCGGCGTCGACCGGGTGCTCCTTGGCCAACTGCCGACCGATCTGCACACGTGCCGCGTGGATGTTGCGCCCGGCGATCGTGGCGTCCGGGCGGGCGATGTAGACGTACTCGAAGAGGCAACCCTTCGGCTCCGGCGCCGCGAACCGGGTGGAGCGCAGCCCCTCCTCGTCGATCGCGATCAACTCGCCGGGCTCGACCTCGCGCACCACGCTGGCACCGACGATGTCCAGCGCGGCGGTCTCGCTGGCCACCACCCAGCCACGCTCCAGCCGGCCAAGCACCAGCGGGCGTACGCCGTGCGCGTCACGGGCCGCGTAGAGCGTCGACTCGTCCATGAAGACGAAGCTGAACGCCCCGCGCAGCTGCGGCAGCACCTCCAGTGCGGCCGCCTCGACCGACAGGTCAGGACGGCTGGCCAGCAGCATGGTCACCAGCGAGGTGTCGTTGGTCGAGCCGTCCGCCACCAGGCCGCGCTCGGCGACCTCCTTCTCCAGCTCGGCGGTGTTGACCAGGTTGCCGTTGTGGGCCAACGCGATGGTCGTGCCGGAGCTGGTCGACCGGATGGTCGGCTGGGCGTTTTCCCAGTTGGAGGCGCCGGTCGTGGAGTATCGGGCATGCCCGATCGCCAGGTGACCGCGCAGGCTCGCGAGGGTGGGCTCGTCGAAGACCTGGGCCACCAGGCCGAGATCCTTGTAGACCACCACGCCGGACCCATCGCTCACCGCGATGCCCGCAGCCTCCTGGCCACGGTGTTGCAGGGCATAGAGGCCGAAGTAGGTCAGATTGGCGACCTCTTCGCCGGGGGCCCAGACACCGAAGACGCCACAGGCGTCCTGGGGGCCAGGTCGTTGGGGATCAAGGTCGTGGCTCAGCCGGCCGTCGCCTCGGGGCACTACCGCTCCCTCATGCTGGTCTGGACCGGCCTAGCGGGGATCACGGGGCGGATCCACACTCCTCGGCCGGGACCACTGTCGTCGCCTGACAGTGTACGCGAATCAGTGTCAATACAGATAGTCACGGTTTCCCTGCGCAGCGTCATGCTCACCCGGGCATTCGGGCAGCTAGAGGGGCAGATACGCCGAGAGGTCCGCCCGGATGCCGCTCACCTGGACGCGACCGTCGGTGACCGCCTCGCCCCACCCGATCCGACCGCTGGCCAACTCCAACCAGGTCACCGGGGACATCTCGACCACGTTCGGCGGGTTTCCCCTGGTGTGTCGGGGACCGGGAACGCACTGGATCGCACCGTATGGTGGAACGCGCACCTCCACCGAACGGCCGGGGGCGCGCTCCGCGAGGACGGCCAACAACGACCGGACCGCTTCTCGGAGTACCGGCCGTTCGGCCGTACGCCCCTCGTCAAGCGCCGACAGAGCCGCTGCTACGGCGGTGGATTTACTGTGCGGAGAGGACACGACGGGACGATACGACCCTTAGCCGGAGCACCCGACGCTGGCCCTGGGTCGCGCCGATCCACTCAGACAAGGCATAGTGGCCGACGGCGTATTCGTACCGTGATGATCCCCGGCCCGGCGCCCCGCCGGCCAAGGGAAGTCAGCCCGGAAGGCGGTGGACGTGTCAACACACCGACGTGCCTGGAAGCAGCGGGCCGGTGTGGTCGTAGCGCTGGTTGCCGGCGCTCTGCTCGCCGTCCCCGCCACACCAGCCATGGCCGCGCCCGACGTTACGGATGTGTCGGCCTCGCCGAGCAGCGTCGAGGCCGGCAAGACCACAAAGATCAGCTATAGGCTCGCCTTTGCGGATGGCTCGCAGCCTGCTGACATCAGCTTCAGCTCAAGCAACCCCAAGCTGACCTGCGTTGACGGATGCTCCCGTGGTCGGGTGACGTCAAGCGGCACCTTTGAGGCCACGTTCAGGCTCGCGGACGATGCCACCAACGGGACTGCCCGTGTGACTGTCACCGCCACTGACTCAGGCCTGCCCAATAGGAGCCAGGACGCATCTACCACGGTCACGTTGATTGGCAAGGCCGCGCCGCCGACGCCGCCGCAGAACCAGACTGTGAAATCGGTCGCGGGCAAGGTCGTCGTGAAGGCGAACGGCGACGCGGTGCCGAACGCGATCGTGATCCTCCAGGACAGCGCCGGCCACCGCTACGACACGATCAGCGATGACAGCGGCAACTTCCGGTTCACCGGTAACACGCAGAACCCGATCACCCCTGGTCGGATCGACGTGGGCGCGTCGTCCAACAACATCAACGCGGTAAAGAGCTTCAACGCGAACGCGGGACAGTCCGTCACCGGGCAGCGCATCAGCTTGGAGATCAAAGTCGAGGTGACGCCGAGCGCCACCCCGTCTCCCACCGTCGAGCCCACGCCCGAGGACGAGGCGACCGAGGAGGGCGCCGAGGAGCAGCCGACCGGCGAAGCCACCCCGGGTGCCCCGGCGAACGCCGCGAACGAGGACGACGGTGGCGGCTTCGGCTCGTACCTGATCATCCTGCTCGGTGGTCTGCTCGTCGCGGCCGGTGTCGGCACGATCGTGCTGCTCTGGATGAGGCGCAAGGAGAACGGCGACGACGATGACGAGCCGGCGGCTGCCGGTGCGGCCGGCGCGGTGCCGGCGGCGCGGGGCGGCTTCCGCGGGGCGGAAGACCAGACCCGGGTGGTCAACCGGCCCGGCGGCGGCCCCGATCCGACGATGGTCGGCGGCGCTGCCCTGAGCGAGGCACCGACCATGATGCACCGCCCGGTCGTCGACGACGTGCCACCGGACCCGTACGGCGCGCCCGCGCAGCCGTACGGCGCGGCGGGCCAGCAGGGTTGGGGCGGCGCCGGCTACGGCGACGAGCCCGCGCCCGGTGGCTACGGTGCCGGTGGCTACGGCAACGCACCGGCCTCGGGCGGCGGCTACGGCACGGCGGCGACCCCCGACGGCGGCTACGGCGCGGCCGGTGACAGCTATGGCGCCGCGCCCGGTTCCGGTGCGGGTTACGGTGCCGCGCCCGGTTCCGGTGCGGGCTACGGCGCCGCGCCCGGTTCCGGTGCGGGCTACGGCGGCGCACCGGCCTCCGGTGGCGGCTACGGCAACGCACCGGCCTCGGGTGGCGGCTACGGCAGCCGCGACTACACCGCCCCGGCCGGGGCGGCCGGTTACCCACCGGCTCCCGCCGGTGGCGAGCGCTTCGACGAGCCGACCGGCCGGTACACCGGGGACAGCACCCAGTACCCGGCCCCGGCCGACCCGTACGCCACCGGCGTCTACCAGCCGGAGCAGGGCCAGGGCTACGGCCAGCCGGACGCTGCCCCGTACGGTGGGCGGACGGCCGAGCCGACCGGTGGCTACGGCCAGCAGACCAGCGCGTACGACCAGGGTGGCTACGGCCAGCCGGCCGGCGGGTACGACCAGGGCGGCTACGGCCAGGAGACCCCGCAGCAGCGCGGCGGCTACGACGACCGGGGCTACGACCAGGGTGGCTACGGCCAGCAGGGCGGCGGGTACGACCAGGGTGGCTACGGTCAGCCGGCCGGCGGCTACGGCCAGGAAGCCCCGCCGCAGCAGCGCGGCGGCTACGACGACCGGGGCGGTTACGACCAGCAGGGTGGCCGGGCCCGGCCGGACGGCCCACCGCCGACCGAGCGGGGCGGCCGACGCCTCGACTGGCTGGACGACTGACCCGACACGCACCGCCCCACCGCACAGCGAGAACGGCCGCCCGGAGTTCCGGGCGGCCGTTCTCGTTGCCGACAAGCAGGCCGCGCCGGGTGACGAGCACGCCAACGGCGCGAGATCCACTCGGTGTCCGTGAAGTCGGGGTGTCCCAGGTGCCCGGACACACCAACATCGCCGATGTCGTGTTGATCATCACCGCCGCCGGCAAGCGGGCCGCCGATCAGGCAGCGGGTCAGACAAGCGGCAGCGGGCCGCCCGTCAGGCGGCGGAGAAGACGCCCTGGCGGAGGACCGGGACGACTGTCGACGCGCCGACCTGGACGGCGACCGCCACGTCCTCCGCGAAGCCACTCTCGGTCAGTTCCCGGCCGGACACGCTTCCGCGCACCGCAGCGGGCACGTCGGGGGTGCTGGCCAGCGCGGCGAGCGTCATGGCCGCCTCCACGGAGAGCCCGCCCGGGACACCGGAGAGGGCGTCGAGCACGCTTGCCGCGCCCAACTGGTCCTCGACCGAAGGCCGCAGGGAACCGTCCGGCCAGCGCTCCCCCGAGGCGATCACGCCGATCGGGGCGTCCGTCGTGCCGTACCCCTGGCGGCGCAGCCATCGCCCGACGGCGGGTGCGTTACGTAGGCACGCCGCGACCACCGGCAGCCCGGTGGCGCTGGCGGCCGCGCTGATCGCGGAGCCGTTCGGCGACGGCAGCACCAGGTCCGGTACCACCGGGGCGGTGGTCAGCGCGGCCGGCGAGAGCGACCACGGATGGTCGGTCGTCACCTGCCGGCGGCCGACCGCGGCGATCGCGCCGACCCGCACCGCGTACTCGGCGGCCTGCTCACCCCACGGGAACGGGTGTACCCGCATGCCACGGGCGACGGCCACCTCGACGGCGGTGGTGAACGAGAGCACGTCCACCACCACCAGGGCCGCGCAGACCCGGCCGAGTTCGGCGGCGCCCGTCAACCCCCAGTCGAATCGGGCACCCGATCCGGGCTGACCGTAGACGGCCGCCGCCAATGCCTCAGCGCTCGTCAGGCGACGGGTCGGTGGCACCGGTGTCCGACTCGGACGACCCATCGGACGACTCCGACCCGATCGGCTCGACAACGCCGGTCTCCGGGGAGGGGCCCGACGAGGCGATGGGCTCAGAGACCACCTCGGCGGCGTCCACCGGTGCGACCTCCGCGTCCGATGCGACAGGCAGCGGTACGGCCTCGACCGCGCCCGCCACGCCAGCGGCCGGCGCGGACACCTCGACGGCGGTGGCACCGCCGAAGAGGCGCGGCAGCGTCTCGGTGTGCGCGGCGCGCAGCTCGTCCAGGCCGATCCGGAACTGGCCGTGCACCTCCAGCGCACCGCCGGACGGGTCGGTGACGCCGATCAGCTCGAACGGCACCCCCCGCTCGGCGCAGAGCGCCGCGAACGCCTTGTCGTGGCCGCGCGGCACCGACACCAGCGCCCGCGTGGCGGACTCGCTGAACAGGTAGACGAACGGCATCGAGCCGTCGGCGAACTGCTCCGGCACCGCGATCCGGGCGCCGACGCCGCGCCGCAGGCAGGACTCGACCAGGCTCTGGGCGAGGCCTCCGTCGGACAGGTCGTGCGCCGAGCTGAGGTGACCCACCCGGGCCGCCTCGGCCAGCAGCTCGGCGAGCGCCTTCTCCCGCAGGAGGTCGACCTGCGGCGGGATGCCGCCGAGGTGCTCGTGCGTCACCCAGGCCCACTCCGAACCGGACAGCTCGACGTTCGTCTCGCCCAGCAGGTAGAGCTGGTCGTGGTCGCCGCCGGGGCGCGGAACGAAGCCCATCGGCACCCGGTCGGCGACGTTGTCCAGGACACCCAGCACGCCGACCACCGGGGTCGGGTGGATGGCCGCCGCGCCGGTCTGGTTGTAGAAGCTGACGTTGCCGCCGGTGACCGGGATGCCCAGCTCCAGGCAGCCGTCCGCCAGGCCGCGCACGGCCTCGGCGAACTGCCACATCACGCCCGGGTCCTCCGGCGAGCCGAAGTTGAGGCAGTTGGTCACGGCGATCGGCGTCGCGCCGGTCACCGCCACGTTCCGGTACGCCTCGGCCAGGGCCAGCTTGGTGCCGTTGTACGGGTCGAGCCGGGCATACCGGCCGTTGCCGTCCACCGACAGCGCCACGCCGAGCCCGGTCCGCTCGTCGATCCGGATCACGCCGCCGTCCTCCGGCTGGGCGAGCACGGTGTTGCCCAGCACGTAACGGTCGTACTGCTCGGTGACCCAGGTCTTGTCGGCCAGGTTGGGCGACGCGATCATGCGCAGCACGGTCTCCCGCAGCGCCTCCGGCTCGGCCGGTCGGGGCAGCGTCTCGGCCCGGTCGGCCTGGAGCAGGATCAGGTCGGCCGGCTCCCGCATCGGACGGGCGTACACCGGGCCGTCGTCGACCAGCGAGCCCGGCGGCACGTCGACGACCAGGTGGTCCTGCCAGGTGATCAGCAGTCGGCCCGGGCTGCCGTCCGGCTCGGGCGCGGTGACCTCGCCGATCGCGGTGGCGAGCACGCCCCACTTGTCGGCGGTCTTGAGCACCGCCTCGAGCTTGTCCGGCTCGACGACCAGCAGCATCCGCTCCTGGGACTCGCTGGCGAGGATCTCGTGCGGGTCCATCGAGGGCTCCCGCAGCGGCACCCGCTCCAGCCAGACCCGCATGCCGGTGCCGGCCGCGGCGGCGGTCTCGGTGAGCGCGCAGGTCAGACCGGCGCCGCCGAGGTCCTGGATGCCGACGACCAACTGGCCGTCGTACAGCTCCAGGCACGCCTCGATCAGCAGCTTCTCGGTGAACGGGTCGCCGACCTGCACGGCGGGGCGGCGCGCCTCGCTGCCCTCGTCGAAGGTGGCGCTGGCCAGCACGGACACTCCACCGATGCCGTCCCGGCCGGTCTTGGCGCCCATCAGCACGACCACGTTGCCGGGCCCTGCGGCGGCCTTGTTCTGCAACCGGTCGACCGGCAGCACGCCCAGGCAGAGCGCGTTGAGCAGCGGGTTGCCCTGGTAGGACGGGTCGAAGACCAGCTCGCCACCGATGTTGGGCAGGCCGAGGCAGTTGCCATAGCCGCCGACGCCTGCGACCACGCCGGTCAGCACCCGGGCGGTGTCCGGGTGGTCAGCCGCACCGAAGCGCAGCGGGTCCATCACCGCGACCGGGCGGGCACCCATGGCGAGGATGTCGCGGACGATGCCGCCGACACCGGTCGCCGCACCCTGGTACGGCTCGACGAAGCTCGGGTGGTTGTGCGACTCGACCTTGAAAGTCACCGCCAGCTCAGCGGAGATCTGCACGACACCGGCGTTCTCGCCGATGCCCGCGAGCAGACGGTCGCTGTGCGGGGCCTTCTCACCGAACTGGCGCAGGTGCACCTTGCTCGACTTGTAGGAGCAGTGCTCGCTCCACATGATCGAGTACATCGCGAGCTCGGACTGGGTGGGCCGGCGGCCGAGGATCTGCCGGATCCGGTCGTACTCGTCGTCGCGGAGGCCCAGCTCGGTGTACGGCTGGAGCTCGCCCGGGGTGCCGTCGGCGCGCGGGACGGTGTCCACGCTGTCGGTCCAGTCGGCCGTGGCCGGCTGGGCGGGAGCGGAGTACGCCTCCGGTGTGTCCCGTACCGGGTCCGGATGGGTGGTCATGACCTCTCCTCGCTGCGCTGGTGCCCGCCGGAGCCGCTCCTCGCACTCATGCCGGCGCCCCGACCAAGTGCTTGAGGACCGACGTGAAGAAGCCGAGGCCGTCCAACGAAGGGCCGGTGAGCGCCTCCACCGCGTGCTCGGGGTGCGGCATGATGCCGACCACGTTGCCGGCGGAGTTGGTGATCGCGGCGATGTCGCGCAGCGACCCGTTGGGGTTGCCGCCGACGTAGCGGGCGACCACCCGGCCCTCGGCTTCGAGCTGGTCCAGCGTCTCGGTGTCGGCGACGTAGCAGCCCTCGCCGTTCTTCACCGGGATGAGCACCTCCTGGCCGGGCTGGAACGCGTTGGTCCAGGCGGTGCCGGCCGACTCGATCCGCAGGATCTGGTCCCGGTTGCGGAAGTGCAGGTGCTGGTTGCGGGTGAGCGCGCCCGGCAGCAGGTGCGCCTCGCAGAGGATCTGGAAGCCGTTGCAGATGCCGAGCACCGGCAGGCCCCCCTGGGCGGCGTCCACGATCGTCTCCATCACCGGCGCGAACCGGGCGATGGCGCCGCAGCGCAGATAGTCGCCGTAGGAGAAGCCGCCGGGGAGCACGACCGCGTCGACCCCGTGCAGACCCGGGTCACCGTGCCAGAGCCGGACCGGCTCGGCGCCGGCGATCCGGACGGCACGGGCCGCGTCCCCGTCGTCGAGTGAGCCGGGGAAGGTGACCACACCGACCCGGGCGGTCACGAGCGGGCGTCCGCGGGCTCGTCAGCCTCGACCAGGCGGACGGTGAAGTCCTCGATGACCGGGTTGGCGAGCAACTTGTCGGCGATCTCCCGGGCCCGGTCCAGGTCCGGTTCACCGGTGAAGTCGATCTCGATCCGCCTGCCGATCCGAACTGAGGCGACGTCGCTGACGCCGAGCCGGGGCAGCGCGTTTGCGACGGCCTGGCCCTGCGGATCGAGGATCTCGGGCTTGAGCATGACGTCGACGACGACGCGAGGCACTGGGCACTCCTGACTGTGTACGCAGTTGGGTGCCGACCCACAACGGGCGAGCGCAGCCAGCCTACCTGGCAGATATCGCCGCGGACGCACCGGCCGGGCGCAGTTCAGACAGTGATCAACATTACTGGCGGCCGAACCGGGCGACGATGCGGGACACACACTCCCACCAGGGCATATTCGGCGCTGCGGGTGGCCAAATCGTTACATTGAGCCGCCTCGATCAAATTCTTGAAAACGACCGCCGATGGGCCTACCGTACATCGACGTAGCTCGATTCTAGCGCTGGCGGGGACCTCCGTTGGCGTCCTCCCGCACCCGGCGACCCCGGGTCCGCCCCCGTCCAAGGAGTCCTCGATGCGCATCCGTCCCCTGCTCGCCATGCTCGGCGTCGCGCTCGCCGGCGCCCTCGGAAGCGCCTCCGGCGCGGTCGCCGCCCCGGCCGGCCCGCAACCCATCATCGGCGGCGGCACCGTCTCGTCCGCGCCCTGGGCCGCCGCGGTGCTCAGCAACGGCTCGTTCACCTGCTCCGGCAGCGTGATCGCACCGCAGTGGGTGCTCACCGCCCGGCACTGCATCAGCGGCACCATGTCGGTACGCGTCGGCAGCGTCAACCGCACCTCCGGCGGCGTCACCCGTACGGTAAGCGCCACCTACACCCGTTACGACCTGGCCCTGATGCGGCTCTCCAGCACCGTCAGCACCTCGACGGTGAGCCTGGCCAGCAGCAACCCGCCGATCGGCTCCACCAACTCGATCTACGGCTGGGGCATGACCTGCTACAGCGGCTGCTCCGCGTCCACGCAGCTGAAGACCGCCACCGTCCGGGTGACCAGCAACAGCGTCACCGACGCGTACGGCGGGCAGGCCATCCGCAGCACCCGGATCAACGGCAACGCCTGGCGGGGCGACTCGGGCGGCCCGCAGTTCTACAACAACCAGCAGGTCGGGGTGGCCTCCACGGCCGACGGCTCCAGCATCCAGAACTACGGCAGTGTCGCGTACAACCGGGCCTGGATCACCTCGACGGCCGGTGTCTGACGGTTAGCGCCCCGCGCGGCGCGGATGGTCGGGCTCGTGCCGGCCGTCCGCGCCGCGTCGTTTTGCAGCATCCGATCAGGTGAACAATGCACACGATCGGGTCGCGCCACTCCTGACAGCATCGGAAACGTGCTGGTCGTGACGACGGAGCAACTGCCCGGCTACGAGATCCGCCAGATTCTCGGTGAGGTGGTGTCATCGATGGCCAGGACGCGCAACCCGTACCGCGAGGGGGTCAAGAACCTGCGCGGTGGCGCGTACGACCCGATGGCGCCCGACAACCTCACCCGGTGGCGCACCGACTCGGTGGCCCGCCTCGGCGAGGAGGCCCTGCGGCTCGGCGCGAACGCGGTGATCGGCATGCGGTTCGACAGCCGGGACTGCGGTGAGATGTGGATGGAGATCTGCGCGTACGGCACGGCTGTCGTCGCCGTACCCAAGACGCCCGAGGTCATGCCGGCCGACCAGCCGGCGGTCGCCGCGGACACGGCACACGACGCGGGCTTCACGGGGTCGCCCGGCGGCATCGCCGAACCAGCAAGCGCCCCCAACCTCCGCACAGCCGCCGAAACCCCCACCGGCGACTAACCCACCCACCCCGGCCCGGCCCCGGCCCGGCCCGCCCGACCCCAGTGATCATGAAGTTATTGCCCTCCGCCTCGGCGTGTCGGGGCAATAACTTCATGATCACCCGAGGGGTGCGGGCGGGAGGGGAGGGGGGTTACAGGATGGGGGGTGGGGAGTAGGTCGCTGCCTTTGGGTGGGTTTCCACCACCTTGGTGATGCGGCGGGTCAGCGCTTGCACCTGGGCGGGGGCGGCGCCGACGAAGGCGGTGCGGTCGGCGACCAGGGTGTCGATGTCGGCGCGGGACAGGCCGAGTCGGCCGTCGGCGGCCAGCCTGTCGAACAGGTCGTTCTCCGGGGCGCCCTTCTCGCGCATGGCCAGCGCCACCGCGACCGCGTGCTCCTTGATCACCTCGTGCGCGACCTCCCGGCCGACGCCACGCCGGACCGCCGCCACCAGGATCTTGGTGGTGGCCAGGAACGGCAGGAACCGCTCCAACTCCCGGTTGATCACCGCCGGGTACGCGCCGAACTCGTCGAGCACGGTGAGGAAGGTCTGGAACAGCCCGTCGGCGGCGAAGAACGCGTCCGGCAGGGCCACCCGGCGGACCACCGAGCAGGACACGTCCCCCTCGTTCCACTGGTCACCGGCCAGCTCACCGACCATCGACAGGTAACCCCGGATGATCACCGCGAAGCCGTTCACCCGCTCCGACGAGCGCGTGTTCATCTTGTGCGGCATCGCGCTGGACCCGACCTGGCCCGGCTTGAAGCCCTCGGTGACCAGCTCCTGGCCGACCATCAGCCGGATCGTGGTCGCCAGCGACGACGGCGCGGCGGCGGTCTGCGCCAGCGCGGCCAGCACGTCGAAGTCCAACGAACGCGGGTAGACCTGCCCGACGCTGTCCAGCACGCGGGAGAAGCCCAGGTGCTCGGCGACCCGGCGCTCCAACTCGGCCACCTTGTCGGCGTCGCCGTCGAAGAGGTCGAGCTGGTCGGCGGCCGTGCCGACCGGCCCCTTGATCCCGCGCAGCGGGTAGCGGGCGATCAGCTCCTCCAGCCGCTCGTACGCGATCAGCAGTTCCTCCGCCGCCGACGCGAACCGCTTGCCCAGCGTGGTGGCCTGCGCCGCGACGTTGTGCGAACGGCCGGTCATGACCAGCTCGGAGTGCTCGTGGGCCAGCCGGGCCAGCCGGGCCAGGGTGGCGACCACCCGATCCCGGATCAGCTCCAGCGAGGCGCGCACCTGCAACTGCTCGACGTTCTCGGTGAGATCCCGGGAGGTCATCCCCTTGTGCACGTGCTCGAACCCGGCGAGCGCGCTGAACTCCTCGATCCGGGCCTTCACGTCGTGTCGGGTGACCCGCTCGCGTTCGGCGATCGAGGCGAGGTCGACCTGGTCGAGCACCCGCTCGTACGCCTCGACCACGCCGTCCGGCACCGGCACGCCGAGGTCGCGCTGAGCGCGGAGCACGGCGAGCCAGAGCCGCCGCTCCATCCGGACCTTCTCCTCCGGCGACCAGAGGGCGACCAACTCGGGCGAGGCGTACCGGTTGGCGAGCACGTTGGGGATCGTCGTCACGTACCTCATTGTCCGTCACCCGCCCGGACCGACCGGGACCGGGCCGGGCGGATGTGACGTCCTGTGCGGGCAGGTCAGGGACGATCGCCGCGACCGCGCTCAGCGCTCCAGGATCGCCGTCACGCCCTGACCACCGGCGGCGCAGATGGAGATCAGCCCGCGACCGCTCCCCTTCTCGGCCAGCATCTTGGCCAGGGTCGCCACGATCCGCCCGCCGGTCGCGGCGAACGGGTGCCCGGCGGCCAGCGACGAGCCGTTGACGTTGATCCGGTCCCGGTCGATCGCGCCCAGCGGCGCGTCCAGGCCGAGCCGGTCCTTGCAGAACTCCGGCGACTCCCAGGCGGCGAGGGTGGCCAGCACCTGCGAGGCGAACGCCTCGTGGATCTCGTAGTAGTCGAAGTCCTGCAACGTCAGCCCGGCACGGGCCAGCATCCGGGGCACCGCGTACGCGGGGGCCATCAGCAGCCCTTCGTCGCCGTGCACGAAGTCCACCGCCGCCGTCTCGGACCAGCTGAACCAGGCCAGCACGGGCAGGTTGTGCGCGGCGGCCCACTCCTCGCTGGCCAGCAGCACGGTGGACGCGCCGTCGGTGAGCGGCGACGAGTTGCCGGCGGTCATGGTGGCCTGCTCGGCGTCCGTGCCCCGGGTGCCGAAGACCGGCTTGAGCGAGCCGAGCTTCTCCACGGTCGTGTCCGGGCGGAGGTTCTGGTCGCGGGTGAGCCCCAGGTACGGCGTCATCAGGTCGTCGAAGAAGCCCCGGTCGTACGCGGCGGCCAGGCGCTGGTGCGAGCGCAGCGCCAACTCGTCCTGGGACCGCCGGTCGATCTGCCACCGCAGGGCCGTCTGGGCGGCGTGGTCCCCCATGGACAGGCCGGTACGTGGTTCGGCGTTGCGCGGGATGTCCGGCTTGAACGGCTGGAGCGGGCGCAACTTCGCGGCGATCTTCATCCGCTCGCCGAGCGTCCGGGCGGAGTTGAGTTTGAGCAGCGTACGCCGCATGTCCTCGTTGACGGCGAGGGGCGCGTCCGAGGTGGTGTCGACACCGCCGGCGATGCCCACGTCGAGCTGACCGAGGGCGATCTTGTTGGCGACCAGGATCGCGGCCTCCAGGCCGGTGCCGCACGCCTGCTGGATGTCGTACGCCGGGGTGTGCGGGTCGAGCCGCGAGCCGAGCACCACCTCACGGGTGAGGTTGAAGTCGCGGGAGTGCTTCAGCACCGCACCGGCGACCACCTCGCCGACCCGCTGCCCGGCCAGCCCGTAACGGGCGATCAGGCCGTCCAGCGCCGCGCCGAGCATGTCCGCGTTGGACGCGTCCGCATAGCGGGAGTTGGAACGGGCAAAGGGGATGCGGTTGCCGCCGATGACCGCGACCCGTCGGATGCTTTGCACGATCCGCCTCCTTGAGATGTGTTGCACCAACCCTACTCGCCAGTAGGCTACGCCCATGACCGACAGGTACGCGAGCTTCGTCCAATCGGCCGCCGGCCGCGCGCTGGTCAAGCGCCTCGGGCTGCCCGACCCGCCGCGACTGCGCCGACACCAGCCCGGCGACCCGCTGCTGCCCGGGCCGGCGCTGCTCGGCGCGGCCACCGGCGGCCGACTCGCCGAGCCGGTCGCCAAGATCCTGACCGCCGCCGGGGTCGAGCTGGCCGACCAGGCCGCGACCACCCCCCAGCGGTACGGGGCGTTGCTCTTCGACGCCACCGGCATCACCGACTCGACCGACCTGCGCCAGCTCTACGACTTCTTCCACCCGCAGGCCCGGTCGGTGCTGCCCAGCGGCCGGGTGATCGTGCTCGGCACCCCACCGTCGGAGTGCCCGACCCCGCGCGAGGCGACCGCCCAGCGCGCTCTCGAAGGGCTCGTTCGCAGCATCGGCAAGGAGTTCGGCCGGGGCACCACCGCGCAACTCGTCTACGTGACCCGCGCCGACACCGGCACCCTCACGAGCCTCGAATCGACCCTCCGATTCCTCCTGTCCGGCCGCTCCGCGTACGTGTCGGGGCAGGCCATCCGGGTCGGTGCCGGCGCGGCGAGCGCCCCGGCCGACTGGGACCGCCCGCTGGACGGGCAGGTCGTGCTGGTCACCGGGGCCGCCCGGGGCATCGGCGCGGCGCTGGCCCGGGTCCTGGCCCGCGACGGCGCACAGGTGGTGGCGCTGGACATCCCGGCCGCCGGGGACGCCCTCGCCGCGGTGGCGAACGACATCGGCGGTACGGCCGTGCAGCTCGACCTGACCGCGCCGGACGCGCCGACCCGGCTCGCCGACCACCTGGCCGGTCGGCAGGGCCGCGTGGACGTGGTGGTGCACAACGCCGGCATCACCCGGGACAAGACGCTCGGCCGGATGGACGCCGACCGGTGGGACCAGGTGATCGACGTCAACCTCTCCAGCCAGGAGAGGATCAACGATGTCCTGCTGGAGCGGGGGTTGATCCCGGCAGGTGGGCGGATCGTGGCGGTCTCCTCGATCGCCGGGATCGCCGGCAACCGGGGGCAGACCAACTACGCCACCAGCAAGGCCGGCGTGATCGGGCTTGTCGACTCCCTCGCCCCGGCCCTGCGTGAACGGGAGATCAGCGTCAACGCGGTGGCCCCCGGCTTCATCGAGACCCGCCTGACGGCGCGTATCCCGCTGGTGGTCCGCGAGGCGGGTCGACGGATGAACAGCCTGGCGCAGGGCGGGCTGCCGGTGGACGTGGCCGAGACGATCGGCTGGCTGGCCTGGCCAGCCTCCGGTGCGGTCAGCGGAAACGTCGTACGCGTCTGCGGCCAGAGCCTGCTGGGGGCGTGATGGCGAGGAGAGGACAGCCCACCGAGGACCCGGACGACCTGTCGGTCCACGATCTGATCGACGGCCCCACCGAGATCCTGACACGGGAGACCCTGGACGCGATCCGCCGGCCAGCGCCCTCCGGTCACGACCTGAGCGCCGAGCAGACACACGACCTGACCGCCGCAGCGGCCGAGGCGACCCGCGACCTCTCCAACACCGGTCCGGCCACCCGCGGCCGGGAGCGCGTCGAGCTGCCCCGGATGCCGGCGGCCGGTGCCCTGTACCGACGTGCGTTGCTCGGTGCGCTGCCGGGCATCGGCGGCGGGCGGCGCGGGCCCGGCCTGCCGGCGGTCGAGCTGACCGTGGGCGGGGTGACCGTCGACCGGGCGCATCTGGCCGACTACGACCGGGTCTGCGGGTTCCGGCTCACCGATCGGCTACCCGCGACGTTTCCGCACGTCATGGGCTTCCCGCTGAGCCTGAGGCTGATGACCGCGCCGGACTTTCCGCTGCCGCTGACCGGCCTGGTGCACGTCGGCAACCGAATCACCGTGCACCGCCCGATCACCGCCGACGAAACCCTCGACTTCACGACGTACGCCCAGGACCTGCGCCCGCACGACCGGGGGCGGCAGGTGGACGTGGTGCTGGTCGGCTCGGTGGCCGGGGAGGAGGTCTGGCGCGGCGTGTCGACGTACCTGGCTCGGGAGAGCACGCCCGGCGGGGGCGAGCGGCGCGACCGGGGCGAGCGCCCCGAGGCGCCGGCTGGTACGGCCCGTTGGCGGGTGGAACCCCGCGTCGGTACGGCGTACGCGCGGGTTTCCGGGGACCACAATCCGATCCACACGTCCCTGCTCGGGGCGCGGCTGTTCGGCTTCCGCCGGCCGATCGCGCACGGCATGTGGAGCAAGGCGCGCTGCCTCGCGGCGTTGGAGAACCGGCTGCCGGACGCCTACACCGTCGAGGTCGCCTTCAAGCTGCCTGTACCGCTGCCGAGCACGGTGAGCTTCGCCCTCCTGCCGGACGGCGGGTTCGCCCTGCACGACTCGCGCGGCCGACCGCACCTGGCCGGTCTCGTGCGCTGACACGCCCCTGCCGAACCGGACATCGGGCTTGGCAGGGGCGTTCTCATGCGCTAAGTTCTTCTCAGAACGAGATGTTCTCAGATTGAGAGAGACATGGTTGACGAGCAGGACTTCCTGGCCGCATACGACCCCGGGGCCTACCCGTCGGTCGCCGTGACCGTCGACGTGGTGGCACTGACCATCCGCGACGACGCACTGCACCTGCTGCTGATCCGGCGGGGCCAGCCACCCTTCGAGGGGCACTGGGCGCTGCCCGGCGGTTTCGTCCAGCCCGACGAGGACCTGACCGCCGGTGCCCGACGGGAGTTGGCCGAGGAGACCGGGCTCGGCGGCGAGGGGCTGCGCCGCGTACACCTGGAGCAGTTGGGCAGCTATGGCGCCCCCGACCGCGACCCGCGGATGCGTGTCGTCTCGGTCGCGCACCTCGCGTTCGCCCCCGACCTGCCGGACCCGGCCGCCGGCACCGACGCCGACGAGGCGATCTGGCTGCCGGTGACGGCGCTGACCAGCCGGCAGCTCGCCTTCGACCACGGCCGGATCATCGACGACGCGCTGGAGCGGGCCCGGTCCAAGCTCGAATACACCCCACTCGCCACGCGCTTCCTCGCCGCCGAGTTCACCATCAGCGAGCTGCGCGCCGTCTACGAGACGGTCTGGGGCCACCCGCTGCACGCCGGCAACTTCCACCGCAAGGTGCTCTCCGTGCCGGGCTTCGTGGAGAGCACCGGCGCCAGCACCGAACGCGGCGGCGCCCGCGGCGGCCCGCGCGCCCGGCTCTACCGGGCCGGCGACGCCCGGCTGCTGCACCCGGCGCTGCTGCGCCCCGCCCGCGAGGAGACGGTGCGATGAGGGCCGCCGAGGCGATCCGCCTGGTCGCGGCGGCCCGCACCGACGCCGACCTGTTCGGCGCGGACCAGCCGGCCCGTCGCTACCGCGAGCTGGTCGCGGCCCTGCACCCTGACCGTCTGCCGGCCGACCCGGGGGTACGCGCCGAGGCCCTCGACGCGTTCATCCACGTCACCACCCGGTGGCAGGCCCGGCAGGTCACCATCCTCGGCGGCTACCGCCTCGGCGCGCCGGTCCACTCGGGTGACCTGGCCGACCTCTACGACATCGGCGACGACCGGCTGCTCAAACTCCCCCGGCAACCCACCGACAACGACCTGATGGCCCGCGAGGCACACGCCCTGCGCACCATCGCCGAGCGCGGCGACCCGCGCTACCTGCCGTACGTGCCCCGGCTGGTCGACGACTTCCCGCACCGGGACGCCACGACCGGCGCCGAACGGCGGGTCAACGTGCTCGCCACTGCGCCCGGCCTGCACGACCTCGACGAGGTGCGGCGCGCGTACCCGGACGGGTTGGACGCCCGGGACGTGGCCTGGATGTGGCGGCGGCTGCTGGTGGTGCTCGGCCTGGCCCACCGCGCCGGGATCGTGCACGGAGCGGTGCTGCCGCAGCACGTGCTCATCGAACCGGACGCCCACGGCCTGGTGCTTGTCGACTGGTGCTTCTCGGCCCCCGTCGGGGGCACGATCCCGGCGCTGGTGCCCGGCTACGAGGAGTGGTATCCGACCGAGGTCTTGCAGAAGCGGCCCTGCGGGCCGGGCACCGACATCTGGCTGGCCACCCGCTGCATGACCTCGCTGCTGAACCGCAAGGCCCCCCGCGAGCTGCTCGACTTCGTCCAGGGCTGCCGGCAGCGAACCCTGCGCGCCCGCCCCGACGACGCGTGGCGGCTACTCCGCGAACTCGACCAGGTGCTGGACCGGCTCTACGGGCCGCGCACCTTCCGACCCTTCACCCTCACCCCCTAAGGAGCTGTCATGGGCAGTGGAATCTGGTCCACCGACGTGTACGACGCCGCCGACCGCTACCGCCGGTCCACCGGCAAGAGCGCCTTCTCCTACAGCGACAGCGGGGCGCGCACCGTGCACTCCGCACTCGACCCCCGCGACGCGGCCCGCGAGAGCCGCGACTCCGCCGAGCACCCGCAGTCGACGCCCGTCGCCGTGCTCTTCGACGTGACCGGCTCGATGCTCAAGGTGCCGCGTGTCCTGCAGACCAAGCTGCCGCAGCTGCTCGGGCTGCTGCAACGGCAGGGCTACGCCAGCGACCCGCAGATCATGTTCGGCGCGATCGGCGACGCCACCTGCGACCGGGTGCCGTTGCAGGTCGGCCAGTTCGAGTCGGACAACCGGATGGACGACGACCTCGGACGGATCGTCCTCGAAGGCGGTGGCGGCGGGCAGATGACCGAGTCGTACGAGCTGGCCATGTACTTCATGGCCCGGCACACCGTCACCGACAGTTGGGAGAAGCGCGGCCGGCGCGGCTACCTGTTCATCATCGGCGACGAGCTGGCGTACCCGCAGGTGAAGGCGCGGGAGGTGGCCGGCCTGATGGGCGACGACCTGGCCGAGGACATGCCGCTGCGGCAGATCGTGGACGAGGTGACCCGCCGCTGGGACACCTACTTTCTGCTCCCCGCCGGCAGCCACTACGCCGGCAACGCCAAGGTGCTGGACTTCTGGCGGGACCTGCTCGGGCAGAACACCGTGGTCCTCGACGACCTCGACGCGGTCTGCGAGACCATCGCGCTCACCATCGGCCTCGGCGAGCAGGCCATCGACCTGGACGAGGGCCTGCGCGACCTGGACCGCGCCGGTTCCGGCGCCACCGGCACCGTGTCGAAGGCGCTGGCCCGTCTCAACCGGGGGCGGCGCGCCGAGGTGTCGACGCTGCCGGCCTTCCGTGACACCACCGGCGGGGTGACCCGGCTGTGAGGCACGTGGCGGTGGTCGACCTCGGCTATGGCGATGCCGGTAAGGGCACGGTGGTGGACTGGCTCTGCGCCACCCGCCCCGTGCACACCGTGGTCCGTTTCAACGGGGGCGCGCAGGCGGCACACAACGTCGTGCTGCGCGACGGGCGGCACCACACGTTCGCGCAGTTCGGCGCCGGCACGTTCCACCCCGGTGTCCGTACGCACCTGTCGCGGCACGTGGTGGTGGACCCGCTGGCGCTGGCCGCCGAGGCCGACCATCTCGCCACGGTCGGGGTGCACGACGCGCTCGACCGGCTGACCGTGGACGGGGCGGCGCTGCTTGCCACCCCGTACCACCGGGCCGCCAACCGGGCTCGGGAGATCGCCCGGGGAGCCGACCGGCACGGCTCCTGCGGGCTGGGGGTGGGCGAGGCCGTCGCGTACGGTCTCGCCCACCCCGACGACGCGCCACGGGTCGCCGACTGCCATCGCCCGGCGCTGCTGCGCCGCAGGCTGACCGCCCTGCGGGACCGGCTGACCGCCGAGCTCGGCCCGCTGGACGCGCCGCCGGTCGAGGACTGCCTGCCCGCGTTCACCGGGTTCGCCGGGCGGGTCGCGATCGTCGACGAGAGCTGGCTCGCCGGGGCGCTGCGCGCCGGGACGTGCGTCTTCGAGGGCGCGCAGGGGGTGCTGCTCGACGAGTGGCACGGCTTCCACCCGTACACGACGTGGAGCACCACCACGTTCGCCAACGTCGACGGCCTGCTCGCCGAGGCGGGCCTGCCCGGCGCCGTGACCCGGATCGGAGTCCTCCGGCTGGTCACCACCCGGCACGGGGCCGGCCCACTGGTGACCGAGGACCCGGCGCTGCCGTTCACCGACCGGCACAACGCCACGAACCCGTGGCAAGGTCCGTTCCGGTTCGGCCACTTCGACGCCGTCGCCCACCGGTACGCCCTCGCCGCAGTCGGCGGGGTCGACGGCCTGGCGCTGACCCACCTCGACCTCGCCGGCCCTGACCTGCGCATCTGCCGCCGGTACGACACCACCGACCGGCTCACCCCGGGGCCGCCCGGCGACCTGGACCGGCAGGCCGCGCTCACCGCCCGCCTGCTGCACTCCCGCCCGATCTACGACGACCCGCCGTCGGACTGGGCGGGGGCGGTCGGCGCCGAGCTGGGCGCGCCGGTGGTGCTGACCTCGCACGGCCCCACCACCGACGACAAGACGCCGCACGGCCCGCTGCTCGCCCCGCCAGCCCTGGTCCACTCGGCGTAACGCCCGGGCGGTGGTAGGTGCGTTACGCCCGGACGGGTGGTGGGTGCACAACTCCCGGGCGGTGGTGATCCGGCGACTCGACACCCGGGCGGGTCGCGCCCGGCGAGCATGGGGGGCATGGAATCGGCGCTCGACCTGCTCCGGCAGCTGGTCACCTCACCCTGGGTGTACCTGCTGATCTTCGGGCTCACCGCGGTCGACGCGTTCTTCCCCGCCGTGCCGGGCGAGGCGGCGGTGATCACCGCAGCCGTGCTCGCCGCCGACGGCGGTCGCCCCAACCTGGCCCTGGTGATCACCACCGCCGCCCTCGGCGCGCTCGTGGGTGACCACATCTCGTACGCCATCGGGCGTGGCGGCGGCGCGCACCGGCTCGCCCGGTTTCCCGACGGCAGCCGCCGGCAGGCCAGCACCGAGTGGGCCCGACGCGCGGTGGACCGGCGCGGCGGGGTGATCCTGACGACCTCCCGGTACGTGCCGGGAGGTCGGACGGCCGTCACCCTGACCATGGGCGCGGTGCGGTACCCCCGCCGGACGTTCCTGCTCTACGACACGATCGCGGCGATCACCTGGGCGCTGTACTGCGGGCTGCTCGGCTACTTCGGTGGACTCGTCTTCGAGCGCCACCCCATCAAGGGCATCATCGCCGGGATCGGCCTCTCGGTGGCGATCACGTTCCTGCTGGAGTTGATCCGCTGGCTCCGCCGCCGCGCCCACCAGCGCGCCCGTCGCTGACGCGTTCGTTGCGTACCGGCCGGCCCCGCCGCCGAGCGGTGGTCAGGCAGGGTCCTGCTGTGGGTGCCAGGTGACGCCGTGCAGAAGTTGGCCGGCGCCGAGCCAGGCCACGTTCATCATCCGGGTGGCGGTCTTCTCCGGGTCGGCGTCCGGGTGGTCGGCGAGCCAGTCGGCCAGCGACTCGGTGGCGCCCACCAGCGCGTACGCGACGACCTCCAGGTCGACGGCGCTGACCTCGCGGCCCTCGGCGCGCAGCGCGTGGTCGAGCATCCCGGCGACCACCTCGACCAGCCGGGCCCGCATGGCGGCCAGTTCACCGGCGAAGGGCTGCTCCCCCCGGGCCTGCCGGTAGAGCACCGCCCAGCCGTCGCGGTGCGCGCCCACGAAGCCGAAGAACGCCTTCAGGCCGCGCCAGAGCCGAACGTCCGCCGGCAGATCGGGGGCGGCTGCCCCGGCGATGGCCTGCATCATGCGGGTGCCCTCGCGGTGCAGGCAGGCGACGAAGAGCTCTTCCTTCGTCCCGAGGTACGCGTAGACCATCGGCTTGGAGATGCCGGCGTCCTCCGCAATCTCGTCCATGCTGGCTGCGTGAAAGCCACGTTTGGAGAAGACCTTCACCGCCGCGTCGAGCATCTGCTGCTCACGGACGGCGCGCGGCAGGCGCTTGAAGGCGGGAGGGGTGGACACCCTTGCGAGCATACCTACTCGTGCGTAGGGTTACGCACCAGTAGGCAAATCTCCCCGGAAGGCGCATCTCATGACTGACTTCGACCCGGCCACCTTTGCCAACGTCGGCCCCAAGGAGTTCGCCAAGCTGGTCAAGTCCACCCCGGACGACAAGATCGCTCAGGTGATGTCCGGAGACCTGCGCGGCAAGGTCCTCGGCGAGGTATTCGGCCGGATGCCGTCGCTGTTCCGCGCGGACCGGGCCGGCTCCACCAACGCGGTCATCCACTGGGTCGTCACCGGTCGCCCGGACGGCGGCAGCGACACCTACGAGGTGGTCATCGCCGACGGCAAGTGCCAGGTGAACGAGACTCCGCAGCACGACCCGAAGCTGAGCCTCACCATGGGCCCGGTGGAGTTCCTCAAGATCGTCTCCGGTGGCGCCAACCCGGTGATGATGTTCATGACCGGCAAGCTGAAGGCCAAGGGCGACCTCGGTCTCGCCGCCAACATCGCCAACCTGTTCGACATCCCCAAGGCCTGACATGGCCGAGTTCTCGCTCGACCTGAACGAGGAACAGCGGGACCTGCGGGACTGGGTGCACGGCTTCGCCGCCGAGGTCGTGCGCCCGGCCGCCGCCGAGTGGGACGAGCGCGAGGAGACCCCCTGGCCGGTGATCCAGGAGGCCGCCAAGGTCGGCCTCTACGGCTTCGAGTTCCTCGCCACCTGCTGGGCCGACCCGACCGGGCTCTCCCTGCCCATCGCCAGCGAGGAACTTTTCTGGGGTGACGCCGGCATCGGGCTGAGCATCTTCGGCACCTCGCTCGCCGTCGCCGCCATCTACGGCGCCGGCACCCCCGACCAGCTCGTCGAATGGGTGCCGCAGTGCTTCGGCGACGTCGACTCGCCGGCCGTCGCCGCGTTCTGCACCAGCGAGCCGGAGGCCGGCTCCGACGTCGGCGCCATGCGCAGCCGCGCCGTCTACGACGAGGCGACCGACGAGTGGGTGCTGAACGGGCAGAAGGCGTACGCCACCAACGGCGGCATCGCCGGCGTGCACGTGGTCACCGCCTCGGTCGACCCCACGCTCGGCTCCCGCGGCCAGGCCGCGTTCGTCGTACCGCCCGGCACCCCCGGCCTGGCCGCCACCCGCAAGCTGCGCAAACTCGGCCTCCGCGCGTCGCACACCGCCGACGTCTTCCTCGACGACGTACGGGTGCCTGGGCGGTGCCTGCTCGGCGGTCGGGACGCGCTGCTGCAACGCCTCGACCGGGCCCGCTCCGGACAGCGGGCCACCGGACAGGCCGCGATGCGTACCTTCGAGTTGTCCCGACCGACGGTGGGCGCCCAGGCGCTCGGCGTGGCGCGGGCCGCCTACGAGTACGCCCTGGACTACGCCAAGGACCGGGTCCAGTTCGGCCGGCCGATCATCGAGAACCAGGCGGTCGCGTTCACGCTGGCCGACATGCGGATGGAGATCGACGCGGCACGGCTGCTGGTCTGGCGGGCCTCCTGGATGGGCCGCAACAACCGCCCGTTCACGGCCGGCGAGGGCTCGATGTCCAAGCTCAAGGCCGGCGAGGTGGCGGTGTCGGTCACCGACAGGGCCGTACAGCTGCTCGGCGGGGCCGGCTTCGTGCGCGACCACCCGGTGGAGCGCTGGTACCGGGACGCGAAGATCTACACCATCTTCGAGGGCACCTCCGAGATCCAACGACTGGTGATCTCCCGAGCGATCTCCGGTATGCAGATCCGCTAACCGATCAGCACGTCGGCCCGACCTCGCGTCCTGGCCGGCTGCTGACCCGGGCGCGTCTCCATCCCGTCGGTTTCCTGGCCCGACTCGCCTTGGCAGGGGCCGGGCCAGGAAACCCGTCCGCGTACCAACCCCAAGGAGGTCTGCGGCATGGACCTGCCGTTTGTCGTTGCCACGCTGACCCGTCGCGGCCTGCTCACCCCCGGCCGGCCGGTCCGCATCGTCTCGCAGCTCAACGCGTTGCGCACCTGGGGGTGGAGTCTCGCCGGCGAACTACGTCAGGCAGCCGCCCGAGACCCCGGCCGTCCGGCGATCATCGACGAGGACGGCATCGAGCTGACCTATCAGGACCTCCTCGACCGGGCCGAACGAATGGCCCGGTCGATGCGGGCCGGGCTCGGCGTACAGGCCGGCGACCGAATCGGTCTGCTCTGCCGCAACCACCACGGGTTCATCGAGGCGATCGTGGCGGCCACCCTGCTCGGCGCCGACGCGGTCCTCGTCAACACCGGGCTCTCCGCGGCCCAGTTGGGCACGGTCGCCGAGGAACAGCAGCTACGGCTACTGGTGCACGACGACGAGTTCGCCGAACGGGTCCTGGCGCTCCCCGCCGAACTGCCCCGCCTCGACGAGCGCGCCCGCGAGGAGCTGGTGGCCGGGGCGCTGCCGGGCGAGCTGCGGCCACCAGAGCGCGACGGCCGGATCATCGTGCTCACCTCCGGCACCACCGGTGCGCCCAAGGGCGCCCGCCGGCGCACACCGAACGGGTTCGGCCCGCTCGTGTCCATCATCGACCGCATCCCGCTGCACGTCCGGGACCGCGTGATGATCGCCGCACCGATCTTCCACACCTGGGGGTTCGCCGCTCTCCAGTTGAGCTTCGCGCTGCGCGCCACAATCGTGCTGCACCGCCGCTTCGACCCGGCCGCCACGCTCGCCGCCCTGGCGGCGCACCGGTGTGACGCCCTGTTCGCCGTACCCGTGATGGTCCAGCGACTGCTGGAGGTGCCCCCACCGGAGCCGCGCCCCACGCTCAAGGCCGTCGCGGTCAGTGGGTCAGCGCTGCCGGGTGGGCTGGCGCCGAAGTTCATGGACGTCTACGGCGACGTCATCTACAACCTGTACGGCTCCACCGAGGTCTCCTGGGCGTCCATCGCCGGCCCGCAGGACCTGCGCCACGCCCCCACCTCGGCCGGCCGGCCGCCGTACGGCACCCGCGTACAGATCCTCGACGACGACGGCCAGCCCGTGCCGAAGGGACACGTCGGGCGGATCTTCGTCGGCAACGAGATGCTCTTTGAGGGCTACACCTCCGGTGCCAGCCGGGAGAGCCGGGGCGGCCTGCTCGACACCGGCGACCTCGGCCGGCTCAGCGCCGACGGGCTGCTCTTCGTCGACGGCCGAGCCGACGACATGATCGTCTCTGGCGGCGAGAACGTCTTCCCATCCGAGGTGGAGGACCTGCTCGCCCGGCTGCCGCAGGTACGCGAGACGGCGGTGATCGGGGTACCCGACCCCGAGTACGGCCAGCGACTGGCCGCGTTCCTCGCCCTGCACCCCGGCGAGACGCTCGACCCCGACGCGGTCCGCGAGTACGTCCGGCACTACCTGGCCCGCTTCTCCGTACCCCGGGACGTGGTCTACGTGAAGTACCTGCCCCGCAACGCCACCGGCAAGGTGCTCACGCGGGAGCTGCGCCGCTACGTCAGTTGAGGGTTGACGTAGCGCCGAACAGCGCGCTGGCCACGCTCGGTGATTCCGCCTGGGTTCAGCCGGGGATCGTGATCCGGCCGTCGACCGCCGCGGCGGCGATGTCGGTCCGGTGCTGCGAGCCGGCCAACTCCACCCCGTCCACCAGCGCGTACGCGGCGTCCCGGGCGGCGGCCAGATCGGTGCCGGTGGCCGTACCGCAGAGCACCCGGCCGCCGGCGGACAGCAACGCGCCGTCGCTGGCCCGGAGGGCGGTGCCGGCGTGGATGATGCCCGGACGGTCCGCGCCGGTGATCACGTCACCGGTACGCGGCGCGGCCGGGTAACCCTGCGCGGCCAGCACCACGGTGACCGCGGCGCCGTCCCGCCAACGCAGCGGCGGGTGCTCGGCCAGCGTGCCGGTTGCCGCCGCGTGCAGCAGCCCGCCCAGCGGGGTCTCCAGCAGCGCGAGCACCACCTGGGTCTCCGGGTCGCCGAAGCGGGCGTTGAACTCGATCACCCGAGGGCCGGCGGCGGTCATCGCCAGCCCGACGTAGAGCAGACCGGCGAACGGCGTGCCCCGACGGCGCATCTCGGCCAGGGTCGGGTGGACCACGTCGTGCATGACGTCGTCGACCAGGCCGGGCGGGGTCCAGGGCAGCGGCGCGTACGCGCCCATGCCGCCGGTGTTCGGGCCGGTGTCGCCGTCGCCGATCCGCTTGAAGTCCTGTGCGGGCAGCAGCGGCAGCGCCGCCTCACCGTCGGTGACCACGAAGAGGCTGACCTCCGGGCCGTCGAGGAACTCCTCGACCACCACACGGCCACACTCCCGCGCGTGGGCCAGCGCGGCGGCCCGGTCGTCGGTGACCACCACGCCCTTGCCGGCGGCGAGGCCGTCGTCCTTCACCACGTACGGTGCGCCGAACTCGTCGAGCGCCCGCGCGGTGCTCTCCGGGTCAGTGCAGGTGTAGGCGCGTGCCGTTGGCACACCGGCGGCCGTCATCACGTCCTTGGCAAAGGTCTTCGAGCCCTCCAACTGGGCAGCCTCACCCGAGGGGCCGAACACGGCGATGCCCTTGGCGCGTACGGCGTCGGCGACCCCGGCAACCAGTGGCGCCTCCGGCCCGATCACCACCAGGTCAGCGGCAGTCTCCACGGCCAGCGCCGCCACTGCGGCCGAATCGGAAGCGTCCACGGCCCGCAGCTCAGCCACGCCAGCGATCCCGGGGTTACCCGGTGCCGCAATCAACGCAGAAACAGCCGAGTCGGCCACCAACCCAAGCGCAAGCGCATGCTCCCGCCCGCCACCACCCACCAAGAGAACCCGCACGTCCGAGATCCTACTGCCCCCGCCCCCACCCCTGTTGACAGCCGGTGATCAAGAGGTTTGTGTCAAGGTTCGGCTTGTTTCTGACGCAAATCTCTTGATCACGGGGTTCGGTAGCGGGCGGCGGCAATCGCCTGGCGGACGGTGTGCGGGATGTAGTCGGGGTTCAAGGTGTCCTGCCAGGTGAAGCGGAGGATGGTCCAACCGGCGTTGACCAGGCGGTTCTGTCTACGGCGGTCGGTGTAGACCGCCTCCGGTGTGCCGTGGACGTCCCGGCCGTCCGCCTCTGCGATCACCCTCGGGCCGCGCCAGCCCAGATCACCGACGCCGAGCAGGTATCCGTCGTCGTCGCGTACCTCCAACTGGAGGGCGTCCGGAGGCACTCGACCATCGACACATCGCAGCCGGGTGCGGGTTTCCAGGGGTGACTGGGCACGGCCATCCGCTTCGGCGAGGTGACTGCGGGCCGCCACAGCACCCCGCCGCCCCCTAATGAGACCCGGCATCAGGGTCAACTGTTCCGGGGTGAGGTGGTCCTGGTTCAGTGCTGAGTCGAGGACAGAGACGGCCGGGTAGCGATCGACCCGGAGGATGACGTCCGAGACGGTGCGAAGCGGAGAGGTCGCGCGAACGCCCACGACCTCGGCGACGTCGCCGGGACGAACGGTGACCTGATGCACGATCAGCCACGGCGCGAGAGCGCGCTGGGGTCGTGGGTGATCAACCGGCACCGAGACGTGAACCAGCAGAGTCCGGCGAAGACCCGCGATGCCGTGTAGCTCAAGAGCGGTGTCCAGAACAGCAAAGGCGCTCGGCCCGAGGCTCACCAGCGCCGCCCGGATGCGCGCCCGCCGCATTGCCGAATCGCTCAACTCCACACCGGGGACGAAGCATCCACGCAGAATTCGTTGCCAACTGCCGGACCGGTGCAGCTGTCGAACCTGGTCCCTGGTCAGGCCGGCGCGCAGCGCCTGCGCCAGAGTGATCATCCCATCCTGGCGGGCTGCGGCGTCGCGAAGAAGCTGGTGAGGTCCCACCGCCTCACCCTGCCCACCCGCCCCGCTCCACCGAAGCCCCTGTGGACAACCACCGAGGCCCTGTGGAAAACCCCGCCGCCTCTCCCGGTGATCAAGAGATTCCCGTCAGGATTCCGCTCGAATCTGACGCAAACCTCTTGATCACCGGGGAAAGGCGCAGCAGGAGGGTGGGTGGGGTTAGGGGAGGAGGGGGTGGATTTGGACGTTTTCTTCTCGGCCTGGGCCTACGCCTACCACGCTCACTCGGGTGTTGCAGAGTTCCTCTACGCGGGCGATGTAGCGGCGGGCGTTCTCCGGGAGGTCTTCGACCGAGCGGGCCTTGGTGATGTCCTCCCACCAGCCGTCCAGTTCCTCGTACACCGGCGTGGCGTGGTGGAAGTCCGTCTGGCTCATCGGCATGTCGTCGACCCGGACGCCGTTGATCTCGTAGCCGACGCAGATCGGCACCTTGGGCAGGCCGGTGAGCACGTCCAGCTTGGTGATGACCAGGTCGGTGACACCGTTGAGGCGGCACGCGTACCGGGCCACGACCGCGTCGAACCACCCGCACCGGCGCTCCCGCCCGGTGGTGGTGCCGTACTCCGCACCGATCTTGCGCAGGTGCGCGCCGTTCGCGTCGAACAGCTCGGTCGGGAACGGCCCGGCACCGACCCGCGTGGTGTACGCCTTGCTCACCGCGATCACCTTCTTGATCGCGGTCGGCGGGATGCCAGCGCCCACGCAGGCACCACCGGCGGTCGGGTTGGACGAGGTCACGAAGGGGTACGTGCCGTGGTCCATGTCGAGCATGGTGGCCTGCGCACCCTCCAGCAGCACCGTCTCGCCCCGGTCCAGGGCGTCCCAGAGCATCGCCCGGGTCTCCGCGATGTACGGCTTGAGCCGCTCCGCGTACGCCAGGTACTCCTCGACGGTCGCCTCAAGGTCGATCGCCTTGCGGTTGTAGACCTTGAACAGGATCTGGTTCTTCTCGCGCAGGGCGAGTTCCAGCTTCTTGCGCAGGATGCCCGGGTCGAGCAGGTCCTGGAGCCGGATGCCGATCCGGGCCACCTTGTCGCCGTACGCCGGGCCGATGCCCCGCCCGGTGGTGCCGATCCGGGACGAGCCGAGGTAGCGCTCGATGACCCGGTCCAGCGCCCGGTGGTGCGGCATGATCAGGTGCGCGTCACCGGAGATCCGCAGTCGGGACACGTCGACGCCGCGCTCGGCCAGGCCGTCGATCTCGGCGAGCAGCACCTTCGGGTCGACCACCACACCGTTGCCGATGACGATCATCGCGTTCGGCGAGAGCGCACCGGACGGCATCAGGTGCAGCGCGTACTTCTGGCCGTCCGGGGTGATCACCGTGTGGCCGGCGTTGTTGCCGCCGGAGTAGCGCACGACGTAGTCGACCCGCTCACCCAGCAGGTCGGTAACCTTGCCCTTGCCCTCGTCGCCCCACTGAGCGCCGAGGAGCACGATCGCTGGCATCTTTTCCGCCTCCAGAAGGCTCGGGTGCCAGGTGGCGACCGGTTGGCGAGCCCGGGGTGTCAGGTTAACAAGTAGTGACGGCGCGGCCGGCAGGGGTCGCGCCGAGAGTCAGGAGGCCCTCCGTGTACGACGTGGTGCTGCTCACCCTCGCTTCGGAGCGGGACGCTCCCGGGGGCTGCGGCAGCGGCGGAGCCTGCTGCGGCGGCACGACCGAGGCCGACACGAAACCATCGACCGAGGCCGGTCGCGGCGCTTCCGGCGGTGGCGGGCAGGGCGACGCCGACGGGTGCGCCACCGATCGGCCCCGGGTGCCGGTGCTGGCCTGCGCGGACGCGCTGACCGCCCGCGGCGCCCGGGTGCAGACGGTCACCGCCCGGTCGGACGCCGAGATCGACGCGGTGCTCGCCCAACTCGACGGCCCGGTCCGCCCGGACGGCCTCACCTGGCCGGATTCGGACGGCAAGACCCGGCTGGTCATCGCCACGGCGAGCGACGCGCAGTTGCGCGCCGTGCTGCGCCGGCTGGTCCGGCGGTACGCGCCACCGCCGAGCCGCCGCCCGGCGGACCTGCCCGGCGACCGGACCCTGCCCGACCTGCCGCCCGTTGCCGTACTCCCGCTCGACCCCGCCCGTGGTGGCACCCACCGTGACCTGGCCGCGCAGCTCGGGCTGCCCCGCGACCCGGCGGCCGTGGCCGCCGCCGTGCTGGACGGCACGCCGCGCCGCCTGGACCTGCTGCGCAACGACGGCGGCTCGGTGACCCTGGACGGTGCCCTGCTGGGCGCCGCCGACGACGCGGGCCGCCCGCTGCACTGGCGGGCCCGGGTGGAGGTGGACGACGCCATCCTCACCGATGGCGACGAACCGCTACTGGCCTGCGCGATCGGCAACGCCGGCGGGTACGCGTCGCTCGACGACGTGACGTTGCTGTCCGCACCGGACCCGGCCGACGGCCAGGTCGAGGTCGCGGTGGCCGTCCCGGTGGTCGTCCGCTCGGCGTTGGGGCGCAAGCGGGTACGCCTGGAGGTTCGGCGCGCTCGCGGACGGGCCGTGTCGGTGCTGCCCAGGGAGGGGAAGGTTCCCTACCTCGACGACGGTGTCGAGGGCGAGCTGACCCGCAAGCGTTCCTGGTGGATCGAGCCGGGTGCCTGGGCGGTCTGGGTGATCTGACCCTGGCTGCGTCGTCCGGCCCCCGTCGATCGATGGGCCTATCCTCGCAGGAGGACTGGGGAGGAACCGTAATGGACAAGAACGCCGACCGGGCGCAGGTGCCCGGCCAGCAGCCGGTGCCGGAGCGGGACATCGAACCACTCTGGCCCCCGGAGCCGACCGACCGGGGCACGGATGACGTGGTGCCACCGTGGGCGGCGGTCGCCGAGACGCGGGGCGGCCCGTTGGCGGTGTCGCCGTCGACCGTTTCGCCGCCGGTGGCCGCGCCACCGATCGGCCGTCCGCCGGTCCCCGGGCAGCCGGGGGCGACGCCCCTGCCCCCGCCGTCGCCGTCCGACTATCCGTCGCTGAGCGGTACGGTGCCGCCGCCGACCGGCTGGGGAGCCACCGGTGGCGCGGGATCGGGCTGGGCTCCGGCCCAGCCGAGTTGGCCACCAGCCGACACGCCGGACGACGCCCGACCCGTCACCGCCCCGACGAGCGGTGCCACACCAGGCGCCGAAACGGGGCCGTCGAGCACCGCCACGCCGAACTCGACCGAAGCGGCGGGCACCGCGTTCGGGGCGGCGCAGTCCGGCGAGCCGGGTTCGGCTACCGTCCCCACCCCGCCGATCACGCCGGGCGGCGTCGACCTGGACCTGCCGTTCTCCCTGGACCGCCCGCCGGCAACCACCGCGCCCACCGACCGTCCGACGACCGCGCCAGAAACAGCGACCGGACCCGCAACACCCACGGCAGGCGAGCCGGCAGCGGGCGGACCAGGAACTCAGGGCGGACCGGAAACTCAAGGCGGGTCGGGAAGCGTCGGTAACGGCTCTGGCGAGGACGGTGCCGCGGTCGGTACGGCCCGGCCGACCACCGAGTCGCCGTGGGCGTATCCGCCGCAGCGGCCGGCCGGTTCACCTCCGTCGGCACACGACCAGGCCGCCACCGCGACACCCCCGATCCCCGCCCCGCCCGTCCCGCAGCCGCCGCAGGTCGCCGGCCCGGCCGCCGGGACGGGGCAGACGTACGCCGGTCAGACCTACTCGGGTCAGGCGTACACGCCGACGATCCCCGGCCAGGCACCGGTCCCGCCCCCACCCGATCCCCAGCAGGCCCCGCCCCCGGGGCCGTTCCCGCCGTCACCGGGCTGGTATCCGCCGCCCTGGCAGCAGGGCGCGACCGGGGCTCCACCGGCGCCGCCGCAGGCGTACCAGGAGACCGATCCGGTGGCCCGGGTGCCGGCCGCCGGCTACCAGGACGCCACCTGGACGCCGGAGACCACGGCGGCGCCGACCGCCGAGGATTTCGCCCGGCGACGGCAGGTACGGCCCGCCGATCCGGTGGCCACCATGGGTGTACGCGCGGTGGTCAACAAGATCGGGCTGGTCCGGCTCTCACCGGGGCGGCACGAGCAGGAGCTCAAGCGGGACATCGAGATGGTGCGCCGCAACTTCGGCGGGCTGCGGCAGGTGACCGTGGTCAACCCGAAGGGCGGCGCCGGCAAGACGGTGGCCATCCTGCTGCTCGCCATGACGTTCGGTCAGAAGCGCGGCGGCTACGTGCTGGCCTGGGACAACAACGAGACCCAGGGCACCCTCGGGATGCGGGCCCAGCAGGATTTCCACTCCCGCACGGTGCGCGACATGCTGCGTGACCTCGGGCAGTTCCAGGGCGCGCACGGGCGGGTCGGCGACCTGTCGCAGTACGTCCGCTCGCAGGGCGAGGGGATGTTCGACGTGCTTGCGTCGGACGAGTCGGCGACCGGTGGCGAGATGCTCACGGCGGCCGCGTTCGCCGAGATCCGCGAGGTGGTCAGCCGGTTCTACAAGTTGATCTTCGTGGACACGGGGAACAACGTCCGGGCGCAGAACTGGCAGGCCTCGATGGACGCCACCGACCAGCTCGTGGTCACCATGTCCGCCCGTAACGACTCGGCGGAGACCGCCGCCCGAATGCTCGACCACCTGGAGCAGAGCGGCCGGCAACGGTTGGTCCGGCAGGCGGTGACCGTGGTGTCGATGCCGCCGTCGCGCAAGGAGATCGACCTGCCGGCCATCCAGGAGCACTTCGCGGCCCGGACCCGGGCGGTGCTGCTGGCCCCGTACGAGCGGCTCATCGACAGCGGCGAGCCGATCCGCTACGGCGGGCTCTCCTCGGCCACCCGGGACGCCTGGCTGAAGATCGCCGCCGCGGTCGCCGAAGGGTTGTAGCCCACCGAAGGCCGGCCCGGCGCCGGGCCGGCCTTCGGTCGGGTGTCAGTTGCTGGCCAACGCGTCGGCCGCCGCCGGGTCGCAGTCGCGCAGGAACTGGGCGCAGCGGGCCGCCTCGTCGGCCTCGCCGATCTCGTCGGCAGCCCGGGACAGCACGTACAGGCAGCGGAGGAAGCCCCGGTTGGGCTCGTGCGACCACGGCACCGGCCCGTGGCCCTTCCAGCCACTACGGCGCAGTTGGTCGAGGCCACGGTGGTAGCCGGTGCGGGCGTACGCGTACCCCGTCACCACCTGGCCGTTCGCGAACGCCCGCGCCCCGAGCTCGGCCCAGGCCGCGCTGTAGGTCGGGAATCGGGCCGCCACCTCGGCGAACGCCTCGTCGGTGCCGGCCTCCTCGGCGGCGGCCAGGGCGGCGTCGGCCTCGTCGTCCGCCGGCAGGAGGGTGGCCGGTGGCTCTGGCAAAAGGTTCTGCATCGCCCCATTCAACCCGCTGAGCGGGGCGACACGCGAGCGGGTCGGCTGACGTGTTCCGCTGAACGGCTGAGGATTTGGTCACGCCTGCGGCCTATGCCGCCGCCCGGTGTTTTCCACTACAACTAATGGTCCGGAGCCTCCCCAGGACCCGGTTATGCAGGAGCCCGATGGCCACCACCATCGGGCTCCTGTCAGTTCACCCCTCCGCCCGAGGTTTGGCCGACTCCGGCAAGGGGGCAGGATGGCCCGGTGCCGACCCCACCTCCCGCGGACGTCATCGAGCCGCACCTGCACCCCGGCGAGATCCAGACCCGGGACGAGTTCGACCGACAGTTGACCACCGGCCGCCTGACCGGGCTGACCGTGCAGGGGCTGCGCCTCGACCTCGCCCCGGCACCCGACCTGACCGGTATCGAGGTCGCCGGCACCCTCTTCGTCGGCTGCCGGTTCGCCTCCCGGGACGTCGGCGCCGACCTGGTCCGGCGCGGCGCGAACGTGGTGCCGCCGTTCTCCGGGCTGCCGTACCCGACCCAGCCGACACATCTCTACACCCCGGAGGAGTTGGCCGCCGGGTTCGCCGAGGGCGGCTTCGCCGGGATGTACGACACCCGGGTGTACGAGCACTACCGGGCGCACGGCGGGGCGCTGCCGGACGTGAAGGAGGCGCTCGGTCAGCGGCTGCACGACCACGGCGTGGACAACGCCCTCGCCGACGCCACCCGGGCCTGGCTGGCCGGGCACGGGCCGCAGTCGGTGGTGGGCATCATGGGCGGCCACGCGGTACGACGCGGCAGCCCCCCGTACCGGATGGCGGCCGTGCTGGGTTGGGAGCTGGCCCGGGCCGACCGGCTGGTGGTGACCGGCGGCGGCCCGGGGGTGATGGAGGCGGCGAACCTCGGCGCGTTCCTGGCGGACCAGCCGGCGACGGACCTGACGGCGGCGATCGACCTGCTGGCCACCGCGCCCGACTTCGCCGACCACCAGCGGTACACGGCCGTGGCGCTGACGGTGCGGCAGCGGTACGCGGGCGTGCCCCGGCAACGCGGCGACGCCGGCTGGGCACGAGCCGGCGGGCTGGCCATCCCCACCTGGCTGTACGGGCACGAGCCGGCGAACCTGTTCGCCGGGCGGATCGCCAAGTACTTCTCCAACGCGATCCGGGAGGACACCATCCTGCGGCTCGCTCGGGGCGGCATCGTCTTCGCCCCAGGCCGGGCGGGCACCGTGCAGGAGGTGTTCCAGGCGGCCACCAAGACCTACTACGGCACCGACGGGGCCAGCGGCGCGTACATCTTCCTGGACCGCGACTACTGGACGCGGGAGCTGCCGGTGGAGGCGTTGTTGCGCCCGCTGCTGACCGCCTCCCCGTTCGGCGATTTGTCGTCGACGATCCACCTCACCGACGACGTGCATGAGGCCGTACGACTGTTGACGACCTGACGGCGACGGCCGGCTCCCCGTGGGAGAGCCGGCCGTCGGACGGTACGTCGTTACTTGGACATCGAGGTGCCGGTGGAGCGCAGGTGCTCGCACGCCTCGACGACGCGGGCGGCCAGGCCAGCCTCGGCGGCCTTGCCCCAGGCACGCGGGTCGTACTGCTTCTTGTTGCCGACCTCGCCGTCGATCTTCAGCACGCCGTCGTAGTTGCGCAGCATGTGGTCCGCGACGGGCCGGGTGAAGGCGTACTGGGTGTCGGTGTCGATGTTCATCTTCACCACGCCGTAGTCGAGCGCCTCACGGATCTCGCTCAGCAGGGAGCCCGAGCCGCCGTGGAAGACCAGGCTGAGCGGCTTGTCCTTGCCGTACTTGGCGCCGACCGCCTCCTGGATCTGGTTGAGGATCTCGGGGCGGAGCTTCACGTTGCCCGGCTTGTAGACGCCGTGCACGTTGCCGAAGGTCAGCGCCGCCATGTAGCGGCCCTTCTCGCCGAGGCCGAGCGCCTCGACCATGGCCAGGCCGTCCTCGGTGGTGGTGTAGAGCTTGTCGTTGATGGCGTTCTCGACGCCGTCCTCCTCGCCACCGACGACGCCGACCTCGATCTCAAGGACGATCTTGCCCTTGGCGGCCTCGTCGAGGAGCTGGGAGGCGATCTGCAGGTTCTCGGCGACCGGCACGGCCGAGCCGTCCCACATGTGCGACTGGAACAGCGGCTCCTCGCCGCGCTTCACCCGCTCCTGCGAGATGGCCATCAGCGGACGGACGAACCCGTCCAGCTTGTCCTTCGGGCAGTGGTCGGTGTGCAGCGCGATGTTGACCGAGTACTTCTTGGCCACCTCGTGCGCGTACGCGGCGAACGCCACCGCGCCGGTGACCATGTCCTTGATCGAGGGACCGGACAGGTACTCGGCACCACCGGTGGAGACCTGGATGATGCCGTCGCTCTCCGCGTCGGCGAAGCCCTTCAGCGCCGCGTTCAGCGTCTGGGAGGAGGTCACGTTGATCGCGGGGTACGCGTACCGGCCAGCCTTGGCGCGGTCCAACATCTCCGCGTAAGCCTCGGGGGAAGCGATGGGCATGTCAAACGCTCCTTACTAACCACTCTCGGCCGTGCTGGCCGCTGTTGTTCATTTGTGCGCCGGACCGCGCTGTCCTCCGCCCGGCAGTATCCCGTAGACGAGGTGCGCGGGGCCAATCGCCCCAGGGCTAGCCGTTCACCGCTCACCCAGACTGTCCGGCACGATGACGCTGATCAGCCAGGTGACCACGGTCATCACGATCGCTCCCCAGAACGCCGCCCAGAAGCCGTCTACGTGGAACGGCAGGTCGAGCCCGCGGGCGATCCGGTCGGTGAGCAGGAAGAGCAGCGCGTTGACCACCAGCGCGAACAGGCCCAGGGTCAGCAGGTAGAACACACAACCGACGACCTTGATCACCGGCTTGAGCACCGCGTTGATCACACCGAAGATGAGCGCCACCACGATCAGCGTCAACACCGTGTTGCTGCCCGAGCGGCCGTGCACGTCGACCCCGGGCACGATGAGCGTGGTTATCCACAGCGCGACCGCGGTGATCACCAGCCGGATGAGGAAGCCCACCGCCCCATCCTGGCATCGGGTCGCACCGTGACGGGGTGATTCGGCCGAGTCGGCTTCCGCGCGCCGCGCCGGCACAGCCCGTACGGTGGTGGGAACCGTGCCCCGAGAACCCGGGAGGGAGCAGCATGGGTCAGCCTGATGAGGACTTCGTCCCCGGCGACCACCTCGCCGCGGACGAACGCGACCCCGAGGCGGAGCCGGCCGACGCCGTCGAGCAGGCGGCCGTGGTCGGCCCCACCGACATCGACTCCGAGCCGCACCGCGGCCTGGAGGTCGACGACTGGGACGCGATGGAGCAGGCCCGGGTGGTAACCGGCGACGAGGACGACTACCGCTGACCCCGTCGGCGGCGGCGGGCTGCCCGGCCTCCGGCCCGCCGACCGGGAAAGGGTTAACCGAACGTCGCGGAAACGCTTGCTGAACTTTGCGGTGCACCTTGGCGCTGGGTGGTGATCAGGGCAGCGGCGGACCTTGGGAAGTTCTTAAGATCCGCAGGCTGCACTGAATCCCCTACTGGAGGATCCCCTTCATGCTCACCCACTCCACCCGGCGTTGGCTCGCCGGGCTGGGCGTCGCAGGCGCGCTCGTCGCCGCCTCCGCCAGCCCCGCCGTCGCCGCCGCCGAGGAGGCGCCCGTCAAACTGGGCGTCTTCTTCACCGACACCACTGTCGCCGCAGGGTCCACGGGCAAGATCGACTCACCTCTGCTGTCCGCCTCCAAGTCCGTGGTCGTCGACGGGCTCACCGTCCAATACGACTTCCGTGATCTCGACGGGGTCCTCACGGTCACTCCTGAAAGCGAGTTCGACTGCGAGCCACGTCAGTCGGGCGTCCTGGTCTGCACCACCCCCTTCGAGACCGACCTCTACGAGTGGGCCTACTCCGGCTTCTTCAACGTGGTCATGGCACCGACCGCGAAGGCTAAGGACGGGGACGCTGGTGACCTCAAGGTCACGGTCGCCGCCAAGGGCTTCGCTCCGGCCAGCCACACCGCCAAGGTGCGGATCGGCGAAGGCGTCGACCTGGCTGCCCCAAGCGAGGAGACCACCGTGTCGACCGCGCCCGGGGGCAGGTTCAGCGCGCCGCTCACGCTGCGCAACGCCGGTAGCACCGAGGTGAAGGGCGCAGTCGCGGTCTTCGACCTGGACCACTCGATCCGCCCCGAGAAGCAGTACAGCAACTGCACCTACGCGGATGGTCGCCTGCGGACCTGCAGCTTCTCCGAGGCGACCGCCGCCGAGCAAACGCGCTCAGCGTCGCTGCCCTACCTGCTCGGCAAGGACACCTACGCGCCGGGCAAGGAGTACGGCTACTACAACTGGATGACCATCGCCGAGTTCGAGGACTACAGCGCCTACCTCCGCTCGCGCGGCGTCTCGGCGGGGCAGCCGGGCAACGGCCCCGTTCTGAGTCTTTCGGATACCACCAAGACGACGGCGCGCGGGTTCCAGGCCGACACCGATCCCACGAACAACGGGTCCGGGATGACAGTCCAGGTCAACGGCAAGAATGGTGCCGACCTGGTAGCGGTCGGTGACACGCTGGCCGGCAAGGCGGGCGACGTGGTCAAGGCCACCCTCGGGGTTCGTAACGACGGGCCGGCAGCGCTCGACTTCGGTCGCTCGGGCACGCCGGTCACGAAGATCGACATCGCTGTACCGGCGGGCACCACCGCCGTCAAGGTGCCCGACGTCTGCGCGCCTCTCAACGGCGACACGCAGGACTGGGCGAACGCCGGCAAGCCGGGCATGAAGCTCTACCGCTGCTACCCGGACATCTTCATCGGCGTCGGCGAGGAGCAGACGGTCGACATCAGTCTGCGGATCGACAAGGTGATCGAGAACGCGACGGGCACCGTAACCATCAACGCCAAGTGCGAGTGCGATGGCTTCACCGAGGACCTGAAGCCGGCCAACGACGTGGCCAAGATCCTGGTGAACTCGACCGGCGGCAACGGTAACGGTGGCGGTAACGGCGGCGGCAACGGTGGTGGGCAGGGCGGTGACGACGGCGGCGCGCTGCCGATCACCGGTCAGCCCACCGGCCTGATCGCCGGCCTCGGCGCCCTGCTGCTCGCCGCGGGCCTCGGCGGCTTCCTGGTGGCGAAGCGTCGCCGGACCCGCTTCGTGGCCTGATCCGTCCCACCCGACCGGTGCCCCGCCGACCATTTCGGTCGGCGGGGCACCGTCGTTGTGGCAGCGACCACCGTTGATCCCGCCGGAGGGCCTGCCGCCCGTTGGGGCAGACGTGCTCAGCCGTTCGGGTCGATAGACAGGGAACGATCGCATTGCGCAAGCGGAAGGGCCGGCGCTCTCACTAGGTTGACCGGGCGCCACCTGAATCCCCCCAGGAGGATCCCCCATGCTCAAGCATTCGACCCGCTGGCTAGCCGGGCTCGGCGTCGCAGGCGCGTTGGTCGCCGCGTCCGCCACCCCCGCCGTCGCAGCGGCGTCCGCGACCGAGCCCTACTTCCAGGACGCCACTCTGGCTGTCGGCTCGGCACCCACCACCCGCAACCTGTTCCTGTACTCCGACGAGCCGACGGTTCTCACCGACGTCTCCGTGCGGTACGACTACCGCTCCCTCGCCAACACGATCACCGTTGCTCCCGCTGACGGCCAGCAGTGCGCCGTCCCGGAGCCAGGCGTTCTCGTCTGCACGGAACCCAGCGACGTCGTCCTGCACGAGATGGTGCCGCCCGGCAGCGGCGTCTATCGCAACGCGACCAAGCAGGTACGCATCGCCGCCACCGCAGATGCTCAGCTCGGCGACTCGGGGGACGTCGCTGTGAGCTTCCAGGCTGCCGACGAGCGGCGGGGCAGCTACACCGCCCGCGTACGCGTCGGCGAGGGGGTCGACCTGGCCGGCGGGCCGTTCACGGACCACGCCTCCAAGCCGGGCGGGACGTTCACGGTGCCGCTGGCCGTGGCCAACGTCGGCGACAAGATCGTCAAGGGATTCGCCGCGGTCTTCGACCTTGCCTACTCGATCCGCACCAAGGACCGGTTCAGCAACTGCCTCTACTCCGACGACCACCTGGTCTCCTGCCAGTTCGACGAGGAGATCCCGGTCGGCGAGGGCCTCGCCACCACGCTGAACCTCGAACTCGCCAAGGACACCTACGCCCCGTCCAACCAGTCCGGCTATGCCCAGTTCATGACCACTGCCGACTTCGAGGACCTGACCCGGGTGCGGGACGCGGCTGGCGCCCGCGCGGCCACGCGCGGCGGCGGCCCGAAGCTGACCCTCACCGAAGCTCCCAACAGGATGCGGCAGGCCGACCAGACCGACATCGGCCCGGGTTACGACTACACCGGCTGGACCATCAAGACCACCGGAACGAACGGCACCGACCTCGCGGCGATCGGCGACACGCTCAAGGGCGGAGCCGGCGCCGTCGTCACGGCAACCGTCGGCTTCCGGAACAACGGCCCGGCGACGCTCGACAAGGTGAACGAGGACTACGAGGCCGCCACCCACGTGGACGTCGAACTGCCGCCGGGCACCACCGCCGTCGAGGTCCCCGACCGTTGCACCTTGCGACAGGGCACCCGAACGTACCTGTGCGGCTCGGAGATGCTGCTGGTGGCCGGCAGGACCTACACCATGGAGTTCCGGCTGCGCATCGACAAGGTGATCTCCAACGCCCGGGGTGCGGTGCGGGTCAACGCGCCGTGCGAGTGCCCCGGTGGCGGCGGCTTCGCCGAGGACATCACGCCAGCCAACGACAGGGCCCTGATCGTGGTCAACGCGGTCTCGGGCGGCGGCGCGGGTGGCGATGACGGTGACGGTGGTTCGCTGCCCATCACGGGCTCCTCCACCGGTCTGATCGCCGGCCTCGGCGCCCTGCTGCTCGTTGTCGGCGTGGGCGGCTACCTGCTCGCCAGGCGTCGGACCACCCGCTTCAGCGCCTGACCCTGCCCCGCACCACCGGTGCCCCGTCGACCATCCGATCGGCGGGGCACCGGGGGTGCGGGAGGCGCTGCCAATGGGCGGCTCCGAGCCCACCGCGACTGTGACGTCGAGCACCGGGCGGATCGACTGGCCACCTAGACTACGGTCGTGCCGTCGCCACGGGCGACTCACCGCACACCAAACCGGTACACAATTCGGAGGTCACCTCGTGTCGACGCCCATCACGACCCTGGCCCTGGGCCCGGACTGGCTCGATCCGGAGGTGTTGATCTCGTCATTCGGGCTGCTCGGCATTCTGGTCATCGTCTTCGCCGAGTCCGGCCTGCTGATCGGCTTTTTCCTGCCTGGCGACTCGTTGCTCTTCACGGCCGGCCTGCTGACCGCCGACGGGAAGTACATCACCTACCCGCTCTGGCTGGTCTGCCTGCTGATCACCCTCGCGGCGATCGCCGGGGACCAGGTGGGATACGCATTCGGCCGGAAGGTGGGCCCGGCGCTGTTCCGCCGTCCGAACTCCCGGCTGTTCAAGCAGGAGAACGTCATCAAGGCGCACGAGTTCTTCGAGAAGTACGGGGCGCGCTCCATCGTGCTGGCCCGCTTCGTGCCGATCGTGCGGACGTTCACGCCGATCGTGGCCGGCGTCAGCCGGATGAACTACCGCACATTCGTCACTTACAACATCATCGGCGGGGTGCTCTGGGGCACCGGCGTGACGGTGCTCGGCTATTTCCTCGGCCAGCTCCCGTTCGTCAAGGCGAACATCGAGCTGATTCTGATCGCGATCGTGGCGATCTCGGTGGTGCCGATCGTGATCGAGTTGCTCCGGGCTCGCATGGCAGCGAAGCGCGGCACGACCGCAGCGGAGCGCGCCGCAGCCGATGAGGCCATCAAGGAGACCCGCGAGAACTACGGCAAGTACTGATCTGTCGCGATCGGCCCGGCCGGCCGTCCGGTGCTTTCCCCGGTGGAGGATTGCACCGGACGATCGGTACGGGTCAGCGGGCCTTCTTGGTGGCCCGCTTACGCGGCGGGGTCAGCAGGTCGGCGATCGTCGCGATCGCACTCGGGACCAGCCGGTAGTACGCCCAGACACCGCGCTTCTCCCGCTCCAGCAAGCCGGCCTCGGTGAGGATACGCAGGTGGTGACTGACGGTCGGCTGAGAGAGGCCAAGCGGCGCCGTCAGGTCACAGACGCACGCCTCGCCCTCGGGGGCCGACTGGATCAGGCTGAGCAGCCGCAGTCGAGCAGGGTCGGCAAGGGCCTTGAGGACCCCGGCGAGACGCTCGGCATCGGCACGTTCGATCGGCTCGCCGTTGAGCGGCGAGATCTGAGGCATTGTCATTTCGGCCAACGCAGTTCCCACGTATTCCATCCTTCCACCAGCAGCATCGATCCGCCTGCATATCAGCAGATCCGAATCGGCAAACTTTTACGCCACAAGGCCGAGGTCAGCCAACGTATAGGCCGCCTTGTACGGCAATCCGGCGGCTCGCACCGCGTCGCCGGCGCCTCGATCAACAATAACCGCCACGCCCACGACCTCGGCTCCGGCCTCGCGAAGAGCCTCGACAGCGGTCAACACACTTCCGCCCGTTGTGGACGTATCCTCCACCGCCAACACTCGGCGGCCAGCCACCTCCGGTCCCTCGATCCGCCGCTGCAGACCGTGCGCCTTGCCCGCCTTGCGCACCACAAAGGCGTCCAGGGCCCGACCGGCCGGAGCGGCGGCGTGCAGCATCGAGAGCGCGACAGGGTCCGCGCCCAGGGTGAGCCCACCGACGGCCTCGTACTCCCAGTCGGCGGTGAGGTCGAGCAGCACCCGGCCGACCAACGGAGCGGCCTGGTGATGGAGCGTGACGCGCCGCAGATCGACGTACCAGTCTGCTTCGCGCCCCGATGAGAGCACGACCCGTCCGTGGACAACAGCCAGGTCGGCAATGAATTTACGCAGGTCGTCGTGGTCCCCCATGGCGATAGAGGTTACTGCGCAAGTCTGAGCGCCGTGTGCGGGGTCCACCCTGATCAGGCCACTGAGGGACCGATGGTTGGCGATGTTCGACTACGCTCAGCAACTGGCCCACTGGCGGCGCGACAACGTACGACAACGGCGCCGACGGTGCCGTCGGGCGCCGGTAGCTCAGTGCTCGTCGCGGCCGATCCGGCCGCGGGTGTCCCGGGCGACCACCTGCAGGAGCCGGCGCGGCGCGTGCCGCAGGCCGGCGACAGCGAGCTTGTACTTCCACGCCGGGACGCTCACCAACTTGCCTTTCCGCAGGTCACGTAGGGCTTCGTCGACGACATCCTCGGCCCGCAGCCACATCCAGTTCGGGGTCTTCGACATGTTGATGCCGGCCCGCTGGTGAAACTCTGTGCGGGTGTAGCCGGGGCAGAGAGCCATCACCGGGACGCCGAATGGGCGCGTCGACTGCCCGACGGACTCGCTGAAGTTGGTGACCCACGCCTTGCTGGCCGAGTACGTGGACCCCGGCATCACCGCGCCAAATCCAGCAACGGAAGAGACATTTATCACTGCCCCGTCCCGCCTTTTGGTCATCGGGCGCAGCGCCGCCAGCGTCAACCGCATGACCGCGTGCACGTTGAGCCGCAGCAGGCGTGCCTCGTCCTCCGCAGTGGAGCGCAGGAACGACTGGTTCAGGCCGATGCCCGCGCTGTTGACCAGCAGGTGCACGGGACTTCCGGTGGTGAGCCGCTGCTCGACGGTGGCGCAGCCGTCATCGGTGGACAGGTCGGCCGAGAGCGTCTCCACCTCGCGGCCGTGCCGGGCCGTCAACTCCGCGGCCAACTCGGCCAGTCGAGCCGCGTCGCGAGCGACCAGCACCAGGTGCCAGCCGTCGACCGCCAGCCGCCGGACGAAGGCCGCGCCGATGCCGGCCGTGGCACCGGTGATCAGAGCCCGTCGCTCAGCGGTCGTGGAATCGGGCGTCACGGGCGGTCCTCACCTGGGCGGGTACGGGGGCGCGGGCTGGTGCGGGGCGGGCGTGAACCCGGGTGGCGCGGACGGCACGGTTGGTGCGGTTGGCCGGCGTCGACCGAACCAGGCGTTGGCCGCCGGCAGGGCCAGCAGCGTTGCTACCACAAGGTAACCGAGGCCCTGCCCCACCGAAAGCCCTCCGTTGAGCGGGATCCACCAGGACGGGTACGCGTCCCCGGTCAGGCCCAGCAACTCGGCGGTGGCCCGCTCGTCGGCACCCAGCCGCAGCGGCGCGGAGCGCTCACCGATGAGGACCGCCACGCTGCAACAACCGGCGAGCAGGCCGAGCCCACAGACCACCCAGGTGGCCACCCGGGCGCCGGAGCGACCGGCCAGCAGCCCGAGGGCGAGGCCCGCGAGCACCGGGGCGGAGAGCGCGGCCACCACCGCCGACAGCACCGCCGACGCGCGCAGCAGGGTCACCACGTCGTCGATCTGCTGCGGGCTCGCCGAGGTGTCCCGGGCCGCGAGGCGGAACGCGTCGACCGTCCGGCCCAGCACCGCCAGGTCCACGACGGCGTACGCGAGTGCGGCGACCGCCATCACCAGCAGCACGGCCGTGGCCAGCACGACCACGGCGGGCCGGCGGAACGGTGCCGATTCGGGGTACGACACGACGAATCCCTCCGGTAGGCGTCGGGTTGCAACCTACTCGGAGGGATCGTCGGCGTCGTGCTTATCGGTCGATCAACTCGTCGACGGCGGGGTCGACCCGGGGCGGTCGGCCGGCGGCGTGTCGTCCGGTCGGTCCGAGCTGGACGGCGGCGGCGTGCCCGGCTGGTCCGAGCTGGGTGCCTGGCCCGGCGTCGACGGGTAGCCCGGCTGACCGGTCGACGGGTAACCCGGAGCCTGCGGGTAGCCCGGCTGACCCGGAGCCTGCGGGTAACCCGGCTGACCCGGAGCCTGCGGGTAACCCGGCTGACCCGGCGCCTGCGGGTAACCCGGGTAGCTGGTGCCCGGGGTCGGCGGCTCCCAGGTCGCGGGGGCCTTGCGGAAGAACTCGTTGGCCTTCGGCAGTGCCAGCAGGATCAGCGCCGCGAGCAGGGCGAGCAGGCTGATCACGCCGAGCAGCACGCTGACCGGCGTGAGCCAGGAGGGCAGCGCCTCGTCGAGGCGGCGCTGGATCTCCTCGCCGCTGGGCATGTCGCCGCTGGTGCCGCCGGCGGTGGTGAAACTGCCGGCCGCGCTGGTGAGCAGGGTGCCGCCCACGCAGCACACCATGATGCCGCCGACGATCCAGGTGGTGATCCGGGCACCGTTGCGGCCCTGGTTGTTGAAGAGGGCCAGGACGCCCAACGCGACCGCGATCAGGAGCACGATGATGCTGCTGCCGAGGCCGAAGGCGTAGAAGAAGCCCGCAATCTGGTCAGCGCCCTCGGCAGTGCTGCCCGCGTACGCGTCGCGGAGCACGTCGCGCGTCTTGCCGAGGGTGGAGAGGGTGAGGATGAGACTGATCACCTGGCACGCCAGGAAGAGGTAGAGCAGGTAGCTGGAAATCGTCACGACGGACGGCCGCTGGCGGGCCGGCGTGCTGGGGGAATCGACCACGATTCTCCTTCCCTAAGATCGCGCCCACACCGTATCGACTGTGAGCCACTCTGGCATGCCGGGCGACTCGCGCCGCGCCCGTCGGGTCGGACTCAGTGATCTTCCCTGCCGGGACGAATCGCCAGGTCGGCGGGGTCGAGCAGGTCACCCCGGGCGACCCGCCAGCCCTCTTCGCCGTACGCCTCAAAGGAGAGCCGGGCGGTCCCATCCGACTGGTAGTCGTGGTAGCGCATCGTCCCGGTCGACCGCAGCCCGGTCTCCCCGGTGGCGGTGTAGCGCGCCTGCCCGGTCTCGGACCAGGTGTACCGCCGCCCGCCGAGCTCGATGGTCGGAGCGCCGGGGGTGACTGTCGCGCCGGGCTCGGCGGTCCAGAGCACCAGTTCCAGGTCGGTGCCGCCGACACCCTCCACGGAGAGCCGATGGCCAGCACCGGAGGCGTCGTCGAGGAGGTACTGCGACCAACTCCAGTCCCCCTCGACGAGGCGGATCGTGCCGCTCACGGCGTACTCTCGCTCGCCGATCCACACGCGGTCGCCGGCGGTCAGACGGTGCGCGCCGCCGCGCGCCGGCCGAACGTCCGGCGGTGCGCCGCCGGACCGGGTCGCGGCCCGCCGGGTCCGCACGACGATCACGAGCAGGGCCATGATGAGTACGACCATGGCCACGACCAGGTACGCAAGCGCCCCGTCCACCCGACCACCTCCCCAGGTACGTCGGCGCAGACGGTAACAACCGTCGGCACCGGAGCGAGTCGCGTCGTGACCGAAAGCTCAGCTACCGACGGCACCGGGTGTGTCGCCGGGCGTGGTCGGCGGCGGCACCGTGGACTCCCCGGTGGGCGGTTCATCCCCGGGTGGGGTGGGTGTCAGGTGCGCCGCCGGGTCCGGGCAGATCAGATATCCGGCCGGGACGTACTGGCCCGGCGGGAGGAGGCCCGGCGTGCCGGGGGCCGGTGCCACGAACGGCATCGGCGGGTACCCGTAGCCGGCCGGGACGAACTGGGGAGCGGCGTAGCCGGGGGGCGGTGACTCCCAGGGCGGCGCGTCGGCGGCTGCGGGCCGCGGCACGAACCATCCGGCGGCCGGTGGCAACGCCAGCAGCAGGACCACGGCCGCGACGAGCGCGAGAACGGCGAGCACGGTCAGCCCCGCCGCCGGGAAGAACAGCTCGCCGAAGGGGTCGTTGCCGGAGTAGAGCGTGTCGAAGAATTCCGACGTCTCCCATTCCTCGTCGAAGTCCGCCGACGACGGGGCCTCGACTTCCGGGGCGACCAGCATGGGCACGAACAAGCCGGAGCAGCACTGGCCGAAGCAGACCAGCAGCTGGGCACCGCTGGCGACGAAGACCAGGATCCGCGCGATGTTCGAGCCTCGGCGGAGCGGCCCGGCGGTGGCCGCGAGCCACCCCGCCAACAGCACGGCTGGTAAGCCGACGATCAGGGCCATCGCGACGTTGCTCTGGCGTTCGCCGCTCACCTCGGCCGGGTCGGCGTCGGGCACCAGTGCCGCCGCGCGAGTGATCTGACCATCGAAGTGCACCGCCTGGGCGACCGCCATCGCGGCCAGGCCGAGCAGGATCAGCGCTGCGGCGAGTTGCAGCCAGAACGCGATGGTGACGGTGCCGGGGCGGGGCGGACGCGGCGCTGCGGCTGGCGAACTCATGGCTCGCAACGTACGGGGGAAGGCCGTCGATGGGCAGCACCGATCGGGCAGGCTCGATCGGCGAATGGATCATGCTGCGGCGAGTCGCTGGGTGGCGTAGTCGCCGACGGTGGAGCGCCCCATGACGCAGCCGACGAACGTGGTGAACTCGGTGGAGTCGCCCCGCAGAGACGTCCAGGCCGCTCGGGCCGCCGCCGGGTCGATCCGCTCCAACAGGGTGGCCGCGTACGCCCGGCCGGCGGGTGAGCCCTCGGCCAGCAGTCGGTCGATCTGGCGGCGTACCTCTTCGGGGTGGTCGCGGTGCGCGGCCTCGACCCGGAGGTACGCCTCGGTCACCGGCAGCAGTGTGCCGGCGAAGCCGGTGCCGCCGAAGGCGAGCGTGTCAGCCTCCAGCAACTCGTCGACGGCCGCGCCCAGCTCCCGCTCCCACGCCTTTCGCATCCCGAACATGCCCCCATCCTTTCCCCGCCCGTCCCCACTCCACCCTCTTGATCAAGGGGTTTTGCGTCATCAGCGGACAGTGGCGGCGTCAGTAGCCGCGCCATTCCGCGCGGGCGTAGTCGAGGACCCTGGGATGCAGCAGGGTGGAGGCGGGCACGTTCAGGCGCGGACGGTCGGCGGGGAAGGTGGCCGCCGCCCGCAGCACCCCCGGGTCGAGGAAACGCAGCCGGGGCGCGTCGGCCGGCAGTTCCAGCACCGGCGGGGCGGTGCCCGGCGCGGCGAGCAGGAACCCCCAGTCGCCAAAGGACGGCACGTCGACGTGGTACGGCACGGTGGCGAAGCCGGCCTCCCGCAGCGACGCCTCGATCGACCAGTACGACCGGGGCGCGAAGTACGGCGAGCCGGACTGCACCACCAGCCGCCCCTGCTCGGCGAGCACCGACCGGATCAGCGTGTAGAACTCGACCGTGTAGAGCTTGGCGGTTGCCGTCTCGTCGGGGTCCGGCAGGTCGGCGACCACCACGTCGAAGTGCTCGGCGGCGGTACGCAGCCAGCCGAAGGCGTCGGTGTTCAGCACCCGTACCCGGGGGTCGTCGAGCGCGCCGCCGTTGAGGGCGCGCAACTGCGGCTCGGTGCGGGCCAGCGCCACCACCGCCGGATCGAGGTCGACCACCGTCACCCGACGCACGTCCGGGTAGCGCAGGATCTCGCGGACCGCGAGGCCGTCGCCGGCACCGAGAACCAGCACCTCACCGCGCGACCCGCGCAGCGCCGGATGCACCAGCGCCTCGTGGTAGCGGTACTCGTCGACCGAGCTGAACTGGAGGTCACCGTTGAGGAACAGCCGCAGGTCGGTGGCGGCGTGGCCGACCTCGCGCACCGACCGGGTCAGCACGATCTCCTGGTAACGGGACCGTTCGGCGTGCACCACCGGGTCCCGGTAGAGCTGCTGCCGACTGCTCACCTCGAAGTCGGCGGCGGTCACCCACGCGTACCCCAGGCAGAGCGCGACCACGACGGAGCCGGCGCCGATGACGAGCCGCGCCCGACGGCTCAGCTCCGCCCGGAACACCGTGCAGACCAGGGCGACACCGGCCACGGCGTTCACCGCGCCGACCAACAGGGCACCCTTGAGCTGGCCGAAGACCGGGATCAACAGGAACGGGAAGGCGAGTCCGCCGAGCAGCGCGCCGATGTAGTCGGCGGCGAACAGGTCGGCCACGGCGCTGCCGGCGGCCTGCTCGCGGATGCGTTGCAGCATCACCATCAGCAGCGGGATCTCCGCGCCGATCAGCAGGCCCAGCACGAAGGCGGTGCCGACCAGCGCCGGGCTGTACAGGTCGAGCCAGGCGAAGGCGGCGTAGAGGCCGAGCACGGACAGGCCACCGAGCAGGGCGAGGGTCAACTCGATCACCGCGAACGCGGCGGCGGCTCGGGACTGCAACGGCTTGGCGACCAGCGCGCCGATCCCCATCGCGAAGACCATCACGCCGAGCACGATCGACGCCTGGCCGACCGTGTCGCCGATCAGGTAACTGCCGAGGGCGACCAGGGCCAGCTCGTAGGCCAGCCCGCAGGCGGCACAGACGAAGACCGCCAGCAGCACCGACGCGCGGGCCAGCCGCCAGCGCGGCCGTGCCTCGGAGCCGCCGTCGACCGCCGCCGGCGCCTCGGTGCTCACGCTCTTTTCCGGGTACGTTCGGGCATCAGATGATCGCGGCGGCGATGATCGCACCGGTGGCCAGGTGCACCGCGGCCGACACCCACACGGCGGGGTGCGGCTCCGGGTCGACCAGCAGCTCGCCGAGCCGGCCCGGGGTCACCGCGTCGAGCAGCAGGAACGCGGCGGCCATGATGACCAGGCCGACGATCCCGTACGCCGCCGCGCCGACCAGGCCGAGGGTGAAGTCGTTGTCGCTGGCGACGATCGCCGCGACCACGATGATGCCGACGCCGAGCAGGTTCGAGGTGAGCAGCAGCGCCGCGTTGCGGTTGCGCTCGGTCCAGATCAGTTCGTGAAGCTTGCCGGGCGTGGCCAGGTCGACCAGCCCGTAGCCGACGCCCATCAGGACGACACCGACCACCCCGAAGGCGAGGGTGACCAGCAGATCGGTGACGAGGTTCTGCACAGGGGGCTCCAGGGTGAGGGGTCGGTCGTCGGGCTACTTGCCGCTGCCGGGGCCGCCGCCCCGGACGGTGCTGCCGCGTCCCCAGCCCCAGTACGACCCGACGATCGAGTGGTAGCGGGGGTAGGCGGTGCTCATGTTCTCCAGCAGGATCACCGAGCCGGCGGCAATCGGCAGGATCACCACCGAGTCGTCGTCGTAGCGCAGGTACACGCCGCTGCCGTCGACGTACCGGTCGGCCGGCCGCCACGCGTCGGTCAGGTCATTGGCGACCTGGGTAGGCGACTTCGACGAGGTGTACGCGACCGCCTGCCTGCCGATGTCCCGGCTGGCCGCCCGGGTGTACCTGTCCTGCACGTAGTCGCGGGGCGAGAAGGTGCCGTTGACGATCGCGAAGCCGGCGACCAGCACGCCGACCACGGCGACCGCCATGCCCACCACGATCCAGCGTCGGTACGTCATCGCAGTGCCACCACCGTCTCGGTCAGGACCAACTCGCTGGTCTGGGGGTACGCGTGCCACGTGCGCCAACCGACCGATCCGTCCGGCGCGTCGGTGCGTACGGCCAACGCGGTGACCGCGTCCGGGTCCCCGGGGAAGACCCCGACCAGGGCGTACGGGGCGTCGGCCAGGTCGGCGCGGAGCGCGGCGATCCGGTCGTGCAACTCACCGTCTGCGGGGCGCAGCACGGTGGCGGTGAACCGGTAGCCGCCCGCCTCGTCGTGCAGGACGCCGGGCAGGTGCGGCGGCCGGCCGGGCAGGCAGGCGACCGTCTCGGTGAGCCCGTCGCCACCAGCGGGGGCGGTCAGCACGACCTGGTGGGACGCGCCGAGCAGGCGCAGTCGTACCCGGATGTCGCCGGGAAGCGTGAGGTCACGAACGTGCAGCGCGGGGCGTTCCGGGCCACCGAGTGCCAGGCTCAGGTCCGCCGCGCAGGTGTCGACGTACGGGGTGTCGAGACTGACCAACACGTCAGGTGGCTCCCGGTCCGGCCTGCGGGTACACCATGACGTCGGCACGGTGCAGCTGCTCGCCCCGGGCAACCTCCCAGCCGGCCTGGCCGTACGCCTCGAAGGAGAGCCGCTCACCGCTGGAGGCCCGGTAGTCGTGGTAGCGGACGGTGCCGGTGGGGTCGAGGCCGGTGCTGCCGGTGGCCGTGTAGCGGGCCTGGCCGGATTCCTCCGTGGCATAGCGGCGGCCGGCGAAGTCGAGGGTGGACGCGCCCGGGGTGATCGTCGCGGCCGGCTCGGCCGTCCAGAGCACCAACTCCAGGTCGGGGTCCTCCTCCACGGAGAGCCAACGCTTGTCGCCGTCGACGGTGTCCAGCAGGTGCTCGGCCCAGCTCCAGCCGCCCTCGCTGAGGTGCACCGAGCCGCGGACCGCGTACGACACGCGGCGGATCTCGACGATGTCGCCGGGCTTGAGTCTGCGCGGGTCGCCGCGCAGCGCGTCGGAGTCGGAGTCGCGGAACGGGTCCACGGGTGCCGTCGGTGCGGCCGGCCGGGCGGCCTTGCGGCCCTTGCGCAGGGCCACCACCGCCACCACGACCCCGGCGACGCCGACCAGACACCCCAGCGTCGTCATCAGGTACGCCACGGAACCGTTCACCCCGACCACCTCCCCAAGTGCGTCGGCGGTGACGGTAACAACCTCGCGCACCTGGTGAAACTCGTGCACTCTCGGGTGATGGGCCGACTACCGCGTGTCCCGGTGGACGGCCGGGCCGACCCCCTGCGGGGTCGGCCCGGAGGCGCGACGGATCAGCCGGCGGTGACGGTCAGCCCCTCCTTGGCGTCGGCTAGGTCGACCTTGACCGTGTCGCCGTCGCGGATGGTGCCGGACAGCAGGGCCTTGGCGAGTTGGTCACCGATCGCGGTCTGGACCAGGCGACGCAGAGGGCGGGCGCCGTAGATCGGGTCGTAGCCGTGCTCGGCGAGCCACTGACGGGCAGGCTCGGTGATGTCCAGCGCCAATCGGCGGTCGGCGAGACGCTTGCGCATCCGGTCGAGCTGGATGTCCACGATGGAGCGCAGGTCGTCCCCGCGCAGCGCGGCGAAGACCACGATGTCGTCGAGACGGTTGAGGAACTCCGGCTTGAAGTGCGAGCGGACCACCGCGAGGACACCCTCGCGGCGCTCCTCCTCGGCCAGCATCAGGTCGCTGATCACCGACGACCCGAGGTTGGAGGTGAGGATCAGGATCGCGTTGCGGAAGTCCACCGTCCGGCCCTGACCGTCGGTGAGCCGACCGTCGTCGAGCACCTGGAGCAGCACGTCGAAGACGTCCGGGTGGGCCTTCTCCACCTCGTCCAGCAGGATCACCGAGTACGGCCGGCGACGCACCGCCTCGGTGAGCTGCCCGCCCTCCTCGTAGCCGACGTAGCCGGGCGGGGCGCCGACGAGGCGGGCGACGGAGTGCTTCTCGCCGTACTCGCTCATGTCGATGCGGACCATCGCCCGCTCGTCGTCGAAGAGGAACTCGGCGAGAGCCTTGGCCAGTTCGGTCTTGCCGACACCGGTCGGCCCGAGGAAGAGGAAGCTGCCGGTCGGGCGGTCGGGGTCGGCGACTCCGGCCCGTGCGCGACGGACCGCGTCGGAGACCGCGCCGACCGCCTCAACCTGGCCGACCACGCGACTGCCCAGCGACTCCTCCATCCGGAGCAGCTTGGCCGTCTCGCCTTCCAGGAGGCGACCGGCCGGGATGCCCGTCCAGGAGGCGACCACGGCGGCGATGTCGTCCGCGCCGACCTCCTCCTTGAGCATCGCGCCGTCGGCCTGGAGCTGGGCCAACTCCTCCTCGGCCTGCTTCAGCTCGACCTTGAGGGCGGGGATCCGGCCGTAGCGCAGCTCGGCGGCCCGCTCCAACTCGCCGTCGCGCTCGGCCCGCTCGGCCTCGCCGCCCAGGCGCTCCAACTCCTCCTTGGCGGTGGAGAGCTTGGTGATGTGGCTCTTCTCGGTCTGCCAGCGCTCGGAGAGCACGGTGAGCTGCTCACGCTTGTCGGCCAGCTCCTGGCGCAGCCGGGCCAACCGCTCGGCCGAGGCGGCGTCCGGCTCCTTGGCCAGCGCCATCTCCTCGATCTCCAGTCGGCGGACCGCCCGCTCGATCTCGTCCACCTCGACCGGCCGGGAGTCGATCTCCATCCGGAGCCGGGACGCGGACTCGTCGACCAGGTCGATCGCCTTGTCCGGCAGGAACCGGTCGGTGATGTAGCGGTCCGACAGCGACGCTGCGGCGACCAGCGCGGCGTCAGTGATCCGGACGCCGTGGTGCACCTCGTAGCGCTCCTTGAGCCCGCGCAGGATGCCGATGGTGTCCTCGATGGTCGGCTCGCCGACCACCACCGGCTGGAAGCGGCGCTCCAACGCCGGGTCCTTCTCGATGTGCTCGCGGTACTCGTCCAGCGTCGTCGCGCCGACCATCCGCAGCTCGCCGCGGGCCAGCATGGGCTTGAGCATGTTGCCGGCGTCCATCGAGCCCTCGCCCTTGCCGGCGCCGACGACGGTGTGCAGCTCGTCGAGGAACGTGATGACCTGCCCGTTGGAGTTCTTGATCTCCTCCAGGACGGACTTCAGCCGCTCCTCGAACTGGCCGCGGTACTGGGCCCCGGCGACCATCGCGCCGAGGTCCAGCGAGACCAGCTTCTTGTCGCGCAGCGACTCGGGGACGTCGCCGGCCACGATCCGCTGGGCCAGGCCCTCGACGATCGCGGTCTTGCCGACACCGGGCTCGCCGATCAGCACCGGGTTGTTCTTGGTACGCCGGGAGAGCACCTGGATGACCCGGCGGATCTCCGAGTCCCGGCCGATCACCGGGTCGATCTTGCCGTCGCGGGCGCTGGCGGTCAGATCGACGCCGTACTTCGCGAGGGCCTGGTAGGTCTGCTCCGGGTCGGCCGTGGTGACCCGCCGGTCTCCGCCCCGAACGGTCGGGAAGGCGGCGACCAGCGTCTCCTCGGTGACACCGGCGGACTTCAGCGCGTTGGCCACCGCACCGCCGACCCGGGCGAGGCCGGCGAGCAGGTGCTCGGTCGAGGTGTACTCGTCGCCCAGCGGACGGGCGATCTGCTCGGCGGCGCCGATGGCGTTGACGAACTCCCGCGCCAACGTCGGCTCGGCGATGCTGGAGCCCCGCGCGGCCGGCAGGCCGTCGACCGCTCGTTGGGCGGCCCGGCGCAGCTCGGCGGGGTCGGCCCCGACGGCGCGCAGCAGGCCGGTGGCGGTCGAGCCGTCGGTGTCCAGCAGGGACAGCAGCAGGTGCCAGGGCTCGACGGTGGCGTGGCCGCGCTGGTTCGCCAGCGCGACGGCGCCGGTGATGGCTTCGCGGCTCTTGGTGGTGAGGCGTTCGGTGTTCATGGGCTCCCCCGGATCGGCGTTGTCCATTGGGTTGGACACAACCAGAGTTGAGCGTATTCCGCTCAACCTTAGCGCTATGACGCCCATCACTCCCGGCGACGCCACCGCCAGTCGAACTCCCCGGCCGCCGGGGGCGGACCCGGTAGCGGGTCGACGTCCGGCACTGACCACCGACATCAGCGAGTTCTTCGCCAGTCTGCGCTGACCCGACCCTCGGGTGCCCGCCCTGTTTCGCGCCGGGGCGGGCACCAGCGTGTTTCCCCCGATCCATCCAAGATCTGCTCTCTGGATATGGCGCGGTAGCCTTGGCCGGTGCGAGTACGTGTCGAGCAGACCGCCCTGCCGGGCATCGGCGTACGTCATGATCTGGTGACGGAGTCTGGACGCCGCCTGGGTGTCGTTTCCCACCGAAACGGCCGTCGTGATCTTGTCCTCTACGACCCGGACGATCCCGACTCCTGTCAGGCGGACATCCCGCTGACCGATGACGAGGCGGAGGCACTGGCCGACATCCTCGGCGCGTCGCTGATGCTCGGTCAGCTCTCCGGGCTGCGCGACCAGGCCGCCGGCCTGCTCACCGAGCAGATCGCGATCCCGGCCGCGTCGCGGTACGTCAACCGGATGCTCGGTGACACGAAGGCGCGTACCCGCACCAGCGCCTCCATCGTGGCGGTGCTGCGCGACGGCGAAGTCATCGTCTCGCCGCTTCCCACCTTCCGCTTCGCAGCCGGTGACGTGGTGGTCGTTGTCGGGACCCGCAAGGGGCTCGACGGCGTGTCCGCCATCCTCGCCGACAGTGACCCGGACGGCTGAGGCGGATGCACGATTCCACAACACTGCTCGTCGAAGTCGGCGCACTGCTGCTACTGCTCGGGATTCTCGGGCGACTCAGCCGCAGGGTGGGCCTCTCACCCATCCCGCTCTACCTCCTAGCCGGCCTCGCCTTCGGGCACGGCGGGCTGCTGCCGCTCGACGCCAGCGAGGAGTTCTTCGCTGTCGGCGCCGAGATCGGCGTCATCCTGCTGCTGGTCATGCTCGGCCTGGAGTACTCGGCCAACGAACTCGTCGGCAACCTCCGCTCGGCTGCTCCAGCCGGCCTGATCGACGGGGTGCTCAACGCGCTGCCCGGCGCGGCGTTCGCCCTGCTGCTCGGTTGGGACTGGGTGGCCGCCCTGGTGCTCGGCGGCATCACCTGGGTCTCCTCCTCCGGCGTGATCGCCAAGGTCCTCGGCGACCTGGGCCGGCTCGGTAACCGGGAAACCCCGGTGATCCTCTCGGTCCTGGTCATCGAAGACCTGGCGATGGCGCTCTACCTGCCGCTGGTCACCGCCGTACTGGCCGGCACCGGCCTGATCGGCGGCGGCATCGCCCTCGCCGTCGCGGTGGGCACCGTCCTGCTGGTGCTGGTCGTCGCCATCCGGTACGGCCACCTGATCTCCGCCGCGCTGTCGGCGAAGGACCCGGAGGCGCTGCTGCTCGGCGTACTCGGGCTGACTCTGCTGATCGCGGGCGTCGCGGCGAAACTCCAGGTGTCGGCGGCGGTCGGCGCGTTCCTGGTCGGCATCGCGCTCTCCGGCCCGGTGGCGCACCACGCCACCGAGATGCTCTCTCCGCTGCGGGACCTGTTCGCCGCGGTGTTCTTCGTCTTCTTCGGCCTGGTCACCGACCCACGGGACATCCCGCCGGTGCTGCTGCCGGCGCTGGCGTTGGCCGTGATCACCATGGCGACGAAGACGCTCACCGGCTACCTCGCGGCCCGCCGGGTCGGCATCGGCGAGCCCGGTCGCTGGCGGGCCGGCCTGGCACTCGTACCCCGTGGGGAGTTCTCCATCGTCATCGCCGGGCTCGCGGTGGCCGCCGGCAGCGTCGAGCCGCGGCTGGCGGCGCTCGCCACGGCGTACGTCCTGATCACCGTGGTGACCGGGCCGATGCTGGCCCGGCTGCCGGACTTCCAGTGGTTCAAGCGGTGGCTGCGCAACCGCGCGTTGATTCAACGGAGCGCACCGATTCCCATTCACGACTGACGTTCGCCGCCGTTGTCGTGCCGCCGATCGGCACCGCAGCGGCGGCCGGTCAGCAGATCATCCTTTCGGTCCGGCCCAACCGACGGTTGCCGAATTGCGCCCTGCGGGTACTACCGCAGCAACCGGGCGGCAGGTTACCGTTTCGCCCCAGCAGCCACGGTCCGCGGGTGGCCAGTGCCAACGCGGGCGAGAGCGGAAGGTTGGCCGGTGAGCGTGCAGGAGTCGACGTTCCACGGCTTTGCCAACCCCGTCGATCCGACTCCGGCGGAGTTGCGAGCTTGGGCATTCCAGCCCGATTCGGTGCCGCTGGCCTCCATGCCACCCGACTGGGATCTCCTCGTCTCCGGTGACCGGCTGGTGCTGACGCTCTTCGACCTGGCGATGGACCCGACCTGCCCGGCGCGACGCTTCGCGCTGCACTGCCTCTACATCTACGCCGCCGACGGCATCCGGACGAACTTCCGCGCCCACCCCAAGCGGCGCTTTCGTAAACTGGTCGAGCAGGCCGAGCGTGACGGCGACGAACTGATGAGGATCTGGGCGTACAACGGCCGGGTGCTGCTCGCCCGACCGGATCTCTTCGTCTATCGGGACTGGTGCGAGGGCGGCCTGGTCCGCGAGAACCGTCGCCTCGGCTGACGCGCTCCGGGTGGCCGACCGCCGCCAAGGGGCCGAATCGCGTCGCCGGATGGTGCCGGCGGCGGTAGCGGCGTGGCCGCCCCGACCGGGGCTATCACTTCGTGGGCCCTATGGAGCTGATGTCGCAAACGATTCACGGCCCGTCGCCCCCGGCGCGCGCACCGGCGGTCCATGGGCCACGGAGTTGGGCGCCGCTTGATGTCGTAAACGATTCAACTCCAAAGGGCCCGTAAGACGGACCCGGACCTCCACCGCGAGGCAGGCGGCCGGACGGCGAACGGGCCGGGACCCCCCGTGGGTCCCGGCCCGCACGTCGGTTACCGGTCAGTCCTGCTTCCGCTCGGGCTCAGCACGGCCCTGGTCGGCGCTGCGGTCACCGTGGTCCCCGGAGTCGCCGTGGTCGGCGAACCGCCCCTCGACGACCCGGTCCCGGAAGCTGCCCTCGGTCACCTTGTCGAACTTCTCGCGGACGGTGTCGGCCAGGTGTTCCAGCCGGTCCTCCGTCTGCTGCGCCACCTTCTTCGCCGGCTCCGACATCGCTCCCCCTCGCACCGCGCCGACAGGCCCGAATTGAGGCGGTAGGACCCGTATTGACAGGCTAACGAAACGGCCCGGCCTCCGCCGGAAAACCGACGCGGGCCGGGCCGAGGAAACGACGAAGGGTGAGCTGCGAATCAGCGGTCCGGCGTACGGCGGGGGCGCCACACCACCAGCGCGGTGGACGTGCGGTTGGTCGGCACCAGGTCACGGCCCGGAAAGCGGGCCAGCGACTCCAGTTCGGCCACCCGGCGGTACGCGGCGTCCAGCTCCGCCTCCAGCCGGGCCGCCCGCTGCTGCGCCTGCTCCAGCAGTCGCTCCAGCCCGATGATCCGCTTGACCCCGGCCAGGTTGACCCCTTCGTCCTGACTGAGCCGCTGCACCTCGCGCAGCAGCACCACGTCACGAACGCTGTACCGGCGTCCGCCGCCAGCGGCTCGACCCGGCTGCACCAGCCCCAGCCGGTCGTACTGGCGCAGGGTCTGCGGATGCATTCCCGCCATCCGTGCCGCGACCGAGATCATGAGCACCTTGGCCTCGTAGGCCGGGTCACCCGAACCGAGGAATTCGCCCGACATCCCGCTCACCTCCGCGTCCATCCCACCGGACTAGCTGACCCGACGCACCCGGGCGTCGAGATGTTCTCGCGCCGCCGACGGACTCTGCTCGGCGAACGCCTCCAGTGCCGTCCGTGCCTCGTCCGACAGACGGGCCGGCACCACCACCTCCAGCGTGACCAGCAGGTCGCCGGCCTGCCCGTCACGGCGGACCACACCCTTGCCCCGGGCCCGCAGCACCCGCCCGCTCGGCGTGCCCGGCGGAACCCGCAGGGTCACCGCGCCGTCGAGCGTGGGCACCCTCAGGTCCGTGCCGAGCACGGCCTCCGCGAAGGTGATCGGCACGGTCAACGTCAGGTCGTCTCCGGTACGCCCGAACAGGTCGTCCGGCCGAACCTTGACGTGTACGAACAGGTCACCGGCCGGGCCGCCGCGCTCGCCCGGCTCACCGCGCCCGGCCAGCCGGATGCGCTGACCATCGGCGACTCCCGCCGGGAAGCGCACGTTCAGCGTGCGGGTCTTGGTGACGCCACCGCTGCCGTGGCACTCCGGGCACTTCTCCTCGACCACGGTGCCGACACCCTGACAGTTGCGGCACGGCTCGGAGAAGCTGAACGACCCCTGGTCGCGGGTGGTCACGCCGGCGCCGTGGCACACCGGGCAGGTACGCGGCTGGGTGCCGGGCTTGGCGCCGTTGCCGTGGCAGGTGTCGCAGACACCCGGAGCGCGCAGCGTCAGTGGCAGGGTCACCCCGCGGACCGCGTCGTCGAAGTCGAGAGCCACCTCGGCCTCCACGTCCCGACCACGGGCCGGACCACGCGGAGCGGCCTGCCCGCCGGCCTGCCCGCCCGAGAAGATCGAACTGAACAGGTCCTGGAAGCCGGCACCGCCGAAGCGACGGTCGCCGCCACCGCCCGCGCCGCCGTTGAACAGGTCGGAGACGTCGAACGGCATGCCGCCCGATTGCCCGGGGCCGCGGGCGTTGCGCCGGAAGGCGCCCGAGCCGAACAGGGAGCGCATCTCGTCGTACTCCCGGCGACGGCCGGCGTCCGACAACACGTTGTACGCCTCGGACACGGCCTTGAACCGCTCCTCGGCCTTCGGGTCGCCCGGATTGTGATCCGGATGCGATTCCCGGGCCAGTTTGCGGTACGTCTTCTTGATGTCGTCCGCGGAGGCGGCCTTGTCCACGCCGAGCACGGCGTAGAAGTCCTTCTCGATCCAGTCCTTCGAACTCACCGGTTCACCCCCTTCCGACCGTCGTGGCCCGGCCGTCCCGCCCTCCGCCGTGCGGGGGACGGGACGGCCCGGTCACCGTCTCGCACTATTCCGGATCCGCGACCGCGACCAGCGCGGGGCGCAGCAGCCGCTCACCGAGCTGGTAGCCGCGCCGCATGACCTGCACGCAGGTCGGTTCGCTGACCTCGTCCGAGGTCTGGTGCGCGACGGCCTCGTGCAGGGTCGGGTCGAACGGGTCACCCTGTTCGCCGAAGGCCGCCAGGCCGAACTTGCCCAGCGCGGTGGTGAGCTGTTCCGCCACCGAGCCGAACGGTCCGACCAGGTCGCCGTGTTCCCGGGCCCGGTCCAGGTCGTCCAGGATCGGCAGCAGCGCGGCCAGCACCGAGCCGGTCGCCTGCTCCTGCACCAGACTGCGGTCCCGGTCCACCCGCTTGCGGTAGTTGGCGTACTCCGCCGACACCCGCTGCAGGTCTCTGGTCCGCTCGTCGAGCTCGGCCCGGAGCGCCTCCAACTCGGCGCCGAGCGATGTCCCGCCGCCGTCGACCGGCTGCGCCGGGGCGTCCACCACCGGCGGACCGGACGGCGTCGACCCGTCGACCAAGGTCGCCTCGACCTCGATCTCGTCGACCACGACCTCGGCGTCCTCGACGAGACCCTCGGCCGAGACGTCGCTCCCCGCGTCGGCGGCGGTGCCCTCCGGCTCCGTCGTGTCGGTGAGCTTGCGGTTGTTGCGGATGACCACCCGCTCCCCGTCCCCGGTGGCTGGCTCCGTGGGCGCGGAGCCACCCGGCGTCGACCCGGTGTCGTCCGGGTCGACGGCTCGTGGCTTCTGCGTCATGCGGCTACCTCATCCCTTCGCCGTGGATACGTGTCGGAGGCCGACGGTCACTTCTTGCCGTCCTCGTCCACGATCTCCGCGTCGACCACGTCGTCGGGGCCACCGGCAGCACCCGCCTGCGGACCGGCCGCACCGGGACCTGCCGCACCCGGGCCGGCCTCGCCGCCGGGCTGCTGGCCCTGCTCAGCCTGCTGCGCGTAGAGCAGCGAACCAGCCTGCTGGGAGACCTGCGCCAGCCGCTCGTGCGCCGACTTGATCTTCTCGATGTCCTGGCCACCGAGGGCGCCGCGCAGCTCACCGAGCGCCTCGTTGAGCTGCTCCCGGTTCTCGCTGGGCAGCTTGTCGCCGCTCTCGGCGAGGAACTTCTCGGTCTGCCACTGGAGCGCCTCGGCCACGTTGCGGGTCTCGGCGTCGTCGCGGCGGCGCTTGTCCTCCTCCGCGTGCTCCTCGGCGTCCCGGCGCATCCGCTCGATGTCGTCCTTCGGCAGCGAGGAGCCGCCGGTGATCGTCATCTTCTGTTCCTTGCCGGTGCCCAGGTCCTTGGCGTGCACGTTGACGATGCCGTTGGCGTCGATGTCGAAGGCGACCTCGATCTGCGGCACGCCGCGCGGCGCCGGCGGGAGGCCGGTGAGCTCGAAGGTGCCGAGCTTCTTGTTGTAGGACGCGATCTCCCGCTCACCCTGGAACACCTGGATGAGCACCGACGGCTGGTTGTCGTCCGCCGTGGTGAAGACCTCGGAGCGCTTGGTCGGGATGGTGGTGTTGCGCTCGATCAGCTTCGTGAAGATGCCGCCCTTGGTCTCGATGCCCAGGCTCAGCGGGGTCACGTCGAGCAGCAGGACGTCCTTGACCTCGCCCTTGAGCACGCCAGCCTGGAGGGCGGCGCCGACGGCGACGACCTCGTCCGGGTTGACGCCCTTGTTGGGGTCGCGACCGGTGAGCTGCTTGACCAGGTCGGTGACGGCCGGCATCCGGGTGGAGCCGCCGACCAGGATCACGTGCTCGACGTCGGAGATCTTGATCCCGGCGTCCTTCACGGCCTGCTCGAACGGGCCCTTGCAGCGGTCCAGCAGGTCCTGCGTCATCCGCTGGAACTCGGCCCGGCTGAGCGTCACGTCGAGGTGCAGCGGGCCGGCCGCGCCGGCGGTGATGTACGGCAGGTTGATGTTCGTGGTGGTGGCGGCGGACAGCTCGATCTTGGCCTTCTCGGCGGCCTCACGGAGCCGCTGGAGCGCCATCTTGTCCTGGCCCAGGTCGATGCCGTGCTCGCCGCGGAACGTCTTGACCAGGTGGTCGATGATCCGCTGGTCCCAGTCGTCGCCACCGAGCTGGTTGTCACCGCTGGTGGACTTGACCTCGACAACGCCCTCAGCCAGCTCGAGCAGCGACACGTCGAAGGTGCCGCCACCGAGGTCGAAGACCAGGACGGTCTGCTCCTTGGAGCCCTTGTCCAGCCCGTACGCCAGGGCGGCCGCGGTCGGCTCGTTGACGATCCGCAGCACGTTGAAGCCGGCGATCTCACCGGCCTCCTTCGTCGACTGGCGCTGGCCGTCGTTGAAGTAGGCCGGGACGGTGATCACCGCGTCGGTGATCTGCTCGCCCAGGTACGCCTCGGCGTCCCGCTTGAGCTTCATCAACGTCCGGGCCGAGATCTCCTGCGGGGTGTACTTCTTGCCGTCGATGTCGACGGACCAGTTGGTGCCGATCTCCCGCTTGACCGAGCGGATAGTCCGGTCCGGGTTGGTCACCGCCTGGCGCTTGGCGACCTCACCGACGAGCACCTCGCCGTTACGGGCGAACGCGACGATCGACGGGGTCGTCCGCGAGCCCTCAGCGTTGGCGATGACGGTGGGCTCACCGCCCTCGAGAACGCTGACGCAGGAGTTCGTCGTGCCGAGGTCGATACCGACCGCACGTGCCATCTTCGCTTCCTCGCTTCGTAAGGTTGTGCAGGTGGCGGGTGTTGCCCGCGACTGCTTGGCGGGCGCCGCCCGCAGCGGGCCCCACCACAAGTTGAGTGAACTTGACTCAATAGTGCCACGCGACGGCCAATCGTCAAGTCGAGTTGAGTCGACCCGACGCAACCCAGACGTTATTACCGTCCGGTTGTCTTCCCTTGCATCGGTCGGGCACGCTTTAGCGGTGACGACGCACGGCGATTCCGCCACCCGTTCCGGCGCGCCCGCCGTCGCAGCCCGCACCGGCCCGCCGGACGCCGCGGAGGAGCCGCCCGCCACCACCGGGGACGACAGCCTCCCCGGCGCGCTGTCGGGCCTCCGGGCCGCGATCGGCGCCACCCGCTATCCCCTCGCGCTGCCCTCCGCCAGCTCCGCCCGGCGCACCGCCACCGCGCTCACCGACCAGCTCGACGACTACCTGCTGCCCCGGCTCGCCCGGCTGGACGCACCCCTGCTCGTGGTGGTCGGCGGCTCCACCGGCGCGGGCAAGTCGACCCTGGTCAACAGCCTGGTCAAGGCGCGGGTCAGCGCCGCCGGTGTGCTCCGGCCCACCACCCGCTCCCCGGTGCTGGTCTGCAACCCGGCCGACGCGACCTGGTTCCGGCAGGGTGACCTGCTGCCCGGGCTGACCCGCACCACCGAGCCCAGCGAAGATCCCCGCGCCCTGCACCTGGTCACCGCCCCGGCTCTGCCCCCTGGTCTGGCCTTCCTCGACGCACCCGACATCGACTCGGTCGTCGACGCCAACCGGGCGCTCGCGAGCCAACTGCTCGCCGCCGCCGACCTCTGGCTCTTCGTCACCACCGCCGCCCGGTACGCCGATGCGGTCCCCTGGGAACTGCTGCGCAGCGCGCGGGCCCGAGGCGCGGTGATCGCCATGGTGCTGGACCGAGTGCCCGCCGAGGCCAGCGACGAGATCGCCGCGCACCTGACCGAGATGCTCGCCGCACAGGACCTGGGCCGGGCCCCACTCTTCGTGCTCCCGGAAACCTGGGTCGACGGTCAGGGGCTGCTGCCCGAGGGCGTCACCGCGCCGCTGGCCGACTGGTTCGCCCGGCTGGCCGCCGACGCCGATGCCCGCGCCGCCGTGGTCCGGCAGACCCTGGACGGCGCGCTTGCCGCCCTGCATCCCGCCGTCGAGGAGTTGGCCGACGCCGCCGACGAGCAGGTCACCGCCGCCGACGGGCTGGACGAACGCGTCCGAGGCGCCTACCGGGGCGCGGAGCGGACCGTCGAGCAGGGTCTACAGGACGGCCGGCTGCTCCGCGGTGAGGTGCTCGCCCGCTGGCAGGAGTTCGTCGGCACCGGCGAGTTCTTCCGCACCCTGGAGGCACGGATCGGTCAACTGCGGGACCGGTTGGTGGCCGCCGTCACCGGTCGGCCAGCCCCCGCCGCCGAGCTGCGCAACGCCATCGAGTCGCAGCTCGTCACACTGCTGCGCGGGGTGGCGTCCGAGGCCGCCGAGGCCGCGTACACCGGGTGGAAGGCACATCCGGCGGGCGCCGATCTGCTGGAGCCGGGGCTCGCCCATCCGAGCGACGACCTGCCCGAACGCGCCGAGCGGATGGTCCGGGACTGGCAGCGCGGTGTGCTGGAACTGGTCCGGGTCGAGGGCGGTGACAAGCGGTTCGTGGCCCGCACCGCCGCGTACGCGGTCAACGCCACCGGGCTGGCCGTGATGGTCGCCGTCTTCGCCTCCACCGCGTTCATCCCCACCGGGTTGGAGGTGGCCACCGGGGCCGGCACGACCGTCGCCGCGCAGGCCGTACTCCAGGCGATCTTCGGCGACCAGGCGGTGCGTACCCTCGCTGCCAAGGCCCGCGCCGACCTGCTGGCCCGGGTGCGGACGCTGCTGGAGACGGAGGCCGACCGCTTCCTGACCCGCACCGCCGAGGCGCGGCCCGCCGAGGCGGCCGGCGACGAACTGCGCCGCGCCGCCGGCCAGGTCGAACTGGCCCGGCACCGCAGCGGCCTGGCCACCGGCGGCGACATGCCGGCGGACGGCGACGAGGAGGAGTCCCGGTGACCAACATCGCCGGCCGGGTACGCGAGGCGTTCCGGGGCGACCAGCGGATCGACCCCGACGCGCTGATCGCCCGCCTCGACGGGGTACGCCGGTTCCTGACCGCCGTCGACGGCCTGCTGCCCGACGCCGACCTGGTGCCCGCGCACACCCTCGTCGAGCGGGCCGGCACCCGGCTTGCGCTGTCCCGCGACCACACCGTGGTCGCCCTCGCCGGGGCCACCGGCAGCGGCAAGTCCAGCCTCTTCAACGCCCTGGCCCAACTGGAACTCTCACCGGTCGGGGTCCGCCGGCCGACCACCGGCGTCACCCACGCCTGCGTGTGGGGGCCACTGGAGGGCGCCAACCGGCTGCTCGACTGGATCGGTGTGCTGCCCCGGCACCGCTTCGTCCGCGAGAGCGCGCTCGACGGCAACGACGAGACGGCACTGCACGGGCTGATCCTGCTCGACCTGCCCGACTTCGACTCGGTGCAGCGGTCCCACCGGTTGGAGGTGGACCGACTGCTCGGCCTGGTCGACCAGGTGGTCTGGGTGGTCGACCCGCAGAAGTACGCCGACCGGGTGATCCACGACAGCTACCTGCGCGAGTTCCACCGGCACCGGGACGTCACCCTCGTCGTGCTCAACCAGGCCGACCGGTTGCCCTCGGCCGAGCTGCCCCGGGTCTTGGACGACCTGCGCCGGCTGCTCGACTCCGACGGGCTGACCGGCGTGCCACTGCTGGCCACCACCGCCATCGACCCGGCCGGGATGGTCGGGCTGCGCACCGCCCTGGAGCGGACGGTCGCCGGGCGGCAGGCCGCCCTGCGCCGGCTGGCCGGCGACGTCGACTCGGTGGTCGCCGGGCTGGACGAGCTGGTCGGCTCGACCCGGCCGGCCGCCGGGCCGGACGACGCGGCCGTCGCCGGGCTGAACCGGGCACTGGCCGGGGCCGCCGGTGTGCCGGCGGTGGCCGAGGCGGTGGAGCGGGCGTACCGGCACCGGGCGGGCGCGGCCACCGGCTGGCCGGTGGTGCGGGGCTGGCGTCGGCTCCGGCCCGACCCGTTGCGCCGCCTGCACCTGCCCGGCCCGGCCGGCGACCCGGCCGACCCGGCGGAGAGCCTGGTCGCGGCGACCTCCGTACCGGACCCGACCGCCGCCCAACGCTCGGCGCTCGGCCTCGCGATCCGCGCGGTGGCCGACCGCGCCGCCGCCCACCTGCCCGCCGCCTGGCCGGCCGTGGTCACCGGGGCCGCCCGGTCCCGCCTGGGCGACCTGCCCGACGCGCTGGACCGCGCGATCGCCGGCACCGACCTCGGCCTGGAACGGCGACCTCACTGGTGGCGGGTCGTCGGAGCGGTGCAGTGGCTGGTCACTCTCGCCGCCCTCGTCGGGTTGGGCTGGCTGGTGCTCGGCTACGCGCTGCGGGTGCTCGGCCTGCCGGCGCTGGACAACCCGATGGTCGGCCAGGTGCCGCTGCCCACCCTGCTGCTGCTCGGCGGGCTGCTGGCCGGGCTGCTGGTGGCGGCGCTGACCCGCCCGGTGATCCGCTGGGCGGCCCAGCGGGCCCGCGGCCGGGCACAGCAGCGGCTGACGGTCCGGGTGGCCGAGGTAGGCCACGAGTATGTGCTCGCCCCGGTGCGTACCGTGCTCGCCTCGTACGCCCAGGCACGCGAGGCGCTGCGGGACGCCGCCCACCGCTGACGCCTCGCTACCGCTCTGCACAGCTCCTCCGGCGGCGTAGGGTCGGAGCATGGCCACGCCTCAGACCCCCTACGACGCGGTGCTGCACGCCGCACGCGACGTGACCAAGCTGGAGTCCGCCCTCGACGCCGAGATGCTCGGCAGCGCCCTGCTGGGCAGTGTCTACTCGATCGCGGAGACCGACCGCGACACCGCCGTACGGGAGTTCGTGACCGGGTTCCTCGCCGCCACCGCCCGCCGCCGGATCGCGGCGGCGACCACCATCCGGCAGGTCTTCGCCACGCTCGTCCCGAACGCCGAGGGCACCGAGCGGGTGCGCCCCGGCAGCCAGGCACCCGCCTGGGCAGGCCAGCTCGGCCGGGTCCACCTCACCGGCAGCTGGGCGTACGGCGACGTGTACGGCGACCAGACCTCCTACCTCGCCACCTTCGCGTACGACGACGCGGCCGGCGGCCCGGAGCACGCGCTGGTGGCCCTCGTCGATCACAACATCGGGATCACCAAGGACATCTTCGTCGGCGGGCCGGCCGAACGGATCCTGGACCAGGTCCGGCAGATGTGCGCCGACGACGAGCTGACCTGGTTCCGCACCGAGGACCCGTCCCGGCTGCGGGGCGAGGTGGCCCGCCACCTCTCGGTCACCGACGACCTGAGCGAACTGCCCGGCGAGGGCTCACTCGCCACCGACCGCGCGCTGGTCGGCGCCCGACTGGCGGTGCTGCCCACGGCCGCTGGCCCGACCAGCCCGGCGGAGGTCGAGCCGCTGTCCGCCGCCGAGCGCACCGACCTGGTCCGGCGCTTCCTGGCCGCGCCGGAGGCCGCCCGGTTCGGTCTCGACACCGTCGACGGCCCGGAGCTTGCCTCGCTGCACTTCTGCCTGAGCCTGCTGCTGGACCACTCGGCGACCTTCCCGGACGCCGACCCGATGCGGTGGAGCCCGGCGGTGTCCGGGCTCTTCCTGCTCGACTGGGTGCACCGTCGTGCCGTGCTGGACATGGACGACGCGGCGATGCTGCCCCGGGTGCTGCGCGCCTGGGCCCGGTACGCGTCACGCCAGCGCGGGCTGCCCGAGGCCGCCGCGACGCGCACTGACGAGGCGATCGAGGAGATGGTGCCGGAGTTCGCCCGGCTCTACTCGACCGGCGAGCGGCGCAGCCCAGCCACGGCGGCGGTCGCTCAGCTGATGGCCGACGGCGTGGACCCGGACGACCCGGCCGCGCTGGACGCCTGGATCGAGGCGAACCGGCACCGCCTCGCCGACGACGGCGCCTGACGGCATCCGGGCCGGGCGGCACCACGCGGCCCGGCCCGGATACCGAGCCCGCCCACGCGGCGGCCTCGACCCGCGCGGCACGACGCGGCAGGCGCGGCTCAGCGCCGCGCAACGCGGCGCAACGCGGCGCGGCGCGGCGCGGCGCGGCTGGGTCAGCGCAGCAGGCCGAAGGCGAGCGCGGCGATCAGCGCGCCGAGCACACCACCCGCCAGCACCTGCGGCACGGTGTGGTCCCGCAGTCGCACCCGGGACCAGCCGACGACCGCCAGCAGTGGCGCGGCGACGAGGAGACCACGTCCGAAGGTCATCGACAGGATGACCAGCGTGCCGGCTGCCACCGCCGAGTGGATCGACATCTTCCACCAGTGGCTCACCGACACGGCGACCACCAGCCCGACCAACCCGGCCACCGCCAACGCCAGTAACGGCCGGGGCGCGCCGAGCACGGTGAGCAGGGCGAGCCCCGTGGCGACCGAGCCGAGGCCGACCAGCAGCGGCACCCGGCGCTGCTCCCGACGGCCGATGTGGTGGTCGGTGAGCCGGCCACGACGCACCCCGCCCACGATGTAGGCGAACGGGATGCCGGTGACGAAGAGGGTCGCGAGCAGACCCCACGCCAGGCCGCGACCGTTGCCCGGGGAGCTGTGCCAGCTCACCGCGATCATCAGCAGCGACACCAGCACGGCCGGCGCGGTCAGCTCGGTGACCAGCCGGGCGATCCGCAGCCCTGGGCCGGGCCGGACGGCGACCGGGCGGGGCTCCACACCGCCGCCCACGTCACCCCCTCCGGTACGTGCCTACCGTGGACCGTCGCCTCCGGTTCGGTGGCGTCTGATCGTCACCGTACCGCCGGGGGGACCGCGGGATGCCTCGGTCCGGCCAGCGGCGAACTGACCGTTGGTGACGGCGGACCGGCCGGCGACGGCGGCGCGGTCCGGCTGAGCCGGGTGGCCGACGCCGTGGGAGGAACGGTCCGGGTGGCCGACGCCGTGGGAGGAACGGTCCGGGTGGCCGACGCCGCGGGAGAGGCAGTCGGCGCTGTGGGACTGGCGGTCCGGGTGGCCGGCGCGGCCGTGGGGGCGCACGGCGTCGGTGTGCCGGCCGGCGCGGTATAGGTGCTCGTCGGAACGGCGGTGGGTGTCACCGGGTCGGTCGCCGTGGGTGTGACCGGGTCAGTCACGGTGGGCGTCACCGGGTCGGTCGGCGTCGGGCTCGGCGTGGGGGTGGGGTCGGGGTCCGGCGGCCCGGTGGGCGACGGCACCGGCGACGGGCTGGGCGGGGGCGCGGCCGGCGGGGTGCTCCGGGTGGCGCGCGGCACCGGTGCCGGGGGCACCGTCCGGCGGGTGGGCACCCGGTCGTCGGCCGTCGGCCCGGACCACGACTCGTCGGCGGCACGTCGGGGAGCGGCGGGCAGCCAGCCGGCGGTCGCGGGCGGGCCGGCGCTGGGTGTGCCGGGCGGCGGAAGCGCCGGCTGACTGGTCACGGGCATCGGGATGATCACCGGCCCGACCGACGGCGTGGGGATGAACGGGGTGCCGCTGTCCGGAAGGGCGGTGCTGCCCTGGGTGGCCGAGCCCGTGCTGATCGCGGCGAGGATGGGCATCGACGCGGTGCCCATCAGCAGCGCGACGGTGAGCAGGTAACCCCGTGAGGGACCGCCGACGCCGGGGGCGCGGTGCGCCCCGACCACTCGGCGGTACCCACCGGCGGACCGGTGCCGACCGAGCACCGGTGTGCCGGGACCGTCACCTGGCTCGTCCACCGCGCACCCCTTGTCGTCGTCGCTGTCGGAGAACGCGCAGGGGCTTCGCCGGCTGGAAGCCGGCAAACCACCCGATCGACGCGATCCTGCGGGAATCAGCCTGGCGCAGTTACCGTCCGTCAGCCAGTACCCACCGCGTGTCGACACGCGGCACTGACCGAACGGTGACGAATCATCGCCGGATCGCCCGGTGGACGCGCGACGGCATGATGACGACAAAGGACAGCAAACCGTAGTCGGTCGGAATGCAGGGCGGGCGTACTGTGGGCGCGCTCACCTGCTCTGCGAATATGGAGCACGACGGCAACGCAGCCGTGACCGCCGCGCACCCTCGCGGCAGGCGCGGCCCGGCGCCGGCGCTCCCGAACCGGGTTCGGCCAGAATCCGGCTCACGCCGCGCGGCAACCCCCACCGGGGCTAGGCGCGGCCGCCAGGAACCGGTCCGGCAGCAGCCGGACAGGCGCACGAGTTGCGCGGCCGGGTGACCCCCCGGTGCCGCCGCAGACACGACAGGGAGACACCGATGGCAAAGGGCGACCCCGGGGGTACCACCACCCGCAGCAGGCGGGCGGCACCCCGCTCCAAGAAGCGCGCGGCTGGCGATCCGGAACTGGTACAGCTGCTCACCCCCGAGGGTGAGCGGATCGACAGCGTCACCGGACCCGACGGCATCGAGTACCGCGTCGACTTCACCGACGAGGAGTACCGCGGGCTCTATCGCGACCTGGTGCTGGTCCGCAAACTGGACGCCGAGGCCACCGCGCTGCAGCGCCAGGGTGAGCTGGGCATCTGGGCGAGCCTGCTCGGCCAGGAGGCGGCTCAGGTCGGCTCCGGGCGGGCACTGCGTACCCAGGACATGGCCTTCCCGACCTATCGGGAGCACGGCGTCCTCTACTGCCGGGGCATCGACCCGATCATGCCGCTCGGCCTGTTCCGCGGCGTCGATCAGGGCGGCTGGGACCCGAACGAGTTCAAGTTCAACATGTACACGATCGTGATCGGGGCGCAGACCCTGCACGCCACCGGCTACGCCATGGGCATCAACATGGACGGCAAGACCGGCAACGAGGACGGCGAAGCCGTGATCGCCTACTTCGGCGACGGGGCGACCAGCCAGGGTGACGTCAACGAGGCGTTCGTCTGGGCCGGCGTGTTCAACGCGCCGATGGTCTTCTTCTGCCAGAACAACCAGTACGCGATCTCCGAGCCGCTGGAGCGGCAGACCCGCATCCCGCTCTACCAGCGGGCCGCCGGGTTCGGCTTCCCCGGCATCCGGGTGGACGGCAACGACGTGCTGGCGACGTACGCGGTGACGCGCACGGCGCTGGACAACGCCCGGCACGGGCAGGGCCCGAGCCTGATCGAGGCGTACACCTACCGGATGGGCGCGCACACCACCTCCGACGACCCGACGCGTTACCGGATCGCCAGCGAGGTCGAGGCGTGGCAGGCCAAGGACCCGATCGCGCGGGTACGGGCGTTCCTGGAGAAGCAGCAGATCGCCGACGCGGACTTCTTCGCCGAGATCGACGAGCAGGCCCGCCGCGAGTCGGTGCACCTGCGCGAGCGTGTGCTCGCCATGCCCAACCCGGAGCCGGTGACGATGTTCGACCACGTCTACCCCAACGGGTCCCCGCTGCTCGACGAGCAGCGCGCGCAGTTCAGCCGCTACATGGAGTCGTTCGAGGGGAGCGCCCACTGATGGCCACGGAGACGCTCACCCTCGGCAAGGCCCTCAACACCGGCCTGCGCCGCGCCCTGGAGAACGACCCCAAGGTCATCATCATGGGCGAGGACGTCGGCAAGCTCGGCGGCGTCTTCCGGATCACCGACGGGCTCCAGAAGGACTTCGGCGACCAGCGGGTCATCGACACCCCGCTCGCCGAATCCGGCATCATCGGCACCGCCGTCGGCCTGGCCATCCGTGGCTACCGGCCGATCTGCGAGATCCAGTTCGACGGCTTCGTCTATCCCGCGTACGACCAGATCGTGTCGCAGGTCGCCAAGATGCACTACCGCTCGCGCGGCAAGCTCAGCATCCCCATGGTCATCCGGATTCCGTTCGGCGGCGGCATCGGCGCGGTCGAGCACCACTCCGAGTCGCCGGAGGCGTACTTCGCGCACACCGCCGGCCTGAAGGTGGTGTCCTGCTCCAACCCGCAGGACGCGTACGTGATGATCCAGCAGGCTGTCGCCTCGGACGACCCGATCGTCTTCCTGGAGCCCAAGCGGCGCTACTGGGAGAAGGGCCAGGTCGACCTGGACGCGCCGCTGTCCGACGCGTACCCCCTGCACTCGGCCCGGGTGGTGCGGCCCGGCACCGACGTGACGGTGCTGGCGTACGGGCCGATGGTCCGGACGTGCCTGGAGGCGGCGACCGTCGCCGCCGAGGACGGCCGGGAGCTGGAGGTCATCGACCTGCGCTCGCTGTCCCCGCTGGACCTGACGGCCGCGTACGAGTCGGTGAAGCGCACCGGCCGCGCGGTGGTGGTGCACGAGGCGCCGTCCAACATCGGTCTCGGTGCCGAGCTCGCCGCGCGGATCACCGAGGAGTGCTTCTACTCCCTGGAGTCGCCGGTCCTGCGGGTGACGGGCTTCGACATCCCCTACCCGGCCGCCCGGGTGGAGGAGGAGTTCCTGCCCGACCTCGACCGGGTGCTCGACGCCGTCGACCGCACGTTCGGCTGGTGAGCGGCATGTCTCGGATCAAGGAGTTCAACCTGCCCGACCTGGGCGAGGGGTTGACCGAGGGCGAGATCCTGGCCTGGCTGGTCAAGGTCGGCGACACCATTGAGCTGAACCAGCCGATCGTCGAGGTCGAGACGGCCAAGGCGGCGGTGGAGATCCCGGCGAAGTGGGCCGGGCAGGTGCAGGCGATCTTCCACCCGGAGGGCACGACGGTCGAGGTCGGTACGCCGATCATCGCGATCGACACGGACCCGGGCGCCGGTCCGCTGGACGTGCCGTCGACCACGGCGACGCCCACCGGTGACCTGCCCACTCCGTCGGCGGCCTCGCTGGCGGCGGTGGAGGTGGCACCGGCCGAGGGCATGGTCGAGCCGGGCCTGATCGGTGGCCCGGCCCCGGGCGGGCGCACGGCGGTCCTGGTCGGCTACGGCCCCCGCACCACAACCGCAAAACGCCGCCCCCGCAAGGGTGCCTCGACCTCCTCAGCGGTCGATCATGGAGTTGTGGTGGGTGACAAACCTGCCCCTACCGCCACGATCCCGGCACCACAAGTCCATGATCGGCGCAACGGGGCGGGTCAGCAGGGCGGGCTGGTGCTGGCGAAGCCGCCGGTGCGCAAGCTCGCCAAGGACCTCGGCGTCGACCTGCGTGCGCTTTCCGGGTCGGGTCCGCTGGGCTCGATCACCCGGGAGGACGTGCAGCAGGCGGCGAGCGGGGCCGCCGAGCCGGTCGCGGTCACGTCGGTGGTGACGAGCGCCGCGAGCTTCGGCGCCGACCGCGAGCAGCGCATTCCGGTCAAGGGGGTACGCAAGCTCACCGCCGAGAACATGTCCCGCTCGGCGTTCACCGCCCCGCACGTGACGGAGTTCCTGACCGTCGACGTGACCCGGGCGATGAAGGCGCTGGACCGGCTGCGTGGCCGGCGGGAGTGGCGCGACGTACGGGTCTCGCCGTTGCTGCTGGTGGCGAAGGCCGTGCTCCTGGCGGTCAAGCGGCACCCGATGGTCAACTCGACCTGGGCCGGCGACGAGATCGTGGTCAAGGAGTACGTCAACCTCGGCATCGCGGCGGCCACCGAGCGCGGCCTGATCGTGCCGAACGTGAAGGACGCCGGCCGGCTCTCGCTCCGCGAGCTGGCGGACGCGCTGAACGGGTTGGTGCAGACGGCGAAGTCCGGCCGCACCTCGCCGGCGGACATGTCCGGCGGTACCCTGACCATCACCAACGTCGGGGTGTTCGGGGTGGACACCGGCACGCCGATCCTGCCGCCGGGCGAGTCGGCGATCCTGGCCTTCGGCGCGGTGCGGGAGATGCCCTGGGTGCACAAGGGCAAGGTCAAGGCGCGTCAGGTCACCACGCTGGGGCTGAGCTTCGATCACCGGATCATCGACGGTGAGTTGGGCTCGAAGTTCCTGCGGGACATCGGCGACTTCCTCGCCGATCCCGAGGCGGCGCTGCTCGCCTGGACCTGACGGTCCGAACGCCAGGCCACGGCCGGTGTGTCACGGGTTAACACCCGGCACACCGGCCGTGTCCGTTGGGCGACGGAACAACCGGTGGAGCACCCCTCTGGCCTTCGATCGTTAGGCAGGTGTCTCAGCTCACCTAATAATCGATGGCATCTCGCCGTCTCATGCGGTTAAATAGACGCATCAGGGGCCGACAACCGAATAGCCAGGGGGACCCACCAATGAGCATGATTGAGCGAATCCGCAACCACCGCGACGCTGCCCGCCGCGCCCGTGCCATCGAGCACGCGCTGCGCTCGGCCAACTCGCCGTCGGTTCGTGACGAACTCCTCGTCATCGCCCAGCGTCACATCCGCTGACGCTCCACGACATTCCGCACCCTCCTCCAGATCGATGGCCCACCCGGTTCCGGGTGGGCCATCGGCGTTCCTCCACCACCTGGCACCGGGATTCCGCCCTGCCGCGACGCCCGGTACGGTGAGCTTCGGTCGCCACCCGCCGGCACGGCCGATGTCGAGCCGATAGAAGCTGCTCGACACCGACCGGCGACGCGGAGTGATGACCGGTGCTCCTTGGACACCTCGTGCGGCCACCGGATACGGTGCGGGGAGCCTGCACGGCGGTACGCCGGCGACGCCGGCAGCCATGCCGAGGAGACCGATCGGCACCGGCGGCCGACATGTGATGGAGGAGGCGCACCCATGACGTCCGAGGGCCCGCACCGCCCCGGCCAGGAGCCGGACGAGGTGTCACCGGGCGCCGGACCGGCGCCGTACGGCGACCGCCCGGCGCAGCCGGACAACGGCTACAACGCCGCCGGCCCCGACCTGGGCTGGGCGCCGCCGCCGCCCGCGCGGCCGAACCCGCCGGCTCCGGCCTGGGCGACCCAGTCCGAGCAGCAGTCGAACCCCGCCTGGGGTGCCGCCGCCGCACAACCCAGCGACCCCGCACAGCCCGCCTGGGCCACCGGTGGTGGCGCTCCCGAGCAGGGGCAGCCCGCCCAGTGGGCCGCCGCTCCGCAGCAGGGCTGGACGCCGCCCGACCAGGCCGCCCCCGCCTGGCCCGCCAGCGCCCCCGAGCAGCCTGACTGGGCGCAGGCCCAGCCGCCCGTGCGGGGAGCAGCGCAGGTGCCGCCAGCGACCACCGCGTGGCCAGCACAGGAAGACCCGGCCCGCTCCGGTGGCTGGAGCACCGACACCCCGCCGGACGAGGCGTCCGGGCCCGCCGGCTGGAGTGGCGCGGCGCAGGCCAACCCGCCCGCCGCCGAGTGGCGCGGTGCCGAGCCGCCGCAGCCCGCCGGCTGGTCCGGCAGCCCCGCGCAGCAGGACGACCAGTCCGGCTCCGGTGGCTGGGCAGTGGGTGCCGCCGCCCGGGACGACCAGCCGGTGTGGACTCCGGCCGAGCAGTCATCCCAGACCTGGGGCCAGCCCACCGACCAGGCCGAGCAGCCGGCCCCCGCCTGGGGGCAGGCCGAGTCGGCCGGTGCCCGTGGGGCGGCCCAGGTGCCGGCGGCGAACTGGCCCGGCCAGGACGACCCGGCCCGCTCGGGCGGCTGGGCCGCACAGCAGCAGCAACAGCAGGCGCAGCCGGCTGGGTGGGGCGACGGCGCCGACGTGAAGCAGGGCGAGCCCGCGCAGCCCGCCGCCTGGGGTGGCGCCGAGGGCCGTCCACAACAGCCGGACTGGGTGCTCTCGACCCAGGACCAGCCGGCCGAGCGGCCGGAGCCGGCGGGATGGCCCCAGACGGAGCAGGCCGGCCCTCCGGCGGCCCGAGCCAGTGCCAGTGTGCCCGGCAGCGACGCGACGCCCGGCTGGGCCGCCGCTGACCCGGGCAACGCCGCGCAGGGCGGTGCCGGTGTGCCGCAGGTCCAGCCGTGGGCTCCGGGCGAGGTGTGGGGTCGCGCCGAGGCGGAGGCCTCCGCGCAGTCCCGCGGTGGCTGGGACGCTGACCGGGGCGATGAGTCACCGGTCTACCAGCCCGGTCCCGCGCCGGGCATCTCGCCGGCCAACGCGGTCCCTCTGCCGCCGCAGGAGCAGCGTGTGCCGGGCGCGAGCCTGGCCGCCGCGCCGCCGGTCGACTACGCGCCGCCGGCCCAGTACTCCCCGATCCCCGAGCAGCCGGCGTACGCCGAGCGGGACACCCCGGACGCCGCCGCGCAGTACGAGGCGGAGCCGGCCGGTTGGGGTCGCGTCGAGGAGGCTTCGGCGAGTGGTGCCGTGGTTCCCGCTCCGCGTACCTCGCCGGAGTCCGGGGCGGGGCGTGCGGCCGTACCGGTTGCGGACGCCGGGCCGGCCGGCGCGGCGGGCCGCGCCTCGGCGAGCGCCTCGGTGCCGCTGGCCAGCCGGGTGATGCCCCCGGCCGACCAGGCGATGCGGCCGGCCAGCGCGGCCGCGCCACAGCCCCGGGTGTACGGCCGCCCGGCCCAGCCGGAGAGCGAGCCGGAGCAGTCGGCGGCGGAGGCGTTCCAGGCCGACCCAGGCTCCGAGCGCCCGGCCACGCCCGACTGGCGGAGCGGCTCCGCCCAGCCGGGCGCCCCGGACTGGCAGAACGGCGCCGACCGCCAGGGCCCACCAGACTGGCAGAGCGGTCCGGAGCGTCCGGGCTTCCCCGGTTGGGGTGGCGAGTCGTCGCCCGAGCCGCGCTTCGACGGCCGGGACCGGTCGCCGGCGCCCGACGGTTTCGGCGAGCCCGCCTCGGCCGCCGCCGTGCCACCCGCGTTCCCGCCGGGGGTGCCGTCCTTTGTCGACGCTCCCGGTAACAACCGGCCGGTGAACGGCGTCCGGCCGCAGTCCGGTGCCGAGCGCCCGGACGACCGCTTCGGCGGTCCGGCGGCACCGGTCGCCGGCTCCGCCGCGGTGAACGGCACGCCGGGCTTCGGCGGACCGGGCTTCGGCGGCGGATCGGCCACCGAGCAGGCGCCGGGGGCTCAGTTCCCGGCCTTCCCGCCGCCGCAACAGCCCGCGCCCTCCTGGGGCCAGGAGGCCGGCGGATCGGAGCAGGGCCGGTTCGACGCGTTCAAGCCGGACGCCGACGAGCCCAAGGCGGAGCCGCCGGCACCGAAGGTGCGCAACGGGCGGGTGCTCGCGGCGGTGCTGGTCGCGGCGGTGCTCATCCTGGCGGTGCCCCTCGGCCTGCTGATGCTGCTCGGCAAGTTCGGTGGTAACGACAACGCACCGGCCTTCGACCCGGCGGTCGGCAGCTGCGTGAAGCAGGCCGGTCAGGCCGCCTCGGCGGTGGACTGCGGCGAGGCGGGTGCCTTCACGATCGTTTCCAAGGTGGACGCGAAGGACAAGTGCGCCGACCCGGCCCAGCCCCACGTGGTGCTGCCCGGTGACGGTGCCAACCGGGTGCTCTGCCTCAAGCCGGCCGCGAGTTAGACCGACCGGCGGCGGGGCCACGGGCAACCGTGGCCCCGCCGCCGCCGTTCACCCATCCGATGCCGCCCCGGATCGCCCCCGCTGGTCTGCCGGACGTCGGTGGTCAGGCACGATGGGGACATGAGCGCACGAGTACGGGCCCCCGAGCTGCGCGGTCGGGGCTGGCTGAACACCGGTGGACGCGATCTGAAGCTCGCCGACCTGCGCGGCAAGATCGTCCTCGCTGATTTCTGGATGTCCTAGAAGAAGCTTGTAACTCACTGGCCGAGGGCCTAGCGTCCTCGCCATGTCCCACCATGAACACCTCGCCGATCTCTACCTACGCCTGTCCCTCGACCGTGAGGGAAAGACCGCAATCGAGCGCCAAGAGGCCGACTGCCGGGCCTGGGCCACGCGCGCCGGGTTAGAGGTCCGTACCGTCCACATCGACCGGGGCCGGTCCGGCTATAAGGCCGTCGACCGCGCCGGGTTCGACGCCGCCGTATCTGCCCTCACGACCGGCACCGTCGGGACGCTGGTCGTCTGGAAGGTCGACCGCCTGTCCCGGCGTGGCATGGGCCAGGTCGGCCAAGTCCTTGACGACGTCGAGAAGGCCGGCGGACGGATCGTCTTCGTACAGGACGGCCTCGACACGTCGCACTCTCAGGCCCGGCTCGTGCTCGCCCTCCTGTCTGAGGTCGCCCGCAGCGAATCCGCGAACATCGGCCTTCGCGTCGCCAGCGCGAAGGCCCACCTTCGCACTCTCGGCCGGTGGATCGGGGGGCAGCCGCCGTACGGCCTGACCGTCGGCGAGGACGGCCGGCTAGACCACGACCCGCGCACCGCGCCGACCGCCCGCGAGATCGCCGACCGGGCCCTGTCCGGCGAGCCGCTGGTGAGGATCGCACGCGACCTCAACGCGCGGGAGATCCCCGCGCCGCGCGGCGGTGCCTGGGCCGTCGGGACGCTGTCTACTCTGCTCAAGTCCCCCGCGTTCGCCGGGCTACTGCCTGAGACCATCAAGCGCGACGGGAAGTACACGGCGAAGGTCGTCCCGTGGCGCGACCCGGAGACCGGCGAGACCGTCGAGGTCGGCCGAGGGATCGTCACGCCGGCCGAGCAACTACAGGCCGTTCGCCTCCTCGAACAGCGGACCGCCACCGACAAGTCGGGCCGCTCTCGGGGCGTCCGCGCGCAGGTCGCCCACCTCCTAACCGGGTACCTGCGCTGCGGGGGCTGCGCCGGTCGCATGTCCGCCGCCGGTCAGTCGTACGTCTGCCAAGCCCGCCGCCTCGGCCGCCCGTGCCCGGCGCACACCACGGCGATGATCCCCGCCGTCGACCGCGCCGTGGTCGACGGCTTCATAAACCGACTCGCCGCGACGGAGCCCGGCGACCCACTGCTAGACGCCGTCGCCGAACGATGGGTCGCCCGCCACGACCCCGCCGTAATCCGCGAGCGCGCCACCATCACAGCCGCCCTGGACGACGCTAACGCCGCCCTGGTCGACCTCGAAGACGCCCGATACCTGCGCGGCGAATTCGTCGGCCCCGAGGCGGTCCAGCGTTGGACCCGGTTACACGAACGCCTAACCGCCCGCGTCGCCGGGCTGCGTCGCAACCTCGCCGAGTTCCCGTTGCCCGAGGCCGACATCAGCCCGCTACTTGATCCGGTTCTAGCTCGCGAAGCTTGGGACGCCGCGACTCTGCCCGACCGGCGCGACCTTCTCGGCCTGGCCCTGAACGCCGTAACGATCACGCCCGCCGGGGGTCGCCGGGGCTACAGGTTCGACCCCGCCGCGCGTCTGCGCTTCACCTGGGCCGACGAGCCCGAGCCTGTGCCCGCCGACGCCTGAGACCAGCCACCACAACCGCATAAGACAGGCCCCGGCCGAGCGATTCCGCCGCCGACCAGGGCCCTAACGAACCCCAGGAGGTTCGCTGTGTTCAACCCTACTGACCCCCGCGTCTACATCGCTGCTCCCGCCGAGGCCGCCGACGGGCTCGGCGCCGCCGTGGCCGCCCTGCTGGACGCCGGCTACCTGGTCGTCACCGCGACCGACGCTGATCCGGCCGACGCTGACGACCTCGTCGCCCTGGTCGCCGACGACATGGACGCCGCTCGCGCGGCTGACGTCGTCGTGACCCTGCCCGGGGCCGAGGACTTCCCCGAACCCGTCTACGCCGCGCTTCACGGCGTGCCGGTCGTGACCCTGGCCGACGTTCTGGCCAATCTGCGTCGCCTGCCCACCGCATGAACCGCACCGAACGCGCCGAGGGCGCATTGCTGGTCCTGATCCTGCTCGTTGTCGGCGTGGCCGCTGGCTGGGCCAGCTTTCCCACGTACACGCGTGGACCATGGCCAACAGCCCCGACGGGACGCCGAACGCCTTCGGCTGGGTCAACGCCTGCGTGTCCGAGTTGGTCCCGGTGGCGTCGCTGCTGGAGATCCGGCGGCGGCGTCGGGCGGGTTCGCCGACGGGGTACCCGCTCGCCCTGCTGGTCGGGGCGGCGTGCCTGTCGCTCGCCGCTCAGCTCGCCGTGGCGAAGCCGGGCGTCTCGGGCTAGCTCCTGTCGGCTGTGCCGGCGCTCGCCTTCATGGCATTGGTGAAACTCGTCTTTGCCCGGACGCCCGCCATCACCCATGACCCGCAAGGGAGGACCGCAGACGCGTCGGCCGGGGCGACCCCTGCCGGAGGTACTCCTCGCCCGGGTGAGGCCGTCCTTAGTCCTCCCGGGGCCCCCTTGCCGATCGTCCTAGCGCCGGCCCGGCCTCGCCCGCCGGTCATCCCGTCCGGCGTTCGGCCGTTGCCGGTCCTTGCCTCTGTCGGCAATCCGCCGACGATGGCCGATCCGGTGGCGGCACCGCCCACGACCGCCGCCAGAGTGTCGACGGTGCTCGCCGCGACGCCGGGCGCGACGCCTGCGCAGATCGCCGCACGCCTGGGCGTCAGTGAGCGGACTGTGCGTCGGTACCTGCCTGCCGACAAGGTGCCGACACGGCGTCGGCGGCCTGCGAGGCTGACGGCCCTCACGACCACTTGAGACCCGCATGAATGTGCGGGCCGGGGGTCGTTGGTCGACCACCCCCGGCCCGCACGCCTACACCGCAGTGCGAAAATCTCCGTCAGTGCGTTGACTCATTCCTGCGGGTAGGACCTACACTCGGGGTGATAACGCGTTATCACCGTGATAACAAGGGCCAGTCGCCTAGGGCCTGGAAACTCGTGGCGACAGGTTTGCGGTCGCTGGCGTGGGTTCGTCTACCCAGTGGGTCAGGCGAATCCACCCCGCGCGAAGTCGGTCATGATGCTGACCACCTTCAACGCCCAGTACGTAATTTGCAGCAAGATCGCTGCGGCCGTCCCTCTGCTCTGCCAGTTGCGCGGCGCGGCTTGCGGAATAAGGCTCGTTCTCCTGCTTGGGGGCTTCCTCCTCCGGCTCGACTTGATCACCTCCCTTCGGCCTGTCGCGCGCCCCAGATGGGGCGACTGATGACCGCGTTGGAGTGAAGTGATTGCGTCGCCGCAGCGAGCCTAGCCCGAGCGGGGAACCACACCGCGTAGGCCCGATCGTGAGTGCTCTCCTGATTAGTAGTGGTACACGCATACCTAGGACGACGGGCCGGTAGTCGGGCCCAACGTCTAGGCGGCTTACACCGGTGTAACTTGCGCCCTCCATTGCAGACGGTTCAGCAACCGAGGTCAAGTCGCATCGGCATCTCTCGCCGAGAACGGCTGAATCCGGCTCGTCCGAACGTCTGCGAGTCGTGAGCGCGCGGTCAACGCGCCGAGGATGCCCGGGGGTAGGCCGCACCCTTCCGAAGATCGGACTGCGCCGGCTATATGGAGCGTCGTCGGGCTGGTCGTCGGTTGTCACGTTCAGCAACGGTACGGCTGCCGATGGCTTGTGTCCCGCGAGCCTCTAGCGCTGTAGCTCGCGGACAGCGGGCACGACCGCTGAGGTTGTGCTCAACATTCAGCGCTACTTGGCGCGAAGTTCCGCGAAGTTTGGGGGAACTTCGCGGAACTTCGCGGAATGCTGGGCAACGGAGATCGTCATTCGGCCGATGCGCGGTCAACCGTTTTCCGTGCACCATGTGCTTACTCAGGCCACGCTAGCGCTGTGCCGGCGACATGCGCGGGCCTCAACGCATCGCGCCCGTCCCCAATATCGGGGACGGGCGCTTCCGTTGGTCTGGCGTTGGCTACGACCGCTCGGCTACTTGGCCGACGAACGCGACCCACGTGGCCGGGGGGAAGGTCAGCGCCGGACCCGCTGGGTCCTTTGAGTCGCGCACCGCGACGACGCCCGGAAGGTTGTCGGCAACCTCGACGCAGTCGCCGCCGTTGGAGCTACTGCGGGTGCTCTTGCGCCAGAGGGCGCCGGTCAGGTCAGCCATGATCTTGCCTCTAAGTAGTCGATGGTTTGGCGGCGTGGGAGAGCCACTGAGCGCAGCGTATCCCAGGTGGCCCAAAGGGCGGCGGTGTCGTTGGTCAGCCGTCCGGCAGCCTGATCATCGAGGTAGGCGACATCGCCGTCTTCAGTGGTGGCGATGACGAACGGCCCCGCTTGCCCGGCGTGAAGGCCCGCGTCCAGCGGCAACACGTGAACAAGCACATTCGGCCGCTGGGCCATCTTTACCAGGTGGTCTAGCTGCGGGTTCATGATCTCGGGGTCGCCACGACGAAGAGCGAATTCGTCAATCACCGCGACGAAGAGCGGGGGCTTGCGCCGGTCGAGCACCGCCGTTTGCCTGCGTAGCCGGGTCTCGACGTAGTCCGCGACCTCGTCCGGGCCGAGCACCCCACTAGCCAGTACCGCCGAGGCGTAATCGGGGGTTTGCAACAAGCCGGGAATGACCGCCACCTGAAAGGCGCGCAGAGCAGACGCCTGAAGCTCGGTCTCCACCCACGGGCGTAGCCACGCCGGTTCCCGCCGCTTCAAGACGTCCGGCCAAATGTCCTCAGCCTCACGGCCGAGCGCAGCGGCTGCGGCTGCGCGGTGGCGCGGGTGTGGGACTCGGCCGGGGTTGACCCAGCGCGCCACCGTCTTCGGGTCTACGCCGACCTGCTCGGCAAGACTTTCGACGGTCTCACCTGTGTCAGCCAATGCCACTCGTAGCGCCTGGTTCATGCCCACCTCCGAGCGGACGTCTTCGACGTCTATAGAACGTATAGCTACGTGGTGTAGCCGTCTAGCTTCGTTGGGCAAGGTGCTTTGTAGACGGCGCGGCCGGCAGGGACCAGAACCCGGCGGACGCGTTCGTAACCGGGGCCGCCCCTGACGGCGAGCACTACGGGGGTGGCCCCTTCCCAGAGCTACGAGCAGGGGGAGCGCGCGTGCCGGACCAGCCACCCGAACCGAAGCCCGATCGGCCACCCAACCGGAAGCCGGCCCCGGCGAGACCGCCGACGCCCTGGCCGCCGGGGACCTTCGTCCCGGTCGGGCTGCCCCCGGTCGCGCCGGTTGAACGCCTAAACCGCGTCCCTGATAGCCGCTGGGCGCACGCGTGAGCGGGGCCGCGCGGAAGGTGGCGACAGGCGACGTCCTGCACCTAACCCGCGCCGCGAGTGTGCAGTTCATGCGCCCGATCTTCGTGCGCGTGATTCGGGTACTCGACTGGCCGACGTACGACGGTTGGCTCTGGCTCGACGGGTACGAGCTGGGCGTGAGCGGGGACGCTGTCGCGCGGCGTTCGTTGTTCGTCATGTCCGGCGGCCTGGTTTGGCAGGACCCGCCGGCACTGGCCCCAGCGTCCCGGCAGACCGCCCGCCGCCCGGTCGCCCGTACGCCCGTGCGGGTCGGCTGATGCGCGACCAGGCGGAGCACAAGCCGTTACGCCCGTCGTGGCGTTGCCCCAACTGCGGCATCTTGTGGCCCTGCTCGGCCGCGAAGCTGCGCCTCCTCGGCGAGTTCCGCGACGATCGTCCGGGCCTGCTGGTACACATGGCAAAGGTTCAGGAGGAGGCGACGGCCGACCTGAAGAAACTCAACCCGGACGGCACATTGCCGGACCTGACCCCGCGCTTTGTCGGCTGGGCCCAACGCCGGTAGCCGTCTCAGCCGCCCGCCCCGGCGTTAGTGCCTCGTCCACCGAGGCTGACCGCCCTGGGGCGGGTCTTTGCGCTGAGCGGTGCCAGCATCACGCGGAGCGTGGAAGCGAGCCGCCGGGTGACGCAGTGACCCCCGTTTCGTCACTTCCCTATTACTACTACTAGAGGAAGAAGAAGAAGTCTTAGACATAGATACGGGAGTGACGAAACGCGCGTCACTGCGTCACTCGAAAAGGCCCGCTTCCCTGGGGCAGCGTGAAACCGCCGTCCCACGTCCGGCGTCCCGCAACGTGGGACAGGTGAACAGCTAGGGCCTCGCGGGCCCACTCACCTTGTAACGGGCGGGGCTTCTCCTGGCGCTGCGGCCGTCATTCTTCAGGCCAGATCGAGCCCGCTTTATGTGGCGTGAGCGGGCTCGATCTGGTTTTTTCTGCCGTTTATTCGCATCACGCGGAAAGGGAGGTGCCTGTATGGCCCGGTGTAGCGAGTGCCCGGCGGCGACTACGCGCACCCCCGGCTACCGCGCCCGCCTGACCTGCTCGAACCGGTGCCGTATCAGAAGGTCGGTCCGTCTACGCGCGGAGGCTGCAACGAGCTTCCGTGCCGCCGCGCAGGATCTGCTGCTGCGCCAGGCCGACGCCGTGATCGCCGAGGACCGCGACGCCCTGGCCGCGATCGAGCGTAAGGCGGCGCGGCTGTTTGGCACCGAGCCAACCGAGAAGGCGGCCTGATGGTTCAGCCTTTCGAGCCTGACCCGGCGGTTGCCCAACTGATCGCCGAGAAGGTGCTGGCGGGCGCGGCGAATACAACGTCACGACCGCCGAACTACACGCGGTTGTGTGCCGTCGGCTACCGCGGAGTTCAGCGACGAAGAATCCCGCGGCGAAGGCTTGGAACGTCCGCCACCTGGCTGCCGATCTCGGCACGCTCGGCATCTCCGCCAGCCGCAGACGCACCCGCGCGGATAGCCGCCCCTGGTTCTTCCGACTGGTCTGAGACGCCCCCTCGGAGGGCCTGAGTCGTTCCCAGCCTTCCCCCGATTCCGACCCGCACCTGATCCCCCCACACAGAGCGTCTGGCGGGGGGATTGCAGCACACCCAGAGGAGACACAATGGCCACGAGCATCGGCGACCTGGTCGCCCCCGACTACGGCATCCCGGCCTGGGTCCTGGACGACCCCGCGTGCCCGTCTGCCGTGCGGACCGCGTTCGACGCCCTGGACGCGGCGAACAACGCCACCGCCGCCGAGCGGGACATGGTTGAAGCGATCCGCGACGCCATGGCCGACAACCGCGCGGCGATCGCCGCCGCGATCCGAGCTGGAAAGAACCCGCCCGCGCCGATCTTTCAGGAGGTCACCGACGAGCGCATCCGTCAGGCCGAGCTAAAGATCCGCGCCGCGCTGAACCGGGCTTACGCCGCCGCGCGGGTCTACGAGCAGAGCATTCCTGCGAACTACGAGGGTCTGCGGCCGATCCTCGCCGCCCGCCTCCCCGAGTTGGCCGAGACCTCGGCCCGCGCGATCCGCGAAGCGCGCGGCGCGTACGAGGAGGCCGACCGGGTCGCCTCGGCGATTACCGGGCTGGACAACCTGCGCGTCATGCACCGTCCGGCGAGCCCTGAGCAACGCGCCGCGCTGGCCGCCCACCACAACGCCGCCCACCGGGCCGACCCGAGGAACTTCCCCGGTCGCCTGTCCCGCCTCGGCATGGCATGGGACGACCTCACCGTCTGCGCGAGCGGCATCCCGGCGGACCTGATCGCCGCCGAGCCGTTCACGGGGGCGTGACCGTGACGAGCATGGACAACATCAGCAGCAAGGTAGACCGCGCCATCGCCGGGGCGCAGGAGGGCGACAAGATAGCCCGAGCCGTCGCCGCTGCCCAGGATGCCGAGCGGGTGCGGACCGAACCGCCGGCCCGCGCGAACCGGGCTTGGCTGGTCGCCGACGCCGCCAAGCGCTACTCCCTCGGGGAGGACCTAGCCGCCAGGATCACAGGGAACTCCCCGACGGAGATCCAGCGCGAGGCCCGGACCTTGGCGCTAGACCGGGCCCGCGTCGCCAACGACGCCGCGCGGGACGCCCAGCCGGAAGCCCCGAGGCCCGCCCTGGTATCTGGCCGGACCCCGGCCGATCAAAGCCTGTACGACTTCGATCCGACCGACGTGGTCCGGCAGGTCCGCCAGACCTCCTAGCGGCACGGACATGAGGGCCCTCGGGGATCTTGTACCCCGGGGGCCCTTGCGCGTCCTTGGTGCCAGGGCCGTGACTGTCCAGCTACCCTTACCGCGTCCCGGTGCCGGACCACCCCCGGCGACCCCGGTGGCCCGGCTCCTGACTCGGATGCCCAGCACGCCGCGTCTCGCCGTGACCGCCGCGAGGTCGCGACTGGCTCAATGCCAAAATTACTGACCGTGACCCTGGGGGAAGGCCCCCTCGGCCCCGCTTCCCCCACCGAAGCGGCATAGCGCCTTCCTGTTCGTACGGGCATAGGGGTCGCTATGGATCTCACCGATACACTGCGAGCCCGTCAGCGCGAGCGTCCTGAAGGTCCCCTCTTCGTTCTGGAACTCCCTCTTTCTGGCTTGGTCTCGAAGGCGTTGCCCTCACGCCGGCTGGCCTGAGCCGAGCGCTGCTCAGAAAGGGTCTTGCCGGGTACTTCCTCCGCCTTCCTTGGGTGGACCTGAATATATGATTCGCGGCTAGGTCTGTTCGGAAGCCAGGGCCAAGAATCGTCCCTAGCCCGGAAATCCCTAATCCCCGAAGCTGGAAGGCCAATCTCTACCCGCATCGCATTCCGCAGAACCTCGAACATGTCCCGAGCCTGAAACCATCCGGGATAGTAATCGGTGAACCTTCCTCGCATTTCGACTACTGCGGTGATCTCCATAAGGGCGGCACTCGTCCTGTCTGCAAGATCCGCCACTAGCGGGTTGGCCATCAATTCCACCTCTAGCAATGCTGGCTGAAGTACCTCCTCCCAGCGCTGCCAGTAATCCATCAGTCCTTCGTCAATGAATGACTCGTACTCTTCGCTTACCTCCTCAGTACCGTCGTAGGACAGGAAGACCGCAGTTTCGTCGATCTCTCGAAGCATCGACTGAACGAGTGTGAGGTAAGCGGCGTAGGCGTGCCGGCGGTCGACTAGCCAGCGGCGGGAGTCCTCGGCGGCTAAGCGTCGCGTCTCATTGCGTCGAGTGATCCAGCCAGTCAGCAGGACACCGCCCAGTCCACCCCCTAGCGCGAAGGCCCCGGTCAGCAGCGAAGGCATGAGTTCAGGTGGCACGCATCCACAGTAGGCACGTGCCGCTACGTGCCGCCGGCTCCTGTCCTCTACTGGACCAAGGCGTAGCAGGGAAGCAGCGCCAGCGAGAGTAAGGCCCTCCCCACCCCAACCACGCCTTGGAGAAGCTTGGTGGACTGTCCGGCGCGTCGTTCACGAGGGGTGGGCACCCCGAGTCCATTGTGGTTAGATGCGCCGCATGACTTCCCTCGGTGCCGGGTTGACTACAGAGACGCCCACGCTGTTGATAGTTGCTGATCTTGGCGACATGCCGAGGCTGTCCCAGGTTAAGCGTTACGTTGACCAACTTGACCGCGTGGGTTGCGTTGGAGAAGCTGTGGGCAGGTTCCGGGCTACGAGGGGGAACCATCCACGACTGAGCCTTGCGGCGCAGATGAGAGTCGTCGGAAACCCGAGCCTTCATGTAGCTCGCATGCGCCTCGAAAGTCCATTTGAAGTTGTCCTGACGACTGTGGCCGAGCAGTTCTCACCAGTCGCGTACGGCGTCGCTGGTATCGCAGCCATGGAGCGAATTGTTCGGCTTATTATGGACTGGCAGAAACACCGGATGGAGATTCTCGAAGGTGCATCGCCTCGTGTGCCCCGCCCGTTGGTAGGTCCTGAACAAATAGCACGCGAGACCGTGGATCAGGCGTATGAGGGCCTGCCGGGCGTATCCGACGAAGAGCTAGTGGAGGCAATTGAGGCTGCCCGACAGCCAATCGAGCTACTGTCGCGCGTCCGGCTAACCCGCATTGAGTCGTCGGGCACCGGCCGTTAGCAGTGTCTCGCAGGAATCAATCATCCACTCTCGGTCAAAGACTCCGTGAGGCTAGGACTCCTCGTCGGCCGCGATCTCCGCAAGCCGAGGGCCTCGGTCCTTGAGGCACGGCGGGTTGCCGATGTCGAACAAGGTGAAGCCCTCGTCCGCCGGGGTGATCCGGTCGACCGAGGGCCTCACTCAGGGGCTAATCCTGGTCCGAGTCGCGATCCCGATCCCGCCGGACAAGCTGGTTCAGCACCGTGAGAACCGCCACGGCAACGAGGGCCGGGGTTGCGGCCTTTGGGTTTTCCATGACCAGGTAGCCAGCGAGAACGGCCGCCACCAGCAGCGCGAGACCCCTGGGCGACACGTCGCGGTTTCCAGGGGCCTTCTTAACCTCGTCCGTGTTGCGACGTACTCTGCTCACAGGCGAGCCTCCTTGTTTCTTCTTCGTCGGAAGGGCTTGGTGATCTCGTTACCTGCACTCGTTGACGCGAGTGCTGTTCACGACGGCACCCGTTGGCGCGGGTGCCGTCGTCGTACTACCCGGCGTGCTGGCCGCCCTCGGTGTCGGTCGACCCCTGTACGTCGTCTGGGGCCGCGAACTGGGTCCACGCGATCAACTTGACCTGGGGCTGCACCATTTCCGGCATGCCTCGGACTGTAATGGCGCGGCGCCTCCCAGCCCAAGCCAGGCGCGCCCCGTGCAATGTCGGTCACCCATGTCGATGTGAAACCCGCCGAGAGAGCCCAGTTAAGTCCTACCGGGACGGTCCGAACTGGCGGACCAGCGGGATCACCACCCGGTGATTCCCAGCGCCATCAACAGCTTGAACGCCCCACCCTCGGCGGTGCCGGGCGGCGGGGCGCTTCGTCGTTGTCGTGGGGCTAGTCGGACTCTTCTGCCATGATCTCGGCGAGTCGCTGTGCCTCGGGGCCGTCGAAGATGCCCATGTCGAATATGACCTCAGCCGGCACCCCGCGCCGTCGACTTCCCGGCCCCGATGGAGACGTCGACCGTCGGCCGAATCTGCGACGAGGTCGAGGTCCGCGAGTACGCCGGGAAGCGTCGTGAACGTAACGACGGCGGCGCGGGCTGAGACGCCTCGACGCTTTCTGTCGCTCGGGTCACGAGGACCGATACGGAAAAGCCTCGCCGTGGCAGGCTGACAGGCATGGCAACGACAGCGCGTGTACGTGCACCCGAACTCCGGGGCCGGCAGTGGCTTAATACGGGTGGACAAAACCTGACACTGCAGGATCTTCGAGGTCGTTGCGTCATCTTAGATTTTTGGACCTTCTGCTGCATCAACTGCCTGCACGTGCTCGACGAGCTGCGGCCGCTGGAGGAGAAGTACGGCGACGTACTCGTCGTGATCGGTGTGCACTCGCCGAAGTTCGAGCACGAGAAGGACGCCGACGCGCTGGCCGCCGCCGTGGAGCGGTACGGGGTGCACCACCCCGTACTCGACGACCCTGAGCTGGACATGTGGCAGCAGTACGCGGCCCGGGCCTGGCCGACCCTGTCGGTGATCGACCCCGAGGGTTACGTGGTGGCGACCATGGCGGGCGAGGGGCACGCCGAAGGGCTGGCCCGGTTGATCGACGAGCTGATCGCCACCCACGAGGCCAAGGGCACTCTGCACCGGGGTGACGGCCCGTACGTCCCGCCGCCGGCACCGGAGACGACGCTGCGCTTTCCGGGCAAGGCGGTGCTCCTGGAAGGCGGCAACCTGCTGGTCTCCGACTCGGCGCGGCACTCCCTGGTCGAGTTGGCCCCGGACGGCGAGACGCCGGTGCGCCGGATCGGCTCGGGGGACCGGGGTCGGGCCGACGGGCCGGCGGGCGCGGCGACCTTCTCCGAGCCGCAGGGGCTCTGCCTGCTGCCCACCCACGTCGCCGAGGTGGCCGGTTACGACCTGGTAGTCGCCGACACGGTCAACCACCTGCTGCGGGGCGTACGGCTGGCGTCGGGTGAGGTGGTCACCGTGGCCGGCAGCGGCCGGCAGTGGCGCGCCTCGGTCGACGACCACGCGCACGACGCGCTCGCCGTGGACCTGTCGTCCCCGTGGGACCTGGCCTGGTACGACGACAAGTTGATCATCACGATGGCCGGTATCCACCAGCTCTGGTGGTTCGACCCGATCAAGCGGACGGCCGGCATGTACGCGGGCACGACGGTCGAGGCGCTGCGCGACGGCCCGCTGGCCGAGGCGTGGATGGCGCAGCCGTCAGGGCTCTCCGTCTCGGCCGACGGTGCCCGGCTGTGGATCGCCGACAGCGAGACCAGCGCGGTCCGGTACGTCGAGAACGGGGTGCTGGGCACCGCCGTCGGGCAGGGCCTGTTCGACTTCGGTCACGTGGACGGGCCGGCGGAGTCGGCGCTGCTCCAGCACCCGCTCGGGGTGTGCGCGCTGCCGGACGGCTCGGTGCTGGTCGCGGACACCTACAACGGTGCGGTGCGCCGCTTCGACCCGGCCACCTCCCAGGTGTCCACGGTCGCCGACGGGCTGGCCGAGCCGAGCGATTTGGTGCTCACCCCGTCCGGTGAGGTGCTGGTGGTGGAGTCCGCCGGGCACCGGCTGACCCGGCTGGCCCCGGGGGCGCTGTCGGCGGCCGGCGCGAGCACTGTCGACGGCCCCCGACACCGCACCGAGCGCAAGCCGACCGACGTGGCGGCGGGTGAGGTCACCCTCGACATCGTCTTCACCCCCGCGCCGGGGCAGAAGCTGGACGAGACGTACGGGCCGTCGACCCGGCTGGTGGTCTCCGCCTCCCCGCCGGAGCTGCTGCTGGACGGTGGCGGCACCGGCACCGAGCTGTCCCGCCGACTGGTGCTGAATGGCGAGGTCACCGGTGGGGTCCTCCAGGTGACGGCCCAGGCGGCGACCTGCGACGCGGACGTCGAGCACGCGGCCTGCCACCTGACCCGGCAGGACTGGGGTGTCCCGGTCCGGGTGGTCGACGGTGCCGCGTCCCGACTTCCCCTGGTGCTGCGCGGCCTCGACGCCTAACGGGCGAACGGGGCGACCTGGACCCCGGCGTCGATCAGGGAGGCCCGGACCAGTTCGGTGGCGGAGACCGCGCCCGACGTGTCGCCGTGTACGCAGATCGACTCCACCGGGCAGGGGATGACGGTGCCGTCCACCGCCACCACGGTCCGTTCGGTGGCCATCCGTACCGCCCGGGTGGCCACCTCCTCCGGGTCGGTGATCACCGCGCCGGGGGTGCCGCGCGGCACCAGCGACCCGTTGGGCAGGTAGCCACGGTCGGCGAACGCCTCGGCGACCACGGGTAGGCCCGCGCCGACGGCGAGCTGGGCGAGCACCGAGCCGGACAGGCAGAGGACGGGCAGTTCGGGGTCGTACCCGCAGATCGCGGCGACCACCGCCGCGGCCTGCGACTCGTCGGTGGCCGCCGCGTGGTAGAGCGCGCCGTGTGGCTTGAGGTAGCGGACCCGGGTGCGGAAGATCCGGCAGAACGCGTCAAGCGCCCCCAACTGGTAGGTCACCTCGTCGCGTAGCTCGGCGAAGTCGTACTCGATGCGCCGCCGGCCGAAGCCGGCCAGGTCCCGGTAGCCGACCTGCGCGCCCACCGCGACGCCGTGTCGCGCCGCGCCCTCGCAGACCCTCCGCATGGTGGACGGATCACCGCCGTGGAAGCCGCAGGCGACGTTCGCGGAGGTCACCAGGGCCAGCAGGGCGTCGTCGTCACCGAGCCGCCAGATGCCGAAGCCCTCGCCCAGGTCAGCGTTGAGGTCCATGGAACCTGACGGTAGTGCCTGGCCGGGCCTGCGCGAGCGGGGTCACGTCGGTGACCACCCCGATGACCGGGTATCCACCCGTGGTCGGATGGTCGGCGAGGAAGATCAGGGGTTGCCCGTCCGCCGGCACCTGCACCGCGCCGAGCACGACGCCCTCGCTGGGCAGTTCGCCGGTGACCGCGCGGGGCAGCGGCGCGCCAGCGAGTCGCGCGCCGACCCGGTTGCTGACCGGGCTCACGGTGTACGCGGTGCCGAGCAGCCGGTCGAGCGCGGCGGGGGTGAACCAGTCGTCGCGTGGACCCAGGCGCACGCTCAGGGTCAGCTCCGGCGCGGGTGCCGGGCCGACGGTCAGGTCCACCGGCGCGGGTTTCCCGAGTGGAACGCCCTGCGGCAGCCGGTCGCCGTCGCGCAGCGGGGCCGGGCCGAGCCCGGAGAGGGTGTCGGTGGCCCGGCTGCCGAGCACCGGCGGCACGTCGATCCCGCCCGCCACGGCGAGCCAGCTCCGTACGCCTCGACGGGCCGGACCGACCTTCAGCACCGTTCCCGCCGGCACGGTGAGGGGACGTCCGGTGTCGCCGGGCCGGTCGCCGGCGCGGACGACGACGTCGGCGCCGGTGATCGCCACGGTGGTGGCCCGGGTCAGCCGCAGCGTGCAGCCGGTCAGGGTGATCTCCAGGCCGGCGGCCTCCTCGGGGTTGCCGACCAGCCGGTTGGCGAGCCGCAGGGCGCTCGGGTCGAGAGCGCCGGAGCGGGGGACGCCGAGGTGCGCCCAGCCCGGCCGGCCGAGATCCTGCACGGTGGTGAGCGCGCCGGCCCGGAGCACCTCGATCTCGGCGGGGCGGGTCATGCCGTCGCCAGCCGGACCGGGGTGCCGGGGCCGAGTCGGGCCGGCGGGTCGTCGTCCACGTCGAAGAGGGTCAGGTCGGTCCGGCCGACCAGCAGCCAGCCGCCGGGGGACGCGCCGGGGTAGATGCCGGCGTACGGGCCGGCGAGGGCGACGGAGCCGGCCGGGACGCGGGGACGGGGGGTGGGCAGCCGGGGCAGCGCCAGATCGGCGGGGAGCCCGGTCAGGTAGGGGAACCCGGGGGCGAAGCCGCAGAAGGCGACCCGAAACGGGGTGTCGGTCAGGCGGCGCAGCACGGTTGGCACGTCGACCCCCCAGTGGTCGGCGACGACGGGCAGGTCCGGCCCGTCGAACTCGACCGGGACGACGACCTGCACGCCGTCGGGCCGGTCGTCGTCGGTGCTGGCCGTGGCGGTGGCGGCGACGGTTGGTGCCCAACTGGCCAGCAGGTCGGCTGTGGCGGCGGGGTCGGACAGGCCGTCGAGCAGGAGGGTGCTGGCCGCCGGCACGATCTCGACGGCGCTCAGGTCGCCCTGTTCGCGACGGCGCCACAGCTCGGCCCGCCAGGCTTCGACCAGGGCGGCCTCGGGGATGTCGGCGGGGGCGGTGCAGTCGAGGAGCAGTGCGTACGCCCCGACGGATCGGATCCGCATCGGCTCATCCTCGCCGATGCCGTGCCGGCAAGGAATTCATCGGGACGGTGCCGGGCGTCACCCAGCGCGCTTACTTGAAGGTAACCTACGGTGGCGTAACCTATTGGCGTGACCACCTCCGCACCGCTTCGCCTGAAGCCGGTCGACATCGGCAAACCCCGGATGCGCGGCTGGCTGCACACGTACGCCTTCTTCGTCGCCCTCGCCAGCGGCATCGTGCTCTGCTCGATCGCCGCCACCCGGCCCGGATGGGCACCACTGGTGAGCTGTCTCATCTACAGCCTCACGGTCTGCGGCCTCTTCGGCACCAGCGCGTTGTACCACCGTCGTGTGTGGTCGGAGCGCGGCTACCAGTTGATGCGCCGGATGGACCACTCGATGATCTTCGTGTTCATCGCCGGCACGTACACACCGCTCTGCGTCATGCTGCTCGAACCGCGACAGGCCACCGTGATGTTGGCCCTGGTCTGGGGTGGCGCGCTGGCCGGCGTGGCGGTCAAGGTGGCCTGGCCGCACGCGCCCCGCTGGGTTTCCGCGCCGCTCTACCTGGCGCTCGGCTGGGTCGCGGTGGCCATGCTTCCCGAGATCCTGCGCGGCGGCGGCGTCACCGCGCTGGTGCTGCTGATCGTCGGCGGCGTCATCTACAGCGTCGGAGCGGTCTTCTACGCGCTGCGCCGCCCCAACCCGTGGCCCAGCGTCTTCGGCCACCACGAGTTCTTCCACGCCTGCACCCTGCTGGCCGCGCTGTGCCACCACATCGCGATCTACTTCGCGCTGTTCGCCTGAGCCAGGGCATCGCCCGGCCCTCGAACGCGTGAGCTGGCTCCCGCACACGCGAGCCGGGGTCCCGCGACGCTGCGGGACCCCGGAGTTCGCGGACGAGGATCAGACCGGGCGACCCGGCCGACGTACCTCGCGGTACTCCTCGACGACCCGGTCGCCCTGCACCGGCACCACCCGGTCGGCAACCACGCGCTCCTCGCGGACGGGCGCGGCGGCCACCGGGCGACGGCGGCTGTTCCAGAAGTAGAGGGTGACGAGCAGGCCGGCGACACCGGCCAGCATGAGCACCCAGCCGACCACGGCCAGGTTCAGCCAGCCCAGATCGGCCTCCACGGCGAATGCGAAGATCGCGCCCAACGCGATCAGGAAGATGCTGCCACCAATGCCCATGTCTCGCTCCTCGGCTCTAACCTGGCGTACGGCCCGTCGCGGCCGTTGGTAGGGGTCGCGGCATCCCTCGACTTACCCCGGCGCAGAGATCGCCAATCGGGCAAGCTGAGGGCATGACGGACACCCGAGCCGGGACACGGACACTGGTGTTGCTCCGGCACGCGAAGGCCGAGCAGGGCGGCGAGGGGTCGGACGACGCTGACCGTCCACTGAGCGTGCGTGGGGAGGCCGACGCGGAGGCAGCCGGCGCCTGGCTGGCCCGGCACGATCTGCTGCCCGACGTGGTGATCTGCTCGACGGCCCGGCGTACCCGCCAGACCTGGCACGGGTTGGCGATGGGGATGACCGGATCGCCGCCGGAGGGCGGGCCGACCGGTCCCCGCCCGAGCGTCCGCTATGAGCCCGGCGCGTACGACGCCCATCCCGAGGAGCTGTTGGCGCTGGTCCGCACGGCCGACCCGGCGGCGCGCGTCGTGCTGCTGATCGCCCACAACCCGGGCATCTCGCTGTTGTCCGCGTTCCTCGACCCACAGGAGGCGACCGAGGAGGGCCTGCGGACGGCCGAGCTGGCGGTGCACCGCGGCACGCTCGCCTGGCCGGAGTTGGGTCGCGCCGGGGCGCCGGTCGCCGAGCGGCACACCGCACGCGGCTGAACCACCCGTCGATCCTCGACGGGTGGCTCAGGGCGTACTCAGGTCAGGAGGGTGGCGCGGTCGGCGGCGGCGGGTCGGGCGGCGGCGGCATCATCGCCGTCGGATGGGACAGCCGGTTCTCCTCCACGATGAGGGTCCGGGCCCGCTTGCGCCGGTCCTGCCAGAACCAGAGCGTGGTGAGCAGCACGGCCAGCCCGGCCAGGATGAACACCCAGCCGACCGCGCGTAGGTCGATCCACCAGACATTGGCTCTGATCGCGAAGGTCATGATCGCGCCGAGCGCGATGAGAAATATGCCGCTTCCTACACCCATGTGCGCTGCACTCCCCCGTGCGGTGGCTCTGGGCGTTCCCTTTCCTGGTCACGCGCCGGTTACCCGCCAGGGGGCCGGCCTACCCGGCGCGGCTCGATCAATCGACGTACCTCGGCGGTCGGCACCGGCTGGTCCGACATTCGCCGCTCTGGTGCCATCGGGGGACGACAACGGCCGGCAGGGCAGTTGCCCCGCCGGCCGTCGTAGTCGGTTCCGGGTGGTGCGGCCCGGAACCGTCAGGCGTGCCGTGGCACGGTCAGAAGGCCTCCTCCGGGAGGTCCATGATGTCGAGGTCGGTGCCCTCGATGATCCGCCGGTCGGCGCCGATGCGCGGCAGCACCTCGCGGGCGAAGAACCGGGCGGCCGCGACCTTTCCGGTGTAGAACGCCTTGTCACTGGCGGAGATGTCGCCGGCCAGCGCCTTGAGCGCGACGTCGGCCTGCTTCTGGAGCAGCCAGCCGACCACCAGGTCGCCGATCGCCAGCAGGAACCGCCGGCTGCTCAGCCCGACCTTGTAGAGCGCGCGGGTCTCGCCGCCCTGCGCCTCGCCCAGCCAGCTGGTCATGACACCGAGGATGTTCTGGACCTCGCCGAGCGCCTTGCCGAGCGCCTGCCGCTCCTCCTTGAGCTGGCCGTTGCCCGCCTCGGAGGAGATGAACTCCTGGATCTCGCTGGCGACCGCCATGAGCGCCTTGCCGTTGTCCCGCACGATCTTGCGGAAGATCAGGTCGAGGCTCTGGATGGCGGTGGTGCCCTCGTACAGGGTGTCGATCTTGGCGTCCCGGACGTACTGCTCCAGCGGGTAGTCCTGGAGGAAGCCGGAACCGCCGAAGGTCTGCAGGGCCTCGTGCCCGAGCAGTTCGTACGCCCGTTCCGAGCCGACGCCCTTGACCAGCGGCAGCAGCAGGTCGTTGACCCGCTTGGCCAGCTTGGTGGCCTTCTCGTCGCCGGCCGCCTCGGCGATGGCGACCTTGTCCTGCCAGGTGGCGGTGTAGAGAACCAGGGCGCGCAGGCCCTCGGCGTACGACTTCTGCAGCAGCAGCGAGCGGCGTACGTCCGGGTGGTGGGTGATGGTGACCCGCGGCGCGGTCTTGTCCGTCTGCTGGACCAGGTCGGCGCCCTGCACCCGGTTCTTCGCGTACTCCAGGGCGTTGAGGTAGCCGGTGGAGAGGGTGGCGATGGCCTTGGTGCCGACGAGCATCCGGGCGTACTCGATGATCATGAACATCTGCCGGATGCCGTCGTGCTTGTCGCCCAACAGCCAGCCCTTGGCGGGTACGCCGTTCTCGCCGAAGGTCAGCTCGCAGGTGTTGGAGACCTTCAGGCCCATCTTGTGCTCGACGTTGGTGGCGTAGACGCCGTTGCGCTCGCCCAGCTCGCCGGTGGTCTCGTCGAAGTGGAACTTCGGCACCACGAAGAGCGACAGACCCTTGGTGCCGGGGCCGCCGTGGCCCTCGACGCCAACCGGGCGGGCGAGCACGTAGTGCACGATGTTGTCGCTGAGGTCGTGTTCACCCGAGGTGATGAAGCGCTTGACGCCCTCGATGTGCCACGAGCCGTCCGGCTGCTGGATGGCGCGGGCGCGGCCGGCGCCGACGTCCGAGCCGGCGTCCGGCTCGGTGAGCACCATCGTGGAGCCCCACTGCTTGTCGATGAAGAGCTTGGCCCAGCGCTTCTGCTGCTCGGTACCCTCGACCTCCAGGACGTGCGCGAAGGACGGGCCGGAGGCGTACATCCAGATGGGGGCGTTCGAGCCGAGCACCAACTCGGCGAGAGCCCACCAGAGGGCGCGCGGCGCGGTGGTGCCGCCCAGGTGCGGCGGCAGGTCCAGGCGCCAGAACTCGGAGTCCATGAACGCCTGGTAGGACTTCTTGAACGACGCCGGCAGCGGCGCGGTGTGCGTGGCCGGGTCGAACACCGGCGGGTTGCGGTCGCTGTCCGTGTAGCTGGCGGCCAGGTCCTCGCGAGCGAGCCGGTCGAGCTCCGCGAGGAAGGTGCGGGCGGTGTCGGCGTCGAGTTCCGAGTACGGTGCCTGGCCGAACGCCTGGTCCGCCCCGAAGACCTCGAAGAGGTTGAACTCAAGGTCCCGCAGGTTGCTCTTGTAGTGGGTCATGCTCGCTGGCCCCGCTTCCGGACAGGTGTTACCGATCAGTAACCCACACTGTATTACTCGCGGGTAGGCAGCGACAAGCCGATCTCCGAAGTGACAGCCATTACACACTTTCGGCGGCGACAGCCGGGCTCAGCTCTCGGCGGCGCCGACCTCCCAGCTCGGCACGGCCGACGCCACGCCCGTCCGCGTCCCGGCGTACTCCATCAGAACCAGGGCGATGTCGTCGTCGAGCCGGCCATGCACCCACTCGACGAGGGCCGTCTCCAGCGAGGCGAGCCCGTCCGCCACCGTGCCGTGACCGAGCAGTCGCCACGCCCGGTCGGCAGTGGGGAAGAACTCGCCGTCCCGCCGGGCCTCGCCGAGACCGTCGGTGAACAGCAACAGCCGGTCGCCGGGCTCCAGGCGCTCCACCCGGGGGCGGACCACCGGCATGAACCCGAGCGGGGGCGCTGGCGCCGGCGGCTCCAGCGGGATCACCGCGCCCCTGCGCAGCAGCAGCGGCGGCGGGTGCCCGCAGTTGACGATGGTGAGCGTGCCACCCCGCTCCTCCACCAGAGCCGCGGTCACGAAGTCCTCGTCGCCGACGTTGCGGGCCACCGCGCGATCCAGGTCGGCGACGACGGCACGCAGGTCGGCCCGCTCGTAGGCCACGTGCCGGTAGGAGCCGAGGACGATGCTGGCCAGCCGGACCGCATCGAGGCCCTTGCCGCGTACGTCGCCGATGATCATGCGTACGCCGTAGGGCGTGTCGATCGCCTCGTACAGGTCGCCGCCGATCTCGGCCGTGGCGGTGGAGGAGATGTAGCGGCCAGCCACCGAGAGCGTGCCGACCTGCGGGCCGAGCGGACGCAGCACCGCCTGCTGGGCCACCGAGGCGAGCTTGGTCAGCTCGCCGATCTGCTCGGCCTGCCGCTGCCGTACCGACGCCACCGCCACCGCCAGCCCAGTCGCGAGCGCGATCCCGACCACGTTGACCGAGGTGATCAGCAACATCTTCGGATCGACCAGGGCGAAACCCACCCCGACCAGGGTCGCCACGGCGCCGACGCCGAGCACCACCGGCCAGGACGCCAGGGCGGCAGCCAGGAGCGGGACGACCATCAGGAGCGCGGTGTAGTGCGCCGGGCGGCCGTCGGCCAACTCGACCGCCGAGACGATCGCGAGCAGAACGAGGGCCGCGCCGAGGCCGGCGCGGGATCCGGGGCTCAGCGGGCGGCGGCCCGACTGGAGGAGTCGCGTGGGTACGAGGGACAGCATGCCTGATTCACGTGAACGCCGGTATGAACCTGGCCCGTCGTCCGAGGAGGTTCTGTCCGGCCGGCCCAGGCGCTCGGCCGGATCGGCCTCGTCGACTCGCCTCAGCCGAGCACCTCGTACCGCACGGTGAGCGCGCCGACGTCGACCGAGGCGATGGTCGCGAACGCGGCGCGGGAGAGGTCGAGGCAGCGGCCGTCGATGAACGGGCCACGGTCGTTGATCCGCACCACGACCGACTTGCCGCTGCTGGGGTTGGTGACCCGGACCTTGGTGTTGAACGGCAGCGTCTTGTGCGCCGCGGTCAGCTCGTTCGGGTTGAACGACTCACCGTTGGCGGTGAGCTGCCCGTTGGAGTAGAAGGAGGCGCCACACGAGCCGCTCTCCAACACCTTCGCGGCCGGCGTGGTCTTCTTCACGGTCGCGCTCGGCTTCGGCGCGGCCGTGCGGGCCTTGGCCCGGGAGGCGGCCTGCGGCGAGCGGCTCGCCGACGGGCTCGCCGACGCGCTGGGCGAGGCACTGGCGCTCGGCGAGGCGGCCGGGGAACTGGCGGCCGGGCTGCTGGGAGCGGTGGTCGGCGTCAGGTCGAGAGCCACCTGCCCCGACTGCGCGGAGCCCGAGGTCAGCTGCACGGCACCGAACGTGCCCCCGACGGCGAGGGCGACGCCGACCGCCGCGGTGGCCACGATGCCCGCTGGAGAGGAGAAGATGCGGGTACGGGAGTGCCTACCAACCACGGCCCGGTCCTTTCGTCGACTGAACAAACCGGGTCGGACCGTAACGAGAGAAGCACTTCCGAAGTCAACGTGATCATTGTGGTATGCCCGTATTTGCACTGGTACGTGTAGCCGATCATCCGAGCCCGCATGGGTCGACCGGCCCGGGTGTCGACCCGCCGAGCGCACGTGCCGCAGGATGGGCGGATGCCCGGTGCGCTGACCGAACGCCTCGTCGACCTGTTCCGCTGGATCGACCCGGGGCCGGGCACCAGCCACCTGGTCAGCGACATCTCCGGGTGGTGGCGGGACCCGACGGTGCTGGCCGAGTTGGGGCCGGCCCTGGTGGCGCCCTACCGGGCCGCCCGGCCGACCGTGGTGCTCGCCCCGGCAGTGACCGGGCTGCTGCTCGGCCCGCTGGCCGCCACCGCCCTCGGAGTCGGCTTCGTGGCCGCCCACAAGCCCGGCGACGGGAGGCTGCCGGCCGGGCCGCTCACCTGGGCGCAGAGCCCGCCGGACTACCGGGGCCGGCAGGTCGACCTGGCCGTACGGGACCGACACCTCGGCCCCGGCGACCGGGTCCTCCTGGTGGACGACTGGGTGCGTACCGGCGCGCAACTCCACGCCCTCTACGACATCTGCGCCGCACGCGGGGCCGAGGTGCTGGGCGCGGCCGTGGTCGCGGTCGACTGCCCGCCCGAGGTCGCCACCGAGCTGCGGATCCGTGGCCTCGTCGCCGGCACGGACCTCCCGGCGTGACCCCGCCCGCTGGGGGAGTTGAGCCGGACGGGCGAAATCCGGCGACGGCGGAGCCGTGCTGACCTAGCCTCGGCAGGATGTGGCCTCGGATCGGTGAACTGCGCGCCCTCGCCCTCGGCACCCCTGGCGAGCTGCGGGCGACCCTGAACACCCTGGTGCTGGCCGGCGTGAAGACCGCGACGGCCGGCCGGCTCGCCGAGTACGCCGAAGAGGGCGAGGAGTTGGAGCACGTCGGCGAGCGGCTGGCGCTGGTCGACGACGACGATGCGCTGGCCGGCGTCGTGGAGATCACCGGCGTCGAGGTGGTCCGCTTCGCCGACGTGCCGTGGGACTTCGCCCGTGCCGAAGGCGAGGGTGACCGCTCGATCGAGGAGTGGCGGGCTGGACATGCGGCCTACTGGGCGCGGCTCGGCACCCCGGTCGACGACGACACCCCGATCGTCTGCCTGCGCCTGCGGCTGGTCTCCGGCGGCGAGGGCGGCGTGGCCAGCGGCGACCTCGGCACCTGATCGCCCCTGGCCGCCAGCGCCGCCGCCTCGCGGCCAGCCCTGCGGTTCGCACCGCGGGCGCTGTCGCCCCACCGGGGGGTCAGCGGGAGCCGGGCCGCCGGAGGCAGCGGCGACAGCACCGGGCGGGCCCGGAACGACTGGATCATCAATGCCGCGAAGCGGCGGGAGGCCGCGAGAGTCGCGGCGCGGGAGTCGGCCCGGATGCCGCCGTTGGCCATCATCGCCATGACAATGTCCTCTACGACGAAGTCCGCGCGTAGCTCACCGGACTCCTTGGCGCGGCGGATGAGCTGCAGCAGTGCGCGCACCGTCCGGTCGCGAGCGACGTTGAAGGCCGCGGGCTCCGGGAACTGCGCCAGGAAAGCGGCGGTGAATCCCCGGTCGAGGGCGTGCACCGCCATCAGTTCCTCGACGACCAGACAGAAACCCTGCCAGGGATCGGCTGCGGCGATGCCCTCGTCGACGATGGCGGAGCACACCGTCATCTGCTCGGCGAAGGCTTCCATGATCAGCGCTTCCTTGGTCGGGAAGCGCCGGTAGAGGGTCGCCGCGCCGACCTCCGCCCGTCGCGCGATCTCCCGCATCGACACCTCAAGGCCGCCTGCCTCGAACGCCGCGCGGGCGACCTCGAGAATCCGGTCCCGGTTGGCGCGGGCGTCCGAGCGCATCTTCTGGGTCACTTGCTCTGTCACCCCTCTCACTTTAGCTATCCGGACGGGGTGTTCCATTACCGTCGGCCGCATGAGAGCTGTTCAATTCTCCGAGTACGGGCCGGCCGACGTGTTGCACCTCGTCGAGGTGGAGGCACCGCACGCCGGTCCCGGCGAGATCCGCATTTCGGTACGCGCATCCGGTGTCACGCCCTCGGACACGTACGTCCGATCCGGCATGCTGCGCGACCAGGTGCCCCTGACGCTGCCGCACACCACCGGTTACGACGCCGCCGGAGTGGTCGACGAGATCGGTGACGGCGTCACCGGTGTCGAACTCGGTGACGAGGTGTTCGGCACGACGGCCATGGCCCGCCTCGGTGGAGCCAACGCCGAACACGCCGTCCTCGTCGCCTGGGCAACCAAGCCGACGGGGTGGAGCTGGGCGGAGGCCGGCGGCGCGGCGGGGAACATCGAGACGGCGACCCGGGTTCTCGACCGACTCGACGTGGGCGCGGGGCACACGCTGCTCGTGCACGGCGCGGCCGGCGGCGTCGGCACGATCGCGATCCAACTCGCCGTCGCTCGTGGCGCCACCGTCATCGGTACGGCGAGCGAGCGCAACCACGAGTTCCTCCGGTCGCTGGGCGCGACTCCGACGACCTACGGTCCAGGCATGGGCGACCGGGTCGCCGCGCTCGCACCGCGCGGAGTGCAGGCCGTTTTCGACTGCGCCGGTGGTGCGTTGCCAGACCTGATCGCGATCACCGGGGACCCGGCGCGCGTTGTGACGATCGCCGACTTCGGCGCGGCGGCACACGGCGTCCACATGTCCCACACGGCACCGGGCTCGGACGCGAGCGCGATGGTCGGCGCACCAGCCGACCCGATGGCGCTACACGGACTCGGAATCGCCGCCACGCTCGCCGACGAGGGACGACTCCGGGTGCCGGTCGCCGCATCGTTCCCACTGTCGGAGGCCCCCGCCGCCCACCTGCTGAGCGAGAGCCGCCGCGCCCAAGGGAAGATCGTGATGCTGTCGCAGCCGTTGGCGCACTAAACGCCCGTCCGACAGGTCCGGCTGGCTCAGCCGCGTAGCTGAGGCAGCAGCCGGGTCGCCACGTCCACCAGGACGGCCTCGTCGCCGGCGTACCAACTGCTGGCGCGCGGCCAGTGCGTCACCACGTCGGTGAAGCCCAACTCGGCGGCCCGGCCGACCTGATCGGCGAAGAACTGCGCGCTGCTGAGCGAGAACACCGGCGCGGCGTCCAACGAGAGATAGCGGTCCAGGGTGGCCGGGTCACGGCCGGCCTCGTCCAACGTCCGGTCCATCCGGGCGGACAGCGCCGACACCGTGGCCCACCAGCCCTGCACGTCGTCGGCGTCGGTGCCGGTGGTCACCCAACCCTGGCCGAACCGGGCCACCAACCGCATCGACCGCGGGCCGTTCGCGGCCACCACGAACGGCACCCGGGGCTGCTGCACGCAGCCGGGGTTGTTGCGGGCGTCCACCGCCGCGAACCAGTCGCCGCGCCAGGTGGTGCCGTCCTGGCGCAGGATCAGGTCGAGCAGTTCGGTGAACTCGGCGAACCGGTCGACCCGCTGGCGCGGCGGCAGCGTCTCGCCGCCGAGCACCGCCGAGTCGAAGCCGATGCCGCCCGCGCCCAGGCCGAGCAGCAGCCGGCCCTCCGAGACGTCGTCCACCGTGGTGATCTGCCGGGCGAACGCTGCCGGGTGCCGGAAGTTCGGCGACGCGACGAGCGTGCCCAACCGGATCCGAGAGGTCACCGTGGCGGCGGCCGTCAACGTGGCCATCGAGTCGAACCACGGGCCGTCCACCAGATCCCGCCAGCCCAGGTGGTCGTACGTCCAGGCGTGGTCGAAGCCCCACTCGTCGACCTGCCGCCAGCGACGCTGCGACTCCGCCCACCGCTGGTCCGGCAGGATCACGATGCCAATCCGCATGACCGCCAGCCTAGCCGCGCCGACCTGGCCATCCGACCATGCGCCCGACGGGCCCGATGTCAGTAGTGGTCCTCGATCGGCCGGCGGGCCTCCTCGAACAGGGCCGGCCCCTCGTACGGGACCGGGGTTGGCACCGGAGTGGCCGGCTTGACGCTCTCGAACTGCTCGGCGGACAGGGCGAACACCACCCGCCCCAGGCCGGAGCGGTCGATTGCCGTGGCGCACATCGGGCACGGCTGGCAACTGGTGTACATGGTGGTTCCGGCCGCCGCCTCGGGCGCGAGCTCCCGGGCCGCCCAGCGGGCCAACTTCAACTCCGGGTGGGCGGAGATGTCGACCTCGGAGACCACCGTGTTGTGGTCCTCGATCAGCACGTCGCCGTCAGGGCCGACCAGCAGCGAGCCGAACGGCCGCTCGCCGGCCGCACCGGCCCGGTAGGCGATGTCGATCGCGCGCCGGAGAAACGTCTCGTCGTCGGGGGTCATGAATCCTCCGTGGATCGTTGGTCGGTGATGGTGTGGCGCAGGGCCGCGACGGCTGCCAGCGCCCGCCAGGCCCGTTCGGGTTCGCGGATCTCGGTGACGTCGCCGTTGAACGGGTCGAGCACCACCGTCCGCGCGCCGAGCAGCCGGAGCCGGTCGAGATCGGCGGCGATCTGCCCGATGGTGCCGATCCCGGCGAGCCGCGCCGGGTCGGTGACCGGTTCGTCGGTCATCCGGAGTGCGATCCGCGGAACCAGCGCCGGCACCGGCCGGCCCAACTCCTCCGCGCTCGCCCGCAGCCGCCCAACGGCGTCGGTCAACCAGTCCAGGGTGAACCGCAGTGGATGCCAGGCGTCCCCGAGACGCACGGCGCGACGGATGCCGGCGTCGCTGTTGCCGCCGACCCAGATCGGAATCGGCGGGGTGGCGTAGTCGGCGGTGTCCCGCCACGCCTCACGGATGGTGCGCAGGTACTCGTCGGTGAGCGCGCCACGCTGCCGAAACGGCACCCCGAGCGCCTCGAACTCCTGCCGGGCCCACCCGACCCCGACGCCGAGGACCAGCCGGCCGCCGCTGAGCCGGTTGAGGTTCGCCGCCATCCGCGCGGTCAGCAGCGGGTGCCGGTACGGAACGATGAGGACGGTGGTGCCCAGCTTCACCCGGCGGGTCACCCCAGCCAGGAAGGACAGCGTGGTGAACGGCTCGTAGAACGGGGCAGGATACTGCTCGGCCACGTCCGGCGTGATCACGATGTGGTCCGAGACCAGCAGCAGATCGAAGCCCAGACCTTCCACCGTCTGCGCCCAGCGGCGCAGCACCTCGGGGTCAGTGCCCGGGGCGAAGTTCGGTACGTTGACCCCAATTTCCACCGCCCAACGCTATCGAGGCGATGTCCCAATTGTGAACGGACTACTGCCGGCGTTCACTGGCTTTCGCCGAGGATCTGCCGGTAGTTTGCCCCGATGACCGTCAATCTCGATGCCGTCGACTGGGCCATCCTCGGCGAGCTGCAGAACGACGGCCGGCTCCCGCTGACCGAGTTGGGCCGGCGGGTCAACCTCAGCTCGTCGGCGGCCACCGAGCGGGTGAAGCGGCTGGAGTCGACCGGGGTGATCAGCGGCTACCGGGCAGAGGTCGACCTGGCGAAGGTCGGGTTCGCCGTGCTCGCGGTGGTGCGGCTGAAGTATCCCGGCAGCCGGCACGAACCGCTGCGGCAACTGCTGGCCGAGCGGTACGAGATCCTGGAGTGCCTGCGCACCACCGGCGACGACTGCTACGTACTCAAGGTGGCCGCGACCTCGATGGCCCACCTCGAACGAGTCATCGACGAATTGGCGGCGTTCGGCAGCACCACCACGAACGTGGTCTACAGCGCCACCCTGCCGTACCGAGGACCGCGACCGTAAGACGTAGTTTCACCACGCCTGTCGAGCCGTACCCTCCGGACATGTCCGTCGAACCATCCGCTGTACGCGCGCCCCTGGGGCGGCGGGCCCGCACGACCGTCGCGGCGGTGATCGTGCTGGCGGCGGTGGTGCCAGCCCTGCTCGTCCGCGAGCTGGTCGAGGTCCGGTTCGGCGACGGACCGGTAGCCGATGTCAGCTTCCTCGTGGTGCCGGTGGTGATGACTGCCTGGCTCGCGCCGTACGCCTCCTACCGGCGGCGCGACGCCCTGCTCTGGCTGGTCGGCCCGGGTGCGTTGATCTTCGCGGTGATCGCCTGGCGGGTGGCTCTCGCCCCCTACCGCGACTGGCGGCCCCGCCCCGACGAGGTTCCCCACATGCGCTGGCTGAGCGACCCCGAGCGCGCCGGCATGTGGTACGTGGCGAAGGCTGATCCCAACGCCGGCCAGACCGCTCGGTAGGCATGTGTCCCACGTCACATGGTTGTCCTGTAGGGGGTATCGGGGCCGGCTTCGACCTCTCGGCGAGCAGGCACCCGGGCGGGTGCCGCCAACGAAGGGGACGATGCGAGATGACGAAGGTGACCGCTCAGCTGTCGGTGTCGGTGGACGGGTTCTACGCCGGCCCGCAGTTCACCGGCGACGGCAACTGGATCGACTCGGCCGAGGCCGCCGGCTTCTTCCGGGTCACCCGCTGGGTAACCCACGCGATGGCGTGGCGCGAACGGCTGGGCTTCGAAGGCGGCGAGCAGGACACCAACTCCGACATCGTCGCCGAGTCGTTCGGGGCGGCCGGCGCGTACGTGATGGGCCGGCGGATGGCCGACGGGGGTGAGATCCCCTGGGGCGACGAGCCGCCGTTCCGCGCGCCGGTCTTCGTCGTCACCCACCGCCCGCGTCAGACCCTGTTGCGCGAAGGTGGCACCAGCTTCACGTACGTCACCGATGGCGTGGCCAGCGCCGTCGAGCAGGCACGCGCCGTGGCCGGCGGCAAGGACGTCGCCGTGGCCGGCGGGGGCAGCCTCGTGCGGCAGGTGCTCAAGGCCGGTCTGCTCGACGAGTTGGAGCTGCACGTCGTACCGGTCGTGCTCGGCACCGGCCTGCGGCTGCTCGACGCGGACCTCGACCTGGGCGACAAGGAGGCGATCGAGCTGACGCCCACCCGGGTCATCCCCACACCGGAGGTCACCCACATCCGGTACGCGGTGGGCGGTCGCGCCCCGCTCGTGCTCGACGACCGGGGCAGCGGCGGCGGGCCGACGGTGACGCGCTGATGCGTTAGGCAACCGCCGTCGACAGGCGAGGCACCCGCCTGTCGACGGCGCGCTCGACGGCGGCCTGCCGCTCCAGATCTTGGACAGCGTCGGCCCGGACCGGGGCGGTCCCAACACCATCTACGAGAGGCGGGAAAGCACCAGCATGCGGTTGCCATCGGGATCGGTGACGCGGGCGGACCGCTCACCCCACGGCTGGCTGACCGGCTCCTCAATGATCGTCCCGCCGCCCACCCGCAGCACGTCCACGGCCGCATCGCAGTCGTCGGCGTAGACGCACAACTCCCAACGACGCGAGAGGGCAGGGTCACCGGCGTTCGGGTCGGAGGCCAGGCCCAACTCGCTGTTGCCCAACCGGAGCGCGACGAACTCCGGCTCGCCCTCCTCGGGAAATCGGTAGGTCAGTTCGAAGCCGACAACGTCCCGATAGAACGCGATAAGCCGTGGCAGGTCTGTCGTCGTCACGATGGGGAACGCCTCGGTGAACACGCGACCACCTCCAACCGGACACTATCCGGTGCGACCACTCAGGTAATGGCCCGCGGCGCGGTCCTCGGGTGTGGAACATCGAGGGCTCTGGCCGTGACCGCGTTGCCGTTGACCCGGCTTGGCCCCTTCATCGCGCACGAACCGGGCACGCGGAGGCCGCATCACCGATGACGGCGGAGCGCGTTGCTGACCATCGTTAGGGTCGGAGGCATGGGAGCCGGCCGGAGGGTTCTTGCCAACGCTGCCGTCGGCATACCGGCCGTCCTCGTCATCTTCGGCGGATCGGCGGCCGGCCTCATTGTGCTTGCCGAGCATTTTCGCGACACGTGGCTTGTCGGTCGGTTGTTGGCCATGATCGGGTTCTATCTCGCGTACGGCGGCGCACTGCTCGTCACGCTGCTCCTGCTCATGGCCGTCGTGGGGCCGAACCTGGCCGCGAAGCTGTTCTTCGTACCCAACAAAGCGCTCACCCCGGAACTGGTTCGCGACCTGGTTGCAAAAGAGGCCGCACCTGTCTCGGTTCCAATCGCGTCGGAGCAAGGCGTGCTTCGGGTCATTCCGGTCAAGCCCGAGTGGTGGCTCGACGGTGACACCTATGCCAACGACGCCGCCCCGGTCGTCGCCGTCGAGGACATCGAGTATCAGTTGCCCGGGTGGGATCCGTACGACGTCGCCGTCCGAGCCGGCGCCGTCGACGTCGTGGCCTGGGTGCCTCGTCGCAACGGAAGCCCGGGGCGACGAGTCCGCAATTCCATCCCGGTCCCTGAGGGGCGTGTCGGCGCCTTGGTATTCCGACCTTCATCGATACCGGAACTCCCTGGCGCTGTGGAGTCACTGAACAGCGAGTTGACAGGAACCCTCTCGTTGTTCCGGCTCGCGTTAGCGGCGGCGCTGCTCATCGGGATCACCTATGCAGCATGGCGGATAGTCATCGGGTAGATCGGCAGCCCTCGGAGGCGCAGGAGATGTATAACGCTGCCACCCAACGTCCAGCGCTCCCGCAACTGCCGGGCAGTCTCCGTGCGCGGATCAATAAGGGCCGTGACCGGGCACAGCAAGCCGAAGACGTGGCCGGAACGGATGAGGCCCAGGTCGGGAACGTGTCCTGACCTGGGCCTTGATCGTGGAGCGGGTGACGGGAATCGAACCCGCACTGTCAGCTTGGGAAGCTGATGTTCTGCCATTGAACTACACCCGCGGGCGGCACCACTGTACCCGAGTCGCCGAGCCGGTGCACCCAGGCATCCCCGCGTGCCGACAGCGGGACGCGGCCAGCAAGAAGTTTCCTCACGGCAACATATGGCCGTTCTCAAATGCATCGATGGGTTGTAACGTCTGCCACACGTTCTCCGCCATGGCGTGACACACCCCCTGCCGCGCCGCCAGAAAGAGGTGGGCCCATGGGACTCCGTCCCAACCTGCTGACCCGGCGTGCCGCCGGTGTCGCGTCGACAACCCTCGCGCTGCTGCTCAGCACCGCCGCCGTAGGTGTCGTGCCGGCTGCTTCAGCCCTCTCGGCAGCGCCTGGTGGCGCCTGCGTGGAGCCGGCCGACAGCCACGCCAACGCCCGGATGAGGCCCGGCGGTGCGGCCAAGCACGACCCGAACGAACTGACCGCCGACCAGGTCCGCGACCGGGAAGCCGACCTCGCGGCGGCGTTGCGGGAGCGCGCCAACTTCCGCACGGGTGCCGGCGCGACGGCACTGGCCACCGTCACCATCCCGGTGGTGGTGCACGTGATCCAGGAGAACAGCACCCGGGCCGGCGGCAACATCCCGGACTCGCTGGTCACCGCCCAGATCAACGTGCTCAACCAGGCGTACGCCGGCGCGACCGGCGGCGCGGTCACCGCGTTCGCCTTCCGCCTCGACAAGATCAACCGGGTGACGAACCCATCGTGGTACCCGATCGTGCAGGGCTCGTCGGCGGAGCGGTCGATGAAGTCCTCGCTGCGGGTGGGCGGCAAGAACACGCTCAACATCTACCTCGGCGAACTGAGCAACAACCTGCTGGGCTGGGCGACCTTCCCGCAGCGGAACCTGAGCAGCATGGACGGCGTGGTCGCGCTGAACGAGTCGCTGCCGGGCGGCACCGCCACCAACTACAACCAGGGCGACACCGGCACCCACGAGGTGGGTCACTGGCTGAACCTCTACCACACCTTCCAGGGTGGCTGCGGTGGCTCGGGTGACAGCGTCAGCGACACCCCGGCCGAGGCGTCGCCGGCCTACCAGTGCCCGACCGGGCGCAACACCTGCTCGGCGGCCGGGCTGGACCCGATCACCAACTTCATGGACTACACCTACGACTCGTGCATGTATCAGTTCACCCCGGGACAGGCCAGCCGCATGCTGACCGCCTGGAACGCGTACCGCGCGGCCTAACTTCTCCGCGTACCACCGGTGCCGGCTCCGTCACGACGGAGCCGGCACCGGCGTCTTCGGGCGGTGGTCAGGCGGCCGTGCACTGGACGTCACGGCTGAGACGGGTCGGGCGTGCCTGGGGTACGCCGAGCGGCGCCGCAGCCGTCGGGGCGTGCGGGTCGAGCCAGACCCGAACGGCCGGACGGCTCGGCGGGAGACCAGGAATGCCCGTGATGTGGTGCTCGCGGCGGGTCAGCATCGCCACGTCGACGGTGAACTCGAAGAGCCGCCAGTCGACCTGCGGCTCCGCTCGGGCGGTCTGCGCCAGCCGGGCCACCCGCGCCGGATCGGTCACCGGCCAGGCGTGCCCCGCCACGTAAGCCTCGTCGTCGCTCTCCTCCGGTGGGAACGAGTGCAGCGCATAGCGGCCGTCCCGCTCCAGGTCACGGCGCTTCGGCGAGTCGATGATGAAGCAGAACAGACCCTCGTCGGTGATGACCGGGGAGACCGGATGGACCCGGGGACCGCCGTCGGCGCGGACCGTGGCCAGGTAGCCGAAGCCCGGCCCGTACTGCTGCAGGAGAACGCGGATCCCGTCGGCGAGTCGGGGCTCGTCGGCGGCGAAATCGGACCAGGAAGCCATGCCGGCATTCTATCGAACAAATGTACGAAGAGCGACCTCGACACGCTGGTCACCGCGTGCCTCGCTATGGTGGTCCGATGCTGCTCTCCGACCGCGACCTGGTCACCGAGATCAAGGCCGGCGCGCTGGGCCTGGACCCTTTCGAGCCCACTCTGGTCCAACCGTCCAGCATCGACGTACGACTCGACCGGCTGTTCCGGGTCTTCAACAACCACCTCTACACGCACATCGACCCGGCCATGCAGCAGGACGACCTGACCTCGGTGGTCGAGGTGCCCGACGGCGAGCCGTTCGTGCTGCACCCGGGCGAGTTCGTGCTCGCCTCGACGCTGGAGGTGATCTCGCTCGGCGACCAGCTGGCCGGCCGCCTGGAGGGCAAGTCCAGCCTGGGCCGGCTCGGCCTGCTCACCCACTCCACCGCCGGCTTCATCGACCCGGGCTTCTCCGGTCACGTGACGCTGGAGCTGTCCAACGTGGCGAACCTGCCGATCACCCTCTGGCCGGGCATGAAGATCGGGCAGCTCTGCATCTTCCGGCTCTCCTCGCCGGCCGACCACCCGTACGGCTCGGTGGTCTACGGCTCGCGTTACCAGGGTCAGCGGGGGCCGACGCCGAGCCGCTCCTGGCAGAACTGGCGGGCCTGGCCGACCCGCTGAGGGTCGGGTCAACGACGAGGGCCCGCCGCGACGGATCGCGACGGGCCCTCGACCAGCAGAGGTTCAGCCTGGGCGGCCGTAGCTGTGGATCGGGCCGTCGTCGACCTTCTTCATCTTGACGGGTTGACCGGCCTGGGACGCGTGCACCACCCAGCCGTTGCCGACGTACATGCCGACGTGGTGGATGTCGCTGTAGTAGAAGACCAGGTCACCGGGGCGCAGATCGGCGCGGCTGACGTCCTTGGTCACCCGGCTCTGCTGCGCGGCGTTGTGCGGCAGGGACACCCCGGCCTTGGCCCACGCGGCCAGCATCAGCCCGGAGCAGTCGTACGAGTTCGGGCCCTCGGCGCCCCACACGTAGGGTTTGCCGATCTGGGCGCAGGCGAACTTGACCGCCGTGCCCGCGCCGCCGCCGGGGTAGCTGGCCGGGCAGGGCGCCGGACGCAGCGGACCGCCGCCGCCGTTGCCGTACACCTTGAGGCGCAGCTTCTGTAGCCGGTCGATCTCCCCGTTGATCTGCTTCTTCTTCGCCGCCAACTGCGCCTCGGTCAGGGTCAGCTGGGCCACCATCTCGTCCAGCGGCGCCTTCTGCCGGGCCAGCTCGTCACGCAGGTCGGACACCTGCTGTACGTCCTGCTGCTGGTTGTGGGCGAACCGGTCGAGCATCTCCAGTTGGCCGACCATCTCGCTGGGTGACCGGCTGCCGAGCATGGCGTTGACGGTGGAGACGTTCTCGCCCATGTACGCGCGGACGGCCAGGGCGCTGACCTTGTCCATCGCGGCGTCGACCTGGCGCTCCAGCGGAGCGATCCGGGCGGCCAGGGCGTCGGCCTGCTTGCGCTTGGCGGCCAGGTCGGTGCGGGTGGCGTTGTGCCGTTCGATGATCGGTTCGAGCTTGTTCCAGTCGGCGTCGATCTGGCGTTCGATCTCGGCGACGGACGGGTCCGCGTGGGCCGCCGTGGCGCTGCCGGTCAGGACAACGGCGGCGCCGACCAGGGCGGCGAAGGCGGTGGTGAAGCGGGACCAGCGTGGACGCGGCACGGTCGGTGTCGGGTCGGCTGACGCCGACCGCCCGGACGACGGCCGCGGGGCATGAAGTGCCACCGGGGTTCCGTACTCCTTCTTCCTGACCGCCTACCGGGTTAGCTGACGGGTTCGGGCGGGAAGTCGGCGCCCTACCGCAGTGACTGCGGATTCACCCCGAGGAACCTGGGTCCCCGGCTCGCTCGGAAGCGACTCGGCGGTGTCGGTCCGTTACTGCCCGGGACGGGCAGACCTGCCACCGGGCCGACAAATGACCAGAGTAGAGACGGCCGTTACCAATCCGCAACCCGTGGGGCCGTGACACTCCGTACCGATCCGGAGGGGTCACGGACCGTGGGCGAAAGTTTCCTTCTGAGTGTGTCCATACGAGGAAAGGTATTGACGCCGACTCCCGGCCGGCGGGAGGGTGGCCTCACCCTTACCCACGCAATCTAGGGGGTTCGATGCGCCATCCAACCCTGTCGTCCGGCCGGCACGCACTGCTGGTCACCGCCGTGGTCGCCGCGACCGCACTACCGTTGCCCGCCGGTCCGGCCGCCGCCGCACCCACCGCCGACCGCCAGCAGCAGTACGCCGCCGCAGCCAGCGAGTACGGCGTACCGACCGCCGTGCTGCTCGGCGTCTCCTATCTGGAGTCCCGCTGGGACAGCAACGCCGGCACACCGAGCACCAGCGGCGGCTACGGCCCGATGCACCTGACCGACGCCCGGCACGTGACCGCCCTGCCCGGACGCGGCCACCACGACGCCGGCACCGAGGACCCGCGCGGCGACGACTCGCGTACCACGCTGGCACCCCGCCACACCGCAGACTCCGAGCCGCCCAGCGCGGCCCTGCAGACCGTGGACGCCGCCGCCGCGCTGACCGGCGCGGCCCCCGATTCGCTACGCACCGACGCCAACGTGAACATCCGCGGCGGGGCGGCGCTGCTGGCGGCGTACCAACGGGAGTTGGGCGCGCCGGTCGGCGCCGGCAGCGACCCGTCCGCCTGGTACGGCGCGGTGGCCCGTTACGCCGGCGCGGACAGCGCCGACGCCGCGGCGGCCTTCGCCGACGAGGTCTTCACCACCATCGGCGCGGGCGAGTCCCGGGTGACCGACGACGGTCAGCGGGTCACGCTGCCAGCCCGCACGGTACGGCCGGAGCGTTCCTGGCTGGACCGGCTGGGTCTGCGCAAGCTCGCCCGCCCGGATGGTCTGGAGTGCCCGCGCACCATCTCGTGTGAATGGATTCCCGCGCCGTACGAGGCGTTCGGCGACGGGGACTACGGCAACCACGACCTCTCCGACCGGCCCGCCCGGCAGAAGATCGAATACATCGTCATCCACGACACCGAGGCGAGTTGGGCGACCACCCTGAACCTCGTCCAGGACCCGACGTACGTGAGCTGGCACTACTCGCTGCGCTCGGTGGACGGGCACATCGCCCAGCACGTCAGGACCAAGGACGTCGCCTGGCACGCCGGCAACTGGTACGTCAACGCCAAGTCGATCGGGCTCGAACACGAGGGCTTCGCCGCGCAGGGCACCTGGTACACGGAGGCGATGTACCGGACATCCGCGAAGCTCGTCCGACACCTCGCGCTGCGGTTGGGCATCCCGCTGGACCGCCAGCACATCATCGGCCACGACAACGTGCCCGGCACCACCGCGTCGACCGTGCGCGGGATGCACTGGGACCCGGGACCGTACTGGGACTGGACGCACTACTTCGACCTGCTGCACGCGCCGCGCCTGGACACCGGCACCCCGGCGACCGGCCTGGTCCGGATCGACCCGGACTACGCCACCAACCAGCCGGCGTTCATTGGATGCGTCACCCCCGGCGTTCCGTGCCCGCCGCGCGGATCGTCGTCGGTGGTGCTGCGCACCGCACCGGCCGCGGACGCGCCACTGGTCAACGACATCGCGCTGCGCCCCGACGGCACCCCGAACACGATGGAGGTGTCGGACCACGGCGCCCGCGCCTCCGCCGGCCAGACGTACGCGCTGGCCGGGCGGCAGGGTGACTGGACGGCCATCTGGTACCTCGGGCAGCGGGCCTGGTTCCACAACCCGAAGACCGCACCGACCGCCACCTGGACCGTCGGCGTGGTGGTCACCCCGAAGCCCGGCCGCGCCACCATTCCGGTGTACGGGCGGGCGTACCCGGAGCAGGCCGCCTACCCGGCCGGTGTGCCCTACCAGGCGATCTCGCCGTTGCAGTACACCCTCGCCGCCGGGCAGCGGTACGCCGTCGGCGCGGTGCTGCCCGGTGAGTACTACCGGGCCAGCACGGTCGACGGCTCCTCGCCCGGCGACTGGACGGTAATCCGCGGCGAGAACAGGTACGTGCAGATCCAGTTCGGCCACCGCATCATGTACGTCAACCTGGCCGACGTGCAGGTGCTGCCATCCCCGGTGGGCGCGCCGCGCTGACCGGCGTACCGCTGAAAACCGCGACGGCCCCCGGTCGGTGACCGGGGGCCGTCGTCGTGCCTGGTGGGGATCAGCCGGGTCGGCGGAACCCGGCGACCGGCATGTGGTTGATGCTTGCCACCTGCACCGGTTTACCGGCGCGCGGGGCGTGCACCATCTGGTCGTTACCCAGATAGAGGCCGACATGGTGCAGGTCGCTGAAGAAGAACACCAGGTCACCGGGACGGGCGTCGGCCCGCGAGATGGCCTTGCCCTCGTTCCACTGGTTGCCGGTGTGGTGGGTGAGGCTGATCCCGGCCGACTTGTAGGCGTACTGGGTCAGGCCCGAGCAGTCGAACGAGTTCGGGCCGGTGGCACCCCAGACGTACGGCTTGCCGACCTGCTGACAGGCCGTCTTGATCGCCTTCTGGGCCGCCACGTTGACCACACCGTTGATGGTGGGGCAGCCCGTGGTCTTGACCGTGGTCTTGGGCAGCGACGCCTCGAGCTTCTTGATCTCGACGTCGATCTGCTTCTTCTTGGCCGCCAGGTCGTTCTGCTGCTTCGTCTGGGTGCCGATCAGCGCGTCGAGCTTCTCTTTCTCGGCGTCGTACTTGGCCCGGACGGCCAGCACGCCCTCGACCTCCTTGCGCTCACGCGCGGCGAGTCGGTCGAGGAGGGTGAGCTGCTCGGTGAGGGTGTCCGGCTTGGCGCTGACCAGCAGCGCGCCGATCTCCTGCGACGGGCCCGACATGTAGTAGCGGGACGCGAGGTCACCGACCCGGTTGAGCGCCAACTCACTCTGCAGGGCCAGCGGCTCGATCTTCTTCTGCAGGTCGGCCGACTTCTTGCGGTTGACCTTCAGGTCCGCCCGCACCTTGTTGTACTGCTCGATGGTGGGCTCCAACTGCTCCCACTTCTTGTCGATCTGCGCCTCGATCTCGTCGACCGTGGGCTCAGCCTGCGCCGGAACGGCGAGCATGCCGGCGCCGACGGCCGCGGCGGCGACCAGAACGAGCAGGCGGTGGGCGACCCGGCGTAGACCGCCCGGTCGAACGGACAGCCCCGGGGCGTGACGATGAGGGGGCACGGTTGCCACCGGCATCGACTCCTTTACAACCGACCGCCGGGCGCCTCGCGTGAGGGAAGGGCCGAGGCAGACGACCCACAGCGGTCGGTGCCCAACACTAGGGAAGCGCCGGACCGGAATCAAGGCGGACTGCGTCACCATCACTGTCGCGCAACTGCTTGCACACCAACGGTGTTGCTCCATTAGCCAACGATTGCGGTCAATACATCGTCAAGCGTGACCACGCCGAGCGGGCGCCGGCCGTCACTGACCAGCACCATGTGCCGCCGTTCGCGGCGCATGGCCAGCAGCAGATCGGCCAGCGTACGGTCCGGCGGCACCACCGCCAGCGGCCGGTGCACCTGGGCCGGCACCGGTGCCCGGCGACCCTGCCCGGCGTACCCGAGCACGTCCTTGACGTGCACGAAGCCCAGCACACGCCGGGTGGACCGCTGCACCACGGGGAACCGGGAACGGCCGGTCCGGGTCGCCAGCACCTCCAGCGACGCGGGCGAGACGTCCTCGGCAACCGTCACCACCGTCGACCACGGCTGCAACGCGTCCGCCGCGGTCCGGGAATGCAGGGCCAGGGCACCGGTGATGCGGGCGTGCTCGTCGGCGTCGAGCAGCCCCTCGGTACGCGCCTGCGACACCAGCACGGCCAACTCCTCGGCGGTGAACACCGTCTTCACCGTCTCGGTCGTCTCGATCCGCCAGAGCGCCAACACCCGGCGGGCAGCCCACTTCATCGCCAGCAGCAGCGGCTTGGTGGCCACACAGAACGCCAGCATCGCCGGGCCGAGCCACAGCGCGGAGACCTCCGGACCGGCCAGCGTGATGTTCTTCGGCACCATCTCGCCGACCACCGTGTGCAGGAAGATCACCACGCCCAGCGCCAGCACGAACGCCACCGGATGCACCGCTCGCTCGGGCAGGCCGACCGCGTGGAACGGCGACTCCAGCAGGTGCGCCAGCGCCGGCTCGGCTATCGCGCCGAGGCCCAGCGAGCAGACCGTGATGCCGAGCTGCGCGCCGGCGATCATCAGTGGGATCTGGTTCATCGCGGACAACGCCCAGCGGGCCCGCTTCGACCCGGCGGCCAACGGCTCGATGACCGTCCGCCGGGACGCGATCAGCGCGAACTCGCTGCCCACGAAGAACCCGTTGCCGAGCAGCAACAGCACGGTCACCAGCAGCTCAGTCATCGGTCGCCGGCTCCGCCGGGCGCAGCACCCGGACCTGCTCGATCCGGTGCCGCTCCACCTCCACCACGGTGAACTCCCAGCCGCCCTCATCGATCGTCTCGCCGGCCAGCGGGATGTGCCCGAGCCGGGCCAGCAGGAACCCGGCCAACGTCTCGTACGGGCCCTCAGGCAGCCGGAAGCCGGTCTGCTCGGCCAACTCGTCGGAGCGCAGCACCCCGTCGACCAGCACCGTGCGCTCCCCGCCCGGCACGGTCAGCTCCGCCGGGTCGCGGTCGTCCACGCTGGCCGGATCGAACTCGTCGGCAATCTCGCCGACCAACTCCTCGACGAGGTCCTCGATCGTCACCACACCGTCCGTGCCGCCGTACTCGTCGACCACGATGGCGAGATCGGCCCCGGCGGCCTTCAACGCCGCCAACACGCCGTCCAGGTTCAGGCTCTCCGGCACGAACACCGGCTCGCGGGCCACCGAGCCGACCATGGTCGACGCCCGGGCGGCAAGCGGCACGCCCAGCGCGTCCGGCACGCCCGCCACGCCGGTGACCAGGTCCAGAGTCTCCTCGTACACCGGGAACCGGGTCCGCCCCGTCTGCCGGGACGCCTCCAGCAGCTCGGCCACGGTGGCGGTGGCGCGCAACGCGACCACGTCGACCCTCGGGGTCATCGCCTCGGCCGCCCGCTTGTCTCCGAAGCGGATGGTGCGGCGCAGCAGCATCGCGGTGTCCGTGGGCAATGCACCGGCGCGGGCCGAGATGGCGGCCAGCAGGCCCAGCTCCTCCGGCGAACGGGCGCTCGCCAGCTCTTCCTGCGGCTCCACCCCGAGCGCCCGGACCAGCCGGTTCGCCGAGCCGTTCAGGCCACGGATCACCCACCCGAGCGTCCTGGAGAAGGCGTGCATCGGGCCGGCGGTGGCGAGCGCCGCCGGCATCGGACGGGCCAGCGCCGCGTTCTTGGGCACCAGCTCGCCGAAGAGCATGGAAATGAGCGTGGCCAGGGCCAGCGCCAGGAACGGGGTGAACCGTTCGGTGCTGTCACCCGCGACGGGACGCAGCAACGGAGTGAAGATCCGGGCCAGGGCCGGCTCGGCCAGATAGCCGGTCAGCAGCGCGGTGATGGTGATTCCGAGCTGCGCTCCGGACAGCTGGAAGGACAGCTCGCGCAGCGCCGTGCGGACCGTCCGGGCGGCCTCGTCACCGGCGGCAGCCCGCCGGTCGATCTCGGCCCGATCGACGGTGACCAGGGCGAACTCAGCCACCACGAAGAACGCGTTGCCGACGGTCAGCAGCACGAAACCGACAAGCGGCAGCAGCGCTAGAACCAGAAGTCCGTCGATGCGCGTGATTGTGACACGGGAGGGCCGGCAGCGGGTCCCCGCTAGCGTGGTGGCATGGACAGTCTGCTACTCACCGATGAACTGGTCCTGCTCGCGTACGACGACGACGGCGCCAACCGGCTCGGGCGCCCACACCTCGACTACGGCCTCGCCAGCGCGGTGTTGCTGGAACTGGCGCTCGCCGGCCGGGTGGAGGTGACGGACAAGCACCTCGTGGTGACCGATCCCGCCCCGACCGGGGTGCCGCTACTGGACGAGGCCCTGACCATGCTGGAGGCCGAACGGCCCCGCAAGCCGAAGAACTGGATCGGCAAGCTGGCCAAGGGCCTTCCGGAGCGGGTGCTCGACGGGCTGGTGGACGCCGGGGTGCTGCGCCGGGAGTCCGACCGGGTGCTGCTGATCTTCCCGCGTACCCGCTATCCCTCGCCGACCGGAGCCCAGCCGGCGGTGGAGACGGAAGCCCGGGAGCGGATGGCAGCGGCGCTGACCGGCAGCGGCCCGGTCGACGCGCGGACGGCGGCGCTGCTCACCCTGACCCGGGCGGTCGGTCTGGACCGCAAGCTCTTCCGCGAACTGCCGAAGGAGCGGGTGAAGGCCCGGATGAACGAGATCGCTGCGGGCGACTGGGCCTCGGCCGCGGCCAAGAAGGCCATCGACGAGATGCAGGCCGCGCTGATGGTCGCGACCACCGCGACCATCGTCACCACCACGGTCAGCTGAACGAGCGGCGGCGGCACCGCACGGGTGCCGCCGCCGTCGTGGTCCAGCTTCCGCCGGGGGTACGCCTCAGCCTGCGGTCGGCACGACCGCCGGCTCACCGGCCGGGGCCTCCGGCTTCACCGAGCGCAGCAGGACGGTCGCCACGTCGATCACCTCGACCTGCTCGCCGGCGCCCTTGCCGTTGACCCCGTCGCTGAGCATCGTCGAGCAGAACGGGCAACCGACGGCGACGGTCTTCGCCCCGGTGGCCATGGCCTCCTCGACCCGGTCCACGTTGATCCGCTTGCCGATCTTCTCCTCCATCCACATCCGGGCGCCGCCTGCGCCACAGCAGAAGGAGCGCTCGCTGTTTCGCGGCATCTCGGTGAGCTCACCCCGGATGGCGTCACCGAGAACCTCGCGGGGAGCCGCGAAGATGCGGTTGTGCCGGCCCAGGTAGCAGGGGTCGTGGTAGGTGACACCGCCGTCGACCGGCTGCACCGGGGTGAGCTTGCCGATGGACACCAGGTGGGCCAGCAGTTGGGTGTGGTGGACGACCTCGAACTCGCCGCCGAGCTGGCCGTACTCGTTGCCCAGGGTGTTGAAGCAGTGCGGGCAGGTCGCCACGATCTTGCGCTTGGTCTTCTCGCGGCCCTCGAACGCCTCGTTCAGCGTCTCCACGTTCTGCTGGGCGAGCATCTGGAAGACGAACTCGTTGCCGATCCGCCGCGCCGGGTCACCGGAGCAGGTCTCGCCCTCACCGAGGATCGCGAACTTCACGCCCGCCTCGTTGAGCAGGGTCGCCACCGCCCGGGTGGTCTTCTTGGCCCGGTCCTCGAAGGCACCGGCGCAGCCCACCCAGAACAGGTACTCGAAGTCGTCGACCTCGCCCACCCGCGGCACCTCGAAGTCGAGGCCCTTGGTCCAGTCCTCGCGGGTGTTCTGCGGGGCACCCCACGGGTTGCCCTTGTTCTCCAGGTTGCGCAGCATCACGCCGGCCTCCGAGGGGAAGCTCGACTCGATCAGCACCTGGTAGCGGCGCATGTCGACGATGTGGTCCACGTGCTCGATATCCACCGGGCACTGCTCGACACAGGCGCCGCAGGTGGTGCAGGACCAGAGCACGTCCGGGTCGATGACGCCGCCCTCCTCGGCGGTGCCGATCAACGGCTTGTCACCCTCGGCCAAGGACAGCACGTCCAGGTGGGCGAGCTGCGCCTGGGTGGCCTTCTCCTCGCCGGTGAGGTCCTTGCCACCGCCGGCCAGCAGGTAGGGCGCCTTGGCGTACGCGTGGTCGCGCAGGCTCAGCACGAGCAGCTTGGGCGACAGCGGCTTGCCGGTGTTCCAGGCCGGGCACTGCGACTGGCAGCGACCGCACTCGGTGCAGGTGCTGAAGTCCAGCAGACCCTTCCAGCTGAACTGCTCGACCTGGGCGACGCCGAACTGGTCCTTCTCCGGGTCGGCCTCCTCGAAGTCGAGCGGCTTGCCCTGGCTCGTCATCGGGCGCAGCGCGCCGAGACCGGAGCCCGCCGGCTTGGCCGGCTCACGCTTGAAGAAGATGTTGGGGAACGCCAGGAAGCGGTGCCAGGCGACACCCATAGTGACGTTCAGCGAGATGACGATCAGCCAGGTCATCGAAATCATGATCTTGATGGCGGCGGCGACACTCACGCCGTCCTGCCAGTCGGGGAGCACCGCGCCGACCGCGTGGCTGACCGGGGTCGCCCAGAACGGGAACTCGAAGTGGTCGGTGGCGACCTTGAAGCCCCGGATCACGAACCCGAAGACCAGGACCAGCAGCACGATCCACTCGACGAAGTAGCCCTGCCACATGCTGGAGCCGGTGAACCGGGACCGGCCGCCCGGCCGGCTCGGCCGGTTGCGGAGCCGGATCGCCATCAGCACCAGGATGCCGACCAGGCCCAGCACACCGATGATCTCGGTGACCAGGCCGAAGATCGTCCAGTGCCCGATGATCGGCAGGCCACCATCGGTGGTGACGACCTCGAAGTACGCCTCGAGCACGAGCAGCGACAGCACGATGAAGCCGACCATCACGAACCAGTGGGCCGCCCCCACCACACCCCACTTGAACATCCGGGTGTGGCCGGCGGTCTCCACCAGCATGGTCTTCGTGCGGGTGGCCTTGTCGTCGAACCGCTCCGGGGCGGGCTGCCCGAGTCGGATGACGGCCGTCATCTTCAGGACCGCACGCACCGCCAGCCACACCGCCACGGCGGTGATGCCGGCCGCGAGGATCGTGGTGACGATCTGGACGCTGCCCATCGAGTTGGCCTCCCCGGTGTGCTTGCTGTCGAGCAGTACAGCGACCGGGGCCGGGTCAGGACGAAGCCGGCATCGCGCCGCCGCCGCACCTGCGACCGGACCGGTCGATGACCTCGCTCCGCTCGGTCATACAGTGCAGCCTACGCGCAAGGTTACCCAGCGGTAACGTGAGTCATCTCGCAGTAGGCCACGCCGCCTGCGGACACCATAGGGTGCCCCGCCCGGTCGTGCCGGGCAGGGGCGCGTCGGGATGACCAAATCCTCTGCGACGCGGTGGGCGCCGCGCCGGCTCAGCGCCAGCGGGAGAGCAGCGCCAACGACCCGACCATCGCGCCGAAGCCGACGGCGAGGTTCCAGTACTGCCACGAGGCGACCGGGTACTGCTGCTCGGAGAGGTAGTAGACCACCAGCCAGCCGATGCCCACGACGATCAGAGCGACCGCGGTGACCGGCAACCACACCGGGCTAGGCTTGCGCGTCGACGCCGCCGTCGTCGGACGGACATCCGTCGGCGGGGTGTACACCTTCTTCTTGCGGACCTGGGACTTGGGCACGACGCTCTCCAGAGGGGGTGACGACCTCGGCCGGCCTGACAACCGGGCGCGGAAGCGACGGTCATGGCCAATAATGTTCGACAGCTAGCGTAGTCCCGATCGGCCGCCTGGACCACGAATGGGGTCAGGCCGGTGCGCGGAGTGACCGAAAAAGGCGGGACTGTTCGCATCACCCGGCCCAACCGGGGCGGACCGGCCCCCGACACGCGGAAGGAACGCTCGGTGGAGTACACATCCGGCGCGGCCTCCTGGCAGAAGGTCCTCCGACGGGCCGTCGCCGGACTGCTGCCCCGGCGACCACGGCAACGTCGACCCGGCTGGTCGATCGGCGTGCCCCTGATCGCCGCCGCAGCGGGGCTGCTCTTCACCACCACCGCGACCACGGCCGGCGGCACCGCACTGCGAGAAGACCGGCGGCCCCAGCTCAACCAGCTCATCGAGGAGCGCCGGGAGCAGGTCGCGGCGAGCGAACGCCGGGCAGCCACGCTGCGCAACGAGATCGAAGATCGCACCGACACCCTGGCCGACTCGGACGCCCCGATCCAGGCCCAGCAGACCCGTGCCCAGCGCAGCCTCCAGTCGGCCGGGTTCACGGCGCTCACCGGCACCGGTGTCACGGTCGAGTTGAACGACGCGCCCCAGCACAACGACGTGGCTCACTCCGACGCCAGCAACGACGACCTGGTCGTGCACCAGGGCGACGTCCAGGCGGTGGTCAACGCACTCTGGGCCGGAGGGGCGGAGGCCATGTCAATCATGAACGTCCGCGTGCTCGCGACCAGCGCGGTACGCTGCGTCGGTAACACCCTGCTGCTACATGGGCGGGTGTACTCCCCACCGTTCAAGATCGTAGCGATCGGCGATCCCGCTGCCCTCCAGCAGGCCCTCGCCAGCTCTGAGGGAGTCCGGTTGTTCAAGGGCGCTGTCGACGACTACCAGCTCGGCTACAAGGAGTCCGTCTCCACCGTGACGGTCCCGGCCTTCGAGGACTCGACCGCCCTGCGCTCGGCGACGGTGCCCAGGTGAGCGGCCCGGACGAGCGGCGCGACGGGCGACACCGGGACCAGGCCGACGAACCGACCGACATCCTACCCAGGGTCAACCGGCCGGAGCCGACTCCCGGCCGGCCCGAGCCGACCCCTGGCCGCCCGGAGCCGACTCCCGGCCGGCCGGCCCCCGCCGGCAACTGGCCTGAGCCGGTGCTGCCCACCCGGCCCGGCCCGGCCCGCCCGCCGACCGCTCCCGAGCCGCCGCGCGCCACCGGTGCACCCTGGGATGACCGCGCCTCCCAGCCGCGCCCTGGCCGGACCGACCACACTCCCCGGACCGACCACACTCCCCGGACCGACTACCCTCCCCGGACCGATCACTCGGCCCCGCCGAGCGCTGGCCGACCCGACCCGTCGCGCGCCTCGGGCCACCCCGGCCCCGCCGCGCCGCCGCCCTGGCCCGGTGCCGCAGCGGCCAACGCCGCAGCGACCGGCCCCGGCCCGCACGTCGGGTCCGGCCGTCCCCCCACCGGCCCCGGCCGACCGACCGCCTCCCCCGATCAGGGGCCGGTCCGGCCGGCCGTCCCCGGCAACGTCCCCGTCCGCCCGCCAGCGCCCGGCACCGCGAGCACCCGCCCGCCTGCCCCCAGCGGCCCGCCCGGCGTACCGACCGGGCCGGGCACCGCGCCGGGCCGTCCCGGTGGCGCTCCGACCTGGTCGGGTACGCCCGGCGGCGCTCCGACGCGGCCGGCAGGGTCCGGTCCCTCGACGCCGCCGACTTCCTACCCCCCGGCCCGGCCGACGGCATCCGCCGGTCCCTCGAACCCGCCTGGCGCCTCGAACCCACCTGACGTGAACCCGAACCCGTCCGGCGCCTCGAACCCGTCCGGGGGCGACGCGCCGACCGCGTTCCTCCCGCAGGTCGGTCCGCGCTCCACCCGCCCGACCGGTTCTCCGGGCGGCGCGCCGGTCTCCCCGGCCGGGCCCAGCCGCGGTTCGGAGCGCGGCCCGGAGCGCGCAGCAGACCCGGGCGCCACCGCACTCATCCCCGCCGTGCCCTCCGGGCCCGCGCCCCGGCCCCCGGTGATGGACTCCACGGCCCTGATGGGCGCCGTCCCCCGCACCCCGACCACCGACGATCCGGCCGGTGCGGACGAGAGCGCCGCCGAACCTCCCCGCCCCCGGCGCGGCGAACGGGTGGTCCAACTCCGGCCGCACCAGACCGGCGAGGGCTACAAGAGCGTCTACTCGGAACTCACCCGCCCGTCACTCGGCTCCCGGATCCGTAGCGGCATCCGGATCACCGGCGAGGTCCTGATCACCTTCGGCCTCGTGGTGCTGCTCTTCGCCGGCTACGAGATCTGGGGCAAGTCGGCAATCGTCGACGCCCATCAGAACGACCTCAGCAACGAACTCGCCCAGGCGTGGGGCCCGACCGACGACCCGACGGTGGCGCCATCGGCCGTCCCGAGCGTCAAGCCGTCACCGCCGGTGCGCGGCAAGCCGATCGCGGGCCTCTACATCCCCAAGCTCGACAAGAACTGGGTGGTCGTCGAGGGCGTCACCCAGGCCGACATCCGGTATGCCCCTGGCCACTACCCGGCCAGCGCGCTGCCCGGTCAGGTCGGCAACTTCTCCGTCGCCGGCCACCGCAACCGGGCCACCTTCTGGCGGCTCGACGAACTCGACGACGGTGACGCGATCGTGGTCGAGGGCAAGACCGAGTGGTACGTCTACAAGGTGTCGCAGTCCCGGATCGTCAAGCCGACGCAGGTCGAGGTGGTGGCGCCGGTCCCCGGCCAGCCGGACAAGAAGCCGACCAAGCGGATGCTGACCCTCACCACCTGCAACCCGAAGTTCGACAACTACCAGCGCCTGATCATCCACGCCGAGCTGGACCGGACCCAACCCAAGACGGCGGGCCGCCCGGCAGAGCTGGGAGGCTGACCCGATGTACGCGTTCATCTGGCGCAAGCTGCCCTTCGGGCTGGTCGGCAAGCTGACCGGTTCGGTGCTGCTCGCCGCCGCCGCGGTGGCCCTGCTCTGGTTCGTGGCCTTCCCCTGGGCCGAGCCGCTGCTGCCCTTCGACGACGTGCAGGTCGAGTCCGGCGTCCCCGCGGAGACGGGCGGCGGTGACGCGGTGACCGGGGAGACCCCGGCCGGTGACGAGCACGAGTTGCCGTACGACACCGACCAGAACAACCCCGCACCGTCCTCCCCGAGCAGGTGACCATGCGCGTCCTGGTGATCGACAACTACGACTCGTTCGTGTTCAACCTCGTGCAGTACCTCGGCCAGCTCGGCGTGGACTGCGAGGTCCGCCGCAACGACGAGATCGACGTCGCCGAGGTGGGCAGGGTCGGCGCGGCCGGCATCCTGCTCTCACCCGGGCCGGGCAGCCCGGACCGCGCCGGCATCTGCCTGGACGTCATCCGGGAGTACGCGGGCAAGCTACCGATCTTCGGCGTCTGCCTCGGTCACCAGGCGATCGGTGAGGCGTTCGGGGCGACGGTGACGCGGGCTCCCGAGCTGCTGCACGGCAAGACCTCCGAGGTGCGGCACCACTCGGTCGGCGTACTCGCTGGTCTGCCCGACCCGTTCACCGCCACCCGGTACCACTCGCTGGCGGTGCTGCCCGAGACGCTCCCCGACGAGCTGGAGGTCACCGGCTGGACCGAGTCCGGCGTGGTGATGGCGATGCGGCACCGGACGTTGCCGATCGAGGGCGTGCAGTTCCACCCGGAGTCGGTGCTCACCGAGGGCGGCCACCTGATGCTCGCCAACTGGCTGGCCGGCTGCGGTCACCCGGAGGCCCTGGATCGGGCACCGGCGCTGGCAGCCGAGGTCGACACCCGCCGCCGGGCAGCGTTCGCCACCACCTGATCTGGCGCGTCCTGGCGGCTCAGGACTCCTTACCACCTCTGCGACGGGTACCCGTACCGAGCAGCGTGACAGTGAGGACCGTCAGCGAGACGACGCCGAGGGCTTGGCCGAGCCGATCGATACGTTTCGCGTTGCACGTCCGGTACGCCCTTTCCCAGTAGTTCCCGTCCGATGGGCCCACCCAGAGGTCCAGATCCAGGCTCAACGCGTTCCCGCAGGCCTTCTGTTCGTGATCTCCCGGCCCGAGGATATAGATCGGAAATGCCAGCAGGAGCACGACCAGGGCGGTCCCGACCCATGCGACTCGGGTAGCCGTCACCCAGGTGCGAAGCCTCGAACTGCCCCGCTCGATCTCGACGCTCATCGGGCAGATGATAGGGCGATGGGCACCGCTGTACAAACACGGTGAATTCCACCGTGGAGCGGCGGAAGTCCGCGACGAACGCCACCCCGAGGCTCCCGGGGCACTCATCCGCCCTGGGACGCCCATCGCCGACACGACCCGCCGCGTCAGCCACGATCAACCCAGATGCCCGTCAAGCCCGACGCACCACCACCCGGACGTGATCCCAATCATATCGAACACGCTCTTCAACCCTGTGGCCTCGCACACCTCCCGCGACCGGAGCACCTACAAGTTTGATCAGCTCACGTGAATGTGAATTATGTCCGATCTGCCGCCCCCCACCGTAGTGGATCGTGCACTAACATTCCCTTAGCGCGCCGAAGATAATTCGCTTTCGGGCAACCCTTGCGTGGTGCATTGAGGTGCCATTTTGCGGATCAACAGGCCGGCACCGCCTGCGGATCTGCAACTAATGACCTACGCGTGCGACTGGTTCCGTCGCGTTCCCTGCCCCTACCAACTCGATTCATCGGGTGAAACGAGGAGCAATGCCGATTACCATCCACAGTCGTGCCACCTGGGCCCCCTACGTACCTGCGGAAAAGCGCGACCACGCCATCTTTGGGCCCATACCGAGCAGCAACCCTCAATGGAACCCGGTCGGCGGGGTGTTCATCCACTATCGCGGAGGCGGTGGCGATGAGAACGACTACCCGACGGAGGAAGACTGCCGCCGCGACGTGGCCGAGGTATACGACAATCACACCAGCAACGACGAGTTCGAGGGAGACATCGGCTACAACTTCCTCATCTGCAAACACGGCAACATCTACGAGGGCCGGGGTTACGAGCGAGGCGAGGCAAACGCTCCGGGATATATCAACGGACTGGGGCGCAACGCGGGGTTCTACTCGATCTGCGCCCTAATGCGATTGAACCACACCGCAAGCGAGCCCATGCTGCAGGCGTACCGGGCGCTCATCAAGCATCTTCGCGAGGAGGCTCCCAGAAGGACCGGCCTCCAGATCTATCCGCACTCGCACGAATACGACACCCAGTGCCCGGGCCACCTCCACATGTACGCCAAGCCGGGATCCACCATCGACCCGGCGGCACCGTGGATCGGCGCCGGCGACGTTCACGTGTACGCGGCCCAGAAGTGGGTCAACGCCACGTACGCGAACGCTCCGGGATACATCAGGTGCCCCGAGAACGGGAAGACCGGATGGTCCACGGTGCTCTCCCTGACCCAAGCGCTCCAACACGAGCTCGGCATTTCCCCAACGGTCCAGAGCTTCGGACCCGGCACGTTCGACGCTGTCCGGCTGCGCAACAAGATGCCGAGCGAAGAGTTGGGCCGGCCGAATCTTGTTCGCATCTACAACAGCGCTCTGTTCTGCAAGGGCTACTGGGCATCCACGCTCTACGACGTCTGGGGGCCCGCCTCACAGACATCCCTTGAGCAGCTCTACAGGGACGCCGGACTGACATACGCCCAGACTGGTATGTGGCCGCACATCGTCAAGGCGTTGATGCGGATGGACCAGTTCCGGCTTGTGCCGGGTGGTGACATCAATATCCAGAACGTCCAGAAGAGGCTCAACTCGCGCTACGTCGCGGGAATCCGCATCCCAGCGATGGGCCTAGTCCCCTGCGACGGCATTTACTCCCGGGATGTCCAGCAGGGCTTCATGATGGCGGTCCAGTACGAGATTGGCATCGCGCTCAACTCCATCAACGGATACTTCGGTCCCGGCACCCAGTCCGGCCTCAGAGGAAGGGGCTCGGGGACGCTCACCGGCGACCTCAGGTATCTGTTCCGGTCGGCATGCTACTTCAATTCGCCGACAATGCTTCCGGGAAACCCCCAGGTGCCGTTGATGTACCGCCCGGAGGACATCGGCACCGACACGCTGACCAGCACCCACCTTAATTGGGTGCAGGCATTCCAGCGCTTCTCGCAAATTCCCGTAACAGGGCACAACGACTACACGACGTGGGCGCAACTACTCGTCTCCAGCGGTGACACGGATCGACCCGCCACCGGCTGCGACTGCATCACCGAGATCACCGCCGCCCGCGCAGCCGCACTGAAGTCGGCCGGTTACCGGATCGTCGGGCGTTACCTCGACGAGCATCTGCCGCCGACGGACCCGTACTACCTCGGCAAAGCGCTGAAGCCCGGCGAGCCCCAGACAATCATCGACGCTGGGCTGCGGTTCTTCCCGATCTTTCAGTACAACGGGAGAGAGCTGTTCAACTTCACATACGAGAAGGGGTTCGACCAGGCTTGGGCCGCCTATCAGAAGTCGCTCGAACACAGGATCCCGGCCGGCACCTGCATCTACTTCGCAGTCGACTACGACGCGATGGACTCGGAGATCGACAGCAACATCAAACCGTACTTCGAGGGCGTCAAGGCGCTGCTCTCCAATCACGGTAACCCATACACCTTCGGTGTCTACGGGTCCCGCAACGTGTGCAGTCGCATCTCGCACGAGGTCGGCGCCCGCTGGTCCCTGGTCTCCGGCATGTCCTGGGGCTTCTCCGGCAACCTGGGTTACCCCTTGCCAGCGAACTGGTCTTTCAACCAGATCAAGGAGTACATGTTCCAGTCGAACTGGGGACTGGACCACAACGTTTGGCGCGATGGAAGTGACCCCGGCGTATCCGCCCTCAGCGACTAGTTAGGAATCCACATGGTTACCAGACGCAGTCTCCTCGGGGCTGCCGCAGGCAGCGGCGTCCTCGCTCTCGCGCCCAGCCTGCCGGCCAACGCTGCGGGCAAAGCCCCTGCGCGGTGGACACGTGGTGTCTCCGCCAATGGTTGGAAGATCGACCCCGCCGCCATCACCACCTACCGGGTCGAGGGATCGAACGCCACGGTTGCAGTGCGACAGGGCAGCGCCGCTGCGATGTTGCTGCACGTCGCGCGCCGCTGGCACTACGAGATCGCGCCGCTGGACACGGGTGAAGGCGGCGGAATCACGGGGCATATGACGGAGCGCGCGGTCCAGGCGGAATTCGAGTCGAATTACCTGTCCGGCACCGCCATCGCCCTGCACCCGACCGCCTACCCGGTGGCCGGCAGCGAGCGGCTGTGGCCGCACCACGAGGCCATCGTGCGGGACATTCTCGCCGACTGCGAGGGCACGGTCGTGTGGGGCGGCGACCTAACCCCGGTGAAGACCTCGCACTTCGAAATCGCCGCCCGGCCGGCCGACAAGGTCCTGGCCCGCGTCGCCGCCCGATTCGATATCGGTAGGCAGACCGAGTTCCGGTTGCAGACCGCTGGTACCGTCGCCGACCCGGCGATGCCCGCGCGCCGCGAGAAGGCGCGGAGGGTTCCCCGCCCGCGCTGACCTGGGCCAGCCGAACAGGGCGAGGCGCTCCGGACCACACCATGCGGCAACACGGACGGGCTCCTCCCTATGGGAGGAGCCCGTCCGATCGTCCTACGCCCCGTCTGCCTGTCCTCGGGCCACAAAGCCCGCTGCGGGTGTCCAGAGCGCGGGACCACGCCCGGCGTTAGCGATTCGCCAAGTGGGTCACCGTTGAAGCGCGGACACCGGTTGGATCCGGATCGCGCGAGCGGCAGGCCAAAGGCCCGCTACCAGTCCTGTCGCCGCGCTTGCCGCTACAGCTATCATCGCGGCGCGCATATCGAGCACCGGGCTCCAGCGGTTCACAATGCTGACGGTGGCAACGGTCGCTACGCCAATAAGGACGCCGACCGCGCCACCGATGGTGCCTAAGACCGTGGTCTCGCCGACCAGTTGCGCGAAGATGTGTGACGGGCGAGCTCCCAACGCGCGACGTAGCCCGATCTCCGCGACCCGCGTCGTCACGGAGGCTGCGGCTGCATTGGCGATCGTCACCGCGCCTACGGCAAGCGCGACGATGCTGAGCAACACGGTCGACAGCGCCACGTTGCCTTCCACCTCCCGGCGCAGCTGTCGCGGGTCGGGAGGCGCGACGACTCGTAGGTCTTGCGGGCTCTCGGGATGCAGCGCGGTCGCAGCCTGCGACCCGATCAGTTGAGCCGCACCGGGAGAGGTCCGGATCAGAACCTCGCGGTTAGCGTCTTCCTCCGCTCCCTGACGGTACGACTCTAGGAGGATCTCAGCCGTCGAGGCTGGCATGAGCGCCCCGGTGAGTGAGTCCTGGCGCCGGCCGACGTCATAGAAGATGCCCATGACCGTGAAGGCCCGGTCATGGATGAATACGGCGGCGCCGACCCGGGTGATGCCCAGGGAATCTGCGACCGGCTGCGACAGCAGGACGACGTTCGCCCCGCGAGATTCATGAAATGCATCGAAGGAGCGACCGACGGTGAGCCGGGGTTCGATCGCGGCCAGCGCACCCGGGTCGACCCCGAATACTGCGAATGGGCTTGTTGGGGCACCGAGCCCGCGAGCAATGGGTTGCTCACCAAGACTGATGCGCGAGCCCGCATCGACGACGCCGTTCAGTCCCCGCAGTCGGGTCAGGGATTCGGCGTCCTGCCACCTGATGTCCAAACCCTTACTTTGCGGAGAGACGACGACCTCGGTGGCGCGCCTGATGTCGAAGCTGCTCGACACCTGCTGACTTATGGTGGAGGAGATCCCCAGGGTAGCTACGAACGCCACCGCGCCGAGTACGGTGCCCACCGCAGTCATGAGGGCGCGTCCCGGATGCCGCATCACTGACAGGGTCGCTTCCCTGGCCCAGTCGATCAGACCCATGTGAGACGGCCGGACACCGAGTGTCTCCCACAGCGACTCGTCGGTCCGACGGGTCGCAAAACGCGGTATGCGTCTCACTCCTCTGACACCACCCCATCGTCGACCCGGAGCCGACGAGCGCCCTGGGCGGCCACATTAGCCTCGTGGGTGACGACGATGACGGCTTGGCCCTCGGTGTGCAGCTCCCGCAGCAACTCCAGCACTGTGGTTGTGTTGGCTGAGTCGAGGTTGCCGGTCGGTTCGTCGCAGAACAGCACCCGCGGCCGGTAGGCCACCGCCCGAGCGATGGCCACCCGCTGGCGCTCGCCCCCGGATAGCGTCCGTGGGTCAGCCGTGGCCCGGTGGGAGAGTCCAACCCGCTCCAGCACCTCCTCAGCGCGCCGCCTCCGCTCACGCCGCGTCTGCGGGCCGTACAGCATGCCAAGCTCCACGTTTTCCACCACGGTCCGACCCGACAGCAGGTGGAAGGCCTGGAACACGAAGCCGAAAAGCTGCCCCCGAGCGGCGCCGCGGGTGGTCTCCCGCAAACCGGTCATCTCTACGTCGTTGATTCGATAGCTGCCGTTACTGGGAGCGTCAAGCAGTCCCAAGATGTTGAGCAAAGTCGACTTTCCGGATCCAGAGGGGCCGGTGATCGTGACGTAGTCGTTTGGCGCGATGTGCAGATTGGTCGGACGCAACGCGTGCACTGGATGCCCATCATCGTAGGTTCGGCTCACGCCGGTCAGCTCCAGCACCGCTGCTAGCCCTGGTTGCCTTGGCCGACCACGACCCGGTCCCCGGCGGTCAATGTGCCGGTGCCCTGCGGCGTCACCTCGGCCCAACCTCCAGCCACCCGCCCCGCGCTGACCGTGACGTCGTCAATGGTGTTGTTGGGCCGCAGAACGGTGACAAAGGTGCTGCCGTCGGCGCGCGAATAAACCGACGCGACAGGAACGACGAGCACCGGTGTGTCGCTCGCGGCTGCGGCGAGATCGACCCGGACGGTCCGGTCGGCGATCGGCGCCATCGCCTCGCCGGTGAAGGTAACGCTGATAATGAAACCGGACAGGCCGAGTTCCTGGTCGTTGCTGGGCTCGGTTGCGATCTGTCTGATGGTCCCGGCAGCAGTACGACCGGTGGCTTCATCCGCAATAGACGCCGGCTGGCCAGCGGTGATCAGGTCGATCTGGTCCCGGCTGGCTGCGGCAACGACATATGCAGCGCTACCATCCACCTCGAACAAAGCTGCGTCCGGCTTATCAAGTAGGTGTCCGACGCGGACCAGCACCTTGGTAACGGTGCCGGCCGAGCCGATCCGGATCACACCGGCCTGCCGCAGACTTGGACCAGCCTCCCGTTCCGTGGTGGCCAGCGTCGTCTGTGCGGCCTTCAATACCGCCTTGGCATCGGCCACGCCGGTATTCGCCGCTACCGATTTTTCCAAGCTAGCCTGGGCCTGCCCGACGGCGGCACGCGCAGCGGGCAACGCGGCCGCCGCCTCGGCCTTGCCAGGGCTGGCCTCGAACCCGCGATCTTTGAATAGTCGCCCGACCGCTGATTGAGTAGACCTATCGAATGTTCCGGAAACGCGGACACGATAGCCGAGTCGGCTAAGAGCGCGCTGAACTTCGGACACGTCCGGACCACGCACGCCGCCGACAAGATCCCGGTAGAGCGGGAAGGCCAAGTTCAGCGCGATGACCGGTTGCCCCGTCACCACGAGCAGGACCTTGCCTTCCTTAATGGACTGCCCGTTCTTCACCGGGACGGACGTGACGACACTATTTGGGCCGATAGCGGGTCCCGGAGGCTTGATCTTCCGACTCGCGCCGGCAACCACGCGACCGCGCAGCACGACCGGCTGGGAGAGCACGCGCAGCTCGGCCGGGACCGTAATCAGGGATGCCGTGGGTGGTGCGGCGTCGGCCGCAGCCTGCTCCGGCGAGCGAAGCTGCGATCCCAACACCAGCGACATGGCGGTTAACAGCGCCACAGCGCCGACCGTCCCAATCACGGCCTGGAGGCCGCGCCGCGAGCGCCATCTCGACACGCCAGTCACATTGTTCTCCTGATCAAAGCCGAAGCCGATTGTGCTGCGCTGCATCTGCGTTCGCAGCGCTGGCCGGCGGGAGTTCTCGCGTCACCGCACCGTTCACGTCGCGACGGAAGAATTTCTCCCCGTGGCACATGGTCGTCATCATCGTCGTAGGCAGCAATCTCTGGGCGGCGTGGATGTCACCGACCCGTAAGCGCGTGCGTGGTGTGCAGCAACTCGACGACCTGGCTGCCACAACACCGACGCGCCAGACACACGCGATGCCTGCCGCATTAATTCTGGGCCAGCAGGCCGGCCGACTGGCGAGCGAGGGTCTTGATCTGCTCATTGAGCTCCGTTATGCGGCTCTCGTAACGGTCCACGTAGCGCTGCTGCACCCGGAACGCGGCAGCGAGATGAGCCTCGACCCGTCCGACGTCCTTACTGCACTGGAACCAGGCCACCGCGAGATCCGACTCGGCCGGCGTGGGTACATACCGCCGGGCGGGGATGGCTGGACCGACCTGGACCACTCCGGGTCGGCTAGCCGGCTGCCAGTCCTCCTCGGGGCCGCGCTCGCTGGCGCCGAACTGCACACCGAAGAGGGTGTAGTTCGGTGTCCTGAGGAACGCATCGCGGTCTGCCCGGTAGTTCTTCGTGGCCATGCAGTCATATAGCTTGGACGCCAGATCCGAGGGCATCTCGCGCTCGACCTCGTACCGGTACGGCCCGAGCACGTTGAACAAGTCGAAGTAGTCGGTCATCGTCTGCTTGGCCTTAGGGCCGAACCGCGTCCACGCCTCAGCCTCGCACCGCTTGAGGTTCGTGTCGTAGCCAGCATCAAGGCTGACGATTCGAGCAGGCTCGCCGGGGAAGTCTGCACCGAAGCCGAGACGTCGTGCCTCCTGCTCACTGGTCGGCCCCAGGTTCTGGGCCGACAGCAGCAGTGGCTCGAACGGGTCCGGCGGACGCCACGTGCTGAAATTGTCACGGTTCTGCGGATAACCAGCGTCGGCAAGGCATTTATCGCGTATGCGAAGCCTGGCCAACTCGACCGAACTGTACTCCTCGCCGAGCAGGGCGTCGAAGGGTTGGTTGGGCGCTGCCGTCCGACCGGCGACGCCGGTCGGTCCCGAACCCGACGGCGTTCCTCCGTTGCTGCCGCAACCGGCCGTCGTTAAGGCGAGCGCGAGCAGGACAGTCAGCAGGCGACGGGGCTCAGCGCGGCGTAGCGCGGACACCGGGAACACCTCCAGAGGAGTTTATGAGGAATTATGCGTGGGCGGACGTCCCGTCCGCCCACGCATACGGTCAGGTAAGTATCAGAGGTTCTTGGGGTTGTAACTTGAACTGCCACCGCAGCGGGAGTGGCCGTTGTTACGGGGCGTAGCGGATCTGACGGGGAAAGGCATTCCGTCGTTCTGAACCGACACGTACGTGAACCAGTTGCCGTAACCGTCAACGTCCCACACGTAAACCGTGCACGCGGTATCGCGATTATTAAGGTGCTCCGCGCCGTCCATAACGCGTTCGTTTGTCGTGTAGCCACCGGGGACGTAGAACCACAGGTAGTCACCGTGCTTGGAGTTCGCGCCATGGTTGGCGCCGTTATAGAACTGCTTCCGCATGGTGTTGCCGCCATACTTGTCGCTGCTAAAGCAGATCTCGCCGACGACACACACAACGGTTCCGTTACCACTGTCATCGGCCTGCGCCGCCGTGGCAGGGATCGTGACACCGGCGGCCACTAGCGCTGCGGCGGAGCCCAAGCTGGCGATCCTTCGGCCGGCAGATTTAGCTGGAGCTGTCCTCATGGAAACTTTCCTCCGTTGCTAGATGTAAGAACACCACTGCCACGGCGCTGGCACGCCGTAGCCACGCCGCTTGCTGCGACCAGGTGGGGTTGGCGGAAATTGGCAGACCCTGTTCAACTTGAGCGATGGACGCAGGAAAGATGATTCTTCCAGGACGCACGCCCTGGGTGTTACAGGTTCTTCGGGTTGTAACTCGCCGAGCCGCCGCAGCGGGAGTGACCGTTGTTGTATGGGTCGATGCTACGAGAAGTACCGCCACTGTTCGCGCCCTGGGAAGCGTACGTGAACCAGTTGCCGTACCTGTCGACGTCCCATACGTAGACAGTGCACTCGGTGTCACGATTGGTAAGGAACCGAGCGCTGTCCATAACTCGTTCGGTGGTCGTGTAGCCACCCGAAACATAGAACCACATGTAGTCGCCGTGCTTGGAGTTCGCGCCATGGTTGGCGCCGTTCCAGAACTGTTTGCGCATTTGGTCGGTGCCGTAGGTGTCCTTGCGGAAGCAGATCTCGCCCGTGTTGCAGAGAACGCTTCCATCACCGCCATCCGCAGCTTGCGCGGCCCCAGCCGGTACGAGAATGAAAGCCGTAGCAGCCACAGCCCCTGCTACCGAAAACGCGACACGCTTCACCGTTTTTCCTCCAAGGTTGGTCGGCGGACATACGGCGCCCGCTGATTCCCTCACCGCAGCCAAGGATCAAGAAACACGAATGATAGTTGGCCGAGGGCGGCCGCGCTGTCCCCTTTGGAGGGTGGGACCGACGAGCCCTGGTCGCTCACGGTCGATGGGCCTGCGACGGGGCGCTCGACAATCGGTGGCGGCTGGACGACGCGAGGACTCCACCGGGCCTCCTGGGCAGGCCGTTGAAGCTGTCTGGGAGCGGATCGACAGCGGCCACCGCCCAGCGCCGCGAGGTCAGCCGCGCAGCGCGTTCTGGACCGCCGGATCCGCGGGCGAGCTGACCGCCGGTGCCCGGCCTCGGACCGCGTCCCACGCCGCCTTGCCGCTGGCGAAGTAGTCCCGGACCGACTTCTCGGCGAGCAGCGCGCGACCGCAACCGTCGCAGCGTGCGGTCACGCCGTCGACGTCGAGGCCGAGATGTCGGCACAGCGTCACGGCCCGGGACAGGTGGTAGGACTGGGTCACGATCAGGGCCCGCTCGACGCCGTACACCTCACGCGCTCGCAGGCAACTGTCGTAGGTGTCGAGGCCGAACGGGTCGGCCACCACGCGACGCGGGTCGACACCGAGATCGGCGAGGTACGACGTCATCACCGCCGTCTCGTCACCCGAGTTGCCGCCGCCGTCGCCCGACACGAGGACGACCTTGGCCCGTCCGCTGGTCACCAACTCGGCGGCGGTCTCCAGGCGGCCGGCGAGCCGTTCTCCCGGCCGTTGTCGATCCGCCGCCACGGCGGTGCCGAGCACGATCACCACGTCGGCGGCCGGCGCATCCGCCTCGTCGTGTACGTGCCCGCGCGCACCGATCGTCGTCCACAGCCACGGGACACTGGCGAGCAGCAGCGCGGCCAGGCCAGCGGCGGCCCCGCGGAGCAGGTTCCGTCGCCACCGGCCAGCGCTGGGGCCGCTGCCCACCGGGGCGCTCCGACGTGCGACGGCCTACTCCTCGGGGAGCCGGATCGGCGGGAACGGCAGACCCGAGCCGCCACCGCCGCCCGGCGTGGTCGGCGTGGTCGTCGGCGTCGGCGTCGTCGGCGGCGGACTGGGCGTCTCGTCCACCTTCTCCGGGATGCTGACCTCGATGGTCACCGTCTTGCCCTGGGCCAACTCGGTGCCGGCCTTCGGGTTCTGCGACTGGACGCGGCCGGCCCGGTCGGGCGACACCTCGTCACCATCACGGAATCTGACCTCGTAACCCGCCGCGCGGAGCTCCTGAGCGGCCTCATCCTTGGTCGAGTTGACGACGTTGGGGACCTTGTTGACATTGCCCCGCGAGACGTCGAGCGTCACCTTGCTGTTCTGGGCGACGGTGGTCCCGGACGGGGGGTTGACCCTGACCACTATGCCCTTCTGGGCAGGGTTGTCGACCGGGCGTTGCTCGACCACCAGCCCGAGAGCCTTGAGCTGGGGCTCGACGTTCTCGGCCTGGGAGTTGACCAGACCCGGAGGAATCGTCACCTCGGGCTTGCCGGCGCAGATCTGGATGGTGACCGTGCTGGCCGCCTTCAGGCGAGTGTCCGGCTGCGGGTTCTGGCCGACCACGGTGCCTTCCTTGCAGGTGCTGTTCGAAACCGGGTCACCCAGCACCGGCTGGAGGTTGGCGTTGCGGATCTCACTGAACGCGGCGTCCTGCGTCTTACCGGCCAGCGTGGGCACCGACTTCAGGTTCTTGTCCTGCTGTTGGCTCCAGAGCAGCGCCGCCACCAGGGCGATCACCGCCAGCACGCCGACCGCGCTGAACAGGGCGATCAGCCAGGAGGATGCCTTCCGCTGGCGCGGGTCGCCGACCCGGGCCGGGATCTGCCGGGTCTGCGCCCCAGCGGCGGCAGCCGGGTAGCCGCCCCCACCGCCGGCCGGAGCCATCGCCACCGTCTCGGCCTCGCGCAGCACCGGAGTGGCCAGCACCGGCCGGCCAGCGGCGGCGCGGAGCAGGTCGGCCCGCATCTCCCCGGCGCTCTGGTAGCGGTTGAGCGGGTTCTTCGACAGCGCCTTGAGCACGATGGCGTCGACGGCCGGGTTGACGTCCGGGTTGATGTCGCTCGGCGTCGGCGGCGTCTCCCGCACATGCTGGTACGCGACGCTGACCGGGCTGTCCCCGACGAACGGCGGGTGCCCGCAGACCAGCTCGAAGAGCACGCAGCCGGCCGCGTACACGTCGGAGCGGGCATCGACGGCCTCACCGCGCGCCTGCTCCGGGGAGAGGTACTGCGCCGTGCCGATCACCGCGCTGGTCTGCGTCATGGTGGTCGCGCCGCTGGCCAGCGCCCGCGCGATGCCGAAGTCCATCACCTTGACCTGGCCGGTCTGGGTGAGCATGACGTTGCCCGGTTTGATGTCCCGGTGGATGATGCCGTGCCGGTGGCTGAACTCCAGCGCCGCGCACATGTCGGCGCAGATCTCCAGCGCCCGGCGGGGCTGCAGTCGCCCTTCGGCGCCGAGCACCTCCTTCAACGTCCGCCCGTTGACGAACTCCATGACGATGAACGGCAGCGTCTCACCGGTCGGCGCGGTTTCCTCGCCGGTGTCGTAGACGGCCACGATCGCCGGGTGGTTGAGCGAGGCGGCGTTCTGTGCCTCCCGACGGAACCGCATCTGGAACGTCGCGTCCCGGGCGAGGTCGGTACGGAGCATCTTGATCGCGACATCCCGACCAAGCCGGAGGTCGCGACCGCGGTGCACCTCGGCCATGCCGCCATAGCCGAGCAGCTCGCCGACCTGGTACCTGCCACCGAGCAGGCGGGCCTGCGCTGTCATCGCGTCTGTCGTCCTTCGCTCGTCGTCGTCCCGCCGTCGCCCGGCTGGAGTCGTACCTCACGACGGTACGACGTCCGGGTCGCATCGTCTCGTCCGTCGAGCCCCAGCGCGCCGGACGTCGCAGTCTGTGTAGCCAGCGCACCGGCGGCACCGGACTGCGACTGCTTCCGCAGGTTGTAGGAAATCACGCCGGAGCAAACCAGGACCAGTACGGCCAGCAGGATGGCGAGAAGCACCATTCCGGGCCGCGACCGGTGGGCGTCCGGCGCGGACGGCGTCGGGCCGGCCGGGTGGACGTACGCCGGAGGGTGTTCCTGTCGGGTCTGTGCCGGCGGCACCGCTGCTGCACCACGCGGGTAGCCGGTCGGGGCGGCCGGCGGCCGGGCGTATGGCACGGCCGGCGCGACGGTGGTGGGGCGGAGCTGCTGCGCCGGCGGGACCGAGGTCGGCCGCTGCGCCACGGGCACCGGACGGTGCGGGGCGCCGGGCGGCCGCATCTGCTGCGCCGCCGGCACCTGCGCCCGGCCGGGTGCGGCCGGTGACGCCGGTGCCGCGGAGACCGGCCCGGGGTTGCCACCGGCCCTGGCCTGCTGGGACAGCGCGGCCTTGAGCTGGCGGGCGACCCCGGCGAGGGCGGCGGCGCTGGGCCACCGGGCGGCCGGGTCCTTGGCCAACGCACGTTCCACCACCGCCCGGACCTGCGGCGGGATGTCGGCGGGCAGCGGCCGGGGCTTCTCCCGGACGTGCCGCATGGCGATGTCGAGCGGGTTGTCGCCCTCGAACGGTCGCCGGCCGGCGAGGCACTGGTAGGCGACCACGCCGAGGGCGTACACGTCGGACGCCGGGGTCGCCACCCCGCCGGTCGCCTGCTCCGGGGAGATGTACGAGGCGGTGCCGAGCACCGAGCCGGCGGCGGTGAGCTGGCCGACCAGATCGGAGCGGGCGATGCCGAAGTCGGTCAGCACGAGTGTGCCGTTCGGCCGGACCAGCAGGTTGCCCGGCTTCACGTCGCGGTGCACGATGCCCTTCTCGTGGGCGGCGTGCAACGCGTCCGCGGCCTGCGCGACGAGGGCCATCGTGCGGGCCGGGGTGAGCCGACCGACCCGACTCAGCGTGGACGACAGGGCGTCGCCCTCGACGTACTCCATGACCAGGAAGGCGATCTGCTGGTCGTTGCCGAAGTCGTAGACGTCCACCACGCCGGGGTGGTTGATGGTGGCCATCGTCCGGGCCTCGCCGCGGAACCGCTCGGCGAAGTCCGGGTCGTCGAGCAGCGCGGGGAGCAGGCTCTTCACCGCGACCGTCCGGCCGAGCACCTGGTCGGTGCCGCGCCACACGTCGCCCATGCCGCCGCTGGCGATCCGCTCGTCGAGACGGTAGCGGTTGCCGAGCTGGACGCCGGGGCTGAGCATGTCAGCGACCCCCGGGGTCGGCGATGGCGGCCCGCATGATCTGGCCGGCGATCCGGGCGGCCTCGGCGCTGCCGCCGCTCCCGGCCTGCTCCAGCACCACACAGACCGCGGAGACCGGGTTGCCGTTCTTGTCCAATGCGAAGCCGATGAACCAACCGTGGTCGGGTCGGTCCGGGGCGGACTGCGCGGTGCCGGTCTTGCCACCGACCGTGTAACCGCTGATCGAGGCCTTCCGACCGGTGCCGTTCTGCACCACGCTGACCATCATCTCGCGCAGGTCACCGGCGACCTGGCCGTTCACCGGCTGGCGCAGCTCCCGCGGCTTGGCGGTGTAGTAGCTCGTGGTCCGGTCCGGAGCGAGCAACTGCCGGACCAGGTACGGCCGCATCTGGCTGCCGTTGTTGGCGACCGCGCCAGCGATCATGGCGCCTTCCAGCGGGGTCATCCGGACGTTGTTCTGCCCGATCGAGGACTGGGCGAGTGCGGCCGGGTCGGTGCTGCCGTCCGGGTTCTGCATGTCTCCGGTCCGGCTGGCCGCCGTGGGCAGGCCGCCCTCGCCGAGCTGGCCGACGGTGAGGTCCTCCTGCTCGAAGCCGAACTGCCGGGCCTTCTCCTTGAGCGTGTCGGCGCCGAGCCGCACGCCGAGCTGGGCGAAGCCGGTGTTGCACGATTCGGTGACCGCGTCCAGCAGGGTGACCTGCCGCTCGGGGCAGATCGACGGAGCGGCGTTGCGGATCGGGCTGCCCGAGGTGGGCGGGGTGTAGCTCGACCCCGCCGGGATCTGGGTGGTCTTTCCGATGCCGTTCTCCAGCGCCGCCGCGGCGACCACGATCTTGAAGGTGGAGCCCGGCGGCAGCGTCTCGCCGAGCGCGCGGTTGTTCAGCGGGCGCTCCGGGTCCTGTTCCAGCTTGTTGAACGCCGCGGCCGCCTCGGTGGTGTTGTGGCTGACCAGCGGGTTCGGGTCGAAGCTGGGCATGGACACCAGCGCCTGCACCGCACCGGTACGCGGGTCGATCGCGATCGCCGCGCCCCTCTTCGCCCCCACCTGGTTGTTTCGCAGCTGGTCGTACGCCACGTCCTGAGCCTGCTTGGAGAGCGTGAGCAGCACGTTGCCGCCACCGGTTTCGTCACCGGTGAACAGGTCCTTGAACCGGTCGCCGATCAGCTGGTCGCTGGTGCCGGCCAGGAAGTCGTTCTCCACCCGCTCGATGCCCTGATCGGCCAGGTTGACGGGCTTGTAGCCGAGCACGTGGGCGTACTTGGCGCCACCCGGGTAGCTGCGCTGGAACTTCAGCTTGCCGGTGGTCTCCTTGCTGGTGGCCAGCGCGGTGCCGCCGGCCTCGATGTTGCCGCGCTTGCGCTTGTAGTCGGCGACCTGGACCCGACCGTTGTAGTCGCTGGTGCGGTACTCGTCGGCCTTGTACGCCTGGATCCAGTTCAGGTTCGCGAAGAGCAGACCGAACAGGACGATGACGACGACACCGACCCGGCGCAGGGGTGCGTTCACGGCCTGATCACCTCCGTGGGAGCACCATGCAACTGCTCGGGCGGGCCGCCCGTCGGTCGGGCCGCCTTGCCGCCACCGCCGGTCACCGGCCGACGGGCACCGTCGGAGACCCGCAGCAGCACCGCGATGAGCAGCCAGTTGGCCATCAGCGACGAGCCACCGGCGGACAGGAACGGGGTGGTCTGACCGGTGAGCGGGATGAGCTTGCTGATGCCGCCGACGATCACGAAGACCTGCAGGCCCAGGGTGAAGGCGAGACCGCCGGCGAGCAGCTTGCCGAACGAGTCGCGCACCGCGAGCGCGGCGCGCAGGCCCCGCTCCACGATCAGCAGATACACCACCAGCAGCGCGGAGAGGCCGAAGAGGCCGATCTCCTCACCGATGCCGGCGAAGATAAAGTCGTTCTGCACCTCGGGCAGGATGTCCGGTTGACCGCCGCCCGGACCGGCGCCGAAGAGCCCACCCGTACCGAGGGCGAGCAGGCCCTGGACGAGCTGGTAGCCCTTGCCGTGCGGATCGGCGAACGGGTCCAGCCAGATCTCCGCACGCACGTAGAAGTTGGCGAACGGCCCACCGACCGTCGAGCCGAGGACGTAGGCGAGGTAGGCGCCCCCGAAGAAGAGGATCAGACCGATCAGCAGCCAACTGACGCGTTCGGTGGCGATGTAGAGCGTCACCACGAACATGCCGAAGTAGAGCAGCGAGGTGCCGAGGTCCTTCTCGAACACGAGCACCAGGACGCTGATCAGCCAGACCACGACCACCGGGCCGAGGTCGCGCCCGCGCGGGAAGTCGATGCCGAGAAAGCGCCGGCTGGCCAGCGACAACACCTCGCGCTTGCGCACCAGGTAGTAGGCGAAGAAGACCAGCAGCGCCAGCTTGGCGAACTCGCCCGGCTGGATGGAGAAGCCACCGACCCGGATCCACAGCTTGGCGCCGTTGATCTCGGAGATGCTGCTGGGCAGCACCGCCGGGAGCATCACCAGCACGATGCCGGCAAGCCCCAGGGTGTACGCGTACCGGGAGATCGAACGGTGGTCGCGCATGATGGCCAGCAGGACGGCGGCGAGGATCACCGAGACGAGCGTCCAGGCCAACTGCCGGCCGCCGATACCGGCGAAGGTGGCCAGGCCCTCCCGGTCGGCAACTGCTGCCTCGCCCAGGTCGATCCGGCGCAGAAAGCCCACCCCGAGGCCGTTGAGCAGGGCCACCGCCGGCAGCAGGGCCGGGTCGGCGAACGGGGCGAGGAACCGGATCACCAGGTGCAGGCCGAGGAAGACCGCGCCGACCGCTGCGGCCGGCATCCAGAAGTCCGGGGTGACCGTGTCCAGCAGGTTCGCCTCGACGGTCGCCATGTAGGCGGCCACCAGCACCATGGCCAGCAGCAGCAGGGACAGCTCGGCGTTGCGGCGGGACCGGGCCAGGCGTACGCCGGAATCCCCGCCCGTGGTGGCGGGCGAGGGTGCCGGTGTGGCCGCTACGGTCACGGGTGGAGTCCTTGGGATCTCAGCCGACGCTCACTCAGGAGACCGGCAGCCGGCCGGGTCGAGCGCCGGCGGTGTCGAGTCGGAGGGCGTGGCGTCGGATGGGGAGGTCAGATCGGTTGCGCCGGCATCGGCGGTGGCCGCGATGGTCGGGCTCACGACCCCGTTGGGGGTCGCCGGTGGGCCGGCGCTGGGGCTGCCGTTCGGACTCGGGGTCGTCCCGGGCAGGGCCGCTGTCGGCGTGGGCGTCGGCGTGCCGTCCACCACCGTCGGGTCGGGCGGGCAGATCGGCTTCAGGTTGGGGTTGCTCGGGGTGTCGCTGGTCAGCTCGGCGAGCTGACGCTCGGCGTCCGGCTCACTCTTGGCCCGGATGCCCACCTTGACGGTGTCCTGAGCGGCGACGGTGAGGTCGTCCAGCCGGGTGCCGCTGGTGCGGTGCACGGTGGAGAGGTCCATCCCGGCGATCTGACCCTGGATGCCCCGGAAGACCGCGACCTGCCCCTCCTCGGTGGCGCCCACGTAGTACTGGCGCTGGGTGTACGTCCAGCTGGCGAAGAGCCCACCGGCGAGGATCACCAGCAGGGCCAGCGCCATGGCGGTGGCCCGCACCGGCCGGTGCTTGCGCCGCTCCGGCTCGTCGTCCGAGGCCGCCGGCTCCTCCGGCACGGCCGGGCGCGGCGCGGAGAGCGCCGAGGCCCGCGCGGCGGGGGTCGAGTTGTCGGCCGAGGTGGCCATGCCCCGGTCCCGGGCGGCGGCGCCACCGACGATCGGGGTCGCCTCGACGATGTCGTGGTCGGTGGCGTCGGCGATGATCACCGTGATGTTGTCCGGACCGCCGCCGCGCAGCGCGAGCTGGACTAGCCGCTCGACGCACTGCTGCGGGTCGGTGTACTCCCGGAGGGATTCACCGATGGTCTCGGCGCTGACCACGCCCGAGAGGCCGTCGCTACAGATCAGGTAGCGGTCGCCGGGCAGCACCTGGCGCACCGAATATTCCGGGTCGATGTCCCGGCCGTCCAGGGCGCGGGTCAGCAGCGAGCGCTGCGGGTGGCTACTGGCCTCCTCGGCGCTGATCCGGCCCTCGTCGACGAGCATCTGGACGTACGTGTCGTCCTTGGTGATCTGGGCGAACTCACCGTTGCGCAGCAGATAGGCCCGCGAGTCGCCGATGTGGACCATCCCCAGCTTGCTGCCGGAGAAGAGGGTCGCCGTCAGCGTGGTGCCCATCCCCTCCAACTGCGGGTTGGCGTCCACCGTGTCGCGGAGCTGTTGGTTGGCGGTGCCCACGGCCGAACGCAACGCGTCGACAAGTGCGTCCCCTGGGACGTCCTCGTCGAGCGGCGCCATGGCACCGATGACGATGTTGCTGGCGACGTCACCGGCGGCCATGCCGCCCATGCCGTCGGCAACGGCGAGTAGCCGCGGCCCGGCGTAGACGGAGTCTTGATTGCCGTCACGGATCAGACCGCGGTCGCTGTGGGCCGCATAGCGCAGGGTCAGAGTCATGGCCGTAATTCGAGGGAAGTGCGGCCGATCCGGATCGGCACGCCGAGGGGGACGGGGGTTGGTCCGGTGACCTTAGCGCGATCGAGGTAAGTCCCGTTAGTCGAGCCGAGGTCCTCGACGAACCACTGCCCCTCGCGCGGCATGAGCCGGGCGTGCCGCGCGGAGGCATAGTCGTCGGTGATGACCAGCGTGGAATCCTCGGCTCGACCGATGGTGATCTGCGCTTCGCCGAGGGTGATCCGGGTGCCGGCCAGTTGACCGGCGGTCACCACCAACTGGTGGGCCGCCCGCCCCCGCTTCACCTTCGCCGGTTTGGCCGCCTGCCCCGTCGAGGCGCCGACCGCGCGTGGTGCCGCCACCAGGCGACCGGACCGGGCTCCCGCGAAGAGGTCCCGGCGGATCACGCCGACCACCGTGAACACGAAGATCCACAGCAGGATCAGGAACCCGAACCGGGCAACGGTGATGACCAGTGCCGGCAAGGCGGCTCAGCCGTCCACGCGGAAGGTCAGCGTCGTGGTGCCGAGCTGGACCATGTCACCAGGGTTGAGGGCGACGGCCGAGACCCGCTGGCCGTTGACCATGGTGCCGTTGGTGGAACCCAGATCGGTCAGCACGACCTGGCCGCCGTCGAAATCCAGCCGGGCGTGTCGCCGGGAGATGCCGACGTCGGGCAGGCGCAGGTTGGCCTGGTCACCGCGACCGATCACCGTCGACCCCATCTGGAGGGGGTAGGTGCGACCGTCGCCGGAGACCAGCCGCACGTTGCGGCCGCCACCGTGCCCGGGCGGCGGGCCGTAGCCCCCGCCCTGGTCGTACGCGGGGTAGGCGGGCGGGCCGGCGTCGTAGCCGGGTGCCGACACGGGGGCGACCTCGCCACCGGTGTAGACCTCGGCGGTGACCCGGAACATTCCCGTGTCCAGGCCCTCGCCCCGCTCGATCTCGACGATCACGTCGCCGTAGACCGTCCAGGCCTGCTCGCCGATGAACTCCGCCTGCGACTGGGCCAGTTCCTGGGCCAGCGCGGCGGCGTACGGTGCCAGCCGACCGTGGTCGAACGGCGAGAGATCGATCACGTAGCGGTTGGGCACCAACGTCCGCCCACCGGCCAGGATCGCCTTGTGCGCCTCAGCCTCCCGCTGCATGGCATTGAGGATCTCCACGGGGTGGACCACCCCTTTGAAGACCTTGGCGAAGGCCCCTTCGACCAGGCCTTCCAGACGCTTCTCGAAGCGTTGCAGCACGCTCACCGGCTCCTCCTCGGGTCCCGAGGCCATGATGGTATCCGGCCGGGGCGCGCGCAGCTCACACGCCGCTCGGCCGGCCTGCTCCCGGTCCGTTCGGAAGGGCCGGGACTGCCGTGCTACTCTTTCGTCCGCCACGAACGGTAACCGCTCGTGGCGAGCGCCCGGAACAGCCTAGTCTCACCGGGGCCTGTTGGAGACAGCGGGCCCGAGGCGGCTAGAGTGGTCCGGGTTGTGCCACGGGGATGTGGCGGAATGGCAGACGCGCACGGTTCAGGTCCGTGTGCCCGAAAGGGCGTGGGGGTTCAACTCCCCCCATCCCCACCAAAATGACGAGGGCTCCGCTAAATGCGGGGCCCTTCCGTCGTATCGGGGCGTGCCGGGCATCACGCTATGCTCCGATGGTTTCTGCCTCCGATGGACCAGGAGTGGCGTGTGACTGTCGCGTTGGTGACCGGCTCGGGTGGTCTGATCGGCTCCGAAGCGGTCCGACACTTCGCCGGCCTCGGCCTGGACGTCGTCGGCATCGACAACGACATGCGCCGGTACTTCTTCGGCGAGGACGGCTCCACCTCGTGGAGCCTGGAACGGCTGAGCCGTGACCTGGGCAACTCGTACACCCACTTCGCGGTGGACATCCGGGACCGCGACGGTCTTGAGCAGGTCTTCAAGAAGTACGGCCCGGACATCGCCGTGGTGATCCACAGCGCGGCGCAGCCGAGTCACGACTGGGCGGCCAAGGAGCCGTACACGGACTTCGACGTGAACGCCGGCGGCACGCTCAACATCCTGGAGAACACCCGGCGGCACGCGATCGACGCGCCGTTCATCCACTGTTCGACGAACAAGGTCTACGGCGACCGGCCCAACAGCCTGCCGCTCATCGAGCTGGACACCCGGTACGAGCTGCCCGAGGACCACCGCTGGTACCAGGGCATCACCGAGGACATGTCGATCGACCACTCGCTGCACTCGGTCTTCGGCGCCTCGAAGGTCGCCGCGGACGTGATGGTGCAGGAGTACGGGCGCTACTTCGACATGAAGACCGCCTGTTTCCGGGGTGGCACGCTGACCGGCCCGGCGCACTCGGCCGCCGAGCTGCACGGGTTCCTCGCGTACCTGATGCGCTGCGTCATGGAGGGCCGGACGTACAACCTGTTCGGCTACAAGGGCAAGATGGTCCGCGACGCGATCCACTCCCACGACGTGTTGACCGCGTTCGAGGCGTTCTTCCGTGCGCCCCGCTCGGCCGAGGTCTACAACCTGGGTGGCGGCCGGCACTCCAACACCTCGCACATCGAGGCGTTCCGGATCGCCGAGGAGATCACCGGCCGCGAGGCGCGGATCAACTACGTCGAGCAGAACCGCACCGGCGACCACCAGTGGTACGTGAGCAGCATGGGCCGGTTCGAGGAGCAGTACCCGGACTGGAAGATCACGTACGACGTCCCGATGATCCTGCGGGAGATCTACGAGGCCAACGTGGACAAGTGGGTGCCGCAGTCATGACCGCACAGACCAAGCGCAACGTGCTCGGCGTCCTCGTCGACGCCACCGACTACACCACGGCGACCGACGCGGTGGTGACCGCGGCGCACGAGCGGCGTCCGCTCGCGCTTACCGCACTCGCTGTGCACGGCGTGATGACCGGCGTGCTGGACCCGGCGCACAACGCCCGGCTCAACTCCTTCGACGTGGTCACCCCGGACGGGCAGCCGGTGCGCTGGGCGCTCAACCTGCTGCACCACGCCGGGCTCACCGACCGTGTCTACGGGCCGACGCTGACCCTGCACGTGCTCTCCCGCTTCGCGGACGAAGGGCTGCCGGTCTACCTGTACGGCTCAACCGAGGAGACGCTGGCCAAGCTGATCCCGGCGTTGGAGCGGATGTTCCCCGCGCTCAAGATCGCAGGGGTGGAGCCGTCGAAGTTCCGCGCGGCCCAGCCGGGCGAGGACGCCGAGATCGCCGACCGGATCCGGTCCAGTGGTGCCCGGCTCGTCCTGGTCGGGCTCGGCTGCCCGCGCCAGGAGGTCTTCACGTACGCCATGCGCCCGCTGCTCGACATGCCGCTGATGGCGGTCGGCGCGGCCTTCGACTACCACGCCGGGCTGCTGCGTCAGCCTCCGCCGTGGATGCAGCGCGCCGGCCTGGAGTGGTTCTGGCGGCTCGGTCTGGAGCCGAAGCGCCTCTGGAAGCGTTACGTGATCCTCAACCCCGCCTACCTGGCCCGGTTGGCCGGGCAGAAGACCGGCCTGTGGAAGGCCCGCCCGCCGGCTCCGGCCACCGAGCGACCGGCCACCTTCGCGGTCTGACCCTCGAACTAGCGCGGCACGAGGCCCCACCCGGGACAACGGGTGGGGCCTCGTCCAGTAGGAAGATCGGTCAGACGGTCAGGGTCCAGCTGTTGATGTAGCCGGTGTCGGCCGAGTACACGTCGCGCACCTGGAGCCGCCAGGTGCCGTTGGCGGCCTCACTGGACAGGTTGACCGTGTACGTGGCGATCACGTTGTCGGCGCTGTCCGAACCGCTGTTCTTCAGCCGGTACGCGCTGCCGTCCGGGGCGAGCAGGTCGATGACCAGGTCGCCGCGGTAGGTGTGCACGATGTTCACCGCCACCGTGGAGGACGAGGAGGCGTTGCGGGCACATCCGGCGATGGTGATCGAGCTGGTGACGGCCGACCCGGCGTCCGGGATCGTCACGTCGGTGGCGTTGGTGCCGGTGCAGCCGGTGGGAGGCGGCGGCGTGGTGCCGCCACTGCCCACGTAGAGCAGCAGGTTCGGCGAGCCCGTGCCGGGGCTGGTCACCACGTTGGGGGTGGCGTTGGCGACCAGCTCGTTACGGACCTGCAGCGGGGTCCAGCTCGGGTTGGCGCTGGCCACCAGGGCAGCCGCGCCGACCACGTGCGGAGTGGCCATCGAGGTGCCGCTGATCGTGTTGGTCGCGGTGTTGCTGGTGTGCCAGGCCGACGTGATCGACGACCCGGGGGCGAAGATGTCCAGGCAGGTACCGATGTTGGAGAACGACGAACGGGCGTCGGTGTTGGTCGTCGAGCCGACCGTGATGGCCTCGGCGGTACGGGCCGGCGAGGTGTTGCAGGCGTTCGCGCCGCTGTCGTTGCCGGCCGCGAGGCCGTACGTCACGCCCGACGCGATCGAGTTGCGGACCGCGGTGTCCAGCGAGCTGTTCGCCCCACCGCCGAGGCTCATGTTCGCCACGGCCGGCTTGATCGCGTTCTGGGTGACCCAGTCGACGCCGGCGATCACACCAGCGTTGGTGCCGCTGCCGGAGCAGTTCAGCACGCGTACGCCGACGAGTTGGACGCCCTTGGCCACGCCGTACGCGGAACCGCCGACGGTGCCGGCGACGTGCGTGCCGTGCCCGTTGCAGTCGTCGGCCGATCCGCCGTCCACCGCGTCGAAGCCGGAGGTCGCCCGGCCACCGAAGTCGCTGTGGGCGAAGCGGATGCCCGTGTCGATGATGTAGGCGTGTACGTTGCTCGCCGTGTTCGGGTAGGTGTAGGAGCTGTCCAGCGGCCGGTTGCGCTGGTCGATCCGGTCCAGACCCCAGGAGGGCGGGTTGGCCTGCGTGCCGGAGATCGACACGGTGTGGTTCTGCTCGACGTACGCCACATCCGGGTCGGCGGCGATCCGAGCCGCCGCCTTCGCGCTGACGGTGACCTCGAAGCCACGCAGCGCCGTGCCGTAGGTGCGGGCGACCGACCCGCCGTGCCGGCCGGTCAGCCGCTGCGCGGCGTCGCCGACCCGGTTGCGGGCGACGGCGCTGTCCTTGAGGACGACGATGTAGCTGTCCTGGACGGCGGTGGCTCCGCCGGCCTCCCGGACCACGCCGACGGGCTCGGCGGCCAGGGCCGGGGTACCGACGGCCAGCACGGTCGCGGTTACCACCCCGACCAGTACGGACCTGCGTGGAAGACCCATCTCCCTACCTCCCTCCGACCGGCGGCGAAACCACTACCACCGATCAACTCGATCGACACTTGCCGATCTAGCCGAGGGTAGATCGGTAAGTCGGGTTGAGAAACATGTCGAAACGTCCATCACCTCGATGGGATGGCCCCTACGGGCTGGCTTCCGGGGGGAACCGGGGACCGACCCGGATTCGCCGAGCTCCGGATCGGGAAAGACTCTCGAACATGGAAAGTCAGCTCGCCATCCTGTTGCCGGTAGCCGCGGTCTGGCTGGCCGCCGGGGTCCTGGCCGACGGACTGCCCCGGCTGCGCGACACCTCCGCGTTGCGCAGGCGTACCGGATGGTTGCTGGCGCTGGCGCTGGCCGGCGTGGCGCTCGTCGCGGCGGCGGCCATCGGCGGGCTGCTCAGTGCCGGCACCGCGCCGGTCGACCAGGCCGCCGCGGCGCTCACCCTCGCCATCGGGCCGGCGTTCGTGGTGGCAGTCTGCTCCGTACGACGGATCCGCCGCCTGCGGGCCGGCGCCGGCGCGTTCGAGACGGCCCCCGGCACGCCCGCCCCGCACGGGCTGCGCGCCGCCGCGGCGCACCCGCTCGTCGGGTTGCCGTTGCAGGTGACAGCCCTGGCGACCGTGCCGGCGGTCATCGCGGCCGCCGGGGCGGACCTCGGCGCCGAGCCCGGCGTCACCGGGCCGGCGATCACCGTCGGCGCACTCGCGGTGGCCGCCATCGGCGTCCGGCACGCACTCCGGCACAGCCGGCTCGCCGAGCGGGCGCTTCCGAATGCGCCACGCTCAGCGCGAGCGACCGGATCCCTGCACGTATAGCAGCTCCAGGATCGCCCGGGTGGCCTCGAACCAGCGGTCCAGCCAGCCCGGCGGCGGCACGCTGCCCTTCGGGGGCAACTCCATCAGCAGGCCGCGCAGCAGCGGGTGGTCGGCCAGCGAACCGGCGGGCTCCATCGGCCAGCCGGTCGGCGGGAACGACGGCTCGACCAGCGGGTTCGGGTCCAGCGAAGGCAACGAGAGCGGCGCGTCGGCCGCCTCGGAGTCCGACGACTCCCGGCCGTTCAACTCCTGCTCGGTCGAGACCACCTCGGTCAGTACGGTGTCCCGACGCGCCCCGCGGTACTTGCCACCGAACCGCTCCGGCTTGCCCGGACCGTTGGTGAGGTTGTCTGAACCGATCGTCGTCATCCGTATCGCCTACCTCGTTCGGGTGCGGTCGGTGCGGCGGGTCGTGATCCAGCGCCGTACCGACCGGTTCAACGAGGCGGGCGCGCTGTGGCGACGGGAATCCCGGCGGAACCTCACCGGGACCCGGCCGATCCGACCCCGGGGCAGCCCGAAACCGGGACGCGGAAGGTCCCCGCCCGGTCGAGCCGGACGGGGACCTCACCTGACCGCTGGGTCAGGACGTGCTCAACACACCACCCCGGGCACCGGCGACGAAGGCGTGCCAGTCGCCGGGCGCGAAGACCAGAGCCGGACCGGCCTTGTCCTTCGAGTCCCGAACTCCGACAGCACCGGTCACGTACGCCACCTCCACGCAGTTGTCACAGTTCGGCCCGCTCTTCGAGCTCTTGAACCACGTTGCCTGCGTCAGGTCCACGGGGAACCCTTTGGTCGCCATCTCGGCTCCTCTGCCAGTTTTGCGATGTGTGCGACGGACTCCTCCGGACGAATGGCCGCAGCACGGATGTGATCGAAGATGAAGCTGTACTTCTGTAGTTCGTCGCTCTTCTCGAGGAAGAGCCCACCCGTGGCGTTCTCCGCGTACACGACATCCGGATCACCGGGCTCGGGGAAGCTGAGGATCGTGAAGGTCCCGTCCATGCCCGCGTGCGCTCCCACCTCGAACGGCAGGATCTGCAGCGTCACGTTCGGCAACTCGGCCACTTCGACCAACCGCCTGAGTTGGCCGCGCATCACCTCGTCCCCGCCCACCGGCCTGCTTACCACCGCCTCATCGAGCACCACCCACAGATCGACCGGATCGTCCTGGGTCAATAACGACTGACGACCCAGACGGACACGCACCCGTTGGTGCACCTGGTCGGCGGTGAAATCGGGGCGGGCGGCGCGGATCATCGCCCCGGCGTACTCCTCGGTCTCCAGCAGACCGGGGACCACCTGCTGCTCGTACGCCCGAATCGAACTCGCGGCGGCCTCCAGTCCGACGTACGCCCCGACCAGCACCGTGCTGTACGGGTGCCACCAGCCCTTCTGCCGTGCCTCCCGGGCGATCTGCACGAGCTCGTCGCTCTCGGCACCCACCACGCCGTAGATCCGCAGCATGTCCCGCACGTCGCGCGGCGTGGCCGTGGTGTGCCCGGTCTCGATCCGGGAGACCTTGGACGCCGAGCACTCCAACTGCTCGGCGACCACCTCGATGGTTATCCCCGCCGACTCCCGCTGCCGGCGTAGCTCCGCACCGAGCCTTCGCCGTCTGATCGTCGGGCTGCGTCGCTCACTCATCGCGACCTCTGAGTTTCTGGTTCCCACCGCTGGTTGCTCGACCCCACGCGGGCTACCTCCGGTTGACGCGCCGCTGACTGCCGCCCGCCGGGGGCGCGATGGTCGGCCGGCGGGCGTTCGCGGCGAGGGGTTGGTGCCGGCATCGGACGGCCGCGACGGGCGAAACCGGCCCCCAGTGTGCCGTCCGCACGCGGATGGCTTCAAGCGGCGATTTGCGTGTCGGACTCACGTATTGGCAAAAGTCGACGTGCAACTTGCATGAAGCACGTCGCTGATGCACTCTGTCCGTATGGCATGGATCACTCAGCGTCTCGATCCGCTCTCCGGGTGTGGTGACCCCACCGATCTCGGAGAGTTTCTCGGGGCACGGGCCCGGCCAGCGACGCACAGACCTGCCCCGGGGTGAAGACCCCACCGCTGCAAGCCAGCCGGCTGTGGCGGTGGGCGCGGTTCCCCGGAAGCAGTCAGGTGATGGTCGGGTGGCGGCACGCCACCAGCGGGTACGGCCCGACCACCGCCACCTCGCACCAGCGGCCCAAGAGGAGCGACCCCGTCACCGGGCCGAGACGTCCCCGACAAGTCACCGCCGGCACGTCGCCGGCCGACCCTCCCCAGGAGCCCATGTGCTTCCCCGCTCCGGTGACGTACTGCATGTGACTCGCGCCGCGAGTGTCCAGTTCCTCAGGCCCATCATGTTCCGGGTGATCCGGGTGCTTGAATGGCCGACCTACGACGGCTGGCTCTGGCTCGACGGCTACGAACTCAACACCGCGGGCGACGCGGTCAACCGACGGTCGATCTTCGTGCAGCGAGACGGGCTGCGGCAGGTGCAGGCCGCACCTCAGCCCCGCCAGCACACCGTGCGGCCCCGGCGACCGGTCGCCCGTACTCCGGTCAAAGTTGGCTGACCAGCGCGAACCGCCACGGGTAGGCGTGCCGTCGCCATAGAATTGGTACGCCCACCCCGGCACCGTTCCACCCGCACGTCCAGGACCCTGAGCCTGGGATGGTCATGGTCAATCAGCCCGCCGTGCGGCGGCACAACCGCTCCCGTATCACCTATGCTCTCGGACTCCTCGCCCTGCTCGGGGCCGTGACCACCCTCGTGGTGCTGGCCCGCGACCCGGCGTTGTCGTCCACCCGGCTCGTCACTCCGGTGCCGGCACCCGAGATCACCGTGGTCGACTCCGACCCGACGTACTCCGAACCCGACTGGATCACCGCCGACGAGGGGCGGGTCGACCCGACCGGCCCGGCGGCCGGCGCCGGTGCCGGCGGTCAGTCCGACGGCCAGCAGGAGACCGCCGAGGCGGCTCCGGCCGGGCACAGCGCCACGGACGTCCGCCGCTCACTGTTCTGGTCCGGCATCTTCGGCCTCACCATCTCGCTGGCCGGCCTCGGCCTGGTCGGCACCCGCCGCCGGATGTGGTGAGCGTCGGTCACGGCGTGCCCGTCACCGTCGGGCTCGGGCTGGCCGGGCTGCCCGTCGAGGACCGGGCCTGCGAGATCACCAGCAGCACCTCCTCGTCGGTCGGCACAGGCGTGCCGGGCTCCGGTTCGGTGCTCACCACCGTCCCCGGCGGCAACTCGGACGGGCGGTACACCACCCGGTAGGTCAGGCCGAGCCGGTCCAGCAGCCCTTCGGCGGTGGCCTGCGGCAGGCCGGTCAGCGGCGGCATCGGCACCTCCTCCGGCGCGGCGCTGGTCGGCGGGCTGCTCGGCGATGCGCTGGTCGGCGCCGCCGACGTGGGCGCGGCGCTGGTCGGCGCCGCCGTGGTGGCGCTGGCCGGCGGCAGCGACGGAGTCGACCCCGGGCCGTCGGGGTCGTCGTCCCGCGCGCTCAGCACCACCCAGAGCGCCGCCCCGAGCAGTCCGGCGAAGAGCAGTGCGAGCACCCCCCAGAGGATCGGCAGCCACCAGCGCCTGCCGCTCTGCTCCTCGACGTACCAGCCCTCGGCGGGTTCGGCCGGTCGGGGCGCCCGGACCTCGGCCCGCCCGGCCCACGGCGGCGTCGTCGACCGCTCCACCGGCATCCGAGCCGTCCGGTCACCCGGCTGCCCCAGCGCGGTCCGGTCGATCGGCATGGTTTCGTCCGGCGACGCGGCCCGCTCGATCGGCGCGGTCTCGTGCGGCGACGCGGAGCGGTCGATGGGCATCGTCTCGTCCGGCGACGCGGAGCGGTCGATCGGGGCGGTCTCGTCCGGCGACGCGGTGCGCCCGGCCGACGCGGAGCGGTCGATGGGCATGGTCTCGTCCGGCGACGCGGCGGGCACCGGTGGCCGCGGTTGGTCGGCGGGGGGTGGCAGAGCGCGCGTCCGGTCGTCGTCGGGCTCCCCGGTGGGCGGCTCCTGGCGGTCGTCGCTCATCGCACGTCCTTTCCCGAACCGGGGCGGGCACCATGGCCCTCGACCGCCAACCTAACCGCCCCGGTCGACCTGGGCGGGGATCAGCGACGCGAACCGCGTGCCGCAGGGCGCCCGGCCGGCTCCGATCGGGTCGGGCGGGCGTGACGGGCCAAACGGTCGGGCCGGCGGTGGGATCGGCGCGCGGCCGGTCAGGCGGGGGGTTTCGTCGTCGGCTGGTTCGGCGGATCCGACCCGCACCAGATGCTGACCTCGTCGTTCCAGCGAGCGGGGCCGTCCTCGGCCGGTTCCTGCCGGCTGACCTCTCCGTTGCGCCCGCTGCGGTAACGCGGGTAGAGACCCGCATCGACCAGGTCGTCCGCCGCCTCGGCGCAGTCGTCGCCGATCACGTCCGGCACCTCGGCGGGCGGCGGCGGGCCGGCCACCTGAAGTTGCACCGTGGTGCCCCGGGCCACCTCGGTGCCCACCTCCGGCAAGGTGCTCTCCACCGTACGGCCGCTGCCGTTGCCGAAGACGAGCCGCCAGCCCAACCGCTGCTTGCGCAGCGTGTCGCGAGCCTTCTCGAAGTCGATGCCGACGACCGGTGGCACGGTCAGCCCCGCCCCCTTGGTCGGTGCGGCGGATGTCCGGGGTGCGGCGGGAGTGGTCCGGCTCGTACCCGGTCGGGACGGGGTGGCCCGACCTGTCGGCGTGGCGGTCGCGCTCGCCACCGCCTGCGGATCCACCGTGCTTCCGTCGTCCTCGCCGGCCAGCAGCCAGCCGCCTGTCGCACCGACGACCGCGAGGAGCACGGCGACCAGCCCGCCACCGAGCAGAACGCTGGCCCGACCCGCACCACCGCCGCCCCGGATGCCGGCGGAATCCTGCCGACCCGTGTTCGCGTCCGTCATACCGCCCACCGCCTCATCACCGGCGACCGTACCGTTCGCCGCCCAACCTCGTTGTGCCGACCGTTCAATCCGGCGGGTCGCTGCGACTCGCCGCGCCGACGACGGGACGTTACGCTGCCCGGCATGGCCAGACGGGGCTGGGGAGTATCGATCGTGACGGCGATCGGGGTCGCTGCCGGCGCGGGCGCCGCGCAGCTCGGCTTCGGCTACGGGCTCGGCGTCATCACGTGGACGCCGACCGATGCCGGGGCCAACGACACGGCCTGGGCGGATGGCCTCGCCTGGGCCACCTGGCTCGCCGCCAGCTCAACGGTGCTGGGTGCGGTCTGCGCGCAGCGGCTGCACCACCGGCGCGTACCCCTGCCGGACCCGACGCCGCCCACTCAGCCGGCACCGGCCCCGCGGAACAAGGCCGACGCACCGGAGCCGACGGCGCTCGTGGCCGGTCCGGCGGGCACGGGCACCGACGCGGTTCAGGACGGACCGAGCGCGACGGCCGGCCGGCCGACGCAGGTGGCCGAAACGCTGCCCGGCGAACGCGACGGCCTGCTCCGCAGCTTGGCGTTGGCGCTCGCCGCCGGGCTCGGCGGGCTGGTCACCGTGCTGCTGGTCGCCGTGCCGGCGCGGGTCGCGGTGGGTGCCGACACAAGCGTGCCGCAGCGGGTCGCCGCCCTGCACGCGGCGCTGGGCATCCTGATCGGCGTCCTCGTCGCGCTCTGGGCGCTGCGCTCGCGTACCGCCGCGCTGAACGTCACCGCCACGGCCGCCTGGCTCTGGCTGCTCGCGGTGGTCTCGGTGATCGACGGGGTACGCGTCGGACGCGGGCTTACCGGCGCCCAGCTCGGCACCTGGCAGCTCGACCCGGACCACGCGCGGTACTGGATCGGGGGCCAGCTCTACTGGCCCGGTGCGCTGCTGGCACTTGTTCCCGCGCTGGTGATAGGCGCGCTGGCCGCCCGACGGGCCGCGCGGTCGGGCGGGCACCGGGTCGGTGCGGCGGCCTCCGGCGCGGCCGGCCCACTCCTCGTCGCGCTCGCCTACCTGACCACCGTGCCGCGCTGGGCGACGCTCGGCCCGGCGCAGTTCTCCACCCAGCTCATCGCCCCGTACGCGGTGATCGCCGGCATCGGTGGCTCGGTGCTGGTCGCCGTCCTCGCCGAACGTGTCGAGCGGACCCGGGCCGCCAACCGGCCGGCGACCGCACCGGCAGCTTCCCCCGGCCCGACCCCGGGTGCCGACGCTCAAGTGACCTCTACCGACGAGGCGCGATCCGGGGCGCTGACGGCCAGCGGGGCCTCCACTGAGGACAGCGGGGCCGACTCCACCCCGCCGACGAGCCGGGCGACGCGGTCCCGGGCCCGCGACGCCGCCGTTCCCCGCGCACGTGACGTCGACGCGGCCCCGACGCGGGGCGTCGCCGTTCCCCCGCGCCGCGACCGGGCCGGCGTACCCCAGGTGCCGTCGCCGCGCACGGACCCGGATCTCTCGGATGCGGCTGAACCCACCGGCGGCGAACCGACGGAGAGCCCTGCTCCGGCTGGCCGGCGCCGTCGGCCAGCCCGCCCCACCACCGACTGATCCCGGCCCGCGAGCAGCACGACCGGGGGATCGTCAGTCGACCGGCCAGGTGTGGACCGGCTCGTTGCCGCGTTGCAGTTCCGCGTAGCGCTGGACCATGTGGTGCAGTGCGGCGGCGCGGTCCATCCCCCGGTGTCGCTCCGCCGCCCAGACCGCCTCGGTCTGCCAGACGGCACCGTTGCGGCCGGTGCGGCAGCGCTGCTCGATGATGCCGAGCAGCCGGTCCCGCTGCGCCGGGTCGACCCCGAACCCGTCCAGGCCGGTCGCGGCGACGGGCAGCAACTGGTCCAGCACCAGCTTGGTGACCGGTACGTCGCCGAGGCGGGGCCAGTGCAGCACGGCGTCGAGGCCGCGCCGGGCGGCGGAATGGAAGTTCTCCTCGGCGGAGCTGAAGGTGAGCTGGCTCCAGATCGGCCGGTCCGCCTCGGCCAGGCCGCGGGCCAGACCGAAGTAGAAGGCCGCGTTGGCCAGCATGTCGACCACCGTCGGGCCGGCCGGCAACACCCGGTTCTCCACCCGCAGGTGTGGGCGGCCGTTCATGATGTCGTAGACCGGGCGGTTCCACCGGTAGACCGTGCCGTTGTGCAGCCGCAACTCGCCCAGTTGGGGCACCCCACCGGCGTGCAGCACCTCCACCGGGTCCTCGTCCTCGCAGATCGGCAGCAGCGGCGGGAAGTACCGGACGTTCTCCTCGAAGAGGTCGAAGATCGAGGTGATCCACCGCTCGCCGAACCAGACCCGGGGGCGTACGCCCTGGGCCTTCAGCTCCTCCGGGCGGGTGTCGGTGGCCTGCTTGAACAGGGCGATCCGGGTTTCGGCCCAGAGTTGGCGGCCGTACAGGAAGGGCGAGTTGGCCCCGACCGCCACCTGCACTCCGGCGATGGCCTGGGACGCGTTCCAGTAGTCGGCGAAGCTGTCCGGTGCGACCTGGAGGTGGAACTGGAGGCTGGTGCAGGCCGCCTCGGGGGCGATCGAGTCGGTGTGCGTCCGCAACTGCTCGACGCCACGGATGTCGAGTTCGATGTCTTCGCCCCGGGCGCCGACGATCTGGTCGTTGAGCACACGGTAACGCTCGTTGGTGGAGAGATTGTCCTCGACCAGGTGGCGCTCGGTGAGGGTGGGCAGGATGCCGACCAGGACGATCTTCGCGTCGGACTTGGCGGCCCGCTCGTCGGCCCGGGAGAGGCTGCTGCGCAGGTCGTGTTCGTAGTCGGCGAAACCGGCGGCCTCGATCAGCCGGGGTTCGGCGTTGAGTTCCAGGTTGAACTGCCCCAACTCGGTCTGGAAGAGCGGGTCGGCGATGTCGACGAGGATCTCCTCGTTGCGCATCGCCGGCTCGGCCGCCGAGTCGACCAGGTTGAGCTCGATCTCCAGGCCGGTCATCGGCCGGTCGGCGTCGAACCCGAAGTCGTCGAGCATCAGCGCGAAGACGTCCAGACATCGCCGGACCTTCTGCCGGTAACGGACGCGGTCCTCCCGGGTGAAGGCGCCCTGCGCGACGTCCCTGCCCATTGTGTCCTCCCGACAGCCGGCGCGGTCGGGATCCTGCCGTCCCGGAAAGCGCATTGTGAACCACCACGTTAGGAGCGTTCGCCTGGCCAGGGCCAGAGGCCGACGGCGGTGATCCGATGCCGGCCGGAGCGGACGCACTCGTGGCGCCGTCTCTACCCCGTCCGGGCCGGATCGGACCCGATGACAGTGCGAACAGCTCGTGACAATTCACACGCGCTCGGAGACGACGCCGGGCCCACACCGACCTGCGGCGTGGGCCCGGCGTACCGGCGATCCGAGGGATCAGGCCTGGCGGATGGCCTCGCCCTCGATCTCGATCTTGACCTTCTTGCCGACCAGCACTCCACCGGTCTCCAGGGTGACGTTCCAGGTCAGACCGAACTCCTCGCGGTCGATCTCGGTGCTCGCGGAGAAGCCGAAGATGTCCTGCCCGAACGGGCTGCGGCCGACACCCTCGAACTCCACCTCCAGCTCGACCGGACGCGTGACGTCCTTGATGGTCAGCTCACCGGTGAGGACGAACTCGTTGCCGCGGCGGGACTTGACGCCGTTGCTGCGGAACTCCAGGGTCGGGTACTTCTCGACGTCCAGGAACTCGGGGCTGCGCAGGTGCCCGTCCCGGTCAGCCTGGGTGGTGTCGATGCTGGCACCCTGGATGGTCGCGACGACCGAGGACTGCAGCGGGTCCTCGGCGATGGTGATGGTGGCGGTGGCCTCGTTGAACTCGCCGCGGACCTTGCTCACCATCATGTGCCGGGCGACGAAGCCGACCCGCTTGTGCGCCGCGTCCAGCACGTAGGTGCCGGGCGCCGGGATGGTGAGGCCGTCCCAGTCGCGGGTAACCGCATCGGTGCTGCTGGTCATGCTGTTCCTCCAGGAGAATTGTTTAGTAGCCCAACAACTGCCTGAGCAACTATAACCGCGACAATATTCCCCGTGTCAAGTACTGGTAGAGTGAACGAGTGACCAACGTGTTCGACGACCCCCGGATTACCGCCGTTGGCCTGCTCTACGAGGCACACGCCGGGCTGTCGGCCCGGTTCTCCGCCCAACTCGAAGAGCATGGCCTCTCCTCGGTCGAGTTCGAGGTGATCACCCGACTGGCCCGCTCGCCGGGCAACCAACTGCGGATGACCGACCTCGCGGCTCAGACATCCCTGTCCACCAGCGGAGTGACCCGCGTGGTGGACCGAATGGAACGCGACGGGCTGCTCACCCGCCGCGCCTGCCCGAACGACCGACGCAGCTCGTACGCGGTGGTTACCGCGGCCGGCCTGCAACGGCTCGATGAGACGTTACCCGGGCATTTGCGGATCATCGAGCAGTGGTTCACCGGCCAACTCGACCCCGAGGCCCTGGCAGCGCTGCTCGACGGCCTGCGCCGGGTGCGCGACGCCGTGCATCCCGGTGCCACCGCCGGCAGCACTGACCAGGGGCACGAGCTGGTCGAGGACACCGGCGCGGCCTGACCCCGCCAGCCGTCCCGCGCGGGCGGAACGCGCGCGGAGCAGTGTCGAAACAGCACCGGCAGAAAGACCGGCAGAACTGACCTTGCCGGCCGGACAAACCGCTTGAAGGGCACTTTCCGCCCCAGCGGCGGTGGCAGGCTGGCTCCACCGGGGAATCACCGGGGGGTGACGGCGCGGGCGAACAGCGAGGGGTAGCACCAAGGGGGCTTTCGCTCGCGCCACTCCCCGCCCGACTACCGGCCCGGGGGCCCACCCCGCCCGGCCGTCAGCGCATAGAGCAAGCCCGACTCCTGCGGCAACAACCGGATGCCGCTCTCCTCGCAGACCCGGTCGAGACGATCGAGGACGATCGGGTCCCCGGTGCTGGCGGCCAGCCCCACCAGCGCCTCGACCACGCCCCGCCGATCGTGATCGGCCTCGACGGCGGCAGCGAACCACTCGGCCGCCAACTCCCGGTCACCCCGGTGCAGGGCCAGGTTCCCCTCGATCAACGCGCAGATTCCCGCCTCCGGCCCGCCCCAGGACAGCGCGGCCCCGTCCGAGCGCGGTCGGGGCGGTCCGGCCCGCTCGGCCCAGCGTCGCCCCGGTACGGCAACCGCCACCCCTGTACGCAGTTCGGTGAGCACCTCGGTCGCCTCCGGGGCACGCCCGTCCTGGGCGAACGCCAGCCCGACCGTCCCGAGCACTCGGCGGCGATGGCCCGGATCACCCAACTCCGACAGCGCCGCCACCGCCCGCCGACCCTCGTCGACTGCGTCGGCGTACCGGCCCTCCAGGCGGGCGACCTCGGCCCGGTTGGCCCAGGCCAGCACCCGCAACCGTGGCTCACCGCCCTCGGCGGCGAGCCGGTCCACGGCGGCCAGCCGGCGACGGGCCGCGGCCAGGTCACCGACCCGGATCTCGTGCCAGGCGAGACTGTTCTGTGCCACCGCCATGTCCCGGGTGCGCCCGTTGCGGACGGCCAGTCGGAGCAGCGCCTCCGACTGCTCGCGGGCCTCGTCGTGCGCGCCGACGGTGGTCAGCAGCGCGCCGAGCACGTTGCGCGCCTCCAACTCGCCGGTCACGTCGCCCGCCTTCCGGAACATGGCCAGCGCGGCCCGCGCGGTCGGCAGCTCGTCGGCCTCCGCGCCATGCTCGGCAGCGAGCCGCGCCACCCCGAGACTGGCCCAACCGCGCAGGATCGGGCCGGCGTCGGCGGTCCTCGGATCGGCCAACAGGCGCCGAAGCCACTGCCGGCCGGCCACGTCGCGCCCCCGGAACCGCCACCAGCGGGTCAGGCAGGCCGCCAGGCGGAGGGCGGTCAGCGGATCGTCGGTGGCGGCGTGCGCCAGCGCCGAGCTGATGTCGCTGCTCGCCTCGTCGAGCCGGTGCACCGCGTCGAGCAGCCGGGGACCGGCCAGGTCGCCGGCGGTCCGCGCCACCAGGCGAGCGACCACCTCGGCATGCCGTCGGCGGTGGCAGGCCAGTTCGCCACCGCCGACCGCCTGCTCGACAGCGAATTCACGGACGGCGTCGAGCAGGCGAAACCGGAACGGTCCGGTGCCGCGCACGCTCAACAGGCCGAGTTCGGCGAGCCGGTCCAGCAGCGGGACCGGGTCGACGGCCACCGTGCCGTCCCGGTCGGCCTCGTCGGCGAGCATCTCCTCGGCCAGCTCCACCGACCACCGGTTGCCGAACATGGCGAGCCGCCGCAGCGCGTCCCGCTCATCGGGCGCGAGCAGCCGGTAGCTGCTCGCCACCGCATCCCGCAGGGTGACCGCCCCCGCCGCCCGGGTGGCATCGGTGCCGTACCGGCGGCGGGTTGCCGACTCCGGCGCGTCCCAGCCCGGGTCGGCGGGGGTGGCCAGGTCGAGCACCCGGTCGCCGTACCGGTCGAGCAGCTCGGTGAGGTCGAGCAGCCGTCCCCGCGCGGCCATCAGCTCGATGGCCAGCGGCAGCCCACCCAGTCGGCGAACCAGCGCGGCCAACGCCGGCAATTCCTCGGGGGTGGGTGGCTCCCGACGGACCTGGGCGAGCCGGGCGATGAACAGTGCGACCGCCGGCCACGACCCGAGCGCGGCCGGTCCGGAACGCTGGGCGTCGGGCGGCGGCACCTCGAGCGGGGCTACCGGCCAGACCCGCTCGCCGGGCAGCCCGACCGGATGCCGCCCGGTGACCAGCACCCGCAGCGACGGCAGCACCGTGGTCAGCCGGTGCAGTGTCTCGGCCACCGGGCCCGGGGATCGCTCCACCGCGTCCATCACCAGCAGGACCGGCCGTCCGGCGAACCGGGCGACGAGCTCCGGCAGCCGGGCCACGCCGAGCACGGTCATCGTGCCGGCGAGCACGTCCGGGCCGTCCGAGCCCTCGCCGACCAGCACCCCGGCGACGCCGGCCGGGTATGCCCGGGCTGCCGCGTGGGCCACCGCCAGCGCGAGTGCGGTCTTGCCGACCCCTGCCAACCCGACCAGGCTCACCAGTCGGGGCCCCCGCTCCGCGATCAGCATCTCGGCCAGCTCGGTGACGTCGCGGTCGCGCCCGATCAGGGCGACCGGCGGCGGCAGGGCGACCGGTGGGGCGGACCAGGTTGGCCCGGTGTCACCGCTGAGCACACCGGGGACGCCGTCCGGCTGGGCAGGCTCACCACCGGCGGTGCCGCGGGCCGCGCCCAGGAACGCCGCCCGGGTGGCACCGGTCAGCTCCAACGCCGTGGCGAGCAGCTCGACGGTCGTGCGCTGGGGCCGGACCGACCGGCCCCGTTCCAGGTCGCGCACCGTCCGCACGCCCACCCCGGCTCGGGACGCCAGCTCCGCCTGGGTCAGGCCGGCGGCACGTCGATGCCGATGGAGCAGCTCCGGCAACCTGGGACGACCGGCGGGGCTCCGCGACCACTCCTGATCCGGAGTCATGGGCACGAAGAGTACGGTTCGGCTCCGACGAGCGGCAGTCGAACGTCGGGCTACCGACGCCCGCTCGCCGATATCCGACAGCCGAACGGACAGCCCGGCCTGGGACGGCTGGGCGACCGAGTGGGTCGCACGGCGTGCCGCGGGCCAACTCGGCCGGTTTCCGGGATCGCGCGTAGACGGGCCCGGCGGTGACGGTGCCTGGTGCGGGGTCGCTCAGAGACCCAGATCCCGCGCGATGATCATGCGCTGCACCTCGCTGGTGCCCTCGCCGATCTCCAGGATCTTGGAGTCCCGCCAGAACCGGGCGACCGGGTACTCGTTCATGAAGCCGTAGCCGCCGTGGATCTGGGTGGCCTCGCGGGCGTTGTCCACCGCGATCGTGCTGGCGTGCAGCTTGGCGATGGCGGCCTGCCGCTTGAACGGCTCGCCGGCCAGCATCCGGGCGGCGGCGTCGTAGTAGGCCAGCCGGGCGGTGTGGGCCTTCAACTCCATGTCGGCGATCTTGAACTGGATCGCCTGGTTGGCGCCGATCGGCTGGCCGAAGGCGTGCCGCTCCTTCGCGTACTTGATCGACTCGTCGACGCAGCCCTGGGCGAGGCCGACGGCCAGCGCGGCGATGGCGATCCGGCCCTCGTCGAGGATCCGCAGGAACTGGGCGAAGCCCCGGCCCCGCTCGCCGAGCAGGTTGCCCGCCGGCACCCGGCAGTCGTCGAAGGTCAACTCGTGGGTGTCCGAGGCGGTCCAGCCCACCTTGGAGTAGCCCGGCGCCACGGTGAACCCCGGCGTGCCGGTGGGCACGATGATGGTCGACAACTCCTTCGAGCCGTCCGGGTTCGTGCCGGTCACCGCGGTGACGGTGACCATGGCCGTGATGTCGGTGCCCGAGTTGGTGATGAACGCCTTCGACCCGTTGATGACCCACTCGTCACCGTCCAGCACCGCCCGCGTCTGGGTGCCGGCGGCGTCGGAGCCGGTGCCCGGCTCGGTGAGCCCGAAGCCGGCCAGCGCCTCGCCGCTGAGCAGCTTCGGCAGCCAGGTCGCCTTCTGCTCCTCGGTGCCGAACCGGTAGATCGGCATCGCGCCCAGCGACACCGCCGCCTCCAGCGTGATCGCCACGCTGGAGTCGACCCGGGCCAACTCCTCCAGGGCCAGGCAGAGCGCGAAGTAGTCGCCGCCCATGCCGCCGTGCTCCTCGGCGAAGGGCAGGCCGAACAGGCCCATCTTGCCCATCTGCCGGATCACCTCGTACGGGAAGGTGTGCTGCTCGTAGTGCTCGGCGATGACCGGGGCGACCACCTCGCGTGCGAAGTCCCGCACGCTGGACCGCAGCGCCGCTTGTTCGTCGGTGAGCCGGAAGTCCATCTCAGTCCTCCTGTGTGGACGATCGCCCTACGCTTGTGACGCCGGACGGTCGCTGCGGGTGGTCGGGGATCAGACCGGGGTGATGCCGTGACGGCGCCGGGAGAAGGAGCGGTCCTTGGTACGTGCCGCCGCGAACCGGCGGACCAGCTCGGTACGCAGGTCGTGTGGCTCGACGATGGCGTCCACCACCAACTCGCTGGCGAGCCGTACGACGTCGATGTCCTGCTCGTACTCGGCCCGCTTGGCGGCCACGAAGGCGGCCCGCTCGGCCTCGTCCTCGATCGCCGCGATCTTGTTGGCGTAGACCGCGTTCACCGCGGCCTCGGCCCCCATCACCGCGATCTTCGCGCTGGGCAGCGCGATGGTGGCGTCCGGCTCGAAGCCGGGGCCGGCCATCGCGTACAGGCCGGCGCCGTACGCCTTGCGGACCACCACGCAGATCTTCGGGACGGTCGCCTCGGAGATCGCGGTGATCATCTTTGCGCCGTGCCGGATGATGCCCTGCTTCTCCACCGCGCTGCCGACCATGAAGCCGGGCACGTCACTGAGGAAGAGCAGTGGCACGTTGAACGCGTCGCAGAGCTGCACGAACCGGGTCGCCTTGTCGGCCGAGTCGACGAAGAGCACCCCGCCCTTGAACATCGAGTTGTTGCCGAGCACGCCGACGACCTCGCCGTCGAGCCGGCCGAAGCCGATGGTCATCTCCTTGGCCCAGAGCGCCTGGATCTCGAAGAACGAACCCTCGTCGAGCAGGCCCTTGACGTACCGCCGCATGTCGAAGGCCTGCCGCTCGCTGGCCGGCACCAGCGCGGCCAGGTCGGCCTTCGCGGGCGCGGCGACGGCCGGCGCGGTCGGCGGCGCCTGCGTCCAGTTGGCCGGCAGGTACGACAGGTAGGTCCTCACCACGTCGAGCGCGTCGGCCTCGGTCTTGCAGAGGAAGTGCCCGACGCCGGATTCGGCGGTGTGCACCTTGGCTCCGCCCATCGCCTCCAGGGTGGTCTTCTCCCCGGTGACCATCTCGACCATCCGGTCGGAGCCGAGGTACATGCTGGCGTTGCCGTCGACCATCGCCACCACGTCGCAGAACGCCGGAATGTACGCCCCACCGGCGGCGCTCGGGCCGAACAGCGCGCAGACCTGCGGGATCGAGCCGGAGGCGCGAACCTGGTTCCAGAAGATCTTGCCGGCGCCGCGCCGGCCGGGGAAGAGGTCGACCTGGTCGGTGATTCGGGCGCCGGCCGAGTCGACCAGGTAGACCATCGGGACGCTGGTGGAGTATGCCCGCTCGATGATCCGGATGATCTTCTCGACGGTGCGGGCGCCCCAACTGCCGGCCTTGACGGTGGAGTCGTTGGCCATCAGGCAGACCTGCCGGCCGTCGATGGTGGCGGTGCCGGTGACCACGCCGTCGGCGGGCAGCCCTTCGGCGAGCGCGTTGGCGTAGAGGCCGTCCTCGACGAAGGAGCCCTCGTCGACGAGCAGCGCGACCCGTTCGCGGGCGAAGAGCTTGCCCTTGGCCGCGTTGGCCGCGTGGTATTTGTCCGCGCCGCCGGACCGGGCCCGCTTGCGCAGTTGCTCCAGCGCCTCACCGTCGAGCGTCACGCCGACCCCCTACTGCCGCCACCCACGCCGGCCAGCCGCACGGGCCCGCCGACCGACCTAAACGATCGTTAGGCTAACGTACCCGGGCGTGCGGCGGCGAACCAACCGCCGAGTGTCGTGCAGAGGGTGCGGGTCGGGTCAGACGCTGGGCCTCTTGCCGATCCACTTCTCGTAGAGCGCGTCGTACGTGCCGTCCTGCTTCGCCTTGGCCAACTCCTCGTTGATCACCTTGAGCAGCTCCGGGTTGCCGTCCTTGCGCACCGAGATCCCGTACTGCTCGCCGGTGTCGAACTCGGCCGCCACCTCGAACCCGCCCGGGTTCTTCTTGATGTACTCCGCCCAGACCGGCAGGTCGTTGATGGCGGCCTCGATCTGCCCGTTGGCGAGAGCCTGCTGCTCGGCGGCGAGGTCCTCGAACTCCACGAGCTGGAGGCTCAACTCCTTCTCGAACTTGCGGGCGTAGTCACGGCCCGTGGTCGACGCCTGAACGCCGACCTTCCTGCCCCTCAGGTCGTTCAGCGACTTGTACGGCTTGCCGATCTTGACCAGCATCGCCTGCGTCGCGTCGAAGTAGGGATCGGAGAAGTCCATCACCTTGCGCCGCTCCTCGGTGATCGTCATGCCCGCGGCGGCGGCGTCACACTTGCCCGTGTTCAGGTCCTGACCGGACTTGATCCCCTCGAACGGCGTGTCGACAATCGCCTGCTCAAGGCCCAACTTCTTGGCGGCCAGGTCCATCACGTCGACGTCGAAGCCGACGACCTTGCCGCTGGCGTCCTTGGACTGGAACGGCGGGTACGGCAGGTGGGTGCAGATGGTCAGGGTGCCCGCCTTGACCAGCTTGACCCCGCTGGCCTGAACCTCACCCTCGTCCTTTTTGGCACATCCAGCACTGAGGATGAGTGCACCGATAGTGACAACAAGGGCGACGGTTCGGGCCGGCTTATATGTATTCACAGTAATGCCCCTTTGTTCCCCGGGATAACGGGAGTACAGAGTGACGGCAGAGGGACCGTACCTGATTCTGGGATTGCCGCATAGATCCGATGGTCCCCAGTGGTGCGTCGCCGCAGGCCGGCTGACGGGACGTCGAAGCCACCGATCCCGAGTGCTGAGAAACCTTGCCCCTACCGGGTTTTAGCTGCTAGCAGGTGGCAGCCGACGACCGGACGGGTCGGCTCGCCGCAGGCACCCGACGACGCGTCAGTTCGATGTGGACCGAAATCGACACTATGCCCTATTCTCCGCGACTAATTGCCATTATCGATGTGTAGACAATTTCAAAAGACTGTAGTTACGATGCGACGCAGTCAACGTTGACTGCCAATCCCATCAACGGGACTTTCGCTACGCATATTGTGAAACTGCTCGGGAGAGGTGCCTCCGTGGTGTCCTCAGAAACACCTTGACCGTCGCCAGGACAGAGCGCGTGCGCCCCGACCCCACCGAGGTCGGCGCTCTCCTCACCGGACCGATCCGGCCACGTCCGATCCACGAGACCGTCGTCGACCTGATCGACGACACGATCCGCCGACACCCCGACGACACCGCGATAATCCATCCCACCGGCACGCTGACCTACCGGGACGTGGACCGGCTGGCCGACGCGGTCACCGCCGATCTGCTCGCCGTCGGTGCCGGGCGGGGCGACTTCGTCGCGCTCCTGCTCGACGACCGGGTCGGGCTCCTCGTCGCCATGCTCGGCACCATGCGGTCGGGCGCTGCGTTCGTGCCGTTCGACCGCGCCTGGCCGGCCCTTCGCCAGGTGCGGATGCTCGACGGCCTCACCCCCGTCGCAGCCCTCGGGTCGCCGCCGCCGGACGGGGCCCTCGCCCTGCCGGTGATCGATGTGCGGACGGAGCCGGCCACGACCCGGGTTCCCGCACCCGCCGCCGATCGTCCCCGGCCTCAGGACCCCATCTACGCGTTCTTCACCAGTGGCTCCACGGGTCTGCCGAAGTGCGCGATCAACCTGCACCATGGGCTGGTCAACCGCTTCCTTTCCATGACGGAACGGTTCGCCGCCGACGGCGGGGTGGTCCTACAGAACTCCGCGCACACCTTCGACTCGTCGATCTGGCAACTGCTGTGGCCGCTGACCCGCGGCGGCACCGTGGTCATCCCGGACCGCACCGGGATCCTCGACTTCGACGCGACGCTCGCCCAGATCCACCGGCACGGCGTCACCATGACGGACTTCGTCCCCAGCATCTTCGACCTGCTGGTCGAACGCCTCCAGCACCGTCCACAGGACCGGCACCTGCTGGCGTCGATGCGCCAGGTCTTCATCGGCGGCGAGGCCGCGAAACCGCACACGGTGCAGGCCTTCCGGCGGATGTTCGCGGACATCCGCGTGACAAACACCTACGGTCCGACGGAGGCGTCGATCGGCTCGGTCTTCCACGCCGTGAACGACGGCGACCGACAGGTCATCCCCCTCGGTCTGCCCCTGCCCAACACGTCGGTGCTGCTCCTCGACGAGCACGGTCACCCGACACCCCGTGGCGAGATCGGGGAGATCCATCTCGCCGGCGTCTGCCTGGGCGCCGGTTATCACGGCGACGCCGAACGGACCCGACAGGTCTTCGTTCCGAACCCGTACGACGAGGTTGCCGGCGACCTGCTCTACCGCACCGGGGACTTCGGCTGGGTACGCGAGGACGGCCTGCTGATGTTCAGCGGCCGCCGCGACGCCCAGGTCCAGATCGCCGGGATACGGGTGGACCTGGGCGAGATCGAGCATGCGCTCACCACGCTGCCCGGCGTCCACCAGGTGAAGGTGGTCGTCGACGAGGCCGGCGTCGCGGCGACGATGGTCTGCTTCTACTCCGCCGAGCGCGGGGTGACCGAGGAGGCGCTGCGCGACCACGCCCGGGCCGCGCTGCCCGCCGCGCTGGTGCCCGGCAGGTTCGTCCGCCTCGCCACCCTGCCGCTGCTCTCCAACGGCAAGGTCGACCAGGAGCGACTGCGCCGCCGCCTGGCGGGCGCCGCGCCGAAGACCGCCGACACCGAGGCCGCGTACCCACCGGACAGCGTCGAAGCGCGGATCGCCGAGATCTGGACGCGGGTGCTGGGCATCAGCGCCTACGACGACGACTTCTACTGCCTCGGCGGGACATCGCTCGGCGCCGCCCGACTCGCGGTGGAGTTCGAACGCACCTTCGCGATACGGCTGGACGTGCGCGACCTGATCCGTTGCGCCACCATCCCCGCTCAGGCCGAACTGGTCCGCCGGGGCGGTTCCCTCCCCCCGCCCGACGTGACGCCGCACGATCTGGCCGACGACCTGCGCCTCGGCGAGCTGGGCCGGACGCGGGTGCGGCGGCCCGACGACCCGGGCACGATCCTGCTGGTCGGCGCGACCGGCTTCATCGGCTCGCACGTGCTGGCCGCCCTCGCGGCGCAGGGCGACCGACCGGTCGTCTGCCTGGTCCGCGCCACCGACGACGAGGCGGCCCGGCACCGGGTCAGGGCGGCGCTGTCGGCCGCCGGCTACGGGCCCGCGGAGATGATCCGGTGGTCCGCCCTCGCCGGTGACCTGGACAAGCCCCACCTCGGTCTGCCAGCCGCCGACTGGCGGCGGCTCTGTCGACAGGTCGGCGCGATCGTCGACGCCGGAGGCCGCGTCGACACCCTCCGCGACTACGCCGACCTACGCGCCACGAACGTCCACGGCCTGCGCACCCTCATCCACCTCGCCGGCACCCACGTCCGCAAGCGGATCATCTCGCTGTCGACGACCACCGTGCGCCACACCCCCGGCACGCCACTCGCCGAGGCGTTCCTGCCGCCCTGGTCTACCTTGCCGGCCGACGGCTACAGCCAGTCCAAGTGGGTCGGCGAGCAACTGCTGAGGGCAGCCGCCGAGCAGGGTGTCCCCGCCGTCGTCGTCCGGCTGGGGGAGGTCGCCGCCCACTCGCGTACCGGCCACGCCAACCCCCGGTCCTCGGTGACCATGATCCTGCGGCTCTGTCTGCGGCTCGGCGTACGGCCACCGACCAGCCTGCACGTGGACTGGACTCCGGTCGACGTGGTCGCGCGGGTGGTTGCCGCGCTCACCGAACCGCACCACCCGGTGCGGCCGGGCACCGTCCTGAACGTGGTGGCACCCGCCTCGGTGCCCGTGACCGATCTGCTGTCCCGGCTCCGCGCCGACGCGGGGGCGCTGCCGGAGGTCTCGTACGACCGGTTCCTCGACCGGGCCGCCGACCTCGTCGGCGACGACGAGACAGCCCGCTGTCTCGCTGTTCTTCGGCCCCGCAGCGCCGCGGCGACCGACGCACTGACCGGGGTGTGCCACAACGCCCTGGTCGGCACCGACACGAACCACGCCGCCCGGATGGCCCGGGACCTCGCCCTCACCTGGGGCACGGGCCGCGACACGGAGATCGACACCATGATCGACCGTCTCGCGAGGACCTTCCTGTCGGTAAACAGCCCGCACCTGTCCACCGCGACAGTCCAGTGAACTGCGATCTATCGGCCCGGGAGATGCCATGAAGGTGAACCTCTACTACGCCCCGTTCCCCTCGCAGATCTTCCAGGGGGAGAGCGAGCCGATCAACACCGAGCGGCCGCTCAACCCGAAGAGTGCGCTGACCACCATCGCCGCCGGGCTGCGGGCGTACGCACCGCACTTCGGCTACTCCTGCGACATCGAGATCGTCGACCTCCAACTCGGGGGGCAGCGGGTGAAGTACAAGTCGCTGCCGTACGGCCCCCGGATCATGGACTGTTACCGGTACGGCACGCCGTTCGAGGAGGCCGACGAGAAGATCCGCTCGGCCGACGTGCACGGGATCACCTGCAACTTCACCAACAGCGCGCACATCGTCAGTGACCTCGCGCAGCACATCAAGCGGGTCAACCCGAAGGCCCTCGTCGTCGTCGGCGGCGTCGACTGCACCGCCCGCCCGCAGTACTACCTGGCCCGGGGCGCCGACGTGGTGGTGCGCGGCGAGGGCGAGCTGACCTTCGCTCGGATCATCGACGCGCTCAACCGCAAGCAGGACCTGGGAACGGTCCCGAACATCTCGCTGCGGGGCAAGCTGATCCCCACCAAGGTGGACACGTCCGAGACCGTGCCGATGGACTCGATCGAGCCGATGGCCCTGGACCTGATCCCCGACCTCTCGGTCTACACGGACACGGCCGAGGGGCCGCCGCCGGAGGGCGTACAGGGCAGCTTCATCTGCTGGGAGACGTCGCGCGGCTGCGCGTGGCGGTGCTCGTTCTGCACGGCCCCGTCCCGTGGCGGGTACCGCTACATGGGCCTGCCGACCATGGAGAAGCACCTCAAGACGTTCCAGGAGTACGGCATCAAGACGATCGTGTGGCAGGAGGACAACCCCCTGTCCCGGATCCAGCAGAACGGCGCCGGCCGTTACCTGTACGACTCCGGGCGCGAAGAGGTTCTCGCGATGTTCCACATGTTCCGGGACTACGGCTTCGCCTGGGAGTTCGCCAACGGCATCGAGTTCGGCAAGTTCATGCAGAACGGCCGCTTCGATCACGAACTCGCCGACGCCCTGCTCGGCAGCAAGATGGTCGACGGCCGGTGGGTCGGTTGCTACCGGGTGCAGATCCCGCTGGACAACATGAACGTCAAGAAGCGCCGGTTCCCCAAGCTGCTCGGCTTCGACGAGCAGGTGGACGTCCTCGCGACGATGCTCACCGACCACGGTGTCGGCCACCAGACGTACGACCTGTTCATCGGCTACCCCGAGCACGACCGCGAAGGCATCGACATGTTCACCGACTACTGCATGCGGCTGAAGGAGGAGCTGACGGCCGTCGGGCAGGGGAAGTACAAGCCGTACTTCAACGTGTTCAACCTGTCGCTGCTGCCGGGTGCCCGGGACTGGACGACCCTGCACTCCCTGCTCCAGTTCGACATCGATGAGAACCCCGAGGTGATCGGGATCTTCCTGTCGGCGATCAACACCGACCACTTCACGTACTGGGACATCTACCAGAAGCGTCTCGAGATGACGACCATGCTCAACGATCGCGAGATGCACCGTCTCTACGACGGCATCTACGCGGGCTGACCAGGAGGTTTCGGACATGCGCGTCACCCTGTTGTACGCCCCGTACCCCGGGCAGTCGTTCCGCGACGAGGACACCACCATCAGTCCGGTGCGCGTCCGCAACCCCAAGAGCGCCCTCGTCACGCTGGCCGCCGGCGCTCGCGCCTACCTGCGGGAGTGGGGGGTCGACGCGGAGTTCAAGATCGTCGACACCCAGGTCGACGCCGGTGAACCGGAGCACTACGCCTCGTTCCAGTACGGGCCGCGCACGATCGACTGCCACCGCTACGGCGGGCCGTTCGAGGCGTACGCCGACGAGGCACGCGCCGCCGACATCATCGGGATCTCCAACAACTTCACCAATTCGGCCCGGGTGGTGGCCGAGTTCGCCACGTTCCTGAAGCAGGTCAACCCGAATGCGCTGGTCGTCGGCGGCGGGATGGACGTCACCGCCCGGCCGGAGTGGTATCTGGCCAACGGCTTCGACGTGGTGATCCAGCTTGAGGGTGAGCTCACCTTCGCCAAACTGGTCCAGGCGCGGGCGACCGGCCAGCCCATCGAGTCGATGGTGATGACCCGGCAGGTCGGCGACGGGCTCGTCATCATGGGCGGCGCCCAACTCAACCTGGCCGAGTTGCCGCCGATGGCGCTCGACCTGATCGACGACCTGTCGGTGTACGACGACACCGGCGAGGGGCAGCCGCCGATGACCGTGCGGGCTCCGTTCACCTGTTTCGAGACCTCGCGCGGCTGCTACCGGACCTGCTCGTTCTGCGCGACCCCGATGCGCGGGCACTACCGCTACATGAAGCCGGACGTGGTGCGGCGGCACTTCGAGTACCTGAAGTCGATGGGGATCTCGAACATCCTGTTCCAGGAGGACAACACGCTGTCCCGGATCCAGCGCTCGGGGCGGGGGACGCTGCTGCACGACAGCGGGCGGGAGGACACTCTGGAGATCTTCCGGATGGCCCGCGAGATGGGCTTCTCCTGGGAGTTCGCCAACGGGCTCGAGTTCGGCAAGTTCCTCGACCTGGGTGAGGTCGACCGGGAGTTGATGGAGACCCTGTTCTGGAACGACACCAGCGGGGACCGCTGGATCGGCTGCTACCGGGTGCAGATCCCGCTCGAGTACCTCGGTGACGAGCCCACCAAGAAGTTCAACAAGCTGCGGCCGTTCCAGGAGCAGTTGCAGATCGTCACGTCGATGCTGGATCTCGGCGTCCGGTACCTGACCTTCAACATGCTGATCGGGCATGACGACGACGACCTGCCGACGATCGACATGTACCTCGACCGGTGCCTGCAACTGAAGGCCCGGCTCAACGAGGCCAGCACCGAGGCAACCAACTACTTCAATGTCTTCAACCGGACTCTGCTCCCCGGCACCGCAGACTTCCGGAAGAAGGCGGATCGACTATCGTTCGACATCGAGGAGACGCCGGAAGTGATCAGCGTCTACCTCTCACCCATGCCGTCCAACCACCTCTCCTACTACGAACTGTTCGAGCAACGCCTCCGACTCACCGAGGCGTTGAACGGCTCGTTGATCGACCAGTACGACGGCATCTACCGGCCGGGCGTGCAGAAGGAGTCCGTCCCCGTTGTCTGAACTGGTGACTGATGTCGCTGGGTAAGGCCGCCGGGCGCTACGCCGCACTCTGGCGTACGCCCGGCGTTCCCCGGGTGATGTTGCCCGCGATGCTCGCCCGGCTGCCGGTGGCCATCGAACCGCTCGCGATCTTCCTGCACATCAGCGCCGAGACCGGCTCCTACACGGCCGGCGCGACAGCCCTCGGCCTGTTCTCGGCGGCGCTGGCCGTCGCCTGGCCCCTGCACGGTCGGCTCATCGACCGGCGCGGGCTGCGGGTCGTGCTGCTGACACTGGCGGTGCTGCACGCGGTGGCACTGGCCGTGTTCGTCGCCGCGGGCAGCGGCCCGACCTGGTTGCTGGTGGCCTCGGTGACGCCCGTCGCGCTCACCATGGCCCCGGTGGGTTCGACCGTCCGCGCCGCGTGGGCGCTGATCCTCCCGCCCGGGCCTTCGCTGAACACCGCCAACGCCCTGGAAGCGGTGCTGATCGAGGTCTTCTTCGTGATCGGCCCGGCCCTGACCGGCCTGTTGACCGGCACCTTCAGCGCGCTCACCACGACACTGCTGGCCGGCGGCATGCTCGTGGTCGGCTCCTTCCTGTACGGCACCGCACCGGCTGTCTCGACGATGCGCAAGGAGACCGACGGGGTCGAGCCGGGCGCAGCCGACGGTGGAAAGAAGAGCCACGCCCGGGGCGAGCGGAGGCCGTGGCGCATCCCCGGCGTCGTGGCGATCCTGGTGGCCGCAGGCGGGGCGGCCGCGGCGTTCGCCGTACTCGAGGTCACCGTGCCGGCGACCGTGTCGGCGAACGGCGACGCGGCGGCGACCGGCGTGGCGCTGCTGTCCCTGCCGCCGGCGGCCAGCGTCCTCGGCGGGCTGGTCTACGGCGCTCGGCAGCACACCCGGTTGCCGGTCAACCGTTACCTCGTGCTGCTGGCGGTGGCGGTCGCGTGCATGGTTCCGCTGGTCTTCGCCACGTCGGTCGCGGTGCTCGCGGTGTGTCTGTTCCTCGCGGGCCTGCCGCTGGCGGCGCTCAGCTCGGAGGAGTTCGGGCTGCTCGGCAGCCTGGTGCCCAAGACGGTGATCAACGAGTCGTTCGCCCTGGCGGCGACGATGATGGCGGTGGGCAGCGCGGTCGGAACGCTGGGGGCGGGCGCGGTCCTGGGTTGGCTCGGCCCCACCGAGGCGCGCCTGCTGTCTCCGGCTGCCGCCCTGATCGCGTTCGCGGCCGTCTTGTCGATGCGGGCTACGCTGAGCAACGCCGGTTCGTCGACCACAGTCGACAGTGGGGCATGACGGGACAACGCGGTCGAACAGCGCCCGGGCTGGGATCAGAAAAGCGAGGGACGCGTGTCCGGAGACGGCGCGAAAGACTACTACGGCCTGCGCAGATGCACGGTGACGACGCAGGAGGCACTGGACCGACGGTGGGCGGACGACGCGGACGTGGTCGTCGTGACCGACCCGCCCCGGGAGCAGTGGGCGAACCTTCAGGCCGCGGGCTTCCGGATCAAGCCACGGTGGGTGACGTGGGGACGCCGCACCCCGGCCGATCAGGAGGAGTTCCTCGCCGGGCTCTCCAAGGCCGAACGGCGCAACTTCCGGGACGTGCAGCGGCACGTCGACGCGCAGGGGCTCACCATCGAGGTGCACGCCCGACTCACTCCACAGTTGTTCGCCGAGTTCCTCGCCGTGTACGACGCCCAGATCGCCGCCATGCCGCACGGTCTGCCGGCGGCGCACTCGGTGGTCGCCACCGAGGCCGGGCTCGCCGATTTCTTCCTCGTCTCCGCTCGCTCCGGCGACGAGCTGATCGCCGGCGTCGTCTGCCGCGTCGCCGCGACCGACGAGGCGATGCGGGTGGCCTTCTCCGCCGCACGGCCGCAGGTCCGCGACGCGATGATCAGCAGGGCGCTCTACCTCGCCGCGTTCGAGGAGGCCCGACGGCGCGACTTCGCCTGGATCTCCCTCGGCACCGACCCCACCCTGTACGGCCACATCGCCCAGGCTGGCCTGTTCACCTTCAAGAGCCGGCTCGGGTTCGTGCCGGTGCCGCTGCACCACCTCGACCCCGACGACGACGGCTGCGACGAGGCGGAGCTGGTGCTCAGCACCGAACGGCTCAGCGAGCCGGCGATGAGCCTCTGCTACGCCCGGCCACCGGATCGGCTGGCCACCTGGGCGGCTCCGCTGCCGATGCGACTGGACGTGCTCAGCCCTGCCCACGGCCTCGACCTGCGTCCGTACCGGGCCTCCTTCGTGACGGAGACGGTCGTGGCTCCCCCGGCCGCCGGGGTGGCCGAGGGCGGGGTCATCGTGATCGTCGACCCGTTCTCGACCGGCGCGCTGCTGGCACCCGCCTTCAACCGGCAGGGTTGGCGCTGCGTCGCGGTCCTCACCGGCACCATCAACGAGCGGTACGCCGCCGGCCTGCGCCGGGACGACTTCCTGACCGTGCTGACCGTGCGGGGCGAATCCCCGCAGGCCCTCAGCACCACCGCCGAGTTGCTCGCGCCGATGCGACCCACCGAGGTGATCGCGGGCAGCGAGTGGGGCGTCAACGTGGCCGACGACCTCGCGGAGTTGCTGGGGCTGCCCGGCAACGTCCACTCGGCCGACCGTCCCCGGCGGGAGAAGCCCGCGATGATGAGCGCGGTCGCCCGCGCCGGGTTGCGGGTGCCGCTCGGCGCGCGGGTGCGCAGCGTGGAGGAGCTCGACGACTGGCTGGCGGCCAGCCAGGTGCTGCCGGTGGTGGTCAAGCCTGCGGCCAGCGCCGGCTCGGAAGGCGTGTACTTCTGCGCGGATGCCGCCCGGGCCCAGACGGCGACCGCGAAGCTGCTCGGCGCGACGAACGCCATGGGCCAGCTCAACGACTCGTTGCTGGTGCAGGAGCAACTCGTCGGCCAGCAGTACTTCGTCAACAGCGTGAGTCTCGACGGCCGGCACCACATCCACGAGATCTGGCGCGATGACCGCTTCTTCGTCGACGGCCGACCGGTGTACGACCGGCAGGTCCTGCTGGAGGGGACGGGCGAGATCGAGGACGTGCTGCGCCCGTTCGTCGAGGGTGTGCTGGACGCGCTCGGCGTGCGTACCGGCCCGGCGCACACCGAGCTGCTCGTCGACGACCGGGGGCCGGTGCTGATCGAGTCCGGGGCACGGCTGGAGGGCGGCGTCACCCCGGCCGGCCCCGCGCAGGCGACGGGGATGAGCCAGTTGTCGCTGACTGTCGAGCGGTACACCGCCCCGGACCGCTTCGCCCGGCGGATCGGCGCCGGCTACCGGCGGCAGCGGGCCCTGATGGTCGTCTGCCTGGTGGCGCCCTACGACGGCATGGTCGCCGAGGGCGCAGCCCAACGGCTGACCGAGATCCCCTCGATCTTCTGCGGGTCGGCGTTGGACCTGGTGCCCGGCACCCCTGTGCACCGGACCGTCGACCTGTTCACCTCGCCCGGCCATCTCTATCTGATCGCGGACGATCCGGGCCGGTTGAAGGAGGACTACCAGCGGATCCGCGCCCTCGAACAGGACGGCCTGTACGAGTACGGATAGGGGTAGCTCTTCGTTGAGTGGGCGATATCCTGATCGCTGATCTCCCGAATGAGGATTTGATGGATGAGTTCACCTATCGCGACGGCTCCCTCTGGTGCGAAGGGGTGTCGCTGACCTCGGTGGCCGAGCGGTTCGGCACACCCACATACGTTTACTCCGCGAGCACCCTTATCGATCACTACCGCCGGTTCGCCAAGGCCTTCGACGCGATCAGCCCACTGGTGTGCTTCTCCGCGAAAGCGCTGGGCAACGTGCACCTGCTCAGGCTGCTCGGCCGGGAGGGCGCCGGCATCGACGCGGTCAGCGGGGGTGAACTGCACCGGGCGATGGTGGCGGGGATCGACCCCGAGCGGACGGTGCTGGCCGGGGTGGGCAAGTCCGAGGCCGAGCTTCGGGAGGCTGTTCGCCGCAACATCCGCTGCATCAACGTCGAGTCCGAGGCAGAGGTGGAGTTGCTGTCGCGGATCGCCCGTGAGGAGGGCGCACGTCCTCGGCTGGCGATCCGCGTCAACCCCGATGTCGCGCCCGACCAGCGCACCCCGGCCCGCACGACCACCGGCACCCGGGGCGGCAAGTTCGGCGTCGACATCGAGCGGGCCGAGGCGCTGTTCACGCGTGCCGCCGCCGACGAGGCGCTGCGGATCGAGGGCTTCCACGTCCACCTGGGCAGCCCGATCTTCGACCCGCAGGTGTACGCCGTGGCCCTGGATCGCCTGCTCGCCCTCGTCGCGCGGCTGGAGGCGGTCGGGCACCGCATCACGACGCTCAACCTGGGCGGTGGTTTCCCGGCCGAGTACATCGACCGCACCGCGCCGAGCTGGGACGATTTCGCCGAAGTGATCGTGCACCGGCTCACCGGGTTCACCCGGGACGGCGGTCAGGTCATCTTCGAGCCGGGCCGCACCATCGCCGCCAATGCCGGGATCCTGCTCAGCACGGTCCGCTATCTCAAGCAGGCCGGCGACCACCAACTCGCCGTGATCGACGCCGGCATGACGCACATCGCCCGCGCGGCGATGTACGACAGCTACCACTTCATGTGGCCGGTGCAGCCCGCCGCGGGGGCGGTCCCATCCTCCCGCGACGTGTCGGGCCTCGAGGGTCTGACGACGTACGACGTCGTGGGTCCGATCTGCGAGTCGAGTGACTACCTGGCCCGGGGTCGGTCGTTGCCGGTGCTGGAGGCCGGCGCTCTCTTCGCGATCTTCACGGCGGGCGCCTACGGCATGACGATGACCAGCAACTACAACAGTCAGTTGCGGCCCGCCGAGGTGCTGGTGCACGGCGACCAGGTCTCGTTGATCCGGCGGCGGGAGACGTACGACGACCTGGTTGCCCTGGAGCTGCTCGACGACGGCCGCGACCAGGACGGCTGATGAACGGCGACGTGTCGGTCACGGCCCTGCGATCAATCCGCGAGATCGGCGAGCAGGTGTGGAACGGCCTCGCCGAGGGTGAGGGGTTCTACCTCGGTTACCCGTGGATGGCCTGGGCCGAGACCGACCCGTCGTTTGTCACCAATTACCTGGTGGCGCGGGACGCTACGGGAGCCACCGTGGCGGCGGTGGCGACATATCTCTGGGGCGGCGCGAGCGTGCCGTCGATGAACCTGGCGTACAGCCCAAGTCACATCGCCGAGGAGAATCTGGAACGGCCACTGTCGCCCGAGGAGCACGCGGCGTTTCTGCCCGCGTTGCTGGTGGGTTCACGGGCCGGCTACCACGGCGCTGTCGCGATCTCCAAGGAGCTGACCGGCGTCCGGCGGGACGCCGTGCTGACCGCGCTCTTCACCGAGGTGGAGGCGCTCGCCGCGCGGCTCGGCGCGGCCAGCGTCGCCCTGCTCTACACCCCGACGGAGAACGTGGCCGCGTACCAGGCGGCCTGGGACCGGGCGGTCGGCCCGGCCGGTCGCGGTCCGGTGCCGTCGATGCTGTCCGCGGAGGCGGTGTTGCCCGCGCCGGGCGGCGAGGTCTCCGACCGGGCCGCCGAGGCGGCGGGCCGGCGGGAGTGGCGACGCGAACGCCGGCGGTACGACGACGCGGTCGACCGGGTGGAGTCGGTCCGGCTCTCCGAGAGCGTGGACGTGATCGCGCCGCTGCTCGGCGCGACGCAGCGCAAGTACGGCGGCCCGGACACCGACGCCGACATGCAGCGCTACTTCGCGTCCCAGGTGTCGGCGCTGGACGCGTACAGCCTGGTGCTCCTGGAACACGCCGGCGACGACGTGGTCGGGTTCAGCCTCAACTACCTGTGGCCGGACGGGGTGTACGTCCGCGCGGCCGGCTTCGAGGAGCGGGCCGCGGCGTACTCGTACTTCAACCTGACCATGTACCGCCCCCGGGATCTGGCGGCGGAGCGTGGGCTGCCCGTGGTGCACCTCGGTGCCGGCACGTACGGCGCCAAGCGCGCCCGGGGTGCCGAGCCGCGATGGACGGCGGGCCTGGTCCGGCCCCCGGCGGGCGTCCCCGAGGATCTCGTACGGGCCTTCGCGATCACCGGTTCGGACTACCGGCAGGCGGTGCGGACCTGGGGCGAGCCCGTCTCCGCCATCCCCTCGCAGCAGGAAGGTGACCATGCAATACCGCAGGTTCGGCCGGCTGGGCTGGCAGGTCAGTGAGATCTCGTACGGCATGTGGGGGGTCGGCGGCGGCCTGCACGGCTGGACCGGCGTCGAGGACGACGAGAAGTTGGCCGCGCTCCAGCGGGCCGTCGACCTGGGCTGCAACTTCTTCGACACGGCCTGGGTGTACGGGCGCGGGCACAGCGAGCAGGTGCTCGGCGACCTGGTGCGGGCCAACCCCGGCACCCGGCTCTACGTGGCCACGAAGGTCCCGCCGAAGGACATGCGGTGGCCGTCGACCCGCGAATCGACCCTCGATGACGTCTTCCCGCCGGACCACATCGAGGAGTACGTCCACAAGAGCCTGGACAATCTCGGGCTGGAGTCGATCGACCTGCTGCACCTGCACGTCTGGGAGGATTCCTGGACGGACGACCCGCGCTGGCGGGACACGCTCACCGGGCTGCGGGCCAGTGGCCTGATCGGCGGGATCGGCATCTCGGTCAACCGCTGGGAGGCGTGGAACGGCGTACGGGCGATCGAGACCGGGCTGGTCGACGCCGTGCAGGTCATCTACAACATCTTCGACCAGGCCCCTGAGGACGAGCTGTTCCCGGTGGCCGAGGCGCACGACGTCGCGGTCATCGCGCGGGTCCCGTTCGACGAGGGCACGTTGACCGGCACGTTGACCCTCGACTCGACCTGGCCGGAGGGGGACTGGCGCAACTCGTACTTCGTGCCGGAGAACCTCGCCGAGAGCGTCGCCAGGGCGCAGGCGCTCAGCAAGGACCTGCCGGCCGGGATGCCGATGCCGGAGGCGGCGCTGCGCTTCATCCTGGCGGACCCTCGGGTCTGCACCACCATTCCGGGGATGCGACGGATCGCGCACGTCGAGAGCAACATCGCGGTGAGCGACGGGAAGCCGCTGGAGCCGGACCTGCTGTCGACCCTGCGTCGGCACCGCTGGTCCCGCCAGCCGACCTGGTGGTCGCAGTAGCGGCTGCCCGCGGCACCAATCCGGGAGGGGACGACAGGCGGTAGGCATTGAAGTTTATAGATGTCTGCGGATAGGCTCCTGGCACCCCCTCCCAGATTGGAGTCTGCGATGACCTCACGACTCAAGCGGCTCGCGGTCGCGTCGCTCGCGACGGCACTCGCCACCCTCGGCATCACGGTCGCCAACCCCTCGCCCGCGTCCGCCGCCATGACCATCTGCTACAACACCAGCCAGGCCGGCAGCTACGCCAGCGTCGCCAACCAGGCCGCCACGATCTGGAACAACGCCACCGTCAACCTGACACTCTCGGCGAACTGCGGCTCCAACCTCCGGATCTACCGGATCACCGGCGGCGGCTCGTACGCCCAGCGGACCAGCCTCGGCAACGGCCGGGTCTACATCGACACCCAGCAGGCCGCCCAGTACAGCGTGCTGCGGATCATGACCCACGAAATCGGGCACATCCTCGGCCTGCCGGACAACTACAACGGCAACTGCGCGCTCCTGATGTCCGGCGGTAGCGCCGGCACCAGCTGCACCAACGCGTACCCGAGCACCGCCGAGGCGAACCGGGTGAGCAACCTCTTCGCCGGCACCTTCGCCGCCACCGAGCGCAGCGCGGACCGCGCCGGGGCGGACATCTTCCGCGACAGCTGGCCGAGCATGCTCACCTCCGTGAGCTGACCGACCGGGAACGACGGAGGGGCTGGCACCACGCCGGCCCCTCCACCATGTCGCGGCGCGTCAGCTCGGCATCGGCGTCAGTCGGGTACGCGGACCCGCCCGCAGCACGCCGGAGGGAAGCTTCTTGCCGAGCAACTCCTCGGCCAGTTCGGCGGCCTCGATCAGCGCCGCCAGGTCGATGCCGGTGTCGATGCCCATGTCGTGCAGCATGTGCACGGCCTCCTCGGTGGCCAGGTTGCCGCTCGCACCCGGCGCGTACGGGCAGCCACCCAGGCCGCCCACGCTGGCGTCGAACTCGGTCACCCCCAGCTCCAGGGCGGTCAGCAGGTTGGCCAGCGCGGTGCCCCGGGTGTTGTGGAAGTGCAGCAGCACCGGCACGTGCGCGTTGCGGTCGCGTACCGCGGTCAGCAGCTCGCGGACCCGACGCGGAGTGGCCATGCCGGTGGTGTCGCCGAACGCCACCCGGTCCGCGCCGTCGCGGACGACCCGGTCCACGATGCCGGCCACCCGCTCCGGGTCGACGTCCCCCTCGTACGGGCAGCCGAAGCTGGTCGCCACGATCACCTCGACCCGCGCGGAGGCGCCGTGCAGCAGGTCGATCAGCTCGGCGATGTCGTCCAGCGACTCGTCGGTGGAGCGGTTGACGTTGCGCCGGTTGTGCGTGTCGCTGGCCGACACCACCACCTCGATCTCGGTGAACCCGGCGGCCAGGGCCCGTTGCGCGCCCCGCGTGTTCGGCACCAGCGCCGAGTAGCGCACCCCGTCGGCCTTCGCCGCACGCTGCCACACCTCGTCGGCGTCGGCCATCTGCGGGATCGCCTTCGGATGCACGAAAGACACCGCCTCGATCCGGCGTACGCCGGTGCCGGAGAGCGCGTCGAGCAGCCGCACCTTGGCGTCGGTCGGGATCGGGTCCTCGTTCTGCAACCCGTCCCGCGGCCCGACCTCGCGGATCGAGACGGAATCTGGCAACTGGCTCATCGGTCACCTCGCTGTGACGTCGGATCGGGACGGAGGTCGGGTGCACGCCCCCCTTTGCACTGCTTCAACGGACGCAACACCGATCGTCCGGTATCCGGACATCCCGTGTTGCGTCCAGGTAAGCAGAGCAAAGGGCGCGGATGCCAGTGTCGCCGCGCCGCCGGGGCAGCAACCGTCGGCCCGGCAACCACCGGCCGTCGACGGCGCGGCCGGCTCAGCGCATGCGGGAGACGATGGCCGTGTCGTAGGCGCCGGAGAGGAACTCGTCGTTCTCCAGCAGCTCGGCGAAGAAGGGGACGTTGTTCTTCGGGCCGACGATCTGGAACTGGGCGACCGCGGCCCGCGCACGGGTGATCACCTCGTCGCGGGTGTCGCCGCTGATGATCAGCTTGGCCAGCAGGCTGTCGTAGAACGGGGTGACCGTGTTGCCCTCGGTGTAGCCGGAGTCCACCCGCACACCCTCACCCGTGGGCTCCACCCAGGTCGTGATCTTGCCGGGGCCGGGCAGGAAACGCTTCGGGTCCTCGGCGTTGATCCGCAGCTCGATGGCGTGCCCGCGCGGGGTCAACGCATCCGGGTCGAACGTCGGCGCCAACCCGGACGCCACCCGCAACTGCTCCTCCACCAGGTCGACGCCGTACACGTACTCGGTCACCGGGTGCTCCACCTGAAGCCGCGTGTTCATCTCCAGGAAGAAAAACTCGTCGGTGGCCGGATCGAGCAGGCATTCCACCGTGCCCGCGTTGCGGTAGCCGACTGCCGCACCGGCGCGTACCGCCGCCGCCAGGAGGCGCGACCGCAGCTCGGGCGAGACCGCCGGGGACGGCGACTCCTCGACCAGCTTCTGGTTGCGCCGCTGCACCGAGCACTCCCGCTCGCCGAGCGCCACCACCCGACCGTCGGCGAGGCCGAGGATCTGCACCTCGACGTGGCGTACCCGGGGGAAGTACCGCTCGATCAACACCGAACCGTCGCCGAACATCCGCTCGGCGAACGCGCGCACCTTGTCGTACTCGGTGCGCAGCGCGGCCTCGTCGACGGCCACGCCCATGCCCATGCCGCCGCCACCAGCGGCGGCCTTGACCATCACCGGATAGCCGATCTCCGCAGCGGCCGTCACCGCCGCCTCCAGGTCGGCGGCCGGGTCGGTGGTGCCGGGCGCGACCGGGACGCCGGCCGCCGCCATCAGGTTCCGAGCATTGATCTTGTCGCCCATCGCGGTGATCGCGTCCGCGCCGGGCCCGACCCAGATCAGCCCGGCCGACTCGACGGTACGGGCGAACTCGGCGTTCTCCGACAGGAAGCCGTAGCCGGGGTGGATGGCCTGCGCGCCGGTGGACTTCGCGGCGGCGAGGATCGCTTCGGTGTTGCGGTAGCTCTGCGTCGGGTTCGGCGGGCCGATGAGCACCGCCTCGTCCGCCTCGGCGACGAACGGCAGGTCGGCGTCGGCCTCCGAGTACACCGCGATCGCTCGGATGCCGAGCCGCTTGGCGGTCCGGATGATCCGGCGGGCGATCTCGCCCCGATTGGCGACCAGCAGTGACTCGATCATCTTTCCTCCAGGTGTCCGAATGTCGGGACGCCTCAGGGAACCATGACCGGACCGCTTCTGACGAGTCGGCTCAGGCGAGCAACGCGGCGAGGGTGGCACCGCGCAGCAACTCGGCGCGGCGCCGGCGGTCCACCTCACCACCGAGGAACGGGGTCGAGTTCATCAGGCCGAACGCCGCGTGGGCGAGCACCCGGGCCTCACCGTCGGGCATGCCCGGGTGCAGCGCGGTGAGCACGGTCACCCACTCCTCGACGTAGAGCCGTTGCAGGCGGCGGATCCGCCGTCGCGGCTCCTCCGGCAGGCGGTCCAACTCGTGCAGGTGCAGCGCGATCACCGCCGGATTGGCCAACGCGAACTCGACGTGGAAGTCGATCAACGACTCCAGTACGCCGCGCGGGTCGTCCGGGTGCCCGGCTGAGCGCTCCCGCCCGCCGGCCAGCAGCCCTTCGCTGACCGGGATCAGCGCGGCGGCCAGCATGGCCTCCTTGCCGGCGAAGTGGTGGTAGAGCGCCGGACCGGTGACCCCGGCGGCCGCGCCGATGTCGTCCATCGACACACCGTGGTAGCCGCGGGCGGCGAACAGACCCACCGCGATCTCCAGGATCTCGTCCTTGCGCGACCGGCGTCGACCCGCACCCACCGCACCCCGTGCCTGCTGTTCCACCTTCACCGGGCAAGCGTAGACCGCGATCAGCCCCAGATGGTTACCGGTCAGTTGCGCCCGCCCCACCGTCGGCCGCCCGCTGGCCTGGCAGAGGGCGGCCGACGAGGGTCAGTGGTCCTCGTCCAGGTGGTGCTCCGCGCGCAGCGCGGCGGCCTCCGTCGGTCGATCCAGCAGGTCCAGCGCACGCGCCAGCAGCCAGGCCGTCTGACGGACCGGCCGCGAGTCGGCCGGGAGCCCACCGAGTACGCGGCGCAGCAGGGGCTCCGCCTCCGCCGGCCGGTCCAGGCGCAGCAACAGCTCACCGGCGAGGATCTCCACCTGGGCGGCCTCGCCGAACGCCTCGATCGACCGCAGCCGGTCGGGCACCCCGGCGAGCCGCCGCAGGGCCTCGTCCGGCCGGTCCTCCACGGTCAGCACCCGGGCTCCGGCCTCGGCCGCCATCGCCAGCTCGTACGTCGCCGCCGGCTCCACCATCTCGGCCAGCGTCGCCGCCAACTCGTCCACCTGCTCGACGGCGCGCAGCGCCGCTGGCCGGTCGTCGCACCAGAACCAGGCGTACGCCTCCCGCCGACGAGCCCGCAGCTCGTCCAGCCGCAGGTCGGCGAGCCGGTACGCGGTGGCGGCTGCGGCGAACCGCTCGGCGGCCACCGCGTCCCGGTCGACGTCGTAGAGGATCCCGCCGGCCTCCTCCAACACCTGCGCCCGGTGCGGGAGATTGTCCGGTCCATCGAGGTTTTCGGCCAACTGCTCCAGGAGTGCCACAGCCGGATCGATCTCACCGAGCCCGGCGTAGACGCCGGCCAGCAGATGCCGGCAGCGGTCCGCCTCGGCCTGCGCACCCAACCGGTCCAAACCGAGCACGGCCTCCTCGGCGACCTCGGCTGCCTCGGCGAGCCGGCCCACCATCCGGTACGCATTCGCCAGCTCCCAGCGCAGGAACGCGTCCCCCTCGGCGCCCCGCTCCACGCAGAGCGTCACCGCCTCGACGAAGTCGTCCACCGCGTCGGCGGCCCGGTTGGCGGAGAGCAGTGCCCGTGCGCGAGCGACCCGCACCGGCAACTCCGCCTCCGCGGGCGCCGATCGCAGCGCCTCGTCGCAGGCGTCCACGGCGTCGGCCGGATCGTCGACCAGCCGCGCGTACGCCAGGCAGGCCGCCGTGACCAACTCACCGATGCCCAGCTCACCGGCGAGCCGACGGGCCTCACCGGCGGCGACGCGAGCCTCGTCGGCGCGGTCCGACTGCTCCAGCAGGTGTGCCCGGTGCAGTGCGATCCGGGCCGTCAGGTGCTGGTCGCCACCCGCGTCGGCCGGTGCCCGGTCGAGCGCCGCGAGGGCGTCCGCCCAGCGTTCCCGGTGCAGCAGCGCCAACGCCACCCGGTCGTGCCCGGCCGCCCGCTGCCGGTCGTCGCCGAGCCGATCGAGCGCCTCGGCGGCCTCCCGGACCAGCGTCAGCCCCTCCTCGGCGGCCTCGTCGGACCGGGTCAACAGCACGCCGAGCCGCCCGGCGACCACCTGGATCGAAACCTCGTCGGCCGCCTCCCGGTACAGCTCCAGCGCGGCCCGGTTCATCTCGACCGCGCCCGCGATGTCGTCCTCGTCGCCATGCTCGGCCGCGCGCAGCGCCAACCGGTGCGCGGCCGTGCGCGTGGGCAGGTCGTCAGCGCCGAACCGGTCGTCGAAGGCGACCAACGCCGCCCGGAACGTGGCCCGGTCGTGCCGCCCCCAGCTCATCTCCGCGAGATCCAGCAGGTCGTCCGGGCCGGCGTCGGCGGGCAGGGTCACGGTCGGCGGCTCGCCGGTGCCGGCGCGGACACCCTCGCCCCGATCGCCGGACGACGACCCACCCTGACTGGCGGCCGGCTCGTCCCCGGCCGGTCGCGCCGGGCTGACCGGGCGGGCCGGCCGGCGGCGGACGCTCGCGGAGAGCGGCAGGTGCTCGCCGCTCGACCGCACGGCGAGCCGGCGGCCGATCCACTCCGACTGGCAGGTGGTGCCGTTGCGAGTGTCGAACCGGGCCGCCAGCCCGGTCGCCGTCTCGGTCAACTCGTCGGCCAGCGCCGACGCCGGCACCTCGGCGGCCGGCCGGCCCTCGGCGGCACGGCGGTACAGGGTCGCCGTTCCGGCCTGACGCAGCGCGGCGGCGGCGGTCGCCGCGAAGTGCATGGCGGCGGCCGGGGACGGCGGCCGGTCCAGCCAGTCCAGGTGCCGCTCGACCAGCTCGACCGCCCGCCCCTCGTTGCCGGTCAGCGTGCAGAACTCGATGTGGTCGCCGATGTCCCACAGGTCGGCGAGGTTGCCGCGCAGCCGGCGGTACGCCTCGCGGTGCGCGTCCCGCGCCGCCTCGCCCCGGCCGGTGCGCAGGTACGGCAGGAGCAGCGCGGTGAGGATCGCCTGCGGCTGCTCGGTGCAGGTGAGCCGGCCGGCGAGCACCGGCTCGGCCAGCGCCACCGCCTCGGCGTCCCGCCCGGTCTCGGCGAGGTAGCCGACCTGACTCGTCGGGTCGCAGCCCGCGCAGTCGGAGAGGTCGTCGCGGGGGGTGGTCTGCCAGAGCCGGTACCAGTGCGCGGCGGCCTCGGCGTCGCCCACATGGTCGGCCACGCGGAACCGGTGCTTGTGGACGGTCTGCAGGCTGTGCCCGCCGGCCCGGTAGCGCCGTTCCATGTCGTCCAGCACCGCGTACGTGCGGTCCAACGGCACCTCGGGGAACTTCAGCAGGCCGGACACCATGTACTTGAAGTGCCACAGCAACTGGTGCAGGTGGCCCTGGTGGTAGGGCTGCGGGTCCCGGTCGAACTCGGACAGGCACCAGGAGAAGCTCACGAACGACTTCGCCGGCTCACCGCCGTAGACGTACCCGGTGGTGGCCTGCATCCGGGCGACGAAGGCGAGGTGCCGGTCGTCGGCCGTGTCCACCCGGCGCAGCAACTGCTCCAGCGCGGCGATCTGCCCCGCCCCGTACGGCATGTCGGCGATGCCGCGCAGCACCCGCCACAGATCCTCGTCGCTCATGCTCACTCCCGTCCCGGCACAGCCCGGCCGAGCAGGCCGAGGAAGGAATCGTTCAACAACGCGGCGTCGGCCGCGCGGATCGGGTGGTGGCCGAGCAGCAGCGCCTGCCCGTACAGCGCCTCGACGGCGAGCCCGACCAACTCCGGGTCGCTCAACATGGCCACCCGGCGCACCAGCGGGTTGCGGTGGTTGAGCACCAGTTGCGGGCGGTCCGGCGGGGCCGTGGCGGCGAGCGCGTCGAGCACCCCGCCCCACAGCTCGTCGGCCCGGTCCCGGCTCGCCGCGAGCTGGTCGTTGAACGCCGCCGACCGGCTGACCAGGTAGAGCGCGGGCAGCGAAACCGGATCGTACGCCCGCACGACCACCTCGCAGCCGGACCGCTCGACGGCCCGCTGGGCGGCGGTGAGGAACGGCCGTAGCGCCAACTCCACCTGCGGGTCGAGTGCCTCGAAGCGGGTCGTGAGGTCGCTCGGCTCCAGCCGCTCGATCAGCACCGAGCGGTCCACCACCGGCAGCCGCTCGATCAGCTCGGTGTCGTACGTGTAGCCGGCGTTGACGACCGCCAGGTCCTGCGCGGCGGCCACCGCGGCGAGCTGACGGAACTCGTCGAGGCTGGCCGCGTAGCGGACCACCCCGTAGCGCTCCCGGAACTCGGCGAGGGTGAGCGTGCCGACGTTGGTGTCCATCGGCCACCACCGGTCGACCAGCCTGAGCATCTCGTCGTCGTGCAGTGCCAGTGCCTTCACCCCCAGGTGGTGCACCTGGAGGAACTCGGCCAGCCGGCGCGGGTCGTGCCGTGCCAGCCGGACCAGCCAACCCCGGATCTGGTCGCCGAGCGCCTCCCGGGTCGCCGTCAACAGGGTGTCCTCGTAGAGGGCCTCCCGGCTGGCGGTGGGGCGCAGTTCGGTCGCGTCCACCACGCAGTGCGCGAAGAACGCCCAGTCCGGTAGCAGCCCGTCGGCGTTCTCGGTGAGCAGCATCCGCTTGAGGTAGACGCGGTGCCCGGCCCGGGCCGCCGGGTTCACCGGGGTGGGCAGGATGACCGCGACACCGGTCAGCCCGGCCTCCGGCACGGCCAGCGGCAGCACGTCGAACGGGTCCACGCCGAGTGTCTCCCGGGCGTACCGGATCAACGCCGCGCGGTCCAGCGGCGCGCCCGGCGCGGTCGACCACGGCGGTTCGCCGGTGGTCGTCACCACGTCGCCGACCCGGACGGTGACCGGCAGCAGCGACCCGAAGAGTCTTGCCAGGTCGGTGACGGTCGGGGTGCTGAACCACTGGTCGGCGTCGCGGCGGGGCACCAGCGTGACGGTGGTGCCCACCTCGGCCCGGGCGGCCTCCGGCGGCGCGACGCTCACCGCGTAGCGGCCGTCGGCGTAGCCGGTCCAGCGGACCGTGGGATCGTCGCCGTGCCGGGTGAGCACCTGGATCTCGTCGGCCACCAGGAAGCAGGAGAGCAGGCCGATGCCGAACTGGCCGAGAAACTCGTGCCGGGAGAAACCCAGCTCGTCGCGTTTGGAACTGCGGCCGATGGTGGCCAACAGCTCATGCACCTGCGCCTCGGTCAGGCCGATGCCGGTGTCGTGTACGCGCAGCGTCCCGTCGCCGGTGCTGTCCGGTGGCTCGATGCGTACCAGCGCTGGCGCGTCCGGGTCGACGGCACGTCGGGCGGTGATCGCGTCCACCGCGTTCTGCAGCAGCTCACGGACGTAGACCCGTGGGCTGCCGTAGAGATGATGGCTGAGCAGGTCGACCACGCCTCGAAGGTCGACCTGGAAAGTGTGGTCCACGCTTGGTTTCTCCCCGGTCCCGATGCCGGCGCCAACCGTACCGATGACCACCGACGTGCGTGGCCCCCCTTTCGGCCGGCGGCTTGACCCTCGACCGGGTCGAGCCGGCACGGTCGCCGGCATGACCTCCTCCGCTCTGGGCCGGGACTTCCGGCTCCTGTGGTCCGCCGCCGTCTCGTCCCGGTTCGGCGACGCGCTGCGTACCCCGGCTCTGGCGCTGTTGGCCGCGACGTTGACCCGCGACCCCCGGGTCATCGCGGCGGTAACCGTGGCCGGGCAGTTGCCGCCGCTGCTGTTCGGTCTGCTCGGCGGTGTGTACGCGGACCGCTGGGACCGGCGTCGGACCATGGCGTTTGTCGACGGGGTACGCGCCGTGGTGGTGGCGGCCCTGGCCGTGGCTGTCGCCCTCGACCGGGCGCCGGTCGTGGCGATCCTGGTGGCGGCGTTCCTCCTCGCCTCACTCGGCACCCTCTTCGACTCGGCCTCGTTCGCGCTGCTGCCCGTTGTGGTGCCGCCGGCCGCACTGCCCCGGGCGAACGGGCTTCTCCAGGCCGGGAGCGCGGTGGCCGGCGGCTTCCTCGGCGCGCCGGCCGCTGGCGTCCTGTTCGCCCTCGCCCCCGCGCTCCCGTTCGCCATCGACGCCGTCAGCTTCGCCGTGGCCGCCCTGCTCGTGCTGGCTCTCACCCCGCCTCCCGCCGTGGTCGTGGCGACGCCTCCGCGGCGTGGCTCGGTGTGGAACGAGATCGTCGAGGGAGTGCGATGGCTGCGGGGTCACCGGACACTGTGGCGGGTCACCCTGCTCACGGCCGCGAGCAACCTGGCGATCAGCGGCCTCCTGGCGGTGCAGGTGCTCTACGCGCTGGACGTACTGCGGGTGCCGCCTGCCGGGTACGGGTTGTTCGCGGCGGGTGCCATCGTCGGCGGCTTGACGGGGGCGCTCGGGGCGGGCCGGCTCGCCGCCCGGCTCGGCACGGTGTCCGCGCTGCGCGCGGTGCTCGCCGCGCAGACCGTCGCGCTGGTCGGGTTCGCGATGGCCCGACATCCGGTGCCGGGCGGGATCGCGCTGGCCGTCTTCGCCGCCGGCACGGTGGTGTGGAACAGCCTGTGGGCGTCGTACGGGCAGCGTGAGGTGCCGAGTGGACTGCTCGGCCGGGTGGGTGCCGCCCAGCGGATGCTCGGGATGCTCACGGCTCCGGTCGGCGCGGCACTGGCCGGGCTGGTCGCCGCCGGCTACGGGACGGTGCCGGTGGCGGGCGCTGCGGCGGGCACGTTCGCGCTTGTCACGCTGGCGGCGTGGTGGGCACTGCGACCGGCCGCACCAACGCCGACGGTCGCGCCCACCAGCGGCGCGACAGCAGCCCGGCCAGCGCCGCACCCGTCGCGTTGAGCAGCACATCGTCCACCGAGGACACCCGACCGAGGTGCAGCACGTACTGAAGGGACTCGATCAGCAGGGAACCGGCGGCACCAAGCAGGAAGAGCCGGCCGATGCCGGCGAGCGCGGCGAAGCGTACCGGGGCGAAGAAGCCCAGCGCGGCGAAGACCAGCAGGTTGCCGACCACCTGCACCACGGCGGTCGCCGGTGGGGCGGTGAGCAGGTCGGCCAGGTCGCGCAGCGGCACCAGATGGACGTCGCGCGGCGCGGGACGCGGGGCGAGGGTCATCCACACCCAGGGCAGGGTGCCGGCGACGGCGCCCACCTCGGCGACACCGCGTCGCCGTGCCGCGCCGGCCGGCACCTCGCGCCGCACACGGACGAGCCTGACGATGACCAGAGCCAGCAGCGCGAGGCCGGCCAGCACAGCGAACAGCACGGCGGCCCAGTCCCACCAGACCTGATCCATCGGCGCAGCCTAGCCCGGGGTCAGTTCCCGGTGGGACAGCCCGGACAGGCGCAGCGCGACCTTCCGGCGGGCCGGCGGCACCAGACCGATCAGCCGGAGCAGCACGTCGCGGGCCGGCTGGCGGACGGGGGAGGCACTGGCCAGCCGGGTCAGGTTGGCGGCGAGGCTCAGCACGTCCTCGGCCATCGGACGCTGGCGGGTGCTGTAGTCGTCGAGCAGGGTCTCCGGGCCACCGGCGAACACGTCGGCCAGCGCGGTGCCGGCGGCGACCGCGTCGCAGATGCCGAGGTTCATGCCCTGCCCACCGGCGGGGCTGTGGACGTGCCCGGCGTCGCCGGCCAGCAGCACCGGCCCGGCTCGGTAGGTGTCGGCGATCCGGTGGTGCACCCGGAAGCGGGAGCCCCAGAGCACGTCGGTCACCCGGTCGGGCCGCCGCGCCGGGCCACGTTCGTCGAGCAGCGCCTGGAGATACGCCCGGTCCGGGTCGGCCGGTGCCGTCGGCACGGCGGCGACCAGCCGGACCACCCCGTCCGGGAGCGGCGCCCAGACCAGCGGTCCGGAGCGCGCCAGGAAGAGCGCCACCTCGTCGCACGGCAGCGCACTGTCCACCCGCACGTCGGCGAGCACGAAGGACTCCTGGTCGGTGGGGCCGGTGAAACCGATGCCGGCCGCCTGCCGCACGGTGCTGTGCAGGCCGTCGGCACCGACCACGTACCGGGCGCGCAGCGCCTCCCCGTCGACCTGCGCGAGCACCCCGTCGCCGGTCGGGCTCAGGCCGGTCAGCCGAGACGGCCGCCGCACCCGCACGCCGAGGTCGGCCAACTGCCCGGCGAGCACCGCCTCGGTGACCGCCTGGGAGACCAGCAGCGCGTAGGGGAAGCGGGACGGCAGGTCGTGGAACGGAACCCTCAGCAGCACCCGGTCCCGGTCGCGCACGGTGAAGCCCGGCGACCGCACCCCCTGGGCGACCAGTGGGGCCGCGGCGCCGACCAGGTCCAGCACCTCCAGGGTGTACGCGTGCACGACTGCCGCTCGGGAGGTGATCGGTGGCTCGGCCAGTTGGTCCAGCACTGTCACGTCGACCCCGCGTCGGGCCAGTGTCAGTGCGGTGGCGAGGCCGGTGGGGCCGGCTCCCACCACCAGAACGTCGGTATTCCTGGGCAGCATGGCCACCTCCGGTTCGACCAATGCCAACACTCGTTGGCAAACGCTTGTTGGCAACGTTAGGGCGGGTACTCGTTGAGTGTCAACAGGCGTTGGCATACGGTCGTTGACATGACAGCGCACGCCCACCAGACCCAGCCCCGTCGCTCGGACGCCACCCGCGCGGCGATCCTGCGAGCCGCCCGGGAACGCTTCGCTGCCGACGGCTACGAGCGGGCCACGATCCGGGCCATCGCCGCCGACGCCCGGATCGACCCGTCGATGGTCATGCGCTACTACGGCAGCAAGGAGGGGCTCTTCGCGGCGGCGGCCGAATTCGACCTCCGACTGCCGGACCTGGCCGCCGTGCCGCCCCGGCAACGCGGCGAGGCGTTGATCCGGCACTTCCTCACCCGCTGGGAGGGCGACGAGACGCTGGTGGCGCTGCTGCGGGCCGCCAGCACCAACCCCGGCGCGGCCGAACGCATGCGCGGCATCTTCGCCGACCAGCTCACCGCGACCGTGGCCACCTTCGGCACGGACCCGACGACGACCGCCCGACGCGCCGGCCTGGTCGCCAGCCAGATCCTCGGCCTCGCCTTCACCCGCTACATCGTTCGGCTGCCGCCCATGGTGGACGTGGAACCGGAGGAGCTGGTCTCTTGGATCGCACCGACCCTCCAGCGTTACCTGACCGGGCTGGCCGAGAACTGACCCAACCTTTTACCCCTCCCCGTGCGTCTGCCAGGTGACGCGCACCGAGACGGCCGGGAGGGGGGCGGATGGCACCGACGGCGAACGACGGACGCGACGGCTACCTCGCCTTCGTGGAGAGCCACCAACACCGGCTGCTCCGCGCGGCATACCTGATCTGCGGCAACCGGCACCAGGCCGAGGACCTCCTCCAGGAGGCCCTGCTGAAACTTGCGCTGCGCTGGGCTTCGGTCCGCGACGGCGACCCCGCCGCCTACGTACGGGCCATCCTCTACCGGGACGCGGTGTCGTGGTGGCGTCGCCGACGCCGGGAGTGGCTCAGCGCCGCACCACCGGACCGGGTGACCGTCGACCGCGACGGCGCGCTGCGGCTGACGCTGCACGACGCGCTGGGCCAACTGCCGCCCCGGCAGCGGGCTGTCCTGGTCCTGCGCTACTACGAGGACCTGACCGAGGTCGCCACCGCCGAAGCGCTCGGCGTGACCGTCGGCACCGTGAAGAGCCAGTGCCACACCGCGCTGCGCCGGCTCCGCGAGGTGGCACCGGACCTCGCCCCGGGCAAGCGGCCGGGCCGAGCCCTCTCCGGCGACCTGGCCACCGGCGTGGAGGTGAACCCGTGAACGAGCAGGATCTGCGGCAACTGCTGACCGTCAGCGTCGAGGACATCCGGCCGAGCCAGCCGGCGGCGGCCGGCTGGGAGCGAGCCCGGCGCACCCGACGTACCCGTCGAGCCGTCGGAGCGGTCGCCCTGGCCGTGGTGCTGGTCGGCGGCGGCACGGTGGCCGCCCTGCGCCCGTCCGCCGGGCCGCCGCCGGGCCACCCGGTGGCACCGACCGTCGAGCCCACCCACGCCGGTCCCGTGCAGCACCCACCGGCCGAGCTGACCTTCCCACCCGATCCGCTGGCCCGGCTCAGCAACCCGCCGATCGTGCGGCTGTCCGAGCGGCCGGTCCAGCGGGCGCTGGCGCTGTTCCAACCCGTGGACGAGGAGTACCGCGCGGACGGCCCGGTCCGGGTCCTCGGCGACGACGGTGTGGTGCGCAGTCTCGACGTGGTGACGCTGGCGCCCACCCGGGACCGGGACGGTAACGAGGCGCCCGCCCTGAAGCCGGGCGTGCTGTCGCCGGACGGCCGGTGGGCCGCCTTCGCGCAGACCAACGAGCTGATCATGGTCGACCTGACCAGGGCGGGCGTGGGCCGGATCCCGCTCGACGGCTATCTGGAGTTGGTGGTCTGGGCGAACGACCGGGTGCTGGTCGGCGGCGACGACCGGACGTACGCGGTGGAGCGGGACACCGAAGCGGCGAGCACCATCGACGTGTCGGCGTGGGAGGTCGTCACACCCGACCCGGATGCGGGCCGCGAGGCGGCACTGATCGAGACGAGCGGCCAACGGGACGGCCTGATGGTGCGCAGCCGGACCGCCCGCGAGGGCACCCTCCGCTCCGAACAACGCGTCACGGGTGAGCTGCTGCCGGCCCCGTACCAGGTCAACGAGTTCTACGGCCGGGGGTGGCTGCACGGCGAACGGCTGGCCCAGGCGGCCTGGATCACCAACGACGAGATCGACGGCGCCGAGGGGGTGGCCGTGCTGGACGCCCGGACCGGCGCCGTGGCGCACGTGCTCGACCTCGGCCGGGACCGGGCGAAGGGCTGCTGTCCGGTGCTGGGCTGGGACAACAAGGGTGCCGTGCTGCTCCGCCTGGAGCCGGCCGCCCTGGCGCGCTGGCACCCCGAGACCGGCGAGATCACCGGCGTGGTCGACAACCTGACCGGCGTCCTGGCCCTGGCCGGTTGAGCATCCTCGGACGCTCAACCGGCCGGTGCCGGCGGGACCGTCAGGCGGCGATGCCGCCGGGCTGGTCGCCCTTCGCGACGGGTGCCCGGACCAGGTTGCCCCACTCGGTCCACGAACCGTCGTAGTTGCGCACCTGCGGGTAGCCCAGCAGGTGCCGCAGCACGAACCAGGTGTGGCTGGACCGCTCGCCGATCCGGCAGTACGCGATCACGTCGTCGTCCGGGCTGAGGCCGAGCTGGTCGGCGTAGATCGCGCGCAGCTCGTCGGCGGACCGGAACGTGCCGTCGGAGTTGGCTGCGGACTTCCACGGCTTGTTCACCGCACCCGGGATGTGCCCACCGCGCAGCGCGCCCTCCTGCGGGTAGTCCGGCATGTGCAGCATCTCGCCGGTGTACTCGCCCGGAGACCGGACGTCGACAAGCGGCCGCCCGACGGCGATGTGCGCCATCACCTGCTCGCGGAACGCCCGCAGCGGCGCGTCGTCGCGCAGCGGCACCGGGTAGTCGGCGCGCGGCCGGTTCGGCTTGTCGCGGGTCACCTCGCGCCCCTCGGCGATCCACTTCTGCCGGCCGCCGTCGAGCAGTCGTACGTCGACGTGGCCGAAGAGCGAGAACACCCAGAGGGCGTACGCGGCCCACCAGTTGAAGTTGTCGCCGTAGAAGACGACGGTGTCACCCCGGCCGATGCCCTTGGCGGCGCACATCTCGGCGAAGCTCGTGGCATCGAGGTAGTCCCGGGTCACCTGGTCGTTCAGGTCGAGGTGCCAGTCGACCTTGACGGCGCCGGGGATGTGACCGGATTCGTAGAGCAGCACGTCCTCGTCGGACTCGACCACGACGAGGCCCTCGTCGCCCAGATGCTCGGCCAGCCATTCGGTGGTGACCAGCCGCTGCGGGTCCGCGTACGACTGGAGGCGGGGATCAGGATCGTTCGGCACAGACATGATCCCCAAGGTACGCCGCGATACCGCCCCGCAGCGGGCCATCGGGTGCGACGCGGCGCACGTGAGGGCTGCTCAGGCGCGACGGTGGGCGATCCGGCCCGCGACCACGGTCACCAGGCAGGTGCCGTCGGCGTCGTGCACCGCCAGGTCGGCCCGGCCGCCCGCAAGCAGGTGCGGCGGCACGGATTCGAGCAGCACCAGCAGATCACTCCGGTCGACGGCGGCCCGCAGCGCCGGGTCGGTCAGGTGCTCGGCCAGCACCGCCGTCACCCCGCGCCGCAGCAGCGCGTGCACCCGCTCGCGCGGGGTCGGCGCCGCTGGCAGCGGGGCGTCGTGCACCAGCCCCGGCCCCAGCGTGCCGGGCCAGCGGCGAACCCGCACACCCGCGTACGCCTCGGTCAGCTCGGTCAGCGGACCCACGGCCTCGATGCGGTCGCCACCGACCAGCACCGCGTGGCCCGGCACCGGCTCACCGCCGGGGGTGCGCCGCAGCAGTGGCGCGGTGTGCAGGGTTCGCACGTTCAGTCGACGATCGGCCCGAGCAGCGGACGCTTCGCGGTCACCGTGTCGCCGGACGACCGGCCGGTGAGCCGCCGCTTCACCCAGGGGGCGAGGTACCGCCCCGCCCAGCGCAGGTCGGCCGCGCGGGCGGCGAGCCACGGCGACGGGGCCGGATGCGGCGGAACCATCAGCCACTCCTCGTCGCAGCCCACGCCGAGCGCGTTCAACACCTGCCCCGCGACCCGCCGGTGCCCAGCCGGGGACAGGTGCAGCCGGTCGGTGCTCCAGAGCATCGGGTTGAGGAAGGTGTCGTCGGCGTACAGGTCGACCAGGGTGGCGCCGTGCCGCTCGGCGGTCTCACCGACCGCCTGGTTGAGCAGCTCCACCCGGGGTGCGACGAGGCGCTGGCCGGGGAGTCGGGCCATCACGTCGGCGAACCGGAAGAGGAGGACGTCCGCGCCGCCCGAGCGCAGTTGGCGAACCACGTCGTCGAAACGGGCGACCAGCCTGTCCGGGTCGAAGGTGCGGCGGAGCACGTCGTTGCCGCCGGCCGCGAAGCTGATCAGGTCGGGCTTCATCGCCACCGCGGCGGGCACCTGCTCGGCCACCACGCTCGGGAAGAGCCGACCCCGGATGGCCAGGTTGGCGTAGCGGAAGTCGGGGCCGGCCTCGGCGGCGAGCCGGGTCGCCACCAGGTCGGCCCAGCCCCGGTAGGTGCCGTCCGGGTACGCGTCGTCCATTCCCTCGGTGAAGCTGTCCCCGACCGCGACATAACTGCGCCAGCGCACCCGCGCCTCCCTCACGCCACCCGTTGCCTGCGGCGATCAGTCTGTCACCAGATGCGGCAGTCGTCGGTGCCCCCGGACGGACGACGTGGTGGACGTCATGGGCCGATGCCCATCTCCTCAACCGCACCGACCGGGTCGACCACGACGGCACCGGCGGTCGGATATCCGGCTCGGTAAGGGTCGCGTCGGCTCGCCTGCGGGCCCCACAATGGAGGGCCGGTCACCGGGCCGCGCAAGGGGAGGCCTAGTTGAGTCAGGCAAGCGAGCCGAGCCCCGACGGGCCGGCCCCGGCGACGACCACCTCGCCGCGCACCACCCGGACCCGCCAGATCCGCCTCGTGGGGCTCACTGTCGCGCTGGCCGTCCTGGCGGCGGCCCTGGTCCCGATCGCGCTCGCCGCCGGCCCCCCGACCCGCGACGAACTGCTGGAGCAGGCCGGCATGAAGGGAAAGCAGCAGCTCGTCATCGGGGTGAAGGACGACCAGCCCGGCATCTCCCAGCGCTTCGGCAACAACGTCTGGAAGGGCTTCGACGTCGACATCGCCTACATGATCGCCAGCTTCCTCGGGTTCGACCACTCCCAGGTGCGGTTCCTGCCGATCGAGAGCGAGGACCGGGCGCGTCGACAGGCCCGCGACAACGACGGCTTCGTCACCGTCGACCTGGTCATCGCCTCGTACAGCATCAACGCCAAGCGCGAGGAGGAGGGAGCGGTGTTCTCCTCCTCGTACCTGCACACCGAGCAGTCGGTGGTGACGTTGAAGAGCTTCAAGGGGCAGGTGAGCAGCCTGGAGGATCTGGACGGACGGACGGTGTGCTCGCTCACCACCTCGACGTCCATCCAGCGCCTCGGTGAGGCCGGCGCCAAGCCGACCGGCCGCAACCGCATCAGCGAGTGCATCCAGATGCTGTACGACGGCACGGTGGAGGCGGTCACCACCGACGCGGCGATCCTCGCCGGCTTCGTCACCGGCGACCAGCCGGACGACGACGGCCAGCGCTTCCCGGTCACGCTCCGCAACGTCAAGCCGCTACAGCACTGGGACATCGGCTCGTCCCCGCAGGAGAGGTGGGGTGTCAACACCGGCCCCAACAAGGCGCTGCGTGACCTGGTCGACCTCGCGCTCTACGTCTCGGCCCACGACGAGAAGGACTCGACCTGGGAGAACGCGTACAACGCCAACCTCCGCTGGCAGCAGGGATACAACCTCCCGCAGCCGGTCGCGGAACAGCAGCAGCCCGAGGCGCGAAAGGTGGAGGTGCGACAGTGGCCGTGGGAGAGGATCGCGCTGCCCACCCCGGCGCACCCCGGATCGCCAGCGACCCCGCCGACACTGGCCAACCGCGTCGGATGGCGGGGGCGCGGCAGGCGCAGCAGTGGCTGCTGACCCTCCTCCCCGCGTTCCCCGTCCTGCTCCTGGTGCTGCGGCTGTGGCAGCTCAGCCGCCAGGACATGTCCACCATGCTGCTGCTGGTGCAGTACGTCAGCCCACTCGGCCTGCTCAGCGCCCTGTTGATCGCCCTGGTGTGGGCGTTCCCCGTGGTCGTGCTCACGTTCGGCGTGCTCGGCCGACTGCTCCGACTCAGCGCCCCTGACCGCTTCGACCCGGAGCGCTCGCTGCTGGCCTCCGGAACGGCCCGTACGCCCGGCTGGGTGCTCACCGCGGCGGTCGCGCTGGGCGCGCTCACCTGGCAGCTCCGCTTCCTGCCATCGCTGCTGATGCTCGGGCTCTGGCTGCTCGCGCTGCGCACCCGCTACCTGCACCCGCAGGAGCCGACGCGCATCCTGCTCGTCAGTGTGGCGCTGCCGCTGGCGGCGGCGGTCCTGGCGTACAGCGTGCTGGGCCCGGCGATCTGGTCGGCGGTGCAGGAGGGCGAGCTGGCCACGGCCGCACTGTTGGCGGTGCCGCCCGCCGCCACCGTGCTGCTCACCGGCCCGATCCCCGGCTGGATCGCCCCGGCGCTGACCCACGGCCTGGCGTTCACGGTCGCCGCCGTGCTCCCGGTGGTGATGGGGGCGGTCTTCCTCCGGGTGCCGCTGCTGCCCACGGCCGCGATCGAGGTGGCGCCGAAGGAGGCGGACGCGGTCCACGTCCCCTCCGATGCCACTCCCGTCCCGCCCCCGGCCGGCGAGGCCGGCACGGAGGTGGTGCTCGGGGCGCTCATCACGGTCACCGACACGTCGACGATCGTGCTGGACCAGACCGCCGGCGTGCGTTTCCTGCCGAACGGTCAGGTCCGGTCGCAGGTCCTCTGCCCACAGGCGGCGGCGGTGCCCTACAGCCTGGTGTCGGTGCGCGGCTGGCCCGTGGAGGAGACCGCCCTGGACTGGATGATGCCCCGGCGACCGCTGACCGATCCGGACGTGCGCTGCGCCGGCCGACTTCCCGGCGAAGGGTGATCCCGGGCAACGAATTGGATCGCCGTTTTCGAGGCACCCGTTCTAGGCTGCGCGGATGCTGCTACGCATGTCGACCCTGTTGCTGCGGACCCTTCGCGAGGATCCGGCCGACGCGGAGGTGCCGAGCCATCGGCTGCTGCTGCGCGCCGGTTACATCCGTCGCGCCGCACCGGGCGGCTACACCTGGCTGCCGCTGGGCAAGCTGGTGCTGGATCGGATCACCGAGGTGGTGCGGTGCGAGTTGTTCGCGATCGGCGACCAGGAGGTGCACTTCCCGGCCCTGCTGCCCGCCGAGCCGTACCGGACGAGCGGCCGGTGGGCGGAGTACGGCGACGACATCTTCACCCTCGCCGATCGGCGCGGCGCCGACCACCTGCTGGCACCCACCCACGAGGAGCTGGCGGCGCTGCTGGTCAGGGACCTGGTCACCTCGTACCGGGACTTCCCGCTGACGTTGTTCCAGGTGCAGACGAAGTTCCGCGACGAGGCGCGGCCCCGGGCCGGTCTGCTGCGCGGGCGGGAGTTCCTGATGAAGGACGCGTACTCCTTCGACCTGGACGACGCGGGTCTGCGGGAGGCGTACGCGCGGCACCGGGCGGCGTACCAGCGGATCTTCGACCGGCTGGGTCTGGACTACACGGTGGTGCACGCGATGTCCGGCGCGATGGGCGGTTCGGCGTCCGAGGAGTTCCTGGCGGCGACGCCGGTCGGCGAGGACACCTTCGTCGGCTGCACCGCCTGCGACTATGCGGCGAACACCGAGGCGGTCGTCACGCGGGCGCCGGCCGCCAGCGATCCGGTCGCACAGCCGGCCATCGAGGTGCACGACACCCCCGAGACCCCGACGATCGCCAGCCTCGTGGAGCTGGCCAACGCCCGACGGCTGGGCGGCCGCGACGACTGGACGGCCGCCGACACCCTCAAGAACGTCGTGCTGACCGTGCGCCAGCCAGGCGCCGATCGGGCCGAACCCCTGATGATCGGGCTGCCCGGTGACCGGGAGGTCGACCTGAAGCGGGTAGGTGCCGCGCTGCACCCAGCCCAGGTCGCCGTCTTCGAGGAGTGGGCCGAGCATCCGGAGCTGGTACGCGGCTACATCGGCCCGCAAGGGCTCGACAAGCTGGGCGTCCGCTACCTTGTCGATCCTCGGGTGGTGCCCGGCTCGGCATGGCTGACCGGCGCGAACGAGCCGGGTCGACACGCGACCAGCGTGGTCTGCGGGCGCGACTTCACGCCCGACGGCACAATCGAGGCGGCCGAGGTACGCGCCGGCGACCCCTGCCCCGACTGCGTCGACGGCGAGCTGACCATCCGGCGGGGCATCGAGATCGGGCACATCTTCCAACTGGGCCGCCGGTTCACCGACGCGTTCGCGGTCGACGTGCTCGGCCCGGAGGGCAAGCCGGTCCGGCCCACCATGGGCAGCTACGGCATCGGGGTGTCCCGGGCGGTTGCGGCGATCGCCGAGCAGCACCACGACGACCGGGGGCTTCGCTGGCCGGCGGCGGTCGCGCCGTGCGACGTACACCTGGTGGTCGCGGGCAAGGGGCCGCAGCTCGACGCGGCGCTGGAGCTCGGCGGACGCCTCGCCGCCGCCGGCGTGCGGGTGCTGGTCGACGACCGGACGCACGTCTCGGCCGGGGTGAAGTTCACCGACGCCGAGCTGATCGGCATCCCGCGCAGCGTCGTGGTCGGTCGCCGCCTGAGCGACGGGTACGTGGAGCTGCGTGAGCGGGTCGGCGACAGCCGCGTCGAACTGCCGCTGGAAGGACTGGTGGAACGCATCGTCCACGAAGTACACAGCGAACGTGGGAACCTGGTGTAGCCACCACGTGACGGGGTACCGCAGTTCGATCGGGTGAAAACGTCTTCGGAGGAGCTCATGACCGGTTACCGGGTCAGTGACGTGATGACCAAGCAGGTCGTGTACCTGCCGGCCGAGACCACCCTGGACGAGGCGGCCAAGGTGATGAAGGAGGCGGACATCGGCGACGTGGTGGTCACCGACGGCGCCACCCTCGCCGGCATGCTCACCGACCGGGACATCGTGGTCCGGGCGGTGGCCGAGAACAGCTCACCGGCGGCCACCAGCATCGGCTCGATCGTCACCCGCGAGGTGGTCATGATCGAGCAGCACTGCACGGCGGGCGAGGCGGCGGCGCTGATGCGGGACCGGGGCATCCGGCGGGTGCTGGTCTGCGACAGCGACCGCAAGCTCGTCGGGATCGTCTCGCTCGGGGACCTGGCCATGCAGCTCGACCCCACCAGCGCCCTCAGTGAGATCAGCGAGCAGTCCTCGACCGCCTGACCTGCCGGGGAGGGGCCCTTCCGATCGTCTCGGGTAGCGCAAGGGCTCCCACCCTGGCGGCGGTAGCCTCGACGCATGGCTGACATGCCGGCCCGACTGGCCGAGATCGTCGACGAGTTCGCCGCCGCGCCCCGCGACCTGGTGTTGGAGATGCTGCTGGAGTACGCGGACGTCATCCCGCCGCTGCCCGAGGGTGCCCCCGAGCGCGAGGGCATGGAGCAGGTGCCGGAGTGCCAGACGGCGTTCTTCCTGCGCGCCCGGGTGACGCCGGACGGGGTCGTCGACACGCTCTTCGACTGCCCGCCGGAGGCGCCGACCACTCGGGCGTTCGCCGGGATCCTCGCCGAAGGACTGGCCGGCGCGAGCGCCGAGGAGGTGCTGGCCGTTCCGGACGACCTCTATCAGCGGATGGGCCTGGCGCAGGCGATCAGCCCGCTGCGCGTACGCGGCGGCACGGCGATCCTGGGCCGGCTCAAGCGGCAGGTCCGGGAACAACTGGGCTGATCGGGCGGTTGTCACCGATCATGGAGATCGAGATCTACGCCGACGTCGTCTGCCCGTGGTGCTACATCGGCAAGCGCCGGCTGGATGAGGCTCTCGCCCAGTACGAGGGCGAGGTGACGGTTCGCTACCGGCCGTTCCAGCTCGACCCGTCACCGGTGCCCGAGCCCCGCCCGACGGTGGAGGCGATGGCCGCCAAGTTCGGCGGGCCGGAGCGGGCACGGCAGATGTTCGACCACGTGACCCAGGTCGCGGCGGGCGCCGGGCTGCGACTGGACTTCGACCGCGCGCTGATCGCCAACACCTTCGACGCGCACCGGCTGGTCTCCTACGCCACCGACCACGGGCGGGCCGCCGAGATGGTCGAGGCGCTCTACCAGGCGCACTTCGTCCAGGGCGTCGACATCGGTTCGCGGGAGGCGCTGGCCACCCTCGCCGGTGAGATCGGCCTGGACGCCGGCGACGCACGCCGGTTCCTCGAATCCGACGAGCGCGTCGCCGACATCACCGCCCAGCTGGCCACCGCGCGGGACCTGGGCATCAGCAGCGTGCCGACCTTCGTCCTGGCCGGGAAGTACGCGGTTTCCGGCGCACAGGAGACGCAGACGCTGCTCGCCGCGCTGGCCGAGGTCGAGCAGCGGGAGTCCGCAGCCCACTGAGCCGGCAGCCGGCGCATCGACCGACGCGATGTTTCACGTGCAACGGTATCGACGCCGGTGGCTGGTCAGGCGGGTCTGGCCAGGCCCTCGACGACCTGCGCGCCGGGCAGCGCGCCCAGCGCCGGCCCCGGCAGCGCGAGCTTGCTGTGCCGTACGCCGGACCCGATGATCACATGCGGCGTGGCGATCACCCGCGCGTCGACGAGGATCGGCCACTGGGCCGGCAGCCCGATCGGCGTGATGCCGCCGTACTCCATGCCGGTCAACTCGACCGCGTCGTCCATCGGGGCGAAGCTCGCCTTGCGCACGTCCAACGCCCGCCGGGCCACGCCGTTCACGTCGGCCCGGGTGGTGGCCAGGATGACGCAGGCCGCGTAGCGGACCACACCCTCACGCTTGCCGGCCACCACGACACAGTTGGCCGACACCTCCAGCCCCACCTCGTACGCGGCGCAGAAGGCCGCGGTGTCGGCGAGGTCGGCGTCGATCGGCGCGACAAGCACGTCGTCGACGTCCACCGGCGCCTCGGCGGGCCACTGGGCGATGGCCTCCGCCACCGGCGCGGCGAGCAGGTCCAGGCGGGTACGGGCCGGTTCAGTCTTCAGCGCTCCCATCACGGGTGCGATCCTCGCACCCGTCGCGTCAGACGGCCCGGCGACCTCCGAGCCATCCCACGACGCCACCTGGTCGGGTTGCACCGGGCTGCGACTCAGCTGCCGGACAGGAAGGCGTTATCACGCATGAAGGAGCGGTCACGGGCTGCCGCCAACTCCTCTTCGCGCTGGGCCTTGGCCCGTTGCAGCTCCAGGTCCTCCAACGCGTGCCGGACACCCAGCCGGATCACGCCGTAGAGGAAGACGAAGCCAGCGACATAAAGGATCACGGTGATGACGACGGAGAACATGGCGTCACCGTAAGGCGAACGTGAACCGGTATCCGTCTCATCTCTGCCCGGTTCCCCCGTACGTGTCGGCGAGGTGATCGGCCCAGGTCCGTACGCCGCGCGGCAGGGCCTCGGTGACCAGGCCACCGGCGCGTAGCTCACGGCCGAGCCGGCCGGGAATCCGGACCGGCAGCAGCGGCCGGCGTCCGCCCCGGGCCTCTCGCCAGGCACGGGCCGCCTTGTCGAAGCGGAGCACCTGCGGGCCGCCGTACTCCTCGATGCCGCCCAGCGGGCCGGCGACCAGCCGGGCCGCGAGCCGGGCCGCCACCTCGCCCGGGTCGACCGGCTGGGCGAGCACCGCCCGGTCACCGATCACCGGGCCCAGCCGTGCGCTGGTCGCCAACATGTCGTCCAGGAACTGGTGGAACTGGGTTGCCCGCAGCACCGACCACGGCACCGGCCCGGCCGCGATCACCTGCTCGGCGGCGAGCTTGTGCCGGTAGTACGGAATCGGCACCCGATCGACCCCGACGATGGAGATGTAGACCAGGTGCTGGACGCCTGCCGCAGCGGCGGCCACCACCAGCCGACGGGTGCCCAGCACGTCCACCTGGGGGGTCTTCCCTCGGGGCGAGGACGCCAGATGCAGCACCGCGTCCACCCCGGCCACCGCCTCGGCCAACCCGTCCCCGGTGGCCAGGTCGACCACCACCCACTGCACGTCGGAGGCGGTACGCGACCGCCGGCTCGTGGCCCGGACGTCCACCCCGTCGTCGCGGAGCCGGGCCAGCACCGCCTGACCCAGATGACCACCCGCTCCGGTGACCAGAACCCTCATCTTCGTCCTCCCGTCCCTCGCCATGGCAGATGACGGCGCTCAGGGACGACATGTGACCTGATGTGCGGCGGCTCACTCCACGACTCGCCCCGGCTCATCCCGAGCGCACCAGGTCCAGCACGGTTAACAGCCCGAAGAACGCGATCACCACCTCGTTGACCACCCACGCGTGCCCCTCGGCCCACCGCCGCATATCCATCAGCACCCGGGTCGCCCGATCGCCGAGCAGCAGCAACGCCAGCAGCGGCAACGCCAGCAGGAACACCGTGACCAGAACGAACGGCAGCAGGTGCCACCACGGCAGGTCACGCCGGGCCACGCTCGCACCGACGGCGGCCAGGGTCAGATCGTCGGTGGGTGCCACCACGACGAGCAGCGCGCCCAGTCGCAGCGCCGAGCGCGGGTTCGCGTGCCCGATGCTGCCCAGCCACCGGCCCGACCCGGCCCGGTTTCGGCGCAGACAGACCACCACGGCCAGACTCACCAGCAGGACGAGCACCACCACGTCGATGACACGGCCGCGGTCGGCCCTGCCCGCGACGGCGCTGGCGTCGGCGGCCAGCCCACCCAGCCACCGGGTCAGCAGCCAGCTCACCGTCACTCCGGCGGCCACCACCAGTCCCGCACCGGCGAGGAACCCCAGCGAAGCGGCCCGAGGCCGGTCCGACGACGCGAGGAAGACCGCCACGACCAGCTTCGTCCCGGCGGCCACCACCACGGCCAGTGGCAGGACGGTCAGGAAGCTCATCGCCCGCCATCCTCCCGGCCCGACCGGGCGTCACACCGTCGAATCCGGGTGGATCACCCACCCGGCCGCGTACGTCCGCCCACCACCACCCGGCCGGCCAGCAGCGCACCGACCAACGCCAGACCGGCGGCCACCACCAGGGTCACCGTGTAACTGCCCCGGCCCGGCGCGCTTCCGGCGGCCAGCACGGCGCCGGTGAGCGCCAGCACGGTCGCCGCGAAGAGCGAGTCGCCCAGTTGCAGCGACGAACTGTTGCGGCCCTGCTCGCCGGGGGCGGACAACTCCAGGGTGAGCACCGACAGCGAGGGATAGAGCAGGCCCATGCCCACGCCGGCCGCTGCCCAGCCCAGCACCACCACGGCCACCGGCACCTCTGGCTGGACGGCGAGCGCCACCGTGGCGATGCCGACCGTGATGAAGGTCAGCCCGGCGCGGGGCAGGCTCGCCCGGGAGGCGGGCACCGGAACACGGCCCTGCACCCACGAACCCACCGACCAGGCCAACGCCCCCACGGTGAGGACCAGCCCGGCGGCCGTCGGCGAGAACGCGCGTTCCCGGGAGAGCAGCAGCGGGATGACGACCTCGGCGCCGACGAAGGCCGCCGAGGCCAGGCCGCGCAGGCCGATCACGGTGGGCAGCCCTCGGGCGGCCCGCAGGAACCCGGCCGGCAGCAGACGGGGAGCACTGACCAGCAGGCCGGCCACGGCGAGGGTGACCAACACCAGGGCGGTGACGCCGCGCTGCTGTCCCCCGATGTGCAACAGCGCGGCGCTCGCCCCCGCCCCGCACGCCCAGGCGATCCGGGCCACCGCCCCGGCTGGCACCCGGCTCACGGCCGTACTGCCGAACGACCGCAGGCCGGGGTGGATCAACAACACCGCTGGGACGGCCACCGCCGGCACCGCCAGGAACACCCAGCGCCAGCCCAGGTGCTCGACGATCAGGCCGGCCAGCGCCGGGCCGACCAGCGACGGCACGACCCACGCGGCGGCGAACGCCGCGAAGATCCGCCGATGCAACTCCTCCGGGTACGCCCGAGCGACGATCACGTACAGCGCCACCGAGAGCAGGCCCGAGCCGAAGCCCTGCACCACCCGGCCGACGACCAGCAGACCCATCACCGGTGCCGTTCCGGCCACCACCAACCCGACGACGAACCAGGCCACGCCGTGCCACATCGGCGCCCGAGGTCCCCGCGCGTCACACCAGATGCCGGACACCACCATCGCGACCACGCTGGCGGCGAACGCACCGCCGAACGCGATCCCGTACAGCGCGAGACCGTCCAGGCTGCGCGCCACCGTCGGCATCGCCGTACCGACTGCGAGCGCCTCGAACGCGACAAGCGAGATCAGCGCGACGCTGCCCACGGTCATGGCCCGCAGCCGGGGTGCCCACAGTCCCGACTCCGGCGCAACAGCGGTGGCGGTCACCGGCGGCCCGCCGTCGGATCGTCGGTCGTCCAGAGGGTCGGGGGCGTTCTACTCGGCATGGACCAAGCCTGCGACCTCAACCCGGATTGAGGTCAACCGGGGTGACCCGCCTCTCGCCCCGACGCCGCGCTGCGGAAACTTCCCCTCCTCGCAGGGCATAACGGACGCCACGTCGGGAAGCCAGCCGCCCGTATCCGAGGCAGCGGGAGGGCGAAGATGGCCGACGGCAGAAGCAGCGGCGGTAGGGAGCTGGGTCGGCACCCCTCCGGCCGTACGCCTCGATGACGGCGGTGGGTCGCGCCGCCGGCCGCCTGCTGCCGTCCGTCAATGTGTCGAACCTGGTCGGTGCGGCGTCCCGCACCGTCGGCCCGACCGCGACCCGGCTGGCCCGGCTGACCGGCCTGACCCGCCGCAAGGTGCGCTCCCTGCCCGGCCGGCACCACATCGAGGTGCACGGCGTCTGCCAACCCGGCGGCGACAAGCTGGCCCGGCAGGTGGAGAACGCGTTGGAAGGGCTGCCCGGGGTCGCCTGGGCCCGGGTGAACGCGCCCTCGGGCCGGGTGGTGGTCGCGGTGCGGACACCGGAGCCCGAGCTGCGCGACCTGATCACGGCGATCGAACGGATCGAACGGACCTGCGATCACGAACCCGATCCGGAGGTCCCACCGCCGCACCCGCCCGCGGAGGGGCCGCGTACGCCGCGCACCCTCGGGGCGTTGGCCTCCGACGTGCTGGGGCTGACCATCTCCGCGGCGACCCGGATCCTGCCGCTCACGCCGGTGCCCGGTGAGGTGGTCGGGCTGGTCGGCGCCGTGGACCTGCATCCGAAGCTGCACGCGCTGGCCGACCGGGGGCTCCGCGCCGACCCTCGCGCCGAAGTGCTGTTTCCACTCACCGAGGCGGTGGTGCAGGGCCTGACCGGTGGCTGGATCGGCATCGTGCTGGACGGCGCACAGCGGATCGTGCAGTGGGGCGAGGCCCGAGCACAGTTGCAGGCCTGGCAGCGAGCCGAGCCACGGTTGACCGGCGACCCGGACCGGGCCTGCGCACGGTGGCAGGTCAGCGACCGTCCCCGGCCAAAGCCGGACGGCCCGATCGAGCGGTACGTCAACCGCTCGCTGATCGCCGGCGTGGCGGGCGGCGTGGCGGCGATGCCGTTCGCCGGGCACAAACGCGCCGCCTCGGTCGGCCTTTCCGCACTGCCCAAGGCCCCGGGCAGTGGCCGCGAGGGGTACGCCGCCCAGCTCGGCCGGATCCTGGCCCGCCGCGGCGTGATCGCCATGGACCGCAGCGTGCTGCGGGAGCTGGACCGGATCGACACGCTGGTGCTCGACGCCGCCGTACTCGGCTCCGACCGGGGTGTCCTCACCGACCTGGCACCGCTGCCGGGAGCCGACGTGGACCAGGTGGCGGAGCGGGCGTTCACACTCTTCGACCCGAGCGCACCGGACGGGTCACGGGAGGCCGACGGCTGGCGACTCGGCCCACTGGAGCAGCTGCACGCCGCCGATCCGGGCGACACACCGGACAGTGGCCGGCTGCGATCGTCCGGCGGTCAGTTGCTCGGCCTGGCGCACGGCGACCGGCTGGCCGCGCTGCTGCGCGTCGAACCGGAACCCGCGCCGGGCGTCGACGGCCTGCCGACCGCGGCCCGGCACGCCGGGCTGCGACTGGTGATCGCCGGCCCGGACGATCAGCGGTACGGCTTCGCCGACGCCGTGCTCCCCGGCGGTGACCGGGTGGCCGACTCCGTGCGGACACTGCAACGCGACGGCGCGGTGGTGATGCTGGTGTCCGCGAACCGGGCGGGGCTCGCCGCCTCCGACTGCGGTTTGGGCCTGAGCGGGCCGGACGACCTGCCACCGTGGGGTGCACACCTGCTGGTCGGCACCGACCTGCGGGTGGTGGCGCTGCTCGTGGAGGCGGCCGGGGTGGCCCGACGGATGGCCGGGCAGAACATCCGGCTGGCCCTGGCCGGCGCCGGCCTCGGCACGCTGGGGGCACTCACCGCCCCACCGACCCAGCTGCCCCTACGGTCGCTGGCATCGGTGAACGGCGCGGCGGCGCTCGCCTTCGCCCACGGTGTGTGGCGGGCCGGCCGGGTGCCGGACCAGACGGACACCCCGGCGCCGGTGGAGACAGCCTGGCACCTGATGCCGGTCGACGCGGTCCTGGAACGGCTCCGCACCGGGCCGGACGGTCTGGGCAGCGCGGAGGCGTCCCGCCGGCAGAGCGGGGACGGTACGCCCGGCGACAACGCCCCGTCCGGCGGCCTGCTGCGCGCCTTCGTGGACGAGTTGGCCAATCCGCTCACCCCGGTGCTCGCCGCCGGGGCGGTGCTCTCGGCGTCGTTCGGCTCACTGGTCGACGCCGCGCTGGTGGGCGGCGTGGTGGGGGGTTCCGCACTGATCGGGGCGGTGCACGAACGCAACACCGAACGGTCACTGGCCGAGCTGCTGTCCCGCTCGGCGGTGACCGCCCGGGTCCGGCGGGACGGCACCGAGCGGGTGATCGCCGCGGAGGACCTGGTGCCCGGGGACGTCATCGTCGTCGAATCAGGGGATTCGGTGCCCGCCGACTGCCGGGTGCTCGAATCGGTGGGGTTGGAGGCGGACGAGTCCTCGCTGACCGGTGAATCGCTGCCCGTGGCGAAGACCGACCGACCGGTGGTGGCCGCCGCGGTCGCCGACCGGCACTCGATGCTCTACGACGGGACCACGATCGCCGCCGGCCACGGCACTGCCGTGGTGGTGGCCACCGGCACCGGCACGGAGGCGGGTCGCAGCCTGGCGCTGGTCCGGCAGGCGCCGCCGACGAGCGGGGTGGAGGCCCGGCTCGGCTCGTTGACCAAAGCCGCCATTCCGTTGGCAGCCGGCTCGGCGATCGCGGTGGCCGGCGCGGGCCTGCTGCGCGGCGTACCGCTGCGGGAGACGGCGGCGACCGCCGCGAACCTGGCCGTCGCGTCGGTGCCGGAGGGGTTGCCGTTTCTGGTGAGCGCGGCGCAGTTGGCCGCCGCCCGACGGCTGGCCGAGCACGGGGCCCTGGTCCGCAATCCGCGCACGATCGAGGCGCTGGGCCGGGTGGACGTGCTCTGCTTCGACAAGACCGGCACCCTCACCGAGGGCAAGTTGCTGCTCGCCGGGGTCGGTGACGGCGTCGGCGACCTGTACGCGCCGGTGGACAGGCTGGACGACCGACTCCGGTTGACGCTGGCGGCGGCGCTGCGGGCGACGCCCGCGGCGGCCAACCCGGAGGAGTTGGCGTTGCAGACCGACCGGGCGGTCCGGCGGGGCGCCACCACGGCCGGGGTGGTGGAGCAGACCGGCGCCGCCGGTTGGCGAGCGGCTGGTGGGCTGCCGTTCGAGCCGTCCCGTGGTTACCACGCCAGCGTCGGGGAGACCGACGGTCACCTGTTGTTGAGCGTCAAGGGCGCACCGGAGACGGTGCTGCCGCGCTGCGCGGCCCGACGCACCGACGGTCGTCAGGAGCCGCTGGACGACGCCGGCCGCGCCGAGCTGCACCAGATGCTGGCCGATCGGGCCGGCTCGGGGCACCGGATCCTGGCCGTCGCCGAGTGCACCGTCGACGGCCCGGACGTCACCGACGGCGACGTGCGGAATCTGACCTTCGTGGGCTTCCTCGCCATGGCCGACGGGGTTCGGGAGAGCGCCGCGCCGGCGGTACGCCGCATCCGGCAGGCCGGCGTACACACCATCATGATCACCGGCGACCACCCGGCCACCGCCGAGGCGATCGCCGCCACCATCAGCGAGCACGACGTGCAGCGGGTGGTCACCGCAGGTGAGCTGGACCAGCTGGACGACGAGGCGCTCGCCGAACGGCTGGCGAGCACGGACGTGGTGGCCCGCTGCACCCCCGCGCACAAGGTACGGATCATCCAGGCGTTGCAGAAGTGCGGGCGGACCGTGGCGATGACCGGCGACGGCGCCAACGACGCGCCAGCGATCCGGCTGGCCGACGTGGGTATCGCGCTCGGCAAGCGGGGCACGCCAGCAGCCCGAGCCGCCGCCGACCTGGTGGTCACCGACGACCGGCTGGAGACCATCATCGCCACCCTGGTCGAAGGTCGGGCCATGTGGTCGTCGGTACGGCACGCGCTGAGCATCCTGGTCGGCGGCAACCTCGGCGAGATCGCGTTCAGCGTCCTGAGCGCCGCCGCGACCGGCCGTTCCGCGCTCACCGGACGACAACTCCTGCTCGTCAACCTCCTCACCGACCTGGCACCGGCGCTGGCCATCGCGGTCCGTCCGCCTGCCGCGGACCGCGCCGACCGGCTACTCAAGGAAGGGCCGGACGCGTCCCTCGGCGCGACTCTCACCCGGGAGATCGGGCTGCGTGCGGCGGCCACCACGCTGGGCGCGACAGCCGGATGGACGTTGGCCCGGTACACCGGCCGCCGGCAGCGGGCCGGAACGGTCGCTCTCGTCTCGCTGGTTGGCACCCAACTCGGCCAGACCATCCTGGCGGGCGGCACCAGCCCCGCGGTGCTGGCGTCCACGGCGGCTTCGTTGGGTGTGCTGGTCGTGGTGGTGCAGACGCCGGGGCTCAGTCAGTTCTTCGGCTGTACGCCTCTCGGGCCGGTCGGCTGGACCATCGGAGCCGGGTCAGCGCTCGGCGCCACCTTCGCCAACGGCGCGCTCACCAGGCTGATGGAGAACCTGCCGTCGGCGAGGGACGGGCAGCCCTCGGGCGATGACGCGGAGCCGGCGGCCGGCGACGCCAAACCGGCCGAATCCCAGCGCTGACCATCGCCCGGCCGCTTGGAGGGAGCCGCTGTGGCTGTGGCTGTCGCTGGTTCGAGCGTGATGTCTCAGAGACATATTGATGCCGCAGAGGCATCACGCTTTTCGGGGCGACCCCACGCCAACGGCAAATCGGGCCCACCGGCTCGGCCGCGACTACCCCATCGTCCGGAACGGGTCGCGGGCCGGTGCCTGCTCTGCCCAGCAAAGGCCGCCGCGGAACTCCACCCCGGGGATGCCGTCTGCGAGCCTGCTGATGTCCACGACACCGGCCAGGGAGTTGGCGAGATCGACTCGCAACTCCTCGACGGCGGTCGCGAGGTCGTCTTCCTCGGTGGACCAGTCGATGTCGGCGGCTCGAAGCTCCCGCACGGCGAGAGCGCTGACCGCTGCCGGATCGGTGACGATCACCTCCACTCTCGGCAGTACACCTGCATCGTCACCGGCGTTGATTGCTCATCCATCGAAGGATCATGCACAGGTTGGCGCACGCTTCACAGATGCAGCCCGCTTGAAACTGTCTGTCCAACTCGTTCGACAGTGCGCCTTCGGCTGCCTGGTCGCCGCCCAACACTCCTGGTTGGCGTCCGGCGCCGTCGGGCCGCTCAGCGACGCCATCAACCGCGCCATGGCCACCATCGCCCCACGCACCGAGGGTCTCAGCCTCTAATCAGTTGTCGCCTTGACTGCTGCTCCGCCACAATCCCCGGATGCCCGTTCCCTCCCTGAATCTGCTGCGGTGGCAGTTCGACCTGACCTGGTCGCTCTTCGAATACCACCTTGAGCAGATCGAGCCCGCGGATTTCCTCTGGGAGCCGGCGAGCCCCAGTTGGTCGATGCGGCGTGACTCTGACGGCAGTTGGACGCCGGACTGGGCCGACAGCGAACCCGACCCCATCCCGGTACCGACGATCAGCTGGTTGACCTGGCACATCGGCTGGTGGTGGAGCGTGACGATGGATCATCTCCGGGGGCAGCCAGTACGGCAGCGTACGGATGTCGAATGGCCCGGCGCCGGTGAGCCGACTGTCGCCTGGCTACGAGACCTGCGTACCGAATGGTTGGGTCTCCTCGACCGACTCACCGACGCCGACCTTGACGACACGGCACCGTTCCCCTGGCAGGATCAGCCCGAGTACACGGTCACGCACATGATCGGTTGGGTCAACTCCGAGCTGATGAAGAACGTGGCGGAGATCGGCCAACTGCGGCTGCTGCGTGCGATCCGGACCGAAGCTGGTCGTCAGGCGCTCTGACGCTCACCCAAACCGCCACACGATTGGATCTGACATCATCACGACGTGCGCGACCCCGAGCCCGCCGACGGCAGTCCATCGCCGGAGCCGCCTGCGCCAACGGCGCGCAACGAACTGTTCACGCTACTCATGCTGCTGATCGCCTCGGCCGTTTTGCTGGCGCTGTGCTTCGGCTGTGCCGCCCTCTGGCTGTACAACTAACTGGTCGTCCTTGCGCTAAGCCCGGAGTGTCGGTTGGGAAGAGCGTGATCAACCGACCGCGATGCCCGAAACGCCTGCGGCCGGCGTTCACCCGGCTGCTTCTCGTGCCCGCTCGTGCCCACTACGCGCCCCGGTTACTGGCCCACGGATGGCCCGTGAGCCTCGGCCTGGCAGAGCTACGTCGCACATCAGCTGTCGGATCACAACCGGGCTCCGGCGGGCTGAGCTGTTGGGCCTCCGCTGATCGGATGTCGACCTTCCGGGACGGGCGCTGTTCGTTCGGCAGACGCTCCAGCAGCTCCGCGCGGCGGCCAGGATGGATTGGCTGCACCTGCACGACCTGCGGCACGCCTTCGCCACGTTCCTGCTCGACCAGGGGGGATCTGCGGACCGTCATGGAACTGCTCGGGCACTCCACGATCCGGATGACGGCCGACACCTACGGCCATGTCCTGCCGACGCGGGCTCGTCAGGCTGCCACAGCCATTGACCGGATTCTCGGCCAAGAGGAGATGGTGTGACCGCTTGGCCGTACGAATGGCTGTACTCGGGACCGAGGTCAACCAAGGAAAGTTCTGGTGGAGCCCAGGGGACTCGAACCCCTAACCCCTGCCTTGCAAAGGCAGTGCTCTGCCAGTTGAGCTAGGGCCCCGTGGTGGCCGCGGCAGTCGATGAACCGTTCGCCGCAGGCCGGGCGTCAGCGCAGGTCAGGCGAGGTGGTGGCCTCGTGCCACAGCGCACGCTCGTCGTTGGAGGCCTTGACCTTGCTGTAGACGACGGCGGCCACGCCGACGACGCCAGCCAGAATCAGCAGCTTCTTGATCATGGGGCGACCCCTCGCGCTCGACTACCGTCGGACGACATTCGGTGGGGCTAGCTGGAATCGAACCAGCGACCTCAGAGTTATCAGCTCTGCGCTCTAACCGACTGAGCTATAGCCCCGTGTTGCGACGAGCAAGATTAACCCATCCGCTTGGCCGGCCCCAAATCGGGGTCGGCCCCGCGAGCCGGGCCGTCGACACCGTGAAACCTACCCGAATACGGGACGCCGGAGCGACCGCAATTATGCGGTGTCCGGCGCCCCGGTCACTCAGTCCCGCTCGGCGAGGGTCAGCTCGATGCCGCCGACCAGGTCGGCGCAGACGTTGTAGACGAACGCTCCCAGCGTGGCCAGCGCGGTGAACAGCACCACGTTGACCAGGCCGATCAGCGCCGAGCTGAGGATCACGCCCTTGGCGGTGATCTGGAAGCCGCTGGTGCTCTGCCCACCACCGGCGTTGACCAGGTCGCTCAGGCTGTCGTTGACGCTCTGGAACACGCCCATCGCGTCCAACGCCAGGTAGAGCACCGAGGTGGCGACCACCACGACGATGAAGAGCACCACCGAGACGGCGAACGCGAACTTCATCACGGACCAGGGGTCGATCCGCTTGAGGTTCAGCCGGGCCCGGCGCGGCCCGCGGGACGCCGCCGAACTGACCGAGCTACGCGCGGCGCGTACCGCCTCACCGACGCGAGCGGCCCCGACGGCGGACGCGTTGCCGATCCCCGGAGGCAGGCCGCCACCGCTCGCCGGACGGCCGGCAGCGGAGGTACGACCCAAATCCGGCTGCGGCTGCGTCATGCCCGGCATGATCCGGGGTTGGGTGCCGGTGGCACCGGTCGAGGTCGCCTGACCCGGCCGGGTGCTGATCGGCTGGGTGGTCGTCGGTCGAGCCGGGCTCGGGGCGGCCGCCGCCGGGGCTGGGCCGGCGGACGCCGGCGCCTCGGCAGCGGGTTTCTCCGCCTTGTTGTCGCCCGAGCCGCCGTCCTCGCCGGGCTGCTCCGGCGGAGGTGTCATACCGGGAGCCCGGGTGAATTTCGGGGCAGGCGCGTCGGCGGGAACCGTAGCCCGGCCCACGGCCGCGCGGCCGGTCGCTGGTGTGCCGCTCTTGGCGGCCTCCTCGTCGACCGGGTTGGCCGAGGTCCCCGTGTTCCCCGACTTCGCCTGTGTCTCCGTCATTCAACTAGTCCTGTTCGTCAGGCTCGTCGGCATTGCGAGCAATCGCCACGATAGTCACGCCGTCCGGGAGGTCCATCAGCTTGACCCCCATTGTGTTCCGGTCACGTGTACGGCGTACAGGCTTCACCGGAGTCCGGATGACACCACCGTTGCTGGTGATCGCGAACAGCTCGTCGTCCGGGTCGATCACCACGGCACCGACCAGACCACCGCGCCGTTCGGTGATCTTCGCAGTCAGCACGCCCTTACCTCCCCGGCCCTGCACCGGGTATTCCTCGATCGGGGTGCGTTTCGCGTATCCCCCGTTCGTGGCCACCAGGACGTCCCGACCGTCCCGGACGACCTCCATGGCGAGCAGGACATCGTCGTCCGTGAAGCGCATGCCGATCACGCCCGAGGTGGCCCGGCCCATCGGCCGCAGCGCCTCGTCGGAGGCGTTGAACCGGATCGCCTGTGCCTTCTTGGAGACCAGCAGCAGGTCGTTCTCCGGTGCCACCAGCGCAGCACCGACCAGCTCGTCCTCATCGCGCAGGTTGATCGCGATGATTCCGCCGGAACGGTTGGAGTCGAACTCCTCGAGCCGCGTCTTCTTCACCAGGCCGTTCTTCGTGGCCAGTACCAGATAGGGGGCTACCTGGTAGTTCGGAATTTCGATGATCTGGGCGATCTGCTCGTCGGGCAGGAAGGCGAGCAGGTTGGCCACGTGTTGGCCCTTGGCTACCCTACTGGCCTCCGGCAGCTCGTATGCCTTGGCCCGGTAGACGCGGCCCTTGTTCGTTAAGAACAAAATCCAGTCGTGGGTGGAGCATACGAAGAAGTGGCTGACAATGTCGTCCTGCCGCAGCGTGGCGCCGCTGACGCCCTTGCCACCGCGCCGCTGCGAGCGGTAGAGGTCGACCTTGGTCCGCTTCGCGTACCCGGTCCGGGTGATCGTGACGACCACGTCCTCCCGGGCGATGAGGTCCTCCATCGAGACCTCGCCGTCGAACGGGATGATCTGCGTACGCCGGTCGTCGCCCCACTTGGCGACGATCTCGCCCAGCTCCTCCGAGACGATCCTGCGCTGCCGCTCCGGCTTGGCGAGGATGTCCTTCAGGTCGGCGATCTCGATCTCGAGCTTGGCCAGATCGTCCACGATCCGCTGCCGCTCCAGGGCGGCGAGCCGGCGCAGCTGCATGTCGAGGATCGCGGTCGCCTGGATCTCGTCGATCTCCAGCAGCCGGATCAGGCCCTGGCGGGCGTCGTCCACGGTTGGCGAACGCCGGATCAGCGCGATGACCTCGTCCAGCGCGTCGAGGGCCTTGCCGAGACCGCGCAGGATGTGCGCCCGCTCCTCAGCCTTACGCAGCCGGTACGCGGTCCGCCGGCGGATCACGTCGATCTGGTGCTCGACGTAGTAGCGGATGAACTGGGCCAGGTTGAGCGTGCGCGGCACCCCGTCGACCAGGGCCAGCATGTTGGCGCCGAAGGTCTCCTGAAGCTGGGTGTGCTTGTAGAGGTTGTTCAGCACGACCTTGGCGACCGCGTCGCGCTTGAGCACCAGCACGATCCGCATGCCGGTACGCCCGGAGGACTCGTCGCGGATATCGGCGATCCCCGCGAGCTTGCCCTCCTTGATCAGCTCGGCGATCCGCTCGGCGAGGTTGTCCGGGTTGACCTGGTAGGGCAGTTCACTGACGACCAGGCAGGGCCGACCCCGCTTGTCCTCCTCGACCTCCACCACGGCGCGCATCCGGATGGACCCGCGACCGGTGCGGTACGCGTCCTGGATGGCGGTGGTGCCGACGATCAGACCGTGGGTCGGGAAGTCCGGACCCTTGACGATGCCGAGCAGCGCCTCAAGGGTGGTCTCCTCGTCCTCCTCCGGGTGCTCCAGGCACCACTGCACCGCCGCGCCGATCTCCCGCAGGTTGTGCGGCGGAATCTTGGTGGCCATGCCGACCGCGATGCCCTCGGAGCCGTTCACCAGCAGGTTCGGAATCCGCGACGGCAGGATCGTGGGCTCCTTGGCCCGGCCGTCGTAGTTGTCCTGCAGGTCGACGGTGTCCTCGTCGATGTCCCGCAGCATCTCCATCGCGAGGGGGTCGAGCTTGCACTCGGTGTAGCGCATCGCGGCGGCCGGATCATTACCCGGCGAGCCGAAGTTGCCGTTGCCGTCGACCAGCGGGTACCGCAGCGACCAGGGCTGCGCCATCCGGACCAGCGCATCGTAGATCGCCGAGTCGCCGTGCGGGTGGAACTGGCCCATCACGTCGCCGACGACGCGGGAGCACTTCACGTAGCCCCGGTCCGGTCGGTAGCCGGAGTCGAACATGGCGTAGAGGATCTTGCGGTGGACCGGCTTGAGCCCATCCCGGACGTCCGGCAGCGCACGACCGACGATGACGCTCATCGCGTAGTCGAGGTAGGAGCGCTGCATCTCCACCTCGAGCCCGACCGGCTCGATCCGGTCGTGTGCGACCACGGCGGCGATGGCCTCGGCGGGGACCTCGGGCTCGTTCGGTGTGGACTCGGGAGAATCGGTCACTGTATACCCTTATCAGACTCAAAGTCGTTTTCGTGCTGTGGATAACCGCTGTGGATACCGGTCAAGCTGTGGATAACTCTGTGGATCGGTGGGTTGGCCGGGCAGCGCCCGGCCCACCCACCGCGATCCGTCAGATATCCAGGAACCGCACGTCCTTGGCGTTGCGCTGGATGAACGACCGGCGCGCCTCGACGTCCTCACCCATCAGCACACTGAACAACTCGTCGGCGGTCGCCGCGTCGTCGAGAGTGACCTGACGCAGGGTACGCGTCGCCGGGTTCATCGTGGTTTCCCACAGCTCGGGATAGTTCATCTCGCCGAGGCCCTTGAAGCGCTGGATGTCGTCCGGCTTGGCGTTCGGCTTCTTCTGCTGGCGCAGCGCGATCAGCCCGTCCCGCTCGCGGTCGGAGTACGCGTACTGCGCGTCGTCGCCCTTCTTGTTCCACTTGATCTTGTAGAGAGGGGGTGCCGCCAGGTAGACGTGGCCCATCTCGACAAGCGGACGCATGAAGCGGAACAGCAGGGTGAGCAGCAGCGTCTGGATGTGCTGGCCGTCGACGTCCGCATCGGCCATCAGCACCACCTTGTGGTAGCGCAGCTTCTCCATGTCGAAGTCGTCGTGGATGCCGGTGCCCAGCGCGGTGATCAGCGCCTGGACCTCGTTGTTCTTCAGCACCCGGTCGATCCGGGCCTTCTCCACGTTGAGGATCTTGCCGCGGATCGGCAGGATCGCCTGGGTGCGCGGGTCACGGCCCTGCTTGGCCGAGCCGCCGGCCGAGTCGCCCTCGACGATGAACACCTCGGACTCGCGCGGGTCGGTGGACTGGCAGTCGGCCAGCTTGCCCGGCATCGAGCCGGACTCCAGCAGCGACTTGCGCCGGGCCAGCTTGCGCGCCTGCTGCGCGGCGATCCGGGCCCGAGCCGCCTGGGAGGCCTTCGTGATGATCATCTTGGCCTCGGCCGGGTTGCGGTCGAACCAGTCGACCAGCCGGTCGTTGCAGACCCGCTGCACGAAGCTCTTCACCGGGGTGTTGCCCAGCTTGGTCTTGGTCTGACCCTCGAACTGCGGGTTGGCCAGCTTGACCGAGATGATTGCCGCGAGCCCCTCGCGAATGTCCTCGCCGGAGAGCTTCTCGTCGCCCTTGAGCAGCTTCTTGTCGGTGCCGTACCGGTTGACCACGCTCGTCAGCGCGGAACGGAAGCCCTCCTCGTGGGTGCCGCCCTCGTGCGTGTTGATCGTGTTGGCGAAGGTGTAGACCGACTCGCCGTACGACTCGTTCCACTGCATGGCGATCTCGAGTGACATGCCCTCCTCTTCGGCCTCGAACTCGACCACGGTCTTGTGGATCGGGCTCTTCGAGGCGTTGAGGTGTCGGACGAAGTCGGCGATGCCACCCTCGTAGTAGAAGGTCACCTCACGCTGCCGGCCGTCCTCCTCCTCGGCCACCCGCTCGTCGAGCAGGTGGATGCGCAGGGCGCGGTTGAGGAAGGCCATCTCCTGAAGGCGTCGGTAGATGGTCTGGAAGTCGAAGTCGACGGTCTCGAAGACGTCCGGGTCGGGCCAGAAGGAGACCGCCGAGCCGGTGCGGTCGGTGGCCTCGCCCTTCTCCAGCGGGCTCGGCTTGGAGTTGGTGTAGTGCTGCCGCCACACGGCGCCGGACTTGTGGATCTCGACGAACATCTTGGTGGAGAGCGCGTTCACCACGGAGACACCGACGCCGTGCAGACCGCCGGAGACCGCGTACGCCTTGCCGTCGAACTTGCCACCCGCGTGCAGGATGGTCAGCGCGACCTCGACGCCCGGCTTCTTGAGCTTCGGGTGCAAGTCGACCGGGAAGCCCCGGCCGTTGTCGGTGACCCGCACGCCGCCGTCGGCGAGCAGCACGACGTCGATGGTGTCGCAGTACCCGGCCAGCGCCTCGTCCACCGCGTTGTCGACGACCTCCCACACGAGGTGGTGCAGACCGCGCTCGCCGGTGGACCCGATGTACATACCGGGCCGCTTGCGAACGGCCTCCAGCCCTTCGAGAACGGTGATCGACTCTGCGCCGTACTCCTGCTTGTCCTGCGCTGCCACCCTCGGCCACTTTCTCGCGTCCTCCACGCCAAAAAAGCGCGCGTCGGGCGCGGGTTCGGCGGACAGGACGCGACGTCGGCGCGCGGACCGGTGCCGGAGACCTCCGGACAGCGGGTCGAACGCGCCGGTCGCCGCGGTTGCCCGCGGATCGCGATCGGCTCGACCCGCCGTGGAGAATGATCCGGGGCCATCGGCCCCGTCCCTCGCTCCGCACCGGGTCTTCGTCTCACCGTCAATCCTACTGTGCGCGCGGGACAGAACCGCCACTCGGCACCCTCAACGAGGCGGCTGAGATGTCCATAGCCGGCAGAACCCCATTACCCACGACTCCCCCCACACGCCAGGCTCCGATCGCACGCGCCGCCCCGAAACGGGTTGACCCGCGACCGGGCGGGTCGGGGGTCGCGGCCGGACCCCCGGTGTCGTACGTTTGCGGCGCTCCGGAAGCGGCCTTGATCTTTACCGGCCGGAACCGGGACGATCGACCCGATCGACCCGACACGTGCTCTTTAAGAGGTGACAGATGGGGCTGGACAACGTCGCGGTGCACTGGCCGCGGACCGGCCGCTTCTACGATCCGGTGGCTCCCGCCGATTTCGTCGACTTCGGCGAGATCGTCGACGTGCCCGGGATCTCCGCGCCGACGGCGGCGCTGGCCGAGCTGATCGCGAAGACCGGCACCGTCCGCGCGACCGCGTACACCGAGGTGGTGGATCTTCTGCTCGGTCTCGAAGGTGTGTTGTATGCCACAGACGCCGCAGCCGAGGACGAGGACCCGGTGATCGATCCGGACGGCTGCGCCTGGATCGCGGCCGGCATCGAGCGGTTCGTCGCCGGCCACCGCGCGTACGGCGAGGCGGTCACCTTCGAGTCGGTGAGCACGGTGCTGCGTTCGCTGCTCGGCGACGGCCGGCTCGCCGAGCAGCAGCTTCGCTGGCTGGAGAGCCGGCTGGACGCGATGCGCGACGAGAGTGGAGATCCGCCGCAGTGGAACTTCACCTGCCCCGAGCTGGGCGTGCTGGCGGCGTTCTACCGGCGGTGCGCCGATCGCGGTTTCGCCGTCTACGCCGACGCCTGAGCGACCGCGCCGCTCGCAGGGCCGCCACTCGGCCGGTTGGCCGCCGCGATCAACTGCGTGAGTACCCCGTGCAGGTGTTGCAGGTCCTCGACGGGCAGCCCGAGGCGCTGCACGATCGCGGCCGGGATCAGCTCGGCCTGGCCGCGCAGGGCGGCGCCGGTGGCGGTGAGGGTGACGGCGAGGCTGCGTTCGTCGGCGGCGTCGCGCTCGCGGCGCAGGTAGCCGGCGGCCTCCAGCCGCTTCAGCAGGGGTGACAGCGTGCCCGGGTCGAGCTGCAACAGACGGCTCAGGTCGCGCCCGGACAGCGGCGCGTGCTGCCAGAGCGCCAACATGACCAGGTACTGCGGATGGGTCAGCCCCATCGGCTCCAGCAGCGGCCGGTAGACGGCCACCACGCTGCGCGCGGCCACCGACAGGGCGAAACAGACCTGCTGCTCCAGGGCCAGCGGGTCGACGTCCTCCGGCCGCTCGCTCATCGGTTGCCCTCCCCACGCATGGTCACTATCGTAGCGATCGTTGGTGCCCCAACCATTGGCGGCCCAATTACCTGTCGGGCACGGCGAGAGAAGGCGGCAGATGACTGAGAACGGTGCGGCCCCCAAATCTGCGGGCGAGGGCGGCCGGTTCCTGCGTTGGACCTTCCGGAACCTCGCCGGCCCCGCCGACGGTGTGCAGGGCGCGGTGCAGGGCGGCTCGACTGAGGCCCGCGAAGCGTGGAAGCGCGACCTGGCCGAGCGCAAGCGCTACACCCAGGAGCAGCGCGAACGGAAGCGGGCCGCCCGCGAGGCCGGCAGGAACCGGGGAGGGTCGGCTCAGCCGTAGGTGTCCCGTGGCCCCCGGCCGCGTACCCTGCGTGGCCCCTTCGACCAGGACGGCGCGGCCGGGCCGTGGATGTGCAGCTTGCGCACCACGTTGTGGCCCACCTCCTGAGCGATCTGCTTGAGCAACGAGCCGGCCAGCAGGCGCAGCTGGGTCGCCCAGGCGGTCGAGCGCGCCTCCACGGTCAGCTCGCCGTTCTCCAGCTTGACCGGGCGGCTGTGCTGGGCGACCTCCGCGCCCACGACCCGCTCCCAGGCGCCAAACACGGTGGCCTCGGCCGCAGGCTGCTGCCAGCCGCGCGCCTTCACCAGCCGGTTCAGCACCACGCTGAGCGGCTGCGGGTCGCGCGGGTCAGGGCCGGGGCCGGAGTAGCCACGCAGCCGCCGCCCCGAGCCGCCGGCAGCGTCGCCGCCCCCGCCGCCAGGGGTACGTCGGGCACGGGCCGCCGCCTGCCGCCGGGACAGCGCCGCGTCGAGCACCGCCCGGGCCAGCTCCGGCCCGGTCGCGGCCTCCGGTTGGCCACCGCCGTCGGCACCCGCGGTCGCCCCCGGGCCAGCGGTACGGGCGTTCGCCGCGTCGCCAGCCCGCCGGTCGGTCCGGCCGCTGTCGCTTCCGTCGGAGCGTGACTCACTCGACACGGTGTACCGCCCCTTCGCCGACCTGGTAACGGGTGCCGCGCAGGGCGGCCGGCACGTCATCGTCCACCGCGCAGGTGACGAGCAGCTGACTCGCCCCGCTGACCAGCTCGGCCAGCCGCTCCCGCCGCCCGGTGTCCAGCTCGGCGAAGACGTCGTCGAGGATCAGCACCGGTTCGATTCCGTCGGCGCGCAACAGGTCGTACCCGGCCAGACGCAGCGCGAGCGCGAACGACCAGGACTCACCGTGGCTGGCGTACCCCTTGGCTGGCAGTGGGCCGAGGCTCAGTGCCAGCTCGTCGCGGTGCGGGCCGACCAGGGTCGTGCCCCGTTCGATCTCGGCGGACCGCGAGGCGGCCAGCGCGGCGGTCAACGCCTCGGTCAACGTGGCCCGGTCGGTGGTCGGCTCGGCCAGCTCGATTGAGGGCCGGTAGGCGATGCTGGCCGCGCCCCGACCTGCGGCCACCGCGTCGTACGCCTTGGCGACGTGCGGGGTGAGCGCCGCGACCAGCTCCAACCGGCCAGCGAGCAGCTCCGCGCCGTGCTGGGCCAGGTGGGTGTCCCAGACCGCGAGGGTGCCGAGGTCGCCACCCCGGGACCCACCGGTCTTGCGCGCCAGGTACGCGGTGCGCAGCAGGGCGTTGCGCTGCTTGACCACCCGCTCGTAGTCGGCCCGCACACCCGCGTAGCGGGGCTGCCGGGTCACCAGCAGGTCGTCCAGATAACGACGGCGTTCGGACGGATCGCCCCGGACCAGCTCCAGGTCCTCCGGAGCGAAGAGCACCAGTCGCAGGGCTCCGAGCACGTCCCGGGCCCGTCGCGCCGGGGATCGGCCCAGCCGGGCCCGGTTGGCCTTGCCGGGCACGATCTCCAGCTCGACCAGGAGCTCCCGGCCGTCGTGCGCCACCGCGCAGCGGATCACCGCCGAGGAGGCGCCCATCCGGACGAGCGGCGCATCCGTGGCGACCCGGTGCGAGGCCAGGGTCGCCACGTAGCCGAGCGCCTCGACGAGGTTGGTCTTGCCGACGCCGTTGGCGCCGATCAGGACGTTCGCCCCCGGTTGGAGGTCGACGGCGACCCGCTCGTACGAGCGGAAGTCGACCAGTTCCAGCCGGTGGACGTACACAGGGTGTGGATACCGCTCAGCGCTTGTGGACGGCGTGGCCGCCGAACTGCTGGCGCAGCGCGGCGACGGCCTTCATGGCCGGCGAGTCGTCCTGGCGGGAGGCGAACCGGGCGAACAGGGAGGCGGTGATGACGTTCAGCGGCACGGCGAGCCGGACGGCCTCGTCGACCGTCCAGCGGCCCTCGCCGGTGTCCTCGGTGTAGCCGCTCAGCTCTGCCAGCTCCGGGTCCTCGTCGAGGGCCCGGTCCAGCAGGTCGAGCAGCCACGAGCGCACGACGGTGCCCTCACGCCAGGACTTGATGACCCCCGGCACGTTGGTCACCAACTCGGAGGCGGCCATCAGCTCGTAGCCCTCGGCGTAGGCGTGCATCAGGCCGTACTCGATGCCGTTGTGCACCATCTTCGAGTAGTGCCCGGCGCCGACGGGGCCGGCGTGCACGAAGCCGAACTCGCCCTCGGGCTTGAGCGCGTCGAAGATCGGCATGAGCCGGTCCACGTGCTCCTGGGAGCCGCCGACCATCAGACCGTAGCCGTTCTGCCGGCCCCAGACGCCGCCGGAGACGCCGACGTCGATGTAGCCGATGCCCTGCTCGTTGAGCCGCTCGGCCCGGGGAGCGTCGTCGCTGAAGCGCGAGTTGCCGCCGTCGATGATGATGTCGCCATCGCCGAGCACTCCGGCGAGCTCGTCGATGGTGGCGTCGGTGACACCGGCCGGCACCATGACCCAGACCGCACGGGGCGATTCGAGCTTCTCCGCCAGGCCCGCGATGGTCGCAACGTCGCTGATCTGCGCGTTGTGATCGAAGCCGACCACCTCGTGGCCGGCCGCCCGCAACCGCTCGCGCATGTTGCCGCCCATCCGGCCGAGTCCTACCAGGCCGAGCTGCATCTGTTCCTACCTCCGTGGATCTGGGTGTTGCTGGGCGCGATCAGCGGGACACGCGGATCGGCATGATGAGGTACCGGTACCCCGGAATGACCTCTCCATCCTCACCGGCGGGCGAGATCACCGCGGGCTTGAAGGCGTCGACGAACGAGAGCATGGCTGTCTGGGAACCCAGGTTGGACAGGCCGTCGATGAGGTACTGCGGGTTGAAGCCGATGGTCAGCGCCTCACCAGTGAAGGTGGCCTCCATCGCCTCGCTGGCCCGGGCCTCCTCGGAGCCACCGGCCTCGACGACCAGCCCGTCGGCGCTGAAGCTGAGCAGCACCGGGGTGGTGCGCTCGGCGACCAGCGCGACCCGCTTGACCACCTCGATCAGGGTGCTGACCGGCACCCGGGCCTCGGCGTTGTGGGTGGCCGGGAAGAGCGAGCGCACCGGCGGGTAGTTGGCGCCGTCGAGCAGCCGGCTGGTGGTGCGTCGGGTGCCACCGGCGAGGCCGACCATGCCCTCGCCGGCAGCGCCCTGCGCGAGGGCGAGGGTGACCTCGCCACCGATCGGACCGAGCGCCTTGGCGGTGTCGTTCAGGGTGCGGGCCGGCACCAGGGCGTTGATGCTGACGTCGGGGTCGTCGGGCCGCCACTGGATTTCGCGCAGCGCCAGCCGGTACCGGTCGGTGGCGAGCATGGACAGGGTGCTGCCGGAGAGTTCGACCCGGACGCCGGTCATCATCGGCAGCGTCTCGTCGCGGCCCGCCGCGATGGCCACCTGAGCGACGGCGGTGGCGAACGCCGCGGCGTCGACCGTCCCGGCGCTCTGCGGCATCTCGGGCAGGGCGGGGTAGTCCTCCACCGGCATGGTGGGCAGGGTGAACCGGGCGCTGCCGCAGACCAACTCGAGGTGGGCGCCGACCGCGGCGATGTCCACCGGCTTGGCCGGCAGCGCCTTGGTGATCTCGGCGAGCAGCCGGCCGGAGACGAGGGCGGCGCCGTCGGCGTCACCCTGCACCTCGACGGTGACCTGGCTGGAGACCTCGTAGTCGAACCCGGAAACCCGCAGGTTGCCGTCGGTGACGCGCAGCATCACCCCGGCGAGCACCGGTACGGATGGCCGGTTGGGCAGGCTCTTCGCGGTCCACGCCACGGCCTCGGCGAGCGCATCGCGCTCCACTCGGAACTTCATTAATGCCTCCGCGTCGACGTCAGCGACAACTCTCTCATGCCGACCGCTGCCTACCGTCCCGCCCGACCGTGCGGGTACCCATCGCACCTTAGGGCGCGGGGGCATCGGCTGTGCGCCCGACCCCGGGGATCGTGTCGATGCTGACCGGCCCGTCCGGCAGCGTTCGGCACGATCCACAGAAAGCCCAACGGTGATGATTGGTTTTTGTTCTCTTAGAAGAGATAACCCATCGTCTTCATCGCACCTGTGCAAACTGTGGAGAACTCAAGTTCGCGCAGCTCAGACAGGTTATCCACCGGTGATTTAGCTGTGGAGAACCGGGGGTACAACTGCCTCGCGTGTCCACAGCCCGGCGACGGCGGCTGGTTGTCCACCGTTGTCCACCGGTTGTCCACCGGTAATCCACCGACTTTCTCCCCATGCCTGTGGACAGCCGAGAAGATCGCCATTGCCGTTGTCCCCAGAACCTTCAACAGCTCGTACACAGGGCGATGATCAACGGTGGACAACCTCGCGGTTGTCCCCAGCCGTCCACAGCGTCATGCACAGGGTTTCTCCACAGCCTGTGGGTAACTGGCGGGGGACGGACCGTAGTTATCCACGGGCGGTGGACAACGAGCTGTGGACAACGATTGAGCATCGAGGCGGACACGGCGTCGATCCTGTGGTCTGCACCATGTCGAGGGTCAAGCCGAAGCCGTCTCCAGAGCCGAAACGGGCGCCGTCGGAGCCGCGTCGGAGCCGAAAAAAGAACGCCCGACCGGAGATCCGGCCGGGCGTGTCCCGGGCTTGCGTGTCGCCGTACCCCTCAGGTGTTCTGCTTGATCCGGTTCGTCAGCTCGGCGATCTGGTTGTAGAGCGAGCGGCGCTCGGCCATCTGCTGCCGGATCTTGCGGTCCGCGTGCATGACCGTGGTGTGATCCCGGCCGCCGAAAGCCTGCCCGATCCGGGGCAACGACAGCTCGGTCAGCTCCCGACACAGGTACATGGCCACCTGGCGGGCGTTGACCAGCACCCGGGAGCGGGACTGGCCGCGCAGGTCCTCCAGGCTCACCCCGAAGTAGTCGGCCGTGGAGACCATGATCTGGTCGGCCGTGATCTCCGGGCCGGCGCCGTCCGGGATGAAGTCCCGCAGGACCTCCTCGGCCAGCGACAGCTCGACCGTCGACCGGGTCAGGCTGGCGAACGCGGTCACCCGGATCAGGGCGCCCTCCAGTTCCCGGATCGAGTTCGACACCCGGGAGGCGATGAACTCCAGCACGTCCGGCGGGGCGTAGAGCCGCTCCTGCGCCGCCTTCTTCTGCAGGATCGCGATCCGCGTCTCCAGGTCCGGAGGCTGGATGTCGGCGAGCAGGCCCCACTCGAAGCGGGTCCGCAGTCGGTCCTCCAGCGTGGCCAACTGCTTCGGCGACCGGTCGGAGGTGATCACGATCTGCTTGTTGGCGTTGTGCAGGGTGTTGAAGGTGTGGAAGAACTCCTCCTGCGTACGCTCGCGGTTCTCCAGGAACTGGATGTCGTCGATCAGCAGGATGTCGACGTCGCGGTAGCGGCGCTGGAACGCACTGGTCTTGTCGTCCCGCAGCGAGTTGATGAAGTCGTTGGTGAACTCCTCGGTCGACACGTACCGCACCGACCGCGCGTTGCCCAGCGTCGTGGCGTAGTGCCCGATGGCGTGCAGCAGGTGGGTCTTGCCCAGCCCGGAGCTGCCGTAGATGAAGAGCGGGTTGTACGCCTTCGCCGGCGACTCGGCCACCGCGACGCTCGCCGCGTGGGCGAAGCGGTTCGACGAGCCGATCACGAACGTCTCGAACATGTACTTCGGGTTGAGCCGATTGCCGCCGGTGTCGGTGCCGGGCAGCCGCCGGTCGTCGCGCCCACCGGTGCGGTGGTCCACCCCGCCGCGGCCCGGACCGCTGTCCGTTCCGCCGTCGCGGGGCAGCGGACGGATCACGTGCTGGTCCCGAGGCGATGAGGCGTCGTCGCGGTAGCGGGGCTCGTAGGGCCGGGTGTCCGGGCCTGGCGGGTCCAGTCGGGCGGCCTGGTCGTCGTACCCACGTCGGTCCGACGCCGGTCGGGGCGACCGCAGCGGCTCCACGAACGCGGCGCTGAACAGCGCCTCCTGCCCGTCCCTGCTCGCCGGGATCAACCCGGACCGGTGCCCGTCGACGGCCGGCGCGGGCGGCGGACCGGCCGGTGCCGGCGGCATGGCGGGGTCGTGCCCCGGCTGCTGCTGTTCCGGAATGATCGTGTCGACCGCCGGCCGTCCGGAGTGCCCGTCGTCGAGCGAGCCGGACAACGGAGCCTCGACGTCGGGTGACCCCGGCTCCGGAGCGCTGCGGTAGACGGTGCCGGCCGGGCGTCCGGTGGCGTCCTCGGCCACCCGAACGGTCACGGCCACCTGGATGGGTCGGCCGAGCCGACGGGTCAACGCCTCGGTGATCGCCGGGCGCAGCCGCGACTCGATCACATCCCGGGTGAACGCGTCCGGGACGGAGAGCAGCGCAGTGTCCTCGACGATCGCCCGCAGCCGGGTCAGCCGGAGGTAGGCACGCTGCTGCGCGGAGATGATCTCGTCGGCGAGCTCGTCGGTCGCCGCTAACCACACCGCGGCAAGGTCGGTCGTACCGGCCACCGTCGTGCCACCCCCTCGCCTCTGCTCCCGGCCGCCGCTGTCTGCCAGCCGGCCGTCCCGGGCCCGCCGCGTGCGCGGGTGGAACATCACCCACCCGGACAACTGCCAGTGGGTCATCCACAGGTTATCCACAGCCTGTGTACCGACCGATTGTGGCCGTCCGGCGGACGCGGGTGGGACCTGCCCCCTGCCTGACCGGGCGCTGAAGCGGGTTCACCGTGCCGAACGATTCACCGGCGTGTCCGGTCTTGCCTGCGCGCGACGACCGGAGCTTCCGACGCTCACCGCAATCGGGCACGGTAACAGCGTTGTCCCTGCCCCATCAACCGGCGACGCGGCAGCGGCCTTGTCGGCATCAGCGAAAACCGCCCCTTCGGTCCCGGGCGCGTCCCCGATGGTGGCCGCTGGGGATGTTTGACGGTCATTGCGCCCCTGCGTAGGCTGGAGCGGCTGCTCTCTCGTCCTCTGCTAGGGTGATGGGTGTTTGCTGCCCACGGTCGCATCCCCGCGTCGCCGAGGTCCCGCTCCGCAGGGCAGCACCGATCGGTGGTCACCGTCGAGGTGGCCTGGACCACCCCACGACCCCGGCGATTCCGTCGCGCGGGGCGCGTACGAAAACGGAGAGCCTGACGTGAGCAAGCGCACCTACCAGCCGAACAACCGCCGGCGCGCGAAGACCCACGGCTTCCGGCTGCGCATGCGCACCCGTGCCGGCCGTGCCATCCTGTCGAGCCGTCGCGCCAAGGGTCGCACCACCCTGTCGGCCTGAGCCGACCGGGCCGGTCCGGGGGACGTGAGCAGTCGTGCTGGCCGCGGCGCAGCGACTGCGGCGCAGCACTGACTTCGCCGCAGCGTTTCGCGGTGGCCGACGCGCCGGACGAGGTGCCGTCGTGGTCCACCTGACCGTGCCGGTGACCGCCGACCCCACCACAACGACCTCGCCGAAGCCGGTGCGGGAAATCGGTGCGGAGCAACTCTCCGCACCGACCCGCGCCGGCTTCGTCGTGTCCAAGGCGGTGGGCAACGCGGTCGTCCGCAACAAGGTCCGGCGCCGGCTCCGTGCGCTCGTCCGGGAACGACTGGTCGCCTTGCCCGCCGGCAGTACATTGGTCGTCCGGGCGTTGCCCGCAGCAGCCGAGGCGTCCTACCCCCGGCTCGCCGCCGACCTGGACGCCGCCATCGCGGTTGCCCGGTCGCCCCGAGAGAGGCGGTCCCGGTGAGCACCGAACCGACCGCCGCCGCGCGCCCGACGTCAACCGGTGCCAAGGTGCTGATCGCGCCCATCATCGCGTACCGTCGGTGGATAAGTCCGGCACTGCCGGCCCGCTGTCGGTTCTACCCGTCGTGCAGTGCGTACGCCCAGGAGGCGGTGGCCCGACACGGCGCGCTCCGGGGAGCCGCGCTGGCGGTCCGGCGGCTGTTGCGCTGCCACCCCTTCCACCCTGGTGGACATGACCCGGTGCCGGAGCCGGGCGGTCGCCGCCGTGCCGATGTGACTGGAGCACCGAATTGAGTCTCGACTGGATCTACTACGCGATTTCGTGGATCCTGCTGACCTGGCACTCGGCCTGGGACGCCATCGGGGTGCCCGTCGGCGCGGTGATCGGCACCAACTTCGCCTGGATCCTGGCCATCGTCTTCCTGGTGGTCACCGTCCGGGTGATCCTGTTCCCGGTCTTCGTCAAGCAGATCAAGTCGCAGCGGGCCATGCAGGCCCTGCAGCCCAAGGTCAAGGAGTTGCAGGAGAAGCACAAGGGTGACCGGGAGACGCTCCAGAAAGAAATGATGGAGCTGTACAAGAAGGAGAAGGCCAACCCGCTGATGGGTTGCCTTCCGATGTTCCTTCAGATCCCGGTCTTCCTCGGCCTCTTCCACGTGCTTCGCCGTCTGGACCCGGCCAAGCAGAGCAAGGACCTCTACGGCTGGACGGCCGCTCAGTTCGACAGCGCCTCCAACGCGAAGCTCTTCACCGCGCCGATCGCCGGCAAGTTCGGTTCCACCGCCGACGAGCTGGCCCGCCTCGGCGCCAACGGCACCACGGTCAAGGTCATCGCCGGCTTCCTGGTCCTGATCATGATCGCGACCACCTACCTGACGAGCCGTCAGATGATCCTCAAGACCGGCTGGGCGGAGGACCCGCAGCAGCGGATGATCCAGCGGCTGATGCTCTACGGCATCCCGGCGTCGCTGCTGATCTCCGGCGCGATCTTCCCCATCGGTGTGATCATCTACTGGGTCACGAACAACCTCTTCACCCTCGGCCAGCAGCAGTGGGTGCTGCGCAAGTTCCCGCCGCCGGTGACCGCGAAGAAGGCCACCGCCCCGGCCGCCAGCCGCAACCCCGTACAGCCCACCAAGTCCGGTGGCCTCTTCGGTCGCGGCAAGTCGGCCCCGCCCGCGCCGGTCAAGGCGACCGCGCCCAAGGTGGCCGGGCCGAAGCCGGGCGCCAAGCCGGTGAACAACCCGAAGAAGAGCCGCCCCGCCAAGCGGCAGGGCTGAGCTGTAAGGGCCGTCGCCGGATGACCGGCGGCGGCCCGTTCCGCACCGTGCAGCCGCCGGAAGGCCGGCGCCGGGCGGAACCGGCCGCGTCCGACGCGGTCACGGGCGACACTGCCCCTACAGACGTGCCCGTGGGCACCGGCGACCTCCCGCCGGCCCCGGGAAACCAGCGGACCCGACGGTCCGGACGAGCGAGTACGGAGATGAGACCGTGACCGAGACCAGCATCCCCCGCGTCGACGAGCCCCTGGACGAGGAGGACACCGCGGCCCTGGCGGTGAACGGCGACACCGAGGCGGACGAGACGGAGGCCGACGACGACACCGAGGCCGACGACACCGACACCGCAGCCGTCGCGAGTGGCCGCGAGAAGAAGGCCGCGGGCGAAGGCGAGCTGTTCCGGCAGAGCGAGATCGCGGCCGACTACGTCGAAGGGCTGCTGGACATCCTCGACTACGACGGCGACATCGACGAACTGGTCGCCGGTGGCCGACCGGTGGTCGAGGTGGTCGGTGCCCGACTGCAGAACCTGGTCGGTCAGCGCGGCGCCACCCTGGAGGCGCTTCAGGAGCTGACCCGGCTCGCCATCTTCCGGCAGACCGGCACCCCGAGCCGGCTGCTGCTCGACGTCGGCGGCTACCGCGCGACCCGTCGCAAGGAGCTCGCCGCGGTCGCCAAGAACGCGGTCGAGAAGGTCAAGGAGTACGGCGAGCCGGTCCGGCTGGAAGCGATGTCCGCGTTCGAGCGCAAGTGCGTCCACGACGTCGTCAACGCCATGTCCGGCGTGGCGAGTGAGTCCGAGGGCGTCGAGCCGAACCGGCGCATCGTCGTACGGCCGGCGGACTGACCGGGTGACCCACGACGACACCACGGCGGACGCCGTGACCGGCCCGGGCGGTACGCCGCCCGGGCCGTCCGCTGTCCGGCCCACAGCGATCCCCGACACCGATCCGAGGCGGTACGACGTGGACGGCGACACTCCGCCGCCGGAGGCGTCTGTCGGTGACACCTCGTCGCAGGTCGAGTCCGACGGTGGTCCGTCGCCGGCCGACGCGGCACTGCCGCCCGAACTGGCTCCGGCCGCGCTGACCCTCTTCGGCGACCGGCTCGACCTGGCCGCCGCGTACGCCGAACTGCTTGTCACCGACGGCGTGATCCGCGGTCTGATCGGCCCCCGGGAGGCACCCCGGATCTGGGACCGCCACCTGCTCAACTGCGCCGTGGTCGTGGAGCGGATCCCGGCCAACGCGACAGTGCTCGACGTCGGCTCTGGCGCTGGCCTGCCCGGCATGGTCCTGGCCATCGCGCGCCCCGACCTGACCGTCACCCTGATCGAGCCGCTCGCCCGGCGGACGTCGTTCCTGATCGAGGCCGTCGAGCGACTCGGCCTGACCAGATCGGTACGGGTGTTCCGAGGTCGGGCTGACGAGGCCGCCAGCGGATCGACTGGCCGGGAACCGATCAGCGGAGACGTGGTGACCGCCCGTGCGGTCGCACCGTTGGACCGTCTGGCGGCCTGGTGCCTGCCACTGGCTGTGCGCGGCGGACGGCTGCTGGCCCTCAAGGGATCGTCCGCCGCAGCGGAGATCGAGGAGCACGCCGACGTCGTGGCGCGGCTCGGTGGCGGCTCGGCGGCCGTCCACTTCTGCGGTGTCGACGTGATCGATCCGCCGACCACCGTCGTGGAGATCGTCCGCGAGCGCATGGTCGGACCGCCCCGGCCTGCCGCCAGCAAGCGCTCCCGTGGCGGAGCACGCCGCCGCTGACCCGTCGCGCCATCGGACGTCCGGTCAGTGGGTTGCCTCGTTGTACCCGTACGGATGGAACGAGGGAATGAGAACCCGACGTGGACCGGCCGCGCCCGTCCGCCGTAGGCTGACCGCGCGTCGATAGTGTGGAGCGGCCGACGGACGTCGCGGACTCCGACCGCTCCCGAGGGGCCGTACGCTCCGGGGTGCGAGCGCGGGTGCGGCCAAGTTGACCGGGGCGCGGACCGACCATCCGAAGCGGGCAGGGATGACAGGTGCATGACGACGGCAGGTACGACGATCCACGCGTGACCGGGTCAACCAGCGATCCGGTTTCACGTGAAACCGACTACCCGAGCTGGTCGCCCGGTGCGCCCGGGTCGTCCCCGACTGCGGCGGACAACGGGCCGCAGGCGTCGCGGGACGAGCCGGCGGGCCAACCAGACCGGTTGGAGACCCCGGAGCCGACGGCTGCCCGTCGGGCAGTGGAGGGGCCGAGTCGGCCGGGCAATGCCGCCGAGGTGCGGCCGACGTCGGGTCGGCGGAACACAGCTGCGGCGGTCCGCTTCGAGCCGGCGGTCCCGCACCAACCCACCGCTGCGGTGGCTCGGGACTCGACGCCGGTAATCCCCGATGCGCCAGCCGCTTCGGTGGAGTCGCCGACCGCGTCCGATCCCACGTACGTTTCACGTGAAACCCCGACGCGCGAAGAGGATGAGGACCCACCCTTGGCTATGGAGGCGATGCGCGCCGTGCAGATCCTGAATCCCAGTGGCGAGGTGACCATGCCTCGGCCGGACCGGACCCGGGTCATGTGCGTCGCCAACCAGAAGGGCGGCGTGGGCAAGACCACGACCACGGTCAACCTGGCGGTGGCGCTCGCCCTGCACGGTAACCGGGTGCTCGTGGTCGACCTTGACCCGCAGGGCAACGCCTCTACCGGCCTCAACGTCCCCCACCACACCGGCATCCCGGACGTCTACGACTGCCTCATCAACAGCGTGCCGCTGGCCGAGGTGGCGCAGGCCGTGGAGGGCATCCCCAACCTCTGGTGCGTACCCGCGACGATCGACCTCGCCGGGGCGGAGATCGAGCTGGTGTCGGTGGTGGCGCGGGAGTCGCGCCTCGACCGGGCCATCGCCGCCTACCCGGGCCAGTTCGACTACGTCTTCATCGACTGCCCGCCCTCGCTCGGCCTGCTCACGGTCAACGCCCTAGTCGCCGCGCAGGAGGTGTTGATTCCGATCCAGTGCGAGTACTACGCCCTGGAAGGGCTCAACCAGCTGATCAACAACATCAACCTGGTACGGCAGCACCTCAATCCGAAGCTCGACGTCTCCACCATCCTGCTGACCATGTACGACCGCCGTACCCGGCTGGCGGACGCGGTCGAGCAGGACGTCCGGAACCACTTCGGCGACAAGGTCCTCCAGGCGGTCATCCCCCGCAACGTCCGGGTCTCCGAGGCGCCCAGCTATGGCCAGTCGGTGATGACCTACGATCCCGGTTCGCGGGGCGCGACGAGTTACTTCGAGGCCGCCCAAGAGATCGCCGAGCGGGGCGTCAAGGAGCCGGTGGGCCGGAATGCGTAGTGCGGACGAGTCGCTGGGAGGCGTGGCATGAAGAACCGTCCTCGGGGCGGTCTGGGACGAGGCCTGGGGGCGCTCATCCCGACCGGGCCGGTGCAGGGTGCCGCCGGCACCATGACCGCCGAGCCGGAGAACGGGCACGTCGACGTTGACGATGGCGCGGCGGCCTCGGTCGTATCGGCTGCGCCTGCCAGCGCTCCGGCCCACCAGCCGGAGCCCACGCTCAGTCCCGTGCCGGGAGCCCGGTTCGCCGAGATCCCGGTCGACGCGATCCTGCCGAACCCGAAGCAGCCTCGTCAGGTCTTCGACGAGGAAGCGCTGGAGGAGCTGAAGACCTCGATCCAGGAGGTTGGCTTCCTCCAGCCCATCGTCGTTCGGCAGCTCGACGGCGAGAAGTACGAGCTGGTGATGGGCGAGCGGCGATGGCGTGCCGCCCAGGCGGTCGGGCGGGACAACATCCCGGCGATCGTCCGGGATACCCGCGACGACGCCATGCTCCGCGACGCACTGCTGGAGAACATCCACCGGGCCAACCTGAACCCTCTGGAAGAGGCCGCCGCGTACCAGCAGTTGCTGGAGGAGTTCGGCGCCACCCACGAGGAACTGGCCCGTCGGATCGGTCGCAGCCGCCCGCAGATCTCCAACACGATCCGACTGCTGAACCTGCCGGCGCAGGTGCAGCGTCGGGTCGCCGCGGGCATCCTCTCCGCCGGCCACGCCCGTGCCCTGCTCAGCCTCGACGATTCGGAGGCACAGGAGCAGTTGGCGCTGCGCATTGTGGCCGAAGGGCTGTCGGTGCGGGCCACCGAGGAGATCGTTGCCCTCACGCTGAACGACGGGCCACCGACGGGCCAGGCCGCGAAACGGCGACCGAAGCCGCATGCGCCCGCCCTGACGGATCTCGCTGATCGTTTGTCGGACCGGTTCGACACCCGGGTGAAGGTCGACATTGGCCGCAGCAAGGGCAAGATCACGATTGAGTTCGCCACGGTGGACGACCTGGAACGGATCGTCGGGATCATCGGAGTGCAGCAGGAGGAGCCCGGGGAGCCCGAGGCCTGATCGTCTCGCTCCGCCTGCGGCCGCGCTTCCCTCGGGTAGCGCGGCCGTTCTGCATCCGGTCCCGTTTCACGTGAAACGGGACCGTGCCCTCCCCGCCTTGGCTCTCCGCTCTGGGCCGGGGGCCACGAGGCTGGCGATTCAGAACGACGACGCTGACGACGGGCGAGGGAGTTGCTGCGGGTCGTCGGCGGCGACCACGGCGGAGTCGCCGCCGACACGAGGGTCGCCAGTGGCGGTGGCGGCGGTAGAGGTGGAGCAACCGAAAATCCGCAGCCCTCGGTCTGCCGGCGAGGACCGCAAAATGCGTCTGCGGTGCGGCGCCGGAGCAACGAGCCGGGCCTCTGCGCGGGTGGGCAGGTCGACCGGAAATCCACCGAGCACATGACGTCGCCCGGCTCGGGAGAGAAGTTGACCTCCACGGGCTGCGAGAGGGCTAGTGGGTGACGGAGCCACATCGAGGCACCCGTTCCGACCTTGGAGCCGGTAGCGGCCCACTGAGAGGGCGCACGAGGCCCTCCCGTGTTCTTGTGGAGTTGGGCTTGCCACCCGAACGCTCGCGGCCTCCGTTTCACGTGAAACCGCCCCCCAACCGTCCGGTCCCGAAGCCTGCTCTGGAGCGCGGACCGAGACGGCCAATCTGAAGCAGAGAACGTGCACTGCGGTCGCGGAAGGCCGCCCGCCGCCCGCGACGTTCGCTCGCCCAGATGCCGCAATGGTCGAAGAACAGCAGGTGCGCGCCCGGCGATGGCAGGTCGAGCAGGCGGCCGACCCTGGAGACGGTGCACCAGGCTGCCCCCCAGACTCCGGCGGCAGAGCAGCCGGGGAGGCGCGTCGCAACGTCGCAAGGGCAACGCCGACGAGCCTGTGGGGAAGTCGGAGGGCAGCGCCGAGAAGCCTGCGGAGTGAGTGGCGTCGAGCAGCGCACAGCCGTACCCGATGCGAATCTTCGACAGGCTCCAGGTGAACGGCCACCCGTCCCCATCGTCACGCCCTGTCTCGTCCGATGGGTGCCGGCATCGCACCCCGGTCCCGGCACTCGACGCGGTCCCAAACGCGCCCCCGACGTGGCGGTCACCGAACCGGCCCGGCGCAGTTCGCCGCAACGACCGAAGGGCCGAAAAGTTATCCACACCCGTTGTCCACAGGCACCCCCCGTTTCACGTGAAACACCGCGTGGGAACGGGTGCCGGCCTGTGGATGACGGCCTGTGTTGGCGATCTCGGCAGCCTGTGGATATCGCCTCGCCGAGTGTCGGCGGCGGGCAGATCAATCGACGAGAAGCACTGATCTGGGTGGTCCGGACCGATCGAACAGCTAGGGACAGCGGCGACAGACTCGGTTAGGGTCAGCGTCGTGCACGACACCCCTCCCTCAGTCCCGGACTTCACCCAATGGCCCTCGTTTCCCTTCGAGGGTGACCTCCGCGTGAAGCAGCTCGACGACCCGGTCCCGGTCGAACCTCCGCGCAAGGGCGAGGGCCTCCGGGAATGCACCGCCTGCAACGCTCCCGACGACGCCTACATCTGGGTGGGAGAGCGGTGGCGGGTGCGCGCCATGGATCGGCCGACCGGTCTGCCCATGGTGCTCATCCTGGAATCGCGGACCCACCTCGATCTGGGTGACCTGCCGAACCTGCTCGCCGCCGAGCTCGGGGTGATGACCGTCCGCCTGGAGCGGGCCATCCGGTCGCTTGACGGCGTGGCGCGGGTGCACGTCAACCGGTGGGGCGACGGCTCCGCCCACCTGCACATGTGGTTCCTGGCCCGGCCGTACGGCCGGCTTCAGTTGCGTGGCACCTTCCTGTCGCTGTGGGATTCGATCCTGCCGCCGATCTCCGAGGAGCAGTGGCGGGAAAATCTGGCACTCGTCGCCGCCTGGCTCGCTGAGTTCGGTGGCCGGCCGCTGGCCGAGCCGCCCCGCATCCAGTGGCAGGCGCCGTCGAGCCTGCTGGCCCAGTCCGAGGCCGCGCACGCCGCTGCCATCCGGGAGGAGGCCGTCTCGGTCATCGAGGCGGCTGAGGAGATTCCGGAGCCCGCAGTCGACGACGACCGCGCCGATGGTGACGGGGATGCCACCGATCCCACAGCGACCGATGCCGACCCGTCGGTAGCGCCCTCCGTCACCGCCACCGACTCGGCTGACGAGCCAGCCACAGGGCCAGCCGCAGAGCCAGCACCCGACGCCGACCCGGCGACTGAACCTGCCACCGCGACCGCACCCGATCCGGTGGACGACACCGCCGACTCGGCCGCTCCCAACAAGGGCACCCCCGAGGTGACCCCACCCGACGCGCGACCCGTCCACTGATCGTCGAATCGTCAGGTCGGCGGTGGCAGCCGCGGCACGCCACCGTCAACCTCACGGGTCGACAGGGTCACTGCCGGAGGGCGAAGCAGGATCAGGATGCGCGCTGGGCCGCGGTCCGGGTGACGAGGGAGCCGAGGAGTCGACCGAAGTCCAGGCCGGCAGCCTGGACGGCGAGTGGCAGCAACGACGTCTCCGTCATGCCGGGTGAGACGTTGACCTCCAGCACGTGCGGCTGACCGTCCGCGTCCACGATCACGTCGACCCGGGACAGGTCCCGCAGGCCGAGCGCGGTGTGCGCGGCGAGGGCCACGTCGGCCACCGTGGCGGCCACCTCGGGCTCCAACCGGGCCGGAGCATGCCACGTGGTCCGACCGGCGGTGTAACGGGCGGCATAGTCGTACACCCCGTTACGCGGCACGATCTCGACCGGCGGCAGCGCCTGCGGCCCGTCACCCAGGTCGACCACGGAGACCGCCACGTCCATGCCGGGCACGTACCGTTCCACGAGCGCCGTCGAGTGGTACGCGAAGCAACCGACCATCGCGGCCGGGAGTGACGCGGCGTCCCGGACCACCGCGGCGCCGAGGCCCGATCCGCCCTGCGCCGGCTTGACCATCAGGGGCAGGCCCAGCTGGTCGACGATCCGGTCGAGTACGGCCACCGCGCCCAACTCGGAGAAGCGGTCGTGCGGCAGGGCCACCCAGTCCGGGGTGGGGATGCCGGCCTCGCGGAGCACCGTCTTGGCGGAGGGCTTGTCCCAGGCGAGCCGGGAGGCGCGGGCGTCGCAGCCGACGTACGGGATGCCACACAGGTCGAGCACTCCCCGCAGGGAGCCGTCCTCGCCGGTGGCTCCGTGCAGGGCGATCACGACCGCGTCCGGCGGGTCGGCGGCGAGGGCGGGCAGGAGCGCCACGTCGGCGTCCCGCAACTCGGCCTCGACCCCGACGGCACGCAGCGCGTCGATCACCCGGCGGCCGGAGCGCAGCGAGACGTCACGTTCGTAGGAGAGGCCGCCGGCGAGTACGAGCACCCGCAGGTCGGCCGCGACGGCGGAGTTGGTCACGGCAAGGTGCTCGACAGCGGTCGTACCCATGGCGGCATCATGCCAAGTCGGGACCCGGCACGTCGGAGCCGGGCCGGCCGCGGCGACCTGCGGCACCACCGACGGCGCCGAAGACGCGGCGCATCGCCATCTCCTGTTCCATGACGCCGGCGAGCCGGCGGACGCCCTCGCGGATCCGCTCCGGGGGCGGGAAGCTGAAGTTGAGCCGCATGGCGTCGGTGCCCGTGCCGTCGGCGTAGAAGCCGGTGCCGGGCACGTAGGCGACCCGTGCGGCGATCGCGCGCGGCATCATGGCCTTCGAGTCGAGCCCGTCCGGCAGGCTGGCCCAGACGAAGAGGCCGCCGGACGGCGTCGTCCAGCTCGTGCCCTCGGGCATCAGGTCGGACAGCGCCTCCAGCAGGGCGTCCCGGCGCTCCCGGTAGACCTCGCGGTAGACCTTCAGCTGCTCACGCCAGGGCATGGTGCTCAGGTAGGTGGTCACGGCAGCCTGGGCGTAGCCGCTGGGGCACAGGATCTGCGCCTCGCTGGCGATGACCAGCTTGTCGCGGACCGCGTGCGGCGCCAGGATCCAACCGACCCGCAGCCCGGGGGCGAAGGTCTTGGAGAAGGTGCTGAGGTAGAAGACACCGTCGCGGCGGCGAGCCCGTAACGGCGCGGGCGCCTCACCCTCGAAACCCAGCTGGCCGTACGGGTCGTCCTCGACGACGAGCAGGCCGGCACGTTCGCAGATGTCGAGTACGCGTTCCCGGCGCTCCTCGCTGAGCGTCACGCCGGTCGGGTTCTGGTAGGTGGGGATGGTGTAGAGGAACTTCACCCGCCGGCCGGCGCGGGCCAGGTCGGCGATGGCCGTCTCCAATGCTTCGGGGATCAGCCCTTCGTCGTCCATCGGCACGTGTGCGACCTGGGCCTGCGCGGCCTGGAAGACCCCGAGCGCGCCGACGTACGTCGGACCCTCGGCGAGCACCACGTCACCGGGGTCGAGGAAGAGCCGGGCCACCAGGTCGAGAGCCTGCTGCCCGCCCACGGTGACCACCACGTCCTCGGGTGAGGCACCGCACGCGGCGTCGATCCCGGAGAGGGACATGACCTCGCAGATCCGCTCGCGCAACTCCAGGGTGCCCTGGCCGATGCCGTACTGCAGGGTGGTCACGCCGTGCTCGGAGCCGAGCCGGCCCAGCATCTCGCCGACGGCGTCGAGTGGCAGCGCGGCGATGTAGGGAGCCCCACCGGCGAGCGAGACGACCTCGGGCCGACTGGCCACCGCGAAGAGTGCTCGGATCTCCGAGGCGGTCATGCCGCGCACCCGCCGGGCGTACCGGTCGGTGTAGTCGTCGTGGGTCGTGCCGGTCATGACCTCACCTCGATCGCTGCTCGGGTGGCTCCCGCCCCGGGTACCCCGACCGCTCGTGACCATGGGGGCGGGAGGCACCAATTGTCGATCGTAGCCCGCCTGTACCTGCCTGTCGGCCTGCTGTGGCGGACCGACCACATCGCGGACCCTCGGTGTCGTCCCCCGGTGCGGTGGGCATCTGCGCGTCCTCTCCCGCACCAGCGATCAGCGGCGTACGATCGCTCGTCGGGGGCAGGATGGCGGCGCTGTCGTCCCATGCCGGTCTTACCACCGAGCCTATTTGTGGGGATGCGCCATATGTCGCGACGTCTGGTCAACCTGACCCTCGACACGCTGGAGGATCTTCCTCGTCCCTGCCGGCAGTGCGTCTACTGGGAGCTGGATCCGGTCTCCGCCGACCGGGCAGGCGCTGCCGGTGACCCGGGGCTGGAGAAGGAGGCGTGGGTCTCCCAGACGCTGTTGGAGTGGGGTTCCTGCGGCAAGCTCGCGTACGTCGACGGTATGCCGGCGGGCTTCGTGATGTACGCACCGCCCGCCTACGTGCCCCGCTCGATGGCCTTCCCGACCTCTCCGGTCTCTGCCGACGCGGCGCTGCTGATGACCGCCAACGTGGTCGCCTCGTTCGCTGGCGGCGGGTTGGGCCGGATGTTGGTGCAGGGCGTCGCGCGGGATCTGACCAAGCGGGGGATCAAGGCGATCGAGGCGTTCGGCGACGCCAAGTTCGGTGACGCGGACGACCCGGCCGGGGGCTGCATGGCACCGGCCGATTTCTTCCTCTCGGTCGGTTTCAAGACCGTACGTCCGCATCCCCGGTTCCCACGGCTGCGCCTTGAGCTGCGCACCGCGCTGAGCTGGAAATCCGACGTCGAGTACGCGCTGGAGAAGCTGCTCGGCTCGATGAGCCCGGAGACCCTGCTTCGTCCGGTCCGACCGGCACCGGCCACCCGGTCCACCGGCGGCTGAGCGAGCGCTTCGAAAGCGCCACCCGACACCGGTCTCAGTCGACCACCGTGCCGGCGGTGACCACCGCGCGCAGTTCGCTCACGTCGATCGATCCGGTGGGCACGTCCCGCTCGATCGGGAAGTACATGCGTTGCACCGCGGCCACGATCGCCTCCACCACTCGGTCCCGGAAGCGGGGGTCGATCAGCCGGGCGCGGTCCGTCGGCGAGGTGAGGTAGCCGACCTCCACCCGGACCGCCGGCATTCGGGTCAGCCGCAGCAGGTCCCACGTCTTGGCGTGGGTGCGGCAGTCCCGCAGCCCGGTGCGGGCGACGATCTCCCGCTGCACCAGCCCGGCCAGCCGCTCCCCGGTCGACGAGGTGACCCCGTTGTCGGTGCCGTAGTGGTAGGTCGCCACTCCTTCCGCCTCCGGATTGGCGTGCCCGTCCAGGTGCAGCGACACGAACACGTCGGCGCCGAGCGAATTGGCCAGCATCGCCCGGTCGGTGTCCGGCAGGCACGTGTCGGGCGCGGGACCCCGAGTGAGCTGCACCCGCACTCCGGAGGCGGCGAGCCGTCCCTCCAGTCGACTGGCGAGGTCGTGCACGAGGTCCGCCTCCGTCCAGCGCAGCGGGCCGTCCGGCACGACCATGCCCGGATCGGTGCCACCGTGCCCGGGGTCGATGACCACCGTCTTGCCGACCAGTGCCGGCCCGGACTGGCGGATCGCGTCGGACTCGCGGAGCCACTGCGGGCGCCCGCCGACGACCTTGCGACCGATGCGGCGTAGAGCGTTCATCGTGTGCGGCCCACAGGAGCCGTCGGGGGTGAGCCCGACCTCGCGCTGGAACTGCGCCACCGCGCGGGAGGTCCGAATGCCGTAGATGGCGTCCGCGCGGCCGACGTCGTACCCCATCTCCAGCAGTCGTTCCTGCAGCGAACGGACGTCCTCGCCGGTGAGCGGCTCGGGCACCGCGTGGTAGAGGGTGCGGGCGCCGAGCCGCCAACGGGCGGCCTCCAGCGCACCCCAGGTCTCCGTGCCGATCCGGCCGTCCACGCTGAGCCCACGGGACTGCTGGAACGCGCGGACGGCGCGCTCGGTGTCGACGTCGAACTCGTCGGTCTGCGGACCGGCGGCGAGCAGGTCGAGGCCGTTGAGAATGGCACGGATCTCCGTGACCGCTGGTCCCCGGTCACCGGGTCGGATCGGACGCACGCACGACCCCCTCTGCACGAAGCTGGCTGGCCGGGCGGCCCCGGCTTGAGGCTATGCGTTCCGGGGCGGCCAGGTGGCTCGGGCGCGAAAAACGCGCGGTCCGGGGGTCGCGAAAGACAGCGAACCCCGCACCCGACGAGCGGGTACGGGGTTCGGTGACGTAACTGCTGGTCAGAGGGCCGACTCGATGAGCCGGACCAGCTCGCCCTTCGGCTTGGCGCCAGCGATCGACTGCACGGGCTGACCGTTCTTGAAGACGGTCAGGGTCGGCACCGACATCACCCGGTAGGCGCGGGCGGTCTCGGGGTTCTCGTCGATGTTGAGCTTGACGATGGTGACCTGGTCACCCATCTCACCGGCGATCTCCTCGAGCAGCGGCGACACCTTGCGGCACGGCCCGCACCACTCGGCCCAGAAGTCCACCAGAACCGGCTTGTCGGCCTGCAGCACGTCAGCAACGAAGCTCGCGTCCGTGACCGCCTTGGTATTTCCCACTATGCCCCTCCTCCGGGATGTGTTTCCTGTTTCAGCTGAGCGTCGCGATGAAGCGCTCGGCGTCGAGCGCGGCGGCACAGCCGGTGCCGGCCGCGGTGATCGCCTGACGGTAGGTGTGGTCGACCACGTCGCCCGCGGCGAAGACACCGGGCACGTTCGTCCGGGTGCTGGGGGCCTGGACCTTGATGTACCCCTCGTCGTCCATCTCGACCTGGCCGCGGAAGAGCTCACTGCGCGGGTCGTGGCCGATGGCAACGAAGACGCCTGTCACGTCCAGGACCTTGGTCTCGCCGGTGTGCACGTTGCGGACGCGTACACCGGTGACCTTGCCGTCGGCGCCCAGGATCTCCTCGACGGTGCTGTTCCACTCGACCTTGATCTTCTCGTTGCCCAGTGCCCGGTCAGCCATGATCTTGCTGGCCCGGAACGAGTCGCGCCGGTGGATGATGGTGACCGAATCCGCGAAGCGGGTGAGGAAGCTGGCCTCCTCCATCGCCGAGTCGCCGCCGCCGACGACCACGATGTGCTGGTTGCGGAAGAAGAACCCGTCACAGGTGGCGCACGAGGAGACGCCGTGGCCGAGGTATTCCTGCTCGCCCGGCACGCCCAGCGGGCGCCAGGCAGAACCGGTGGAGAGGATGACGGAGCGGGCCTGGTAGGCGGTCTCGCCGACCCACACGGTGCTCACCGCGCCAGCGCCGGCGTCGCCAGTGTCCGCCAGTTCGACCCGGGTCACGTCGTCGGTGAGGAACTCGGCGCCGAACCGCTCGGCCTGCTTGCGCATGTTGTCCATCAACTCGGGGCCGAGGATGCCGTCGGCGAACCCGGGGAAGTTCTCCACCTCGGTGGTGGTCATCAGCGCGCCGCCGGACTGCACGCCCTCGATGATCAGCGGCTTCAGGTTGGCGCGTGCCGCGTAGACCGCCGCCGTGTAACCGGCCGGGCCGGAGCCGATGATGATCAGGTTGCGGACCTCGTCCACTGCCGTCTCCCGAGTTGTGTGTTCGGCGTCGGCGCGCGCACCGATGCTGATCCAAGTGCCGACGCGTGGTGGGTGCCGGCGACTGACTTCCAGAACGTCATCGTACGAAGCGAGGATTCCCGAGCCGGGCATCCGGTGGGTCAGGTCACGTGGACGGTTATCGCACCGATGACTGCGGATTCACCCTACCCGCGCCGAATACCGGCTGTCCGAGCCGGACCCGGGGACGCCGCACTCCGGGCCGCTCACCCAGGCCCAGCGGGCACCGGTCGCGTCGGTGAATCGCAGGATCAGCGCCTGCTCGCCCTGGAACCGCGCGTAGTCGAGGACTTCGACCACCAGCGGAGCGGATCCGTGCTCGGCCGCCACATCCGCCAGGCAGGTCGTCAGGGCGGCCTCGTCGGTGAGCCGGGCCAGTTGGTCCGACCCGGCTGACGCGGGCCGGCGGCCCCCCTCGGCGTCCACCCCGGGCTGCTCGCCCGGACCGCCGGTGGGCTCCTTGAGGGGCTGGCTCGTCGTGGAACTGCCGGTGGCCTGACCGAGGGTCTGCGGGGTGTAGTCGGTGCCGCTGTGCAGCGCCGGCCCGGTGGTGCGTGCCGCTGCGTCCTCGGGCGCGCTGGCCGGGCGGTCCATGGCGCTGGTGCCAGCGGTGTCCGCGGCGTTCCTCGCCAGTTGGGTGAGACCCAGGCCGACTGCGACGACGGCGACCGCCGCGACGGCCACCGGTGCGGCACCCCGGGCCCAACGGCGCTGTCGGCGCTGTCGACGCCCCGGCCCGGTGGATATGCCACGCCCCGACTCGGCGGGTCGGCGACCGCCGCCGCCCTGCGTCGGCAGGATCACCGGCGTCGCGGAGTCGGCGGACGGCTCTCCGGCGGCTGCGTCGTCGGTCGGCAGGGGATCCGCCGCGGCCAGCGCGGCGGTGAGTCGATCGGCAACGTCGGGCGGCAGCTCCGGGGCTGGCTCGGCCCACCGGGCCAGGTCCGCGTGGACCTGCGTGACCGCGGGGGCCAGCAGCGCGTACGCCTGCGCCCAGGCTGGGTCGGCGTCCACCAGTCGGGCGATCTCCGCCTCCTGCGGCGTGCCGTCCAACGCCCCGCCGAGGTAGTCGGCGAGCAGGTCGGTGTCGACCTCTCTGAACTCCTCGGTCGTCACGTGTCCTCCTGGTTGGCGTCCCGCCGGTACCGGCCCGACCCCGATCCGACGCCCTCGGCCGTGCGCGGGTTCCCCGCCGTGACGCCGGGCACGTCCGCCTTCGTGCCGGGCGGCTCCGGGTCGGCAGAATCCGGACGGGTCGCCGACACCGTCGGACGGAGATGCCCGAGCAGCACCGCCAACCGGGCCCGGCCCCGGGCGCACCGGCTCTTGACCGTCCCCTCGGCGACACCGAGGATGCGGGCCACCTCGGCGACCGGGTAGCCCTGCACGTCCACCAGCACCAGGGCGGCCCGCTGCTCGACGGGCAGCGCGGCGAGCGCGGCACGGACGACCAGGGCGGTGTCGTGGTCGTGCGCTGGGGCGGCCGGCTCGACGCCGCCGGTGCCCGACCCGTCCGCGGACCGGTTGCCGTCGGGCAGCGGCACGGTGGGGTGCGCCTGCCGGCGGCGGATCCGGTCCAGGCACGCGTTCACGACGATCCGGTGCAGCCAGGTCGTGACGGCGGAGTCGCCCCGGAACCGCCCGGCCGCCCGGTGCGCCGACAGCAGGGCGTCCTGAAGGGCGTCGGCGGCTTCCTCGCGGTCGCCGAGCGTCCGCAGAGCCACCGCCCAGAGCCGGTCGCGGTGTCGGTGGAACAACTCGGCGAAGGCGTCCCGGTCACCGGAGACGTGGGCGCGCAGCAGCTCAAGGTCCGTCGCCGCGTCGAGCCCGTCCATTACCGCGTCCGGCGGATGCGATGGGACGGGGGAGGTGCCAGGATCACGACCCCTGGACCGTGATCTCCTGCACCCCCAGCTTGAACCCGCCCTCAGACGGAGGCAGCTCGGTGATCCAGAACAGCAGGTACTGGTATTTCGTGTCGGCGTCGAAGCCGTTGAACGTCATCGTGGTGCCGTCGTGGTCCTCGAACGGCTGGCCGATCGGGGTCTTGTAGCTCGCGACCAGCTGCTTGTCACCGCTGGAGCTGGACGGCGGGTTGGTCGTGCCGGCGATGAGCTGGGCGGACGCGCCGGTGGCCGACAGCACCGCCTGGACCGACTTGACGGTGTGCGGCTCGCCAAGGTCGATCCAGACGCCCATGCCCTTCTTCAGGTTGCCGAAGTTGGGCCGGTCGCGGTACGTCTCGGTCTCCCAGCCCTTGTCCTCGTCACCGTCGATGACCTTGTCGGCGCCGTCGAGCTCGCTGCGGTTCTTGCTGTCCGGGTCGATGATCCGGACGCTCTTCACGGTCAACTTGCGTGTCGTGGCGGCGGCAGGGGTGGCGTCACCGGCCGGCGCGCTGGCGGTGGGCGCGGCCCCGGCCGTGTCCTGCGGATCCTCGTCGTTGCCGCCGAGCGCGCTGATGCCGATGAGCAGACCCACCAGGGCGACCGCCAGCAGGCCCGCGATGCCGATGGCGACCTTGCGACCACCGGCCGCGGCCAGTGGGGACGGCTCTTCCCCGGTGTCGGCGGTGAACCGCAGCGGCCCGCTGGTGTCGAGGTAGTGCTCATCCTCGGCCGGCACGTCCAGCCGAGCCAGCTCGGCGGCGAGCACGTCGGACGAGGGCGGGGCGATCTCGGCGTCGAGCAGGTCCATGGTCAGGTCGTCCAGGTACGCGGGCACCCCGGCACGGACCTGGCGGGGGGCAGCGATCGTGCCGGCGGCGTCCCGGACCGCGTCGGAGATGGCGGCCCGGCCGTGGCCGGCAGTGGCGCCGCGCAGCGGTGCCTCGGTGTGCGGCCAGTGACCGGTCAGCGCGAAGTAGAGGACACCGCCGACCGCCCGGATGTCGTTCTCTTTGCTGTCGTCACCGTCGGTGCGCGCGTCGGCCAGGACCACCCGGCCCTCGTCACTGATCATGACGGTGCCGGGGTGCACGTTTCCGTGCACCATCCCGGTGGCGTGCACCGCGGCGAGCGCGCTGGCGACGGCGTTGCCGATCGCGGTGGCGCGGGCCGGATCCAGCGGGCCATCGGCCGCGAGGTCACGCAGCGACTGGCCGTCGACCCACTCACGGACCACGTACGCCCGCTCGGCCTCGTCGATGGCGTCGTAGACCCCGACCAGGTTGGGGTGGATGACCCGGCTGGCCGCGACGGCGGCCTGGAGCATCTCGGTGGCGGAGTCGCCACCCGGGTAGCGGAGCACCACCGCGACGGGGCGGCGCAGGATGACGTCGACCCCGCGCCAGACCAGCCGACCCGCGCTGTCGTTGTTGATGTGCTCGACCAGTTCGTACCGCTCGGCGAGGATTTCACCGGCCGTGGGAGCACCGAAGGTCATGACCGGCGGAGCGCTCTCGTCCGCCTCCTGACCTTCGCCGACCTGGGTCACCCGTCCTCCCTCGGTGATCGTGTCGATCGATGGACCCGCACTGCTGGGCATGTGGCTTCCCGCTCTGCCGTCGAAGGAACCGGCTGACCGGTGCCGACGCCTGCCGTACCCGTCGAGAGCGACCTTACCCGGGTTGCCCGTCTCTCCGACATGTCATCTTCCCGCCGTACCCGGCGGAAAGCCGGGAGCCGGAGAAGTAGTCCGGTTACGACCGTTGTCAGCCACGTTGCTGGCACATGTACTAACCAATCTACGGCTTCACCGCAAGTGATCGACGTCGGGGCCAGGTCCGATTGGCGCTTTCCGCCCGGGCGAACGTGTTCCCCCCGATCGGACGATCACGCTCAGCCGTACGGCTGGTTATCCACAGGCTGATGCGGTGGTTGACGAGCGAATCGCGGAGTTATCCACAGATGCATCCCCAGCCTGGTGATCCGCGGTCACGGTCCGTGCGGGTATGCCTGGTGCTCACGCTCAGCGGCCGAGCTTGCGCCGAACCATGCCGACCACCTCGGTGATCTCTCCGATCCGCAGCAACATGGCAAGCCCGAGGTAGGTCCCGCCGATCACCGCGCCACCGACCACGAGCTGCACCACGGCCTGCACCCAGCTCGGCGTGTCGCCTCCGGGCAGCAGGTTCACCACCAGCAGTCCGACCAACGCGGCACCGAGCGCGGCGACCGCCACCCGGCCGAGGGTGCGCAGGATGGCACCCATCCCGATCCGGCCGACCCGGGGCCGCAGCAGCCAGGCAGAGGCGAACGCGGCAGCCAGGTAGGAGACGGCGTTACCGATCATCATTCCGGCTGCCGCGAAGTGGGCGGCGAAGGCGACGTAGAGCACCACCTGCACGCCGATCCGCAGTGCCACCACCGGAATGTTGATCAGCGCCGGGGTGCGGGTGTCCGGCAGGGCGTAGAACGCGAAGGTGAAGAGCTGGCTGATCGCGAACGGCACCAGCGCCAGCGCCGCCAGCAACAGCACCAGCGAGGTGTCCGAGGCGTTCTCGTCGGTGAACGCGCCGTAGCGGAACAGCGCCACGGCCAACGGGGTGGCCAGCACCGCGTAGCAGACCGCGATCGGGGCGAGCACCGCCGAGACGGTCCGGGTGCCCCGGGAAAGGTCGGCGGCGACGTCGGCGTACCGGCCGTCGGCGGCGGCGGCGCTCATCCGGGGCATCAGCGCCGTGATGATCGAGACGGCGATGATGCCGTGCGCCATCATCAGCAGCAGGAACACGTTGTTGTAGATCAGTGGGCCGGCGGCATTCTCCTTGCCGGCCCGGTTCAGCAGGTTGAACAGCACGATGAGGCCGACCTGGCTGACCGCGACGTAGCAGAACATCCAGCCGCCGAGGCGGCCCAGCTCGCGCAGGCCGAGGGTGCGGAAGTCGAACCGTAGCTTCCAGCGGAAACCGACCTTGCGCAGCGCCGGCAGCAGCCCGGCGGCCTGAATCGCCACGCCGAGCAGGGTGCCGCCACCGATCAGGAGGATGCGCCCGGTGGTCATGTCCTCCGGCTTGACGATCTTCGCGCCGAAGATCGCGATGTACAGGCCCGCCGTGGCGATCACCACGATGTTGTTGAGGATCGGTGCCCACATCGGCGCGGCGAAGTGCCCCCGGGTGTTGAGCACCGCGCTGATCAGCGCACTGAGGCCGGTGAAGAAGATCATCGGCAGCATCAGGTACGACAAAGCCTTGACCAGGCTCCGGAAGTCCTCCCCGGTGTTGTCACCGGCGTAGAGCTTGGTCAGCAGGCCCGCGGAGAGCACCGCGAGCAGCGCCGCCCCGGCGAGGGTCAGCACCGCGAGGGTCAACAGCCGCTGGGCGTACGCCTGACCGCCGTCGCTGTCGACCTTTCGACGGCGGACCAGTACCGGGATCAGAACACTGGTGAGGATGCCGCCGAGCAGGAACTCGTACACCATGCCGGGCAGGATCTGCGCGGTCGTGTACGCGTCACCGACCAGCGCGCCACCCAGCGCGGCGGTCAGCGCCAACGTGCGCAGGAAGCCCGTACCCCGGCTGACCAGGCTGCCGATGGCCATCACCGCGCTGTTGGTCGCGGCGCTCGCCTCGGCCACCTGCTCCTGCGGCGGGGCGGTCGACTCCATGGCCGGCTGGTTCAGCGGCTCGGCGGAGATGAAGGTGGCGCCGTCTCCCGGGCGCCCGCCGGCTCCGGGCCCGCCGTCGCGCGCGGCGTTCGCGCTGCGGTAGAGCCCGCCGCTCATCTCCAGCCTCCCAGGGGGTACGTCGAGCCGGGCACCGACCCGCACTCCACAGACCTTAGTCAACCCCTACCCATTAGCTGCGCCCGGCGGATCGGATCACACCCCGGCCCGATAGGCTGGCGATCCCATGTCCGAAGCTTCTGCTCCTCACGCCGCCGACCGCCGCGAACTCACCGCCGCGCAGCGCAACGCCGTCGCCGAACTACTCCGGGTCTCCCCGGTCGCCGACGAGTTGGGCCGCCGGTTTGTCCGCGCCGGTCACGAGTTGCACCTGGTGGGCGGTTCGGTGCGGGACGCGCTGCTCGGCCGGCTCGGCGACGATCTGGACTTCTGCACGGACGCGCACCCAGACGAGACGCTGCGGATCATCAAGGGCTGGGCCGAGTCGATCTGGGAGACCGGCCGGGAGTTCGGCACCATCGGCGCCCAGCGCGACGGCCTCCGGTTGGAGATCACCACCTTCCGCGCCGAGTCGTACGACCAGGTCAGCCGCAACCCGGTCGTGGCCTACGGCACCAGCCTCGACGAGGACCTGAAGCGGCGCGACTTCACCATCAACGCGATGGCGGTCAGCCTGCCGGAGCACCGGTTCACCGACCCGCACGGTGGGCTGGGCGACCTCTCGGCCAAGGTGATCCGTACCCCCAGCACCCCGCGTGAGTCGTTCGGCGACGATCCGCTGCGGATGCTGCGGGCCGCGCGGTTCGCCGCCCAACTGCGCTTCGCCGTGCACCCGGACGTGCACGCGGCGATGAGCGAGATGGCCGCCGACCTGGACCGGATCACCGCCGAGCGGATTCGCGACGAGTTCACCAAGCTGCTCTGCGGCGCCGACCCGATTACCGGGCTGCGGCTGCTGGTCGACACCGGGCTGGCCGAGCGGTTCCTGCCGGAGCTGACCGGTCTGAAGCTGGAGATCGACGAACACGCCCAGCACAAGGACGTCTACGAGCACACGCTGACGGTCGTCGAGAACGCGATCTCCTTCGAGGAGGAGGGCTGCGACTTCGTCCTGCGGATGGCCGCCCTCATGCACGACGTCGGCAAGCCGGCGACCAAGGCCGCCGCCCCCGACGGTCGGGTCAGCTTCCACCACCACGAGGTGGTCGGTGCCCGGCTGACCAAGGCCCGAATGAAGGCGCTGCGCTACCCCAAGGAGGTCACCGCGAAGGTGACCGCGCTGGTCGCGCTGCACCTGCGGTTCTACGGGTACGGGCGGGGCGAGTGGACCGACTCCGCGGTGCGCCGCTACGTCGCCGACGCCGGTGACCTGCTGCCCCGGCTGCACAAGCTGACCCGCTCGGACTGCACCACCCGCAACCGCCGTAAGGCCGCCCAGCTCGCCGCCGACTACGACGCGCTGGAGGACCGGATCGGCCGGATCGCGGCCGAGGAGGACCTGGCCCGGGTTCGCCCCGACCTCGACGGCAACGCGATCATGGAACTGCTCGGCGTACCGCCGGGGCCGGTGGTGGGGCGGGCCTGGAAGCACCTCAAGGAACAGCGCCTGGAGCACGGCCCACTGGACCGCGACGCAGCCGAGGCGGAGTTGCTGCGCTGGGCCCGCGCCGAAGGCCTGATCAACTAGCCGTCGCCTCCGCAACGAACACTCCCGGTACGCAGGCGGGCGCCACCCCCGAACCGGGGGTGGCGCCCGTCGGCGTACGTCGTCAGCGGGTTTCGACTGCCGTTCCGTCCACGGCTGCGGTGCCCTTGCCGGCCGAGGTGCCGTTGGCGACAGCGCTGGACGCCGAGCCGAGCCGCGCCAGCAGGCCGGGCAGGTCGATGCCGGTCAGGTCGCTGCCGAGCTGAAGACCCTGCGCCACGTTGCCGGCCACCGACTTCGTCAGTGACGACGCGCCGTCGGTGGAGATGACGGTCATCTTGTCGATCGCCCCGATCGGGGCGCTGGCCGCCTCGACCACCTGCGGCAGCACCTTGACCAGCAGGTCCAGCACCGCGGCCTCGCCGTACGCGGCGAACGCCTCGGCCTTGCGCGCCATCGCGTCGGCCTCGGCCTGCCCTCGGGCCAGGATGGCGGCAGCCTCGGCCGTGCCCTCCCGCTCGACCGCCTCAGCGATCGCCGAGCGCCGTCGCTGCTCGGCCTCACCCTCCTTGGCGCCCTCGATCGCGTTCGCCTCGGCCAGCGCGGCCCGGCGGGCCCGCTCGCCCTCACCGGTGAGCCGGGCCTGCTCGGCGGAGGCCTGCGCGGCGGCGATGACCGCCTGCCGCTGCGCGTCCGCACTCAGCACCGCCGCGTTGCGGGCCGCCTCGGCCTCCTGCTCCACCTTGTACCGGGCGGCGTCGGCCGGCTTGCGGACCTCGGTGTCCAGTTGGCGCTGCTTGAGCTCGGCGTTGCGCTCGGCCACCTTCTGCTGCTCGGACAGGATCGCCTGGTCCCGTTCCGCCTGGGCGAGCGGCCCGGCCGCGGCCGACTTGGCCTTCGCCGCGTCGATCTCCGCCTGGATGCCGGCCTGCTTCAGAGCCAGGTTCCGGTTCGCCTCGGCGATGGCCTCCTCGGCGAGCAGTCGCTCCTGCTCTGCCTGCTGCCGGGCCCGCGCCTCGGCGATCGCCGCGTCCTTGAGCACCCGGGCGGCCTCGGGCCGGCCCAGGTCCTGCAGGTACGAACCCTCGGCGAGGATGTCCTGAAGCTGGAAGGTGTCCAGCACCAGCCCCTGGTTGGTCATCGAGTGCTCGGCCTCCTCGGCCACCGCGTTGGCGAACGCCGCCCGGTCCCGGATCACCTCCTCGACGGTGAGTCGGCCGACGATCGACCGCAGCGCGCCGGCCAGCACCTCCCGGGTGAAGTTGTCGATCTCGTCCTGCTGGTGCAGGAACCGCTGGGCGGCCGCCCGGATCGCGTCCTCGGTCCCGCCGACCTTGACGATGGCCACGCCGTGCAGGTCGGCGCGGATGCCCTGCTTGCTCACCGCGCCCCGAATGCCGACGTCGATCCGCCGGCTGGACAGGTCGAGCGACTGGAGCTTCTGCACCACCGGCAGCACGAACACCGAGGCGCCCAGCACGACCTTCTGCCCGGAGTTGTCGGTGGACCGACCACCGTCGGCGGTGTGCGTGGTGCGGCCCTTACGGCCGGTGACGATAAACGCTTCGTTCGGCCCGGCCACCTTGATCCGGGAGAGGACGAAGAACACCAGGACGAGCACGAGGAGGACCGCGCCGCCGATGGCGATTAACAGGGGCATGAGGAGTCCTGTCTTCGAGGAGGAGTCAGTAGGTTTCGACGTGCACGCTGGTCTCGCTGAGCGCCTGCACGACGAAGACCTGAGCGCCGATCGGGATCGGCTGGTCGGCGCGGGCGTTGAGCTTGACCGGCTGGCCGGCGACGCGTACCCGGACCTCGCCGTAACCGTCGACCGGCACCGGGGTCACCACCAGACCGAGCGCGCCGACCAGGTCGTTCCGGGTGGGGGTGGGGTCGGTGCGCATGTTCCGCGCCGCCCGGCTCAGCCGGGCCGCCAACCACGCGGTGGGCACGGCGGCGACCAGGCCGGCGGCTGCCGCGCCCGCGATCATTCCCGGTGTACGCGCACCGAGCAGTTCGTTGACGATGGCCCCGCCGAACCCGAATGCGCCGGCGAAGCCCGCCACCGCCTCGGTCGAGGCCGGCCCGTCCACGTCGGCGTGCCCGAAGTGCAGCAGCTCGGTGCCGAGCAGGGCGAGTGCCAGCACTCCGACACCCGCCGCGCCGATGAGCAGAAAGATGAGCGTCCCCGTGGCCACGACCTGCACAGTATCGACGTCCTGCAACGTTCGACGGCCCGGTGCGACGCGAAGATGATCTGCCGACGCGGGCCGCTGGTGTAGATCGAAAAGCGGGGCAGCGCCGACGGACACCGGCGAGTTATCTTCTGCGCCGCCGACCGATCGCTCAGGTCAGCCCGTAACGAGAGGGCACGTGCCGTAACCGTGGTGATCGTCATCTACATCGTCTACATCGTTGGCCTGGCGCTGACCGCCGCCGTGCTCCTGGGCGCCGCGGTCACCTCCTTCGCCACCACCTCGCGGGTCGACCGGGTGCTCTGCGGCATCGGTGGTGTGCTCGCCGGCTACTACGTCTATTACCTGCTTCGCTCCGGGAGCGGGTACGTCACGTTCTTCTACGCGGCGGTGCTGCTGCCGTTCTTCGCCGGCCGCAAGCTCTACCTGGGGTTCCGCGATCGTGATCGCGCCCGCGCCGAGCGGGCTGCCGCTGCCACGGCGATCCAGGCAGCCGAGGAGTGGCGTTCGGCCCGACGCTGGTAGCTGTGCCGGCGAGGAAGCCCGCGACAGGGACAATGGGTGGATGCGCTGGACCGTGCTCGACTCACCGATCGGCGAGTTCTCCGTGGCCACCGACGGCACGAGCGTGTGCGGCACGCACTTCGGTCGGGTGGATGCCGTGGCCGGCGAGCCCGCCGACCCGTTGTCCCAACAGGCCGTCGCGGAGCTGCGGGCGTACTTCGCCGGTGAGCTGACCGCCTTCACCGTCCCGGTGTCGGTTCCGCGCGGCTCGGAGTTCGAGCGGGCGGTGTGGCGGGAGATGACCCGTATTCCGTACGGCGAGACGTTGACGTACGGCGAGGTGGCGTGCCTGGTCGGTGACCCCGGAGCGGCACGGGCGGTTGGTGTGGCCTGCAACCGCAACCCGGTCCCGGTGATCGTGCCGTGTCACCGGATCGTCGGCGCGGGCGGCAAGCTGGTCGGTTTCGGTGGCGGTCTGCCCCGCAAGGTCAAGCTGCTGGAGCTGGAGGCCGGGGTCGCGCTGCGACACGCCTGGTCCGCTGGTTGACGCTCGAGCAGGGTTATACAACTTTGGTATGGCATTCACGCTGACGCTCAAGCCCGAAGTCGAACAGCGCCTCAAGGAGCTTGCCGAGGCCGAGCAGCGTTCGATGCACAAGACCGTGGAAGTGGCGATTCAGGCATACCTGGACCGCCACGATCGCGACGAATGGACCCGCCAGGCAGCTCGGAAGGTGTTCGCTGAGGACGCCAAGTTCTTCGAGATGCTGGGCGAGCGGTGACCCAGGCTTGGCCAGATGCGGAGGATCTACTGACCCTTCTCGCGGAGTGGACCGGGCCAGAGAGCCGCGTACGCGATGCGGGGATCCTCGTCGCGGCGGCGGCGCGCCCCCATGCACGGATGGTGGGGCGAGCCGTCTATCCGACGGTCCTCGACAAGTCCGCAGCGCTTCTGCATGGCCTGATGATGTGGCGACCACTCGATGTCTGGAACGCCGGACTTGGTTGGGCAGCGATGACGGTCTTCCTGGGGCCGGGCCGGCTTTGTCCTCAACATGCCGGCGAAGGAGCGGACGGCATTGACCGACGCGCTGGTCAGTGGCGAGGTCGACTCCATCGACGAGTTGGCGCTGCGGCTGTCGCCGTACCTGGAGATGTCGAGCTGAACGTGGCGAGGGCCGGGTCCGTGCGGACCCGGCCCTCGGCCGTGCTTGCTGATCAGCGGGTCAGCGCTCGACCTCGCCGGCGATGAACTCCTCGACAGCCTGGTGGGCGTCGTGGTCGGCGTACTGCACCGGCGGGGACTTCATGAAGTACGACGAGGCCGACAGGATCGGGCCGGCGATCTTCCGGTCCAGGGCGATCTTCGCGGCCCGGACGGCGTCGATGATGACGCCGGCCGAGTTCGGCGAGTCCCACACCTCGAGCTTGAGCTCGGCGTTCAGCGGGGTGTCACCGAAGGAGCGACCCTCCAGGCGGATGTACGCCCACTTGCGGTCGTCCAGCCACGGCACGTGGTCCGACGGGCCGATGTGCACGTCGCTCTTGCTCATCTCGTGCGGGATCTGCGAGGTGACCGACTGGGTCTTCGAGATCTTCTTCGAGACCAGCCGCTTGCGCTCCAGCATGTTCATGAAGTCCATGTTGCCGCCGAAGTTGAGCTGGTACGTGCGCAGCAGCTCGACGCCGCGGTCCTCGAAGAGCTTCGCCAGGGCGCGGTGCACGATGGTGGCGCCGACCTGGCTCTTGATGTCGTCACCGACGATCGGCAGGCCAGCGTCGGTGAACTTCTGCGCCCACGCCGGGTCCGAGGCGATGAAGACGGGCAGGGCGTTGACGAACGCGCAGCCAGCGTCGATCGCCGCCTGGGCGTAGAACTTGGCGGCCTGCTCGGAACCGACGGGCAGGTAGCAGACGAGGACGTCGACCTGAGCGTCGCGCAGCGCCTGAGTCACGTCGACGGCGGTGGCGTCGGACTCCTCGACGATCTCGCGGTAGTACTGGCCCAGACCGTCGAAGGTCGGACCGCGCTGCACGGACACGCCGGTCGGCGGTACGTCGCAGAGCTTGATGGTGTTGTTCTCGCTGGCGACGATCGCCTCCGCGAGGTCCATGCCCACCTTCTTGGCGTCGACGTCGAACGCCGCGACAAACTCAACGTCAGAGACGTGGTAGTCGCCGAAGGTGACGTGCATGAGACCCGGGACGCGGTCGTTCGGGTCGGCGTTCCGGTAGTACTCGACGCCCTGAACCAGGGACGAGGCGCAGTTACCCACACCGACGATGGCGACGCGGACGGAGCCCATAGCGTCTGCCTCCTTCTTCTCTGTCACGGCCGCTCTTTCCTGGTCTCTCCAGGTGGAGGCGGGCTGTTGTCTTCTCGTCGGCCACCGGCCGTCCCGGTTCGCGGGACTGTCGGGGCTCGGCCGGAGCGCTCGTTGGCGATGAGCTCCTCCAGCCAGCGGACCTCACGCTCACAGGCGTCAAGGCCGTGGCGCTGCAGTTCCAGGGTGTAAGCGTCGAGGCGCTCGGCCGCCCGGCCCAGCACGTCGCGAAGCCCTTCGCGACGTTCCTCGATCTTGCGGCGGCGACCCTCCAGAATGCGTAGTCGGGTCGCCTGGTCGGTCCGGGCGAAGAACGCGAAGTGCACTCCGAAACCCGTGTCGTCGTACGTCTCGGGCCCTGCCTGTGCGATCAGCTGGGCGAAACGTTCCTTGCCCTCCGCGGTGATTTTGTAGACCACCCGACCACGTCGGCTGGTCAGCGCGGGAACCTCCTCGGCGGTGACGGGTGTCTCAGCGGCTTCGGTGATCCATCCCGCCGCCTGCAACCTGCGTAGCGTGGGGTAGAGCGAGCCGTAGCTGATCGCCGCTCGGATCGCACCGAGTTTGGCCGCCAGTTCCTTGCGCAGCTCATAGCCGTGCATCGGAGACTCCTGCAGGAGGCCGAGGATGGCGAGGTCGAGCACGGGCCATCCTCTCTTACCCCCGGCGCGGAGCGGTAACCGCCGCGATGTATCGGACCGATACATCGCACGTTAGCGGTTCGTCGAAGCCAGGGCAAACCCTCGTTCCGGGATCCCGTCGTCACGGATCGTGACCGTGGTCGCCTGGTCGAGCCGGACCGCGTACCCTTCTCCGCATGCGTACGCAGCGCCAGGTCGTCGACTACTCGCTTCAGAAGCGAGCAGTGCTGCGTGAGCTTCTGGCCGGCCGGGTCGGCACGTACGACGTCTGCGACGCATCGCCGTACCTGAAGAACGCTGCACGGTTCCACGGCGAGCCGACGGAGCGGCGCTGCCCGATCTGTCGCAGCGAGAATCTGACCCTCGTCCACTACATTTACGGGGACGAACTCAAGCAGTCCGCCGGGCAGGCACGGACACTTGTCGAGTTGCCCGTGCTGGCGATGACGCTGCGTGAGTTTCAGGTCTTCGTGGTGGAGGTGTGCCTCGGCTGTGACTGGAACCATCTCGTCGAGCAGTACCTGCTCGGCCGGGATGGTCTCACTGGCGACGGCGACAGCGCTGACGAGCAGGACGTGGCGGCCACCGAGGGCGTGGGTCGGCGGAGGCGAGAGGCGCAACGGTGATCTCAGCTGGTTGGACCGGCCCCGGGGCCGTAGACGTGACCCGGGACGGCCGACCGCTCGTTGGTCCGATTGGCCCGATTGATACTGCAATGACCCCGGTGAATCGGCACCCTCGTGCCGGCGTCCCGGGTGAAGCAACTCACGGCAACCCGGTGGCGGCGCAGTCGCGCTCCACCGCGACCGGCAGGGTGTGAGGAATGAACTCGTACGGCGATCCCAGTTCTGCGCGCGGGCGGGCCCAGTACCCGGGCCCGGACGGTGACCCCGGACCGGGCACGGACGACGCGTACCACCGATCCCGCGGTGACTCTCACGCAGGCGGCTGGTCCGCCTCGGAGCCAGCGGCGCCGCCCGGCCGGGCCTCGGTGACACCCCGGCCTGCCGGTGGTCGCGCCTCGGTGGGTGGTTCGGCCTCGGTGCCGCCGCGCGGCGGTGCCGCCGGGTCCGCCTCGGTGGGTTCGGCCACGCCGGGTCGGGCCGGCCGGGCCTCGGTGCCGGTGTCGCCGGCACCGGGCGTGGCCGCCGGACGTGCCGGCGCGGGCCGGGCCTCGGTGCCCGTGTCCCCGGCACCGGGCGCTCCCGCGGGCCGGGCCACGGTCGGCAGCGCTGCCGTCGGTGGCCGGGCCAGCGTCGGCTCGGCGTCGGTCGGTGGCCGTGCCGCGGTCGCCCGAGCCAGCGTCTCCCCGGTCTCCGGTGGCCCGGGTGGCCCAGGCGGGCCGAACGGTCCGGGTCGGGGCGGTCGTGGTGCGGGTGATCCGCGCGGGGCGGCACGGGCCAAGAAGCGCAAGCGGATGAACCTGCTGATCGCCGGGTTCGCGGTCTTCATCATGCTCGCCGGTATCGGCGTCGTCGGGTTCACCTACTACTCGACAAACGTGGTGCTGCCGGATGAGATCACCCCGCCGCAGGCGACCACCCTGTACGCCTTCGACAACAAGACGATCATCGCCAAGGTGGGCGATCAGAACCGAACCCTGGTGACCATCGACCAGATCCCGCAGTACGTGCAGGACGCGGTGGCCGCAGCCGAGGATCGGAACTTCTACCGACACTCCGGCGTGGATTACAAGGGTATTGCCCGTGCCGGGTGGAACAACCTCTCCGGCGGTGACAAGCAGGGTGCCTCCACCATCACCCAGCAGTACGCGCGCAACGCCTACGACAATCTGAAGGACGACACCTACGCCCGGAAGGTGAAGGAGGCGATCCTCGCCTCCAAGCTCAACGACGAGTACACGAAGCCGCAGATCATGCAGCACTACCTCAACGTGATCTACTTCGGCCGAGGCGCCTACGGCATCGAGGCGGCGGCGCAGACCTACTTCGGCAAGTCGGTGAAGAACCTCAAGCCGGATGAGGGCGCGGTGCTCGCGGCCCTGATCAAGCAACCGGAGCCCAGCGCCACCCACCAGGGGTACGACCCGGCTGTCAACCCGACCGCCGCCCAGGATCGCTGGAACTACGTGATCGACGGCATGGTCAAGGAGGGTTGGCTGGGTGTGGCCGGCAAGCCCGAGCGGCCTGCCGAGTACCCGAAGACCATCAAGGCCCCGAAGAAGGGCGGCATCGGCGTCGACTTCGGCGTCGACACGCCGTACGGCAACGTGATCAACTACGTCCGGCAGGAGATGCGGGACAGGGGCCTCTGCGTCGAGAAGGACGCGGAGGTGACCGACACCAAGCCGCGGTGCTCGCAGGCGCTGATGGCCGGCGGTTATCGCATCCGCACCACCGTCGACACCAAGATCCAGGCGGCGGCGGTCGAGACGGCCCAGCGCAAGTCCAAGGGCTCCGAGCTGGCTGGCCAGCCGAGCAACCTCATGGCCGCGGTGGTGGCGATCGACCCCACCACCGGTCGGGTGCTCGCGTACTACGGCGGTGACAACGGCACCGGCACCGACTACGCCGGCAAGAACACCGACTCCAGCGGGGCGATCAGCGGCGGGCACTCACCCGGCTCAAGCTTCAAGATCTACACCCTGGCGGCTGCGCTCAAGGAAAAGAAGTCGCTCGAGTCTCGTTGGAAGGGCAAGGCCTTCACGCCGGAGGGCACCAAGTTCAAGGTCAGCAACGCTGGCGTCGACAACCCCTCCTGCGGGAACTCCTGCACACTCAAGGTGTCCACGCTCAAGTCCCTCAACGTGCCGTTCTACTACGTCACGGAGGAAATCGGCGCGGACAAGGTTGTCGACATGGCCAAGCAGGCCGGCGTCACCACCATGTGGAGGACCGACACCGTCCCCGCCAAAGCCTACGACCTGACCAAGACCGACCCGAAGGACATCACGCCGGAGCCGTTCTTCAACGTGGTCGGCTACGGCCAGTACCCGATCACGGTGCTGGACCACGCCAACGGGGTCGCCACCTTCGCCAACGGGGGCGTCTACAACAAGGCCCACTTCCTGTACTCGGTGGAGAAGCAGAACCCGAACACCGGTAAGTGGGACAAGGTCTACAGCGAGAAGCTCGACTCGAAGCGGAGAATCGACAAGGGCGTAGTGGACGACGTCACGTCGGTGCTGAAGGACTACCCTGCCGCGGTCAACCACCGACTCGACGACGGTCGCAAGGCAGCCTCCAAGACCGGCACCTGGGAACTCAAGGGCGACAGCAGTGACAACGGCGACGCCTGGATGATCGGTTACACCCCGCAGTTGGCCACCGCGGTGTGGGTGGGCAACGTGAAGGACCGGAAGCCACTCCTCCTCAAGGACAAGCGCAAGGTCAGCGGCGCCAACCTCCCTGGCGATATCTGGGAACGGTTCATGAATGAGGCGCTGAAGGGCAAGCCGAAGGTCGACTTCCCGCCAGCGGCGAACGTCGGCGACGCAGACTCCGGAAACGGTGAGGCACCACCGCCGCCGCCCACGCCCGATCTGCCGGGCCTGCCGGGTGGCCCGGGTGGCCAGCCCTGCGACCCGCTGACCAACCCGTTCTGCCCGCGTAACGACGGCAACGCCGGCGGTAACACTCCCGGTGGGCCCGGTCGACCCGGCAACGGAGGCAATGGAGGCAACGGCGGCGGGCTGTTACCCAGCCTGCCTCCGTCCAATCGGGACTGACCAGCACAGCTCCACCACGCCGCCGCCGGCCGGACGATCTGTCCGGCCGGCGGCGGCGTATCCGTACCCGGATCTCTGCGTCGGGGCGGGACGCGCACCCCCGTCGTACGGCAGGATGCCTTCTCATGAGCACCCAGTCGACGCCCGGCATCGACGACGCCGGAACCACCGACCACCCGTCCCGCTCCGACGGGTTCGTCCGCGGCATCTCCGGCGCTATCGGCGGGCCGCTGGGCGACCACGCGACGGCGCTGGACCGGCCGGCCGGCAGCGAGCGCCGGTTCTGGACCGCCGCCCGGATCGTCCTGGCGCTGACCTGTCTCGCGCTCGCCCTGCACTGGGTGCAGAAATCGCCGTGCCAGGACGGCGCCTGGCAGAACAACGTCCAGTACAACCGGTTCTGCTACACCGACGTGCTCGCCCTCTACTACGCCGAAGGGCTCAACGAGGGCAAGGTGCCCTACCGTGACCACCCCGTCGAGTACCCGGTGTTGACCGGCTACTTCATGGGGGCCCTCGGCCTGCCGGTGCACGCCATCGGCGACGGTGACCCGAGCATCAACCAGGCCCAGTGGTTCTACAACCTCAACGCGCTCGTGCTGGGCGCGCTCGCGGTGGCCACCGTGGCGGTGATCCTGGCGTTGCGGCGCCGACGACCCTGGGACGCCGCGATGTTCGCGCTCGCCCCGGCGCTGCTGCTCACCGCCACCGTCAACTGGGACCTGCTCGCCATCGGCCTGGCCGCGTTCGGCCTGCTGGCCTGGGCTCGGCGACAACCGGCGGTGGCCGGCGTGCTGCTCGGCCTGGCCGGTGCGGCGAAGCTCTGGCCGCTGTTCCTGCTGGGGCCGATCCTCGTTCTGGCGCTGCGGGCCGGCCGGCTCCGTGCTGCCCTCACCGCCATCGGTACGGCGGTCGTCGCCGTGGTGCTGGTGAACCTGCAGCCCGCGCGGGCGTACCCGGAGAACTGGGGCCGGTTCTTCGAACTCAACACCACCCGGCCGATCGACTGGGGCACACTCTGGTACATCGGGCGTTATCTCGACGGCAAGATCGGCACCAACTCGGGCCGGCAGGGCCCGTTCGAGTGGCTGAACGCCAACATCCCCACCCTCAACATCGTCTCGTACGCCCTGTTCGGGCTGGCCTGCCTCGGCGTGGCAGTGCTGGCGCTGCGGGCACCGCGCCGGCCACGGCTCGCCCAGCTCGCCTTCCTGGTGGTCGCCGCGTTCCTTATCTTCAGCAAGGTCTGGTCCCAGCAGTTCGTGCTCTGGATGCTGCCGCTGGTGGTGCTGGCCCGACCGAAGTGGGGTGCCTTCCTGGCCTGGCAGCTCGCCGAGGTCTGCTACTTCGTCGCCTTCTACGGTGAGCTGCTCGGCGCGGCGACCAGCCGTCCGGTCTTCCCCGAAGGCGTGTTCGTGCTGGCCTCGACGCTGCGACTGGCCACCGTGGTGGTGCTCTGCGTGCTGGTCATCCGGGAGATCCTGCATCCCGAGCAGGACGCGGTACGGGCCACCTACGCCGACGACCCGGACGGCGGCGTGCTGGACGGCGCGCCCGACGTCGGTTGGATCGACCGCTTCCGCATACGCCCCGAAAGACCGTCGACGCTCGATCCGGAGATCCCAGCCGGTACCGCAGCTCGTTAGCGGCTGGACGGCACGACCGCCGTCACAACCGGTAGACCACCGCGCCGTCGATCTCCTGACGGGTGATGTCGAGCGACTCGACCGGTGCGTCGATGGTGATCTCCCACGGCGTACCGGTCACCTGCCCACGCAGCAGCACCACCGTGCGGACGCCCAGCAGGCGCAGGTAGTCGACGCTGGTCTGGTTCGGGAAGGACTGGCTCACGCGGCGGACGTCGTCGAGCTGGCGGGGCGTGAAGCCGCTGCCACCGTTCACCACGTCGGGGAACCCGCTGGTCGACCAGAGCATCACGTGCTGGTCCAGGCTCTGGTTACTCGGCAGCACCAGCAGCGGCCCCTCGGCCGTGCGCAGCGCCGCCGGCTGGGTCGGCACCACCGGATGCGGAGTGCTGTTCAGACCCTCGACGGTGACCAGCAGCAGCGGCAACAGGGTGGCCAGCCGTAGCCACGGCCCCGGCCACGACGGGATCCGCTGCGCGGCCAACTCGCGGACCCGGTCGGTGAGGGCGGTGACCGCGCCCGCCGCGAGCAGCGCGAGCAGCAACGTGGTCCAGAGCATCAACCGGCCCGGGGTACGCAGGGCGTTCCAACCCGGCGCGTGTTCGAACAGCAACCCGTAGGTGAAACTGCCGCCGAAAAACCTGGTGCCCATCGCGAAGACCATCGTCACCAGCACCCCGGTGAGCAGCAGCAACCGGTGCCGCAGCCGCCAGACCGAGAAGAACAGGCCGCCAGCGGCCAGCGCGTACAGCACGAAGCCCGGCAGCAGCGTCATCTCCGCGTGCCACGGCAGAGCCGCGCGGGCACCCTCGTGCAGGCCACCCCAGACCCACGACTCGGCGGGCGCGGTCACGAAGCCCGACGCCGGCGGCGAGTACGAGCGGATGTCATCGATCGAACGCTCGGCGTACGGGTGCAGCTCGGTCACCATGAAGTACGGGTACGCCATCAGCAGACCCACGCCGGCGAAGAACGCGCCGCCGACCAGATCGGCGACGAACAGCCGGCGACCGAACGGCAGGGCCTGACCGGCCCGGAACCGCCGCACGACGAACAGGACGGCCGTGACCACCACCGCGCCGGCCAGGAAGTACGCGAACGGCAGGCCGATACCGAAGCCGAGGCTGATCTGCCAGGCCGCAACCAGCCAGCCGGCGTAGACCCAGCCATCGTGCCGTCGCTCGGGCCGGTAGCCGTACCGCAGCGACCAGCCGTGCCCGCGCGCCAGCATCGCCAGGGCCAGCGGGATACCGCCGTTGGACAGCACGTGCAGGTGCCCGGCCTGGGCCAGCAACCACGGCGCGTAGGCGTAGGCGACCCCCGCGACGGCCGCGCCGATCCGGCCCGAGCCCAACTGCCGGGCCAGCGCGTACGCCCCGAACGTGGCGAGCGCGTGCGCCAACACGAACATGATGTTGTAGCGCAGCACCGCGTCCTCGGGGCCGCTGCCGAGCATCCCGGCCGGGGCGTAACCGAGCAGCGTGTCGGAGAACGCGAAGCTCCACAGCTCGTCGAAGAAGGTGTTGGACTGCCACAGGCGCGCCGGATCGGTCAGCAGGATGTGCCCGGACCAGGCCATCTGCCAGGCTTGCAGGCTCGGGTCCCAGTAGTCCTGCGGAAGCGTGTAGCGCGGGTAGCGCAGCGTCGGCCAGGTCATCAGCGCGGCCAGCCCCAGCACGGCCAGGCTGGCCAGGGTCCACTCGTGGACCAGGAACCGGCCGACCGACCGGCCGACCGCGCGGGCCGCCCGGCTGAACCGGTTGGGCACCGGCTCCGGCGCGGAGGCGAAGGCGTCCCACCGCTCGGCTTCCACCGGCTTCGCCTCGCCGTCGGCCTTGTCCTGACCGCCGGCGTCGCCCGCCTTCTCGCCCGCGTCCTTGTCGCTGACGTCCTTGTCGCTCACGTCCTTCTCGGCCGTGCTCTCGCCGGAGGCCGCGCCGCTCTTGGGCGTGTCGTCTTTCCCGGCGTCGTTCTTCGCGGCGTCGTTCTTCGCCGCGTGGTCCTTGGTCGTGCCGCTCTCGGCGGTGCTGCTCTTGGTCGGGCTGCTCTTGGTCGTGGTGCTCTTGGCTGTGCCGTTCGTGGTCGTGTTGCTCTTGGGCGTGCCGCTCTTGGTCGTTTCGTCCTTGGGCGTGCGGTCCTTCGCGGCGTCGTTCTTCGCCGGACCGTCCGTGGCGGCGCTGTCCGTGGCGTTCTCGGTCTCGTGCTGTCCGGTCGTCATGCTGGCGAGCGCTCCGCTCCGACCTGCTGGCGGAGGAAGTCGATATCGGCGGCCTGACCGGCCACTCCGCCCGGGGTCTCGACGACCACCGGTGCCCCGGCGGCGCGGATCACCGCCACGACCAACTCCGGGTCGATCGTCCCGCCGTTCAGGTTGTCGTGCCTGTCCTGGCCGGAGTTGAACGCGCCCTTGGAGTTGTTGGCGTGCACCAGATCGATCCGTCCGGTGATCGCCTTGACCCGGTCGACCAGCCCGAGCAACTCCTCGCCACCGGCGTACGCGTGGCAGGTGTCCAGGCAGAAGCCGACCTCGTGGTCGCCGATGGCGTCCCAGAGTCGGGCGAGCGCGTCCAGCCGGCGGGCGCACGCGTTGTCACCGCCGGCAGTGTTCTCGATCAGGACCGGCACACCGAAGCCGCCGGAGTCTGCCGCGTACGCGAATGTCTTGCGCCAGTTGTCGAAGCCGACCGCCAGGTCGTCCCCGGCGTTGACGTGCCCGCCGTGGACGATCAGGCCCTTGGCGCCGATCGCGGCGGCCGCGGTCGCGTGCCCGAGCAGCAGCTTGCGACTGGGGATCCGGATGCGGTTGTTGAGGGTTGCCACGTTGATGACGTACGGCGCGTGCACATAGAGGTCGACCTCGGCCGCGCGTAGCCGCTCAGCGTCCTCCCGCGGCGTGGGTGCCTTCCACCCCTGCGGGTCGGAGAGGAAGAACTGCACGGTGTCGGCGGACCGCGCGGATGCCTCCGCCAGCGGGTCGGTCGAATCGACGTGGGCTCCGATACGCATGGGAGCGAGCCTACGTCGCGCCCCCGACGGGCGCGGTGACGGCCGGTGCGGTGTCGTCGCCCGTCGCGTTACCGCTCGGACCGGCGGTCGTTGATGGAGTGAAACCGGCGATCAGCGTCGATGCCGCTGGTGGCGTGAGCGCCACGCATGGCCAGTGGCGGTCGCCGGATCGTCAGCGAGGTCACCCCCGTCTCGCGGCCCGGCGGGGCGGGGGCGACCCCTTCGAAACACCAGACGTACGCCGATGAAGATTCTCGGAAAAATGTGCTATTTCCCCCGACAAGGGACGAGAGCCGTTGTATCGTCAGGTAACAACACGATAAAGCTCCGCGGGGCGTCTTCGGTCCAACCTCATCGGTGTGGTCGTTCCTCCCCAGGTCCCACCCAAGGAATGCGGACGGGACGCTCCGCGGCCTCGTTGACGGGGGCTCGCCACCGACCAGTGATGGTCGGCCGGCGGCCCCCGTCAGCGCGTTCCGGGTGCTGGCCCGACCGCCCCTGACTTGATCGTCCGGACCGGGTATCCTGGTCAGGTTGTCCGCGTCCGGCCGGGATCCCCCGGCACGTGCGGGCGGCGACACAAGACCTCCTGCCACGGAAGGACCGTGGCCGCTTAGCCCACAGGAGGTGAGCACGTCTTGCGTCACTACGAACTAATGGTCATCCTCGACTCCAGCCTCGAGGAGCGCACCGTCGCACCGTCGCTCGACACGTACCTGAACGTGATTCGGACCGCGGGTGGCTCGGTTGAGAAGACCGACGTGTGGGGCCGCAGGCGCCTCGCGTACGAGATCAACAAAAAGGCCGAGGGCATCTACGCCGTCATCGACCTGCAGGCCACGCCTGCTGCGGTGGCCGAGCTGGACCGTCAGCTCCGGCTCAACGAGTCCGTGCTGCGCACCAAGGTCATCCGACCGGAAATGCGCTAAGCCTTCAAACCCCCCGGTTCGTCCGGATCAGCCTCCGCGACTCTGTCGGAGGGCTCTGCGAGCCTGTATGACGAGACGCTGAGTGCGCGAGGAGATGGTCATGGCAGGAGACACCACCATCACGGTCATCGGCAATCTGACCGATGACCCCGAGTTGCGGTTCACCCCTTCCGGTGCGGCGGTCGCCAAGTTCCGGGTCGCTTCGACGCCCCGATTCATGGACAAGACCACCAATGAGTGGAAGGACGGCGAGCCGCTCTTCCTGGCCTGCACCGTGTGGCGCCAGGCGGCGGAGCACGTCGCCGAGTCGCTGCAGCGGGGCGCCCGCGTGATCGTCTCGGGCCGGCTGCGTCAGCGGTCGTACGAGACCCGCGAGGGCGAGAAGCGCACCGTCATCGAGCTTGAGGTCGACGAGATCGGCCCGTCCCTGCGCTACGCCACGGCGAAGGTGCAGAAGATGTCCCGCTCCGGCGGCGGTGGCGGCGGCTTCGGTGGCGGTGGCGGTCAAGGCGGCGGTGGCGGTCAGGGTGGCGGCGGAGGCAACTTCGACGACCCCTGGGCTTCGGCTGCACCATCTCCCGCGCGTGCCGGTTCGGGCGCCAATTTTGACGAGGAGCCACCGTTCTAATGGCGCCTAGCGCTCGCGATCGCAAACCAGGAGCACGTGCAACGGCCAAGGCTGCGGCACTGCGCAAGCCGAAGAAGAAGGTGAACCCGCTCGACAAGGACGGGATCGCCTACATCGATTACAAGGACACCGCGCTGCTGCGCAAGTTCATCTCCGATCGCGGCAAGATCCGCGCTCGTCGGGTGACCGGCGTGACCTCGCAGCAGCAGCGTCAGATCGCCCGTGCGGTCAAGAACGCCCGTGAAATGGCGCTCCTGCCCTACACGGCCACCACCCGCTGAGAGGAGGCACCGATATGAAGATCATCCTGACTCAGGAAGTGTCCGGCCTCGGTGCCCCGGGCGACATCGTTGAGGTCAAGGACGGCTTCGGCCGTAACTACCTGCTGCCGCAGGGCTTCGCGATCGCCTGGACCAAGGGCGCGGAAAAGCAGGTCACGGTCATCAAGCGGGCCCGTGGGGCCCGCGAGATCCGCGACCTCGACCACGCGAACGAGGTCAAGGGTCAGCTCGAGGGCCTCAAGGTCAACCTGAAGGCCCGTGCCGGTGACGGCGGGCGGCTCTTCGGCTCGGTCACCCCGGCCGAGATCGTCGACGCCGTCAAGGGCGCTGGCGGTCCGGTCCTCGACCGGCGCCGGCTGGAGGTTCCCGGTCACATCAAGTCGACCGGCACCTACCCGGTGAAGATCAAGCTGCACCCCGAGGTCACCGCGTCGTTCAACCTGAACGTCGTTCAGGGCTGACGGCCAGCAATACCACCACGAGGGCCCGCACCGAGAGATCGGTGCGGGCCCTCGTGCGTTCGATTACCTCGCCGGCGCCGCGTCAGCCGATCGGCTGACCGGTCACCGCGCTGATCATCACGGTGGAGAGGCCGCCGCCGACCACCGCGGCGGCGATCGCGATGGTGGCCGACCGCCACGTCGTACCGACCCGCCGCAGCAACGCCGCGACCACCAGACTGCTCACCAACGCCAACCCGAAGCGCGGCGATCCGGCGAGCAACGACTCCAACGCCCGCGACCGGGCCGAGTCGCACCCACCCCCGCTGATGTCGGTGACACATCCCGCCGGCGCCTGGCCGTCCAGCGTCAACAGCCAAACGAAGATCAGCACCGCCGGCACGAGATAACAGGCGGCGGTGTAGAGCAGGGGCCGGAAAGACCCACCCGGATCCGGGTCGAGCAGGTCGTCCTCCAGGCGCCGCGCCCAGCCAGCTGACGCCGCCGCCTCGACCCGTCGGCGCACCGACGCCGTACCGACCGGCGACTGGGCCGCCCGGCGTCGCGGCACACCACCAGACGGTACGGGCGCGCTACGCGGTCGCGGAGCGGTGTAACCCACCACCGGTGACCGGGGCGCCGACGTCGGCGGATCCATCCAGCGCGGATCGTCCCCGGACAACCGGGTCCCGGACCAGAACCCGTTGTCCCGACTTGGCCACCCCTCGCCCAAGGACCGCTTGGAGCGAGGTGGCAGCGTTTGATCCCACTGGTCGTCCTCGACCGCCGACCGCTCCCACTGACCGGTGTGGTCCGACCGCTCCCAGCCACCGATGCTCTCCGCCTGCGACCACTGCTCGCTCAGGTCCGTGCCGTCCGCAGCGGCCGGTGGCCACGCGTGCACGCCCGAGGCGTCCCACGGGTCCACTGCGGGGGCGTACGACGGGTCGGGCTCCGCCACCCGCTCCGAGCCGCCGTCCCACGGGTCGACCGCCGGACGCGTCCAGGACTCCTCCGCCGCGCGGCGGCTGCGTCGGGTCGGCCGGCGCACCTCCGAACTAGGCGCAGGATCGGCCGGGGCGGCCTCCAGGTCCCCACCGGACCAGATCACCTGGGGACGACCGGCGGGCGCACGGCGGGGACGGCGGTCCGGGACCGCTCCGGAGACCGGCTCATCCTCTGCCGAGTCGGCGCGCCGGCGGCCCGCGTACCCCTGCTCCTGTGGACGGTCGAGCGTCCACTCCCGGGTGTGGTCCGAATCGGGGCCCGCACCGATCGCCGGCTGCTCCCGCCAACTGGTCTCGCTGGCCCAGCGCTGGGTGCTCGTCGGCTCGGGACTGCGCCAGCCAGCGCCGGAACCGGACCGCTCAGGCTCGGCGTCCTCGTCGGGCGCGGCATGGCGGCCACCGCCGTCGGCGTGCCGCACCCCCGACTCCAGCGCCCACCGGGGCAGGTAGGCGTCGACCGGTTCGTCCTGCCCCCGGTCCAGCGCTCGACGCCGACTGGAGGTGCGATAGCGCGCATCCTCGTCGTACGGGTCGACCGGAGAGGGCGGCATGGGCTCACCCCACGAGGCGGTCGGCTGGCGCTCGCGCGGGCTGCCCTCCCCGCGTCCCCAGTCCCGGTAACTCACGGCCGGAGTGTGACCCTTCTGAACCCAAAGCGTAATCCGCTGTCCAGGTGTAGCCGTTCGCTGGAGATAGTACGGGACGATCGTTGCGCAGGCCCGACCAAAAAATTCTCCTCCACAGGCTGGGGATCGCATATCAGCAGGTCAGAGGCTTCTCGCCGAGAATTCCCCAACGGTTATCCACACCCTGTGCACACGCTGCGCACATGCTCGTCCACCTGCGTCCACAGGTTGTCCCGAGGCTCGTCCACCGGCCTTGTTGAGTGGCTGACCTCGGGGTCCGTATGGTTGGCCCTCGACCGCCGGCACGATGGCCCCCGATCGACCGGCCCGGTCGAGGAGAAGTGTCGTACCCCAGCGGTAAAGCTGGGATCGGATCCGGCGCAGTGGAGGGGGGACCCGTGTCGGTCACCGACGACATGCGGGCGGAGTCACGCTCCGGCGGCGGCCAGCCACCCGCGCAGCGGGACGGCCAGTTCGACAAGACCCCACCCCAGGATGTCGCCGCCGAGCAGTGCGTCCTCGGTGGAATGCTGCTCTCCAAGGACGCCATCGCCGACGTCGTCGAGATCCTCAAGACGAACGACTTCTACCGGCCGGTCCACGCCACCATCTTCGACATCATCCTGGACATCTACGGCCGGGGTGAGCCGGCTGACTCGATCACCGTTGCGGCGGCGCTCGCCGACTCCGGCGACCTGGTACGCGTCGGCGGCGCACCCTATCTGCACACCCTCATCGCGAGCGTGCCCACGGCCGCGAACGCCGCGTACTACGCGCGGATCGTCAGCGAGCGGGCGGTGCTGCGCCGGCTGGTCGAGGCCGGCACCAAGATCGTGCAACTCGGGTACGGGACGGCGAGCGGTGGCAGCCGCGACGTCGACGACGTCGTGGACCTTGCCCAGCAGGCCGTCTACGACGTCACCGAGCGCCGGGTCAGCGAAGACTTCGCGATCTTGGCCGACATGTTGCAGCCGACGCTCGACGAGATCGAGGCGGTGGGCGCGCAGGGCGGAATGATGACCGGCGTCCCGACCGGCTTCACCGACCTGGACCGGCTGCTCAACGGTCTCCACGCTGGGCAGTTGATCATCGTGGCTGGCCGGCCCGGTCTGGGTAAGGCGCTCGCGCTCGACACCCCGCTGCCGACGCCGGATGGCTGGACCACGATGGGCGAGGTCAAGGCGGGCGATCAACTACTGGCGGCGGACGGCTCCCCGACCACTGTCACACACGCCTTCGATGTGATGCGCGACCGTCCCTGCTATGAGGTGGAGTTCTCCGACGGCACCGTCATCGTGGCGGACGCGGAGCATCTGTGGAAGACGACCACCCGAGCGAGTCGGCGGCAGGACCCGGCACGGCGGAAGCGGCACTGGCCCGAATCGTCGCTGGCCAACCTACGTGCGGCCCACAAGACGCTCAGCGCCGTGCGAAACCAGCCGATCACCCTCTTCGACACGATCGGGCAGGTCGGGCCAGAGTTCCGGCATGTCCTGCACACGGTCGCCCGTGAGGTCGGATCGATCGGCCGGATCAGCCGTCCTATCGTCCGCAACGGCAGGACACGGAACTGGACGGCGCCCGGCTACCCGACCGGTCCGCTGCTGACCGCGCTTCTTGAACGAGCCGAGCGGGAGGTCAACGCAGGCAGCCGGGCCGACCACGACGGTGTCGTCACCACTGCTGAGATCGCGGCCACGCTGCGTACTGATACCGCCGAGCGGCGGCTCAACCATGCCGTACGGAATTGCGCTCCCATCCAACTCCCGGACCGCGAGCTGCTGGTTCCGCCCTACACCTTGGGAACGTGGCTCGGGGACGGGCACACCGGCGCCAGCCGCTTCACCACCGCAGATCCGGAGATGCTCACGCACGTCGAGGCGGACGGCTTTGTCGTGCGGCCCAGCGGACCGATGGTCTACACCATTCTGCTGCAGCCCACGTCGGCTGCTCAGGGGAACGGCGTCTGCGTGGACTGTGGCGTTTCCACCAGGGCGTTGCGGGAGAATCCGGCGACCAGGAAGTGTGCTGGCGGCCGTCACCGGAACGGTTCCTTCGTCGGGCTGTTGCGTCAGGTCGGGGTAGCGGAGGACAAACACATCCCGGGCGTCTACCTGCGCGCCTCCGAGACGCAGCGTCGCGCGCTCCTGGCTGGACTGATGGACACCGACGGCACCGTCGCCCCCGCCGGTAACCTGCAGTACACGTCGACCTCGAAGCGGTTGGCAGAGGACGTACGTGAACTCATTGTCAGCCTCGGCTACCGCTGCACGGTCAACGCCAAGCCGGTACGCGGCCGCACACGCGAGTCGTCGATCGCGTACACGTTGAACTTCTCCACCCCGGATGTCATCTTCCGGCTCAAGCGCAAGCAGGATGCGCACGCCGAACGCCGCCGAAGCAGCTCCGACGTCCGGACGGCGTCGCGGTACATCGTCGACGTCCGTCCGGTCCCGAGCGTGCCGGTCCGGTGCGTCACGGTCGACAACCCCGAGCATCTCTACCTGGCCAGCCGGGCGATGATTCCTACCCACAACAGCACGGCCAGCATGGACTTTGCCCGAAATGCTGCCATTCGCGCCAACCAGGCTGCCGCCATCTTCTCGCTCGAAATGAGCAAGGTCGAGATTGTCATGCGACTGCTCTCGGCCGAGGCGCGGGTGCCGCTGCACGTGCTGCGCAGCGGGCAACTCTCCGACGACGACTGGACCAAGTTGGCCCGCTGCATGGGCGAGATCAGCGAGGCGCCGCTCTTCGTCGACGACACGCCGAGCATGAACCTCATGGAGATCCGGGCCAAGGCGCGGCGGCTCAAGCAGCGGCACGACCTCAAAATGATCGTGGTCGACTACCTCCAGCTGATGACCTCACCGAAGCGCACCGAGAGCCGTCAGCAGGAGGTCGCGGATCTGTCCCGTGGCCTGAAGCTGTTGGCCAAGGAGGTCGAGTGCCCGGTGATCGCGGTCAGTCAGCTCAACCGTGGCCCCGAGCAGCGCACCGACAAGCGCCCCCAGTTGTCCGATTTGCGAGAGTCTGGCTCAATTGAACAAGATGCCGACGTAGTGATACTTTTGCACCGTGATGACTATTATGACAAGGAGTCACCGCGGGCGGGCGAGGCGGATTTCATCATTGCCAAGCATCGAAATGGTCCGACCGACACCGTGACCGTCGCGGCGCAGCTGCACCTGTCCCGCTTCGTCGACATGGCCATCGGCTGAGAGGCCCGGCGGCCGCCGCGCCGATCAGCTGAGCAGCGGGAACCAGCCCGCCGACTCGCCCAGCTCCAACCGGTCCCGGTCGGTGAGCGGGAGCCGGCCGGTCGCCTTCAGCAGGAACTCGTGGGTCGTCCCAGGCGGTCGGGCGAACCGCGTCGTCGCTGAGCAGGCCATCCATGGTGGCCACCGCGGCGCGTACGGCCGGTGGGCCGGGCGGCGGCGCGTCGGGTAGGGCCGGTGTCAGGTCCAGGTGATGGACGACCGCCTCGGTGGTCAGGGTCGCGAGGAAGTCCGATACGCGCAGTACGTGGCCCTGCGTGCTCACGTACCCCTCGGGGTCGGTCGACGCGGGGCGCGGACCGCACGGACCGTTGCACCCGCCAACCGTCGACGGGGTGGGCGATGTGCCCGGGCCGGTCACGTTGGATCGGCCCGGGCGGGATGTCGGTCTGGGCTCAGCCGAACATCTCGTCGAGGAAGCCCTTGCGCTTCTTGCGCTTGTAGTGCCCGTGGTAGCCCTGGTGCTGGCCGTAGGCCGGTGCCGGAGGGTAGCCGTGCGCGGGCGGTGGCGGTGGCGGCACGGCGCCGTAACCGGGCTGGTGCTGCGCCGGGGCGTGCGGCGGCGGGTAGCCACCGGGCTGCTGGGCGGGCGGCGGTGGCGGGTAACCGCCGGGCTGCTGGGCGGGCGGCGGCGGCGCATTGCCGGCCTGCTGGCGGCTCCAGTTGGCCTCCGCCTCGAACAGCTTCTCCAACTCGCCGCGGTCGAGGAAGATGCCCCGGCACTCCCCGCACTGGTCGATGACGACACCGCTGCGCTCGTACTGACGCATTTCTCCATGACACTTGGGACAGGTAAGACTCATCACCAGACGGTACCCGGTCTGGCTATGCAGTTGCTGTGAGCGACTCGATCACCTCGTCGTCGGACACCTCGTGGAAGTCGTCGTAGTAGAGGCTCACCGCGCCGAAGTCCGGTGGGCGCTGGGCGCAGACGACCTGGTCGGCCTCGGAGGCCAGCAGTTCGTACGCCTCCTGCGCGCCGACCGGCACCGCGACCACCACCCGGCGGGCGCCGAGCCGGCGGACGACCTCGACGGCGGCCCGCGCGGTCGCACCGGTGGCGAGCCCGTCGTCGACGATCACCGCGGTCCGGCCGGTGAGGTCCAGCGGTGCCCGGCCGCCCCGGTAGAGCTGTTCCCGGCGTTCCAACTCGGCCAGTTCACGGTGGTTGACGTCGGCGATGTCGTCGCTGCTGAGGCGGCTGGCCACCACGTCGTTGAGCACCTGCACGCCGCCTGGGCCGACCGCGCCGAAGGCGACCTCCCGCGCCCAAGGCATGCCGAGCTTGCGGACGACGAGCACGTCCAGGGGCGCACCGAGCCGTTCGGCGATCACCCGGGCCACCGGCATGCCGCCGCGGACCAGGCCGAGGACGACGACGTCCGGTTGGCCGACGAGTGCGGTGAGCCGGTCGGCGAGGACCCGGCCCGCCTCGGCGCGGTCGCGGTACGTGGTCATGCCTTCAGGTCTACGCCCTGCGGCGTCGTTCTGCCCGACAGTTACGCCGATGTGGCCCGACCGGACAGCTGATCGGGTGCTGGTGTGATCGACACGGCGGGTGCCGGGTGGTGCAGGGCGGGCGCCCAGGCGAGCAGGGCCAACGGGTAGAGCAGGTAGCCGAATCGGGTGGAGGGCATCAGAGCGATTGCGGCGAGCAGCCCGTACCCGCAGATGAGCGTGGTGGCGACGGCGGTGCGGGGCGGTCGGCGGACGAGCCGGACGGCGATGGCCACGCCGGCCGCGAGCAGCAGGGCGGTGGCGACCAGCCGGCCGGCGGGCAGCGCGGTGGCGATCAGGTAGCCGGGGAACGGGGACTGCGCCGGGCTGGTGACCAGGCCGTGGCCGAGTGGGAAGCGCAGCACGTTCTCGGTGAGCGCGTCGCGGTCGACCAGCAGGGCCGGGAGCAGCGCGGCGACGGGCAGTCCGATCGCGCCGGCGGCGACCCGGGTGCCGGCCCGTCGGGTCAGACCCCAGACGATCAGGACGAGGGCGACCGGCCAGGCGAACAGCTTCAGCGCGCCGGCCAGCCCGACCGCGAGGCCGGCCTGGCCCGGCCGGTCGGCGGCGGCGAGCGCGAGGGCAAGAAGGCAGAGCGCGAGTACGGGCAGGTCGTCGCCGCCGGTGGCGAGGGTGAGCGCGCAGACCGGCAGGACGGTGGCGGCCTGTACGCCCCGCAGCAGCGCGCCGCCTCGCCGGTGATCCCCGCCGGGGCGGGTGGCGGGTGCCGTGCGAAGGGCGTTCACGGCCAGGGCGATTGCCAGCGCGGTGCCCACCGCGAACCACACCCGGGCGTCGGTCCACGGAGCGTCGACAAGCGCCCGGGGCAGGCCGAAGATCGCCATGCCGGGCTGGTAGGGGGTGTAACCGAGGAGTTGCTCGCCCGGTGGGAGGGCGGCGATCGCGTCGCGGCCGAGGTACGGGGTGCCGTGCTCCAGCAGGCGGATGCCGGCTTGCTCCACGACTAGCACCTCCTCCTGCGCCCGGTCGGTTCGTCCGCTGGCCCGCTGGATGCTCTGCCAGATCACGGGCAGCAGCGCGGTGCTCGCCCACGCGAACGCGGTGACCGCCCAGCGTGCCGGCAGGCCGACCAGTTGCGATGTGGGGGTGCGCCTACGCAGGAGGAGTTGGACGACCACCGCCAGGGCCGCGACCAGGTATCCGACGGCGGCGACCGCACCCCAGGCCCGATGCGGCAGCAGGGTCGAGGTGACCGCGGTGATCGCCGCGAAGAGGGCCGAGGCGGCGTAGAGGCCGAGGTCGAGGGCGAGCCCGCCGGCGGCGTTGTCGAGCGTTCGCCAGCGACGGTGGCGGGCGGTCGGGGGGTCGGCGATCACGGGCGTCAGTCTGGCAGACCTCGCTGCTCACCCGGTTGTCCGTGTCGCCGTGGGCCGCCCCGCGAACACTGCCGTAGGCCGGTGCCGGACCGTCAGGCGGGCAGGTGGGGAAGGTTGTCGGGGCGGGACCGGCCACCCTGGCGGCGGGGCTGAGTCAGTCGGATCACCGCGCCGGTGTCGTGCAGCGGCGGTGCCAGAGCGCCGGGTCGGCCACCCGAACCCCGCTGCAACGCGGCGAGCAGCGTGCCGGCGGGCATCGGCCGGGCGAACAGGTGGCCCTGGCCGGCGACGCAGCCCAACTCCCAGAGGGCGCGTCGCTGCGGCTCGCTCTCCACGCCTTCGGCGACCACGTCCAGGTTGAGACTGCGACCCAGGTCGAGGGTGGAACGGATGACGGCTGCTGCCTCCGCCGAACTCTCCATCGTCGTGACGAAACTCCGGTCGATCTTCAACTCGTGCACCGGGATGCGGGAGAGCAGCGAGAGTGAGGAGTAGCCGGTGCCGAAGTCGTCCAGCGCCAGCCGGACGCCTTCGTCGCGCAGCCGGCTCAACACCCGGTCGACCACGTCGAGCTGGCTGAGCGTCAACGTCTCGGTCAACTCCAGGACCAGCCGGTTCGGTGGCAGGTCGTGGGCGCGCAGGCGGGCCAGCACCGAGCCCGGGAACCGCGCGTCGAGCAGACTGCGCGGGGACACGTTCACCGCGACCGGTATGTCGAAGCCGGCGTCCCGCCAGTCGGCCGCCGCGATCAGCGCCTGGTCGAGGATCGCCTCGGCGAAGGCCGGCAACAGGCCGGAGCGCTCCACCGCCTCCAGGAAACGCAGCGGATCGATCAGGCCATGGGTGGGGTGATGCCAGCGGGCCAACGCCTCCGCGCTGGTCACCTCGCCGGTGCCCAGGTCGACGATCGGTTGGAAGTTGACGATGAACTCATGGTCGGCGACGGCCCGCGGCAGGTCGCCGCCGAGGGTGAGGCGGCCCAGGTCGGCGGTGTCCCGGGTCGGGGCGTACGAGGAGATCCGCTGCCCGGTCCGCTTGGCCTGGTACATCGCCACGTCGGCGCGGCGCAGCAACTCCGCCATGCCGCCGCTGGCCGGGGCGGCGGAGATCCCGCCGCTGGCCTCCACGCTGATCCGCATGCCGTCCAACTCGAACGGCTCGTGCAACGCCGCGAGCAACGTCTCGGCCCGGTGTGCGGCGATCGCGGGGGCCGGCAGCCCGCGCAGGAGTACGGCGAACTCGTCGCCGCCGAGCCGCGCCACCAGGTCACTGCCCTGTGCGGCGCTGCGCAACCGGTCGGCGACCTGCACCAGCACCTGGTCGCCAGCGGCGTGGCCGAGCGTGTCGTTGACCTCCTTGAAGTGGTTGAGGTCGATCAACACCAGCGCGGTCACCCCGTCCGCGTGCCGGGTGCTCAACTGCTCGGTGCCCTCGTCGAGGAGGTGCCGGCGGTTGGCCAGGCCGGTGAGCGCGTCGTGCGAGGCCGCGTACGCGTGCTCGTCGGCGACCCGGGCCAACTCGGCGTACGCCTGGGCGTTGCGGACGGCCGTGCAGAGCGCGGAGGCGAAGGTGCGCAGCGTGTACTGCTCCCGCTCGGAGAGCCGCACCGGGCCGCGGAAGCGCAGTCGCAGCGTGCCGACGTCGACGGAGCGGTCATGGCCCTCCAACGGCGCGGGCACGACGGTGCCGTCCACGTCGGTGGGCGTGCCGGTCGGGCCGTCGACGGTGATGCCGCCAGTGCCACCCCGCACGGTGCGACCACCGTCGCGCAGCTCGATCTCGACCTCGTCGGCGGAGAACAACTCGGCCGCCTGGGTGACGGCGGTGGTGAGGACCTTGTCCAGGTCGACCACGTTGAGCGCGTCGGTGGTGCGGGCGAGGCGCTGCCACGCCTGCTGTTCGGTGCGGCCCCGGATCCGCGCGGAGTAGGCCAGGTGCAGGCTCAGGACCAGGGGCGGGACGGCAAGCAGCAGACGAGGATCCGCCCAGAGGATGAATAGCGTGCAAAGGGCCACGACGAAGCGCACGCCGAAGCCGGCCAGCCGAAGGTCGAGGTTGTTCAGGAACTGACGGGAGATCCGAGTCCCGGTCGCCAGCGCGATGACCGGGATTGCCAGCAGGTCGTCCAACAGTGCGGCAACCAGGTAGATCGCCCCGAGCAGAGTGGCCAGCTCCGCAACGCCGGCCGGTGGCCACTGCCAGTGGACAGCCAGAGCGGTGGCACCCGCCCCGCCAGCCACCAGAATGTTCTTGCTGACGCCGAACGCTGCCTTGATCGGTGGCAGCTTCATGATGGCTGAGGCGATACCGACGCCGGCCCCAGTGGCCAGCACCACCCAGGAGAGTGGTGCGACGGCCAGCCCGATCACGATCGCGGTTTCGACCCAGGTGATGGCGTGGGTGGTGGAGCGGATGCGGATAGGTGCCATGACGATCGTGCCGAGAGCCGTCATGAAGGTCAGTGCGACGAAGGTCGCCGCGTCGCCCACCGACACAGGGGGGTGGGTTAGGACGTCGGCGCCAGCTACGGCCGTAGGGGCGATTGCCACTACGACGATGAGGCCGACGAGCAGCAGGAGGTGCCGGTCCGTCCTGGGGCTCTTTGGTGACACCCGACCCATGAAGCTCCTGTCGTCGCCGACAGTCACGCGCTGACGACGGGAGCATACCGCTGGGTGCCGCTCCCATGTCACATCCAGTCGCTGCCGCGCATTGCACGCTCCCTCCACTCTCGTCCGCCCGGGACTTCGTTCCGTGTCCCGGGTGTCTTTCGTGAGGAGAGCCTAAGGTGAACTCGATGCGGTTAGCAGCAATAAATGTCGGTATGCGCAACATTAGCCAAGCTGCAGCGCATATGTCACTTTCTGTCCGCACTCCTGAGCGGAGCGCTCAGGAGTGCGGGTCGTTGGCGCGTAGGCGCCATGGTCATAGATCCCGGAGTTGGAGGCTGCATTCAGTGTTGCGGCCGCTCGCCTGCGGCATCATCCGCACTTCGGGCCCATTGGCGAGCGAACGGGGTCGTTTGTGGGCGGGCATGTGAGCATCATTCCAGCTGACGCTCAGGTCGACGTAGTCCGAGGTGAGGGCGGGGACCATAGGCTTCGCGTGTGATCAACTGGATACATCGTCACGGTTGGAGCGGGGGGACAGGTGGAGATTCGAGTCCTTGGCGGCCTCTCGGTGCAGCTCCCCACACGCACTTTGCGCCTGGGTACACCAAAACAGCAGACAATCTTCGCGATGCTCGCAGCTCAGCCTGCTCAGTTGGTGACGTTGGACGATCTGGTTGATGAGTTATGGCCCGATTGCCCTCCGCGATCCGCAGTAGCGAATGTGCAGACCTACGCCGCCAATCTGCGCCGAGGCTTCGAGTCTTTGCAGCCAGGTCACGGAGCTATCGTGCGGCAGCGGAACGGCTATCGGCTCGACGTGCCACCTCAACTGATTGACGTCTTTTGCTTCGAGTTGGAGCGGAGAGCAGGTCACGAAGCGCTCACAGCCGGCCACGTGGACCAGGCTGCGGAGTTGCTCGGTCGCGCACTAGCCCGGTGGCAGGGCGCGATGCTCGCTGGTGTCCCGCTCGGACCCGTCCTGACCGCCCGGACCGTGGCCGCCGAAGAGGAACGGCTGTTGGCGACGGAACTCCTCGCCGATGTCCAGCTGCGATCAGGCCGGAGTGACCTGGCGATCCCATCGCTTCGGGAGGTGGTCGCCCGCCATCCGCTCCGCGAGCCGGCGTACGTCCTTCTCATGCAGGCTCTGCACCAGCGCGGGGACAACGCGGAGGCGCTCGTCGTCTACGACGAGATCCGAACACGGCTGGCCGTGGAGTTGCGAATGGCCCCCGGGGTCAATATCGAAGAACTGCGCCGCAGGATCGTCACCGAGGCTCCGAGTTTGCTGTCCGCCGTCCCCGCTCAGGAGGGGAGTCAGAGAGGGCGATCCGCGACGATCGCCCCCAGCGTGGCGGGTGACTCGACCGAGCAAACACGCAAGGTCAGCCCGGTGGACCACCTACCCCGGGGAGTCACCGACTTCGTCGGTCGGGGAGACGTGTTGTCGCGGTTGGTGGCGGAGACGCGGCGGGTCGAGGATCGGGTGCCGGCCGTGCACATCCTCGACGGGATGGCCGGTAGCGGCAAGACGACCCTCGCCGTACACCTGGCCCGCCGACTCTCCGAGCAGTACCCGGACGCCATGTTGTTCATCGACCTGTGCGGCCACGGCGAGAAGAACAGGGTCGAACCAGCGAGCGCGCTGCTCACCCTGCTTCGGCAGCTTGAGGTGCCAGCCGATCAGGTTCCGGCCGAGTTCGACGCCCGGGTGGACCTGTGGCGACGAGAGCTTGGCCGTAGGCGGTCCGTCATCGTTCTTGACAATGCCGCGAGCAGCGAGCAGATCATGCCCCTCCTGCCGACGGAGCCGACCGCCGTCGTGCTGGTCACGTCACGGCGACGACTCTCCCATCCGGACCTCGGGCCTTCGCAGACGTTGCCGGTGATGAACCCCGAAGAGAGCCTGGACCTCCTCGCACTGAGTGTTGGTCGAGCTCGTGTTGACGCCGAGCCGGAGGCTGCCGCCGAGGTCGTCCGGCGGTGCGGCCACCTTCCGTTGGCGATCCGGCTGGCTGGTGCCCGACTGGCGCATCGCAAGGGCTGGCGGTTGGCGGACCTCGCAGAACAGATGACCGACGCCACGCTCACCCTGCACCATCTCGCGGGGGAAGAGAGCACCGTCACCGGTGCCTTCGCCGCTTCCTACGAACCTCTCCCACAGTCGACCAGGCGAGTCTTCCGGTTCCTGGGTCTGCATCCCGGTAGTCGATTCAGCCCGCCGGCGGTCGCCGCACTGACCGGTCTGACGGTGGCGCAAGCTCACGCGGCGCTCGACGACCTCGTCGACCGGAACCTGGTGGAGGACCTGGACTCAACGAGGTACCGATTGCACGACCTCATGCGCCAGTACTCCGTCGAGCTGAGCATTCGCACCGACTCCGCGAGCGACCGGAGGATCGCGCTGGCACATTTGTTCGACTTTACGCTGGAGGTGGCCCTCAGGGTTGCCGGTCTGCTGGAGCCCGGTGTCATCAATGCCCAGGTGAATCGTCCCCCTTTCGAACGGCCCGAGTTGGTCGAGGCCATGGGGGAACCGACCGTCGGCTGGTTGGAGGCGGAGCGGACGGAATTGGTGACGATGGTGTTCTCAGCACACGAGGGCGGCTTCTACCAGCACTCTTGGCAACTGGCCCGCGCCCTCTGGCGATTCTGTTACATGCGTGGTTACTACGAGGACATCATCCTGACCCACCGCGTCGCGCTGATGGCGGCTGAAGCGGTGGGGGACGTCGACGCGATGGCGTTGGTGAACAACTACCTGGCATCGGCTTACGTTCGAACCAGCGACAACCACAAAGCGCTCGATCATCTGACCCGCTCGGTCGCCCTCTCGCGTGACTCCCGGGACGTGCTGAGCACAGCGCGTTACCGGGCCAACCTTGCCGCTGTCTACTGGTGGAGCGGCCAGTTCACCGAGGCCGTGACGCTTGGCTTTGAGTGCCTGCGCGACTACAAGGTGTACGGCAATATCGGGGTTCCAATTCTGCTGCCGAACCTTGGCTTGGCACTCATGGCGCTGGGACGCTACGAGGAGGCGTTGCGACTGCACCGTCGCCACCTGGCGTGGGCGCGGACGAACTCCAACGAATTCCATGTGCTCAACGCCCTCAGCCACATCGGGACCGTGCGAATCCGTATGGGCGACTTTCCCCAAGCGGTCCGGATCCTCCTGGCCTCGTTGGCCCTGCGTGAGCGCACCGGCCACCGGTACGCCGAGGCGGAGGTGCGTAACGACCTCGGGATCGCATACCGCAGTCTCGGCCGGCTCGCGGAGGCCGAGCAGGAGCACGAGGTGGCCCGGAAACTGTCGATCGTTTCGGGAGAACGGCACGTGGAGGCGGCGGCCTTGAACGAGCTCGGGCAAACCCTGCGAGCTCAGGGGCGAGACGGCGAGGCGGCCGGGATGCACGAGGCGGCACTGCGGTTGGCGACCCGTATCTCGCACCCGTACGAGCAGGGCCGGGCGCTGGCCGGGCTGGCCGAACACTTCGCTGGCGTCGACCGGGCCGAGGCCAGACGGTACTGGGAACGGGCGCTGGCGATCTTTCGGCGGATGGGTGTGCCGGAGCGCTTCGACGCCGAGCGGCGCCTCGCCGAGCTGGACGCGGCGCAAGCAGAGCGCTGACCTGCGCAGACTGCTCTTATCGATTTCTTATCGCCGGACCCGATAGCTTCTGCGCCGTATCGACGAACGGGGGAGGTTCTGCCCACGGGCAGAACCGGGTCGTCGACACGACGCCTGCTGCCAGGTCCCCCCCAGCGACTTCGGCGGCAGGTCGGCGAGGAAGGAGCGGTGCTCCCGCGAGTGCGCTTACGCACCCGGCGACGGACGGGACGCCGCTCCTTCCGAGCACTTTCGCGTCGTACCGCACCGATAGGCTCACGGCCGTGACCGAACCCGCGCAGCTCAGCCACGTCGACCACGCCGGCGCGGCCCGCATGGTCGACGTCTCCGCCAAGCCGGTGACCGGGCGGTTGGCCGTCGCGGCGGGCCGCCTGCGGACCACGCCCGAGGTTGTCGACCTGCTGCACCGTGACGGGCTGCCCAAGGGCGACGCGCTGGCGGTCGGGCGGCTCGCCGGCATCATGGGGGCCAAGCGCACCCCGGAGCTGATCCCGCTCTGCCATCCGATCGCCCTGCACAGTGTCACCGTCGACCTGCGGCTGACCGCCGACACCGTGGAGATAACCGCCACCGCCCGCACCGCCGACCGGACCGGGGTCGAGATGGAGGCGCTCACCGCAGTCGCGGTCGCCGGTCTCGCCCTGGTCGACATGGTCAAGGCGGTCGATCCGGCTGCTTCGGTTGAGGCGGTCCGGGTGCTGCGCAAGGAGGGCGGCAAGACCGGCGAGTGGGTCCGACCGGAGGACCGGCCGTGATCCGGGCACGGGTGATCGTTGCGTCCAACCGGGCGGCGGCCGGCGTCTACGCCGACACCAGTGGGCCGCTGCTCGTCGCCGGCCTGCGCGAGCTGGGCTGTGAGGTCGACGAGCCGGTGGTGGTGCCCGACGGTGAGCCGGTCGGCAGGGCCCTGGAGGATGCCCTCGCCGATGGCATCGACGTGGTGCTGACCAGCGGTGGCACCGGGGTCACCCCGTCGGACCGCACACCGGACGTGACGCGGGCCGTCCTCGATTACGAGATCCCTGGCATCGCCGAGGCGATTCGCGCGCACAGCCGCGACCGGGTGCCCACCTCGGCGTTGTCCCGTGGGTTGGCGGGGGTGGCCGGCCGGATGCTGGTGGTCAACCTGCCCGGCTCGACCGGTGGCGCCCGCGACGGGCTGGCCGTGCTCGGGCCGATCCTCGGGCACACCGTCGACCAACTTCGCGGCGGCGACCACTGACCGGGTGTCGGTCCGCCCCGATAGGCTCGACAGGTGAGCACGGAAACCGCACCAACCGCGGACCGGGTCGCCGCGCCCCCGCCGGCCGGGTGGGAGGAGGCGCGGTCCCGGGTCTACGCGGTCGGCCTGGCCGCCGCGCTCCCCGCCGTCGCCCGGCCGCTGGCCGACACTGACGGGCTGACCCTGGCCGAGCCGTTGACCACCCGCACCGACCTGCCCGCCTTCCCGACCTCCAGCGTGGACGGCTGGGCCGTGCGGGGTGCCGGGCCGTGGCGCGTCGTCGGCCGGGTGCTGGCTGGCAACACTCCCGCACCGCTCGTCGACGAGGGCACGACCGTCGAGATCGCGACCGGGGCCATGGTGCCCGAGGGCGCCACGGCCGTGCTGCGGGTCGAGGAGTCCACCGTCACCGAGGGCCTGGTCAGCGGCACCCCCCGGCAGGCGCCGGAGTGGCGGCAGCCGGGCGAGGAGGCGTACGCCGATGAGGAGCTGTTGCCCGTCGGCACGCCGGTCGACCCGGCGGTGATCGGCCTGGCCGCCTCCTGCGGGCACGACACGCTGCGGGTCCGGCGGGCGCCGCGGGCGGCGCTGCTGGTCTTCGGCGACGAGCTGCTCACCGCCGGTCCGCCTGCGGCGGGCCGGGTGCGTGACGCGCTGGGGCCGGCGGTGCCCGCGTGGCTCCGGCGCTACGGCTGCCAGGTCCGCCCGTCGGACGTGGTGGGGCCGGTGGCCGACACGTTGCCCGCGCACGTGGCGGCCCTGCGTTCGGCGTTGGCCAACGCCGACCTGGTCTGCACCACCGGCGGCACGATGCACGGCCCGGTCGACCACCTGCACCCGACCCTGGAGGCGCTGGGCGCCGACTATGTGGTCAACACGGTGGCGGTCCGGCCGGGCTTCCCGATGCTGCTGGCCAGGCTGGCCGGCCACGACGGGCGGGTCCGGTTCGTCGCCGGTCTGCCCGGCAACCCACAGTCGGCCATCGTCGCGCTGGTGTCGCTGGTCGCCCCGCTGCTCGCCGGGCTCCAGGGCCGCTCGATGCCGGTGTTACCGCAGGCCACGTTGGCCGAGGCGGTGCCCGGTCGCGGCAATCACACCCACCTGGCGCTGGTCCGGCTGGACCGGGCCGCCGGCACCGCCCATCCGGTGCGGCACGTCGGTTCGGCGATGCTACGCGGCCTCGCCGGTGCCGACGGGTTCGCCGTCATCCGGCCCGGCACCAGTGGCGAGCAGGGTGACCGGGTGCCGATCGTGCCGCTGCCGTCGCTGCCTGGGGAATGGGCGTCGTGACCTCACCAGTGATCACCTTCGGCGAGGTCACCGACCAGCCGCTCGACCTCGCCGCGCACGAGGCGGCGGTCGCCGACCGGAGGGCCGGGGCGGTCGTCTCCTTTCAGGGCGTGGTCCGCGACCACGACCACGGGCGGCCGGTGGTGAGCCTGGAGTACGAGGGGCACCCGAGCGCCGCGCAGGTGCTGCGCGAGGTGGCCGCCGAGATCGCCGCCGAGCCCGACGTCTACGCGGTGGCGGTCTCGCACCGGGTCGGTCCGCTGGCGATCGGTGACGTGGCGTTGGTCGCCGCGGTGAGCACCGCGCACCGCGCGGCCGCCTTCGCGGCCTGTGCCCGGCTCGTCGACGAGGCCAAGGCGCGGTTGCCGATCTGGAAGCGCCAGGTGTTCGCCGACGGCACCGAGGAATGGGTCAACTGCCCCTGACCGCTCAGCGTCGGCCGTTGACCATCGCGGTGCGGCTGAGGCGTTCCCCGTAGAACGCCGGTTCGGCGCCGGGGCGCCACGGCAGCGCGGCTACCAGCACGATCAGCGCGAGCGCCAGTGAGTTCTCCATAAGCGCACCGAACAGGCCGTCCTGGTAGTGCGACTCCTCTGGCAGTTGGTGCTCGTACGGCCAGATCGGGGAGATCAAGAAGAGCAGGTAGAGCCCGACTGCGGCGACGCCGTGCCGCAGCCCGGTCAGCGTGGGGTACCAGATCGGTGGGCGGAGGCCGTTGAGCCCGGTCAGCCCGCCGAACGCCGCGCCCTGCCCGCCGCGCTGCGTCACTCCCCGGCTCGCCTCCCGGCGACGGACCGCCGCGTCTGCCAGCACGATGATCGCCGGGATCACCCAGACCAGGTGGTGCGTCCAGGAGATCGGGCTGATCACGTTGGCGGTAAGCCCGACCAGCGTGAACGCGGTCAGCTCGTCACCGTCGGCGCGGGAACTGGCCGCCCGCGACAGGCCCAGCGCCAGGAGCAGCACCGAGAAGGCGAACCAGAGCAGACCGGGCGTGTCGATCGAGTCGTACAGCCGGGCCAGCAGGCCGGCGAGCGACTGGTTCGGCGTCATGTCGGCCGCGCCGACCCGTTCGGTCTGCCACAACACGCTGCCGAAGTACGTCCGCGACTCGTCGCCGACGATCGCGAAGGACCCCACCGTCACGCCGATCGTGGTGCCGATCGCGGTGGCCGCCACCCGCCACTGGCGGGTGATCAGCAGGTAGGCGATGAACAGCGCCGGGGTGAGCTTGACCGCGGTGGCCAGGCCGATGCCGGCGCCCGCCCAGGCGCCGCTGTAGACGAAGCGCAGCAGGGGGCCGTCCGTCGCGGCGTAGTGGGTGCCTCGGCGCGAGCGCCAGCGGAGCCCGATCAGGTCGGCCATGATCAGGGCGAACAGCAGGATGTTGACCTGGCCGTAGCCGAGGGTCTCCCGGCCGGGCTCGATGGCGGCGGCGAGCGGCACCGCCACGGCGACGGTGAACCACAGTGGCCAGCCCAGGCGGTCGACGATGGGACGGAGCAGCCCGGCCAGGACCAGCGCCAACGCGGCGATGCTGGCGAGGGCGTTGACCACCCCGGCCCCGCCGATCGGAAGTTGCGCCATCGGCAGCATGACGAGCCCGGCGAACGGCGGGTAGGTGAAGCCGAGCGTGGTGCCGGGCGCGATGAACTCGTAGAGCTCGTGACCGCTCGCCCACCACACCACCGCACCGTGGTAGATCTTCATGTCGAAGAAGTTGTACGGTCGCCCGAACTCGCCGATCGCGAGCCATGCGGCATAGGCGACGGCGGCCACGATGGCACCCCGTACGACGTTCCTGCGATCGATCCCACGCATCACGCGTTGGACTGGGGCGAGGCGGTCCGCCCGTCTACCGACAATCGTCGGCATGGCGTGGCCACCCCCGTACCAAGGTCGTCCGATCCGTCCAGGTCCTGCACGGAGCCTAGAACGGCGCCTCACGTCAGTGCCTCCCGCGTTATGCGACCGTGTCCGATCCCACACATGTTTTTGACATTTCCACCGCGTTAACGCCTACCGGGTGGTTCAGGTAATTCGCGGCCTTGGTGGGGGTGGGAGGCAGCGGAGAGGTGTATCGACGCAGGTCAGCCGGGGATGCGTCGGGCGGTGGCGGCGGACCGGACGGCGATCCGGGCCTCCCGCTTGGCCGTCCGGACGGCGCGCTCCACGGAACGTCGAGAGTGACCGATGCGGTGGCCGGTGCGCCAGCGCAGACCCGGCTTGCCCTCGGTGTCGGCCGCGGCGAGCAGCAGACCGCCGAGGAGGCCAAGGTTCTTCAGGAAGTGAACCTTGTTCGTGTCGCGCGTGGCCTTGTCGTCGTCCTGGTTCCAGAAGGGATGCCCGGCGATGGTCGTCGGCACGAGGGTGCCGGCGAGGACCAGTGCGGCGGGCCGCGTCAGCCGCCCGGTGGCGAGCATCAGCCCGGCACCGAGCTGCACCGCCGAATTGATGCGGATCAGCTGCTCGGTCTCGGTGGGGAAGTTCGGGTGCACCTTCCGCAGCAGTGGCGCCGCCCGAACGGTCACCGGCGCGGCCTTCTTGGCCAGCCGCTCCGGGGAACGGAGACTGCGGTATCCGCTGACCACGAAGATGCCGCTCAACATGGCTCGGGCTAGGGAGCGTACGGGCGTCATGGATCAGTCATACCCCGTCGCGGCGTCCGCTACCCCGCCAACCGCCGATCCGGATCGGCGGCCCGTGCACGTCGCGCCACGCCGATTCGAGCGACCGTCGCTGATGGACCGCCCGCGACGGGTAACGTCGCGCGGGTGACGACGCTGCGGCTTCGACCCGAGGATCCGGCCGACACCGGGTCGGTGCGTCGGGTGCTGGCCGCCGCGTTCGCCCGGCCGGACGTGTCGACGCCACCGGAGGTGGCCCTGGTCGACGAACTGCGCGACACCGAAGCGTGGCTGCCGGAGCTCGCCATGGTCGCCGAGTACGGCGGTGAGGTCGTCGGCTACGCGCTGCTCACCCGGGTGCGGGTGCGACCCGACCGAGGTGGCGACGGTTCAGCCCTGGCCCTCGGGCCGGTGGCGGTCGCGCCGCACCGACAGCGGGTCGGGCACGGCACGGCGGTGGTCCAGGCCGCGTTGGACGCGGCCACCGAGCTGGGTGAGCGGATGGTCGTGGTTCTCGGCGCACCGGCCTTCTACCGCCGCTTCGGCTTCGGGCCGGCGGGAGAACTGGGCCTGACCAGCCCGTGGTCAGGGCTCGGAGAGCCGTGGCAGGGGCTGGTGCTGCCGCCGTCGACGAGTGGTGAGGCGCCGCCACCACAGGGTGAGGTGCTCTTCCCGGCGCCCTGGTCCCGGGTCTGAGACGCCGCCTGGTCCCCCGTCTGAGGCGCGGCCAGGGGTGCGGGGGTGGTCAGGCCGGCTGGGTACGCAGGTACCGGCCGAAGTGCGGGACGGTGAAGGCCACCGTGCCCCGTTCCCCCGAGTAGATGAGCCCCTTCTTGATCAGCGCGTCGCGGGCCGGGGAGAGGCTGGCCGGCTTGCGGCCGAGCGCGCGGGCGATCTCCGCGGTGGGCACCGCCGCGTCCATGTCGTCACGAGTGACTCCGCTGGACTCGCCCTCCACCAGGGACAACGTGGCCATCGCCCGCATGTACTCGCGTTCGGCCGGGGTCGCCCGCTCGAACCGCGAGCCGAAGAAGCCGACCGCCAACTCGGCCTCCGCCTCCGGAGCGGCTACCCGAACGTCGGCGGCGGTGATCGGCGAGCGCGGCGCGTGATCCCAGGTCGCCTTCCCGTACGCCTGGACGAAGTAGGGGTAGCCGCCGGACTTCTCGTAGAGCAGGTCGAGCGCCTTCTGCTCGTACTCCACCGCCTCGCGCTCGGCCGGCGCGCAGAGCGCCTGGTCGGCGGCGATCCGGTCGAGCCGGTCGATGCGCTGGTAGCGGAAGAGCCGCTCCGAGTACGACTTGGCGGCGCTGAGCACGGCCGGTAGATGGGGCAGGCCGGCGCCGACGACGATCAGCGGCGCGCCGATCTGGGACAGTTCGTGGCACGCGGCGCAGAGGGCCGACACGTCCTCCGGACTGAGATCCTGCATCTCGTCGATGAAGATGGCGATGCCGGTGCCCACGTCGCTGGCCACGGCTGCGGCGTCGCTGAGCAGCTCGACCAGATCGATCTCGATGTCGCCGGAGTCGGCGCGGCCACTGGCGGCGGGCACGTCGATGCCGGGCTGCCACCTGTCGCGCAGTTTCGGCGATGCCCCGGCCCGGCCGGTCGGGGCGGACCGCTGGGCGAACGCCTTGAGAACGCCGAGGAAGGCGTCGATCCGGTCCGGCGCGCGGTGCCGGGGCGCGAGTTCGCGGACCGCCATGTGCAGCGCGGCGGCGACGGGGCGGCGCAGTGACTGGTCCGGGCGTGCCTCGATCTTGCCGCTGCCCCAGAGCCGGTTGATCGCCTGGGACCGCAGAGTGTTGAGCAGGACGGTCTTGCCGACGCCGCGCAGCCCGGTGAGCATCAGGCTGCGCTCGGGGCGGCCCCGGGCGATGCGCTCCAGCACGATGTCGAAGACGTCCAGCTCCCGCCCCCGCCCGGCGAGCTCGGGCGGGCGCTGGCCGGCGCCAGGGGCGTACGGGTTGCGGACCGGATCCACGCATCGCAGAGTATCGGCCCATCTAGCGGCCAGGCTAGATATGGATAGATGGGGCTACCGGCGTGTTGAAGCCCGTCGACACAAAACTAGGGCTGTCTAGCGTCCACGCTAGACAGCCCTAGTTTTGTCAATCGCCTAGCGCTTCTTCAGGCAGAGCACGTAGTCGAACAGGTCGACCGAGTTGTCGTGCACGTAGTTCGCGGTCGCCTGCGGTGCCAACGTCTGGCACCGGTCCCCGTCGGTCGTCGCCGGAATCCGCAGCAGCACCTGGTAGGTGTTCGGACCACACGGCACCTTGCGCAGGTCGGCGTCGGCCTCGGTGCCGTCGTTGACCACGCAGTCACCCCGGGCGAACTCATCCCTCTCCGGCGTCGGCGCGGCCGGGGTCGGGGCGGCCGGGCTCGGGGCGTCGCTGGGCAGAGCCGGCGGAACGACCGGCGCGCTCGCCGACGGCACCGGCGCGGCATCGTTGCTGTCGTCGGCGACCTTGAAGACCGCCCAGCCGGCAAGACCCAGGCAGGGGCAGAGCAGGAGCAGGATCACCAGCCCGACGATCAGGGCGACCTTCAGGCTGGACCTGTTCGCCGGCGGGGACGGCGGCATCGGGTACCCGCCCGGTGCCGGCGGACCCCAGGGTGCCCCCGGCTGGCCCGGGGTCGGCCCGGCGGGCGGGAACGGCCCCGGCGGCGGACCCCACTGCTGCCGGGCCGGATCCTCACCGGGTGGACCATAGGTCGTCATGTCATCCCCAGGGGTGGGTGGCCTCAGCGCTGCTTGAGGCAGAGGACGAAGTCGAGGGTGTCCAACTCGCTGTCGAAGAAGTACCAGTTGGTATAGCCCTCGACCTTGGCGCACTTGGCTTCGGCATCGCGCTCACCGCTGGTCGCGCCATCGATCCGGCGCAGCACCTCGTACGACTTCGGCGCGCAGTCACTGATCAGCAGCTTGGGTTTGCCGCCCGCCGCGCCGTCGTTGCGCACACACTGGCCGACCGTGGCGAACCGTGGATCCGCCGACGACTCCGGTGCCGCAGCGCTCGGCACCGGCTCGGTCGGCTCGATCACGTCCGCGTTGGGCTCCCCGGCAGCGGCCGAACCGGTCGGCGTGGCCACCACCGGGGCCGGGTCGTCCGACCCGCGCAGGAACCAGTACGTGCCGCCGCCCGCCACCATCAGCAGCAGCACGACGGCCAGCACCGCGATCAGCGGCCCCCGGCCACGCTTGTCCGGGGCGGGCGAGGGGTCCGCGCCGTACGGGCCACCGTCGGGCCGGTACGGCTCCCCGTACGCCGGGTTCGCCTCGACCGGCCGGTACGCGCCACCGTAGGGCGTCGGAGCGCGGCCACCGTAGGGCGTCGGAGTGCCGGCCCCGTACGGCGTCCCAGGGCGTTCACCTCCGTAGGGCGTACCGCGCTCGCCACCGTAGGGTGCCCCCGGCCCGCCGCCGTACGGGGCAGCGGGCACACCGCCGTACGAACCGTCGCCGTAGGACCCCGGCCGCCCCTGGGGTGCGGGCGGATAGGGCTGCTGAGCCTGCCGTTCGGGCGTGTCGTCGGGTCGCTGCCCACGCCACGGTCCTCCGGCGCCGCTACCCGGCGGTCCGTAGTTCGTCATGCCGCCCTCCAGGCTGGTGAGAGGCCGGCCACCAATGCGCGACGCCGACTCCGAGGTCACCGTAGCGTGGTCCTCCGATGAGCTCATCTCCACCGAGTGCCGCAGCCGCCCCAGGCCGCCGCGCCGGCGCCGCATCGACCATGATCTGGACCGCTCTGATCGTGGTCTACGTCCTGTGGGGTTCCACCTATCTGGCCATCCGGGTCACCGTGGAGACGCTTCCGCCGCTGCTCTCGGCCGCCATGCGGTTCGCCGTCGCCGGTCTCGTGCTGGCGGTGGTGCTGCGGCTGCGCCGAGGGCCGGGTGCCCTCCGGGTGGACCGGCGGCAGCTCGGCTCCGTCGCGCTGATCGGGGTGCTCCTGCTCACCGGCGGCAACGGCCTGGTGGTGCTCGCCGAGTCCGGGCCGCCCGGGGTGGCGGTGCCGTCCGGGATCGCCGCGTTGCTGGTGGCGACCGTGCCGCTGCTCGTCGTGTTGCTGCGCACCGCGACCGGTGACCGGCCCCCGCTCTGGACGTTCGCTGGGGTGACGCTGGGCTTCGCCGGTCTGGTCCTGCTGGTGCTGCCCAGCGGCGGCGCGGACGCGGTGCCGGTGGTCGGGGCGTTGACGGTGGTGGCCGCTGCCACCGCCTGGTCGGTCGGGTCGTTCCTGTCGGGGCGGATCCGGATGCCCGCCGACCCGTTCGTCGCGACGGTGTACGAGATGATGGCCGGCGCGCTGGCGCTGGCCGTCATCGCTGCCGCCCGGGGCGAGTTGAGCGACTTCCACCCCGCGTCGGTCAGCACCCGGTCCTGGCTGGCGCTGGCCTATCTCATGGTCGCCGGCTCACTGGTGGCCTTCACGGCGTACGTGTGGCTGCTGCACAACGCGCCCATCTCGCTGGTCTCGACGTACGCCTATGTGAACCCGGCGGTCGCGGTGGCGCTCGGCGCGCTGCTGGTGGCCGAGCCGATCACCGGGCAGGTGCTGCTCGGCGGCGCGGTCATCGTCGCCGGCGTGGCCCTGGTGGTGAGCACCGAACGGCCCCGCCGCAAGGGCGCGAAAGCACGATCGGGGGCCGTGCCAGCGGGCGACCGGCGGTAGCCTCCGGCCCATGTCGGCCGCCGCGCTGGTGCAGGTCGCGCTGCTTGGTGCGCTGGTCGGTGTCGTCGTACCCCGGGTTGCCCGGCGTTTCGCCACCGCGCCGACCCGGCCGCGACCGTGGCGCGCCTCGACCTGGCTCAGTCCGCTGCTAGCGGCGGGTGTGTTCGTCGGGCTCGCCGCCGCGCTGGGTGCCGACCCGGCGCTGCCGGTGTTCCTCGCGGTGGCGGCGGTGGGGCTGGTGCTGGCCGGGGTCGACCTGGCCTGCCTGCGGCTGCCCGACCCGCTGGTCCTCGCCGCCGGTGTGCTGGCCCTCGGTGGTCTGACCGGCGCGGCGCTGCTGGCAAGCACTCCCGGACGGCTGATCGGTGCGCTGGGCGGCGCGGCGGTCGCCGGCGCGGCGCACGTGCTGCTGGCCCTGCTGCCCGGGTCCCGGTTGGGCTTCGGGGACGTGAAGCTCGCCGGCGTCCTCGGCCTGCCACTCGGCTGGCTCGGCCGGGACGCCCTGCTGGCCGGGCTGCTCCTGCCACACGTGCTGCACGGTGCCCTGGTGCTCGGCCTGCTCGCCGCGCGGCGGGTCCGCCGGGACACCCTGCTGCCACTCGGGCCGGCCCTGCTCGCGGGTGCCTGGCTCGGCGTGCTCCTGGCCTGATCAGCCCGCTAGATGAGGCGGAGCTGACGGTCCTTGGGGCGGCGTGGCTCGGTCTCGCCGAACCGCTCGAACAGGCCCGGGTCGATGGCCCCGAGGAACGGTGACGGGGCGCAGTCGCGCTCCACACCGTGTCGGGTACGGCGGGCGGCGTGGCTGACGTACAGCCGGTCCTGGGCCCGGGTCAGCCCGACGAAGAAGAGCCGGCGCTCCTCGGCGACCGCGTCCTCGTCGGGTGTCGAGCCCGGCCAACGCAGCGGCAGCAGCCCGTCCTCGGCGCCGACCAGGAAGACCACCGGGAACTCCAGCCCCTTCGCGGCGTGCAGGGTGAGCAGCGTGACCGCCTCGGCGCGCGGGTCGAGCGCGTCCACCTCCGCACCCGTGGCCAGCTGCGACAGGAACGCCTCCAGGTCGTCGCCGCAGCGTCGGGCCAGCGGGGTCAGCAGGTCCACCGCCGAGCGGACGTCCTCGGGGCGTACCGCGCTGCCGGTGCCGTCCAGGGTGGGCACCGCGAACCGTTCCGCGACGACCTGACCCGCCAGGCGCACCCGGGCGGCCAGCGAGCCGGCCAACCCGTCGGCGTGCCGCAGTTCGCGGGCGATGGCCGCCACCCCGGGCCGGTCCCGCAGCCGGTCGTGTGAGCGCTTCTGCACCGGGATGTTGGCTCGGGCCAGGGCGTCCACGATCGGGGCGGCCTGCGCGTCGGTGCGGTACAGCACGGCGATGTCGGAGAACGACAGCGTGGTGGAGCGGCCGTCGATCCGGCCCGAGTCCAGCGACCGGTGGGACAGCCCACCAACCAGGTCGTCGACCGTACGGACCACGAAGTCGGCCTCCTCGGCGACTGACGCCGCCGGGTAACGGCCGACGAGCGGCGCCTCCGGGTCGAGCCGGGCCGGGTCCAGGCGTCGGCCACGCACCAGCGAGGAGGGTGCGATGGCCTGCACGGCGGCGGCCAGGATGGGCGCCGACGAGCGGTAGTTGCGGTTGAGCCGGACCAGTCGGGCGTCCGTGAAGTCCTGCGAGAAGCGTAGGAAGTAGCCGACATCGGCACCGCGGAACGAGTAGATCGCCTGGTCCGGGTCACCGATCGCGCACAGGTTGCCGTCGGCGGGGCTGAGCAGCCGCAGCAGCTCGTACTGCACGGCGTCGACGTCCTGGTACTCGTCGACGAAGATCCACCGCCAGCGGTCCCGGTACCGCTCGACCAGCTTTCGGTCGGCCCGCAGCAGCTCCACCGGAAGGCTCACCAGCTCGTCCAGGTCGACCAGGTCCTGCTTGCGCAGCAGCGCGACGTAGCTGGCGAGGTCGTCGCCGGCCTCCGCCCGGGCCGCCGCACGCTCGCCGTCGTCGGCGATCCGGAAGTCGGCCGGCAGGCCCGCCGCGTCGGCGTTCTCCCGCAGGATGGTCAGCCCCAGCGCGTGGAACGTGCCGACGGTGACGTCCTCGGCGACCGGGCCGAGCAGGCTGTCGAGGCGGTGCCGCAGCTCCTCGGCCGCCCGTCGGGTGAAGGTGATGGCCAGGCAGTGCTCGGGAAAGACGTTCAGCTCCGCGCAGAGGTACGCGATCCGGTGGGTGAGGGTCCGGGTCTTGCCGGTGCCCGGACCGGCCACGATGAGCAGTGGGCCGCCGGGTGCCGACGCGGCCACCCGCTGCATCGCGTCGAGCCGGTCCAGCAGGCCGGTGCCGACCTCCTCCATTCCGGCGAGCATCGGTTCGAACGGCTCGTGCGGCGACGGGGGCGACGCGATCGGAGGGGCGGGCGGCGGTGCCGGAGCCTTCCGCTTCGGCTCCGCCTTCGCCGCCGGGCGCTTGGCCGTCGAGCGGGCCGCCGGCTCCGCGGGCCGCCGCTGCGCTGGCACGGGTACGTCGAACAGCGTCTCCTGCGCCGCGCCGGCGCCCGCTCCCAGCTCCGCGGGATCGAAGAGGGTGATCACGCCGTACTCGCCGTCGTAGCCGGGCACCCGGCGTACGTCGCCGCGCCGCAGTCGACCGATGCCCTCCGCGAGCAACTCGCCGCCGGCCTGCGCGATGTCGGGCAACGGTGTCGTGGTGAGGATCTCCAACTCGGGGCCGAGCGTGGCGAGCAGTTCGTTGAGCCGCCCCTCGACCTTCTTCGACCGGGCGCCCACCTTGTTGATCTCGCCGAGGATCTCGGCCAGCGGCACCAGGTGGGTGACCTCCCGGGCGTTCGCCGGTCGGTGCCCCTCCGGGCGGTCCGCCAACTCCTCGATCCGGCTGAGGACGCCCACGGTGAGGGGCTTCCCGCACTCGGGGCAGCGACCGTCGGCGGCACGGGTGCGCTCCGGGGTCCAGTTGACCCCACACAACCGGTGCCCGTCCGCGTGGTACTTGCCCTCTTCGGGGAAGAACTCGATGGTGCCGGCCAGGCCGTCACCGGTGCGCAGCGCCTCCCGGACGGCGAAGTAGTTCCGCTCGGCCGTCAGCACCGTGGCCTCGCGGCCCAGCGCCGGTGGGGAGTGCGCGTCGGAGTTGGAAACCAACTGGTAGCCGTCCAGGCTGCCGACCCGCCAGTTCATCGCCGGGTCGGAGGAGAGGCCGGTCTCCACGGCGAAGATGTGCTCGGCCAGGTCGGCGTAGCAGTCCGCGATCGCGTCGAAGCCGGACTTCGAGCCCAGCGCCGAGAACCACGGCGTCCAGATGTGCGCCGGCACCAGGAAGCCGTCCGGGCTCGCCTCCAGGGTGATCTCCAGCAGGTCCCGGGAGTCCAGACCGAGGATCGGCCGGCCGTCGGAGCCGAGGTTGCCGATCCGCCCCAGCGCGGTGTTGAACCGGGCCACCGCCTCCAGGTCCGGCAGGTAGATCAGATGGTGCACCTTGCGGGTCCGGTCGTCCCGCTTGTAGATCGTGGAGATCTCCACGCTCAGCATGAACCGGACCGGGTCCGCCTCGGCAGCGCTCGCCAGTCGGGGCGGCAGCCGGCGGGCCACGTCCCGCTCCGCTTCCGGGTCGAGCCGGTAGAGCCCCGGCTCGGCCGGACGCAGCGTCTCCCGCAGGTGGTCGTACCAGGCGGGGTGGGTGAAGTCGCCGGTGCCGAGCAGGCCGATGCCCTTACGCCGAGCCCACCAGGCGAGGTTCGGAGTCGTGAGGTCACGGCTGCACGCGCGCGAGTACTTCGAGTGGATGTGCAGGTCCGCGACGAATGGCGGGAGGCCACCGGGGGGTACGGCGCTGAACGGGGGCACGCCGCATCCTGTCACGCCCGCCGCGCCGGCCGCCTGCCGCCACGCGCGGACGTGACATCCGCTATGCCGAGCGCAACTCCACCAGGGTGATCTGCGGCTCGGCGCCGACCCGCACCGGCGGACCCCAGAAACCCGCGCCGTTGGTCACGTAGACCTTGGTGCCGTCGACCTCGCCGAGGCCGCTGACCACCGGCTGTTCGAGTCGGACGGCCAGGTTGAACGGCACCATCTGCCCGCCGTGGGTGTGCCCGGAGAGTTGCAGGTCGACGCCGTACGTGGCCGCCTCCACCGCCGCCAACGGCTGGTGTGCGAGCAGGATCACCGGCCGGTTCGTGTCACGGTCACCGAGGGCGGCGGCGAAGTCCGGCCCGGCGGCGAGGCCGGTGCCCGTGCCGGTCAGGTCGTTCACCCCGGCCAGATCGAGCACGCCGCCCCGGGCCTGGATCTCCTGTCGCTTGTTCTGCAGCACCCGCAGGCCGAGCCGGTCCACCTCCTGGACCCACTCCTCCACCCCCGAGTAGTACTCGTGGTTGCCGGTGACGAAGAAGTTGCCGTACCTCGATCGGAGGTCACGCAGCGGCGCGGCGGCCGAGCCCAACTCGGCGACCGAACCGTCGACCAGGTCGCCGACCACCGCGACCAGATCGGCGTCGAGTCGGTTGATCGCGGCGACGATCCGCTCGGTGTGCGCCCGGCCGCGCAGCGGGCCGATGTGGATGTCGGAGACGGTGGCGATGCGCAGGCCGTCCATGCTGCGCGGGAGCTTGGCGAGCGGGATCTGCACCCGGTCGAGCTGTGGCGGGCCGAGGGCCGTGCGGATGCCGTACCCCGTGATGCCGGTGGCGGTGAGCCCGGCGAAGATCGCCGCCCCGCGGGCCAGCAGCAGCCGGCGGGCCGGGTCGTGGTCCGGTGCCCGCACGGCGGCGGCGGCCGGCGGATCGGTCGGCCCGGCGGCACCGACGAGCACCGGCTCGGGCGCCGCGGTGGTCGGCTCGGCGGCGGTCACCTGGCGGCGCAGCACCAGCCGGGTGACGAGCATCGGCACTTCCAGCACGACGAGGACGACCAGCAGGTAGAACATCAGCGCGAGCCAGAGATAGCCCGGCCAGGCGAGCCAGTAGAGGCCGGCCTGCGTCCCGGCCATGGTGACCGGCACGAGCAGCGCCAACACCACTGCGGCGATTCCGCCGGCCCGCCGCCAACGGCCCGGGGTGGTGGCGTCCCGAACGAGCCGTTTCCACAGGTAGAGGTGGATGAGACCGGTGACCAGAGCCAGGACGGTCACGAACCCGAGTACCGCCAACATCTGTGCGCCTCCTCAGCCGCCCGCGAACGGGGGCAGGACATCGATCGTGGCCCCGCCTGGCAGGGGTGCCTTTCGATCATGACAGGTGACGCCGTCCACGAGGAAACTGGCGACCCGCAGAACGGCGGCCAGTTGATCGCCGTGCCGCTGGGCCAGATCGGCGGTGAGGTCGTCGAGCGACCGGCCGGCGGGCGTCGTCTCCTCGGAGCGCCCGGCGGCGGCACGCGCGCCCGCGAAGTAGCGGACGGTCAGCGGCTTCGGGGCCACGCCTCAACCCCCGATCGCGGACATCGGCCGGGTCGGCTGGAGGAAGGTGGGGTCGTCGATGCCGTGCCCGGCGCGCTTGCCCCACATCGCCGTGCGCCACCGCTGGGCCAGGTCGTCGTCGGTCGCGCCGGAGCGCAGGGCCCCCCGGAGGTCGGACTCCTCGGTGGCGAACAGGCAGGCGCGGACCTGGCCGTCGGCGGTCAGCCGGGTGCGGTCACAGTCGCCGCAGAAGGGGCGGGTGACGCTGGCGATCACGCCCACCCGGGCCGGGCCGCCGTCGACCAACCACGTCTCCGCCGGGGCCGCGCCGCGTTCGGTCGGGTCGGGGCTGAGATCGAACGCGGTACGCAGAGAGGCGAGGATCTCCTCGGCGGTCACCATCGTGGCCCGGTCCCAGCCGTGCTGCGCGTCCAGCGGCATCTGCTCGATGATCCGCAGTTGGTAGCCGTGGTCGACGGCGAAGCGGAGCAGGGCCGGCGCCTCGTCCTCGTTGACACCGCGCATCAACACCGAATTGACCTTCACCGGGTTGAGCCCGGCGGCGGCTGCCCCGGCGAGCCCGGCCAGCACCGCGTCCAGGCGGGGACGACGGGTCAGCTGCGTGAACCGGTCTGCGTCGAGGGTGTCCAGTGAGACGTTCACCCGGTCCAGGCCGGCCCTGCCCAACGCCGGGGCCAACCGGTCCAGGCCGATGCCGTTGGTGGTGAGCGAGATGCGTGGGCGAGGTTCGAGTGCGGCGATCGCGGCCACGATGTCGAGCAGCCCGGACCGGATCAGCGGCTCACCGCCGGTGAACCGCACCTCGGTCACGCCGAGCCGCTCGACGGCCACCCGGACCAGCCGGACGATCTCGTCGTCGGTGAGCAGCTCCGGACCCGCCAACCAGGGCAGCCCTTCGGCCGGCATGCAGTAGGTGCACCGCAGGTTGCACTTGTCAGTGAGGGACACGCGGAGGTCCCGCGCGACGCGGGCGTACCGGTCGACGAGGACGCCGTCGGTCGGCGGGGCGACGCTCACCTGTCGACCGTAGCGCGCTCGACCCCGCCCAGGGCGGCGCGGGCGAGCTGGACGACCGCGTCGCGGTAATCGGTGCCGAACAGCGCGGTGTGCACGAGCAGCAGATGCAGTTGATGCAGCGGCACCCGTTCACGCCAGCCGTCGGGCAGCGGCCAGGCCTCCCGGTAGGCGGCCAGCACCCGCTCCAGATGCGGGACGCCACCGAAGAGCGCCAACTGGGCGAGATCCGTCTCGCGGTGCCCGCCGTGCGCCGCCGGGTCGATCAACCAGACCCGCTCGTCGGCCCCCCACAGCGCGTTGCCCGGCCACAGGTCACCGTGGATGCGGGCCGGCGGCTCGTCCCCGCCGAACTCGCCGAGCCGGCTGATCACCTGCTCGACCAACGCGGCGTCGGCGCCCGTCAACGTGCCGCCGTCGACCGATCGTCGCAGGTAGGGGGCGAGCCGACGCTCGGCGAACCACGTCGACCAGGGCCGGTCGTCGAGGGTGTTGTCCTGTGGGAGGGCCCCGATGAAGCCGGGCCAGGTCGCACCGAAGGCCGACGCGCCGGCCCGGTGCAGGCCGGCCAGCTCCCGACCGAATCGCTCGGCCGCCGAAGGCGTCGGCTCGCCGGGCTCCACCCAGTCGAGCGCCAACAGGTCGGGCAGGGCCACGATCACCTCGGGTACGCCGACCGCGCCGGCCTCCCGCAGCCAGTGCAACCCGGCGGCCTCGGCGGCGAAGAAGCCCTCCGGCACCGGCCGGCCGGCCCGTTCGGGCCAGGACTTGGTGAAGACGGAGTGGCCGTCGTCCAGGGTGAGCCGGGCGGCGGCACAGATGTTCCCACCAGCGACCGGCGTCTCCCGGATCCGCTGGTGGGTCAGGAACGTCGGCAGGTGTGCCGGGTGCGCGCGCAGGTACGCCAGGTCCATCAGCGCACGGTAGCCGTTGCCCATGACACGGTGGTGCTACCCGAACACATCGAGCCATGGGCACTCCGCGATGACCAGGTGAAATACGCTGAGTAACTGTGGATAAGCCGCGTGTCATCCACAGGGGCGGCGCAGCCGGATGAGCGCCCCGCAGGCTGCCCCCATGACCTCGACCGAACGCCCGCAGCTCGCCGTCCGCTCGCCCGCCGACCTGCTCGCCGCCGTTCCGTACCTGCTGGGTTTCCACCCCGCCGACAGCGTGGTCGCGGTGGCGCTCTGCGGGCGACAGATCATCTTCGCCGCCCGCGCCGACCTGCCCGAGCCCGCCACTGATCCGGCCGATCAAGCCCGTCACCTGGCCGGGGTGATCCGCCGGCAGGGCGCGGAGGCCGCCACCGTCGTGGGTTACGGGCCGCCCGACCGGGTCACCCCGAGCGTGGATGCCGTACGCGCCGCGCTGACCGGTGCCGGCCTGGAGGTGCTCGACGCGCTGCGGGTGACCGACGGCCGCTGGTGGTCCTACCTCTGCACCGAGGCCGACTGCTGCCCACCCGAGGGTCGGCGCTACGACCCGGCGGCCAACCCGGTCACCGCGTCGGCCGTCTTCGCCGGTCAGGTGGCTCTCCCCGACCGGGCCGCCCTCGTGGCGCAGGTGTCACCGGTGGACGGCCCCGCCCGGGACGCGCTGCGCGCGGCCACCGCCCGGGCCGAGCAGCGACTGGTCGACCTGATCGAGCACGCGCCCGCCAGCGACCTCCTCGGCGGCCGGGCGGTGCGCTCCGCCGGGGTGGCGGCGGTCCGCGAGGCGCAGCGCCGGCAGCGGCGCGGTGAGCGACTCGACGACGACGAGTTGGCCTGGCTGTGTCTGCTGCTGACCCACCTGCCGGTCCGCGACCACGCCTGGGAACGCACCGACGGTCGTGATCGGGACATCGCCCTCTGGACCGACGTGCTGCGCCGGGCGGAGCCGGAGGTGACCGCCGCGCCAGGTGCGTTGTTGGCGTTCGCCGCGTGGCGAGCTGGGCAGGGTGCGCTGGCAGCGGTGGCGCTGGAGCGCACGCTGAGCCTGAACCCGGACTACTCGCTCGCCCTGCTCCTGGACGACCTGCTGCGGCGCGGCGTGCCCCCGTCCGAGTTGGATGGCTGGCCGTCGGTCGGCATGCCCGGAGTGGTCCGCCCTCGTAAGAGGCGCCGACGTGGCCGCGGCTGACCCGCGCGGTAATACCGTGGGTGCTACCACGAGCCCTAGCCGACGGGGCCGATCTTCTTCGCCAGCCCGACGAAGCCCGCCCAGGCGGCCGGCTCGAACGTCAGCGTGCCGCCGTCGCGGTCCTTCGTGTCGCGCACGAGCACGACGCCAGGCAGGTTGTCGGCCACCTCGACGCAGTTGCCACCGTTCGAGCTGCTGCGGGTGCTCTTGCGCCAATGGGCGCCGGTCAGGTCATCCATGCTCGCGCTCTCATCAGGTCGATGGTCAGGTCTCGCGGAAGCGCTAACGACCTCACGCTATCCCAGACTGCTTGACCGACCGGCACACCTACCACGGCTGGACCTGGATCGAGGCGTACGAGCTGGGACCGGACGGCAGCGCACGGGCCAGGCGGGAACTGTTCGTGCTCCGCGAAGGGGTCGACCTGTTGGCGTCCGGCCCGACCAGCCAGTCGCCCCGGCGCGTAACGGTGCCGGCCGGCCGATGACCGCCACCGCGGAACACCCGCTGACTCCCGCCCCGGCGCTGATCCCTCGTCCCCCGAGGTCGATCGCCCGGGGCGGGTTCCTCCGGCGATGCCCTCCGTCGAAGGATGTAGTGGACGTTCGTTCCACGGGGCGAGTCATATGGCGTGGCGTCGCCGCAGAATCAGCAGATGCCCCCACCGCATGAATGCCGCACATGAGTGTCGGACTGCTGCTGTCGCTCGCCGGCCTGGCACTTGTCGACAGCACCAGCATCGGCACCCTCTTCATCCCGGTCTGGTTGCTGCTCGCGCCCGGGACGGTCAACGCCCGGCGGATCCTCGTCTACCTCGGCACGATCGTCGTCTTCTACTTCGGGGTCGGGCTGCTGCTGGCCGTGGGCGGCAGCCGGCTGGCCGACGTGCTCGGCGGGGCACTGGACAACCGGCCGGTGCTCTGGGCGCAGCTCGTTCTCGGGGTCGGGCTGTTCGCATTGAGCTTCCGCTACGACGGCAAACGACGTCCGCGCGGCGGCGGCGTGCTGCGCTGGCGGGATCGGGTGACCGCTGGCGACTCCTCGACACGCTGGCTGGTGGGGTTGGCGCTGCTCGCCGCGCTCGCGGAGGTGGCGACGATGCTGCCGTACCTCGGCGCGGTCGGCCTGCTGACCACCTCCGGGCTCGGCGCGGCGCAGATCGTCGGGCTGCTCGCCGGCTACTGCCTGGTCATGGTGGTGCCGGCGGTGCTGCTGTTGGGGGCGCGGACAGCGTGGCCGAGGCTGGTCGAGCCGGTCCTGGTCCGGCTCAACGCCTGGATCGCGCGGCACTCCGGCGGCATGCTCGGCTGGATCCTCGGCATCGCCGGTTTCCTGCTGGCCCGCGACGCCGTGATCCGGCTGGGGCTGCTCGACGAGCTGGTGATCAGACTGTGACCCGTTCGGGGCGGGCGTAGACGTTCATCGTGTTGCCGCGCAGGAAGCCGACGAGCGTCATGCCCGCCTCCTCGGCCAGCTCGGCGGCGAGGGTGCTCGGCGCGGACACCGCCGCCAGCAGCGGCAGGCCGGCCATCCACGCCTTCTGGGTCAGCTCGAAGCTGGCCCGGCCGGACACCAGCAGCAGGTGCCCGGTCAGTGGCAGCCGGCGTTCCCGCACCGCCCAGCCGATCACCTTGTCCACCGCGTTGTGCCGGCCCACGTCCTCCCGGAGCACCACCAGGTCTCCGGCCGGGGTGAACAGTCCCGCCGCGTGCAGCCCGCCGGTCCGGTCGAAGCCCCGCTGGGCGGCGCGCAGCCGGTCGGGCAGTTCGGTCAGGAGGGCGGCCGGCACGGTGAGCGGGTCCGCCGCGACGTCGAACAACGACCGGGTCCGGATCGCGTCGATGCTGGCCTTGCCGCAGACCCCGCAGGAACTGGTCGTGTAGAAGTTCCGGGACGGGTCGGTGGTCGGTTCCGGCACGCCGGGGGCGAGCACCACGTCCACCACGTTGTACGTGTTCGGCGTCTCCGCGCCGGCACAGAGCTGGGCGGTCAACACGTCGTCGGTCGAACGGATCAGCCCCTCGGTCAGCAGGAACCCGATGGCCAGGTCCAGGTCGTCGCCGGGAGTCCGCATCGTGACGGCGAGAGGCTTGCGCCGCCCGGGACCGGCCGCGCCCACCCGGATCTCCAACGGCTCCTCCACCGCCAGGTTGTCCGGCCGGCGAACGGATCCGCGCCCGTCGGCCGCCGCGTCGAGGTCGATCCGGAGTACGCCCCGTCGGTCAGTCGCCCGTCCCATCCCGTCATCCTGCACCCCGCGCCGGTACGCCCGCACGGCTGCCCGCGATCGGCCGCACGGCAGCTACTGCCGGTCGGGCACCGACCCGGCTACCGTGACCGGATGGGAACGTACGCCGCCGTGGTGCTCGCCGGTGGGGCCGCCCGGCGGATGGGCGGGGTGGACAAGACCGCGCTCGCGGTCGGTGGCCGGTCGATGCGGGACCGGGTGCTGGCGGCCGTCACCGACGCCGCGCCGCGGGTCCTGGTCGGTCCGGCCGATGTCGTCCCGGTCGGGGTGCGGGTCACCCGGGAGGATCCGCCCGGCGGTGGACCGGTCGCCGCGACGGCTGCCGGGCTGGCGTTGCTCGACCCGGACACGGCTCTGGTCGCGTTGCTCGCCGCCGACCTGCCGCTGCTCACCCGTGCCGCGATCGGTGAGCTGCTGACCCACCTCACCGCCGGGCTGGTCGCGTCGGAGGTCGAGAGCGGCCCGGAGCAGATCGACGGGGTGTGCTTCGTCGACACCGGCGGGCGGCGGCAGTCGCTCTGTGGGGTGTGGCGGGTCGCCGCGCTCCGGTCCGGGCTGGCCCGTCTGTCGGCCGAGCGGGATGGCAGCCTGGCCGGCGCTCCGGTCCGGGCGCTGCTGGCCGGTCTGGTGATCCGCGAGGTGCCCTGGGTGCGCAGCGGCCCACCACCCTGGTTCGACTGCGACACTGACGAGGACGTACGCCGGGCGAAGGAGTGGGTGCGATGACGGTGCTGGACGACTGGGTCACGGCGGCCTGTGCCGAGGTGGGTCTCGACCCGGCTCAGGTGCCGGTGCCGGCCGTGCTGGACCTGGCCCGGGACGTCGCCCACCAGGTGCTGCGTCCGGGCGCGCCGGTCACCACGTACCTGCTGGGGCTGGCGGTGGGGCAGGGCGCCGACCCGGCGGACGCCGCGGCCCGGCTCAGTGCCCTCGCCGCCAACTGGCCTGTCGCGTTGGGCACCGATCCCGCCGATGCGGCGGACCCCGCCGGGCCGGCCGGGTCCTGACCGGCGGGCGCAGGACCGCGGAGCCGGCTGCCTCCGGGACCGTGCGGCGGTGGTCGGCCGCACCGGTGTCCGATCCCGGTCCGGGCTGAGTCGTCGCTCGGGCGGCGTGGGTAGGGTGATCGTGACGGACGGAGGCGATCATGACGGCTGACCACCCGGAGTCGATCCTGCTCGACGAACCCAGCACCACCGACCTGCGGGCCAAGGTGACCGAGGCGTGGCGGGAGTTCGCCCGAATGCTCGCCGTGCGACTGCGGGAACTGCCCGCCGGCGCGCACCTTGAGCTGACCCTGGACCCCACCGCCTCCGGTACGGGGGACGCCGTCTACTCGATCAGCGTCGACGTGACAGGCGACGGTGGGCTCTCCGCCCGGGCGGTCGGCAACGCCGCCCTGCCGCAGGGCTTCCGGTTGGATCGGGCCGCGGTGGCGGACATGGTGGCCCTGGGCTGGTCCCCACCCGGGGTGGTGCCCGGGTCCGGCGGCTCGTTCGGACTGGACGGTACGACGGCGGAGGCGGCCCGGATCGCCCCGCTGCTGTCCCGGACGCTGCGCGACGTCTACGGCGCCCCGCACCCGGCCTTCCTCGTCTACCTCGTGCACGACGCGGAGGGCGAGCCGTTGACGGTGGAGCCGCTGGGCACCGCGCGCAGCGAGTTCGGCCCGGACGCCGACGTCGAGGGTGACCTGGAGGAGGCGCTGGCCGAGGCGGCCGCCGCGCAGGTGGGGCGGGACGACATGCTCGACCTGGCGGAGCGTGTGCGGACCGTGGTCTCCACCATGCTGAAGTCCGAGCCCGACCGGTTGCAGATCGACTCGGACGGCGACATCAACATCCGTGCCGGTTCGGCGATGGTCTTCGTGCGGGTGCGCGACAATCCGCCCCTGGTGGATGTCTTCTCCCCGGTGCTCACCGAGGTCGAGCCCACCGAGCGGCTCTACGTCAAGCTGTCCGAGCTGACCAACCGGATGCCGATCGGTCGCCTCTACTGCGCCGACGACACGGTCTGGGCGTCCATCCCGGTCTTCGGCCGCAACTTCCAGGCGACCCACCTGATGCTGGCGGTGCAGGTGATGACCGGTCTCGCCGACGAGTTGGACGACCGGTTGCACGGCGAGTTCGGCGGAAAGCGGTTCTTCAGCGAGGGCGACAAGCCGGTGCGACGCGAGGACTCCGAGCACCGCACCGGCATGTACCTCTGAGCGGGTTCAGGCCACGTCCAGCAGGGTCTTGCCGACCGTCGCGCGCCCCTCGATGGCGGCGTGCGCGTCCGCGGCGCGTTCCAGCGGGAAGCGCTGGCCGATGAGCGGCCGTAGCTGGCCGGCCGCCGCGCCCGCCAGCGCCTGATCGGTGTACGCCCGCATCCGCGCGGGCGGCACGTCGGATCGGACCAGCGTGATCTGCCGGGCTGCGGCGTCCTCCGCCGACACCGGGGACCACTCGCCGCTGGCCAACCCGAAGCTGACCATCCGGCCACCCGGGTCCAGCAGCTCGAACGCCGTCCGGGCGATCGGCCCGCCGACGCCATCGAACACCACGTCGACCCCGCCCACCGCCTGCCGGATCTGGTCGGCCCAGCCCGGCAGGCGGTAGTCGACCGCCAGGTCGGCACCGAGGCCGGGCAGCAGGTCTGTCTTGCGTGCGCCACCGGCCACACCGATCACCCGTGCGCCGGCGCTCGCCGCGAGCTGCACGAGCAGGCTGCCCACACCGCCCGCTGCGGCCTCCACCAGCACCCGGTCGCCGGGGCGGACGCGGACCGCCTCGACCAGCAGGGTGGCGGTCCGTCCGTCGGCCAGCAGGGCCACCGCGTCGTCCAGCGCCAGCGCGGCCGGCACCTCGAAGGGCGCGGCCGCGTCCACCACCGCCCGTTCTGCGTACCCGCCGGAGCCGCCGGTGGCGCTGACGACCCGGCGCCCGGTCAGCGCCGGGTCGACGTCCGGGCCGACGGCGGCGATCACCCCGCCGACGCCGTTGCCGGGGATCAGCGGCGGGGTGACCTGGAACGGCCCGGGTCGACCGGAGCGTAGCTGCGTCTCGACGAAGGTGATGTTCGCGTGCGCGACGTCGATCAGCACCTGACCGGGGCCGGGCGTCGGGTCGGGCGCCGGGCCGGGCACCAGCACCTCGGGGCCGCCGAACTCCCGTAGCCAGATCGCCCGCATGAAATCCCCCGATCGTTCCGGGCGTCGCCGCCCGCTCGAAGGCAGTCCAGCACCTCAACCAGGGTTGAGGTCAAGGTCAGCGGGTGGACGGGCCGACGCCGGGGGATTCGACCAGTCGGGACAGCACGATGGTGCTGCGGGTGGACGTCACGAAGGACTCGGCGCGCAGCCGCTCCAACGCCGCCTCCAGGTGGGCGATGTCGGCGGCGCGCAGGTGCACCAGCGCGTCCGCCTCACCGGAGACGGTGTACGCGCCGACCACCTCCGGGTGTCGGCGGGCGGCCACGCCGATCTGCGCCGGGGTGGTCCGGCCGGCGCAGAACAGCTCGACGAACGCCTCGGTGGTCCAGCCGACGGCTGCCGGGTCCACGACGGCGGTGAATCCCCTGATCACGCCGGTGGCGCGCAATCGGTCCACCCGGCGCTTGACCGCCGGGGCGGAGAGTGACACCCGGGTGCCGATGTCGGCGTACGACGCACGGGCGTCGGCGACGAGCAACGCAATGATCCGCTGGTCTACCGCGTCTATCTGCAACGTTCCGCCTCTGGGAAGCAATATTTGTGGCTGTTACCAAAGTTCAACCGTACCTACTCTTGGTGACCGTGAACCAGCAGCGAGTCTCGCGAAAGCGGACATATCTCATGTGCTCGCCCGAGCACTTCGCGGTCGAGTACGCGATCAATCCGTGGATGGACGTGACCACCCCGGTCGACCGGGACCTGGCCGTCAAGCAGTGGGACCGCCTGCGCGAGACGCTGGTCGGCCTCGGTCACGACGTGCACGTGCTCACGGCCGAGCCGGGCCTGCCCGACATGGTCTACGCCGCCAACGGCGCCTTCATGGTGGACGGCAGCGTGTACGGCGCACGGTTCAAGCATGAGCAGCGGGCCGCCGAGGCTGCCGTCCACCACGCCTTCTACGAGTCGCAGGGCTGGCGGTTCATCGCGCCGAGCGAGACCAACGAGGGCGAGGGTGACTTCGCGTACGTGCCGGAGGCGCACGGCGGGCTCGTCCTGGCCGGGCACGGCTTCCGGACCGAGATCCCGGCGCACGCTGAGGCGCAGGAGGCGCTGGGTCGGCCGGTGGTGTCGCTGCGGTTGATCGACCCCCGCTTCTACCACCTGGACGTGGCGCTCGCCGCGATCGACGACTCGAACATCGTCTACTTCCCGGGCGCGTTCTCCGCTGCCAGCCAGCGGGTGCTCACCCAACTCTTCCCGGAGGCGGTGATCGCTGACGACGAGGACGCGATGGCGTTCGGGCTCAACCTGGTGAGCGACGGCGCAAACGTGGTGCTCAACAGTGAGGCCACCCGGCTGGCCGGCAAGCTCAAGGCCGCCGGCTACCACCCGGTCCCGGTCGATCTGGCCGAGTTGAAGAAGGGCGGCGGCAGCGTGAAGTGCTGCATCGCCGAACTGCGGCACTGACCCGAACACTGCCGCGTACGACAGGGGCCGGCCTCCCACACGGGAGACCGGCCCCTGATCGTGCTCCGGTGGGCGCTCAGCCGAGCGTGGCCAGCTCGTTGATCAGCACGTTCGACGTGGCCTGACCGTCGCGCTGCACCTCCCGCAGGTACCACTTCTGCTGCGGGGTACGCGGCTGGTTGAACTGCCAGATCCCGCGCGGGCTGTCGATCTGGCCGATCCTGCCCAGTGCCAGGTTGACCTGCTGGGGCGTGGGCGACCCGTTGGTGAGCTGGATGGCCTGGTCGAGCACCTGCGCCGCGTCGTACGACGCCATGGCGTAGGTGGTAGGCGTGATCTGGTGCTTCTTGCGATAGGCCGAGGCGAAGACCCGGTTCGACGTGCTGTTCAGGTCGGCCGAGTAGTTGAGCGCGGTCTGGATGCCCAGGGCGTCCTGGCCCAGGCTCTCCAGCACGGTGCCCTCGGTGAGGAAGCCTGGCGCGTAGACCGGCCCGGAGAACTGGTCGCGCAGCTGCTTGATGAACTCCACGGCGGCCGCGCCCGCGAAGAAGCAGAAGACCGCGGTCGGCTTCTTGGCCAGCGCCTTCTCGATGTCCGCCACGTAGGTGGTCTTGTTGGGGCTGGAGGTCGGGTTGGTGGTGGTCACCGGGTCGGCGATTCGTGGGTCGGAGGCGCCGAACTCCTGCCGGAAGCCGCGCACCACGTCGGGGCTGCCCACGTTCTCCGGCACGATGATCGCCACTCGGCCGTTCGTCGGCAGTTGGTCGCGCAGGTAGCGGCCCAGCGCCCGGCCGGCCTCGTCCAGCACGTACGACGTGCGCCAGATGTAGACGACGCTCTGCAGACTGCTCGGCGAGGCGTTCGAGCCGATGAGCGGGACCCGGGCCTCCTCCACGGTGTCGCGGATGCCGACCATCACCGACGAGCTGACCACTCCGGTGAGCGCCAGTACGTTCTGCTGGAGCAGTTGGTCGACGGCGGCCTTGCCGCTCTTGGCGGTCTCGCCCTCGTCGGCGGTCAGGAGCTCCACCGGATGCCCGCCCAGTCGGTTGCTGTGCAGGTCGAGGAAGAGTTGGAAGCCGTTGGTGATGTCGTCGCCGATAGATTTGACGCCGCCACCCTTCGGTACGATCAGACCGATCTTGATCGGGCGCCGATTGGTGGTCGACTGGTCGTCGGTGTCGGAGCCGCACGCGGCGGCGAATCCGGTCGTACCGAGCGCGGCCAACAGTTGGAGCGCCCGCCTGCGATTCATCTGCGACACCGAGTTCCTTCCCCGAGAGCGTTGCAGGGCAGAACACGCCCCTCCGGGCGTTCTACCTGCTCCGCGACGCTGCGTCAATGGCTATTGATCATCGTGCAGGGACCGCAATGCATCGAGGACCCTTGGCCACGCTGCTGATTCCGGGTCGATCAGCCCGAAATGCTCGCATCCGGGCAGCTCGACAAGGGAGATATCGGACCCTGCGGCATGGGCCGCCACGACAAAGTCCCGGCTCATCGCCACCGGAACCTGCAGATCCACCGACCCGTGCATAACTACTGTCCGTGTTCGCGTGGGTACCAACAATCGAGGATCGCTCGCCGCGTACCGGTCCGGAACCTCCGCCGGGCCGCCGCCCAGCAGCGCGGTCACCGCGCCCGAATCCAGGTCCCACCGGTACGCCTCGACCAGGTCGGCCACCGGGGCCAGGGCCAGCACCGCACCCACCGTCGACGGCGCGGTCGCCGCCACGTACAGCGCGAGGTGGCCACCGGCGGAGTGACCGATCAGGATCGGGGCGGCATCGCTCACCCGGCCCGGCAGTGCCTCGGCGGCCAACTCCGGCAGCGCCGCGATCCCGGTCAGCGCGTCGGTCAACGTGCCCGGCCAACCGCCGCCCGGCTGCCCGGTGCGCCGGTACTCCAGTTGCGCGACCGGATACCCCTCGGCGGCGAGCGCGGCGGCGAGCGGCCCGGTGTGCCCCCGGTCGTACTCGGCCCGCCAGAAGCCGCCGTGCACCACGATGACCAGCGGCCGGGCCGGGCCGGTCCCGGCCGGCCGCCGAAGGTCGGCCACCTGGTCCGGGTGATCGCCGTAGGCCACGGTCCGGTCCGGCTCGGGAGCGGGCCGGGTCAGCACGTCACGTGGGTCGGCAGGCATGGCGGCACGTTAGCGCGTCCCGGCCGGGTGGTTCGGCCCCGGGAGTCGGTCCCGAGCGGCATGGGTCGCGCCCACTGGGTAAAAATGGACCCCATGACCGACGCGCGCTCCGCTGGACAGAACGACGATCCCGGCTCCGACGACTCCGGCCACTCCGGCACGGTGGTGGTGGTCGGCGCGGACGGTCGGCCGATCGGCACGGTGCAGACCGAGGAGGGGCAGGGCGAAGACCCGACCCGCCTGGTCGAACAGCCGGCCAAGGTGATGCGGATCGGCAGCATGATCAAGCAGTTGCTGGAGGAGGTCCGGGCGGCTCCCCTGGACGACGCCAGCCGACACCGGATGCGGGAGATCCACGAGCGCTCCATCGTCGAGCTCAAGGACGGCCTCGCCCCCGAGTTGCGCGACGAGTTGGAGCGGATCTCGCTGCCCTTCACGGAGGACAAGGCCCCGAGCGAGGGTGAGCTGCGCATCGCGCACGCCCAACTCGTCGGCTGGCTGGAGGGGCTGTTCCACGGCATCCAGGCCGCCCTGGTCGCCCAGCAGATGGCCGCCCGGGTGCAGCTGGAGCAGATGCGCGGCGGCCGGCAGGCGCTGCCCAGCGGCCCCGGCGGGATGGTGCCCGGGATGCCGGGCATGGGCCAGCCGGGCGGCGGCGAGGGGCACAACACCGGCCAGTACCTCTGACGGCCGCTCAGCCCACCCCGAAAACCTTCTCCAGGTACGCGGCCACGCCGTCCTCGGAGTTCGCCGCCGTCACCTCGTCGGCGACCGCCAGGACGGCGCGGTGCGCGTTGGCCACCGCCACGCCGCGCCCGGCCCAGGTCAACATGGGCACGTCGTTGGGCATGTCACCGAAGGCCACGACGTCCGCCGCGGCCACGCCGAGCCGGTCGCAGTACCAGTCGAGCCCGGCCGCCTTGGTCACCCCGGCCGCGGAGATCTCCACCAGCCCGGACGATGACGAGTGCGTCGCCTCGGCGAGCCCCGCCACCGCTGTGGCGATCAGCTCGGCGAACGCGTCCGGGTCCTGCTCGCCAGCCCGGGCGAGCAGCTTCACCGCCGGCACAGAGAGCAACTCTTCCGGCGTCTCGATCGGCCGGATCTTGTTGTCGTCGGCGTCCCAGCGCAGCGGGTACAGCTCCTCGTGGCGCATCTCACGGCTGTCCTCGACCTCCACCGCGAAGGCGATCCCGGGCACCTCGGCGCGCAGCCGCTCGGCCACCTCGGCCAGGTGCTGCGGGGCGAGCGGGTCGGCCCGCAGCACCTCGTCGCGTACCGGGTCGTAGACCACGGCACCGTTGGCGCAGACCGCCGGCAGCGGCGCGGCCAGTTGCTCGTACACCATCTTGAGCCAGCGGACCGGACGGCCGGTGACCAGCACGACCGGCGTGCCCTGCTCGACGATCCGGGCCAGCACCCCGGCGGTGCGGGGGCTGACCGTGTGGTCGTCGCGGATCAACGTGCCGTCTATGTCGGTGGCGATCAACCGAGGGGTCTCTCCCATCACCGGGACAGTAGTCGGTCCAGATAAACCGCCACCCCGTCGTCGTCGTTGCGCAGGGTCACCTCGTCAGCGATGGCGCGCACGGCGGGATGCGCGTTGGCCACCGCCACCCGGGACCAGCCGGCCCACTCGAACATCGGCAGGTCGTTGGGCATGTCCCCGAAGACCAGCACGTCACCCGGGTCGACCCCGAGGGTCTGCGCCACCGCGGTCAGCCCGGTCGCCTTGTCCACGCCGGGCGGGCAGATCTCGATGAAGCCGAGCCCGGCCTGGGTGAGCGTGGCGACCTGCGGCGGGATGATCTGGCGGGCCACCGCGAGCAGTTCGTCCACGTGGTGGTCGGCGGTTCGCGCGAACGCCTTGAGCACGTCGCAGGAGAGGCATTCGGCGCGGGTGCGCTCCTCGAACCGGTCCTGGTAGGGCCAGCTCGCGTGGTAGTCGCCCCAGAGCGGGGCGTCGTGCTCGTCGGACGCCTCGACCATGACGGTCAGCGGACCGACCTCGGCCTCCAGGTCGGCGAGCAGTTGGGCCAGCACCTCGCCGGCCAGTCGCTCGTCGCGGAGCACCACCGGGCCGGCCGGGTCGCTCTGGTCGACGACCCGGCCGCCGCCGGCCATCACCAGGAAGTCGGCGGCCCGGATGTCGTTGCGGGTCAACTCGGTCAACCGGGGGCCGCGTCCGGTCGCGCCGACCACCGGAATTCCGGCGGCCCGCACCCGGTCCAGCACCCCATGGGTGTACGCGGAGACGGTCTCATCGCTGCGAACCAGCGTGCCGTCGAGGTCGGTCGCGATCAGCTTGGGCAGTCCCGGGCGGGTCATCGCTCCTCCTTCGCCCGCCGCCGTCGCAGCCTGCCGTGCGGCCCTGGTCGAGACCCGGCGTGACGGCGGGCAGCAACCGTACCTCGCCCAACGGGGCGCAACCATGGCTTCCAGGCGAATCGGGCGCCAACGGGCCGCGTACCGCCGGGGTCGCCGACAACGCAGGTCAGGCGGTGTGGGCGCGACCGCCGATCCGGGCCCCTCAGGGCCGGCGCCGCGCAATTCTTCGCCCTACCGGCCGCTGCGGGTGCAACGCTGGGGCGACCGGCGCGGCGGCGCTCAGGCCGGGGGTTGGGGGTGCGTGAACGGGGCCGCCGAGGTGACGGTCAGGTCGGCCGGCGCGGGCAGGCCGTCCTCCTGGGCCGAGGCCCGGTCCCGGCGGCGACGCCAGCCGCGCCCCGGTGCCCCGTCGTCGGGGTGGTCGTCCCCCGCCGACCCCGGCTGGGTGCCGGCGGCGGCGGTCGACGCCAGCCGCAGGGCCGCGCCGAGCAGCACGCAGGCGACGAACGCCATCACCAGGCCACGGCCGTACTCGACCCGGAAACCGTCCTGGGGTGCGTAGAAGTAGGTCCGCTGACCACTGTCGTTGAGCGTCGCCGTCGCGGCGATCAGCAGCGCCAGCAGGGCTGCGGCGAGGGTGAGCCCCAGCAGCCGGGCGTTCGGCCGGACGGCCGCGGTGCCCCGCAGCGCCAGCACCACGGCGCAGACCAGGCCGAGCAGGCCGACCAGGTAGCCGATCCCGAAACCGCCGATGTCGGACACCCCGGCCGGAACGTCGATCGTGCTGGTGCCGACCGGCCCGCTGTTGGGCAGGGTCATCACCAGCCACTCGCCGACCAGCGAGGCGACCCCGGCAACCGCTCCGAGCCCGGCGAGCAGCACGGGCAGCCGAGGGTCCTGGGTGAAGCCGGCCAGGGACAGACCGAAGCGCCGGCGCTCGGTGGGCTCGTCGTCGCCGCCCCACTCGATCACGGTCGGCCCGTCGGGCGGGTCGCCCTGCCGGGGGATCGGCAGCTCCTCGGACATCGGCCATCCCTCCGCCGGTCACGGGCCTGCGTCGAATCATGGCACAGAGCGCGTGATTGTTGCCCCCTCCGACGCCGCCCACGCCGGGTCGTCGATGGGGTGACGGGGATCGCAGGGTGGGCGTCGGTGCCGGTCGGTCGCTCGGCGGTCACCTATCCGCTAGCGTTCTCCTCATGCCTATCCGTACCGCTTCAGCACAATGGCAGGGCAATCTCACCGAGGGCGTCGGCACGGTCCGCACCGGTAAGGGCGGCCTCTCCGGCAACTACTCCTTCAAGTCACGCTTCGAGGAGGGCGAGGGCACCAACCCCGAGGAGCTGATCGCCGCCGCGCACGCCGGCTGCTTCTCGATGGCGTTCTCGAAGGCGCTCGCCGACTCCGGCTCGACGCCGACCTCGGTCGAGACCACCGCGAAGGTCCACCTGGACAAGACCGACGCCGGGATGACCGTGACCCGGATCGACCTGGAGACCGTCGGCCAGGTGCCCGGGGTCGACGAGGCGGAGTTCCAGAAGCTCGCCGAGGCCGCCAAGGCCAACTGCCCGATCTCCCGCCTGCTCTCGCCGGGCGCCGAGATCACCCTCACCGCTCGCCTGGCCTCCTGAGCCAGCGGACCCACACGCCGTACGTGCACGGAGGGAGCCACCGCCCGGTCCCGGGCGGCCGCTCCCTCCGCGCACGCGCGGACCTCGATCACGGCCCTGCGGCGTGACCGGGCCGATCGGTCGGGCATCGGGCACAATGGTGGCGTGCCGGTGGAGATGACCCGAGAGCGGTTCGAGGAGTTGGTCGGTGACGCTCTCGACGAGGTCCCCGGGGAACTGCTCGGTCTGATGAGCAACGTGGTGATCCTGGTCGAGGACGATCCGCCTCCCAGTGAGCCCGACCTGCTCGGCCTCTACGAGGGGCACGCGCTCACCAACCGGGGTTGGGACTACTCCGGCGTGCTGCCGGACCGGATCTTCATCTACCGCCGCCCGATCCTGCGGATCTGCGACAACGACGATGACGTCGTCGACGAGGTGGCGATCACGGTGGTCCACGAGATCGCCCACCACTTCGGCATCGACGACGCGCGGTTGCACGCGTTGGGCTGGGGCTGAGCCTGCGCTGCTGCCCAACGGCGGCACGCCGCTCGACCGATGGCTCGTGCTTGTCGCGGTCGCTTACCGTCGACGCAGCGAACGCGACCCATTCAGGAGGCACCTTCCATGCGCAGCGAGCTGTTCTCCGCCGAGAACCTGGAGAAGGAATCCCCCCAGGCCGGCATGCGCCTGCAGAACTCCAAGATGTTGAAGATCGAGCTCAACGGTGAGGCGATGGCCCGGGTCGGGTCGATGGTCGCCTACCAGGGGAACGTGCAGTTCCAGGCGCTGGGCTCGGGCGGGCTCGGCAAGTTCCTCAAGCAGAAGCTCACCGGCGAGGGCGTCCCGCTGATGAGGGTCACCGGCCAGGGTGACGTCTTCCTCGCCGAGTTGGCCAAGGACGTGCACATCATCGACCTGGAGCCGGGCGATGCCCTCTCCATCAACGGCTCCAGCGTGCTCGCCTTCGACTCGACCCTCCAGTACGACATCAGGATGGTCGGCGGCGCCGGGATGGCCGCGTCCGGCCTGTTCAACTGCGTGTTCAGCGGGTACGGCCGGATCGCCATCACCACCAGGGGCACCCCGGTGGTGCTCAACGTGGACGCCCCGACGTACGTCGACCCGCAGGCGGCGGTCTGCTGGTCGGCCAGCCTCCAGACCGGCTACCACCGCGCCGAGCAACTCGGTCTCGGCACGCTGCTGGGGCGGCGCACCGGCGAGGCGTACACGATGAGCTTCGCTGGTCACGGCTTCGTGGTGGTGCAGCCGTCCGAGGAGCCGCCGGTCATGGGCAGCGGTCAGCAGCAGCAGGAGGGCGGTCTGCTCGGTGGTCTGCTGAGCTGACGCGGAGCCGCGGGCGCCCCCGACCCCGGGGGCGCCCCGCCCCGCTCAGGCCAACTCGCCGGTGCGCAGTCGGGCCAGCCAGGCCGCCGCGTCGGCGTAGTCGACGTCGGAGAGGCCCGCCGGTGCCGGAACGGGCAACTCGCCCGCCGACTCGGCCCACCGGTGTCGGGGATAGGAGCCCAGGAAGCGGACCTCGGCGCAGACCCGGCGCAGCCCCTGCAACGCCTCACCCAGCCGCACGTCGGCCACGTGCCCGGTGCAGTCCAGGAAGAAGACGTACCGGCCCAGCGCCTCGCCGGTCGGCCGGGACTCGATGCGGGTCAGGTTGACCCCGCGGACGGCCAACTCCATCAGCACCGTCAGCAGCGCACCGACCCGGTCGTGGGCGATGTAGACGGCCAGTGAGGTGAGGTCGTCGCCGGTCGACGGCGGGGGTGGGCCGGGCCGGGAGACCAGCACGAACCGGGTCACCGCGTCGGGGTGGTCGGCGATCTTGTCGGCGAGCACCGCGAGGCGGTGCCGGGCCGCCCCGATCGGGGCGCAGATCGCCGCGTCGAACTCCCCCGAACCGGCGCCGGCAGCCGCCGCGCCGTTGGAGAGCACGTCGACCACCACCGCGTCGGGCAGGTGGTCGCGTAGCCAGCCCCGGCACTGCGTGGACGCCTGCGGATGCGCCGCGACCGTGCGGATCGACGTCAACGAACTGCCCGACCGTGCGCCGAGCACGAACTCCACCGGCAGGATCACCTCACGGGTGATCACCAGCGGGTCACCCTCGACGATCTCGTCGAGCGTGACGCCGACCGCCCCGCCGATCGAGTTCTCCAGCGGCACCAGCGCGGCATCGGCGTCCCCGGCCCGGACGCCGTCCAGCGCCTCCCCGACACTGCGGGCGGGCGTACGGCTGCCGCGTTCGGCGGCGGGGATCATGCGCAGGGCCTGTTCGGCGAAGGTGCCCTCCGGGCCGAGGTAGACGAAGCGCGTGGGCGGTGTTCCGGGCATGTCGACCAGCCTACGCACCCGGTCTGAGTGGCGGACCAGCATCGCAGGCGAGGGCACGGATCCCGGCTGGCCCGGAGGCTCGGACCTCGATGGTGCACACGTCGGTGCCGGCGGTGACCAGTTCGAGGGCGGTGGGTCGACCCCGGGTGACGACCTGGAGTTCCTCGTGCCCGGTCACCTCCACCACGGTGTACTGCCAGTCGGTGGCACAGAGCGGCCCGGTGCGGACCTTGACCTGAACGTTGTCCGGGAGGACGGCGGCCCGGCCGCGCAGAAGCCGCACCACCTGCTGCCCGGTCGGCCCGTTTCGGCAGGCCGTGGCGACCAGGTCGGCGTCGGGGGTGGCCGACGGGGCGCCGACCGGCGGGGCGCTCGGCACGGCGGTGGGCGATCCCGTCGGGGCGCCGGTCGGCCCGGGTGCCGTCGGCGTGCCGGTGGGTTGCGGCACCCCGGCAGGTTGCCGCAGTTCGGGTGGGGCTCCGCAGCCGGTAAGCGCCACGATCGCGAGAAGGGTCAGCAGGACCGGCGTACGGGCCGCCGCCGGGACGGGCGCGGCGGCCATCGCCCGTGGTGGGGGAGACGGGCGGCGGAACGGGGTGAACGGCACGGGCCGATCCTCGGGACATCGGGGAAGCTCGTCGCGGCCGGGGGTGGCCGAGCCCATCGTAGGGCGAGCGGCCGGCCGGGTGAAGCTCAGCCGAGGACTCGGTGCCCGGCGCGCTCCAGAGCGGCCGCGCCCTCGGTCAGCCGGACGGTCGGCACCAGCAGGTAGTCGGTGTCGAAGGTGGAGAACGTGACCACGCTGACCCGAGCCTCGGCGAGCGGCCCGACAAGTGCCGCAAGCGTTCCCGTGGTGGCCACCCCCACCGGGCCGGCGACCTTCAGGCAGCGCCAGGAGGTCTCCACCACGGCCTTCGCCGGAGCGCGGTCGCTCGGGCAGATCACCGACATCCCGTCGGCGGTCCAGCTCACGGAGACCACGTCGGCGCGGCCCAACTCGCTCGACAGCGCGTACGGCAGGGCGGTGCCGGCGGCCAACCGGCACACGGCGTACTCCCCCGGCAGCAGAGCGATATCGAGCATGAGGGCACCTTACGGCGTCGGTGTGGGCTCACGCCGACATTGCCACGTGCGGCGAACGCCACACTCCGCCGCAGGTCAGACCTCGGAGAAGAAGGTGAGTGACCCCGCCACGGCACCGTTGGCGTGCACCGGGGTGGAGATCGCGTCGACCGTCGCGTCGGAGCTGTTCGCCGAGGCGGCCTGCACCCGGAGCAGCCCACGGGCGAGCCGGCCGGAGGAGAGCGCCAGCAGGGGAGGGATCTTGTCGATCTCGGCCTCGGTCAGCTCACCCCGGTTGGCGGTGAAGTCGAGCAGGCGCAGACCGCCGTCGAGCAGTGGCCGCCCGATCAGGCCGGCCGGCTCGCCCAGGCAGAGCAGCTCGCAGCCGGCCGTGGAGATGGCCACCACAAGGGTGTCAGCGTCGATCAGCAGACACGGCTCGTCGGCCCGGCAGACCGTCGAGGACCACTGACCGAAGTTGTCGGACCCCAGCTCTGTCGAGGCCCGCGCCGTTGGCACGAACACTTCCGAGAGTGAGAGTTCGACGTGGGCCACCGAGCCTCCTATGTACACCGACGGACTGTCCACGCTAGCCGGTCACCGACGGGACCACCGAGCGCACCGGGTCACCGGGCCGCGCGGCCTGAGCCGGGGCGGTCGGTGACGGCGCGGGAGCCGGTGGGGGGCGGGGAACCGGGGCCGCGTGGCGTCGCCGGTGACGTTACCGGTGGTGGGCCGGCTTGTCAGCGGCCGTTCGGCCCTCGTCGTACCACCGGTAGTCGGCTGCTGGACGGTACGTGCCCTTCAGCCAGGTGCCGGGGTGCTGGGCGACCCGGGACAGCTTCTCGGCCGTGGCGGGGCTGATCCGACTGCCACCGGCCACGAGGAGCCGGTCCAGCTCCCGGTGGGTGGCCATCAGACAGTCCTTCGGAAGGCCGTAGACGCTGATCACGCCGGAGCCCACGAAGGTCAGCACCGGCGACACCGGAATGGTCAGCCCCACCGCGTCGCTGAGGGCCTTGCTGGCCCGCTTGGCGTCCCGACGGGCCTCGGCCACGTACGGCGGCCGCTTGCCGTTGATCTGCACCACGTCCCCGGCGACGAGCACCCGGGCGCGGCCGTGGTCGGCGATGGTCACCGCGAACAGGCCGCTCGGCCCGATGGCGAGGAACCCGGCGCGCTCGTCCTGAGGGCGGTCGAGCACGGCGTCCGCCATGTCGGTGCGGGGCCACTCGATGACGTGCCAGGCCGGCCCGAGGTGGTCGAGCTGGCCGAGTGCCCGCGCTCCGGCCGCCTCCAGCCGACGGGCTCCCCGCTCGGCACGGCGGCGCCGAGCCCAGGCGAGCGGTGTCGGACGGATCGGTTCGAGAACCCCCGGCGACTCGACGCGGGGGTGGGGCACCGCGACGGGCGGCAGTGCCCGGGCGGTCGGTACGGCTCGTCGTGCGGGAAAGACAGTCATCGCGACCTCCGGCAAAAGGTCCCTCGAAGTTATGTCCTCACTACCCTACGTTGCTACTCCCGGTGTTCGGCAAGCAGGAACGCCGGAGTGACTACGGATGAATGCCATATTCATCCACAGTTCTTTTCTCGGATGCCGCTAAACCCTGCCCTACGCTGCGGGGGTGACCCACTACGTCGACAGTGAAGTCGGCCGGCTCGGCACCGTGCTCCTGCACCGACCCGGCCCGGAACTGGCCCGGCTCACCCCGCGCAACAACGACTCGCTCCTGTTCGACGCGATCCCCTGGGTGGGCCGCGCCCAGGAGGAGCACGACGCGTTCGCCGCCGCGCTGCGCGAGCGCGGCGTCGAGGTGCTCTACCTGGCCGCACTGCTGGCCGAGACGCTGGCCGTCGCCGACGCCCGGGCCGAACTCACCGAGCAGGTGCTGCGTTCCCGCCGACTCGGCGACACCCTGCGCGCCCGGGTCGCCGACCACCTCGCCTACCTGGACCCGGCCGCGCTGGCCGACGTGCTCATCGCCGGGCTCGCCCACGAGGAGCTGCGGATCAGTTCGGAGCGGCCGGGCGGGTTGGTCTACACCCTGATGGACCGGCACGACTTCGTCATCGACCCGCTGCCGAACCTGCTGTTCACCCGGGACTCGTCGCTGTGGATCGGCGACCGGGTCGGTGTCACAAGCCTGGCCATGCCGGCCCGCCGGCGGGAAACCACCCTGACCGACGCCATCTACCGCTACCATCCACGCTTCGCCGGCACCGAGTTCGTGTACCGTCCCCACCTCGAACACCTGGAGGGCGGGGACGTTTTGCTGCTCGCCCCGGGCGTGCTCGCGGTCGGGGTGGGCGAGCGGACCACACCGGCCGGCGCGGAACGCCTCGGCCGGCAGGTCTTCGCCGCCGGGCTGGCCCACACCATCCTGGTGGTGCCGATCGCCCAGGAGCGCGCCACCATGCACCTGGACACCGTCTGCACGATGGTCGACGTGGACGCCGTGCTGATGTACCCCAACATCGCCAGCACGCTGTCGGCGTACACGGTGATCGCCGGCGCCGACGGCGAGGACCCGCGGGTGGACGGCCCCGCGCCCTTCCTGCGGGCCGCCGCCGACGCGATGGACCTCGACCAGCTCCGGGTCATCGACACCGGGCTGGACCCGGTCACCGCCGAACGCGAGCAGTGGGACGACGGCAACAACACCCTCGCCCTGGCGCCCCGGCTCTGCGTCGGCTACGAACGCAACACCGCGACCAACGCGCAGTTGGAGCGGGCCGGCATCGAGGTCATCCCGATCGCGGGCTCAGAGTTGGGCTCCGGTCGGGGCGGCCCACGCTGCATGTCCTGCCCGATGGTCCGCGACCCGCTGAGGGAAGGGCACCTGGTGGACGGCTAGTGGGCGGCCCTGACGTCAGCGGAGGGTGAGCTGGCGACCGAGCAGCCCCTGGCGGGCCCGCCGGCCGGCGGCGTCGAGCGGGTCGGTGGCGGTGAGCGCCTCCGCGTACCGCTTGGCGAACTGCGCGACCGGGTCCTCCCAGTCGGCCGCCGGAGTCTGCTCCGGCAGGTCCCAGACCGGCACCAGCCGACCGTGCGCGCGGAACATGCCGGCGAACTTGGTCTGCTCGCCGAGCGTCAACGTGCCGGCCGCGCCGAGCCGGGCCAGCGCGTCCAGGGCGGCGTCCTCGTCCTCCGGCAGCACCCAGCGCACGTGTGCCTTCTCCGGGACCTGGCACCAGTACGCGGCCTTCGCCGCGGTCAGCCGCACCGTCGGGTAGATGGCGGCGTTCGCCCGCTCCAGCGACGCCTGGACCGTCGGGTCGTCCGCCGCACCGGGGTCGAGCCAGAACTCGAACCCGTCGTGCATGCTGATCTCCAGTGGACCGTCCACCAGGATGTCCTGGAGTCGGGGGCCGGGGCCGGGCAGCGGCGGTACGGCCACCTGGCCGCCCGGCTCGGCCCGCAGCGCGCAGAGCAGCGCGTCGGCCAGGTCGCGGGAGACGTCGCCGGACTGCTGGTGACGCTGCAGACCGATGAGCACGCGGCCGTCCGGTTTGCTCACCGCCGGTGCGGCCATCGGCAGCACCGTGGCCAGCGTGACCGGCCGGTCCCCGAACTCCTCGACGACGGCGGGCGCCAGCCTCAGCGGCGCGGACGCGGCGGGCACCAGCTCACGCAGCGCGATCCACTCGGGCTCGTCAACCAGCCCTTCGAACGGTCGCGGCACGAAGATGTCCCGCACCTTGTCCTTTCGGGGGGCGGTGTCGACGGCGGCGCGCTGGCTCTTTCGACGCTTGCTCACGGCGTCACAGCCTAGAGGCCCGGTGGCCCCGTCGTGGGCCGGACCCACCCGCGCGGTCGTTCAGCCCGCCGTCACCAGGTCGGAGCGGGTCGTCGCGGTCGGGTCGAACTCCGCCCACACGCGCTGACCCATGCCGTCGCGCTCGACGCCCCAGCGGGTGGCCAGCCCGGCCACGATGTGCAGTCCGCGCCCGTCGGCGGCGTCCGGATCGGCCGTCCGGATCCGTGGCCCGGTGCTCGCGCCACCGTCGGTCACCCGCAGCTGGATCCGTGGGCCCTCAGCCGAGGGCCGCAACCGCCAGGCCACCCGGACCACGCCGCCGGGCAGCGGCTGGGCGTGTCGCACCGAGTTGCCCACCAGCTCGGCGAGCACCGCGATCAGGTCCGCGAGAAGCGTCGGGGGTACGACGTCCGCGAGATCGTCGGCCAGCCGGTGCCGGGCCAGCCGTGCGCCAGCGGGGTGGTGGGGAACCACCACGCACCACGCCCGATCCCTCACTGCCACCGTCGCCTCCACGTCGCGCCGCCGCCGGTCAACCGCGCGGCAGCCGCACCTCTGCGACCGTACCGCCGTCGGTCCTCGGACGTAGGGATACCCATCCATTCTGCTGTTCAACGATTCGGCGGACGAGATAGAGGCCGAGCCCCGCGCCCGGGTAGCCGCGCCGGTCGCCGGACTCGCCCTGCCAGAACCGGTCGAAGGCCCGCTCCACGTGCTCGGGCCGAATGCCGATGCCCCGGTCGCTGACCCGGAACCCGACGAGCTGACCGTCGACCCCGGCAGTGATCTCGATGGGGGAGCCCGGAGGCGAGTACTTGCCCGCGTTGGTCACCAGCTCGGTCAGCACGGTGGTCAGGCTGGGCCGGTGGCCGAGCGCCTTGGGCAGGTCGGCGGGGAGGCGCAGCTCCAGTCGACGGCGCAGCTCCGCCGGCAGGTCGACGACGGCGGTCCGCAGTGCCTCACCGAGATCGAACGGGCTGGGCGGGTCGTCGCCCGGGCCGGTCTCGGCGGCCGAGGACAGCAGCCGGTCGACCAGCCGGGCCAGCTCGTTGGCGCGCTGCCCGATCACCCGGGCGGCCTGCCGGCGTTCGGCGTCGTTCAGCGAATCCCAGTGGTCGGTGAGAGTGTCCGCGTACCCCTTGATCACCGTGACCGGGGTGCGCAGCTCGTGGCTGGTCACCGCGACGAACAGGTCCCGGTCGTGATCGCGGCGCTGCTGGTCGGTGATGTCGCGGAAGGTGACCACCCGCAGCGAGCCAGGGCCGGGCAACTCGCCGGAGGTGATCCGCAGCCAGCGGCCGTCCGGCAGCCGGTGGTCGCGGACCTGGCCGGAGGGCGGCATCGGCATCGGCAGCGGGCGGTTCAGCGCCTGTTCGGCTGTCTGACCGGTGACCTGGACGGCGGCCGGGTTCCAGAGCCGGACGTGCCCCTCGCGGTCGACCACGGCCAGCCCGTCGGCGAGCGCCGCCACCACCGGCCCGTCGCCGTGCACCGGCAGGCCGCTCTGGTCGCCGTACATGTGCCCGACGCACGAGGCGAGGTAGGTCACCACCCCCTGCTGCTCGTCGCCCGGCTCGTCCTCGCCCGGGTAGAAGGCGTGCAGGCTGCCGACGGTGTGCCCGCCGATCTCGGCCCGGGACACCACCATCCGGCGTAGCCCGCTGCCGGCCAACTCGCCGGCGAGCTTGCCGTTGAGGTCGTCCACGTGGACCTGGCGCACGCGCGGCCCGGAGAGCAGGCAGACGGTGTCCGGGTCGTCCGCCGCCAGCGGGCGACCGAGGGCCCACTCCGCCGCGCCGGTCGCCGCGATCACCCGGCCACCGGTCGGGCCGAACTCGACGAACGCCATACCTGTCGCGCCGAGCGCCGGCTGGGCTGCCCGGAGCAACTGGGTGAGGACCGGCAGCCCCGCGTCCCCAGAATTGATCATCTCGATGACGACAGTATGGCCGGCGATGAGAGCGGGGAAATCGATACGCTCCGGCATGTGCCGAGTCTGCACCGGCGACCCGACTTCCGGCACCCCCTGTCGATGCCGATCAACGGTCCCGTCGGGCGAGAGCGTGCGCCGGTCGGTCGGTGATGATCCCGTCCACCTCGGCGGCCAGCACCAGCTCCAGGTCGGCAGGGTCGTTGACCGTCCAGACGTACACCTGGTTGCCGGCGGCGCGCAGCGCGGGCAGCAGCTGCGGGCGGGCACGGACCAGGCCGATGCCCGGCCCGGCGATGCGGGCGCCGAACGGCAGCCGACCCGCCGGCCACCAGCGCGGCAGCACCTCCAGCAGCAGCACCGTGGGCAGCGTCGGGGCCAACTCCCGGACCCGTCGGACCGCCAGCGGGGAGAACGACATCACGGTGACCTGCACCGGGTCGTCCGGCGTCGGGTCGGCCAGCCCGTACGCCCGCAGCAGGGCGACCAGCCGCCGTTCCACGTTCGAGCCGTAGCGGGACGGGTGTTTGGTCTCCACGAGCAGCCGGACCGGCCGCCCGGCGGCCAGCACCGCGTCGAGCAGCCGAGTCAGGGTCAGCAGCCGGGTGTGCGACTCGTCCGGCGGCAGGTCACCGCTCGGCGCGCTGCCCGGATGCCAGGAGCCGAAGTCGAGCGCCTCCAGTTCGGCGAGCGTACGCGCGCTGACCAGACCCCGGCCGTTGCTGGTGCGGTCCAGACGCCGGTCGTGGACGCAGACCAGGTGCCCGTCCCGGGTCAGCCGGACGTCGCACTCCAGCCCGTCGGCGCCCTCGTCGAGGGCGCGCAGATAGGCGGCGAGGGTGTGCTCCGGAAGGTCGTACGACGCGCCGCGGTGCGCGAAGACCAGAGGCCCGCCCATGTCGACGGCCTCAGATGACCTGGCCGGGCTGTCCGTTTCCGTCGACCACCGGGCGGCCGACGGCGGCCCACTGGCGCATTCCGCCGTCGGCGTTGCGCACCCTGTCCCAGCCGTTGTTGACCAGGTAGGCGACGACCTGGGCGGAGCGACCGCCGGAGCGGCAGACGACCGCCACATCCCGGTCGGTGGGCACCTCGGCGAGGCGGGCCGGCAGTTCCATCATCGGCAGGTGGTGGGCGTTGGGCGCGTGGCCCGCCGCCCATTCGTCATCCTCCCGCACGTCGAGCAGGTAGGTGTCATCGGCGATCTCGGTCACGGGCACGGTGGGAACCTGGGGTCCGAACACAGGAAGCAACACTAGATCCTCGCCGGCCGGTTCGGTGCCGACCGGGCCGTCGATACCATCACAACCGGGTCACCCAGCGCGGGTTGGCCTGCACCCAGGCCGGCAGGCGGGTGCCGCGGACGGCCTCGAAAAGCCCGTTGCCGCCGTTGTCGAGCACCACGTACGAGACCCCGTCGATGGTCTGCGGGGACGAGGGCACCTGGACGCCGCGCATTCCGTCGGGCGGCAGCGCGCGTAGCGCGAGGAGCAGGTCCTCCAGGGGTACGCCGTTGGTGTCGACCGTCAGCGACCCGCCGACCGCGCGGAGCACCTGGTCCAGTTTCACCGGGTTGGTGCGCAGGTCCGCCTGGCCGGCGCTGTCCAGCATCGCCCGGAGCAACTGCTGCTGGTGGCGCTGCCGGTCGTAGTCGCCGCCGGGCAGGTCATAGCGCTGCCGCACGTAGTCCAGCGCCTGCGCCCCGTCCATCCGCTGGCAGCCGGTGGGGAAGACCCGTTTGGTGTGGATCGAGCGGACCTCGGTGTCCACGCACATTTGGACGCCGCCGAGCAGGTCGATGACCTTGCGGAAGCCGGAGAAGTCGATCAGCGCCGCGCCGTCGAAGCGGATGCCGGTGAGCCGGTTGAGGGTGGCGGAGAGGAGTTGGGTGCCGGCCTGTCCGCCGCCACCATGCTCGTACGCCGCATTGATCTTGTCTGGACCGCCGCCGAAGCCGTTCGCGGGCGGGATGGCGACCAGCAGGTCACGCGGGATGGAGACCAGGTACGCCTCGCGCCGGCCGGCGGGCACGTGCACGATGAGGATGGTGTCCGAGCGCTGGTCGGGTTCGCTGCTGCCAGCGCGCCGGTCGGTGCCGATGAGCAGGTAGTTGAGCGGCCCGTCCAGGTCGGTGCGGTCGCTGCGGGCGTCGGTGTGGAGCAGTTGCTCCTTGGTCACCGTGCGGTCGTACCGGTGGGTGAGCGTCTTGAGGCCGACCACCGCGAGCCCGGCCAGCAGGACGAGGGCCAGCCCGACGCCGAGCATGATCCGTGGACCACGGCCACGGCCCGACCGGGCGGATCGGGCGTCGCCGGCCCGGCCCACCACGTTCCGTCCGGACCTGGACGTGTCCGCCTCCCCGCAGCCGTCACGTGAAACCTGCTCACGTCAGGCTACGGTCCGTGACGGGACGACCGCGGGCTTTTCCCCTGCATCGGCCCGCTCACTTGCGGGTGGAGATCACCTCGGGGTTGGCGAAGACGAACTCGGCAAGCTTGTCCTGCTTGAGCGCGCGGAACATGCCCATCGTCTGTTCGCTCAGGGTCTCGGTGCCGCTACCGGTGCTGTGGAAGGTGCCGTTGTTGGTCTTGAGCATGGTCAGCTCGTTCGCGGTCACCCCGCGCATGGTGTAGATGAAGCTCTCGATCGAGGCGCCGCCGGTGTCCAGCACGAACGCCTTGCCGGCCGCCTTGATCAACTGTTGGAGCTTGCCCGGGCTGGTCAGCATGTCACTGTCGGTGGCCTTCTTGGCCATCGCCTTGATCAGCTGCTGCTGGTTCTGCTGGCGGTCGTAGTCACCGTTGCGGAGGGACTTGCGCTGCCGGGAGTAGTCGAGCGCCGCCCAGCCCTCCATCTCCTGGCAACCCTTCTTGTGCACCACCGGGGTCCTCGGCTTGCCGGTCTTCTTGGCGTCCGCGTTCCACATCGGCTTGCCGTCGACGTACGACATGTGCAGCGACTCGACCTCTTGGCTGACGCAGATCCGCACGGTGCCGAGCGTGTCGATGACGTTCTTGAAGCCGCCGAAGTTGATGATCGCGGCACCGTCGAAGCTGACCCCGGTGAGGCGCTTGATCGTCTGCGCCATCAGTTGGGCGCCACCCTCCCAGCCGCCGCCGTTGCGGGCGCCAACCTCGAAGGCCGCATTGATCTTCCCGCTGCCACCGGACCAACCGCCCTTCGGGTGGGCCGGGATGTACGCCTCGGTGTCGCGGGGGATGGAGATCAGGTACGCCTGGTCGTGCGAGGCCGGAATGTGCAGGATGATGATGCTGTCCGAGCGGACGTTGTCGGCCGCCCAGCGCTCCCGCGCGTCCACGCCGAGCAGAAGCATGTCGATCGGCCCGTCCAGGCTCGCCCCACCCTCGGCGTCGGACTTGCTGGCGCCACCCAACAGGTTGCGCTGCGCGATGTCACCGGTCGCCTGGCTGATCAGCACCTTGCCGCCGACGATGCCCGCCCCACTGGTGAGCATCAGCACCGCGCCGAAGATGACGGTCAGTCGGGCCCAGAGCGGATCCTTGCGCTTGGGCCGCTTCTTCGCCGGCCCCTTCCCGCCCGACCGACCGCCGCGGCCCGGGGGGCGATCGCCCGGCCCACCGCCCGACGAGCCCGGCTGCGCCGGTATGGACGCGGCGATTCGACCGCTCGGGGCGGCGGAGGAAGGGCGTCGGCTGGCCTGAACCGGCATTCGTGCTCCAGCTCGTGATCAGGATGGGGCGGCACCACTCTACGTACATCAAATCGACTTGGCGAGTTCTTCTCGTGTCAATCCGGACGTCGAATTTCTCAGACTCGGTCGATCGCCGCCGTTCGATCAGCCGCCGTCGGTGCTCTTCGGCGGGTTGGCCTTGACCCAGTCCGCCATGGTGTCCGCTGACATGGCCTGGTACATCGCCAGCGCCTTCTCCCGGTCGGAGACCACCACCGACTCGCCGTTGATCGTGTCGCTGCCCGCGTTGGGGCTGGTCAGGAACGTGAGGTTCTGCCCCCGCAGGTTGCGGAACTGCACTGCCATGTCGGTCAACGAGAAGTCCTGGTCGACCGTGACGGCCGCGGTCACCGACTTGAGGAAGTCGTTGAGCTTCTTCGGGTTCGCCAGCGTGCCGGTGCTCGCCGCCTTGTCCATCAGTGCCCGCAGGAACTCCTGCTGGTGCCGCATCCGGGCGAAGTCGCCGTCCGGGAACTGCTTGCGCTGCCGGATCCAGTCCAGCGCCTCCGCGCCGTCCATGTGGTTGGTGCCCTTGGTGAACGTCCGGTACGGCTTGTGGATCGAGGTGATCGTCCGCTCCACCTTCAGGTCGACACCGCCGAGGGCGTCCGTGACCTCCTTGAAGCCACCGAAGTCGATCGCCATCACGTGGTCGATCCGGACGTCGGTGAAGCACTCCACGGTGCGGACCGCCAGCGGCAGCCCGCCGAACGCGAACGCCGCATTGATCTTCGCGCGCTGGCCAGAGCCGCAGTCCGCGCCGGCGCTCTTCGGGATCGGCACGTAGAGGTCACGCGGGATGGAGACCAGGTACGCCTCCTGGTGGTCGGCCGGAATGTGCATCACGATGATCGTGTCGGCTCGCCACTGGCTCTTGGTGTCGACCGGCGCGTCCGGGTCCCGGGAGTCGCTGCCGACCAGGAGGATGTTGAACGCGCCGTCGACGGGCTTGGCCGGTCGACCGCCGGTGATCTCCGCGAAGGGGTCGGTCCGGGCCAGGTCGTTGTTGAGGTTGCGCGCGTACATCCAGGCACCGAGGCCGCCGAGCAGTGCCAGGACCAGCACCGCGATCCCGGCCACCAGGCCGATCCGCCCCCAGCGCGGCCGTGGACGACGCCGCCCCGAACCGCCGACGCCACCCGGGCCACCGGGCCCTCGCGGCCCGGCCGGGCCGCCCGACCGGAGCTGTTCATCGTCGTGTGACGGGTACCAGCGAGCCTCCGACGGGCGGGCGCGCCCGGAGGCGCCCCGGTCGGGGCCGGGCACCGAGGCGCGCCCGGCGCTGCGGTTCAGGTACGGCTGCGGAACGCCGGCAGAGGTCGCTGACATGTAATTCAGGGTACGTAGCGGGAGCCACTCTCGCCCCCAGGCAACGCTCAGCGATCGGCGGTCTGTCGCGCGCCGGTTACCCTAGCCGCGCCCGGAAATACTCGATCGTGCGTCGCAGGCCGTCTTCGGGCGCCACAGTCGGCTCGTATCCGAGCAGCTCCCGGGCGAGGGTCAGATCCGGGCGCCGCATCTCCGGGTCGTCGGCGCTGCGAGTGATGTAGGTCACCTCCGAGTTGCTGTCGGAGAGCGACACGATCAACTCAGCGAGTTGTCGCATGGAGAGCTCGTGCTCGGTGCCGCAGTTGACCGGGCCCGTCTCGGTCGAGTCGAGCAGCAGCAGGATGCCCCGCACCAGGTCCTCGACGAAGCAGATCGACCGGGTCTGGTTGCCGGTGCCGTGCACGGTGATCGGCTCACCGCGCAGCGCCTGGGAGATGAAGGTCGGGATGGCCCGCCCGTCGTCCGGGCGCATCCGCGGGCCGTACGTGTTGAAGATCCGGACGATCGCCGCGTCGAGCCCCCGGTAGCGGTGGTACGCCATGGTGGCCGCCTCGGAGAAGCGCTTCGCCTCGTCGTAGACGCTGCGGACCCCGATCGGGTTGACGTTGCCCCAGTAGGTCTCGCGCTGCGGGTGCTCCTTCGGGTCTCCGTACGCCTCGGAGGTGGAGGCCATCAGGAACCGGGCGCCGTCGGTGACCGCGCGCTCCAGCAGGTGCAGGGTGCCCACCGAGCCGACCCGGAGGATCTCCACCGGCAGTTGGGCGAAGTCGGTGGGGCTGGCCGGCGAGGCCATGTGCAGGATCGCCTCGAACCGCTGCGCCAGCGCCGGGTGGTGGGTCGGCAGGCCGTCGGAGATGTCCGCCTCGACCAGGGTGAAGGTTGGCCGGTCCAGCAGGTGGGCGACGTTCTCCTTGGAGCCGGTCACGAAGTTGTCCAGCGCCACCACCGTGCAGCCCCGGGCAATCAGCGAGTCCACCAGGTGTGAGGGAACGAAACCGGCGCCGCCGGTGACGAGAACGCGATGACCGGAACCGAATCGCTGGGCAACCTTCATGCCGGTCAGCCTACCGATCCCCATTCACGCGGAAAGGGCCCCCGGCGGGCGGGGGCCCTTCCCGACGAACGTGCCGCGCGTCAGTGGGCGCCGGCGCCGGTGAGGGCGCGGACCTCCAGCTCCGCGTACTTGTCCTCGTCGTGCTCCTTGGAGATGACGGTGCCGATCCACCCGCACAGGAAACCGAACGGGATCGAGAGGATGCCCGGGTTGGACAGCGGGAACCACTGCCAGTCGTGGTCCGGGAACATCGAGGTCGCCGCTCCGGAGACCACCGGCGAGAAGAACACCAGCAGTACGGCCGAGAGCAGACCGCCGTAGATCGCCCACACCGCGCCGGAGGTGTTGAACCGCCGCCAGAAGAGGCTGTAGAGGATCGCCGGCAGGTTGCCCGACGCGGCGACCGCGAAGGCCAGCGCCACCAGGAACGCCACGTTGAGGTTCTGGGCGTAGATCGACAACAGGATGGAGACCGCGCCGATCACCAGGGCGGAGATCCGGGCGACCCGTACCTCCTGGCGCTCCGACGCCTCGCCCTTCTTCATGACGTTCGCGTAGAAGTCGTGCGCCAGGCTGGAGGATGAGGCCAGGGTCAACCCGGCGACCACCGCCAGGATGGTGGCGAAGGCGACCGCTGCGATGATTGCCAGCAGGGCCGCCCCTCCTAGGTCGCCGCCGAAGAAGTCGATGCCGAGTGCCTCGGCCAACTGCGGCGCGGCGGTGTTGCCGGCCTTGTCCTGCGCGGTGATCGCCTCACTGCCCACCAGCGCCGCCGCACCGAAGCCGAGGGCCAGGGTGAGCAGGTAGAAGGTGCCGATGATGCCGATCGCCCAGAGCACGCTCTTGCGGGCCGCCTTCGCGGTCGGCACGGTGTAGAAGCGGATCAGGATGTGCGGCAGACCGGCGGTGCCGAGCACCAGGGCGATGCCGAGCGAGAGCAGGTCGACCTTGTTGTAGAAGGTCTGTGTCGCATTGCCGGCCACCTCGACGCCGTACCGCAACCCTGGTTCGAGGAACGCGCTGCCCTTGCCCGAGGAGGCGGCGGCGTCGCCGAGCAGCGACGACAGGTTGAACTTGTACTTCGCCAGCACCAGCAGGGTCATCAGCAGCGCGCCGCCCATCAGCAGGAACGCCTTGACGATCTGCACGTAGGTGGTGCCCTTCATGCCGCCCACGGTGACGTAGATGATCATCAGGGCGCCGACCATGATGATGGTGGCCACCTTGGCGGTGGCCGCGTCCATGCCGAGGAAGGTCGTCCCCGGCCGGATGCCCAGCAGGAGCGCGACCAGCGCGCCCGCGCCCACCATCTGCGCCAGCAGGTAGAAGATCGACACCGTGATGGTGGAGACCGCCGCCGCCGTACGCACCGGACGCTGCCGCATCCGGAAGGCCAGCACGTCCGCCATCGTGTACCGGCCGGAGTTGCGCAGCAGTTCGGCGACGAGCAGCAGGGCCACCAGCCAGGCGACCAGGAAGCCGATCGAGTAGAGGAAGCCGTCGTAGCCGTAGAGCGCGATGATGCCGGCGATGCCGAGGAACGAGGCGGCAGACATGTAGTCGCCGCCGATCGCCATGCCGTTCTGGAAGCCGGAGAAGGACCGGCCACCCGCGTAGAAGTCGGTAGCCGTCTTGGTCTGCCGGCTGGCCCAGATGGTGATGGCCAGGGTCACCGCCACGAAGACCAGGAAGAGCGTGATGGTCAGGTTGCGGGCGGTGTGGTTTGTCGCTTCCGCCGCGAGGAACGTCTCAACCGCGTGAACCGTCTTCACGGGTCACCTCCCCGATCTCGGCGCGAATCCGGTCAGCGATGGGGTCGATCTTCCGGTCCGCGTACCGGGAGTAGAGCCAGGCGATCAGGAACGTGGAGACGAACTGGAGCAGGCCGAAGACCAGCGCGACGTTGATGTTGCTGCCGAACAGCTTCGTGCCCATGAAGTCCCGGGCGTACGCGGAGAGAATGACGTAGAGCGCATACCACAGGAAGAACGCGACGGTCATCGGGAAGACGAAGCCGCGCAGCGCACGCCGCAGCCCGGCGAACTCGTCCGACCGTTGTACGGCCAGGTACTTGTCCGACTGGGAAGCAGCCGGAGCGGGTGTGTCCGTGGACATCTGTGGATCACCACCTTCACAGGCGTCAGAGGAGTTTCGCGCACCGTAAAGAGCGCGCTCCCCGACGCGGAAGGGTGAGATCGACACCGGTCGTCGAGTGCGCCGAGCGGTCGCCTGGCTGCGCCGAGTGACCCAGGTCACTCCGGTGACCGGTCGGCCCCGGGGGTCGCCCGTTCAGCTCGGCAGCTCGTGGTATCGACCGCGATAGTGCAGCAGCGGAGCGGCCTCCTCGGCCAGGTCGACAGCCTCGATGGTGGCCTCCACCAGCAGGCCCCAGCCGTACTCCCGGGCGGTGTCCAGCCGGCACGCGGCCCAACCGCCCGCGTCCGCCGGCACCGGCCCGTAGGGCGTCTCGATCCACGTGTCCGCGGTGAAGAGCCCGCCCGGAGAGGGGAACAGGCCGGCGAACCGATCGGCGAGCTGCCGGTGCGGCGGCCCGAGCGGCGTGACCGCGAACCGGCCCGATTCCTCGGCTGCCGCCCAAAAATCGGACTCCGCGTCGATCAGCCCGAGCACCCGGTCCGGCTCCCCCTCGGCGACCAGGGTGGACGAGACGGTCAGCCCGGCCGGGCCGGGCGCGGTCCAGAGCGTCACCGGCGCGGCGAGCCGACCGCGAAGCCGGCGTGCCGGCGAGCGCTGCCCGCTCGGCACCGCGAACGGATCGGTGGAATGGATCTCGGCGCCCGGCTCATGATTCACGTGAAACATTGTGCCGCCCCGCACCCTCGCCCAGCCAAGGAAGCGCTCGTGCAGGTCGGCGGGGCGCCCGTTGAGGCGGGCGAGTTGATCGCCCGCCTCCGCCATCGCCGAGCCCAGGTAGACCAGCAGCCCCACACGGTCGTGCCGGTACTCGGCGAGCAGCGCCAGCCGCGCGGGCTGGCACGGCCAGAGCGCGCCGCAGCCCCGACACCGCCGCAGCGGCCGCATCGGCAGGTGCGGGCGGCTCACCACCGCTCTCCGGTTGACCGCGTCGGCGGAGTCGGCCGTCCGCCGTTCGCCCGCCATGCCTGCGCCGGGGTCAGCCAACCGGCCCGGCCTGGTCGCGGCAGGGCCACCGTCGGCCCGTTCGCCCACGCAGGTGGTCGATTCGGCTGACCTGCCGACCGCTCCGATCCGGTCGCGCCCGGCACGGCCGCCGGTGCCGCGATCTTCCTTTTCCGGTACGGCCACCGTGCCCCGTTCCTGCCACGGATGAACCCGAACATGGCTGATCTCCTCCCGGTCAAGGGGGCCGCCCCGATCGGGGGATGACCGGGGCGGCCCGAACGCAGGACCGGACGCCGGGACGTCGCCTCCACCGCCCGGGCCGCGTGTCCTCCACCCTGGACGGAGAGGCGCGGACAGGGGAGGATGCCAGGGCTTACTACGCATCGGGGTCATGTACTTACCGGAGAGGTAAGGATGAACGTCGAAATGTGGGTGCGAGCGTTGAAGGCCGCCCGAGCAGGTGCCGAGGTGTCCCAGGAGGCACTGGCGACCCTGACCAAGTGGAGTCCGTCCACGGTGGCCGCCATCGAGACCGGCCGGCGTCGGCCGACCATGGAGTTCGCGGTCGCCGCAGACGAGGCCCTCAGCACCGGCGGCCTCCTCGCCGAATTGTTGATCGCTGCCGATCGACAGCGGCTGCCGACCTGGTTCGTCCCGTGGCGTCACCACGAGGAGCAAGCGACCCGACTGTGTGAATTCGAGCCGTGCCTGATTCCTGGCCTCCTTCAGACCGATGACTACGCACGGGCGGTGATCTCCGCCGGCGGCCTCAACTCGGTCGACGTGGTGGACGAGTTGGTGACGATCCGGATGGATCGTCAGCAGTTGTGGCAGCGCGCAGAGCCGCCGCAGTGCGTCTTCGTCCTGGACGAGATCGCTCTACGACGCCCGGTAGGTGGGCCGGCGGTGCTGGACGCTCAGCTCGGTCGGCTGTTGGAACTCGCCGTCATGCCGAGCGTCAGACTGCACGTCGTGCCGCTCGACATTGGAGCCCACGTCGGTTTGACCGGCGGCTTCCTGCTCGCTGAACTGCCAGACGGTGAGCAGGTCACCTACGTCGAGGATGTTGCTCGCGGACACGTCATCGACGACCCGGAAGTCGTCCGTCTGGTTGGTCGGAAATGGGATAGCCTGCTCGGCGAGGCACTGTCCACGGGTGCTTCGCTGGATCTGATCCGGAAGCTGAAGGTGACACCATGACCGTTGCTCAACCGCGTTGGCGTACATCGACCAGGTCCGGCGACACGGGGGGCGCCTGCGTCGAGGTGGCGGACAACCTGCCTGGCGTCGTCCTGGTCCGGGACAGCAAGGACCGCTCCGGCCCGACCCTCACCTTCGCTCCGGCCGCCTGGCGTGGCTTCGTCGCCGCCCAGGCACCCAGCCGCCACGCTGATTGACGGCGGGGGTGTGACCGTGGCCAGCAGGGTGGGCATGCCCCTCGCCACGCCTGCGGACACGTCATCGACGATGCGGAAGTCGTCCGTCTGGTTGGTCGGAAATGGCATAGCCTGCTCGGCGAGGCACTGTCCACGGGTGCTTCGCTGGATCTGATCCGGAAGCTGAAGGTGACGCCATGACGATGAACGAGCCGCGTTGGCGCACGTCCACCCGGTCGACCGACTCCGGCGGCAACTGCGTCGAGGTGGCGGACAACCTGCCTGGCGTCGTCCTGGTCCGGGACAGCAAGGACCGCTCCGGCCCGACCCTCACCTTCGCTCCGGCCGCGTGGCGTGGCTTTATCGCCGACGCCGCCCAGGCCGCCAGCCGCCGCGCCGGTTAGCGCCTCGGGGTGACCGTGACCAGCAACTCCGGCTGGCGCCGGTCCAGCACGTCGCCGGCCAGGTAGGCGCCGAGCAGCGCCGCGCCCAACCCGTACGCCGCGCCGAGCGGGAAGGCCAGCCAGAGCCAGGCGTCCCCGAGCAGCGCCGCAGCAACCAGCATCGGCACCGCGGCGACCGCCGAGACGATCATGACCAGCAGGGTGAGCAGCCCCTTCGCCATACCCGCGCCGCTGTTCATCGCGAACGGGTTGCTCGTCTCCGGCAGCGAGTACGCCCCGAGCACCGAGACGAAACTGTTCACCGCCAGCCCGACACCGTAGGTGGCGGCCAGGCTGCCGGCGGCAAGCCCGATCCAGCCCGGCCGGCCGAGCAGCAACGACAGCACCACCGCGACGAACGCCAGCATCGGCAGGACGTACAGCGAGAAGGCCGTCATCCGTGCGCGCAACTCCATCCGGCCGGGCACTCCGGTCACCACGTTCACGGCGTACGCGCTGCCGTCGAAGCCGAACTGGTTGGCCAGGGTGACCGCCGCGAGCACGCCGATGAAGATCATCGATAGGGTGACCAGCACCGGCGAACTGCCGCCGGCGCCCGCCGTGAAGCCCTGCCTCTCCTCGACCGCGAGGCTCAAGCCACCAAGGTTGATCATCACGGGGATGAAGATGCCGACCACGGCGATGGTGATCAGGTTTGCCCGGCGGCGGGCGTCCCTCCACCAGTAGCGTGCCTCCCGGGCGACAAGCGCACCGAAGCGGTCCCGGCGGAGCCAGCCGGCGACCCGGGGAAACAGTTGGGCGACCGCACCGCCGGTGACTCCGCGCTGCGCCGGGGCCTTGCCGGTGCTCGCCGCACCCACCATCGCCGACTCCAACGACCGCGACCACCAGGCCAGCAGGGCGCCGATCGCCACCGCCGTGATCAGCAACTTGACCGGGGCGGCCCACACCCGCCCCTGCGCCAGGTCGATGCCGGCGGTCCACGGCGCGCCGAACGGCGTCCAGCCGATCACGGTCGCGACGCCGGTCAGCCGGGTCCAGTCCGTCTCCTGCAGCGCCGCGAGGCCGAAGACCTGCAACGGGCCGAGCAGCGCCGCCGTCACCGCCAACAGGACGGCCGCCAGGTCCCGCACCCGGCGGGACCGCAACATCGTCGCGAAGGCACTGGTCACCGCCCGGCTGGCGGCCACACAGAGCAACAGCCCACCGAGTACGCCGATCCCGGCCACCAGGCCGGCGGACCATCCCCCCAACACCCAGGAGGTCAGCACCAGCCCCGACGACGCGATCAACACCGCCAGCATCGGAACGCTGACCAGCGCGGCGGCGAAGAGGCCGGTGACCAGCGTGCGACGGGTCAGCGGCAGCAACGCGAACCGGGCCGGGTCCAGCGTCTCGTCCACCCCGAAGAAGACCAGCGGCAGCAGCAGCCAACCCAGCACCAACAGCCCGCCGCCGGCTGCCGCGATCAACACCGCGTACCGGCCGTTGTCCGTCAGGCCCGGCGCGGCGAACAGGAAGAAGCCGCTGGCGGCGAACCAGAGCCCGAACAGCGCACCGCCGATGAACAGCGCGACCCGCCAGCCCTGGCCCCGGAAACTGTTGCCCATCACCCGCAGCTTGAGCCGCACGAAGTGCCGTGCGCCGACGGTCCGCGCCGGACCGGCGGGCGCGGTGTCGATGCTCACCGGGACAGCCATGACAACTCGTCACCGGTAGCGGTGCGCCCGCCGACCACCTCGACGAAGACCTGCTCCAGCGAGCGCTCGCCGCGTACCTCCGCGAGCGTGCCGACCCGCTTGATCACGCCCTGGGCGAGGATCGCCACGTGCGAGCACAACCGCTCGACGACCTCCATCACGTGGCTGGAGAAGACCACCGTGCCGCCGCCGGCCGCGTACCGGGTGAGGATGTCGCGGATCAGCGCGGCCGAGACGGGGTCGACCGCCTCGAACGGCTCGTCCAGCACCAGCACCCGAGGGCCGTGCAGCAGCGCGCAGGCCAGGCCGATCTTCTTCTTCATACCGGCCGAGTAGTCCACCACCAGCGTCCGCCCGGCGTCGCCGAGCGCCAGCACGTCCAGCAACTCCGCCGCACGCTGATCGATCACCGCCGGGTCCATCCCCCGCAACAACCCGTTGTACGCCAGCAGTTCCGCACCGGTCAGCCGGTCGAACAGGCGTACCCCGTCGGGCATCACGCCGAGCAGCGCCTTGGCGGTCACCGGATCCCGCCACACGTCGTGACCGAGCACCCACGCCGAGCCGGCGTCCGGTCGCAGCAGACCGACCGCCATCGACAGGGTGGTCGTCTTGCCGGCGCCGTTCGGCCCGAGCAGGCCGTAGAAGGAGCCGGCGGGGACGTCCAGGTCGACGCCGGCCACCGCGATGGTGCCGTCGAACCGCTTGGCCAGGCCACGCAGCGCGAGCGCGGGGTGCTCACCAGTCATGGGCCCGACGTTATCCGCCGACCGCCAGTTCCGTCGTCCGGCGGCGGGCGGACCGGTCGTCATCCCCGAGACGGAGTTCCTCCGATGCTTGATCCACTCCAGGTCGGCGATGTGGTGCCATCCCGACGCCCGGTTACCCCCATATCGCCGACATGGTGGCCGTCCACCTCACAGGCGGAGGGCTTCGGGGGTGTGCAGGCGGAGCATCGTGGCGGCGACGTCGAGCGGTGCCCGCCGACGGGTCGCCATCGACACCGCGATCATCACGGTGAAGGCCAGCGGCACCGTCCAGGCGGCCGGCTGTGCGATGAGCGTGGCTGGCCAGCCATCCAGCGGGGGGCCGAGCACGGTGACCAGCACCGCGCCGATCGCCGCGCCGCCGCCGACCAGCACCCCGGCGGCGGCCCCCAGATCGGTCAGCCCTCGCCACCAGATGCCCAGCACCAGCAGCGGACAGAAGCTCGACGCGGCGACCGCGAAGGCCAACCCGACCACCTGGGACACGTCCAGGCCGGACAGGTTCAGTGCCAGCACCGCCGGCACGACACCGGCGATCACGGTGGCGAGTCGGAAGTTACGCACCGAACCCCGACCGAGCACGTCCGTCGAGATCACCCCGGCGACACTGGTCAGCAGCCCGGACGAGGTGGAGAGGAAGGCCGCGAACGCGCCCGCCGCGACCAGCGCGGCGAGCAGCCGTCCGGCCAGCCCGTCGCCGAGGACCGCGCCGGGCAGCAGCACCACCACCGCGTCGGTCTGCCCGCTGATGAGCAGCTGTGGGGTGTAGATCCGCCCCAGCACCCCGTACAGGGTGGGCAGCAGGTAGAAGACACCGACCAGGGCCAGCACCACCAGCGTCGTCCGGCGGGCCGCAGCGCCGTCGGGGTTGGTGTAGAAGCGCACCAGCACGTGCGGAAGGCCCATGGTGCCCAGGAACGTGGCCAGGATCAGCGAGTACGTGGCGAACAGGCCCCGGTCGTCGTCGCCTGCGGCGCTGGGCAGCAGCCAGTCCCCGGCGTCGATGGCCACCCCGGACACCTGCGGCACCGGGTCACCGGCGGCGAAGGACAGCTCATCGCCGGGGCGTACCTCCCGGATGTCGCCATCGGGCAGGGTGAGGGTCGCGCGGTGCTCGACCACGACGGTGGTCGCGGTCCGGAACGTCGGCCCGTCGGGCGGCGTCACCGCCGGGCGGCCATCGGCCTGCCACTGCAACGCCAGAAAGATCACGGGTACGGCGAGAGCGGTCAACTTGAGCCAGTACTGGAACGCCTGCACGAAGGTGATGGCACGCATCCCGCCGAGCGCCACGTTGGCGGTGACCACGGCGGCCACCAGCAGGGCGCCGACCGGGTACGGGGCGCCGGCCAACGTGGACAGGGTGAGGCCGGCGCCCTGAAGCTGCGGCACCAGGTAGAGCCAGCCGATGAAGATCACGAATGCCGTGGCCAGGATGCGCAACCGGCGCGACCCGAGCCGCAGCTCGCAGAAGTCCGGCAGGGTGAACGCGCCGGAGCGGCGCAGCGGCGCGGCCACGAAGAGCAGCAGGGCCAGGTAACCGGCGGCGAACCCGACCGGGTACCAGAGGACGTCGACGCCGTATTTCAGGACGAGACCGGCGACGCCGAGGAAGCTCGCCGCCGACAGGTACTCCCCGCCGATCGCCGCGGCGTTCCAGGTCGGGCTGATCACCCGGGACGCGACCAGGAAGTCGGAGGTGGTGCGGCCCAGCCGCAGCCCGTAGAAACCGATCCCGAGGGTGACCAGGGTGACCGCGACGATGGCCGGAACCACGTAGTCGTTGCCCACTCAGCGCTCCGGCCGCTGCACCAGGTCGGTGAAGTCCTGCTCGTTGCGCTCGGCCAGCCGCACGTACGCCCAGCCCACCGCGATCAGGAACGGGAAGGAGGCCACGCCGAGCAGCAGCCAGGGCAGGTTGACGCCCCCGACGGTGGTCCGGCCGAGCGACGGCGCGATGGCGAACAGCCACGGCAGCCCGCCCAGCCCGATGGCGACCACCAGCGAGAGCCGCAGCGCCAGTGCGAGCTGGGCCCGGACCAGGCCGCGGACCAACGCCTCACCGACCCGGGTCTGCTGGGCCAACTCGGCGCGGGTCCGCTCGGCGTGGCTGTCCCGCCGGGTGATCTCGGCGAGCACGATCCGGGCACGCCGGGGCGGCGGTACCGCACCGCCCGACCCCACGTCGGGGAGTTGCTTGGCCACCCCGGCAGTCTTGCCCGCCCGGCGCGATTGTCAAGCGTTCCCGATCACCAGCGCCGCAGACCGGGACAGTCCGTCAGGCTGCCGGCGACCGGCATCGGGCCGAGTATCCGCCGGGCCTCCTCCCGGCCGAGGTTCGTCGCCCAGATGCCGTCCCGGGGCAGCTCGGCGGCGATCTCCCCCAGCGCACACGTCCGCATCGGCTCGGGCAGCCGGTCCAGAGCCGGTACGGCGTCGGCGGAGAGCCCGGAGAGGTAACTGACGTCCAGGCGGCCGGTCTCCAGGTAACGGTCGACGTTCCGTTCGGCGATCAGCCGATCCGGGTTGATCAGGGCCAACCCGAGCAGCGCCAGCACCGCCGTGCCGATCACCAGCCGGGGCAGCCAGTCCGCCCGCAGCCGAGCCACGGCCACGCCGACCAGCACGAAGAGCAGCCCGAGCCACAGCTCGACGGAGGCCACGAAGAGCCTCAGCCGGGTGGCACCGTACGCGTCGGAGTAGACCTGCATCCGGTAGAGCGCCGAGGCGACGACGACCAGGCTGAGCGCGGTGAGCGCGCCGAGGAGCGTGCGGACCAGCAGCCGGTCGGCTCGGGTCGCCTTCGGTGCCCGGCGGGCGGCGACCGCGATCACCAGCAGGGTGAGCGCGGTGACGGCGAGCAGTTGCCAGAACCCGCCACGGGCGTACTCGGCGTAGGTGAGCCCCGCCGTGCGCAGCACGTGCCCCGCGCCGCCGAAGAACACCGTCATCTGCACCAGCACGAACGCGGCGAACAGGGCGTCGAGCAGCACCAGCGGCAGGATCCATTCCAGCCGGTGCGCCGGCCGGCCCGGCGTTGCTCGCAGACCGTCCAGGTCGGGCGGGCGGTTGACCAGGTACGCGCCGCCGAGCAGGCCCATGCCGATCAGCCCCAGCCGCACCAGCCAGCCGAGCACACCACCGGGCGAGATGTTGGGCAGCAGGCCCGTCACCAGGTCGGCGAAGACCGCGTCGGCGGAGGCGAAGAGCACGCCGAACAGGGTCAGGAGACCGGCCGAGATCGCGAGGCTGGTCACGATCCGCCCGATCCCCGGGCCGACCGGGCCGGTGCGGCTCAGCCCGCGTACCGCCCAGGGGAGCGCCCGGACCGTCGCGGCCGGCGGCAGCGTCGCGGCCACCAGCATCCCCAACGGGCTCCGCCCGCCGGTCACCGCGAGCGTCGCGGTCACCGCGGCGGCGAGCAGGCAGAGCACGAAGAGCCAGCCGGCGGCCCGGACCGTGCCCACGGCGACCAGCGCGACCGTCGCGGCGGCCCAGGCGGCCTGCGCCGCCCGCCCCGGTGCCCCCGTGGCATCGGGACGGGCGGTCGCTGCCGCCGGGGTGGCCGTCGTCGGCGTGGCCGGGGTCGGCGTGGTCGTGGTCGGGGTCGGCGTGGTCGGGGTCGGTCTGGCTGCCGGCGGGGTCGGTGTGGCGGGGTCCGGTTCGGGTCGAGCGGCGGCCGACGCTGGGCGGACCGCAGCGGGTGCGACAGCGGGCGGCACCGGCTGGGTGCCGGGTGTGTCGGCGGGCGGGGTCTGCTCGGTGCGGCCCGCCGCCGGAGATGACGTGTGTGGCCGGATGGCCCCGGCGACGACGAGCGCGGCGGTGGCCGCCAATGCGGCCACCAGCCACCCGAGGCCGGGACGGACCACCGTCAGCGCCGAGGCGCCGAGAATGGCCGCCGCAGCCAGCACGGTCAGCAGCAGTGGGTGGGGTGCCCGGGACGGCCCCGGCCAGCGCTGTTCGATCAGCGAAGGCTGCCGTGGCGTGACGGGCGGGGCGGGCCATCCCCGGGGCTGGCCGGCCGCCGGCGGGCTCGCCGGGCCGGGACCGAACCCGGGTTGGGCGGCACCGCCGGGTGGCGAGGGCTGCGGCCGGGCCGGGCCGCTGGTCGGAACGGACGTGCTGCCGGGGCTGGTCATGCGGCCTCTTCTCGCTGCGGCCCGTTGATCGGGATGGTGACCTGGATATGGCAGCCGGGCTGGGAACCCTTGGCGGCTCCGACCGGGTCGAGGACGCGGATCTGGCCGCCGTGGAGTTCGACGACCCACCGGGCGATGGCCAGGCCCAGCCCGGTCCCACCGCCGGCCGCCCGGTCGCCACGGGTGAACCGCTCGAACACCCGGGAACGCTCCGCCGGTGGGATGCCCTGCCCCTCGTCGCTCACCTCGAAGCGGAGTTGGCCGGCGTGCTCGTCGGCGCTGACCCGGACGGTGCCGCCGGGTGGGCTGTGCCGCGCCGCGTTGTCCAGCAGGTTCGCGAACACCTGGTGCAGTCGCCACGGGTCGGCGTGCACGGTCAGTGGCACCGCCGGCTCGTGGAGCCGGAAGTGCACGTCCAGCCCCGCGCCGGCCGCGCTCGCGGTGGCGTGCTCCACCGCCTCGTCGAGGAAGTCCCCCACGTCGATGCGGACCCGGCGCAGCGGCACCACTCCGGCGTCGAGGCGGGACAGGTCGAGCAGGTCTGCGACGAGGTGCCCGAGCCGCTGGGTCTGGGACAGCGCCGAGCGCAGCGCCGCCGGTTCGGGCTCGGCCACCCCGTCCACCATGTTCTCCAGGACGCCCTGCAACGCGGTGATCGGCGTACGCAGCTCGTGGGAGACGTTCGCGATCAGCTCGCGTCGGCGCTGGTCCGCGGCGTCCAGGTCCTCGGCCATCTTGTTGAACGCCTGGGCCAGCTCACCGACCTCGTCCCGAGAGGTGGCGCGTACCCGCCGGGTGTAGTCGCCCCGGGCCATCGCCCCGGCGGCGGCCGTCATCTCCCGCAGTGGCGAGGTCATCCCGTGGGCGAGCACCTGCGAGGTGACAAGCGCGATGCAGATGACCGTGATCGACGTGCCCGGTGGGAGCCAACCGATGCCGTACCAGAAGTAGCCGATGGCCACGGCCCACGAGGCGACCAGCAGGACGCCGAGCTTCATCTTGATCGAGCGGATCGGGTCGAGCGGGCGGGGCAGCACGCGATTCAGCCAGTCCGCCAGCCGCCCCATCACGCGGGCACCTCCAGGGCGTACCCGACGCCGTGGACGGTCCGGATCAGGTCGGCGCCCAGCTTCCGGCGTAGCGCCTTGACGTGGCTGTCCACCGTGCGGGTGCCGCTGCCGTCGCCCCATCCCCACACGTCGGCGAGCAGCCGTTCCCGGGGAAGGACCGTGCGCGGTCGACCGGCGAGATGCACCAGCAGGTCGAACTCGGTCGGCGTGAGGTGTACGTCCGCGCCCGACCGGCGAACCCGCCGCTCGGCCTCGTTGATCTCGATGTCGCCGAGGCGGATAGCGGGCGGCGCGGGGACGGCGGCCCGCTCCACCCGGCGCAGCAGCACGTGCACCCGGGCGGCCAGTTCGCGCATCGAGAACGGCTTGGTGAGGTAGTCGTCCGCGCCGACCGCGAGCCCCACCAGCAGGTCCGTCTCGTCGTCGCGGGCGGTGAGCATCAGTACCGGCACCGGCCGGTCGGCCTGGATCCGCCGGCACACCTCCAGGCCGTCGAAGCCGGGCAGCATCACGTCGAGGACGACGAGGTCGGGCTGCCCGGCGCGGAACCGCTCGACGGCGCTGGGACCGTCCGTGGCGATCTCCACCAGGAAACCCTCGGCGCGGAGTCGGGCGGCGACCGATTCGGCGATGGTGCGTTCGTCCTCGACCACCAGGACGCGGCGTTCCTTCATGGGCTCTGACTGTAGGGAGCCGCCGTGGAGATCGGTGGGTGGCGTTGTGAACAACCTGTGGAGAACTGGCCATGCCTGTGGATAACTTCACGGGCATGCCGACCAGCCTCGGTGAACAACCGAGCTTCGTTGTGGACGGCCGATAGAGCTGTCAGGGTGGGGCGATAGAAGGGAGGTGTGACGGTGACCAACCCTGCGCGGCCCGGCCGGGGCGGTGCCTGGACGTTGAATGACCTCCAGGATCTTCCCGAGGACGACCAGGTCTACGAGATCTTCGACGGGAGCCTGCTCGTGTCCCCCCATGCGGACGTCTTCCACGGCGCGGTTGCCAACCGCCTCCGCCGGGTCCTCGATCGGCAGGCTCCCGCCGGCGTGCTCGTCGGTCAGGACATCGGAGTCAGCGCCCGGCGATCCTCGTACTTCGTGCCGGATCTCTTCGTCGCCACGGAGAGCGCGATGGCCAGCGGCGGTGCCGCGCTCGACCCGGCCGACGTGCTCCTCGTCGTCGAGGTGATCTCGCCGAACAATGCCGGCCGTGACCTGGTGCTCAAACGCCATGAGTACGCTGCCGCCGGCATTCCCCGCTACTGGCTGGTGGAGCCGCGCAAGCAGACGCTGACCGTGCTGGTGAACGGCGCGGGCGGCTACCGTGAAGAGGCACTCGTCCCGGCCGGCGAGGTCTACCGCACCGAGCAGCCGTTTCCCCTCGCGCTGCCGCTGGTCGACATCTTCTGACCAGCCTCAACCACCGGTCAGCCCAAGCCGATGCGCTCGGGGCGGGCCGAGGCGGAGCCGAGCCAGGTGTGCGGGTTGCCGTACCAGCACCAGCCCAGCTTCGGTGCGCCCTGGCTGATCCAGAGCGCCGGCACCCGCTTGTCGCCGCATCGGGAGCCGACCAGCGAGAAGCACCTGTTGCTGGCCAGCGCGACCGGGTGCAGGGTGATGAACGCGAGGCCCTCGTCGATGGTGAGGGGCAGTCGGCCCTGTGCGGTGATCCCCTCCATCGCCGCAGCCGGCGCGAGGTTGCGGAACTCCTCGCCCCGGTCGATGTCGAAGAGCAGGTACGCCGGCCCGGCCGGCACCTCAAGCTCCTTGATCGGGTCGAAGCGCGGCAGGTCGTCCTCGGCGTAGTGCCGGTCGAGGAAGCCGGGCTTGCGCTTGCCGGCCAGGGTGGTGAGCCCGAGGCGGGCCTCCACCGGGACCAGGTCCCGGGTGATGACCAGCAGGAACGGCACCCGGGCGTCGGTGGGCGCGGGCAGGCTGTGGGCACCCTCGACGGCCTGCGCTCGCAGCGGCGCGACCAGGTCACGGAAGGCGGTCTCGGTCAGCCCGGCCAGGCTGGGATAGCCCAGTTGCACGAGCCGGTCGAGCTGGCGGTCGAATTCGGCTTCGGCATCGAACGGAGTTTCGGTCACGGCGGCCTCCCAGAAGTCGTACGGCTTAGCGTACAACGTACGGGATGGTCGGTGTCATTCCCGCCTCAGCGGCTCCAATCCTGTTTCGCCGCCCTGACCAGCTTGTCCTTCAACTCCCGGGTGTGCCGCCGGCTCACCGGCAGCTCGGTGGAGTCGACCACCACCACGTAACCGGAGTTGACCAGGCGCAGCTCGGCGATCAACTTCAACTGCACCAGGTACGACCGGTGGACGCGTACGAAGCCGGCATCGGCCCACCGCTCGGCGAGCGTGGCCAGTGAAACGCGCACCAGGTGCGACCCCTCCGCGGTGTGCAACCGGGCGTAGTCCCCCTGCGCCTCCACCCAGCGCACCGCCGACCGGGGCAGCATCCGGGTGGTGCCGGCCAGCTCGATGGGGATCGTCGGGTCCTCCTCGGCCCGGGCCAGCGCCGCCGGATGCGACGGCACCACCCGCGAGCCGATCACCCGACGCAACGACTCGGCCAGCCGCTCGGCGCGCACCGGCTTGCGGACGTAGTCGGTGGCACCCAGGTCGAACGCGTCCACCGCGCCGTCGTCGTACGCGGTGACGAAGACGATCGCCGGTGGCCGGGCGAACCGGCGCAGCACCCGGGCCAGCTCCATGCCGTCCAGACCGGGCATCCGGATGTCCAGGAAGACCACGTCCACGTCGCCGTCGCGGAGCAGCCGCAGCGCCTCGGTGGCGTCCCCGGCGGTGTGCAGCCGTGCCACTCGGGGATCGGCGCGCAGGTGGTACGCCAACTCGTCGAGCGCGGGCGGCTCGTCATCCACCGCCAGGACCCGCAGGAACCCAGTGCTCACGAGCCGGCCCGTACGCCCGGGTGGAACTTCGGCACCCGCATGCTCACCTTCGTGCCCGAGCCCAGCCCGGTCTCGACGACCAGACCGAAGCGGTCCCCGAAGACCGATCGCAGCCGCTCGTCGACGTTGGAGAGGCCGACGTGCTGGCCCGGGTCGTCCCCGGGGTCGCCGGTGGCACGGGCCAGCTCGGCGATGCCGTCGGTCAGCGCGGTCGGATCCATTCCCACCCCGTCGTCCTCCACGGTGATGTGGCATTCGGCGCCCGCGTCCCGGGCCTCGATGCTCACCATGCCCGTGCCCGGCTTTCGGGACAACCCGTGGCGCACCGCGTTCTCCACCAACGGCTGGAGGCAGAGGAACGGCAGCGTCACCGGCAGCACCTCCGGGGCGATCTGCAGCCGCACCTGCAACCGGTCGCCGAACCGGGCCCGCTCGATGGTCAGGTACCGGTCGATCGACCGCAGCTCCTCGGCCAGCGTGGTGAACTCCCCGTGTGCCCGGAACGAGTACCGGGTGAACTCCGCGAACTCCAGGATCAGCTCCCGCGCCCGCTCCGGGTCGGTGCGGACGAACGAGCCGATCGCGGTCAGCGCGTTGTAGATGAAGTGCGGGCTGATCTGTGCCCGCAGGGCGCGGATCTCGGCTCGTGCCAGCCGCTCCCGCGACGAGTCCAGCTCGGCCAGGGCGAGTTGGTTGCCGGCCCAGTGCGCGGTCTCCAGGGTGGCCTGCACCAGCCCGGGCGCCGGTGGGCTGTCGGCGATCGCCAGCAACGCACCGACCACCCGCCCGTCCGGCCCGTGCAGCGGCGCCACCACCGCCCCCCGGATCGGGCAGTCGACCCGGTCGCAGCGTAGGTCGGACTGCCCGAGCACCGTTGAGCGCCCGCTGGCCACCGACCGCTGGGCCGCCGCGAGCAGTTGCTCGCCGTGGTGCGTGCCGCGTCCGTCGAGGGCGAGCACCTGCTCGGCATCGGTGAGGGCCAGACCGGCCGCGCCCACCAGGGCACGCAGATGGCGTACGGCCTTCGCCGCGCCCGCCGCGCTCAGCCCCGCCCGCAGCGGCTCGGCGGCCAGCCCGGCGGTGTGCAGCACCTCGTAGGTGGCCCGCTGGGTGGCCGTGGCGATGCCGCGCCGGGCGCGCAGCCGCAACACTGCCAGCAGGGCTGCGGTCAGCGCGGTGACCAGTGAGACGACGCCGACGACGGCGGAGAAGTTGCCACCCACGCAGCGATCCTTGCCCCTGCGGCCCGGCGCGCCAAGCCCCTAGTACGCGCCCTTTCGGGCGAGCACCACCCCGACGGTGCGCCAGAGGATGCTCAGGTCGTACGCCAGCGACCAGTTGTCGACGTAGTAGAGGTCCAGTCGGACGGCCTCGTCCCAGGACAGGTCGGAGCGGCCGGAGACCTGCCACAGGCCGGTCATGCCCGGACGGACCAGCAGCCGGCGCCGCACGTCGCCCAGGAAGTCGCCGTCGTCGGCGGGCAGCGGGCGCGGCCCGACCAGCGACATCTCACCCCAGAGCACGTTGATCAACTGCGGCAGCTCGTCCAGCGAGGAGGCCCGCAGGAAGCGACCCACCGGGAAGACCCGGGGATCCTCCTTCATCTTGAACAGCATGCCGTCGGTCTCGTTCTGGTCGGTCAGGCTGGCCAGCCGGTCCTCGGCGTCGACGTACATGGTCCGGAACTTCCACACCCGGAACGTGCGCCCCTCGTGCCCCACCCGGGGCTGGCGGAAGAAGACCGGCCCGGGGTCGGAGATCCGGATCGCCACGGCGATGGTGACGAAGAGCGGGATCAGCAGCAGCAGGCCGAGGCCGGCGGCGACCCGGTCCATCAGGTTCTTGGCCAGCAGCGCCGGCCCGGACAGGGTCGGCTCCTCGACGTGCAGCAGCGGCAGGCCCTCGATCGGCCGGATGTGCACCCGGGGGCCGGCGATGTCAGTGAGCTGCGGGGCGACCACCAGGTCGACGCCGGAGCCCTCCAACTGCCAGGCCAGCCGGCGCAGTTCGCCCGGCTCGGCGCTGGCCGACCCGCAGACCGCGATGGTGTCCCCACCGACCTCCCGGACCAGGGCCAGGACGTCGCGCCCGGCGTGCACCGGCACCGGGGTCGGCATCCCGCGCGCCGCCGCGTACCCGTCGGTGATGTGGATGGCGACCGGCACCAGCCCGGCGGCCGGGCTGCGGGTGACCGCCGCATACACCTCCAGGCACTCCGGCAGGGTGCCGACCAGCACCATCCGGTGCGCGGCCTGACCGGCCCGCCGCCGGATGTAGTGCAGCGCCCAGCGGGCCACGAAGCGGCCCCACAGGATCAGCAGCAGCGCCCCGAGCAGGGCCGTGCCCACCGTCCACCGGGACAGCGCGGTCTTGGTGGCGAAGGCGAGGAAGGAGACGCTTGCCGCGACCGTGACGGCGGCCCGGATCACCCGCTTGAACTCGTCCGGCCCGAGCCCCAGATAGCGCCGGTCGTAGGCCCGGTTGCTCCAGAGGATGACCACCCAGCCGAGCGGGAGCAGCAGATAGGAGATGGTGTGGAACCAGGTGGGGTCCTGGTGGGTGCCGGAGAAGCCGGAGGCGGCCTGGTCGAAGAGCTGGATAGCGATCCAGCTGGCGAACGCCGCCGCGCCGAAGTCGAGCACCAGCAGGATCGCGATGTAGGGGCGGTGCCAACGGGAGACGCGACGTCGCGCCCTGGTCCACGCCGACCGAGGGACGCCGTTGTGTGACGGCGGCGTCGGCGGCTGGATCTCGAAGCTGTCGACGTGCCGCACGAGTCTGCTCCGGCCTTCGTTGGTTACCGGGCGCTGGAGGCTAGTCGTCACCTTACCCATGTCCTCCCGCATGACACGTGCCGCTCACTCGCCGTGAGGGCCCGGGTCGCCCACCGTCCCAGTCTCCCACGCGGGCTCCGACCGGTCGCCGCCCCGAAAGAGATTGGCGACCGATGGTGTCGGTGGGATCTGGCCGGCTCCGCACCATTTCAGAAGCCGGGGACCGGGCCACTATACCGATGGATACGCGTGTGGCGAGAACGGTGGACCGGAGCTTCGGCTCAGTCGGGCCGATTCCGCTCTGTAGTCGCCGAGTTGAATTACTCACCGTACGAGGCGGGACAACCGTCGGTCAGCGAGCGGCTTGCCGCCCGTCTGGCAGGTCGGGCAGTACTGGAGGCTCGAGTCGGCGAACGACACCTCCCGCACGGTGTCCCCGCACACCGGGCAGGGCAGCCCGGCCCGGGCGTGCACCTTCAACCCGGCGCGCTTCTCACCCTTCAACTCCGCGGCGCGCTGACCGAGGGACCGCTCGACGGCGTCGCCGAGCACCTGCCGGGTCGCCGCGTGCAGGCCGGCGAGCTGGTCGTCGGTGAGCCGGTCGGTGATCGCGAACGGGGACAGCTTCGCGGCGTGCAGGATCTCGTCGGAGTACGCGTTGCCCACCCCGGAGAGCACCGACTGGTCGGTCAGCACCCCCTTGACCTGGCCGCGCCGGCTGCGCAGCCGCTCGGTGAAGGTGGGCAGGTCGGCGGCGAGCGCGTCCGGGCCGAGCTTGGCCACGCCGGGCACCGCCGTCGGGTCGGTGACCAGGTACGCGGCCAGCTTCTTCTGGGTGCCGGCCTCGGTCAGGTCGAAGCCGGAGCCGTCGTCGAGGCGGACCCGCACCGCGATCGGACCCTTGCCAGGGCGCAGCGGGGTCGTCGACGGGAACGCCTCCCGGTAGTGCAGCCAGCCGGCCCGGGCCAGGTGGACCACGAGATGCAGATCACCCTCGATGAACACGTCGAGGAACTTGCCGTGCCGGCGGGCGTCGACGACCGCCCGGCCGGCGACCGCGGACGGTGCCGGGTCGTACGTCTTGAGGGCGCTGATCGCGGCGATCTCCAGCCGGTCGACACGCCGCCCCACCGCGCGCTGTCGCAGGTAACCCGCGAGCGCCTCAACCTCCGGTAGTTCGGGCACGACCCAACGGTAGCCTTCTTTCTCGTGAGAATCGTGGTGGCGCACAACCGGTACCGGGAAGCTCAGCCCTCCGGCGAGAACACGATCGTGGACTCGGAGATCGCTCAGCTCAGCGCCGCAGGCGTCGAGGTGCTGCCGTTCATCCGCAGTTCGGACGAGATCCCGTCGATGTCGAAGGCGGCCAAGGCGCTGCTGCCGATCTCGCCGATCTGGGCGCCGCGCGCCCAGCAGGACCTGAGCCGGCTGCTCACCGAACACCGGCCCGACGTGCTGCACCTGCACAACCCGTACCCCCTGATCTCGCCGTGGGTGGTGCGGACCGCGCACCGGCACGGCGTGCCGGTGGTGCAGACGGTGCACAACTACCGCCAGGTCTGCTCCTCGGGGATCTACTTCCGCGACGGGGTGATCTGCCAGGACTGCAAGGGCCGGGCGCTGGGCGTACCGGCGATCAAGCACCGCTGCTATCGCGATTCGGCGGCGCAGAGCGCCCTGATGGCGACGACCCTGGCCGTGCACCGGGGCACCTGGCGGTCGGTGGACCGGTACGTCGCGCTCACCACGGCGATTGCCGACCACCTGCGCGAATACGGCATTCCGGACGATCGGATCGTGGTGAAGCCGAACGCCGTGCCCGACCCGGGCCGGCCCGCGCCGCTGGGTGACGGATTCCTCTACATGGCCCGGCTCAGCCCGGAGAAGGGCGTCGACCTGCTGCTGGACGCCTGGCGGCGGCACCCGGTGGGCACGCTGGGCACGTTGCGGGTGGCCGGCGACGGCGAGCTGCGCCCGCTGGTGGAGGCCGCCGCCGCCGAGCGACAGGACGTGGTCTACCTCGGCCAGCTCGACCGGGCCGGGGTACGGGCCGCGGTCGAGGCGAGCGCGGTGGTGATCGCCGCGTCGATGTGGCACGACGTGCTGCCGACCGTGATCATCGAGGCGCTGGCCAGTGGCCGGCCGGTGCTCGGCACCGCGTTGGGCGGCATCCCGTACCTCGTCGGAGCGGACGCCCCGCACGAGCCCGCCGGCACCGGGCCGGCCGAGATCGCCTCCGCCGTCGCCGGAGGCGGCGGGTCGCCGATGCCGGCCGGAATCGGCGTCGGCGAGGCCGGCTGGGTGGTGGCCCCGGAGCCGGCCGCGCTGGCCGCCGCGCTCCCGGTGGCCCGGGCCGGCGCTGCCGGGCTGGCCCCGGCCGCCCGCGCCCGCTACGAGCGGACCTTCCACCCCGACGTGGTCACCAAGCAGCTCATCGACATCTACGCGGGCATGGCCCGCACCGCGCACCGCACCTGACCACCCTTGCACCCGCGATCTTGCACTTCCTGCCCCGACAAAGAGTGCATCAGGCCCATATCAACGACCGAAACTGCAAGATCGGCGAGGTGGGGTGGGGGTCAGCGCAGGGAGGCTCGGGCGGAGAAGGCGATGCTGGCGAGCAGGAAACCGCCGTTGACCACCGTGAACGCCACCATCACCCAGAGGACCAGCGCGGGGGCCACGGCCAGCACCAGGGCGGCCACGAAGATCACCGCGCCGTAGTCGCGCACCAGCTTCACCAGCCGGACCGGCAGCGAGGTCGAGGTGACCATGCTGGCCGCGTTCGGGCCGGACTGCATCACCGACGTCACCAGGTTGACCATCCAGGTGCCCGCGAAGGTCGCCACCAGCCAGGTCGGAGTGGACGGCTCCTGCGCCACCGCCACCGCGGCGAGCGCGGCCACCAGGGCGATCTGCGCGGCCACGTCGCAGAGGATGTCGATGCGGGCGCCGGCCGCGCTGCCCTGGCCGGTCACCCGGGCCAACTGGCCGTCCGCGCAGTCCAGCGAGTACGCCACCTGCCAGCCGATCAGGGCGAGCAGGCCGACCACCCAGGCCGGTACGTCACCGGCGGCGACCGGGCCGGCGAGCGCCACCACGGTGACCGAGGTGGCCAGTCCGAGCACCAGGTTGGCGAGGGTCAGCGCCGTCGGGCGCAGCCCGAGCCGCTGGGCGACCAGCGCGAAGACGGCGCCCAGCCACTGGCTGATCGACTCGCTGAACAGGCCGCCGCCCCGGTTCACCCGGTGGAAGTCGGCGACGGTGGGACGGGGGTCAGCCAAGCTGGTCGCGGATTGCACCGGCGTAGTCTGCCAGCCGCTCCCGCGTCTCGGTAGGCGACAGCGCCAGGTGTTCGAGGATGGTGTACCGGTCGGGTCGGGTGCGCGGCGCGAACTGCACCGCCTCCACGAACTGGTCGGTGGTCAGTGCCACCTGGTCGGGCGTCACCGGCAGGTTGTGGCGGGTCAGGCAGGCCGTCATCTGGGCGAAACGCGGCAGGTCGCCGCGCAGCCAGGTGCAGAACAGCGCGCCGAGGCCAGCCAGTTCGCCGTGTGAGGCGGTGCCGGGGAAGAGCGCGTCGATGGCGTGCATGATCTCGTGGCAACCGCCGCTGGACGGGCGACTGGTGCCGCAGACCGCCATGGCCAGGCCGCTGGAGATCAACGCCTCGGCCAGCACGGTGACGAACGCGTCGTCGGTCATGTCGCCCGGGTGGTTGAGCACCGCTTCGGCACCCGCCCGGGCCAGCGACGCGGCCAGCCCGTCGACCGGCTCACCGCGTACCTGCCGGGACAGCTCCCAGTCGGCCAACGCGCTGATGTTGCTGATGACGTCGCCGATGCCGGCCCGGTTGACCCGGTCCGGGCCGCTCTCCACGAAGTCCAGGTCGACGATCACCGCGATCGGGATGTGCACCCCGTAGGAGCCCTTGATCCCGTCGGTGATGAGGCTGGCCACCGGGGAGGCGATCCCGTCGTTGGCGAGGCTGGTCGCCACCGAGACCATCGGGAGCCCTCGGCGGGTGGCGGCGTACTTGGCCACGTCTATGGTCTTGCCCCCGCCGATCCCGACCACCGCGTCGTACGACCGGGCGCGGAGCTTGCCGCCGAGATCGTCGGCGGCGTCGAGAGTCGCCCCGGCGACGGTGAACACGTCGGCCGTCCGTAGCGACGGACGGATCAGCTCCGCGATCTGGGCGCCCTGGCCCGGCCCGACCACCACGGCCACGTCCCCGCCGGCGGAGATCCGCCCGTCGGCCAGGATCGCGGCCAGGTCTGCCACCGCGCCGCGCCGCACGTCGATGTGCAGCGGGGTGAGGACGCTCCGCGCTAGTAGCGGCACGCGATCTCCCGCGCGCGGGCCAGGTCGGCGTGGTTGTCGACCTCCACCCAGGGGACGTCACCGATGGGGGCCGCCCGCACCTCGCCGCCCCGGTCGGCGAACTCCTGGTAGCCGTCCTCGTAGTAGAGGTTCGGGTCGCGCCGCCAGGTCGCCTCCAGGGCGTCGGCGAGGGCGTCGGCGACCTGCGGCTCGATCAGCGTCGCGCCGATGTACTCCCCGTACGCCTCGCCCGGATCCATGATCTTGGTGATGCGGGTGAGCTGGCCGGCGGCGTCGAAGGTGGTCTTCATCTCCTCCTCGGCCAGCGCCTTGAGGGTGTCCACCGCGAGCAGGATGCCCGGGCCGCGCTCGGCGAGCAGGGTCTTCTCGATGCTCACCGGGTGCACGGTGTCGCCGTTGACCAGCAGCACCCCGCGGGCGAAGTGCTCTCGGGCCAGCCAGAGCGAGTAGGCGTTGTTCCACTCCTCGGCCTTGTCGTTGTGCACCAGGGTGAGCGTGACCCCGTACTTCTTCTCCAGCTCGGCCTGGCGGGAGACGACCGCGTCCGCCGCGTAGCCGACCACGATCACGATGTCGGTGAGCCCGACCTCGGCGAGGTTGCCCAGCGCGATGTCCAGGATTGTGGTCTCGCCGTCCACCGGCACCAACGCCTTGGGCAGAGTGTCGGTGTACGGGCGCAGCCGGCGTCCTGCTCCGGCCGCGAGCACCAAACCGATCATCGCGAGATCCTCCCTCGTGCTGCTCCCCGTCACCGGTGGAGGATAGCCCTGGGCGGCCTGGTGACTCCGGCCAACCGGCTCAGCCGGGCAACGCGGCCAGGTCGGCGAGCATGGTCAGCCGCTCCTCGGCGGTGAGCACGGCGTACGGGTCGGCCGCCCGTCGGTCGGTCTCCAGCTCGATGGCGAGCCGTTCCGGGCCGGGTGCCAGGGCGGCGACGCTCGTCGCGGTGTGCCCGGCGGCGGTCCAGGCGGCGGCGTGCGCGTCGGCCCGGTGGTAGCGCAGCGTGCCGAGCCGGTTGAGCAGCAGCACGCCCGACGGGGTGCCGTCCGGTTCGTACGGCGGTGCCATCGCGGTGAACGCCGAGCCGTCCGGGGCGACCGCCTCGTCGGCCAGCACCAGGGCGCACGCCAACACCCGGCCGAGCGACGCCACCAGCCGCGCCACCCGCTCGTCGTGCCCGGCCCACAACTCCTCGGTGACCTCCGCGTGCACCTGGTACAGCTCGGCGAGGAAGGCGGCTCCGCGTTCGGTGGCGCAGAGCCCACCGTCGGGGCGGCGGTGGATCATGCCGTAGGCGACCTGTTTGTCCACCGCCCGACGGCTGACCACCGGATCGAGGTACCGGGTGATCGCCGCGAGCCCTGCCTCGTCGACGGTGCCGCCGGGCGCGGCCAGCCGGGTGCGCAGCTCGATCAGGAAGCCGGTGGCGGCCGGCCCGCCGTACCGCTGGCTCAGCTCCGCGCCGCCGCCGTCGTGACCGGCCAGCATGCCGGCGCGGTACGCGCGGTCCACGGCCGGTGCGACCAGCCCGGCGGTCCGGTGCGGCGCCAGTTCGACGGTGTTCACAGACCGATCGACCGCAGGACGGCGAAGCCCTCCTCCGCGATCCGCCGGATCAGCCCGTCGTTGACGTCGCGGTTCTCGTCCAGCACTGTCACGTCGTGCTCGGCCAGCCAGCGGTACTCGGTGTGCTTGCCGGCCTCCAGCGTCGGGCGGGCGAGGTCGCCGTCGACCCGGACCAGGAAGTCGTGTTCGATCCGGGTCAGGCCGTCGTCGCCGACGTACTGATACTCACCTACCTGACCGAGGACGTGCGACAGGACCCAGCCGGTCTCCTCGGTGATCTCCCGACCGAGCGCCTCGTCGATTTCCTCGCCGGGCTCCAGGTGCCCGCCGACGATGTCCCAGCAATTGGGAAAGAGGCGTCGGTGCGGCGACCGGCGCTGAAAGAAGATGCGGCCGTCGTGGTCGACGATCAGCGCGCCGGCGCAGCGCAGGGGCTCGGTGGACACCGTTCGACAGTAGCGAGCGACCCTGTGTGTCGGCGATGCCGTAGGTCTTGTCCAGGAAACATCCACGGACCACCATGTCCCTACCGGATGCCACCGTCCCAAAGGGGTGATGCGTGATGCAGGTACGGGAAGCGATGTCCAGCCAGGTCCTCGTCGTCGGTCCGGAGCACACGCTCCGCCAGGCGGCCCGGATGATGTCGGCCCGCGGTGTCGGGTCGGCCGTCGTGATCGACCCGGAGTCCGAGGGGGTCGGGATCATGACCGAACGCGACGTGTTGAAGGCCATCGGCGCCGGCCTCGACCCCGACGTGGAACGCACTGGCGCCCACCTGACCTGGGACGTCGTCTACGCCGGGCCGGAGTGGACGGTGGCCGAGGCGGCCGCCGCGATGGCCCGGGGCGGGTTCCGGCACCTCGTGGTGCTCGACGGCCGGGAGGTGGCCGGCGTGATCTCCGTGCGGGACATCATGCGGGTCTGGGCGGAGAGTTCGGCGGTCGCCACGACCTGACCGGTCCTCGAATGCGGGTGTGCCCGACGGAATCGACGGGTAAGGATTCCGTGTGGGCGCGGAGATGCCGTCGCCCGTGGGGGAGGGCCCGATGCGCGACGCGGAGCGGCTGGTCGAGCAGCAGTACGCCATGCTCCTGAGTCGGGACGTGGCCCGGCTGCCGGATCTCTACGCCCCGGAGGCGTTCTACGCCATGCCGGGTGTCACGGTCCGCCCGATCGAACTGCCCGCGTTGCTGCGTACCTGGACGGGTGCCTTTCCGGACCTGCGGGTCGACCCGCTGGGCTCGGTACGCACCGGCGGGGGCGCGGCCGTGGAGCTACGCCTGACCGGCACCCACACTGGCACGCTGCACTCGCCGTACGGCACCGTCGCGCCCACCGGCCGGTCGGTGAGCTGGGAGGTGGCCGACGTGGTTCGGGTCCGCCGGGGTCGGATCGTCGCGTGGCGCTCCTACTTCGACTGGAGCCACCTGCTCGACGCGCTCGGCGTGCAGCTTGAGGGGCTTTCCCGGTCGGCGCAGCACGACTCGCTCGCACTTCCGGTCTGATCTGACGGCGACCGGTGGAGTCGGGTCACCCGTCCCGGTGGCTCAGGATGCGGACATCGCCGTGCCGTCCGCGCGCTCCCCGCCGCCGCCCGTACGCTCAATGTCCATGACCGCCGAGCAGCTGATCTCCTTTGCCCGTGGGGCGCCCTCGCTGGACATCGTCGATGTCGAGGGGCTCAAGGCCGCCGCCGTACGCGCCTTCGACGCCGACCCTGCGGGGATCACGGCGTACGGCACCTCCGTCGGCTACCTTCCGCTGCGGAAGTGGATCGCCGACAAGCACGGGGTCGAAGCCAACCAGGTGCTGGTCACCAATGGGTCGCTACAGGCCGACGCGTTCCTCTTCGACCACCTGGTCAGTCCCGGTGACGCGGTGGTGGTGGAGCGCCCGACGTACGACCGCACGTTGCTCAACCTCCAGCGGATGGGCAGTGAGGTGTACGGCGTCCCGGTCCAGCCGGACGGCGTGGACACCGCCGAGCTGCGCAAGCTGCTGGAGTCCGGGGTGCGTCCCCGGCTCGCGCACATCATCCCGAACTACCAGAACCCGGCCGGTGTGACGCTGTCCCTGGAGAAGCGCCGCGAGCTGCTCGACCTGGCCGCCGAGTACGAGTTCATCATCTTCGAGGACGACCCGTACGCGGACATCCGGTTCCGTGGCGAGGCGCTGCCGTCGATGCTGTCGCTGGACACCCGCAACGTGGTGGTGCACGCGTCGAGCTTCACGAAGACCGTCTGCCCGGGTGTCCGGGTCGGTTACCTGGTCGGCTCGGCGGACCTGATCGCCGACATCGCCAAGAACGCGACGAGCCTCTACATCTCGCCCGGCATGGTGTCCCAGGCGATCGTGCACCAGTTCTGCGTCTCCGGTGACATCGACCGCTCGATTGACACCGTCCGCGCGGCGTTGGGCGAGCGGGCCCAGGTGCTGGCCGAGTCGCTGCGCCGGCACCTGCCGCAGGCCCGGTTCGTGGAGCCCGACGGTGGCTACTTCCTCTGGGTGGAGTTCCCGGAGGACGTGCTGGTGGACCAGCTCGCTCCGGCGGCGGCCGAGCGTGGGGTGGCCGTGGTCAAGGGCAGCGACTTCGTGCTGGACGGCGGGCAGCACGCCCTGCGGCTGGCCTTCTCGGCGGTGACCGCCGACCGGATCGACGAGGGTGTCCGTCGGCTCGCGGCCGCCGTCGAGGCCATCCGGAGCTGATATCTGTCGGGTTCCCGACAAAACGATGATGCTGGCTGTCCCGGGCTCCCGCCCGGGCGGCCGGCGGCTCACAATGCTGCGAGCGTCACCCGTGCGGTGTCGCGGGGGTCACGGCGATCGTGGCCACCCCGTGCCGTCCGGGTCACGCGCGCAGCACAACCCCCGCCCCCAAGGGCGCCGGGTGGGCCGTGTCGTCCTCTCACCCCCGACTCGACCCGGCCCGCCCGGCGCCGCCTCCGCGACCGCCGTCACACCTGCCGGTGGCGACCATCGGCGTAGCCTGCAAGCCGCAGCCGAGCGCGGGGAGGTGTCGCGATGACGGATCGGGCAGAGCGGGGCCGGACGGTGCAGTCGAGCACCGGTCGGGTGCTGCGACCCCGGGCGTGGCCGTCCCCGGTCCGGGCGGTGACCCGGATGCTCAACGCCGACGGTTCGCCGCCGACGCCGGCCCCCACCGGCACCGGGCGCAGTGGTGTCGTCGACTGCGCTCTCTACATCGACGGCAAGCGGCAGCCCGGCGACTGGACGTACGCGGACGCGCTGGAGGCGGCCCGCCGTGAGGTGCACGGTTTCGTCTGGCTCGGGCTGCACCAGCCGGAGTTGACCGAGATGACCGCCATCGCGGAGACCTACGGTCTGCACGAGCTTGCCGTCGAGGACGCGGTGAAGGCAGCGCAGCGGCCCAAGCTGGAGCGCTTCAACGACGTCACCTTCCTGGTGCTGCGTACGGCCCGGTACTGCGAGCACGCCGAGCTGACCGAGAACTCCGAGGTCGTCGAGACCGGCCAGGTGATGCTCTTCATCGGCCCGAACTTCCTGATCAGCGTCCGGCACGGTGACGCCTGCCGGCTCTCCCCGGTCCGCGCCGACCTGGAAACCAAGCAGGAGTTGCTGCTGCAGGGCCCGTGGGCGGTGGCGTACGGCGTGACCGACCGGGTCGTCGACCTCTATCTGGAGGTGGCCGAGCAGCTCGAGGACGACCTCGACATGTTGGAGGCCGAGGTCTTCGATCGCAACAGCCACGGGCGGATCCAGCGGATCTACCAGATGAAGCGGGAGTTGGTGGAGTTCAAGCGGGCGGTGATTCCGTTGCAGCGGCCACTGATGACGCTGACCTCCCAGGTCAACCGGGACGTGCCCAAGGAGATCCGGCGGTACTTCCGGGACGTGCAGGACCACCTGAGCCGCACCGTCGAGCAGGTGAACTCCTACGACGACCTGCTGAACTCCATCCTCCAGGCGCGGCTGGCCCAGGTCACCGTCGACCAGAACAACGACATGCGCAAGATCGCCGCGTGGGCGGCCATCGCCGCGTTCTGGACCGGCGTCGCCGGCATCTACGGCATGAACTTCGAGAACATGCCCGAGCTGAAGATGACGTACGGCTATCCCGTCGTCCTGGCCCTCATGCTCGGAGTCTCCCTGGCCCTGTACCGCTGGTTCCGCCGCAACGGCTGGCTCTGACCACGTCACCGGCGCCGAAGAGCTGAGCGCCGGCGCGCGGGGGAACCCGCGTCGCCGGCGCTCAGTGCGCTTCCGCTGGGGTCAGCGGCGGCCGTTGGTGCGGGCCGTGTTCTTGCTCAGCGCCTTGGTGAGGTCGTCGGCCGGGCGTCCGGAGACGTCCTCGGCGCCCTCGGCGACCGCCGGAACCTTGTCGGTCGGGCGGACGCTGGTCGGCTTGGCCGGGGTGGTGGTGCTGGCGCTGTCACCACCGGCCACCGCCGAGCTGCCCGCGCCGGTCATCCCGGCCATGGCGGACCCGTCGTTCCCCTTCGTCGCCGACGGGGTACGCACCTCGAACGAGTCGACCTCGTCGCGCATCGGCTCCAGGGTGCGGGTCGGGTCGTACTCGGCCCATTCCTGCTGCTCCCGGCGACGACGCAGGGCGATCGCGCCGGCTAGGCCCGCGATGGCACCCGCTGCCAGAAGGCCGGTCATCATCGAGCCGCGACGACGCGGCTGCTTCTTCCTGCCAGTGATCCGCATGCTCTTCGACCTGGCCTTCCTGGTCAGCGGCCCTGCCTGCGCGGCGCCGTCACGGGCCGCCGCGGCCAGCGGTGCCAGCGTGGTGAGTGTCGTCCCCCAGCCGGTCGACGCGCGGTCGCGCACCTTCGCCGCGGTCGGCCCGACGTAGCCGCGGGCAACCTGCACCCGCGGGCCGACGGTCGAGCCGGCGCCCTTAGCGGCGTGGTTGGCTGCTTGCATCAGGTGGCTGATGCTCTGGTTCAGCTCTGCCTTGGCCAGCTGACCCTGGGACTTACGCCGCCCGATTCCAAACACGGTCCCACCTCCTGGGAGTTGTTCCTTCGTCATCCTCCACCTTCGGATGCCTCCGCGATGCCAGATCGGGCACATGGGAGGATCCGCATGGAACTGACCAACAAGTGAGGAGTACCCGTGGCCGAGGCTGTCTACGCCACCTTGCACACCAACGCTGGCCCGATCCGGCTGGAGCTCTTCCCGAACCACGCGCCGAAGACGGTCCGCAACTTCATCGACCTGGCCGAGGGCAACCGGGAGTACACCGACCCGCGCACCGGCCAGCCGGGCAGTGGTCCGTACTACGACGGCACCATCTCGCACCGGGTGATCAGCGGATTCATGGTTCAGATGGGCGACCCGACCGGCACCGGCCGGGGCGGGCCGGGCTACAAGTTCGCCGACGAGTTCCACCCGGAGCTGCGCTTCGACCGGCCGTACCTGCTGGCGATGGCGAACGCCGGACCGGGCACCAACGGTTCGCAGTTCTTCATCACGGTGTCCCCGACGCCGCACCTCAACAACCGGCACACCATCTTCGGGCAGGTCGCCGACGAGGCGTCGGTGAAGGTCGTCGACTCGATCGCGAGCACCCCGACCGGCCCGAGCGACCGTCCGTTGCAGGACGTCGTCATCGAGCGGGTCGAGATCGAGCGGTCCGCTGCCTGACGATCCCGCGAGGTACCTTTGCTCGCATGATTGAGCGCTCCGGAGCACCGCACCGGCCGGTGCCGGTGGACCACGCGGTGACGGACGGAGGGTCGGCCCGGTGAGCGAGTCCCCGCCGACCACCCCGGTCTGCTATCGGCACCCCGGTCGGGAGACCTATGTCCGGTGCACCCGCTGCGACCGGCCGATCTGCCCGGACTGCATGCGGGAGGCGTCCGTCGGGCACCAGTGCCCGGAGTGCGTCAACGAGGGACGCCGCAGTGTCCGGCCGGCGCGTACCGCCTTCGGTGGCGGTACGGCCGGCCGGCACGGCTACGTCACCAAGGCGATCATCGCGCTGAACGTGCTGTTCATGCTGCTCTCCATCGCCTCCGACCGGGGTGGCGACGCGGCGGTGGGCGGTTCGGGCTTCGGCGGTCTGATGGGCGGCAGCACGCCGCTGACCAACTGGGGTTCGGTGCTCGGGCTGGCGGTCTTCCCCGACGGCACGCTCGGCGGCATAGCCGACGGTCAGTGGTACCGCCTGGTCACCGCGATGTTCCTGCACTACGGCGTGATCCATCTGCTGCTCAACATGTGGGCGCTGTGGGTGCTCGGCCGTTCGCTGGAGGCCAACCTCGGGCGGGCGCGTTTCGCCGCGCTCTACCTGATCGCGGGCCTCGGCGGCAACGTGGCCGCCTACCTGTTCAGCGCACAGAACTCGGCCACGGCCGGCGCGTCCACCGCCGTCTTCGGTCTCTTCGCCGCGCTGATCATCATCGAGCGCAAGATGGGCCGGGACATCTCCCAGGTGATCCCCATCCTGGTGATCAACCTGGTGTTCACGTTGACCGTGCCGGGCATCTCGATCCCCGGGCACCTGGGCGGCCTGGCGGTCGGTGCGGCGATGGCGCTGGTGCTCGCGTACGCGCCCCGTGGCCGGCGCACCCTGGTGCAGGTCGGCGGCGGCGCGATCATCCTGCTGATCCTGCTTGCCCTGGCCCTGTTCCGTACCGCGCAACTGTTGGGCTGACCGGGCGCTACCCGGTCACGCCCGGGCGGGCGGCGCGCAGCACGTCGGCGACCTCCTCCGGGGTGGTGTCCAGGTCGTAGCGGCCAAACAGGTGCAGCGAACTGCCCGCGTCGATTTCCAGGATCTCGGTGGTCAGCCCCAACCGTGGTCGACGGTCCACGGTGATCGCCTCGATCGCAGACCAGGGCAGCAGTCGGCGGCCGGCGAACCCGTGGATGACGGTGAGCCCTGCCGGGTCCACCGCCAACCGGACCGGCGCGATCAGGTCGCGGGCCGCCCAGCCGGCCACGCCGGCCGCGGCCAGGCAGGCCAGGACCAGCCTCACCGGGTCACCGTCGGCGAAGAGCAGCCCGAGCACGACAAGCGCCACCGCGCCGGCAATCTTGGCCGCCGGCAGCTTCGCGGGCACCCGCCACTGCCGGGCCGGGGAGATCTCATCCATCCGCCCAGCATGCCCGGGGGCGGACGGCCGGTCCACCGACGACGTAGGATCGGGACAGTCAGGTTACCGGGGAGTAAACATGAGTGACGCGGTCATCGTCGGCGCGGTACGCACCCCGGTCGGGCGGCGCAAGGGCAGCCTCGCCGGCGTCCACCCGGTCGATCTCTCGGCGCACGTGCTGCGCGCCCTCGCCGAGCGCACCGGGCTCGACCCGGCGCAGGTCGACGACGTCTTCTGGGGTTGCGTGTCCCAGGTCGGCGAGCAGTCGTGGAACATCGCCCGCAACGCCGTGCTCGCCGCCGGCTGGCCCGAGTCGGTGCCCGGCACGACGCTGGACCGGCAGTGCGGCTCCAGCCAGCAGGCGTTGCACTTCGCCGCCGCGACCGTCCTCTCCGGCCAGGCCGACCTGGTGGTCGCCGGCGGGGTGGAGTCGATGACCCGCGTGCCGATGGGTTCCAGTGTGGGCGGCGCCCTGCCGTTCAGCGAGCAGCTCCGTGCCCGCTACCGGGGCGTGGAGGGCTTCGCCGACGATGAGCCGCTGCCGTTCAACCAGGGCGTCGGGGCCGAGCTGATCGCCCGGCGGTGGCGTCTCTCGCGTACCCAGCTCGACGAGTTCGCGCTGGCCAGCCACGAGAAGGCCGCCGCCGCGCAGGACGCCGGGGCGTTCGACCCGGAGCTGACGCCGGTGTCGCTGGCCGACGGCGGCAAGTTCGCCGCCGACGAGGGCATCCGCCGGGAGACCTCGCTGGAGAAGCTCGGCGAACTGGCCACCCCGTTCCGCGCCGACGGCGTGGTGACCGCCGGCTCCGCGTCCCAGATCTCCGACGGTGCCGCCGCGCTCGCCGTGACCACCTCCGAGTGGGCCAGCCGCCACGGACTGCGCCCACTGGCCCGCATCCACACCGCCGTGGTCGCCGCCGACGACCCGGTCACCATGCTCACCGCGCCCATCCCGGCCACCGCGAAGGCGCTGCGCCGCGCGGGGCTGGGCATCGAGGAGATCGGGGTGTACGAGGTGAACGAGGCGTTCGCCCCGGTGCCGCTGGCGTGGCTGGCGGAGACCGAGGCTGATCCGGAGCGGCTCAACCCGCGCGGTGGCGCCATCGCCCTCGGTCACCCGCTCGGCGGCTCCGGTGCCCGGATCATGACCACGATGCTCCAGCACATGCGGGACAACGGGATCCGCTACGGCCTCCAGACCATGTGCGAGGGTGGCGGCATGGCCAACGCCACCATCGTCGAGCTGGTCTGACTCCGGCCCCTCGCAGCGGTTGACGGCTGCTCGCGGCCGACGCGCCGCCGCCGGGAAATAGCCTCGCCCGCGCGGGGCACGCCACCTAAGGTGCTCACCGTGACGACGATCGCCGATGAGCGTGCTCCGGACTGGTCTAGCGCGCAGTGGCAGACACGGGCCCGCACCTGGGTCGACACGCAGCTCGCCGACGCCGGCCGGCGGGTGACCGGTGCGGTGGAGCCCCGGGTACGCCCATGGTCGCTGGTCTGGCGGGTGCCCACCGACGGCGGGCCGGTCTGGTTCAAGGCCAACAACCCGGGCACGGTGCACGAGGCCGTCCTGATCGCGACGCTGGCGAAGCTGACCCCCGACCGGGTGCTGACACCGATCGCCGTGGACCCCGCCCTGGGCTGGTCGCTGCTGCCCGACGGCGGGGAGTCGCTGCGTGACGTGCTGGGCCGCGACCCGGACCTGGCGCACTGGGAGCGGGCGCTGCCCGGTTACGCCGCACTCCAACTCGCCACCGCGTCGCGCGTCGACGAGCTGGTCACCCTCGGTGTGCCGGATCACCGCCCCGAGGTGCTGGCCGGGCTGCTCGCCGACCTGCTCGACGACCGCGAGTCGCTGCGGATCGGCATCGAGGACGGTCTCGCCCCCGAGATGTACGAGCGGCTGCGGGCGGAACTGCCGGCGTACGCCGAGCGTTGTCGCCGGCTCGCCGACCTCGGGATTCCGGCCACCGTGCAGCACGACGACCTGCACGACGGCAACGTCTTCGCCGGCCCGGCCGGCTACCGGTACTTCGACTGGGGCGACGCCTCGGTGGCGCACCCGTTCGGCACGCTGTTGGTGACGCTGCGCTCGATCCGGCACGCGACCAAGCTGGCGGCCGACGACGCCCGGCTGGTCCGGTTGCGCGACGGTTACCTGGAGGCGTGGACCGACCGGTACGACCGCCGGACGCTCGTCGAGGCCGCCGACCTGGCGATGAACCTGGGCGCGGTGAGCCGATCGCTCTCCTGGCGGAGGGCCCTGGACACCACCGATCCGACCCGCGCCGAGTACGTCGACGCGGTTCCCGGCTGGCTGGAGGAGCTGTTCGCCGCCACCCCGTTGCAGCCCGAATCCTGACCGGGATCCGTCCCAGTCCGATGTCGGACAGGCAGTGCGACAGGCTGCGTGGAACTTCCAAAAATTTGGCGTGACCCACGTCACCCCCGCTGGGGACGTCGTTGGGCAGGTCATGGACGTCTTCTCCCGAACGTTCCTTCCGGCCGCCGCCGAGGCTGGCCTGGCCGTGCAGACCGTGAGCCGGCACATGCCGGTCTTCCGGCGCTGCGTCGGCTCCGGTGACGCCACCATCCTGGTCACCCGTTGCAGCCGACCCGACCGTCCGGTCACCGGCGACTACCTGCTGCTGCTCACCCACCGCCGGCTGGTGGTGACCCAGCAGACCCGGCTGCTGCACCGGCTGCGCCTGCACCTCAACACCGAGTTGCGCGAGCTGAGCAACGTCACCTGGAGCCCGGACCCGCGGCTGCACTCGGTCGAGCTGGCCGCCACCGCGATCGACGGGATCCGCGAGCGGTTCCTGATCCGCACCAACCACCCGAAGCAGGTGTGGCAGCTGGACGCCCTGCTCAACCACGCGTTCCGGACCCGACTGCGGACGCCCCGCGAGCGGATCGTCGCCACCATCGGCGACGCGCCAGCGGCCGTACGGCCCAGCGTGTTCCGCCCCGCCGTGGCGCGCTGACGCCAGACCGGCCGGCACGTCGCCTTTACCGAACCCGAACACGCGTCGATCGCGCGGAGGCCGCCAGGTCGGCAATCATGGGCCGGTGACCGTCGAACCGCCGCACCGCGGGCTTGTCCTCGTGGTCGAGGACGAGCCGGCCATCGCCGACCTGGTGCGGCTCTACCTCACCCGCGACGGGTTCGGCGTGCAGCTGGAACGCGACGGCGAGGCCGGTCTGAGCGCCGCCCGCCGGCTGCGACCGGTGGCCTGCGTCCTGGACATCGCGCTGCCCGGCCTGCCCGGCACCGAGATCTGCCGCCGGCTGCGCGAGGCCGGCGACTGGACGCCGGTCATCTTCCTCACCGCCCGCGACGACGAGGTGGACCGGATCGTCGGCCTGGAGTTGGGCGCCGACGACTACGTCACCAAGCCGTTCAGCCCGCGTGAGTTGGTCGCCCGGGTGCGCGCCGTGCTGCGCCGCGCCGCCGGTGGTCCCGACGGCGCGGAGCGCCCACGCGTCGTCGGCCCGGTGACGCTCGACCCGGCCCGCCGGACGGTCATCGCCGCAGGCGCCCCGGTGCAGCTCACCTCCACCGAGTTCGACCTGCTGGCTCACCTCATGGCCCGACCCGGGCGGGTATTCAGCCGGGAGGAACTGCTGGCCGGGGTCTGGGGCTACGCCGCGCACGCCGGCACCCGCACCGTCGACGTGCATGTCGCCCAGGTGCGTGCGAAGCTCGGCCCGGCCAGCGTCATCCGTACCCACCGGGGCGTGGGGTACGCCGTCGATGCCTGACCGTCCCGTCCCGCGACAGCCCGCGCGCTCCGAAACGCCGGCCGTGGCACTGCCGCTGGTCGCCGTCCCTCCGCCGGCCGCACCCCGGCGCAGCCGGTTCGGCGAAACGCTTACCGCCCGGGCGGTGCTCGTCACCTGCGCGGTGGCACTGGTGTCGGTGGTGGTCACCGCCATCGTCGCGGTGCCGCTGGCGATCCGGGGCGCGGAGCGACGCGACCAGGAGGCGCTCGCCGCGCAGGCCCGACTCACCGCCGAGGTGCTGCGGACGCGGCTGGACCGGGGCCGCACCGCCGACGAGGAGCGACTCATCCAGCAACTGCGCAACCAGGGCATCGACGCGTACCTGGTCCGGCGCGGGACCGTCGACCGACCGGGCCTGCCGCCCCGCGTGGTGCAGCGGATCGGGCAGGGCCGCAACGTGTCGGCCCGCCGCCCGGTCGACGGCCACCGTGCCCTCGTCGAGGGCCGGGCCCTGCCCGGCGGCAACGGGGTGGTGCTCTCCCGCGCCTCGTCGAAGGGGCTGTGGCGGCAGGTGCTGCTCAGCCTCTGGCTGCCGCTGCTGGCCGGGCTGGCCGCCGGCGTGGTGGCCGGGCTGCTGCTGGCACGCCGCCTGGCCCGGCCGATCCGCGTCGCCGCGACCGCAGCGGCCCGGCTGCGCGCCGGGGACCGCGCCGTCCGGGTGCCGGTCGAGCCGCCGGACGAGGTCGCCGACCTGGCGGAGGCGTTGAACGGGCTGGCCGCCGCGCTGACCACCAGCGAGGGGCGGCAGCGGGAGTTCCTGCTCTCCGTCTCGCACGAGCTGCGGACCCCGCTGACCGCGATCCGGGGGTACGCCGAGGCGCTGGCCGACGGGGTGATCGAGGCGGACGGCACCGCCGCAGCAGGCCGCACGATGCTGGCCGAATCGCAGCACCTCGACCGGCTGATCGGCGACCTGCTGGCACTGGCCCGGCTGGAAGCCGCCGACTTCCCCCTCGAACCGGCGCCGGTGGACCTGACCCGGCTCGCCGCCGCCGCCGAGCCGACCTGGTCGGGCCGGTGCGCGGCGGTGGGAGTGTCGTTCCGGGTGGAGAGCCCCGGCCGGCCGGTGCCGGCGTACACCGATCCGGGCCGGATCCGGCAGGTGGTGGACGGGCTGTTGGAGAACGCGCTGCGGGTCGTACCCCCGGGGGCGTCGGTGGTGCTCGCGGTCCGGCCGGCTGGCGCGGACCCGGCCGCCGGCGGCGTGCTGGAGGTCCGCGACGGCGGGCCGGGCCTGACCGACGACGACCTGGCGGTGGCGTTCGAGCGGGGAGCGTTGCACGAGCGCTACCGGGGGGTGCGCAAGGTGGGCAGCGGTCTGGGGCTGGCGCTGGCGGCCGGGCTGGTCCGTCGGCTCGGTGGGGACATCGCCGCGGGGCATGCACCGGAGGGCGGAGCGGCCTTCACGGTCCGGTTGCCCGCAGATCCTTACCTGGCCCGAACATCGGCCTGACGCTCCGCTCGTCGTCCCGGGAAATGCTGAGGGCTCCACGGACGAGAGGGAAGCCATGTCACGTTGGGGAATCGCCACTGGCGCCACGGCACTGCTCGCGGCGGTCGCGCTCGGTGTCAGCGGCTGCGGTGCGGCGGAGGTGGCCGGTCAACCCGCCCGGGAGGCCGCCGTCGAAGTCTCTGCCGCGATGGGCGTGGACGGGCAGGCGCTGGCTGCGATGGGCTTCGACGCCAACGACCTGGACGTGCAGACCGTCGCCGCGCCGGCCACCCCGTCTCCCACCGCTTCGGAGAAGGCCCGGGAGAAGCGCGGCGAGGAGTGGCGCAAGCGTCGCCAGGCCCGGGTGCTGCTGCGGAAGAACACCCTGCACGGCGAGGTGGCCGTGCAGACCAAGGACGGCGGTACGCGGACCGTGGCCGTGCAGCGCGGCGAGGTCACCGCGATCGACGGCGACTCGATGACCGTCAAGTCCACCGACGGCTTCACGATGACCTGGAGCTTCGGCGACGACCTGCGGATCGTCGAGCGGCGCGCCACCGTGCAACCCAGCGAGGTCAAGGTCGGCGCGAAGCTCGGCGTCGCAGGAGTGAAGGACGGCGACAAGGGCGTCGCCCGGCTCATCCTCATCCCCCGCGCCAAGTGAGCGAGGGGGCCCTGGTCGACGCCAGGGCCCCCTCGTTCGTCAGTAGACGCGGGAGCCGATGAAGTCGCCGTGACCGTAGCCGACCGGGTTGGCGGCGGTCCGGGCCTCGGACGACCACTGCTGCCGGGTGCTGGTGGAGCAGGCAGCCAACCGCAGTCGGGGAGTGCCCGCGTTGTCGAACGCCACGCAGAGGTTGCTGGCGCTGGCCGGCTTGAGCTGGTTGCCGACGAAGGCGAACTGCTGGGCCGGGGTGCCGTTGCAGTCGTAGATGTTGACAGCGGTGCCGGACGTCATCGATCCACCCGCGACGTCGAGACAGCGGTCGTGGGACAGCTCCGAGTGCAGCGAACGCCGGGTCGCGTCGTACCAGAAGCCCTGGTTGCGCCCGCCGTGGCAGCCGTACGACTGCTGGGCGGTGCCGTTGCGGGAGTCGTAGCCCTTACCGTCGACGCAGGTGTTGGTGGCCAGGTTGCGCAACTGCTTGAACTGGAACAGGCCGGGGTAGAGCACGCCGCTGCCGGTGCTGGCCGGGTCGACACAGGTGGCCTGGTTCTGCCCGGAGTTCCAGAACTGCGTGATGCACTGGGCGAACATGCCGTGCCCACGAGCGTTGGGGTGGAACGACTGCCGGGCGGCGTTCTCGTTCCAGATCCCCACCTCGATGAAGAGGCCACGGACCGAGGTGTTGTCGGTGCACACCTCGTGGCCGTGGAACAGCCGGCTCGCGTCGAGGTACCGGGTGCCGGTGTTGGCGGCGGCCGACCGCAGTGCCGACTCGAACAGCGGCACCGCCTTGTTCCGGGCGAACGCCGCGTCGGCGAGGTAGAGCAGACAGCCGCCGGAGTACCAGCCGGGGAAGTTCGGGTTGTCCTCCACGTCCGGGCTGGCCGGGCCGGGGTACGACATCAGCACCAACTCGTAGTCCGAGCGCAGGTAGCCGGCTCCGGTCATCGTTGCCCGGATGTCGGTGAGCGCCGCCTCCACCGCGCGCCGGCTGCCGTCGGTCCGGATCGTCCACTGGTCGGTGTAGGTGGGGTAGCAGTTGCCCTGGAAGAAGACGCGGCGTACGGCGCAGTCGGTGGCGACCGGCCCGAACTGGATGGTGCCGTCGCCGTTCGCGCCGACCACCACCCAGATCAGCTTGACGTGCGTGTTGCGCGCCTTGATGCCCAGGTAGTCGCCCTGGTTCAGCTCGTTGTGCTGGGTCGGCCCGCCCGCGATCAGGTTCCACGGGGTCGCGCCTGAGCACGCCAGGTTGTATCGCGTGTCCGACTGGATGCCGGTGCGGAAAACCGCCTGGTCGTACGAGCGGTCGCACCAGTTGCCGTTCTGGTGGGTGCCGGGGACGTAGTTGCCGACCCCCTCACCGGAGATCTGACTGTCACCCATGGTGATCAGCGCGGTGCGGCGTTGCTCGATCGGGCGGATCGCCGGGGTGCCGTAGAGGGCGGTCGCCTCGGCGGCCCGGATGGACTCCAGGTTGGCGGGGAGTGGTTGGACGGCGGGTCGGTCGGCGGTGGCGGTCGGGGCGGCGGTGGCGGGGGCAGCCGGTCCGGCGAGCATCGGCAGGACGAGAGCGGCGACGGCAACGGCGACGGTGAGGGCTCGTCGTCGAGTCGCGCGTTCGGGCCTGGCGGGGGTGTCAGGCATCGACGCACTCCTTTCAGCTCAATCGCGGGACGTCGATTGAGTTACCAGACGGTAACGCGACGATCAATGGATGTGAATGCGCCTCGGGTCCTTGCGCGCGGGTTGCCGAACCGCCCGGATCGGACGATCCGGGCGGCAGTCGTGCGCGCGACGCGCGGCGGGATGTGCGGCTTGGCGGTGATCGACTCCAGATCGCCGATATCGGGGTATCCCGGCCAGCAGGACACCCCAACATCGCCGATGTCGTGTTGATCAGCCGGCAGCCCCGGGCCAAGGGCGCCCGTCAGGCCGCCGGCACGTCACCCGCGCCCGTCGGGCCGCGCCCGGCCTGTCACGGCGCGCCCGGCAGGTTGTCCGCTGCGGTCAGCGGCCGGGTGGCAGCGCGTAGCCGACGTAGCCGCGGAACTCCAGCCGCCAGCCAGCCGGAACCAGCTTGGCGCAGGCCGGCTGGCTGCCGGTGCAGACGATCGCGTCCACCGAGGCGGGGTCGGCCGGCGGCCGCTCCGGCAGGACCGACTGAAGCGACACCAACTCGGGCGAACGTCCGTCGGAGTGCCGCAGCAGCAGCCACCACGGGTACTCCCAGTTGTCGTTCTGCTCCACCAGCCCGATCCGGTGGGCACCGCTGTCGCGGACCGCGTCCGCCGCCCAGCGGAACTCGTCGGCCCACTGTGGGCGGCGCAGGAACCGGGTTTCCCAGTCCGAGGTGGTGAAGACCGAACCGGCGCCGACGAGCCGGCGCGGGAAGCCGTACGACAGCGCGAGCACCCCGGCCAGCGCCGAGGTGGCCAGCACGGTGACCGCCGCCATGGTGGCCACCGATCGCTGCCCAGTGCCGGTCATCCCGGCCCGGGCCGCCCCGGACGCACCGGCCGCCGTCTCGGCTGGCGTGCCGGCCGTGTGGGCGTGGCGACGGAAGAGCGCGTCCAGCCAGAGCCCGGCCAGCGGTACGGCGAGGACCAGCGCGTAGAGGATCAGTCGGTTGCCCCACGGCTGCCACTTGATCATCGAGGTGTGCAGCAGCACGGCGACCAGGACCACCACGGCGTACGCGCGCAGCGGCCCCGTCTGCCCCGGCTCGATCCGACGCGGCCTGGTGAGCGCGACCACGGCACCGATCAGCGCCAGCACTCCGGCGATCGGGAAGGCCACCCGGTCCTCGTCCGGATACCAGGCGGGCTCCGGAAAGATCTCCCGGCCGAAGGTGATCGCCCGGTCCTGCGGGTCGACCCCGATCGCCTCCGCGCCGTTGATGATCGCCTCCGCTGCGGCACGCCGCAGCGGCGCCAGTGGCGTGTCGAGCGCGGTGTGCCCGATCCGTAGCGCGTTGACCAGGATCGACGGCGGATCGTGCCGTTCCATCGGGATCGACTCGCGCAGCCGTGGTGGGCCCAGCGGATGCCCGAACTCGGCCGTCACCCGGGCCATGAACGGGCCGACCACCACGGCCGCGACCAGCAGGATCAGCACCGAACCGCCGACGGTGCGGGCCACCGACCCCACCGGCCGGCGCGGCCCCACCCCGCTCGCCAGCCCCACCCCGCCCGGCATCGAGCGGCCGGTCGACCCACCAGCCGGCGTCACGTCGGCCGGCACCGCGCTGACCGGCGCCCCACCGGCCGGCGCTTCACCAGCCGGTGCCCCACGGGTCAGGGCCAGCCGGAGCTGGGCCAGGCCCCAGAGCACCAGCAGTGGCCCCACCGCGATCAGGCCGCTGGTCTTCGTCACCGCCGTCAGCCCGGTGGCCGCCCCCAGCCCCAGCAGGGTGCCCCAGCCGGTCCGTCGGCGCAGCCCGTCCAGCACCAGGGTCGCCGCGCACGCGACCCACGCGGCGCAGACCAGGTCGGTCTGCGTGCTCGTCGCCTGTAGTACGACCATGGGGGTGCTGGCCAGCACGAATGCGGTGATCAGTTGAGCCCGCCGGCTGCCGCCGAGCTGTGCGGTGATCCGGGCGACCGCCACCAGGCAGACGATCCCGGCGGCCCACTGCACCAGGTTGTGCAGCGCGTCGCCGCCGGTCAGCAGGCGCAGGTGCAGCAGCAGGTACTCCGCGCCCGGCGGGATGGTCACCTGCCGGTGGATGGCGGTCGGCCAGAAGTCGAGGTCGCCCTGGGCCACCCACCGTTCCACCTTGGGCAGGTGGTACGTCTGCGAGTCGAAGTTGTTCGGCTCGGCCAGCAGCGCGACAAGCAACTCCAGCAGCACCAGGCCGCCGACGGTGCCGGCGAGCAGCCGCTCTCCCCGACCTGCCGTACGCCAGGCTTCGGCCGCCCTGGCGAGCGGGCTGACGCGTACTCGATCGATCTGGACCGGCGCGACGTCGCGGTCGGTGACCGCGATGGGCCCCGCGGTGCTGGTTCCGCCGGTCAGCGCCGCGCCGACCGGCACCGGCCGGGGTGTGACGGCGGCCGGCTGCACGGAAGCGCGGCGCCACCGCAGCGTTGCGGCCGTCGCGGAGGCCAGCAGGAAGAGCAGCCAGGCGGCGACGAACGCCGGTCGGGTCAGCGCGTGCAGCGCTCCGAGCAGTTCGACGACGAGCACCGCGTACGCCCCGGTGAGCAGGGCGGCTCGCACCACGGCGAGTCGCAGCGGTGCCAGCGCGTCAATCCCGCGCGGCCTCGTCGCGACGGTGAGCAGGAGCACCGAGGCGGCGGGTAACGCCGCGAGCAGGGGGCCGGCAGCCGACATGGCGGGAAGTAAACACCATCTGTCTGAGCCCGCCACGCCGGCTGCCCGACGGTAGCGGCCAGCGTTCGACTGACCAGCCACGCTAGGCTATGCCCGACGTGTTGTCGCCACCGTGGAGATTCCCGTGAAGCTGTCGATCCTCATGCCGGTCTACAACGAGGAAGAACGCATCGCGGATGCCCTCAAGCAGGCATTGGCGGTGGATTACCCCTGCGAGATCGAGCTGGTCGTGGTCGACGACGGCAGCCGGGACGGCACCGGTGAGGTCCTCGGTCGCGCCGACGACGCACGTCTGCGGGTCATCACCCACCAGCGCAACGCCGGTAAGGGCGCGGCCATCAAGACCGCGGTGGACACCGCCGAGGGCGACTACATGGTCATCCTCGACGCCGACCTGGAGTACGACCCGCAGGACATCCCCAAGCTGCTCGACCCGGTGCTCGACGGGCGGGCCACGGTGGTCTACGGCAATCGCACCTTCGGCAGCCACAGCGCCTACAGCTTCTGGTACGTGATGGGCAACAAGGGCGTCACGATGGCGGCGAACGTGCTGTTCAACTCGTACATCGGCGATCTGGAGACCTGCTTCAAGCTGATGCCGGTGGCGCTCTACCGGTCGCTCGAGGTGCGCTCGCGTGGCTTCGGCATGGAGGCCGAGGTGACCGGCAAGCTGCTGCGCCGACGCATTCGGCCGTACGAGGTGCCGATCAGCTACCGGGCGCGCGGTCGTGAAGAGGGCAAGAAGATCACCTGGAAGGACGGCGTCGAGGCGATCTGGATCCTCGGTCGCGAGCGCGCACGCCGCCGTCCCGTCCCCTCAGCCGCGCGCTGACCCCAGGAACGCGCTGATCGACCGCCGCAGACCGTCGGCGTCCAGGCCGTGCCACCGAGCGTGGTCGGCCGGGTCGCCGTACCGTCGCAGATCGGTCTGACCCACCCCGAGCGCCAGCAGCCGATGCGGCACGTCCGCCAGGGCGTGGCTGACGACCGCGCTCGACGTTCCCGCCAGGTACGGCTCGACAAGCACCACGTCGGTCCCGGCGAACGCCCGCAGCCCGGCCGTGTCGAACGGTCGAGGTGTGTGGGTGTACGCGACAGTCACGTCCATCCCCTCGGTCGCCGCCACCGTGGGATCGAGCATCGGCCCGACGGCAACCACGAGCGGCGCGTTCGCCCCGCCCTGCCGCAGCACCCGGAGGCGGTCGGCGTCCGGGTACCCGTGCGTGTTGCGCTGTTCGCTGAGCCGCAGGTAGACCGGGTCGTCGGTGGCCGCGGCGGCACGGAGCAGCGACGTGACCTCGTCGGGGTGCCCGGGCACCCGAACCGTCCAACCGTCGCCCAGCGAGTCGAAGAGCGCCACGTCGGCCGGCGACTGGTGCGTCCGGCCCTCCCGTGATCCGTCGTACGAGGCGCCGATGCTCACCAGGACCGCGCCCACGCCTTGGTGGTCCAGGTCCAACTTGATCTGCTCGTACGTCCGGTCCACCAGGAACGTCGCGTACGAGTGCACGATCGGACGGAGCCCGGTCAGGGCGAGCCCACCGGCCACACCGATCATCAGTTGTTCGCGGATGCCGACGTTGAGCACCCGATCCGGGTGCCGGTGACCGGCCGGCGCGAACTGGCTGGCAGAGATGTCGGCCAGCACGAGCGCGGTACGCGGATCCTCGTCGAGGAGCGCGGCGGTGGTGTCGATGAAGGCCGTACGCATGGCTGTCACCCCTTGCTCTCGATGCGGGCGACCACCAGGTGCGGCCGTCGTGGCCGGTGCCCGGTCAGTGCCGTGTGCAGGGCGGTGTGGTCCCGGCCGTCGACGGTGTCGGCCGTCCAGCCGTTGACGGTGAACCGACTGGCGATGCCACCCGCCCAGCCGTGCGTCGTCGACGAGTTGTCGACCACGACCGCGGTGAGGCTCTCCAGGCCGGTCGCTCCCGCGTACGCGATGGCCTCGTGGTTGGAGCCCTCGTCGAGTTCGGCGTCGCCGAGCAGCACGTACACCCGGGGTTTGATCAGCCCTTGGGCCCGCAGGCCGAGGGCGGTGCCGACGGCCAGCCCGAGCCCGTGGCCGAGCGAGCCGGAGCCGATCTCGACCCCGGGCACCAGCAGTCGGTCCGGGTGGTGGCCGAGCCGGCTGTCCGGCCCGGCCAGGTCGTCGAGCCAGGCGTCCGGAATGAAGCCGTGCGCGGCGAGGACCGCGTAGTAGGCGGCCGGTCCGTGCCCCTTGGAGAGCAGGAACCGGTCCCGCTCCGGGTCGTCGACGGTGTCGGGGGTGACCCGCAACACCCGGTCGTAGAGCACCTGGAGCACGTCGATGGTGGAGTGCGCGCTTGGCGCGTGCTTCTCGTCGCCGGTCAGTCGTCGGATCAGCCCAGGGAGCCGGGGGCCGGTGTCGGTGGTCAATGTGGTGGCCATGTCACTACTCTGTGAGTTGAAGTGCACTTCAACTCAAGGGCCTTGGTGATGCAGGATCTTCTGACGATCGGTGACCTGTCCGTCCGCTCCGGCGTGGCGCCGTCGGCGCTGCGCTACTACGAGCGACTCGGGCTGATCCGCGCTGACCGTACCGGCGGCAACCAGCGCCGGTACGCCCGCTCCGAGCTGCGGCGGGTGGCCTTCATCCGGATCTCCCAGCAGGTCGGCGTGTCGCTGGACGAGATCCGCGCGGCGCTCGACTCCCTCCCCGATGCCCGTACGCCCAGCCCGCAGGATTGGGCGGGGCTGTCCGCGAGTTGGCGGGGTCGGTTGGACGAGAGGATCCGGCTGCTCACCAAGCTCCGCGACGACCTGGACGGCTGCATCGGCTGCGGCTGCCTGTCCCTGCAACACTGCACGCTCAGCAACCCCGGCGACGCACTGGCCGGCGAAGGACCGGGTGCCCGTCTGATGCTGGCCCGACCGGCGGAATCGCCCGCCTGACCGGTCGGCACCTCGCCGGTATCACCCGAGCGTGAGCACCACCTTGCCGAAGTGCTCGTTCGACTCGACGAGCTGGTGCGCCTGCGCCGCCTGGGCCATCGGCAGCCGTCGGTCCACCACCGGCCGGATCCGGCCCGCCTCGATCAACGGCCACACCTCGTCGCGTACGCCCTGGACGATCTCCGCCTTCTCCGCGAGCGGGCGGGAGCGCAGCGACGTCGCGGCGACACTCGCCCGTTTCGTCAGCAGCGCGCCGAGATCCAACTCGGCCTTCCGCCCACCCTGCATCCCGATCACCACCAGACGGCCGCCGGTGGCCAACGCGGAGACGTTCCGCCCCAGGTAGGACGCGCCCATGATGTCGAGGATGACGTCGGCACCTCGGCCGTCAGTGACCCTCCGGACCTCCTCGGCGAAGTCCTGCTCCCGATAGTCGATCGTGTGTGCCGCGCCCAGCTCACGCAGCCGAGGATGCTTGGCCGCCCGCGCCGTGGTCACGACGGTGGCACCGAGGGCCGCCCCGAACTGGATCGCGAACGTGCCGATCCCGCTGCCGCCGCCGTGCACCAGCAGGGTTTCCCCCGCGCTGAGCCGCCCCACCTGGATCAGGTTCGACCAGACCGTACAGGCCACCTCGGGCAGCGCCGCGGCGTCGACCGGGTCGCAGGCCGGCACCGGCAGCAACTGCCCGGCGGGGACCGCGACCCGTTCGGCGTACCCGCCGCCGGACAGCAGCGCGCAGACCTGCTGCCCGACCGCCCACCCGGCGACCTCCGAGCCGATCTCGGTGATCACCCCAGAGCATTCCAATCCGGGGTACGCCGAAGCGCCCGGCGGCGGCGGGTAGTGCCCCTGCCGTTGCAGCAGGTCAGCGCGGTTCACCCCGCTGGCCCGCACATTCACGATCACCTCCCCGGGGCCCGGCTCAGGGTCGGGCACCTCGGCCCAGACCAGGGCATCGGGTCCACCGGGCTGCGGAATGGTGACGGCTCGCATGGCTCAGTCTTACCCGACGCCCAACCGGGCCGCAGGCGGACCCAGCGCATCCCACCGAACACTGTGGACGGCCCAGCCTGCCTGGCCGGCGCATTCGGGGAGGGACGCCGGGCCGCGCGGCGGGAGCCGTGGCAGACTATGCGTGGCCGTACACCCTCGGGTTGCGGCCTGGGAGGGTTCGCCTAGTGGCCGATGGCGCTGGTCTTGAAAACCGGTAAGGCAGCGATGTCTTCGTGGGTTCGAATCCCACACCCTCCGCCCATCTGGGCAGCAAAAACGTCCCCTGACCGCAACGCTGGTCAGGGGGCGTGTCTGCGCTCGTCAGGTTGCCGGCAGGTAAATGGTGATCCAGTCCCTGAGCCGTTTCAGCACCAGAGGATGGACGTTGACCATCTCGATCCGCTCGGCGACCAGTGATGGCTCGATGAGCCCGGCCCGGATCAGCGCGTTGGCGAAGGCGTGGTCCTTCTCCCTGCCGGCTATCAGCTTGGACACGACACAGTCGTGCGGTTCGAGCGTGTAGCCACGTCCCGGTTGGGTGCTTTGAGACTCCACCAGGATCAACCGATCGCGCCAGCCGTCGGGCAGCACCGCGGTCGACACGCTCACGCCCTGGGCGTAGTAACCGTTCGTCTCGTGGAACGGTGAGAGCTCGCCAATGGCGCCGTCTACCTGGTCAGCCTTCCGGTCGTCCGGATCGTTGAAGAATGCCACGTCGACCTCCATGGAGGCGGTGGCTTCCAGCGGGAGTCTGCTCTCCGGGATCGCCCCCAGCACCGACTGGCTGCCGATGACGAGGACGTCCGGGTCTCCGGCGATTTGGCACGCGGCCCGCAGGACATGCTCCAGTTGCTCGCGCCTCACGCCGCTCGTTTCCAACCGCTGCGCGCGAACGACTCCAGAACCTTCTTGCGCTGTGACTGTGACAGGACCCCGGCGAAAGGCGAGTTCTGTCGTAGCTCCACCGCTTCCGGATCATCCGAGGTCAGCGCCTTGAGGACGGCGCCAACGCCCTCGTTGATCGTGTCTTGCCAGCGCTTCAGCCACACCTCGGTCATGGTGTCGCGGTGCTGCCGGAGGAGTCGATCGAGACTCTCCCTGGCCTTGCCCAGTACCGCGTCCGGGTCGGTGACCAGACTGCCCGCCACCGCCTGGTGCAGCCACAGTGACTTGAGTTGATCGCGAGTCAGCTCCGGCTTGGGACGCAGCATCGCCTCAACCTGGCCCCGCTCTATTCTCCGGTGCATGCCGACCTTCACGAACGGCAGTTCTCCGCGCTCGCACAGGTTGACCACCTGCTGGCGCGACGACCCCAGCAGCTTGGCAACCTGACCAGTGGTCAGGAGGTCTCCACTCATGGACGCCATAGTTGAAGCATGCGCTGCAAACGCTAAAAACGCAACTCGCTTGACGGTGTTCTCGCTGGTCAAACCTCGAATCCCACACCCTCCGCCACGACCACCCCGCTGTCACTCCGGCGGGTCGACGGACGGCTTGTTCTTCCGGATCGTCTCGTCAGCCAGTCGCTCGACCGCGCGGCGGCGCTCCTGGGCGAGCGACTGCTCGTCCGGCTTGCGCAGCGCGGTGACGACGGCGATCAGGAAATCACGCCAGATGGATGCCATAAAAGTCCCCCCGTGGAACGTTGCGGCGGCAACAATATCTTCGCGGGGAGATTCCGTGGCAGCAGGCCCATCTGGTCGTCGGCAGCCACCGAACGGGGTATGAAGGGGCAGGTATCTGCCCGCACCGGAAGGACGCGTCCCGATGACCCTGGAACGACCGATCGCCCCGGACCCGTACGAGCTGCTGCCGACGGTGCCCTCGTTCACCCTGACCAGTGACGACGTGCAGAACGGCGAGCCGATGGACGCCCGGCACGCGCACGGCAGCACCGGGGGCGACAACGTCTCACCGCAGTTGACCTGGTCGGATTTCCCGGCCGAGACCAAGAGCTTCACGGTGACCTGTTACGACCCCGACGCGCCGACCGGCAGCGGTTTCTGGCACTGGCTGCTGGTGAATGTTCCGGTCAGCGTCACGCAGTTGCCCAGCGGCGCGGGTGGCGCGGCGACCGCCGACCTCGGCGGCGCGTTCTCCGTCCGCAACGACTACGGCGAGCAGGGCTACGGCGGGGCGGCTCCGCCAGCCGGTGACCGGCCACACCGGTACGTCTTCGCGGTGCACGCCCTCGACGTCGACCGGCTCGATCTGAACCCGGACGCGTCCCCGGCCTATGTCGGCTTCAACCTGACCTTCCACACCCTGGCACGGGCGGTAATCCGCCCCACGTACCAGATCAAGGACTAACGCCAACCCCGCAACCCGCGCGATCTTGCACTTTCTGCCCCGGCATGCCTGGCATAAGGCGCATAACGGCGACCGAAAGTGCAAGATCGCGGGGCGGGGCGGGGCGGGGCGGGCGTGGGGGGGGTTAGGGGTTGACGCGGGCTACTGCGAAGACGGACTGGCCGAACGGGGGGCGGACGAGTTGCTCGGCGGCCTTCGTGGCGGGGAGCACGACGGTGTCGTACACCTTGACCATCGGGCCCTCCTTCGGCATCAGCCGGAAGACCTTGGTGGCCATGAAGTAGCCGATCAATCCGAGCGCGTTGGCGTAGTGGATCTTTTCGACCGTCAGCCCCGCGTCGGTCATCGCCGTGCCGAGCGTCTTCTTCGTGTACCGGCGGACGTGCCCGGTGGCGACGTCGGCCGGGCTCATGGCGAACTCGAAGGCCGGCACGATGATGATCACGGCGCCGCCGGGGCGGACCAGGTCGCGCATGCTGCGCAGCGCGCCCACGTGGTCCTCGATGTGCTCCAGGACGTTGTACGAGACGGCGGCGCTGTAGCTACCCGCCTCGTGGTGCGGCAGCAGCATCTGCCGGACGTCGACGCCGGGCTGGGCGGCGAGCCGCTCCTTGAGCTGCACCAGCCGGTCGGGGTCGGCCTCCGTGGCGGTGAACCGAGGTAGGCGCTGCGACCACTCCAGCGCGTAGTCGCCGAGACCGCTGCCGATCTCGATCGGGTCGTCACCGAGGTACGGCACCGCCAGTTCGACGAACCAGCGGCGGTGGTTGACGGCCGTCGCCAGGCCCTCCAGCACCTCGGACTGGACGCGCTGGTCCCCAGTGATTTCTGCCATGCGTCGATTCCTCACGATATGAACTCGACCCGTGCCTGGACCGACAGAGTGAATCATCCGCTTGGATGGCAGAAGAATCGGGGCAGCGTTGTGGCCGAATTGCGGTCGGGGGGTGGGCACGTGATCGGCGGTCGGCGAACCCGGCACATAGTACGGCAGTACCCCGAAACATGTCACGGCAGAGCCATGCGCTGACTACCCTATGAATTGTCATGACTACTCCCGAATCGGACGCGCCGAGCGACGGCCCGGCCACCGTGTTGCCGGTGGAGAGGGCTGGCGGCGATCGGTTGCGCCGTAACGGGAAGTGGGTCGACCTGGCTGCCGTGCTGAGCTTCGCGGCGCTCGCCTTCTGGGTCACCGGGCGCCTCTGGTTGGACCCGGGCAGTGGGGTGCGCGACAACCGCACCGACCAGTCGCAGTTCGAATGGATGATGGCGCACGGTGCACGAGTCGTCACGCAATTTGCGTATCCATTCCATTCGGACCAGATGAACGTGCCCGACGGCGTCAACCTCATGGCGAATACGTCCGTATTATCCATTTCCTTGCCAATGACGCCGGTCACCCTGCTGCTGGGGCCGCGCGCGGCATTCCTGCTCTTTCTCACCCTGGGGATGATCGCCACCGCCACTGCCTGGTACTTCCTGCTCTCCCGCGTCCTCATCGGCGCTCGCGGGCCGGCGTGGCTGGGTGCGGGCTTCTGCGCCTTCGCGCCGGCGATGGTGTCGCACGCCAACAGCCATCCGAACATCGTGTCGCAGTTCGTCGTCCCCTTGATCATCTGGCGGACGCTGCGGCTCGCCGAGCCCGGTCGCTGGCTGCGCAACGGGGTGCTGCTCGCCCTGGTGATCGTCTGGCAGGCGTTCCTCAACCTGGAGATCCTGCTGATGACCGCGATCGGGTTGGGCGTGATCGTCGTCGCGCTCGCCATCGGTCGCCCGGCCCTGCGGTCACGGGCGCGGCCCTTCCTCGCCGGCCTGGCCGTGGCCGCCGGCGTCGCCGGCCTCCTGCTGGCGTACCCGCTGTACGTGCAGTTCTTCGGTCCCGGCGCGTACTCCGGGCTGTCCAGCCTGATCCGGGGCTACTCCAGCGACCTCGCCTCGTTCGTCGCGTACGCCCGGGAGTCGTTGGCCGGCAGCCCGCGCACCGCCGCGGGCCTGGCCAAGAACCCGACCGAGGAGAACAGCTTCTTCGGCTGGTCGCTGCTGGTGCTGGTGGTCGCCCTGGTCTGGTGGCTGCGGCGCTCGGTGGTGGTGCTCGCGCTGGCCGGGCTCGCTCTGTTCTTCGCGGTGCTCTCGCTCGGTCGGGAGATCCGCTTCGGCGGCCGGGGCACCGGTGTGCCGGGGCCGTGGGCCGCGCTGGAGAACCTGCCGATCCTGCACTCGGTGGTGCCGACCCGCTGGGCGTTGGCGATCACCCCGATCATCGGTGTGCTGCTCGCCTACGGCGCCGAACGGGCCCGCGAGTTGGCCCGCGCACAGCCGGCCGCCCGGCGGCAGATCCGCTTCGCCACCGCGACCGTGCTGACGATGGCCCTGCTGCCGATCCTGCCCACCCCGCTGCCCGTCGTACGCCTCGACCCGGTCCCCACCTTCGTGACCAGCGGCGCCTGGCGGCCCTACGTGGCCGGTGGGCGCAGTGTGGTGACCCTGCCGCTGCCGGACACCACCTACGCGGAACCGCTGCGCTGGTCGGCGGCCACCCGGCTGGACATGCCGCTGGCCCGGGGCTACTTCCTCGGCCCGGACACCCGCCCGAGCGCGGATCCGCCGAAGGTGGCGCTCTTCAGCGCACCGCCGCGCCCCACCAGCAGCTTCTTCGCCACCATCCGACGCACCGGGGCGGTGCCGCCGATCACCCCGCAGGACCGGGTGAAGGCGATCGACGACCTGCGCTACTGGCGGGCCGGCGCGGTCATCCTCGGGCCTCAGGAGCACGAGGACGCGCTGCGTCGGGGGATGACAGAGCTGACCGGGATCCAGCCGGTGTTCACCGGCGGGGTGTGGGTGTGGGACGTCCGGCCGCTGACCGACTGAGCGGGCTCAGGGCTGGCGGACGCAGCAGCCCTGGCAGACCTTCGGGCTGGGCAGCGTGAAGGCGAGGCAGCAGGTGCGCCGCTGCACGGTCGGCTCACCGGTCGGCCCCGGCACCAGCTCGACCAGATCCGCCAGATCGAGCGCCGCGAGCAGAGAGTCGATGCTCTGCACCGTCGGGCCGGGCAGCGCGTCGGCGGCCCGCAGGATGCCGTGCGCGATGCCGGAGGCGACCGAGCCGAGCAGCGTCCGGGTGCCGACCCGGACCTCCGCCTGGATCGCCGTGATGAGCGGTGCCAGGTGCGCGTCGAGCAGTGAGGCGCGCAGCTCGCCCAGCAACTCCGCCTCGTCGGCGACGACGCGTACCTGCGGGAGGCCGGCCAGCGCCAGTGGGTCGCCCGGCAGCACCGCCACGGTGGTGCTGCGGCGCATGCCCAGGGTGAGCAGGGGCCGGTGGTCCTCGAAGTGGATCAGAACGTCGGACGGGTCGAGCAGCGGAACCCGCCGAGCCGAGGCCCATCCGAGCACGACCGGCAGCGCCGTCCAGTAGCTGTACGACTTCCAGGCCAGCGCGGCGCAGGCGTGCGGGGTGCCGCGCCAGCGGACGCTTGCCGCGTGCAGCAGTTCCGGCAGCCGGGTGCCGTCGATCAGGGTGGTCGCGGGCGTCCAACCGAACTCGTCGTCGACCAGCAGGCCGCGGGCGAGCCCGGGGAGGTCGTCGGTGCCGAACATGGCCCGCAGCGTCGCGGTGACGGGGGCGAGCGGCGTGGCGGACATGTCCCGCCTCGGCATCACCGCTGTCACCGTGTCATCCCCCGTTCGCGTGACCGAGGTGCACACCCCGGTGGACGACAGTGCCGTCCAAGCTAAGGCTAGCCTAACCACGCGTGCTGAGTAAGGGAAGCCTCACCTCGATCGCGGCGGGAGGCCCGGGTCACATCGGCTCGACTCCCGCCGGCCGCCGGTGGTTTGTCAAGCGGACTGTCGTCAAGTTGCCAGATGCGTGTGCGTTCGGCCACAGAACGTGAAGATGATACTCCCGGCCGCGAGGACGCCGATGACGACATCCCCCCTCGAACGGGCTGCCGACTCCTTTGCGGCCGAACTCGCCCGGCAACGGACCGGGCGTGGGCTTTCCAAGAAGCAACTGGCCGTCCTCATGGGGTTCGACCCCTCCTACGTCAGCCACGTCGAGGGGCGCCGGCACCGCCCGACCGAGGACTTCGCCCGCCGCGCCGAGGCCGTCCTGGAGGCCAGCGGCGCGATCTGGCAGCGTTTCCGGGAGTACGACAATCTCCGCCACGCCCGCATCGGCCAACCGCACCGCGAGCCCTCGCCGCCCGGCCAGTGGCTGCCGCCCGGCACCGGCCTCGTCGTGGAGCGGGAACTGGCCACCCTCACCCACACCGACGAGGGTTACCGGTGCGTCATCCGCCGCGAGCTCTACAACGCCGGCACCGAACCGGTCACCCGCTACCTGGTACGCGTCGCGGTCGACCGCTACCCGAACGACCCCGGTCGCTCCAACCGGCACCACCGCGAGCACCCCCTCACCTTCGCCGAGCTGCAACTGCAGGCCCGCCGGGACGACAGCGGCGGCGACCCGGAGCCGATGCACTGGCGGGCGAAACACGACCGGGACGCGTTCAAGGAGATCTGGCTGCTGTTCGAGAACGGTGAGCGGCGCTTCCCGCTCTACCCCGGCGACCGGGCCACCATCGAGTACGCGTACAGCGTCGGTCAGGAGAAGTGGGGCCCCTGGTTCCAGCGGGCCGTCCGGCTGCCCACCCGGCAGCTCGCCGTACGCCTGGATCTGCCGGCGGCGCTCGACCCACAGGTCTGGGGCGTGGAGACCTCGCTCTCCGCGGAGGAGGGCCCGCTGCGGACGGCGCCGCAGCGCCACGACGAGGGCGACCGCGCGTACTTCGACTGGCAGACCGACGACCCGCCGCTGAACGCCCGCTACCGGATGCAGTGGCGCTTCCGGTCCCGCCCGGACACCGACCCGGACGTCGGCCCCGGTGGCGTCCGGGTCCGCCCCAGCGACCGGATGCGGGGGCTCGGCATCGTCCAACGCGGCGACGACCTGCTCCGCCAGCGCGTCCGGCAGTTCGACCTGCCCGCCGAGGAGCAGGTAGCGCGGGACATCGTCGACCGGCTCACCACGGCACTGGCCCGGCTCGACGAACTGCACCCGTTCAGCAAGGGGGTGGGCATCGCCGCCCCGCAGCTCGGCATCGGCCGGGCGGCGGCGGCCGTCCGACCCCCGGACCGGTCGGCGGAGCCGGTCATCCTGCTCAACCCCCGGGTGGTCGACGCCGACCCGGAGACCGACGAGCAGTACGAGGGCTGCCTCTCCTTCTTCGACCACCGCGGTCTGGTGCCCCGACCGCTGCGCCTCGACGTGGAGCACGCCCAGTGGGACGGCAGCCGGATCATCACCTCGTTCGAGTTCGGCATGGCCCGGCTCGTCGCCCACGAGATCGACCACCTGGAGGGCCGGCTCTACGTCGACCGGATGGCACCGGGCGTGCCGCTGGTGCCGGTGGAGGAATACCGGGAGACCGGGCGGCCCTGGCGCTACTGAGCGGGCAAGGGGGGCCGGGGCGCGTGCCCCAGGGGGCGGGAGCACGCGCCCCGGCATGGGGGGAGGAACGTCTAAAGGTCACCGAAGGTGTCGTAGCGGATGTTCGGCGGCGGCACCTCGTCCGCAGCCAGAACCCGCAGTGTGGACCGGACCATCTGCGCCGAACCGGAGACGTAGCAGTCGTGCGTCGTCCACGGGCCGTACCGGGCCACCACGTCCGGGATGTCGCCCAACTCGCCGTCGAAATCCGGGTCGTCGCTGCACGCCGCCGTGACCGACAACCACGGGTGTACGGCCACCAACTCCTGCAACGCGGCCAGCCCGTACAGGTCCGCCGCCTGCCGTGCCCCGTAGAAGACGTGCACCCACCGCGTCCGGTTGTAGGAGGCCAACTCCTCCACCAGGGCCTTGATCGGCGCCAGCCCGACCCCGCCGGCCACGCAGAGGATGTCCCGCTCGGAGGAGCGGTCGAGGGTCATCGAACCCATCGGCGCCGCCAGCCGCAGCAGGTGCCCGGGCTGAACCCGGCGGACGAGCGCCCCGGACACCCATCCCGCGCCGGAACTCCGGACGTGGAATTCGAGCACGTTGTCGTCGTTCGGGGCGTTCGCCACCGAGTAGGTGCGCCACACCCTCGGGTGATAGCGGGGCAGCTCCAGGCTGACGTACTGGCCGGCCCGCCACGACAGCGGATGCTGCAGCGCCCGGCAGGTCAGCACGGCGGTGTCCGGGCCGTACCGCTCGTGGGTCAGCACCTCGGCGTGCCAGAACGGCGGGTTGTCGTCGTTGGCCGCCCCGGCGACCATCTTCGCCGCGATCGCCGCATACGCGTCTCGCCACGCCTGGTCGTACTCCAGGTTCCAGCCGTCACCGGCGGTGGTGCGCAGCGCGTCCAGCAGCGCGACGCCCATCGTCGCGTAGTGCTGGTCGTCGACGTGGTACTTGCGGTGGTCCCGGCCCAGCGCCCGCAGGAACTCGTCGAAGCTCTCCGGGTCGTCGACGGTGTGGATCGCCGTGATGATCGCTTCCAGCAGGCGGTCACCCTGGCCCGTCATCTGCACCGGGAAGAGCTGCCGCAGGGCCGGGTCGAGCAGGAACAGCCGGGCGTAGAAGTAGCCGCTGAGCCGCTCCCGGTCCTCCTCGACCAGGGTCCAGCTCTCCTTCAGCAACCGCGCGACATTGTCCACCGGGTGCTCCTTCCCCAGACGGCAGCGGATCGGGCGCCCATAGAATGTCCACGGAGAGTGCACACTGGTCGCACAGAATGTGCGATCGGTTCACGCCGGCCGATCAGCTGTGCCTGCGGTGCCGTCCGTCGGGCAGAGTGGTGCGGTGACCGTTGAGCTGACCCGCCCGGTGTCCCGCCGAGTGTTGGGGACCGAGACGCTGCTGGTCCTCGGCCTCTCCCTCGGCCAGTCCGCGGTCTACGCGGTGGTCTCGATCATCGCGAAGCTGACCGCCGAGGGGCCGCTCTCCAAGCAGACCGCCTCGCTGAACACCTCGGCGTCGGCCCGACCCTGGCTGGACCTGACGTACCAGCTGCTCGGCATCGTCTTCGCGCTCCTGCCCGTGCTGCTCGCCGTACACCTGCTCAGCCGCGACCCCGGCGACCCGGTGCGGACCCTCGGCCTGGACGCCCGGCGGCCTGGCCAGGACCTGGCCCGTGGCGCCGGCCTGGCCGCGTTGATCGGCCTGCCGGGGTTGGCCCTGTTCTGGGTCGCGGCCCAGCTCGGCATCAACGCCACGCTGGTGCCGGCCGCGCTGCCGGATATCTGGTGGACCGTTCCGGTGCTGATCCTCGCCGCCGTGCAGAACGCCGTGTTGGAGGAGGTGATCGTGGTCGGTTACCTCGTCACCCGGCTGCGCCAACTCCACTGGCGGCTCGCCACGATCATCGCGGCCAGCGCGCTGCTCCGCGGCTCGTACCACCTCTACCAGGGCTTCGGCGCGTTCGTCGGCAACGCCGTGATGGGCGTCGTGTTCAGCCTCTTCTACCTGCGTACCCGGCGGGTGATGCCGTTGATCATCGCGCACACGCTGCTCGACGTGTTTGCCTTCGTCGGCTACGCGCTGCTGCCCCGCGAGTGGTTCGACTGGCTCTGACTCAACCCGCCCGATAGAGGGCCACGGCCCGCGCCGCCAGCCGCTCGGTCGCCGCCGAGTCGCCCAGCGCGGCGGCGAGCACCGCCGCACCCGGCAGCAGCCGGGCCGCCAGCCGCAACGCAACCCAGCCGCCGGCCTGCGCGGTCAGCGGTGCCGCCAGCCGCCAGGCGGCCTCCGCCGCCCGAGGCCACGCCCCCTCGACCGGGTCGTCCGCCGCCCGCGCGGCGTCCAGCGCGGCACGCGCGCTCGCCGGGTCCGGGTGCACCCGGGTCAGCACCAGCAACTCGGCGGCCCGGTCGGGATGCGCCGGATCCCGCCCGTATGCCGCAGCCAGGTGCAACACCAGGTTCGACTGGGTCCAGAGCACCGAGGCCAACTCGGCCATCGGCGCGAAGATCCCCGCCAGCGCGGCCGTCGCCCCACCCGCGGCGGCCGCCCCAACGAACCGCCGGGTGGCCAGCCGGGCCAGGCCGTCCGCCGGAGCATCCGGGTATCTGCCCCGGAGCAACTCGGCCCACTCGGCGGCACCCGGCCCGAGCGCCCGCACCGCCGCCAGGGCCAGCAACTCCGGCGCGAAGCCCGGGTGGTCGAGCACGCGGGCAGTCACCGCCCGAAAGTCCAATTCCGGGGTACGCCCCAGAGCCGCCGCACCCTCGTGCGCGGCTGCCTCGTGCGTGGCCGACTGCGCGGTTGCTTCCTGCGCGGTTGCCTCTTGCGCGGTTGCTTCGTGCGTGGTCTGCCGCGCAGTTGCGGCGCTGCTCGTGGCGGCGAGGGGCGCCGGGACGTCTGACTGCGGCTGCTCGGTCGGAGGCTCGGGTGCTGCCACGGTGTTCTTCGGCGCGGCGGTCTTGCGGGGGGTCGCCGCGCGCTTGGTCGCCTTCTCGGCACGCTCGGTCGGGGTCGCCGCTGGCGCGGCGGCTTGTTCAGCCGTCGTAGTTGCCGGCGTGGTCGTTTTAGCGGCTCGCTTGGTCGGGGTGCGTTTGGCCGGGGCGGCCTGTTTGCGCGGAGCCGCCGCTGGCTCGGTCTGGGCGGCTGCTGGACCGGTTGGGGTCGGTGGAACCGGCGGCGCGGTCGTGGCGGCCGTGTCACCTGCCGACGTACCGGTCTTCCTCCGGGTGGTGGCCTTCCGGGCGGGGGTGGCATGTGCCTTCGGCGTCCGCGACGCTGGGCTGGCGGGTGGTGGCGCGCTGCCCTCGGGCGCTCGCCCATCGGGGGCCAGCGCCGCCGAGCCGCTCGGATCGGCGTCTACCGGCTGATCTGCCTCAGCCGCAGGGGCCTCCGACGGGGTCGGACGCTTGCCGCTCGCCGCCGGCCCGGCCGGTACCTGCTCGACGTCCGCCGCCGAACGATCCACCGGCGCCCCTCGCGTTGCCGGGGCTTGCTGGTCGGCGGTCGCCCCGTCGGGCGAGAGCGCTGGTGAGCGACCCGGCTGCCGGGGCAGGGGGCGGTCCGGCTCCGGTGGCTGGAACAGCACCGCCGGGGCCGGCCTGGTACGCCGCGGGCGCTGCTCGCCCGGAGTGGCCCCGGCCGCTGCCGGCCCAGGTGGTGTCGCCTTCTCCACCGCCTGCTCAGCGGCCGTCGGCGGAGTGAAGGTCGCCCGCGGAGAGCGCCGCCGCGCTCGGTCAGCAGGCTCTCGACGGGTCGGCTCGCTGGGCGGCTGCTCCTGCATATCGATGGAGCGTAGTCCCGATCACGCCGCCGCACAGCCGGGAACACGGGCACCAGGCGCCCCGGCAGCCGTACGCTGGAAGTCGTTTTGCTCCCGGTGGGTGCCGACCTGTATCCTCGGGCGCGGTGGTCTGCGGGCCACCTGGGAGACTTCGCCTAGTCTGGTCTATGGCGCCGCACTGCTAATGCGGTTGGGGTCTTAAAGCCCCTCCCGGGTTCGAATCCCGGAGTCTCCGCGCGAAAGCCAGGTGTGTACACTGGCTGAGCACCAGCGCCCGTAGCTCAATGGATAGAGCATCTGACTACGGATCAGAAGGTTAGGGGTTCGAGTCCCTTCGGGCGCACAGCGGTTGACTTGCGAAAACGCCCCTCCGGCGATCGAGAACGATCGACCTGAGGGGCGTTTCTCGTGCCCCCCAGGGGGTCACGAGAGTCGCCAGAACTCACCTGATCCTTGCGGAGTGTCATCAGAGGCTTCCTCTGCTGTGTTGATTGTCCGCATTCCCTCGTCCAGGTGCGAGGCTCAATTGCTACGGCACGCGAACCGCCCCCGCGCGACGAACCTGAGGTGTGGGCGAACGGGCCAATCCCCGCGTCAGAACCCGGTGCGTCGCGGTCGGGCGCTCATGCTCGTCCTCACTTTGCCCCCTCTTCTCGATCCGGGCACGGCAGGGTCCCTACGCGTGGAGTTGACCGATTGAGGGCGAGTCGTGCGGCCAGGAAAGTTCACGAAGCTCTATGCCTAGAGCGTTGGCGAGGGACATCATTGTGAAATAGCCGGGCTCGATCACCCTCCCCGACTCGATCTTTCTCAGGGTTGAGACAGCGACCTGGGCGCGTCCTGCGAGCTGCTCCTGGGTCAGCCCTCGCTCTGTGCGCAGCGTTCGCAGCCGGGTGGCGAGTATCTCGGCTTGATCCCGGAACCGGCTGTCTTCGCGGCGAGCGCGCCCTGCTGGCACACGTCAGATCGTAGTGGTAAATTTTGACCGGTCCAACTTTATCGCTACAGATGATCGAGCCACTTGGGTAAGTTGAGGTTGGTGGAAGGGGGCGGGTCTGTGACGGCGTCAGGCGAGCACATCAAGGCGCTCGTGCGCAATCACGCCGCCGGTGATGATGCCGCCTTCTACGCTGTCGCCCTTCAGGTCGCGGCAAAGGCGGCCCGCCAGGGCCACGGAACGCTGGCTAACGAGCTCAAGCGGGTAATCGAAGGTGCTCGGAGCCAGCCGGTCGCAAGCAAGGTCACAGCTATCGCCCGCCCGCGCGGGGACCTGGCCGATCTGGTTACAGCGGCATTCCCGAACGTGTCTCTCCGCGACCTGGTCGGTCCGCCGCAGTTGAAGGACGCTATCGCTCGCGTGCTTCATGAGCAACGGCAACGGCAGGCTCTCTCGGAGCACGGGTTCGCACCGGCCCATCGACTCCTACTGGAGGGCCCCCCGGGCACGGGCAAGACGATGACTGCAGCGGTGATCGCTCACGAGCTAGCTCTGCCACTGCTGACGATCCGCCTGGATAGCCTGCTCAGCAAGTACCTTGGCGAGACGGCGAGCAAGCTGCGCGCAGTATTCGACGCTGCGGCGTCCCAGCGGGCGGTCTACCTGTTCGATGAGTTTGACGCCCTTGGCGGCCATCGAAGCGGCAATGACGTCGGAGAAGCCCGCCGAATTCTGAACTCGTTTTTGATCTTCCTTGAGCAGGCCAACGCCGAAAGCATTGTCGTGGCTGCCACGAACCATCGGTCGATCCTTGACCATGCGCTGTTCCGTCGCTTCGACGTTGCGATCAGATACGAGCTGCCGGACGGCGCGCAGGCATCGGAGGTCATGAAGACCCGGCTTGGGCCGATGGGGCGGGGCATTCGATGGGCGGCGGTCCAAGCCCAGGCATCCGGGCTGAGTCATGCCGAGTTGGTCAAGGCCGCCGAAACTGCCGCGAAGCAGGCCATCCTGCGCGGCGAAGCACAGGTCACGGTCGCTGACCTAACCGAGGCATTGCGGGAACGCCGAGCGGCGGGGCAGTGAGTAGCCCGGCCCGGTCGTTGGCGCATCTGACCGTCACTGGTCGCGCCGAGGACCGTAGCTTCAACCGCAGTGGCGGAGGCAACCCGCGAATCCGGGATGTGGAACGCCGAGCCCATGGGACCAAGCTACGCGGAGACCTCGAACGCTCCCTGCATCAAGCAGACGTTGAACGCGCCGCGGTAGCCGACGACCTCACGCTGGAGGAGCTCAAGGCGCTCGGCATCATCCTGGTGCTCGATGCAGCGGATCCGGCTTTCCCACTGAAGCTGGACTCGCTCGAGCGTATGTCGTCCCATCGCGTGAAGCGTCCGCAGTGGCTGTTGTTGGCTGTCAACCCGGCCACCGGAGATCGGCCCGAAAGCGCCGTGGTCTGGGTCAGTGATGCGTACCGCGGGACCTTCCTGAAGATCTTCGAGGATTTTCTTGAGCGGAACACACGCACCGGGGAGCCGCAGAAGCGTGCGCTTGTCGCGAACATCGCCTCGATCCGGCGGGCTGTGCTCCTCGACCTCTGGCAGTCCGCCGATGACCCGCCGACAGGGCTGGCCTGGTGGGAGATCTGGCTGACCCGGACTGACACCGGAGTGGAACTCCTCCGCGCGTTCGCAGCTGCGAACCGTTTCCGGATGTCTCAGCGGCGCATGGACCTCGTTGACCGCACGGTGGTCTGGCTACAGGCCCGCTGGGACGACCTGCACGCTTTGCCGTTCACCGCTGTCCCCGTCGCCGAAATCCGGCGCCCTGAATTCGTCGACACGGTCGAGGACTACTCCCAGGATGACCAGGACGAGCTGACAACAGACCTGGTGGAACGCACCAAGTTCGCCCCGGCCGGAGTGCCCGTCGTGTGTCACCTCGACAGCGGTGCGCGCCGTTCCCACGTGCTGCTGTCAGAATCGATCGACCCCAGCGACGTGCATTCGGTGGTCGGCGACAGCGGCGAGGACCGGCGGGGTCATGGCACCTTGATGGCTGGGCTCGCTCTCTACGGTCCTCTCGACCATCTGCTGTGGGGGAACGGGCTGGTTACGCTGACGCATCGGCTTGAGTCGGTCAAGATGTTGCCCGACGAGCCGGCCACGAACGATCCAGCGGCTTATGGATTGATCACGGCGCAGGCGGCAGCGGCTGCGGAGGCGTCAGCACCGGGCCGGCAACGTACCTTCTGCATGCCGATTACTGCACCACCTGAGGCGCGAGCTGGCGAGCCTTCGCTGTGGTCGGCGGCGATCGATGCGCTGAGCATCGGCACCGACATCGGTCAGTCCGACACGGGGATTGCGCTCCTCGGTCAGCCCGATTTCAGCGCCGCCCGCTTGTTCCTGATCTCGGCTGGCAACGTGCGTGACCGGCCGCGGGGGCTTGACCACCGAGAACTATGCGACATCTCGGAGATTGAGGACCCGGCGCATGCTTGGAACGCGCTCACCGTGGGCGCATACACCGAGCTGACCGCGCCTCCGACGGACCCAACCTTCGACAACTGGACGGCGCTCGCCGGCGAAGGCGAACTCTCCCCGCATAGCCGCACGTCGGTGTCCTTCGCCAGCCGAGCCTGGCCGATCAAACCGGACATCTGTATGGAAGGTGGCAACGTCCTTAGTGACGGCGTCGACTTTCACGATGGACATCCGCTTGTGTGTGTCCGTACCACCTCGGCCCGGGACGACCTCGCCCTCGCCTCGGCGAACGCCACGAGTGCCGCTACGGCGCAAGCGGCCCGACTCGCGGCGAAGGCCATGGCGGCATATCCGTCCTACTGGCCGGAGACTATTCGAGGCCTGCTGGTCCATGCGGCCGAGTGGACGCCGGCCATGAAAGCCGATGTGCAGGGCGCAACAACGAAGGCTGTCCGGCAGACGATGCTGCGCCGCTACGGTTGGGGCGTACCAACCGAAAATTCGGTCCTCGCCTCCAACACCAACGCTGTCACCCTCGTGACCCAGGACGAATTCGTTCCCTTCGACGGCCGAGACCACGCAGCCCGACGCTTTCGGCTGCACCGGCTGCCGTGGCCGGCTGAGACGCTTCGCGAACTCGCCGAGGCAACCGTCCAACTCCGCGTCACCTTGTCCTACTTCATCGAACCGACTGCATCCCGACGAGGCTGGCGCCGGCGCTACGCCTACGCCTCACACGGCTTAAGGTTCGAGCTGAATGCACCCCTCGAGCCCGTCGACGCCTTCGTCGCGCGCATCAATCGCGAAGCGCAGGACGAGGAAGCAGGCGCCCGCCCACCCAGCGGATCGGAACGCTGGCTTGTCGGGGGTAACCAGCGCAACCTTGGCTCACTCCACCAAGACATCTGGGAAGGAGATGGCGCGGCTCTCGCCGACTGCAGCCTCATCGCCGTACATCCGGTCGGAGGCTGGTGGAAGAACAACAAACGCGCCGACCGAGCAAACCTACCCCTGCGCTACAGCCTCATCGTCTCGCTTCGCACAGCCACGCAGGACGTCGACCTGTACTCACCGATCGCCGTACAACTCACCGTGCCAGTCGTAGCCGAAATCGAAGGGCTTAGCTGATCCTCGGCGGGCGGGGTGTCTCGTACCCTCAGGGGGACGTCCGCCGCTGACGCTGGTCGACGGTAACGAAGAGCGACCAGAGGTAGCCTTTGGTGAGGATCCGCCCAGGCGACTGGCTCGGCTCGGTCCGCTCCGTACCGGGCGGGATGCTCCACCGGATGATGAAGACCTCGGCGGGCAGGTGGCGAGACCGCAGCGCAGGCGTGCGGCAGGTGTCCGTCTGACGGCAGAGCGAGTGGTGGTCGGGCAACGAGCATCCCGCCGACGGCATGTGGCTGGCCAAGGAAGCCGACCGCCGCGGCGTCAACCCGTCGGTGGTGATCGAGGACCTGGCGAGTCAAACACGCCGAGCGGCGGATAGCCCGCCAGCCGATCAAGATGCGGGCGCCGGACCTGGACCGCAAAAACCGTGCCCCCCCGGGGGGCACCTTGGGGGACGGAACTGCGGTCTAGCGTCACGTTCCGTCGACAATGCAACATAGTGAATCCGGGCAAACTGACATAAGTGCAGGTCAGGGTCACCCTCCCCTTCTGGCTACGGATCAGAAGGTTAGGGGTTCGAGTCCCTTCGGGCGCACAAAGCAAGAAGAAGCCCCCGACCAGCCGAAACGGCAAGGTCGGGGGTTCTTTCATGTCCGGCCGGAATCAGGCTTCGAGCGGCGGTGGGAGCCGGTTCCTTACTGCCCGAACGGCGCACGGGCGGTCAGGCCCACCACTTCGGATACCACTTCAGAACCTCTTCGGCAGGCTTCGGTGGCTTGGATTCCCTTTCCCGCCAAGCGGCAATGACGGTCGGGCCATGGAACACAAACAGCCCGGCGGCGAGCAGTAGCGACGTGGTTCCATCGGGCCAGCCCAGCCACATCCCGACACCCGACGTCAGCCAGAGCAGGAACCCGGCGAGCTGCGCCACCCGGAGACGTGGGCCCTTCATGTCCGTAAGTCTAAATCTGATCAACAAGGAGGCCGAGTCTCCGAAGCCGGCAATGTCGTACGGATGGCGGCAGGGGCGCGTGCAGCGGACGCCCATCCGTACAGCCAAGCCCGCCGATGGATCCGGTCCGACCGGCAGGTGAGGCCGCCGTCTCGGCAAACCGAGGCGGCCTTTTTCGCGCGGTCCAGCAGCGAAGTGCGGCAGTGGTACGCGGCGGGGATGCTCGCGCCGTCGTGCGGCTTGGCGGAACCGGGCGTTGAGGGTGAACGCGGACACCCTTTCTTGCAACTCTTTGGCAATTACTGAACACTCGCATCAGTGGGCGAACGTCCCGACAATCGCGATGATCAGCACCTCCGCCGGGGCACCCGACCGCTTAGTGGCCGACGCCGCGGAGTGACAGGCCGGACCCACCGCCCCGTCGACCTGGCACGCGGCGACGGCACGTCCGATCCGGTGTCGAGCTCGCACCACATCGATCCCAGGAGTACCTGATGAGTAAGACCTTCTCCGCCCGGGTGACGGCGGTGGTCGTCGCCGCGGCGCTCGCGGTCTCCGGCTGCTCGTCGTCGGCGACGCCGTCGGGTGGTACGAGTGCCGCCGGAACGTTCGTGGTGGCGACGGCGGGGGAGCCGGACACCTTGAACCCGGTGCTGAACTACGGCGTCGACGGCGGCTCGCTGATCTTCGACGGGCTGGTCGCGCGCGACGCCCGAAACCAGCTCGTGCCAGCCCTCGCCCGGGAACTGCCCACCGTCTCGACGGACGGCAGGACGGTCACCGCGAAGCTGCGCGACGGGGTGCGGTTCCACGACGACACGCCGCTGACCGCGCAGGACGTGGTCTTCACCTACCAGGCCGTGCTGGACCCGAAGGTCGACTCGACGCTGCGGTCGGACCTGGACATGCTCGCCTCGGTCACCGCGCCGGACGCGTCGACCGTGGTGTTCACCCTCAGGTACGCGTACGCGCCGTTCCTGCAACGACTGGCGTTGGGCATCGTGCCCGCGAAGGCGTTCGTGGGGCAGGACGTGAACAAGGCCGAGTTCAACCGCAAGCCGATCGGCACCGGACCGTACCGGGTGACCTCGTGGACGCCGGGTGACCGGCTCGTGCTGGCAGCCAACGACTCGTACTGGGGCGGGAAGCCGGCGAACTCGGGTGTGGTGGTGGCGTTCGTCGCCGACGACAACATCCGTGCCCAGCGGATGCGGGCTGGGGAGTTCGATGCGGCGGAGCTGGCACCGAAGCTCGCGGCCGGGTTCGACGGATCGGGCGGCTATCAGGTGCAGCGGGTGCCGACCGCCGACTACCGGGGCGTGATGCTGCCGATGGGCAACCCGGTCCTCGGTGATCTGGCGGTGCGACGGGCGCTGAACGCGTCGGTGGACCGTCAGGCGATGGTCACCGGCCTGCTCGGTGGAGCGGGGGAGCCGGCGTTCGGTCCGGTGCCGCCGTCGTCGGAGTTCGCCGAGCCGTCCGTCACCGGCAACCCGTCGGCCGACCCCGCCGCCGCGACGGCGGCCCTCGACGCGGCCGGCTGGACGCCCGGCGCGGACGGCATCCGGGTCAAGGGCGGCCGGCAGGCCGCGTTCACGCTGATGTACCCGGCCGCCGACAGCCTCCGCAAGGAGTTGGCGCTGGCGGTGACCGCGGACGCGAAGAAGGTCGGCATCAAGGTGACGCCGGAGGGCCTGACCTGGGACGCGATCACCCCCCGGATGGACACCGACGCGCTGATCATGGGGTACGGCACCCCGTACGACCCGGACTTCGTCTCCTACAAGCTGTTCGGCTCCGCCTTCGCCGGCCAGGGCTTCTTCAACCCCGGTTCCTACACGTCCACGATCGCCGACAAGGCGTTGCAGGACGGCCGGGACAACGCCGACCCGGCCGTGCGCAAGGCGGCGTACGCGACCTTCCAGAAGCAGTTGGCCGCCGACCTGCCGTGGGTGTTCCTCACCTACCTGGAGCACACCTACGTCGTGAAGAGCACGGTCGCGGGAGTGACGCCTCGGGTGGAGCCGCACGAGCACGACGTCGCCAACAGTCTCTGGTGGAACGTCCACACCTGGACGAAGAAGTCGTGACAACGCCCCTGCCCGCTGACGGGCCGCCGAGAGCGCGCGTGCGCCGGCGGCGGGCCGGCACCGGTCGGGTCATCCGCCGCCGGATGCTGGTCGCCGTCCCGGTCCTCGCCGCGACCAGCATGGGCATGTTCGCCCTCGGCGCGGCCTCGCCCATCGACCCGGCGCAGCAGTACGCGGGCGCGGCCGCGTTCACCACCAGCGAGGAGAACCTCGCCCAGATCCGCGCCAACTGGGGCGTCGACGATCCGCTGCCGGTGCAGTACGCGCGCTGGCTGGGCAACCTGCTCCGGGGCGACCTCGGCTGGTCGACCAGCCGTCACGAGCCGGTCGTCGACGTGCTCACCGCCCGCGCCGGGTGGACGTTACTGCTGGTCGGCGCGGCTCTCGCCCTGGTGCTGGTGGCAAGCCTGCTGCTGGGCACCCTGGCCGCGTACCGGCGTGGTGGCTGGTTCGACCGGGGTCTACGGGCTGTCGCGTACGCGGTGCAGTCGATGCCGGTGTTCTGGATCGGCCTGGCCGCGATCGCCGTGTTCGCGCTCACCCTGGGCTGGTTGCCGGCCGGCGGGCTCACCGACGTCACCGCCACCGGAACCGACCCCGTCGACGTGGCCCGGCACCTGATCCTGCCGGTGACCGTGCTGGCGATCGCCCAGGCGCCGTGGTTCGTGCTGTTCATCCGCGACGCCGTCGCCGAGAGTCTCCGCGACGACCACGTCCTCGCCGCCCGGGCGCGCGGGCTTCCCGGCCGCACCGTCCTGTTCGGCCACGCCCTGCGCACCGCGCTGCTGCCGTTCCTCACCCTGATCGGCACCCACCTGCCCGAACTCGTCGGCGGCGCGGTCCTGGTGGAGACCGTGTTCTCCCTGCCCGGCCTCGGCGCGGTCACCGTCCAGGCTGCCCTGGGCAGCGACTTCCCACTGCTGGCCGCGACCACCCTGGCCACCACCGTCGTGGTGCTGGCCGCGAACCTGACCACCGACCTCGCCTACAGCGCCGCCGACCCCCGGGTACGCCTCGATGACTGACCTCGCCCCGCCCCCGATCAGCACACCGGCCCGGTCGCCTCGGCCCGGTCGCCGCGCCGCCCTGCGGGGAAGGGGCCGAGTCGGCGCGGCTGTGGCCGCCGTCGTGCTCGTCGGCGCGATCGCCGCGTGCCTGCTCGCCCCGCTGCTGTGGCCACTGGACCAGAGCGCGGTGGACCTGGCCCGTACCCGTCTGGCGCCGTCCTGGGGGCACCTGGCCGGCACCGACGAACTCGGCCGCGACGTGGCTCACCGCAGTCTCTACGGGCTGCGGGTGTCCCTGCTCGTCGGCGCGGTCGCCGCCCTCGTGGCCATGGTCATCGGCGGCTTGGTCGGCGCGGTCGCCGGCACCGTCGGCGGCCGGGTCGACCGGGTGCTGATGCGCATCGTGGACACGATCGCGGCCCTGCCGCACCTGCTGCTGGGCATCTTCATCGTGGCGATGCTGCGGCCCAGCCTCGGGGCGGTGATCCTGTCCATCGGGCTGACGCACTGGCTGTCCACCGCCCGCATCGTCCGCTCCGAACTGCTCAGCCTGCGTACCCGCCCGTTCATCGACGCGGCGATCAGCGGTGGGGCCTCCCGCACCCGCGTGCTCACCCGGCACCTGCTGCCGCACGTACTCCCGCGCCTGGCCCTGGCCACGACCCTGATGGTGCCGCACGCCGTGTGGCACGAGACCGCCCTGTCCTTCCTCGGCCTCGGTCTCCCACCGCACCTGGCGTCGATCGGCAACATGATCAACGATGGGCAGGGGTCCCTGCTCACCGGTGCATGGTGGGCCAGCATCGTCCCCGGCCTCGCCCTCGTCGTGGTCACCCTCGCCCTGGCCGTCCTGACCGGCCGGTGGCGCGACCGCCTCGACCCCCGCGTACGAGCGGAGCTCAACCTGTGACCACCACCGCCCACACCGCCGCGACCAGGGCCGGGGCCGGCCCCCAGCAGGCCCTGCTCGACGTTGTGGGGCTGAGTGTCCGCTTCCGCCTCCGTGACGCCACGGTGCACGCCGTCACCGACCTACACCTGGCCCTGCACCCCGGGGAACTTCTCGCGGTCGTGGGCGAGTCCGGGTGCGGCAAGTCGGTGCTCGCCCACGCGCTACTCGGCCTGCTACCCGGCAACGCCGTCGTCACCGGCCATGCCCACCTGCATGCCGCGGGCACCGGGCCGGTCGACCTGTTGAACGTGGGCGAGCGCCACCTCGCCCGTACCGTGCGTGGCCGGGCCGTGGGGCTGGTGCCGCAGAGCCCGGCCACCGCCCTGAACCCGGTCCGGACCGGCCGACGGCTGCTGGAGGAAACCCTGCGGGCCCACGGCCACACCCGCCGGGACGCGTCCGTGGCCGCCGACCGGATCGCTGCCGACGTTGGTCTCGACCCGGCCGACCTCGACCGCTACCCGCACGAGCTGTCCGGCGGCATGGCCCAGCGCCTGGTCACCGCTCTCGCGCTGGCCCCCGACCCGCCGCTTCTGCTCGCCGACGAGCCCACCACGGGCCTCGATCGCCCGCTGGTCGACCACACGCTCGACCTGCTGCGCCGCCGCTGCGACGACGGTGCCGCCGTCCTGCTCATCACCCACGACATCACCGCCGCCCGCCGCGTCGCCGACACCGTCGCCGTCATGTACGCGAGCCGCATCGTCGAGCACCGCCCCACCGGCACCCTGTTCGACGCCCCCACCCACCCCTACACCGCCGGGTTGCTCGACGCGCTGCCCGACCGTGCCTTCCGACCCGTTCCGGGACATCCGCCGATGCTCACCGACCTGCCTGCCGGCTGCGCCTTCGCGCCCCGCTGCGACCGTGCCACCGACACCTGCGCCACCGCACCCGCGCTCGGCCGGGAGGGCGCCGGTCGGGTCGCCTGCCACCACCCGACGAGGGCCGGAGCAACCGCATGACCGCCCCCGCCACGGACACCGCCGTCCCGTTCGACGGCCTCGCCGCCCACCAGGTCAGCGTCTCCTTCGGGCGGCAGCGGGTCCTCGACCGGGTCGACCTGCACCTCGCCCCGGGCGAGACCGTCGGACTGCGCGGCCCGTCCGGCAGCGGCAAGTCGACCCTCGCCCGGGTCCTCGCGCTGCTGCACACCCCCGGCACCGGGCACATCACCCTTGACGGCAAGCCTGTGGCCGGAGCCCGGCACCGGCTACCCGCCGCCATCCGTACCCGGGTCGCGATCCTCTTCCAGAGCCCTCGCGCCGCCACCGACCCACGGCTCACCCTCGCCGACATCGTCGCCGAACCCCTGCGCGCCACCGGCACGGCCACCGACGCCGCACGCGCTCGGGCGGCGGAACTGGCCGACATCGTCGGCCTTACCCCGGACCTGCTCACCCGCCGCCCGCACGCCGTCAGCGACGGCCAACTGCAACGCGCCTGCCTCGCCCGGGCGCTGGCGCACCGGCCCAAGTACCTGCTCTGCGACGAGGCCACCGCCATGCTCGACGCCTCCACCCAGGCGCACCTCGCCGCCGTCATCACCGACTACCAACGGCAGCACCAGGCCGGGGTCCTGCTCATCACCCACGACCCGGCCCTGATCGCCCGGTGGGCCACCCGAATCGTCGACCTCCCGACGCCGGCGGGTTCGTAGCGAGCACATCCGGGCGATGGCCTGCGGGCGGCGGCGAGTCAGCCTTTCGTCACCGGCCCGCAAGCCGGAATCATCCCCTTGAGATGTCAGTGTTGATTCACTAGATTCGATGCTCAGGCACGATCAGTGACCGAATCGATACTCGGGAGGGTGACCCCATCGCGCACATCGACCTAGGGGTGGACGAGGCCGAACTGCCCGGCATCCGGGGGCCGCTGAGCTTCCGGCCGGAGACCGGCGGGCCGTTGCTTGAGCTGGTCGAGGTGCTGCTCCGCGGGGAGCACCCGCTGACACCCGGGGAGCGGGAGCTGATCGCCGCGTACGTCTCCGGCCGCAACGACTGCACCTACTGCTGTTCGGCGCACTCGGCGTACGCGGCGGCGCAGCTCGATGAGGGCATGACCCTGGTCGACCAGGTGCGCGCCGACGTGGACAACGCCCCGATCTCCGCGAAGCTGCGCGCCCTGCTGCACATCGCCGGAGCTGTGCAGATCAGCGGGCGCGAGGTCACCCCCGAGCTGGTCGAGGCGGCCCGCAAGGAGGGCGCCAGCGACCTGGAGATCCACGACACGGTGCTGATCGCGGCGGCGTTCTGCATGTTCAACCGGTACGTCGACGGCCTCGGCACCCAACCGGCTGCCGACCCGGGGTGGTATGCGCAGGCGTCCGAGCGGATCGTCAACACCGGCTATCGGCGCGTCCTCTGACGACGATCCGACCGGGCACCTCCGGAGCGAATGGGGCGTGACGTCATGGCACACATCGACCTGGGCGTGGACGAGACCGAGTTTCCCGGGATCCGGGGCCCGATGAAGTACCGGCCGGTGACCGGCAAGCCGATGCTGGAGCTGGCCGAAACCCTGCTGCGCGGGCCGCTCAGCCTGCCGACGGCTGACCGCGAGCTGATCGCCGCGTACGTCTCCGGCCTGAACGACTGCACCTACTGCTGTTCGGCGCACTCGGCGTTCGCCGCTGCCCTGCTCGATGAGGGCATGGCCCTGGTCGACCAGGTGCGCGCCGACCTGGACAACGCCCCGGTCAGCGCCAAGCTGCGTGCCCTGCTGCGCATCGCCGGGGCTGTGCAGCGCAGTGGCCGCGAGGTCACCCCCGAACTGGTCGGGGTGGCCCGCGACGAGGGCGCCACCGACGAGGAGATCCACGACACGGTGCTGATCGCGGCGGCCTTCTGCATGGTCAACCGGTACGTCGACGGCCTCGGCACGTTCGCCCCGACCGATCCGAAGTTCTACGACGAGACGGCCCAGCGGGTCATCAGCGTCGGTTACCGCAACACGGTCTGAGCTCGGCTCTCGGCCCGTACCCATCGACCGGACTGTTGCCTGGTCGCGCCATGATGATCGCGTGATCATTCCGCGACGATCGTCGGTCTGGGTGACTCTTGGATGCGTGTTGCTGGTTGTGGCCGGTGGTGCGCTGTTGTGGCTCCCGTTTCATACTCAGTTCGCGCTCGACGACTGGATGGCCGAGTTGAGAGCCACCGGTGTTCCGGCGCGGGCGGTCGTCTACAACCGGGTGACGGATGACGGTGGCAATCGGGAAAGCCCGGCGACCACGATGTTCGTTCGGTACGAGTTGTCGGGCCGGACGTACGAGCAGGAGGTCGGCTGCGTCGAGGTGTGCCGGCCAGTTGGTGACGAGATGTCGATCTGGGTGAACCCGGCCGATCCGGGGGACTTCGTCACGGACTTCGACCAGCTCAGCGGGCACCGCGGTCGTGCACAGGGTGTGCTGGGCGCGGTCGGGTTCGGGATCCTGGTGATGGCGGTTCCTCTGCTGCTGTCCCGAATTCCGTTCGGGCGGTGGTTTCCTCGACGGACCCCGCGGCGTCGATCTGCCGCCCCGACCCAGGATGGTGGCAGGTTCACGGGCCGTTCCAAGCACAAGCGGAGTGCTCGGCGGTGACGATCCGCAGGCTCGGGGCCTACAACACCTTGACGTACATCGATGTTATCGAGAACATCGATGGACCTCGGCCATGGGTCGATGCGGCAGAGCGGCACACGGCGTCGACCCAGCCCTATCCGAAGGACTGTCATGATGTCGTCCGCTCTCCCCGTACCCCGGTCCCGCATCCGACTCACCGCGCTGCTGGCCTCGATCGTGGTCGTCGCGGCCGGCGGCGTGGCCCTGACCACGCGTCCGTCGGACGCGGCCCCGCGCGGCGCCGTGGTGCCACTGGCCGCCGCGACCCCCACCATCCCGCCGGCCGCCTACCCCAACCCCGGACTGGTGACCGGCAACGTCGGTGTGCACGACCCGACGATCGTGCGCCGGCCCAACGGCGGCTACCTGGTGGCGCACACCGGCGACAACATCGCCCTGAAAACCTCCACCGACCGGATCGCGTTCCGCAACGCGGGCAACGCCTTCCCGGGCGGTGCACCGTGGACCACGGCCTACACCGGCGGCAGCCGCAACCTGTGGGCACCGGACCTCACCTACCGCGGCGGCCGGTACTGGATGTACTACTCGGCCTCCACCTTCGGCTCGAACCGGTCGGCGATCTTCCTGGCGACCAGCACCACCGGCGAGTCCGGCAGCTGGACCAACCACGGCCTGGTGATCGAGACCCGCACCTCGGACAACTTCAACGCCATCGACCCGAATTTGTTCGTCGACTCCGACGGCCGGTGGTGGCTGAGCTTCGGCTCGTTCTGGTCCGGCATCAAACTGATCGCGCTCAACCCGGCGACCGGCAAGCGCGCCGACAACACGATCCACAGCATCGCCGGCCGTGGTGGCGGCGCGATCGAGGCACCGGTGATCGTCAAGCGCGGCTCCTACTACTACCAGTGGGTGTCCTTCGACCGTTGCTGCCAGGGCGCGTCCAGCACGTACCGGGTCATGGTCGGCCGGTCGACAAGCGTCACCGGCCCGTACGTCGACCGCAACGGCACCGCGATGAACGCCGGTGGCGGCACCCAGGTGCTGGCCGGCCACGGCAGCATCCACGGCCCCGGTCACCAGGCCGTCATGGCGGACAGCGACGCCGACGTGCTCGTCTACCACTACTACGCGAACAACGGCACGTCCCTGCTCGGCATCAATCTCATCGGCTACGACTCCGCCGGCTGGCCGTTCGCCTACTGACCTGCCGTAGCGGTTGGATCAGCCGTCAGACAGCGGCAGGGGTGGGCCCAATCGGGCCCACCCCTGCCTGTTTGCCTCGCGTTGGATCAGTCGCGCGGGACCTGGAGGATCACGCGGCGGCGGCGGAACATCACGAGCAGCACGGCGCCGAGCGCGAGCACTGCCGCGCCGCCACCGGCCAGCATGGCCGCCGGGGCGCCGGTGACGGGCAGCCCTCCACCCGACCCGCCGTTGTCGTCACCGCCACCGCCACCGGCCGTGCCGGTGTTGATGACGATCTGGGCGGTGTTGTTCTCCGGCTTCGACTCGGTCGCCGGGCCGCTGTTGCGGGCCACGATCGTGCCGTCGGTGCCCGGAGCCGACTTGATCTTCACCCGGACGGTCGACTTGATCCGGCCCCAACCGGAAGCCGTGGCGGGGAACTCGCTCTCGAAGTTGCACCGCAGCTTCGCCGACTCCGGCAGATGCTCGTGCTCGGTGCCATCGGTGTAGCACCACTCGGAGGGCAGCAGGACCGTGCCGGACGGCGCGGTGATGATCACGGACGGGCCGCCGCCGTCGGACGGGCCGTTGTTGACGACCTCGTAGGCGACGTTGACGGTCTGCCCGACGGCACCCTTCACGGCCGGCGCGGTGACCGCGATGTCGAGGGTGTTCGCCTTGCTCCAGAACCTGAAGTCCGCATAGTTATCGGACTCGTCGAGCTCACGCTGCGCGGCGCGCTGCTTTGCGAGGTCGCCCTTCGCACCCTGCGACTGGAGCTTGCGAACCTTGTCGGCGAAGGAAGACCCGGTGCCCTTGGCGCGAGCGCTGCTCTTCGCCGCGCGCTCCTGGCCGGCCAGGGCGACGTCGACCGAACTGTAGTGCTCATCCGGACCGCGCAGGTTGCGACCGAAGGTGATGTTGAAGAGCGACTCGCCGGTCTCGTCGTCGAACAGCAGCAGGCCGTCACCGGGCTCGAGCGTCAGCGGGACGACGCAGCTCACCTCGCTGGGGCCGTACACGTAGGGCTTGCCGATGTCGTCCGGGTAGTAGTCGGTGTAGGTGCAGTCGCTGTACCGCTCGGCGAACGTGGCACCGGTGGGGACGCTGACCCGCACCGTGAAGTTCGTGGCGGCGGCGTCGCCCTCGTTGCCGATGCCCGAGTACAGCGGGACGGTGTCGCCGGGGCCGACCGGGTGGTCCTTGTCGTTCAGGTCCGCCGCGGCGGCAACCAGATCGGGACCGGACGCGAGCACGGTGACCGGGAACGACGTGACGTCGTTGGCCGGTGCCATGTCGTCCTCGTTGCCGTCGATGGTGACGGTGACCTCGCCGGCGTCACCGGGGACGGCACCCGGGCGACTCGTCAGCGAGAGGGGGTCCACGGTCAGGACCTGACCGGCGTCGAGCGCGCCGACGGTGCAGGTGACCTTGCTGCCGGCCAGCTTGCAGATGTCGCTCCACTCCGGCACGGCTGCGGTGACCCTGTCGGAGACCTTGCTCAGGTCCAGGGTGACGGTCACACCCGTGGCGGGGGCCTCGCCGTAGTTGTAGACGTACATGCCGACGGTGGTGCCGCCGTTGTCGACCTCGGCAACGGGCTCACGGTTGAACGACACGAACAGGTCGGGCAGTGCCTCGGCGGCGCTGGCCGGGGGCGCCGTGCTGAAGAGGGTGGCGGTCGCCAGCACCGCCGTTGCCGTGGCAAGGCGAGACCACATGGCCTTTTTGGGATTCATGGGGTTCTCCGGTGAGGGAAGGTAGAGGACCGGACCCTAACGGATGATCATGAATGGCGCTGCCCCGTTCGGCGACGGGTCACGCCACCTCGTACTCCAGCAGGAGCACGCCGGTGCTTGTCGGCACGCACGAGGTCAGCCGCAGCCGTCGCGGCCGGTCCGTCTCGCGGAACAGCCGCTTGCCGGTGCCGAGCAGGAGGGGGTGCAGGAACAGCCGGTACCCGTCGACCAGGTCGTTCGCGACGAGGTCGTGCACGAGCACACCGCTGCCCAGCACGACGATGGTGCCGTCACCCTGCGTCTTCAATTCCGCGACCGCCGGCGCGAGGTCTCCGTTGAGCCGCCGGGCCCCCGACCAGGTGAAATCGGTCAGGGTACGGGTGGCGACGTACTTCGGGGTCGCGTTGAGGTGTGCGGCCATCGGGTTGTCGTCGGGCTGGCTCGGCCAGAAGGCGGTCATCTTCTCGTAGGTCCGGCGGCCGAAGAGGTACGCCGTCGTCGACCGCAGCCCTTCCAGTGCGGTGGCTGTCTGGGTGTCGTCGAAGTACGGCGCTGCCCAGCCGCCGTGCTCGAACCCGCCGTCGCGATCCTCGTCCGGTGACCCCAGCCCCTGCATGACCCCGTCCAGCGTCACGAACTCGACGACAACCAGATTCCGCATGACCGCACCCCTCGACTCGGTGGCGACACCGCGTCGCCCGCTCGCCCTCTACACGAACGCAACGCGCGCCGATCGACAGTCGATCCGGCCGAGTTTCCGGTCGAGCGGGACCCACCGTCAGAGCCAGACGACGATGCCGGTCAGGTCGTTGAGCACGGCGGCGACGCCTGCCCGGATGGCGGCGGCACACCGCTCGGCCGTGAACGAGCCCGCGTCGTACGTCGAGGACATGCCGAGCCCTTCGCCACGGAACGACGCGCCGGACCAGTCGACGGCCGTGACGTTGTGGGTGGGCTCGGCCAGCTCCGCGCCCACCACGAGGAACTTCTCGTCGAGGTGGTTCGGGGTGACCAGCGCGAGCGCGTCGATCAGTTCGTTGCCCGCGCTGACGATGAGATCGGGGCCCATCTCCATGGCCTTGGCGATGGTCGGAACGGCGTCGTGCGCGTTGCCGACGGTGATCGTCCTGAGGTCGACGTGCTCGTCGTCGGCCCAGTCCTCGACCGCCGTCACGAGGGCCTTGGTCGGTTGGTCGTCACCGCCGGTGAGCAGGACGACCCGGTAGTCCTTCGGCGGATGGACGCCTGCCCACGAGCCGGGCTGCGGCGTGATGGTCGCCTCCGGAGCGGGCTTCGTGGAGGGGTCGACGAACCCTGGGCCCAGAGTGCCGATGGCGCTGGGCGCGGGGTGTGGCTGTGACCAGTCGTCGCCGGAGTTGCAGGCGGTGACCAGCGCGGCGGTCGCGGCCAGCATGGCGACGGCCCGAAGCGGGGGGCGCAAGGCGGTCGTCCTTTCGAGTGGTGGCGGGAAGTGCACGTACTGCTTCGTATTCCTATCTCAATTCCGTCTGCCGGAAATCCGCAGAGGGGCGTTCCGGGGCTTTGTTCTCCGGCGGTTCGTCGGTGCGCGGGCTGCCGTTCACCCACGGCATGCAACGTGCACTGGCCAACCGAGGGAGTCGCATGTTAGGGCACGTCCGCCGTACAGTTATCGTCATCGCTGTCGGGATCATCGCGGCGGTGATCCCCTTTCTGGGCACCGGTCCGGCGTCCGCGCACGGCTTCTCGTCGACCGTGTACGCGAAAATTGCGGCCGGAGACGAGGGTCACATTCGCACGGCGATCGAGCTCGAATATGACCTCCTCGTCGTGTCCGCCGCCGATTCCGGTGGCGACGATCCGCTCTTCCAGGCCGGAACCGCCGCCTTCGAAGCGGGTGACACCGGTGCCCAGGCCGCGGCGCTGAAGGCCCACACCGCGACCGTGCTGAAGTACGTCGGCGAGCGCTTCTCCGTCACCTCACGCAGTGCGGCCTGCCGGCCGAGCCAGGTGGGCGACGCGACGATCGGCGAGCGTGACGGCGTGCCGTACGCGAACCTGCTGCTCGACTGGACCTGCACCGAGAGTGCCGACGAGCACGAGGTCCGCAGCGGTCTCTTCCCCGACGACGAGGGTTACGTCAAGGGCACCAAGACGATCGTCACCTACGAGGTCGACGGCCGTTCGGGCAGCGCGGCCCTCGACGCCGCCCACCCCTCCTTCTCGACCGCGCAGGCCTGGTACGAGCGGTTCGGTGAGTTCTTCCTGCTCGGCGCCGAGCATCTGCTGTCCGGCATCGACCACATTCTGTTCCTGCTGGCGCTCATCGCCGGATCGCGGCGACTTCGGGAGATCGTGCTCGCGGCCACGAGCTTCACCCTGGCGCACTCGGTGACGTTCATGCTCGCGGCCCTCGGCCTGGTCGAGGTGCCGGGGGCGATCGTGGAGCCGGTCATCGCGTTGTCGATCGCCGTCGTCGCCGGCTGGCACCTGTGGGGAATTTGGCGGCGCGGCGGTCACGCGACCGACCTGGACGCGGCCGGGCGCGGCCACTTCAGCCTGGACCGCTCCGGCTGGATCAGGCTCGGCGTGGTGTTCTGCTTCGGTCTCGTGCACGGGCTGGGCTTCGCGGGCGCACTGGGCATCGACGAGGCGTGGTCGTGGACCCTGCTGTGGTCCCTGCTGGTGTTCAACATCGGCATCGAGGTCGTTCAGTTGACGATTATCGCCCTCGTCTTTCCGCTGCTGCTCGTGCTGCGTCGCCGTGCGCCGAAAGCCGGTCTCTGGGCGACCGGCGCTGTTTCAGCGGGCGTGTCCATTATGGGCTTGGTCTGGTTTGTGCAGCGCCTTTCTGGATCATGAGTAGGGCTAAGTAGTTCGCGAAGTGCAGCCATTCGCAAGATCACGTTCATGGTCGGTTCATCGAGCAACGAAAGCTTGGATCTGCTTGCCCAGTGCCGGGCAAAGAACAATCCATCCCTCTATTTGAAAAGGGAACAATGTCGATGACATTGAGCACCTCGACACGGGCCTCCGGGCTCGTGCGGCGGCGCCTGGTCGCCGGGGTCGTAGCCGGATTCCTCGGGATGGGCGCGGCCCTCGGTAGCGGCCTGATGGCCGGTGCCAGCGCGGCCGAGTCCACCACGATCAGCAGCGTGATCCTCGGCGTCGGCGCCAACGAGACCCAGCGCATCGTGACCTGGTACTCCTCCGCCGACACGGCGCAGAAGATCCAGCTCGCCCCGACCGCCGAGATCGTCAACGGCGAGTTCCCGGCCAGCGCCGTCAGCTTCGACGCCGTTGGTGCGGCGAACACCTCCACCACCGGCTTCAACCGGCACGCCACGATCAGCAACCTGCGCGAGAAGACGGCGTACTCGTACCGGGTCGGCTCCGAGGGCAACTGGTCCCCGGCGTACGCCTTCAAGACGCAGGACTTCGAGGGCGACTACGACTTCCTGTTCTTCGGCGACCCCCAGATCGGCTCCTCCGGCGACCGGCTGAAGGACCAGGCCGGCTGGGAGGACACCCTGAAGGTCGCCACCGCGGCCAACCCGAACGCCGAGCTGCTGGTCTCCGGCGGCGACCACGTCGAGTCCGCCAACGACGAGGGCCAGTGGACCTCGTTCATGGCGCCCGACCAGCTGCGTCAGTACCCCGTCGTCGCCACCATCGGTAACCACGACGTCGGCGGCAAGTCCTACGAGCAGCACCACTTCACCCCGAACACCGACCGCACGGCCCCGTACTACGACAACGGGAACCCGGCGGGCACCAAGTCCGGTGGTGACTACTGGTTCGTCTACAAGGACGTGCTGTTCATCGACATCAACAGCAACAGCTACAAGCTTCCGACCGACGGCAGCAACGCCGGCGACGCCGCGCACGTCTCGTACATCACCGACGTGGTCAACAAGCACGGCTCCGAGGCCAAGTGGAAGGTGCTGGTCTACCACCACTCCATCTACTCGCCGGCCAGCCACGCGACCGACACCGACAACAAGCAGCGGCGGGAAGACTTCACCACGGCCTTCTCGAACCTCGGCATCGACATGGTGCTGCAGGGTCACGACCACAGCTACTCCCGCAGCTACTCCATCAAGAACGGCCAGAAGGAGAACCCGGCCGAGAAGCCGGGTGCTGCCGACGTGTTCCCCGGCCCGGGCGGCGTCATCTACGTGACGGCCAACTCGGCCTCCGGCTCGAAGTACTACGACATCAAGAAGCCGGACAACACCGGCACTGGCATTCGCGGCAACGGTCCGGACCCGCTCGACCCGGGCAAGTACTGGTACAACTCGGTGCAGAACCAGGAGCACGTCCGCAGCTACGTCAAGGTGCAGGTGCGCGGCGACAAGCTGGTCCTGGCGAACATCCGCAGCGGCACCTGCGCGGCGCCGAACGCGGCAGTCGAGGGCGGCCTTTCCTGCGTCAACACCCCGGACGGTCAGCCGGTCGGCTCGATCGTCGACAACGTGACCGTGCACCCGTACAACGGTGACGGCCAGTCCATCCAGGTCAACGTGCCGAACCCGGCTCCGGGCGAGTTCGGCTGGACGATCGACGGCTACAACGGCCTGGTCGACCTCGGTGTCGCGCAGGAGCGCAACGGCACCTACTTCCAGGCGAGCGGCAAGATCAACCCGATCCTCGTGTCGGACAGCCGCCGCTCGCTCGCCCCGTGGTCGATCTCGGCCAACGTGGGTGACTTCCAGGACGGCGACAAGACGTTCTCCGGCTCGTTCCTGGGCTGGACCCCGTACGTGCTCGACGCCGGCGCCGGTGCCGAGGCCGGTGCTCCGGTCCTGTCGTCCTTCGACGACCAGGGCAAGGGCCTCTCGGTCTCCAGCGGCCTCGGTGCGGCCGCCCAGGGCCACCCCCGGGGCGGCGCCAAGCTCGGCGCTGACCTGGACCTGAAGATCCCGGACAGCGTCGCGAAGGGCAGCTACCGCGCCACCCTCACGATCACTGCGCTCAGCAGCTGACCGGACCCAGTGAGCCGGTGGGGTAGGCGCCCTCGCGGGCGCTTACCCCGCCGCTCGTCACCAGTACCAACCCAGACCGTCTGAGGACCCGAGATGCCCACGACCGAAACGCGCCGGAAAGCCACCGTCGTCGCCCTCCTTCGTACGACCGTCCTGTCCCTGCTCGCCGCCGTCGCGGCCGTCGGCGTCGCTGCCGGACCCGCCGTGGCAGCGGACGGCGACGTCGCCTGGACGGTGCGGACGGCCTCCAACAGCTACGGCGCCGACCGGTCCAGCTACAGCTACAACGTGAACCCCGGCGGAGTCGTCGAGGACGCCATGGTCGTGGCCAACCGCGGCCCGGCGGCACTGAAGCTGTCCGTGTACGCCGCCGACGGATTCACCACCGGCGCGGGCCAGCTCGACCTGCTGACCAGGGACAAGAAGTCCGTCGCGATCGGCGCCTGGGCGCACGCGGGCTCCGACAGCGTGGTGATCCAGCCCGGGAAGACCGCCCAGGTCCCGTTCCGGATCAGCGTGCCCGACAACGCCACACCCGGTGACTACGTCGGCGGCATCCTCACCACGCTGACCCAGGCCAACCAGGCCGAGGGCATCAACGTGGATCGGCGCCTCGGTATCCGGATCAAGCTGCGGGTCGGCGGCGAACTCGCCCCGAACCTCGCGATCGAGGACTTCCACGTGCGCTACGACGGCACGCTCAACCCGTTCGGCAAGGGCGACGCCACCGTCTCGTACCGGATCCACAACACCGGCAACGCGGCGCTGTCCGGCCAGCAGGACGTGTCGGTCTCGGGCCCGTTCGGCATGCTGCGGGTCCGGGCCGACGAGATCGCCGCGCCACCGGAGCTGCTCCCCGGCGAGAGCTGGGACGTGACGGTGCCCGTGCACGGCGTGACGCCCGCGGTCCGGCTCGCGTCGACCGCGACCCTCACACCCCTGCTCACCGACGCGTCCGGCTCCACCACCTCGCTCAAGCCCGTCCAGGCCACGGCGCACGGCTGGGCCCTGCCCTGGATGCTGACGCTGGCACTGGTCGTCCTGATCGCCGTACTCGTCGGTGCCGTTCTCTACCGGCGGCGCAGCCGGTCGCAGCGCAGGACGCGGGAGGACGCCCGGGTACGGGACGCCGTCGCACAGGCGCTGCGCGGCCAGGGAGCGCAGACGGCCTGACACCCCTTGTGGGTGAACGGCGCCCAGCCCAGGGCCGGCGCCGCCGCACAGCCGGCATGCTGCGACGGTGACGCCGGTACGGGGAGGGATTCCACATGGTTGACGGGGATGTGCCCGAGCGGATGCAGGTCGCGGCCTTCGACGCGTTCGGCGGGCCGGAGGTGATCACCCTCCGGAAGATGCCCGTGCCGGAGATCGCCGCCGACGAGGTGCTGATCAAGGTGTGGAGCGCCGGCGTGGGGGTGTGGGACGCGTACGAACGGGAGGGTGTGCTGGTGCCCGAGGGCACCGAGTTCCCGATCGTGCCCGGCTCCGACGGTGCCGGAACCGTCATCACGGCCGGCGGCAAGGTCACCAACGTCGCGGCCGGCGACCTCGTCTACGTCTCCGCCACCACCCGGCCCAAGGGCGGCTTCTACGCCGAGTACGCGGTGGCGAAGGCCGAGTATGTGGCCAAGGTGCCCGACGGTGTGCCGGCGGAGCACGCTGGCGCCCTGCCCACCGACGGGCTGACCGCGCTGGCCGGGCTGGACACCCTCGGCCTGCCGGCCGGCGCCTGGCTGTTGATCTTCGGGGCGAGCGGTGGTCAGGGCCACCTGGCCGTGCAGTTGGCGAAACGGCAGGGGCTCAACGTGATCGCGGTGGCCTCCGGGCCGGACGGGGTGGCGCTGGTGACCCGGCTCGGCGCCGACGTGTCCCTCGACGGCCACGGCGACACCACCCAGGTGCTCGAACAGATCCGGGACGCGGCACCGGGCGGGGTGGACGGCATCCTGGCGATGGCCGGCGGCGACACGCTGGACCGTCTCACCGAGGCGCTGTCCGAGGGTGGCGTGGTCGCGTACGCCCACGGCGTGCGGCCGGAGCCGAGCGAACGGCCCGGCGTGCCGGTCCGGGCGTACGACGGCGTGGCCAACCCCCGCCAGTTGCAGCGCCTCAACGAACTGATCGAGGCGGGCCCGTTCGTGGTGCACGTCGCCGAGACGTTTCCGCTGGGCAAGGTGGTGGAGGCGCACCGACGGTTGCAGACCTCCTACGCGGGCAAGCTGCTGCTGACCATCGCCTGAGACCGGTCGACCTCAACGGGTGCGTTGCTGCGGCACGCGTACCGACGCCATGCCGGCCGCGGTCGCGGCCTGGATGCCCAGGTCGGTGTCCTCGAAGACCAGGCAGGACCCCGGGGGTACGCGGAGCTGCTCCGCCGCGAGCAGGAACGCCTCCGGGTCCGGCTTGGCCCGCGTGTAGTCGTCGGCGCAGACCAGCACGTCGAAGCGGTCCAGCAGGCCGAGCGCGTCGAGGGACGCGGTGACCGAGGCCCGGGTGCTGCCCGAGACGACGGCGAACGGGACCCGCCGGTGCGCGTCGTGGATGTGCGCCAGCACCTCGGGCACGGCGGCGAGCTGCGGCAGCAACTCCTCGTAGTAGCTCTCCCGGCGCTCGACGACTGTCGCCACCGGCATGTCCAGACCCTGCTGCTCGTTCAGGGTGACGACGATGTCGGCGGTCGGCCGGCCACCCCACGCGTAGAAGAGGTCCTCCGGGAACTCGCAGCCCCACTCGTCGAGGGCGCGCTGCCAGGCCAGGTAGTGCAGCGGCATCGAGTCGACGATGGTGCCGTCGCAGTCGAACAGGTACGCGGCGAACTCACCGGGCGGCAGAGGCAGACTCACCGGGGAAGGGTACAGCGCGGGCTCGCGGAACAGCTTCAGTCGGCCGTGACGGAGGCCAGCCGGCGGAGCAGATGCTCCCGTTCCGGCTCGGTGCCGACCAGCGTCAACGCGTTGCGGTACGCCGCCGCGGCCTCGCCGTTGCGGCCGAGCAGGCGCAGCAGGTCGCCGCGGGTCGCCGGATACGGGTGGTAGCCGCGCAGCCGAGGGTCGTCGGCCAACTCGTCCAGCAGCGCGAGCCCCGCCTCCGGCCCGTCCCGCATCGCCACCGCGGCGGCCCGGTTGAGCGCCACGACCGGCGAGGGGATCAGCCCGAGCAGCACGTCGTAGAGCGCCACCACCTGCGGCCAGTCGGTGCTTGCCACATCGGGAGCCTCGTCGTGCAGCGCGGCGATCGCGGCCTGCACGCCGTACGGCCCCGGTGGCCCGCCGGTCAGCGCGACAAGCACCAGCGCCCGCCCTTCGTCGATCATCGCATGGTCCCAGCGGGTGCGGTCCTGGTCGTCGAGGAGGACGACCGCACCGTCCGGTCCGGTACGCGCGTCTCGTCGGGCGTGGGTGAGCAGCATCAACCCGAGCAGCCCGGCGACCTCCCGCTCGCCGGGGAGAAGCCGGCGCAGGATCCGGGCCAGCCGGATGGCCTCCGCGGCGAGGTCGGTCCGCTGGAGATCCGGGCCGGAACTGGCCGCGTACCCCTCGGTGAAGACCGAGTAGACGGCCTGGAGCACCGTGGGCAGCCGTTCGGGCAGCTCGTCGGTGCCGGGCACCCGGAACGGGATGCGCGCGTCGCGGATCTTCCGCTTGCTCCGGACGAGCCGCTGGGCCATGGTCGCCGGTGGCACCAGGTAGGCCCGCGCGACCTCGGCGGTGGTGAGGCCGGCGAGGAACCGCAGGGTGAGCGCGCCCCGATCCTGCGCGGGCAGGGCCGGATGTGCGCAGGTGAAGAAGAGCGCCAGCCGGTCATCGGGCAGGTCGCGGTCAGCGTCGGCGGGTGGGGCGGGCTCGGCCCGCTCGGCCTCCGCCTGGAGCACGGCGAGCCGGGTCGCCAGGACCCGGTCGCGGCGCAGGCGGTCCACGGCGCGGCGGCGGGCCGTGGTGAGCAGCCAGGCACCGGGCCGGCTCGGCACACCCTCGGTCGGCCAGTGCGTCAGCGCCGCCTCGATGGCCTCGGAGGCGACCTCCTCGGCCAGGTCGAGGTCCCCGAACCGGTGCACGAGCGAGGCGAGCAGTCGGCCGCGTTCCTCCCGGAACACCGCCTCCACGGACGAACCGACTGCTGCCTCCTCGCCCGCCACGGTCAGACCGGCATCTCGATCTCGGCGATCGGGCGGACCTGAACCCAGCCACCGCCGACAGCACCGGGACTGCGGGCCGCCCACTCCAGCGCGGCGTCGAGGTCCGGCACGTCGATGACGTCGTACCCGCCGAGCAGTTCACGGGTCTCGGCGAACGGACCGTCGGTGATCGTGCGCTCGCCGGCCGGCCCCACCCGCACGGACGTACAGGTGGTCAGGTCCTGCAAAGGATGCCCGGAGACCCAGACCCCGGCGTCCTTGATATCCCGGTCGAAGCGGATCCAGTCCTCGAAGGTGCACCCGTTGTCGACGGCCTCCCCGTCGGGTCCGACGGGACTCATGAACAGCAGCATGTACTTCACGTTTCGGCTCCTCTCGGTGCGGCGTGTCGCCGTACAGCATGACGACGAACGAGGCCCGGGGATATCGACACGGCGTCAAGGTTCTTTTCCGAGGCCCCCCGGGCCTGGGAATTCACGGGAGCAGCGGCTGCGCCGGGTCGGGCCGCTCGTCGCGCCGGTCCATTCGCCGCTCGTACCAGGTCACCCCGATCAGGAAGACGGTCAGCACGGCCAGCGCCGCCAACGGGGGCAGAGATCGGCCGACCGGCAGCAGGGCCAGCGGCAGCAGCGCGGCCACGACCTGCGTCGGGTAAACGGCGCGAACGGTCAGCCGGCGGAAGACCAACCTGCTGAGCAGGTAGAGGGCAGTGCCGCCGTAAAGGGCGGTGGCGGCTTCCCAGCCCAGCCGGTCGGGATGGGACGACTCCTCGGTGAGCTGACCCAGCACCTCCTCGATGCCGAGCGCGACGTAGATCGCGCCGATGATCAGCGGGGAGTGCCCCAGCCCGTACGCGTCGCCGGCCACGCCGGCCCGCCGCTCACCCGGCACGTTGGCGACAGCCTGCCGCGCGGCGGGCGCCAGCCGGTCGAAGTAGAGCCACCACAGGCAGACCGTGCTGGCGAGCCCCAGCAGTGCGGCCAGTACGGCCGCGCCGACCGGCGCCATCGCCCGTGGCCCTGCGCCAGCGGAGAGCAGCGACTCGCCCAGCGCAATGATCAGCACCAGCCCGAACCGCTCGGTGAAGTGGTCCACGCTGCGCAGTTGCCACGGCCGGAAGAAGGACGCGATCCGGGCGCCACCGATGTCCACCAGGAGCGCCGCCGTCCAGAGCACCGTCTGGGCCGCGCCGCCGAGCAGCGCGCCGCCGAGCAGCGGGAACCAGGCCAGCACCACCGGAACGGCGAAGAACCGCAGCGTGGAGCGCAGTGCCGGGTTCGTCGTGCTCACCCAGAACAGGATCACGAGCTGCACCGCCCGGCCGACCACGTAGGCCAGGGCGAGGGTGAACGGCGCGTCGAAGAGCTCCGGGCTCTGCTGCCACGCGTCCGGTAGCACCAGTGCGGCCACGAAGATCGCGGCCATCGCGACCAGGGTGGCCGCGCGGACCAGGCCGACGTCCGGACGGACCAGGTTTCCCAACCAGGTGTACGGCCCCCAAGAGTAGAGCAGCAGCAGGAGGAGGAGCAGCCCCTGGGCCAGAGTGAGCGCGGTCGGCGACCCGGCCATGAACGTGATGACCCGGGTGAGGGCGAAGACGAAGACCAGATCGAAGAAGATCTCGAACATCGTGGTCCGGTGCGTCTCCGCAGCCGGCACCGGACGAACGCGGAAAATCCCCCTCATCCCCGCATTCTGCGCTGATCGAGGGCGAGCCGGCCGACCATCCAACCGGGGTCCCCCTGCTTCAGGCCGAGGCGTCCGTCCGACGCCGGCTCCGCTCGGCCCGTCGCCGCACCTGCTGGTACGCGCCGGTCAACCCCATCGCCCGGCGTACCTCGATCAAGGTCTGGCGCACCTCCTGGCGGGTCCGCTCGGTGCCCTCGACGATCAGCCGGTCGACCAGTCCCCGATCGGCCTCGATCTCTGCGCGGCGCTCCCGGATCGGCGCCAGGAACCGCTCCAACGCGACGACCAGCCGCTCCTTGACCTCCACGTCACCCACCCGCCCGGTCCGGTACCGCCGGGCCAGGTCCGCGACCTCGTCGCGGTCCGGGTTGAACACCTCGTGGTACGCGAAGACCGGGTTCCCCTCCACCGTTCCCGGCACGTCGGCCCGCACCCGTTTCGGGTCGGTGTACATCCCGCGCACCTTGCGACGCACCGTGGCCGGATCGTCGGAGAGGGCGATCGCGTTGCCTCGGCTCTTGCTCATCTTGGCCACGCCGTCGGTGCCCACCAGGCTCGGCGTGTCCGACGGGATCATCTCGGGCACCGGGAAGACCGGCCCGTACAGGTGGTTGAACCGCCGGGCGATCTCCCGGGTCACCTCGACGTGCGCCGCGTTGTCGCGGCCGACCGGGACCACCTCCCCCTTCACACAGAGAAGCGCCGAGCGGGGCGAATTCGCCCCTCGGTCAGCGAGATCGGCTCAGCGAGCCGTCCGCCATCGCGCGCCGGCGCGAAACCGCAGACCACCGGCACGGAGGACATCCAGAAGTTGCTCACGGCCGTCGCCGGAACTGCTCGGGAACGCGGGCACCACACCGCGCGGGAGGCCGTCGACCATGTCGACCGCCTCCGACGCGCAGTTGCCCATCCGGACCACGGCGTCAGAATACCCGCGGGGTGGCGCCGGCCGGGGGAACGTAGCGGTCGGCGTAGTAGTTGCCCACCCGCTCCCGGTACTCCGGGTCGACCGCGTCCGAATCGAACGGCGGCGCGTCCTTGATCTCCTGCCGGGTCCGGTCGACGTGCACGACGCGTTCCTGGTGATCCACCTGGGCCACCGTGCCGGCCGGCAGCAGCACCTTCTGACCGAAGATCCATGGCCCGGTGTCCACCACCAGGTACCCGGCATCCGCCTCGTCGCTCGCCTCGTCGATGGTGCCGATGCGCCCGTCACTCGCCTGCACGTGGTAGCCCACCAGGTCCACCTCAGTACCGGGGCCGGGTGCGTCCGGACCGTCGTGCCCACCGTCCTGCCGCTGCGGAGGTGTGACCGAGTGGGTGGTCTGGTCGTACCCGCCAGCGAGGGCGGACGGGTCACGCCAGGCCCACGGATTGAAGATCGAGGGTTGCATGAGGGCACCTCCGGGTGGACGGTCTACAGGCTGTCCTGTCTCGCAGTGCCCACCGGGCTGTCGTCGGAAACGGACGCGCTGTCGCCGGCGGGCGCGTCGCCGCCGGCTCGCGTCCGCGATCAGCCTGGTGAGCAGGGCCGCTGGCATACTCGACTGCCATGGTGTTGTCGCGAGGGTGGGCCGTCTTCCTGGTCGGGGTCGGGATCTGGACCTGGGTGATCTGGCCGAGGTTCGCGGTCGCGATCTGGCAGGACCCGCGGTCCTGGGTGTCCGGCACGGTTGCCGACGGCGCCGCCACCAGCTTTCTCTGGGTGCACGCGCTGTTGATCGCGGCGTCCCTGGTCATCGGGACCACCGTCGGCGTCCTGGGCGTCCGGGCCTGGTTCGCGGCTCGCCAGCGACGGGCGTCCTGACGGTTCGCGGTCTGGCTGACGGTTCGGGGTCTGGCTGACGGTTCGCGGTCTGGCCGACGTTCGCGGTCTCGCTGGCGTTCCCGATCTGGCTGGTGTTCCCGGTTCGGCTGACGCGGAGTGGTTCGCCGCTCAGCGGCGGCGGGTCGTGGCTTCCCCGCTATGGGACGTGGAGTCCGCGTGTCGACAGCCTCGACCCGCGTCCCTCGCCGACCAGCTTCTGACCGGGAGCGCCGACGCCGCTGATCGACACCAGATCGGCGATATGGGGGCATCGCACCGCCGGGAGACCCCCATATCGGCGATCTGGCGTCGGTCGTCGCCCGCCAGGGGCCGCGAGTGTGACGCGGGACGCTACCCGCGGATTTGACGATCAAACCCGCGGACGCGTAACTTTCTCTCTGCCAGCGCGGAACGGGGCAAACGGGACGAAAGTCCTGGAGCACCGAAACGAACTGGCAGCCGAGTCAAAACAGGGGTTCGCTCCTGCGAGACACGGTCCGGGCGGGGCTCGCCGAATCAGCCGCGAGGCGGATTTGGCGCAGCGAAGCCGACCGGGTAAGGTTCACCCCCGGCAGGGCACCGGGCAAGCCCGCAGGAAACTGCGGCGGCCGGCCTGCCGAATCCGATGACCTGACGCAGCGGTTCGCTGCTGCGTGAGTGCGCCGGGACCAACCCGTACCAAGCACGACAGACCGGGACACACGGTTTGACACGGCGCAGACGGTGAGGTAACGTAGTAAAAGTGCCCGGCGCGAGAGCGGCGGGGACGCAGAACGGAAAAGCCCCGTGATGGGGCCCCGGGTTGGGGCTTTCTGATCGGTGTGTGGTTGTTCTTTGAGAACTCAACAGGGTGCTTGTAAAGCCAGTGCCAATTATGATTTATACCCCGGACTGGTCGGGCCTTTATGGTTTGGCTGGTTGGGATTCCTTTGGCAACATTTGTTTGTTGTCAGGATGCTGTTCAACTAATTTTTTGTT